>NZ_JBDVMZ010000001.1:0-21401 GCF_039969895.1 Algoriphagus sp.
TATGAATTCACTTTATCCACGGGTTGAAACCCGTGGCTACCTATATTTCGTCCCTAGCGGGACTTTTAGGAGCCAAGAAGTAGAACCAAGAGGATAACATGCAGGAAACCGTATATCCTGCTTCTCAGGAAGCCAGACATAGTTAGCTGGCACAAATTATTCAATCTTCAAATTTTTCAATTAATAGAAAATGCATTTCCAATTAGCACAAAAGCGCATTCTTAAGGCGCGTGGGGAGGTCGTGGCAGCGAGGGTGCGATTGGCAAGTGGGGAGAAGCATTGCCACGACTTGGGCTTTTGTTTCTTTTGGGCCAAGCCAAAAGAAAGAGGACGTATTTAAAAATGCTACAGGCTTTTAACTTCCTTCACCCTTTACCCAAATTATGATTATCCGCTTTTCTACCAGTAAGGTGGAATAAGCAATGTAGCAAATGGTAAACTTAAGAATTGAGGCCGCTTCGGTCATCGGTCTTCCGACCAGATAAACAAGGAATATAAGGTGACTGGCATCTTTGCGGATAATCATAACCCAAAAATCTCACTTTAGAGACCGACATCATTTTACAAAAAAATCCCTCCAGCTTTCTTGCCAGAGGGATCTACAGTGAAGGTCACTTAACCTTAATCTGCTAGGTATTTCGATACCGGCGTGTATTCCATGTCGAATGACTCTGCAACTGCCTGATATACTATATCTCCATTGATGATGTTCAGACCTAAAACAAGCTCTGCATTCTCCTGAGCTGCTTTTTTCCAACCTTTATCTGCTATCTGAATTGCATAAGGAAGAGTTGCATTTGTCAATGCTAGAGTTGAAGTGTAAGGAACTGCTCCTGGCATATTCGCTACGCAATAGTGAACTACATCATCGATTACGAAAGTTGGATCTTGGTGAGTTGTTGGTCTACTAGTCTCTATACATCCTCCTTGATCCACTGCCACATCTACTATTACAGTTCCAGGAAGCATGTCCTTTAACATATCTCTAGTGATCAACTTCGTAGCTTTTGCGCCTGGAATCAAAATCGAACCAATGATCAGATCATGATTTTGAATCAATTTTCTGATGTTGAACTCATTTGACATCATGGTATTTACATTGGCTGGCATTACGTCGGCTAAGTAACGTAAACGTTGCAAATTGACATCCATAATGGTCACATCAGCTCCTAGACCTGCAGCCATCCAAGCAGCTTGAGTACCTACGATACCGGCTCCTAAAATCAAAACTTTGGCAGGAAGTACACCCGGTACACCACCTAAAAGAATACCTCTTCCGCCTAGTGGCTTTTCCAGATAATTGGCACCTTTCTGCACAGCCATTCTACCGGCTACCTCAGACATAGGGATCAAAAGAGGAAGACTTCTATCGGCTCTCTCTACTGTCTCGTAAGCCAAGCAGATCGATTTGCTTTTCACCATAGCTTTGGTGAGCGGCTCGTAAGAAGCAAAGTGGAAATAGGTGAAAAGTAATTGACCTTCTCTGATCAACTCATATTCCTCTTCGATTGGCTCCTTTACCTTCATGATCATCTCAGCGATCTCATAGACATCCTGAATGGTAGGTAAAATTTTGGCACCAGCCTCTTCATAAAACTCATCAAGAAAACCCGAACCCTCACCAGCTGTATGCTGAACATAGACTTCATGCCCTCTTTTGATTAATTCTTGAGCTCCAGCAGGTGTAAGCGCCACCCTGTTTTCGTTGTTTTTGATTTCCTTAGGAATACCTATTATCATGGCTTTAAAATTTGGATTTTAGTAAACTCAGGCGCAAATATAATACGTGCTGAGTTATCAATTTGCACGTCAAAGAATAGTATTTGGTATGCTTTGGAAAATAAGGAGAATTCCAAATTATGTATCGGGTATGAGATTAAACATGGAGATTATTTTAAAAATTATTTTTAAAGCATTGAAAATTTTGAATCTATCTAGAAGCTAATTGCTTGGTTTATAGTGTTCAGTGTTTTTGGAATCCTGTGTTCTAATGTTGTGTTTCTGTTGAAATTCAAAATTTAATTCTGTTTGGTAAGTTGATTCAGAGTTCTTTCGGAATTTTTGATAGGTGAAATGTATTGTTGAAATTTGCATAGAGAATGGATTTGGCTATTTTTGAAGGATTCTAAAAATCAGCAAAGTAAAACCCAGATAACTTTAGTAAATTAAGCTTTATGTCAGAAGTTCAATCAGTTCCGAAAAACTTGAATTCCCCAAACCTTTCGAAAGAAGCTGTACTCGAAGATTTTCGAATAGCCATGATTAGTAGGCATGCGTCATTGGTAGGTCGAAAAGAAGTATTCATGGGGAAAGCCAAGTTTGGGATTTTTGGAGATGGTAAAGAATTAGCTCAGGTAGCCTTAGCTCGGGCTTTTCAGCTTGGCGATTTTCGTTCAGGCTACTATCGCGACCAGACGTTTATGTTTGCCATAGGTGAACTTACCGTTCAGCAATATTTCGCCCAGCTCTATGCCTATACCAACGTTACTGCCGAGCCTGCAAGTGCCGGCCGACTGATGAATGGGCACTTCGCCACTCGATCTCTCAACGAAGATGGTAGCTGGAAGGACTTGACAAAAAAATACAATTCCGCCGCTGATATTTCTCCTACTGCGGCTCAAATGCCCAAACTTCTCGGGCTTGCGTATGCTTCTAAACTTTACAGAGAAAATAAAGGTCTAAAGGATCTTTCTACTTTTTCCGTGAATGGAAACGAAGTCGCCTGGGGAACAATCGGTAATGCCTCCACCTCAGAAGGGATGTTCTATGAGTCCATCAATGCTGCAGGAGTTTTGCAGGTGCCAATGGTCGTGTCCGTTTGGGATGATGGGTATGGTATATCCGTGCCAAATGAGTATCACACGACAAAGGGCAGTATTTCTGAGGTTTTGGCTGGTTTTGAAAGATCTGATGCGCAGAAAGGAATAGAAATAATCCGTGTAAAAGGTTGGGATTACGAAGCCTTGCTGAATGCTTTTGCGTCAGCTGGGGAACTCGCCAGAACTTCTCATGTACCGGTTTTGATACATGTGCTCGAGTTGACTCAGCCACAAGGACATTCTACTTCAGGTTCGCATGAGCGCTACAAAGATTCCAAGCGCCTACAGTGGGAAAAGGAGTGGGATTGCATCGCCAAATTCCGCGAATATATTTTAAGTAATAAAATCGCCAATGCAGATGCTTTGGATAAAATCGAAACTGAAGCCAAGGCTCTTGTAAAGCAAGAGAAAGAAGCGGCTTGGTCTGCCTTTTCCAACGAAATCAAAAAGGAGTTGAATGAAGCTGTAGTTTTACTGAAAGCTGCTGCTCATCATAGTACTAGAAAAGTCCTGATCAATCAGCTGGCGGATGAACTTTCTAAAACCATTAATCCTATCCGAAAGGATGTCATGGTAGCAGTGAGAAAAGCCTTATTGACGTTGAGGTTGGATTCTCCAGCAGCTAAGGCTGATCTGAAAGCTTGGTATGAGAAGCAGAATGATTTGAATTTTGATCGATATAATAGTCACCTATACAGTCAGACTGAGTGGAGTGCGTTGAAGGTGGAGGAAGTTCCTGCGCAATTCAATGACAACTCGCCATTAGTCGATGGGAGAGAGATTCTTCAGTCTTATTTTGATCTTACACTGGAAAAAGACCCACGTTTTTTTACATTCGGTGAAGATGTCGGGAAAATAGGAGATGTGAATCAAGCATTTGCTGGCTTACAGTCAAAGCACGGAGAACTGAGAGTCTCCGATACCGGTATCAGAGAATGCACAATTATAGGCCAGGGGATAGGCACGGCACTTAGAGGACTACGACCACTAGCCGAAATCCAATATTTGGATTACTTATTATATGGTATTCAAATGCTATCAGACGATGTAGCTTGTCTGAATTACCGAACCAAAGGAGGTCAAAAAGCTCCATTGATTGTACGTACTAGAGGTCACAGATTAGAGGGTGTTTGGCACTCAGGTTCACCTATGGGCATGATTCTTTCCACTTTGCGCGGTATGATAGTTTGTGTGCCTAGAGATATGACACAGGCTGCGGGAATGTATAACGCTTTGTTGAAGTCGGACGAGCCAGCCATTGTAATTGAATGCCTGAATGGGTATAGACTGAAGGAGCAAATGCCGCTCAATCTGGGTGAATACACTGTAGCCTTGGGCAAGCCGGAGGTTCTTCGGGAAGGTACAGAAGTTACACTAGTTACCTATGGATCCATGTGTCGGATTGTGATGGAAGCTGCTTCCGAACTAGCTGAAATCGGGATAAATATTGAGGTAATCGATGTGCAAACCTTGTTGCCATTTGACGTTTATGGCATCGTAGGGAAGTCTATTAAGAAAACGAACCGGGTGATTTTTGCTGATGAAGATGTTCCAGGAGCGGGTACTGCATTTATGATGCAGCAAGTGCTAGAGCGTCAGGAGATATTTAAATTTCTAGATTCCGAACCTCAAACCATCACCGCTCAAGCGCACAGGCCAGCTTATTCATCTGATGGGGATTATTTCTCCAAGCCAAGCGTGGAGGATGTAATAGAAAAAGTATATGCGCTGATGCACGAAGTCGATCCTAAAAAATATCCTGCTATTTAATAGAAACCTGACGTAGGTATAAAATAAAAAAGCCCTGAATAAGGGCTTTTTTATTTTATACAATAATGATTCAACCAACAACCAACAACCAACAACCAACAACCAATACCCAACCCCTACCTAGTAATTTGAGCCAACGTCACTTCAGGACTTGAAACTTCATTACTTCGGTTGAGCGCACGATCTTGAATAGATACATCTATGCGTATGGTGTCATTTCTGAAAATTGACTGCCATCCCGAAGAGAGCATTCCGTAGCGAATATCACCCTCTACAGCCTGGCCTTCCTCCGTAGTTAAAATCCTTGGAAAACGACCATTGAACGTGGTGAAGAAGGGAGGATCTTGCCATCTAAATTCAGTGAATTGGCCATTTCTTTTGATGAAGAATCTAACGAAAATATTAAATTGATTAGGGTTTTGTTTTACCCAAACAGTATCTTTTACAATTTGATTATTTACTATCGGATCCACTAGCCAATCGATTGGATTGTAGGAAGGTGCCTCAGGAGGCCTTGTGCTGTAAGTGATGAGATCCCCCTGAGAGTTTCTCTGGAAATCCACATCTTGAAATGGTGGGTCATCATCAGTGGCAGACAGGCCTAAGTCTCCCTCAGCATCCTGAAAATGAACACTTACGATCAAGGTGTCAGCTCCAGATGTAGGAACGAATTCTAAGGATTCAAATTCGATAGTGGGAACAGAAGGAAAATTATCTGGCGGGTTGATACAGGATGAAATGACAACCAGAAAAAAGAATATTCCTAAATAGCTTTTTAAACGCATAGGGCGAAAGTAAATTTACCACCAAATTAAACCAATACTTTGGTTGGATAGTGCAAAATATGAAACGATGCAGGATTTTAAAAGTTTTTCAACTAGACTAAGTAATTTGAAATCGGAAGATTTTGAAGTTCTAGCACTAGAACTTTTTCACTTCCAAGCTCAGGCAAATCCAATTTACAGGAAATATTTAGATGCTCGGAAAATAGATACGCAATCGATAAAAAAGTTGGATCAAATTCCTTTTTTACCCATTCGGTTTTTCAAAGATCATCAGGTGATATCAGCTGATCCAAGTGAGTTTACTGACTTTTTTTCTAGTAGTGGGACCACGGGCATGATTACCAGCCGTCATTATATTTGGTCTGAGGAATGGTACCTTTCGCATGCTCAGCAGATTTTTGAAAACAACTACGGCGCACTTGCCGATTTTCATGTATTGGCACTTTTGCCTGCTTATCTAGAGCGAAAAGGAAGTAGCCTGGTGAGTATGGCAAATCATTTTATTAGAAAAAGCAATTCTGATCATTCTGGTTTTTACTTGTATAATCAAGATGAATTACTGGCAAAAATGGAGCTCTTAGCAGGTAATAGTCGCAAAATACTTTTGCTAGGAGTGACCTTTGCTTTGCTGGATTTAGCGGAATCAGGGAAAAAATTCCTGCCACCCCCAAATCTTCTAGTAATGGAAACTGGCGGTATGAAGGGGAGAAGAAAGGAGATGATCCGTGAAGAAGTTCATGATATTCTTAAGCCATTTTTTTCAGTAAATGCAATCCATTCCGAGTATGGCATGACCGAGCTGATGTCTCAGGCTTATTCCAAAGGCAATGGGAAATATACGCTACCGAGTTCCATGCGGGTTATGCTTAGAGATGTAAATGATCCTCTAGCTAGTTCCAAGCGCTCACAAGGGGGGATCAACGTGATCGATCTAGCCAATTTTCATTCCTGTGCTTTTATAGAAACTCAGGATTTGGGAAGAATAGATTCGGATGGAATGCTGGAGGTGCTGGGGAGATTTGATAATAGCGAGGTGAGAGGCTGCAATCTCTTGGTGCAGTAATTGCTATCTAATTAATAATTGAACATATTTGAAAGGAATAACTACAATAAGATGAAAAAATTAGCCACAGCAGCATTATTAATTGGGATTTTAGCTTTAGGAGCTTGTGCATCAAGCAAACCTTGCCCAGCTTACGCAAAAGCATCTACTTCTCAGGACGCCAATAGCTAAAAAAAATACGCTGACTTAATAGTCAGCGTATTTTTTTATGTCTTCCAGGCTAATTTCCGGTTCACCTAATATCACCAAGCGTTCCACTACATTTCGAAGTTCACGGATATTTCCTGTCCAGGGGAATTCCTGCAGTTTTGCCAGAGCAGCTTTGCTGATACCTTTTTTTGCATCACCATTCTCTTGGGATAGATCATCCAAAAACTTATTGACCAATAAAGGAATATCTTCTTTTCTGTCTTTCAGTGCAGGTACCTGAATCAAGATCACACTCAATCTGTGATACAAGTCTTCCCTGAATTTATTTTCTTCAATTTCTTTTTTCAAATCCTTATTCGTCGCGGCTAATACGCGCACGTCCACTTTGATATCCTTGTCAGAACCAACTCTGTTGATCAGGTTTTCCTGAAGTGCACGTAGAACTTTGGATTGCGCTGAAAGGGACATGTCGCCGATTTCATCTAAAAACAACGTACCGCCCTGCGCCTGTTCAAATTTCCCTTGACGCTGTTTGTGAGCTGAAGTGAAAGCGCCTTTTTCATGTCCAAAAAGCTCACTTTCAATTAATTCAGAAGGTATAGCTGCGCAGTTTACCGCCACAAATGGAGCGGATGACCTGTTGCTTTTGGCATGCACCCAATGTGCTACGAGCTCCTTACCCGTTCCGTTTGGTCCGGTGATCAGTACTCTGGCATCAGTAGGAGCTACTTTTTCTATGGTTTCTTTTACCTGTAGAATAGGGGCAGATTCTCCCACCATATCCAATTTTTTGGAAAGCTTCTTTTTCAAAACCTTTGTTTCTGTTACCAGCTCCTTTTTATCCAAGGCATTTCGGACAGTCAGCAAAAGACGGTTGAGGTCTGGCGGTTTGGGGATAAAATCAAAGGCTCCTTTTTTGGTAGCTTCCACGGCAGTCTCTATACTTCCGTGGGCTGAAATCATGATGAACTGCGGAGATTTCTCTAATTCTTTAGCCTTCTCCAACACTTCTATGCCGTCCATTTTTGGCATCTTCACATCGCAGAGAACCAGATCATAATCGTCCTCGTGCAATTTGGCTAAACCTTCCACACCATCCTGAGCTTCTGTAACGGAGTATTTCTCATATTCTAAAATTTCGCGGAGTGTAGCGCGGATGACTTTTTCGTCATCGATGATCAGTATTTTCGACATGGGTTCAATATAAAGTAAAAAAGTGCAAGTCTGTAAGCCGGGTTCTGTTTCTTCCTCTTTTTTCAGAGTCAGTTTCTTGTCATTTATCTAGCCCCGACTTCGCAATCGGGGTCCATCGATCTACCCATTCCGCATAAAAGCGAGCAACTTTTCCCGGAACTGAATCCGGCGCGGAACCTATTTGATCTTTCAACCCATAAGGTTTGCCGTGCCTTCGATGTCACCATCGAAGCGGTGGGCTCTTACCCCACCTTTTCACCCTTACCCTTCGAGCAGCTCAGGGCAAGCCCTGCAGCCGATGGGCGGTATATTTTCTGTTGCACTAGCTGTAAACTGACCGTTCCCAATCAGCCCCCTTCCCGTTAGGAAGTATGGCGCTCTATGTTGCCCGGACTTTCCTCCTTCCCATCATTACGATGAAAAGACGACAAGACGACTTGCACGCTGCAAAGTACGGTAATTTATAGGTTTCAGTTTTGGAAAATGTGCAGCAAAACCTAAATGGTAACTTTTAGTTTTATGTAATGCATTCGTTTTCTGTGTCTTTTGGTTTATCTTTTTCCCATGGAAAAAAAGAATACTAAAAAATTCAGGAGGCTTATACGATTGATCAATTGGTATCCACCTTATTTTTTTTCAGGCATCAAAGTGATTGACTATAGTGATGATTTTTCTTACTTCCGGACTAGGCTGAAGATTAGGTGGTATAATAGGAATTTGATGGGAACTGCCTTTGGGGGGTCACTATTCGCCATGTGTGATCCCTTTTTCATGTTTATCCTGCTTATACAGCTAGGAGAAGAGTACATCGTGTGGGATAAGACTGCCAGTATAGAATTTGTAAAACCAGGAAGAGGGATAGTCTATGCAGATTTTAAGCTTTCCCCAGAGGAGATTTCAGCGATAAAGAAAGAGGTAGATAGGGAAGGGAAAGGGGTGTTCGAGTTTCCATGTGAGATAAAAGATGATGCTGGTAATCTGATCGCCAAGCTGAAAAAGGGGCTGTACATTCGAAGAAAAGAGTTGAATAAGCGATAGGACTGCCTATTGAATGCTTAACTTTGACGGCTAACAAAAAAGATTATGATCGTAGTAGGAAATACCGTTCTTTCGGATGATATAAAAGAGAATTTTTTTGTCTGTGACCTTGAAGCCTGTAAAGGAGCTTGCTGTGTGGAGGGCGATGCTGGAGCGCCGCTGGAAGACGATGAAACCAAGATTATCGAGGATATCTATCCAATCGTCAAAGATTACATCACCGAAGAAGGGCGTCAGGCTATTGCTAAACAAGGAACTTGGGTTTTTGACAAGGATGGAGACAAAGGAACGCCTACCATCGGTGACAATCGGGAATGTGCCTATGCATTGTACGATGATCGAGGGATCTTAAAATGCGGAATTGAGCAAGCCTACCTGGATGGTAAAATTACCTGGAAAAAGCCTATTAGCTGTCATATGTACCCGATTCGTGTGACCAAATATGATCAATTTGATGCTTTAAATTATGATCGTTGGCATATCTGCGATCCTGCATGCCAGCTTGGGTCTAGTCTCAAAGTTCCGATTTATAAATTCTTGAAGGATGCATTGATTCGGAAATACGGGGCTGATTGGTATGATGAGTTGGTGAAGGAGATAGAAGGCTGAGGAGATTTAGTAACAAAGTTCATTGTTTGAAAAGTAAGTTTAGTTCATGATTTTTTATGCTCATCCGATTTGTTGCCAGTAAGGAGCTCAAAGCATAATGGAATTGTGTTAATTTAAAACCGAGGTCTTAACTATACCGGTTTTCGTACTTTGAACGTGCTGAGAAGGTATTTTGGGTAAAGAAAATGACCTGGGGAATCACTTAATTAACTCTCTCTCTTGATAATGAAAATGAAGATCGTCCTGTTTTTTAATCACAACACGTGATTTTCCATAGGCAGCTAATTGGGGATGAGTTTTTTTGCATTCAATTGATCGAGATAATCTGAGATCCTTGGCCTTATTTTTAACTGATACTGGTCTGTGGTAGATAGATGGTGTGGTAAAGTTGCTGTAGATGTTAGTTCAATGATAAAGGCTCAAATCTCCCAACCACGGAATACAGTTAATTTCCTAGCCGAGTGAGCATGTTAAAAGCTTAATCTTCAGTTTGTATGAACGCTTTTTTTCCAGTGTGGAGTCAAAATCAAAAAAAGGTAAGGTAAACTTAAGAATTGATGCCGCTTCGGTCTTCCGAACAGATATGCAAAGAATCTAGGGTGACTGGCATCTTTGCAAATAATCATAATGATTAGGTAAGGTTTTTCAAAATTTTTTTGAGCAATAATTTAAAAAGTAGAATCGATTCTACAGTTTTTTCAGGTAGGCAATTTCGAGGAAATCATACACTAAAGATTCCTAAAGGAAAATGAGCCGTAGCCCCATTCTATCATTTGTCGTCCGTGTAACCTCAGTTAACGCTTCTTTGAGAGTGTTTGTGGATTGATTTATTAAAGAAACAGGCATTTTTTTTTCTTCTGAATACAAGAGTTACAAACTTCATTTTTCTAAGCGGGCTGGGTTTTCAAATCAATATTTGATTATTTTGAATAATAAAATTTGCATTTCAAATAAAAAACGACTCCTGATATTTTGATATGAAATACAAAAAAGTGTATTTTTACGACATAATCATATGTTCAAATGCCTGAATTAATGCTCCGTATTTTCATTTAAGACATGTTTCATCGGTGGATATTTTGAAAAAAGATGGGTGTATGATTCGGGTTATCAAGAGTTTAGGTTAAGAATAGAATTCCTATAGCGACAGTTTTACAAAAGCAAAAATTTTAAATAATAACGATATGGACAGTACATCCAATTGTCAATTGAGTCCCCAACCTCAAGCAACTAGATTTTTCGAGTGGGCGATAATTAATTTTGGTTTGACAAATATTTTTAAGGCAGTGCTAATGCTTCTGCTATTTTTTGCGTCAGAACAGGCGGTATTCTCTCAAGGGCTGGGAGATCCGGTTTTTTTGGAGACTTTCGGGACTATAAATGATGGATCTCCTCAACATATATTTGATGACAAGCGGACAGGTACTTCATCTGGCGTTTATTTTAAGTACAGTCCTTTACCCTATATCAATTCAATTGACTTTTATTCACCTCAACGTTGGACGGAGTCGGGAACGAATCCATATAAAACTAATAGAAATGGTGTAGGCCCTTCAATAGCACCTGGTGTTAGTTTTCAAGGAACAAGACCAGCTATAGTTAATCAGGGTAATTGGGGGCCAGTGTTTTATAATGGTTCTAATGTTACAAATTCGCAAAATGGAGTAGGAGGTTATTCCCTTGTAAATGATTCAAGAGGATATTTTCAGTCGTATCTAGAGGCTGCGCCAGATCACACTTCTGGCGATTATACTGGGTATATGCTAGTAGTGGATGCGCATTCATCTACGAAATTGTATTTCGATAGAGTGATCGATGGGTTGTGTGCTGGTACTAAGTTTAGATTTTCTGTCTGGATAAAAGATTTGAATAATCAAAACGGTGAGAAACCTAAGGTCAAATTTAAAATTTACAATGCTAATACTTATGTAAGCAGTACATCCAACACAGGACTAATAGATTCTAAGTCAACAGTAAATAACGATGTTTCTCCTGCAAGGACTTGGAAGCAATTGTATTTTGATTTTACAATGCCTGCTGGGGTTAGCAGTGTAAGATTACAAATAGAAAATATTGTCAATACTCAATACGGTAATGACTTGGCGATAGATGATATTTCTTTTTCTCCAATTGGACCAGAAGTATTGCTGTCAGGTGATGCTGCTGTTTGCCCAGGGTCTGATCCTGGGCTTTACGCAAATATCATTGAGACTAACCCTTCTTTCCGTTACCCAGGACCATTAACATTCATGCAGCTTCAGTATAGACTGCCTGGCACAGCTGCTTGGGCAAACATTGGTAGTGTTAAATCTATTGCAAGTACAAGTTCTGCTAACGTTACTTTCCCAAATCCTTATGTAGATGCCAATGTGACATTAGATGATACCAAAAGCTATGAATTTAGAGTCTTAGTTGCAGGTGATCAGACTACCCTTAATAACCCTTTATGTAGATCTGTTTCTCAAAAGCTTGTAAGTATTTATGAGCACAAAGTAAAACTTACTGCATCCCCCAATGAAGTATGTGAAGGAGGTAGTGCAACACTTTTTGCGGATTTGACAAATACTGCTCAAGGAGCTACCTATGTTTATTCATGGGAAAAAAAGGTAAATGGTTCAGCTTCAGCTTGGGAAGCTGCAACTGACTCTGATAATGATCAAACAAGATTGCAAATTACAAATCTTCAAGCTACTACTGAATATAGAGTAACTGTGGCAGTTAATGGAGAAAATTGTGATTTTGCAAATGTATCTACCACAATAAGTGTTTCACTTTCTGCAGATGCAGGGATTGATGGCAATCTGACAATTTGTGAAAGCTCTACTCCAACCAATAAACAACTTTTTGAAGCCTTAGGAGGTACTCCTGATGAGGGAGGAATCTGGACAAGTGTCGGCAACATTTATACTTACACGGTAGAGGGAGGTGATTTATGTCCAGATGCTACTTCTACAGTAACAGTAACGATCCAGGAAGGCCCGGATGCAGGCGGCAACGGCACGTTGACCATCTGTGAGGGTACGACACCAACGAATGCACAACTATTTGCATCCTTAACAGGCACCCCTGATGCAGGCGGAACCTGGACGAATGAAGGCTTAGTCTATACCTACACGGTAGCAGCGACAGCACCATGTACTGAGGCAGCGACTGCAACGGTAACAGTAACGATCCAGGAAGGCCCGGATGCAGGCGGCAATGGAACCTTGACCATCTGTGAGGGTACGACACCAACGAACGCACAACTATTTGCATCCTTAACAGGAACACCTGATGCAGGTGGAACCTGGACGAATGAAGGCTTAGTCTATACCTACACGGTAGCAGCGACAGCACCATGTACAGAGGCAGCAACTGCAACGGTAACAGTAACGATCCAGGAAGGCCCGGATGCAGGCGGCAACGGCACGTTGACCATCTGTGAGGGTACGATACCAACGAATGCACAATTATTTGCATCCTTGACAGGCACCCCTGATGCAGGCGGAACGTGGACGAATGAAGGCTTAGTCTATACCTACACGGTAGCAGCGACAGCACCATGTACTGAGGCAGCAACTTCGACAGTTACTGTTATTTTGGAAAGTGTTGATCTTCCGGTGGTAGGTGATAACCAAGAGGTATGTTTCTCCGAAACTATGACGTCTTTAACAGCAATGGCTGAAGTAAGTGAAGGGCAAACACTTGTATGGTACAATTCTGAATTTGATGGCATTGTTGTAAATGACCCATCTTTGAATACAATAGGAACAGTTACGTATTGGGCAGAAGCTGTTTCACCTTTAGGTTGCAAGAGCTCGAGAGTACCTGTGAAATTGACCATAAACGATTGCGACATTGCACTTGTGAAGAGTGTAGCTCCAACGAATACCGGCGATGACTGTATAGAGGCAGGCGATGAGTTGACTTACACGTTTGTGGTGACGAACCAGGGTAATGTAACCTTGATGAATGTTGCGATAGACGAGGAGAGCTTCAGTGGCACGGGAACACTAGGAACGATTACGTTCCAGTCCAGCAGCATGAACAGTGCAGCGGGCACGTTGAAGCCAGGAGAGAGCGCGACGTACACGGCAACGTACACCGTGACTCCAGCGGATGTTGAGGCTGGTTTGATTACCAACCAGGCAGAGGCAGAAGGCTTCTTCGGACAGACGCGAGTGTTTGACCTATCGGGTAGCACAGTAGATAACAATACGGAGACCGAATACGAGTTATGCCAGAAGACAGGCATCAACATCGAGAAGACTGCGGACTTGATCCCAGGCGAAGGGGAAGAGAACTGTGTTGAGGTGATCGCAGGCGAGACAGTAATTACCTACACCTTCACGGTAACGAATACAGGCAATGTATCCTTGAGCGGAGTTGCGGTAAGCGACGAGCTGGAAGGTCTGTCTGAGCTAGTATTCATCGGAGGTGACACAGACGAAGACGGTGAACTGGATGTAACAGAGACCTGGACGTATGAGGCGACTTATACAGTGACTCAGGGAGATATCGAGTCAGGCATGATTGAGAACACTGCGGTAGTAACAACATCCACACAGGATCGCGACCAGGACAGCTTAACGATTCCACTGTGCGAAGACCCATCAATAGCTATTACTAAGGTGGTTACCAGCAATGAGGACGTACTTGGAGGTCAGGTTACCTTTGAGATTAAAGTGGCCAATGACGGTAACGTAACCCTTTATGATATCTATGTACAAGATGAGGTAACAGGTGATCAGTGGTTGATTGATGAGTTAGCACCAGGAGCATTTGATGTACATCCAATCACTGTGGTTATCACGCAGGAGATGATAGACGGTAAGTGCTATACCAATACAGCCTCTGCTGAAGTAAGAAGGTACTTTGATGCACAGCAGTCTCCGGGATCAACGGGTCCAATCGTTGATCAATATGAAGTAATCGCAAGAGATGAAGCTAAAGCCGAAGCTTGCTTTACTCAGAATACTGGATTGACAATAGAAAAGTCCATTATAGGTGATGACACGTATGAGTTAGTAGGTGACCAGATAACGTATAGTTACAAGGTGACTAATACGGGTACTGTTACCCTTACAGGTCCAATCCAAATTACGGATAACAAGATTGCCAATATTGCTTCAATCCCAGGGGATTTGGAAGTTGGAGCAAGTGTGAGCACCACGGCTACCTACCAAGTGATTCAAGAGGATATTGATAATCTGAGTGTTACCAACATAGCTTACGCTACAGCACAGTTTGGTGAGGAGGAAGTGACCTCGAATGAGGACAGTGAAACAGCCAAAGCTATCGTATTGATTTTGGATGAGATTGAAGTACTATGTGTTCAGGACGCTCCTTATATCCGTTGGGATCTTAAAGGAATAAATCTTGACTTATTGGATCAAGACTTAGGTCTGACTCCTGTGACGATGGTATGGTTGGATAAGAATGGTGTTGAAATCACTAGATATGAGAACTTAGGTTTCCAGGGAGAGATGTTATTCCCAGGAGCAGAAGTGGATGCAGAAGGTTTTGCTACCCAATGGCCAGGATGGAAATTTGAGAATGGTCAGTGGATAGCAGGAAACTTCAACTTTGCAGCGGTACGAGATGGTGCATCAGTAAGATTTGAGATTAATCCAGAAGTTTCCTCTGAGGTAGCTTACCCGGGAGCTACTGATGCATGTAATCCGAATCCAAATCCTCCATTGGCAATAGACGACGATATGAGCGGAACACCAGTAGTATCCGAGTTAGGCTTTAGCGATATCGTGAATGTGTTGGACAACGACCAGCTGAATGGCAAGACAGGTTTAACAACTCCAGGCGATGTGACCATATCACTTGTAGCTGAAAGCAACCCAGGTGTATTGACCTTGGATGTGAATACTGGCTTGGTATCAGTTGCTCCAGGCACACCAAGCGGTATTTATACCCTGGAATATAGAATATGTACGAATCCGAATCCGACGAATTGCGATACGGCGATAGTTACCGTATTGGTAGTGACTCCAAGTATTCGGGTAGAGAAGGACGGTGTGTTTGTAGATGCAAATAATGATGGCTTTGCTCAAGTAGGAGAAACAGTACGCTACACATTCAATGTTATCAATACAGGTGATATAGCATTAGCGAATGTCACAATTGAAGATGATAGAGTAGCTGTTCAAGGCGGAGCGATTAGCCTGGGTATTGGCGAAAGCAACAACAGCAACTTCACAGCGACCTATGTCTTGACTCAAGCCGACATCGATAAAGGACTGGTATCCAATATTGCCACGGCAAGAGGAGAGGGTCCTGGAGGATACCCTGTAGAGGACCAATCTTCAGATCCAACCCCAGTAGGACCAGGAGTTACCGATCCGAATTGTGAGGGAGACTGTACGATCACCGTAATTCCACAACGAGTAGGGTTGACAATTGATAAAGTAGCAGATAAGCAGACGGTGTCCGAAGAAGGAGAAGAGATCGCTTATACCTTGACGGTAACGAATACAGGTAATTTGATACTTACCAATATCGGCGTAGTGGATCCATTGACAGGCTTTGAAACGGTGATTGATCAATTGTTACCAGGAGCTTCTGAGTCTTTTGAGACGATGTATTCGGTAACTGTAGCAGATCTGATTGCAACGCAGATCGTCAATGTTGCTACGGTGAGAGCAGCTGATCCTCGAGCTAATGGAGAGCAGATCACTGATGAAGATGAAGAGATCGTAGTAGTTGAATGTATTGATGATACATTAATTACAGGTGTCATTTTCAATGCAGAGACAACGCAACCGCTTTCAGGAGTACCAGTAACGCTAGTTCCGCAAGGCGACACACCAGGAGATATCTTGATCGTAGTGACAGGAGCAGATGGTAGATATACGTTCAAGGACTTCGTTCCAGGCGAGTATCTGGTTCAGGTTCAAGATGCGAATTTGAATGCAGCTAGGGGCTTGTATCCTGTGAACAGTTCCTTATTCTTCACTAGCCTAAAGGCTTGTAATTTCCAAGTCAAAGACTTTGGTTATGAGAGCTATGATGGCATTGTGTTGGGAGACTTTGTATGGTATGACTTGAATCAGGACGGTATCCAGAACGAGTGGTATGATGCAAATGGTGACAACCAAGTAACTCAGAATGTAATAGGAAGCGAGCCAATCAGTGTTCGAGAGTGGGAATGGTTTGACTTCAACGGAGACGGCAGATATGATGGTCCTGAGAACGAAGGCGAATTGAACAAAGCTGGATTTGGTAATGCTCAATCTGCTAACATCACCGTAACCGGGCCGAATAATTATTCTTCTGAGGTAATTGTAGGTGTTCTAGGATACTGGAGAGACCGGATAGACAATGTTAGCCAAGTTGGAGACTACACTGCGAGCTTCAATGATGATGCCTTTATTAGAGAGCAGGCATCACAGATGAGAGCAACAGGTTTGGTGAAGGTTCTTCCAAATGCAGGAGCTCGAATGACAGATATCAATGGTGTCCGATTTGAAGAGCAATGTGGTCTTACAACAGCTAACACGGTGACTAGAGCGGTTACTTCCACAGCGAGAGTACATCTTGATATGGACTTTGGCTGGAGATGTGAAGATGTAGGAATCGAGATCATCGCCAACGACGATGACTACGGCACCCACTTCTTGAGCTTCGGCGGCGTACTTGGCAACATCCTAGAGAATGATATTCTTAACGGAGTGACCAATCCTGATCCAGACTTGGTTGACTTCGAGTTCACTGATCTCGATGGCGTAGTCGGTCTATTGATTGATGATAACGGAGAGTTGAGCTTAATACCAGGGGTAAATGAGGCACGAGAATATACCTTGAAATATACCCTTCGAGAGACAGCCTTCCCGGACAATCAGGACGATGCGACAGTAGTGTTCAGATTGCTCAATGATGAGGTGAACCTGAATGTGAGCAAGACCAGCTTTGAGCAGGAGATCTTTGTAGGGGACGAATTCGAGTACGAGATAGTCCTGAGCAATATTGGAGGCACCCCGGCTACGAATGTGGTGTTGTCAGATGACCTACCAAACGGAGTAACTTACCTAAGTGCTGAAGTGACTTCCAACAGCAGCAACGCAGCGATTGCGCTGGCAGTGACGGGAAGCAGATTGACCTGGACGATACCATCCTTTGAAGCAGATGCTACCTTGACGATCCGCGTGAGAGTCGTCGCAGAGACGGCTGGTTCGATTACCAACGTAGTCGTGGTAGATTCCGAAGAGGAGGACACAGACGAGCTGGACAATCAGGACGACGACGTGAATGTGATCAAGCCATTCCATATACCGAATGTGATCACTCCAAATAATGACGGAGACAACGACACATTTGAAATAGAAGGGATTAGTATATTTGTCAGCACAGAGATTACTATCTTGAACAGATACGGCGATCATGTCTTGGAGCAGCAGAATTACAAGAACGACTGGAATGCTCCTGGGCAGACAGCAGGTACCTACTTCTATGTGTTGAAGGCAGTGGACAAGGCAGGTAAGAGCCATGAGTACAAAGGATGGATACAGGTAATCAAAGACTAATTGAGAGTCTTTTATATAGGAAGAAAATAGAGCGCATATGAAATCGAGCACGACTAAAAAGTCACACAGGGGCATGATTATCGGTGAGGCGAGATTCCATCTGATCATAAAAAATCAAATTGTAAACAGATGAAAACTACTTTTAAAATCATTGGAATGACCTTTCTGGTAGCCTTATTGGCTACCGGAGGGACTTTTGGACAGCAGCTTCCGCAGTTCAGCCAGTATATCTTCAATGGGTTGCACATCAATCCGGGGTATGCAGGCTATAAACAGGAAGCCTACATTCAATCCACCTACCGCAGTCAGTGGGTCAATTTTCCGGGAGCACCGGAGACCTTCACGGTGACAGCCGATCTATCAGCCAACGAAGGGACGATGGGATTTGGGGTTTCGTTTCTAAGTGACAACCTGGGCCCGACCAAGACCACGGGAGGCTTGCTGACGTATGCGTACCGCATTCAGACCGGAGAGAGGAGTCAGTTGGGTCTGGGAGTGAGTGCAGGTTTTTCACAGTATTCTATAGACGGGAGTATGCTGGATCCGAATGACTATCCGGACACAGAGATCCCTGATGGTAGGATCAACCTGACGACACCGAACTTGAATACAGGTTTGTTTTTCAGTACGCCTAATTTTTATGCAGGATTCAGTGTGTATAACATGATCGGCAAGAAATCTCTGGAGAGAGAGGATGTGGCCTTGGCCTACCATGATTTTCACTACTACCTGACCGCCGGAGCGATCTTTGATTTTGGGGAGCAGGTAAAATTCAAGCCAAGCTTTCTGATCAAAGAAGTAAAAGGAGCTCCGACGAACTACGACCTGAACGCGATGTTCTTGTTTGGGGAGCGGATCTGGGTGGGAGGCTCGTATCGGAGCAACATCAAGATCTGGAACGACAACCTTGCCGAGAACCTGAACAACCGCAATGCAGTGGCTGCGATAGTGGAGATCTTCGCTACCAAGCGCCTACGGTTAGGCTATGCCTATGACCATAACCTGAATGTGTTGAGCAACTACCAGAACAACTCCCATGAGCTGTCGGTAGGTTACTACATCACTCCAAGAACAGCAGTAATGAAAAACCAAAGATGGTTCTGATTATGAAAAAGACAGTTACAATATTCAGTATTACCGCCGCCCTGATCTTTGGATCCCTAGGAGTTTCTCAGGCTCAGAAGAGCAAGATTCGCTATGCGGACAAGCAAATGGAGCTGATGAACTACCCCCATGCCTTGGAAGTGTATGAGCAGGCCTATGCCAATAAACCCAACTACGAAACAGCTAAAAAGATCTCAGAGGCCCAGGACATTGTTCGGGATTATGATAAGTCTTACGAATGGTGGAAAACTACCGTAGGCTATGATGAAGCTACCAATGCAGACTATGCCAACTACCTGAGGTCAGCTCAGCTGACAGACCATGTAGCCGAGGCAGTGAGCACCTTACAGGCCAAGGGAGTGACTGCGGACAGTCTGGATGTGGCCAAACTGCTTACCCTGAAGAGCAAGAAGAAAGTGAAGCTCGAGGGAGTGGAAGGGCTGAACTCAGCGGGATCGGATTTTGATATCACGATAGACTCAGAAGGCAACAAGTACTTCGTATCTGACAGAGGCGGCCAGTATTCGGATGAAATGTCAAGCTTGAGGATAGATGCGAAGAACAAGTATTTCAGTGAGGAGAAAAATGATTTTACAGGCCGGGAGTATTTTTCTGTGTATAAGCAGGATACCGAAGGCAACATCACCGAGCTGGTCTCAAACGTGCCGGGCACCTACAATTTTTCAGACCCGAGTTACGACAAAGGACAGGGGATCCTGTTCTATTCAGTGACCAGAGACATTACCAAAGTAAAGAAGCGGGAAAACATTGTAGTCCAGCCAGAGATCTACTACAGCAAACTGGCCGCAGACGGTACGATGGAAGGGTTCTATCCTGTTCCGTTCAACGACTCGACAGGCTATGCGGTGATGAACCCCTTTGTGGATGAGCAGGCCAAGCGGCTGTACTTCACTTCCGATATGCCAGGAGGAATGGGTGGGACAGACCTGTACTATGCCACCTACGACGAGAACATGACCTTTGGGGAGCCGGTGAATCTGGGATCCCAGATCAATACGGCGGGCAACGAGTCCCATGCCTTTAGGAAAGACAATACATTTTACTTCAGTTCCACGGGTCATCCCGGCGTAGGAGGGATGGATGTGTTTCAGTCAGACTATACGGCTACACAGTTCAGCAATGTGCAGAACATGGGCATTCCGATCAATTCGGTGGCAGATGACTTTGCTTACCGGGCATTGGTCAATGAAGAGGGCAAAGAAGAAGTTTACCTATCCTCCAACAGAAAAGGAGGCCAGGGACTGGATGATATATACAGGATGCAGGAGATTTACAAGCAATTCCTGGCGCGGGTGATTGACTGTGAAGGCCTGGTGATCAACGACAACTACGTGGCTAGGCTCAGAGACAAGACCCAGAACGGCACTGTACAGACGATGCGGGGAACTTCGGGAGAACTGCTGGCAGAGCTGGAGCCGGAGAGTGACTTTGGGCTAGTGATTTCCAAGCCGGGCTATTTTAGCGTGACAGATGAGAGCATTACCACGAAGGGATTTGCGGGAGATACGGTAAGAAGAGAATATACGCTGATCGCGATTCCTTACCAGTTGCCGGTGTTTGTGGACATTGTTTATTATGATCTGGACAAGTTCAAGATCAGAGACGATGCCAAGCCTGCACTGGACAAGCTGGCAGAGATCATGACCAAGTATCCGTTCTTGGATCTACTGGTAGCCTCCCATACCGATTCCAGAGCGAGTGATGAGTACAACATCATCCTGTCCAACAACAGAGCTAAAGCAGTGACTGAGTACATGGCACAGCACAGCATCTCGGGGGATAGGATCCGTCTGGAATGGTTTGGCGAGCAGGATCTGGTGAATGACTGCGGTAACGGCAAGCCATGCAGCGAAGAAGCCCATCAGCTGAACAGACGTTCAGAACTGGTACTGGAAGCCTTTCCGGATCCGAGCAAAGACTACGAGATTCCAGAGAGCTTCAAAGACCTGAACTTCTGTGATCCGGAGACCCTGTTTGAAGACATCCAGAAAGAGCTGGCAGCGATTCCGACGATCTATTTTGACTTTGACAAATCGATGCTGAGATCCGTGCACAAGAAAGAACTGGAGCGTACGGCGATCATGCTGAAGCGTATGCCGAATCTACAGCTGTACATCGAAGGACATACCGATCAGCGGGGATCAGACGAATACAACAAGCCGCTATCGGAGCGCAGAGCAGATGTGGTCAAGAAATACTTGAATGCAAGAGGTATCGAAGACAGCAGAATGGAAGAGACCTGGTTTGGGGAGACCAAGCCGATCAACGACTGCAACGTAGTATCCTGCACCGAGGCCATGCATCAGCTCAACAGACGTACCGAACTCAGAGTAGG
>NZ_JBDVMZ010000002.1:0-1885 GCF_039969895.1 Algoriphagus sp.
AGGATGGGGTGGTCCTTAATGTTGTCCAGTTCAAAGACAATAAAGCGTTCCTTGAGTAGATCCAGATTTTCTGAGGCATTCAGTAGATAATCGAATTCCCCGCCTTTATAATAGGGGCGAAGCACATACAGGAAATTTCCGATATCAAAGTCCTTTTCTTTGACCTGATCGGAAGTAAGTGCTTCCTGAAAATCAGATTGGAGATATTCGTAAAAACTGTTGAAACTTGGAAACAGGGATTTATCTGAATCCAGCTTTTCGTAATAGCCTTTTAAGGCATTGGAAAGGGCAACGTATTCACTTCGTCTGAACGTCTCATTGTCTTTTTTCCAAAGGGCAAGCAGTAGGGTTTTGATGCTTTCTTTCTTTTCGGTGTCCAGTTGGTCTTCTTCGGCTATAAAGAAGGGATTGAAACGGATAGGGTTCTTTTCATCGTAAGTGAAATAATAACCCTTGACCATGTCACAAAGTCCTTTGTAGGAATGCCCTACATCTACCAAGACCACATGAGTGCCCTGTTCGTAATAACTTCGTATTAAGTGGTTGGTAAAAAAGGATTTACCCGACCCGCTGGGACCGAGGATAAATTTATTGCGGTTGGTGCAGATTCCTTTTTTTACCGGTTCGTCGGAAAGGTCCACATGGATAGGCCTTCCGGTCTGTCTGTCTCCCAATCGGATACCAAATGGACTGATGGAATTTTGATAGCCCGTTTCCAGATTGAGAAAACAGGACGCTTGCTCGACAAAAGTGTCAAAGCTGTCATTCATGGGGAAGTCGGCACAGTTTCCGGGAATCCCTGCCCAAAAGAGCTGTGGGGCTCCTACGGTTTCTTCTTTAACAGAGGCTTCCATCTGGGAAAAGGCGGAGCCTACCTGCTTTTTAATCTCTGAAAGTTGATTTGGGTCTTCCGTCCAGGCCAGGATATTGAAATGGGCTTTGACCGGAATCCGTTGCTGGCCGATGGCTTCATTGAGAAAATCGTTGGTGGCATCCCGGGCAATGCAATTTTCTCTGCTGTAGTTGGCCAGAGACTGGAGCCGCAGCCGTTTGGACTCCAGTTCTTTGAGGGTTTGCTGCG
Organism: Algoriphagus sp.; assembly: GCF_039969895.1. Classification (GTDB taxonomy): domain Bacteria; phylum Bacteroidota; class Bacteroidia; order Cytophagales; family Cyclobacteriaceae; genus Algoriphagus. The sequence continues at coordinate 1,082 of NZ_JBDVMZ010000002.1, forward strand.
TGTCACCGATAAAGAGGTACTGGTTGTAGATATGGTTGCATGGGAGCAGCTGTCCTAGGGAGGAAGCAAAACCCACACTGAATTTTGTGGTGTCCGTGCTGTATTTATCGTAGTTGATGCGGGAACCACAGAGCAAAGGAAGATCTTCGGTTTCATTTATGCTGAAGATCCTGCAGGATTTGTTTCCGATCTGAAGGTTGGGTTTGAAATTGATATCGGAAATCCAGATCGGTCTATCATCACTCGTCAGATTGCAGTATTTTTCAAGAATCCCTGCCTGAGTTTGATTGCTGTACAACCAATCCTCTTTCAGTCTGCTCAGGCTAACAAATCCACTATCGGATAGAATTCGCTCAAACTGTCCACAGGCATCCAGAAAATCAGGAAGTGCTTGGCGCAAGTTCAGTTCTTCAGGAATGATATGGGAGCGGAGTAGGGTGGAGAACAGACTACTGGATGGTTTCCTGTTTTTGGGTTTTAAGGTAAGAAACAGGTAGCATGAATGGTTGAGAAAAGGTCTTTCATGGAAAAAGCGCTCGCTGCTCCGGTTCAGGAAACTCTGGTTGTCTTTGCTGAAATCTGCCTGATGGCTGCTTTGGGTAAACCAATCCTGCTTATGGAGAATGCTGTTTAGGGGAAGGGTTTTAATCGCCTTGACCCATGCCTGATGAAAGGCTTCATAGTCCCGGTCACTGAGCGTAAAGATTTCAGGAAGGATTGCCTGATAGGCCACTGTGATATCCCCCATTTTGGAGAGGATACAGTCCTGCTCTATACTCAATATCGGAAAATGCTTTTCCAGTA
>NZ_JBDVMZ010000003.1:0-250371 GCF_039969895.1 Algoriphagus sp.
TTTCTCTTTCTTTTGGCTTGGCCCAAAAGAAACAAAAGCCCAAGTCGTGGCAATGCTTCTCCCCACTTGCCAGCCGCACCCTCGCTGCCACGACCTCCCCACGCGCCTTAAGAATGGGCTTTTGGAATAATTGGAAATGCATTTTCTGTTAATTGAAAAATTGGAAGATTGGATGATTTGTGTCACCTAACTATGTCCGGCTTCTGGAGAAGCAGGACAACAGAACAGCAGGGGCCGCCAACCCTCAATCGTTTTTTATGCCTTTTTGATTTTCTCTTTCTTTTGGGTTGGCCCAAAAGAAACAAAAGCCCTAGTCGTGGCAATGCTTCTCCCCACTTGCCAACCGCACCCTCGCTGCCACGACCTCCCCACCCGGCTTAAGAATGCGCTTTTGTGCTAATTGGGGATGCATTTTCTGTTAATTGAAAAATTGAGAGATTGGATAAGTTGTGTCAGCAAACTATGTCCGGCTTCTGGAGAAGCAGGACAACAGAGAGAAAGGAATTAAGGTTGGGATTGAAAATCCTATGCTAGGTGATTCTACAAAACAACTATCGAACGGCTGCTTCTCTATCCTTCCTTTTTTGTAAATAATTGCCAAAACTGCCTTTCTTGAATATCTTTATCAAAAAACCAATACCCCCTTGCTTGGAGCAGTAATCCTAATTGTAGTACTATTTGGTGTTAGCCAGCCTATCCTCAGCAATTTGCAAAAGGAACATAAATGGCTAAAAGCAGGCCTACTCAATCAGATGTATTGGTACCACATGTTTTTTGGATTGGTTTATTGGACCTATGCACAGTTCAACCGCTCTGATTCAGTTAATTATTTTTTCAGTTATAGAAATTACAAAAACTGGTCTAGTGCCTTCGAACCCGGCACTCTTTTCATCGAATGGGTAAATTACCCCTTTGCCAAATGGCTAGGATTCAATTACGATATGATGATGTTTTTCAGTACCTGGATTGGGTATTGGGGCTTCGTCTATTTTTATTGTTTTTTCAAAGAAAACCTTCGCTTCAATGCCAAATTCGAGGGTTGGGATGCTATCACAATTTTCATGTTTCTTCCTAACATGCATTTTTGGACGGCTTCTCTAGGCAAGGGGGCTTATATCTTTGCAGGGATAGGTATCTTAACCTACGGGCTTTCCTGGCCAGGTAGAAGAATCCCATTGATCCTCTTAGGTGGCTTTATCTGCTATATGATCCGCCCTCATATTCTGTTTGCTATATTGGTCGGAATGGGTGTGGGCTTTGTCTTGGGAAAGGAAAAAGTACCGGTGTATCAGAAGTATCTGGTAGCTCTAGGAGCCATAGCGATGAGTATTTATGTCTATGAGGATTTATTGACTTTCCTCGGATACGACCCAAATAATGTACTAGCAAGCTTCGAGGAGGAGACTGGACTGAATGCTCAGCGCCTGCAATCCGCTGGTTCTGGAGTAGATATGTCTAATTACAGCTTACCTATGAAGCTCTTCACCTTCTGGTTTAGGCCGCTTTTTATTGATTCTCCCAATATACTTGGCATAGCCATCTCCTTCGAAAATGCCCTCTATATCTATATGTTTAGCAAAATCATCAGTAAGGATTTCATTAAGTACATCAAAGAAGCTCCTGCGATGGTGAAGATGTCCGGGGTTGTTTTTATCTCCATATCCATTTCCATGACCTTTGTGATGTCAAATCTGGGGATCATCATCCGGCAGAAGTCCCAAATCATGTACTTTATGCTCTTTGTGATTGTGGCTTTTATGGATTGGCAAAAGCAAAATAGAATCAGGAAAAGAGGTGAAATATTCAACAGGATAGTGGAAGAGGAAAGAAGAAAATTGGAGGTGGGGATTGGGGATTGAGAGATTGGGAGATTGGGAGATTGGGAGAATAGAGAATAGAGAATAGAGAATAGTTACAAATTCAACTCTGTTCACCCAGTTGATTGGTTATTTTAGTGAAATTCATATTTTTAAATTTTTCAATCATGGAAAAATCAGAGACTTTCGAAAACCTTAAATGCTGGCAATTAGCCTATCAATTAAAAACGACTATTAAAAAAGATGTAATCATTAACTTTTCATCTAGTGAAAAATATGAGTTGAATTCTCAGCTACTTAGAGCTGCTAGATCTGCAACAGCAAATATTGCAGAAGGCTGGGGAAGATTTCATTACCTGGACAGCAACAAATTTTATTACAATTCCCGTGGATCCATATCGGAAATTTTAGATCATATTATAGAAGCCAGAGATGAAGAATATATATCCCAAGAAGTTTACCTCAAGTTAAGATCAATGATTATAGAATCTCTAAAAGTGCTAAATAGCTTTATTTTTTACTTAAAGAGAGAACATATTAACAACTCAAGAAAAGGGTAAAATCTCCAATCTCTAAATCTCTACTTTCCCTCAATGACCAAAGGCATTTTTACCATCTCTCTAGACTTCGAACTCCTTTGGGGTATTTTTGATAAGGTGGGGACTTCCTATGATCCCAAGTATTTTAAGGATACGAGGTTGATCGTCCCAGACATGCTCGAGCTTTTTGCAAAAAATGAAATTCAGGCGACCTGGGCTACAGTAGGGATGCTTTTCGCAGAAAATGAAGAAGAATGGCGACAGTACTCCCCCACTCAGCTACCTAGCTATAGAGAACCGAAGCTATCTGCCTATGAGTTTGTCAAAAAACATGGATTGAAGAGTGAGGTGCATTTTGCGCCGGAACTTATCCAAACCATTCTCGATACCCCGGGACAGGAGTTGGGCTCACATACTTTTGCCCACTACTACACGTTGATGCGGGGCCAAAGTCCTGAGCAATTCAGACAGGATCTTCAGGCTACTCAGCGAATAGCCCAGGATAAATTTGGTAAAACTTTACGCTCTCTTGTTTTCCCCAGGAATCACATCAATGAACTATACCTCAGCATCTGCCTGGAAGAAGGATATACACAGGTCCGTAGCAATCCACGCAACTGGTACTGGCAAGAGACCCAGCATGAAGATCTGAGTAAAAAATGGTTTAGATCAGCCGACTGCTTTTTCAAAGTGGGGCAAAGAACCAGCTACCCCGCAGGGGAATTGCAAGTATTGCCTGAGGAGCCTTTGCTTATTCCTGCCTCACGGATTCTTCGTCCTATCTCCAAAAACAACAAGCTATTCAACGCGGTACGCCTCAATCGGGTGAAAAATGAGATGACTTCTGCTGCTCGAGGAAAGGAAATCTATCACCTCTGGTGGCATCCTCATAATTTTGCTACCGATCCCATTCAATCCATGCAGGAGCTTGAGGATATTCTGAGTCATTTCAGGTTTTTACAAGCTGAGTTTGGTATGCAAAGTAGGAATATGGGGGGAATTAGGGAGTTGGTTGGTGGGTGTTAATTGGTTGGTGGTTGTTAGATGTTGGTTGTTGGTTGTTAGATGTTGGTTGTTGGTTGTTAGGTGTTGGTTGTTAGGTGTTGGTTGTTGGGTGTTGGTTGTTGGTTGGGGAGAATTCAGTTTATGCCCAAAAGGGTGAATGGAAAAGGGGTGAAATTATATTGATGAATATTGAATAATGAATAAGGAAGTAAAAGCGGTGCAGGGAAAGGATCATGGCAAAAAGATTAAGGTATTGCATCTCATAAAAAGCTTGGGACGTGGTGGGGCAGAAAAGCTGATACCTGAGACAGCTTTGGTTCATGATCAGGAGAAGTTTGAATTCTACTGCTTGTATTTTTACCATCAGGAAAACAACATAGTAGGCGAGCTGCAACGAGCAGGAATTCATGTTGAATTGATCCCATCGGGTAATTTGAGTCTATTTTTCCAAGTAAGTAAAGTAAGAAAATTCATCCAAACTCATGAGATAGACATCCTCCATGCCCACTTGCCCTGGGCGGGAATAATGGCCAGGTCTGTAGGGAATAAAATCAAAATCCCAATTGTCTATACCGAGCATAACACTTGGGAACGCTACAACAAACTCTCCTACTGGGGCAATAGAATAAGTTTCAAAAAGCAAGATGTAGCCATTGCAGTGTCTAATGAGGTGGCTCTATCTATGCGTTTGAATTCAATTTGGGATCCGTACAGACGGGGAGAGCGAATGCAGTTAAAAGTCATCCAGAATGGGGTGAATACGGAAATGTTTGTAAGGATGCCCGATGTCCGATGTGCGATGCCTGAATTAGCAATTCCAAAAGAAGCTAAGGTTATTGGAATTGTAGCGGTGTTTAGGGATCAGAAGCGTTTGTGGCTATGGGTGGAAGTGGCACTGAAGGTACTAGAGAGATGCCCGGAGGCTCACTTTATGCTAGTGGGTGACGGGGAATGGAGAGGAAAAATAGAGGATCAAATCAAAAAGTCAGGCAAGTCTGGGAATTTTCATTTGGTGGGAGTTCAAAAAAATGTCATCCCCTATTTATCCATGATGGATATCTATCTAAGCACTTCCGAATTTGAAGGCTTGCCTATCGCGATGCTGGAAGCCATGTCATGCGAAGTACCTGTGGTGGCCACTAGTGCCGGCGGCATAGGCGAGGTCATTCAGCAGGGAGTGCAAGGTTATTTATCCGCAATAGATGAGTGGAATAAATTAAGTGATTACTGTTGCGATTTGATACTTAATCCCGAATTACATGATAACATGCGAAAAGCTGCCAGGGAGCGAGTAATTGATCAATTCAGTATGAAAAGAATGGTGAGGGAATTGGAGGGAGTGTATGGGGAGGTGGTTGGGTAGTTGGTGGTTGTTGGTTGGTGGTTGGTGGTTGGTGGTTGGTTATTGGTTGTTAGTTGTTGGTTGTTAGTGTTGGGTATTAAGGGATATGGAGTTAGGGGTGGTTAATGATTTGTTGAAAAAAGTCCAGGTAGTGCTGGGCAACTTTATCCATTCGGAAGTGTTCAGACGTGAATTTTTTGGCGTTTTGGCCTAGCTGGATCCGCTGATTAGGCTGATCAAACAGTTGGTTTATTTTTTGACAAAAAGCATCCACAGAGCGATCTGGAATGAGGTAGCCCGTTTCCCCATCAATCAGGCATTCCCTGATCCCTCCTACTTCAGTCGCAATCGTAGGAACTTCAAAATAAGCTGCTTCCAAAACCACTCCAGGCAGCCCTTCTGTATCTGAAGTCAAAATCAGCAAATCAGCGGCGGCTAAGTAGGGAGAAACGTCTTGCTGGTAACCGAAAAAGAAGGTTTGAGATTGGAGATTTGAGATTTGAGATTTGATCGAAACGCCCAAATCACCATCTCCAACTACCAGCGCTTTTAATTGAGGTCTTGTTTTTGCTAGTTTTTGGATGATTTCTAGAAAGCGATCCGGTCGTTTTTGAGCGGTGAGGTTTCCCAGAAAAAGTAATACCTCGTCATTTTCATCTAAACCTAAATCCTTTCTACCTGCTTGTCTGCTCGGAGCATTTTTGAATTTGCGCGGATCAAAAACCCGGTAAATAACTGTAGTAGGCTTTTTGAAATTGTAATGCCTGATCATGGAATCCAGAGAGGCTTGGCTTACTCCGATAGAAGCATCCAATTGAGGAATCACTAAGCTTTTATAGTACCAATGTGTAAATTTTCCTGCATTCCAAAATTCAGCATTATCAATAATTCGGCTAACCCATCTGATCCGTTTGGGTAAAAACTGCTTTGCTGCCGCCCCATACTTTAATGTTCTTGAGCCGTTAAGCAGGATGATATCAGGAGAAATTTCCTTAATTCCTTCTATCAATCGCTTTAAAAGAACTGGCTGAATTGTTGGGATTTTCTCAAACAGATTTTTTGAATCAAAATTCAATACTAAACCTTGAGATCTAATTGGCAATTTAGATGCGGATTTTTCCGCCTTATAAAGATAAACCCTGAAAGTTTCATGTCCGCTTCTACTCAAATAATCAGCTAACTCAGAAATAAAAACCTGCGCTCCTCTGCGTATTGGAGAAGTATCGAGAAAGAGAATCTTCATCTATTTTCTTTTAAATGAATCGCGAGAACTAGCAAAGCATAGATTCGCCGTTTGTTGAATCTCCCTTTTCGCTGACCTGATAAAAGAGATTTGATAAATCGATGATCAAATGGAGAATCGGCCCCAAGGAGATACTGAGTAATCAGTTCATTCCAATCCGATTCCTTCAACCATTGCTCTAGAGGAGGAACAAATCCCTGCTTTCTTTCAAAATCCCAATTCGAGGGGAGCTTCTTTTCGCCTAACTTTTTTAAAATAATTTTGCGCTCTTTATCATTAACCTTCCAATCTGAACTAATAGATTTAGAAAAGTCCAGAATTCTAGGATCTAAGTATGGAGCCCTAACCTCCAAACTTGCCAACATGGAAGCTCGATCCACCTTAGTTAAAATGTTGTTAGGAAGGTAGTTTTTGAAATCAAAGTCCAACATATTTTCTGTCCATCCCCTATCCTTGTTCCAGACAAAAGCATTTATATAGGTTTTTGCAAAAAACTCTTTTCCCATCAATTTTTCAATCTCATGATCCAAAAAAAGTGTAGGAACGATTGGGGGACCAAATTCCATATTCTCACCAAACTCCATTAGTGCATGTCTTCCCTTTAAACCGATTGGCATGTAGTATTTAGCAATAGATGCTAGCGTTTTTCTTAAAATCAATGGAAGACTTTTACTCTTTTCTTTAAGTCTGGTCCAATCCTGATAGCGCTCATAGCCTCCAAACACCTCATCCGCCCCATCTCCACCCAATGCTACTTTACATTGGGTCCGAATAGCTTTTGACATGAGATAGGTAGGATAGAAAGCGGGGTCAGATATAGGTGACTCCAGTCCTTTCATCGTGGCCAACCAATCGGACAGCTCAATCTCGGAACAAGCCAAGACTTCATGAGACAGTCCAAAATAAGCTGTAATCTTTCTGGAAAAAGGCTCCTCATTTAATGACTCAAAACCAGGGAAGGTGACGGTATAGGCTTTCACAGAATTAGAAATCTCACTGACATAAGCTGCCAAAAGTGAGGAATCGAGTCCACCACTAAGCATTAAACCTACAGGAACATCAGCTACCAATTGATCTTTTATAACTTTTTGGAGAACTTGATCAAGGGCCTCTACCGGATTATCCATTGTTTTATCCTCTTCTTCAAAAAGATACGATGAGATTTCAGGTTCAGCTCCGAGTTTCATCTTTAAAAAATGACCAGGCAATAATTTTCTAATACCTGTCCAACAAGTCAGTGAGTCTCTAAAATATCCGAAGTTCAAATAGCTTTTAATTCCTGAAGCATCGATTTCAAATACTTTATTACTCAAAGTCTTTAATGCATTGATCTCTGAGGCAAAAAAAAGTTGCTTGTCTGAAGAGAAATAATAAAGAGGTTTTTCCCCAGATCGGTCTCTGGCAAGAACTAGCTCTTTTTTAGTCCGATCCCAAATGGCAAAGGCAAACATTCCATTTAACTTTTCCAGGCAGGATTCTCCCCATCGCATCCAAGCTCTAAGCAAGACTTCTGTATCAGAATGAGACTGGAAGCTTTCTCCAAGAGCTTGAAGCTCAATTTTTATCAAATTCCAATTATAAATTTCACCATTAAAAGTAAGGATGAACTTTCCATCAGGAGATATCATAGGCTGACTACCTCCCTGACCTAGGTCAAGAATAGATAGACGCGTATGTCCAAACCAAAGTCCATTTCCTGCATCAAGATAATCCCCATTTGCATCCGGGCCACGATGGTTCAAAAATGACAAAGCCGACCGTTTCCGATCGGCTGAAAGCAGTTTATTTGGAGTAAATGCTCCTATAATTCCACACATTCTTTAAGTAGATTAGAATAAACTTCCCAACCGTGGTCTGTGTCCTCACAGAACACTATTTTGGACTTTTTGACCCTGATTCTTGTCCTAACAGGTCACTAATTCACAAACACAAAGCCTAAAACCTATCCCCTCACCCTGGTCTGTGTCCTCTCACCGTGGTCTGTGTCCTCTCACCGTGGTCTGTGTCCTCTCACCGTGGTCTGTGTCCTCTCACCGTGGTCTGTGTCCCCACAGACCACTGTCATTGACTACTTATCTTCACCCACAGACCACTCTTATTAACCAAATCATCAGTGTGGCGTACATAACTTCCCTCGCTCAGTACCTAACTTGCAGTTGACCAACCTTACAGGTCACTTCAAATAAAAAATTCCTTACCTAAGATCACCTAAAACCTATCCCTGTAATCTGTCAAAAAGCCAAACCTATCAACCCCATGAGCATAAAACTCAGCTGAGGACCATACATATTCCTCAGGGGTAGAACACAAATTCCAATGGTTCTGCAGCGGATTTAAATGAACATATTCCAGTTTTTGCTCGACCTTTTTCTTCGTATCCATTAACACCGCTAAAGGGTCTCTTTTCCAAATCCGAACCTTGCGATCTGACTCTTCCACCTGAAAATCAGCCGCTAAGTTCAAATTATCTTCCTTTAGTTTTTTTGCTATGGAATGGCTCGTGAATTTATTAAAACTCGCAACTGGGGTTTCTTTCCCATTCATTTCTTTCATCTCCCAAATTAGGTGAAGATGGTTTGGCATGATCACAAAGCCGTAAACCACCAAGTTTCCTCTCCTCACCAATTCACCCATGGATGACACAATAAGAGACTTGTATTCATCATTGTGAAAAATTGATTTCCAGTCTTTTACCGTATCCGTCCAAAAATAGACCCGGTCAAATTCCATGTGGGAGTTGCGAACTGGATTTATAAAGTCAGACATGAATTCAAGACAAAGTCAATGCGATTCTAGTTTGAGACTGAAGTGAGACATACCAATGAATAGAAGCAATTATTTCTGTCTGTGGAAACCTGCCTCCCGATAAGGTAGGCAAAGACCAAGGTTTGAAAATACAGTGTGAGTTGAAATGATACATTTCGGTCTGTGAAGACACAGACCGAGGTGACGACCCACCACCGTGGTCTGTGTCCCCACAGACCACACTTACTTAACCAAATCTTCGCCATTGCTTCTGATCCAACGTACCCGTGTTGCCTTTACTCACATCCTTTGCTGCATCCCAACTTCTCTACATTACGAAAAACCATCATACTAATTTGGATCTGTGAAGACCTGTCGCCCAACAGGACAGTATCAGAAAGAGTCGTTAGTATTTATTTCAATCTTTAAAGGCATAAACCGAGGTGATAAGTAGGTATAGTTACGATGGATGGAACAGGGACTGAGGTTAATAGTTTCGGTCTGTGAGGACACAGACCGAGGTGGGCGATAGTTTCGGTCTGTGAGGACTCAGACCGAGGAAGTCGGGTGGTCATGATTTCTGTTTCGGTTTGTGAGCATACAGACCGAGGAGAAGCCCCACCACCGAGGTATGTATCCTTCCACCCCTGCCTGTGTCCTAAACCGTGGCCTGTGTCCCCTCAACCCTGGCCTGTGTCCTCAACCGTGGCCTGTGTCCCCACAGGCCACCACTATTTAATATAACTACCGTCTTTGAAGGCATAAACCGAAGTGATAAGAAGGTATAGTTACGATGGATGGAACAGGGACTGAGCTTAGTAATTTCGGTCTGTGAAGACACAGACCGAGGTGGGCTAGTTTCGGTCTGTGAGGACTCAGATCGAGGAAGTCGGGTGGTCGTGATTGCTGTTTCGGTCTGTGAGACCCAGACCGAGGAAGGCCCTTCCACCGAGGTATGTATCCTTTCAACCGAGCCTTGTGCCCTTAACCGAGAATTGCGTCCTAAACCGTGGCCTGTGTCCTCAACCGTGGCCTGTGTCCCCACAGGCCACTATTATTCAATATACTTACCGTCTTTGAAGGCATAAACCGAAGTGATAAGAAGGGATAGTTACGATGGATGGAACAGGGACTAAGGTTAGTAATTTCGGTCAGTGAAAGCATAAACCGAGGAGAGTGATAGTTTCGGTCTGTGAGGACACAGACCGAGGTGGGCGGGTTTGTTATGATTGCTGTTTCAGTCTGTGAGACGCAGACCGAGGAGAGGAGAAAGTGACCTGTCCAACTTTCTTTTTTACCACCTGACCAAATATTAAAGAGAATTTTAAACCTTCGAGGTTTGAAAAACCTCAAAGGTTATCTGCCAGCAAACGCAAATAAACCTCTTCATATTGAACTGCAATCTTCTCTATATCGAAGTGCTCCCTGGCATAGGCATAACCCTTTTCTGTACGAATCTCCCAATCTTGAAGCGATACCGCCTCCTGCATTTTCGCCAATAGATCTTCCTGATCCCCTACGCTATGAAAAAGACACATCCCTTCTTTTAGGCATTCCTTATTCTCCGGGATATCTGAGCAGATGATAGGAATTTTTGCCAGCATCGCTTCAATCACTGAGCCGGGCAAGCCCTCAAAATAGCTTGGAAAAACAAAGAAGTCTGATTTTTCCAGCAATTCAGGTACATGTGATACTGTACCCAACAATTCCACGGAATTTCCAATCTCTAAACTCTCAATCATCTTTTCAATGGCTCCCCTATATTCCCCATCCCCCGCTAAAATCAGTCGGTCCAGAGGCCGCTTCTTAAGCAATTCAGCAAAGGCAGGAAGTAAATCTTTATGGCCTTTTCGTTCGATCAAGCGTCCTACACAAAGCCAAGTCCGATGCCCGATGTCCGATGTCCGTAGTCTGAAGCCCGATGCCCGATGCCTGATTACTTTTGGAATAGGACGTCCTCGGTGGATTACACCAGTTTTTTCGGGGTCAAGACCAATAGTTTTTCGATGTGAGTCAATCAGCACCTGAGAGTTTGCAATCATCAAATCTATTCTGCCAATGGTAAACCTATCCAGCAGCTGCACCCCTAGCAGGGAAAGTTTTCCCTTCCAAGGCAATCCGTCGTAGCGTCTCTTTCTATAGCTGTTATTCACTAGACTATTCACGATTTTGACCTTACTTTTCAATCGTCGGGCTACCATATCCGAGCGAAAAATACTGGAGTGAACAATGACTGCCTCATACTTTTTCACCAGCTGATCCACCTGTGTGGCTAACTCTCCGAATCGATTAGATACGGGCAGACCTAATCGGATCACTTGAATTCCGGCAGCTTCATATTCGGGTAAGAGGTCATGCTTTCCATCAAAAAGTGTCACAAAAACCGGCTTAAAATGCTGAAATCTAGAAGTGATTTCCAGCAAGCTTTTTTCTGCACCCCCGGTTTGGAGGGTGTCAAGAAGGTAAAGGATGATGGGCTTCAGAACTGACAATTTATACGATTTTTTTGATCACCGTGGTCTGTGTCCTCACAGACCACTTTATATCCCCATTCTTTATCTCAGACCAGAGATAACGACACCTATTTGTGATTAATGTCATTCGATCTTTCTCTGCGATGCAATAGCCAATCACCTCCCTTTCTTCCATATTTCGTTCTGTGCGGACAATAGCCGAGGTGTATAGTACATAAATTTCGGTCTGTGGGGACACAGACCGAGGTTAGCTATTCCAGTCTGGAAAAAAACAGACCGTGGTGATGGGATAATGGTAAAAATCCACCGTGGTCTGTGTCCTCACAGATCACTTTAAATACCCATTCTTTATCTCAGACCAGAGATAACGACACCTATTTGTGATTAATGTAATTCGATCTTTCTCTGCAATGCAATAGCCAATCACCTCCCTATCTTCCATATTTCGGTCTGTGGGGACAAAAACCGAGGTGTATAGTACATAAATTTCGGTCTGTGGGGACACAGACCGAGGTTAGCTATTCCAGTCTGGAAAAAAACAGACCGTGATGATGAGATAATGGTAAAAATCCACCGTGGTCTGTGTCCTCACAGACCACTTTAAATACCCATTCTTTATCTCAGACCAGAGATAACGACACCTATTTGTGATTAATGTAATTCGATCTCTCTCTCTGCGATGCAATAGCCAATCACCTCCCTATCTTCCATATTTCGGTCTGTGGGGACAAAAACCGAGGTGTATAGTACATAAATTTCGGTCTGTGGGGACACAGACCGAGGTTAGCTATTCCAGTCTGGAAAAAAACAGACCGTGGTGATGAGATAATGGTAAAAATCCCCCGTGGTCTGTGTCCTCACAGACCACTTTATTTAACCATTTTCTATTTCAGAATGGGGATAACCACAGATACCTGAGATGAATGTCATTCAATCTCTCTCAGCGTTGTAATATCCAATGATCTCCCTTTCTTCCCAAGTATTCCAGCCCGAATTCCCATTAGTCGATATTTGGTTAATTCCAGACCATTAGAGGTGAAAATACCACCAATCAATCGCTTCCCCTGTAAAATCAGATAGTCTAAGAGAATTAAACCAGAAAAATGAAGCCTTACAAAATGAATAAAATTCCTGGACTGATAATAGGCTCGCCATTTGGCTGAGTGAGAAGCTCCCCCTCCCCACCCTTCATGCAAAATTTTTACATGGGGATTCTTACATACGCCTAGTTTAAATCCTGCCTGCCGGATTCGATAGCAATACTCGAAGTCATCAAACATCATAAACCAATCTCTCACCGGAAAACCAACCTCACCTAAATCCTTGAACTTGGCAATTGCCCCGTCAAAAAGCCCAAAATCGACTTCCATTAGTTCATCCGGCTGAGGGCTTACCTGAGTCCTTCTCCCCACTCCTACCTTTGAACCTTTAGATGCAATCATTGAATAATTGCTTGAGCTAATCCGTTGGATCAAAAAATCGAGATATCTTGGCTCTGGTATGCTGTCATCCTCCATAAATACCACCCATTCAGGCTTTGACCCGATTAAAAGCTGATCCAGTGCCACCGCTATTCCAGCACCATGACCTAGGTTTTCATTTAGATTTACCAGCTCTAGTCTCAAGCTGACCTCAAATTCGTTAGCAACTTCACCTGTGGAATCTGTACTGGCATTATTGATCAGTACAAATCGATCATACTTCCAATTTGAATCTGCAATTCGCTGAAGTAAAGCATGAAGCAGGTCAACTCGATTGTAGGTAACTAAGACAAGGGCTATCGAATTTGCCTTCACAGACCAATCGTTTTTCCGCTGATTCCACGGAGGTAATGATAAAATCCCAGAGTTATCAACCGGAAGTTTTTAGCCCCATATTTAGGACCGTATCGAAATCCATAAACTGCCTTAGCCAACCATTTCTTGATCAATTGATTTCGCATACCTGGCAGGGTCAATGAATCGGATATCATCAAGAGATTTCTAAGACTGTAGTATTCCCGATTCAAATTAGACTTTACCTGATATGCAGGGCGTTCAAATTCCAATCGCTGATGAAGCTTCCTGGCTTCTAAAAAGAGCTTACAATCCACGACAATGGCGTATCCCTTACGTGAAACCTTCAGACAAAAATCCAACTCTTCAAAACCAAAAAACAACTCCGGATCAGGCGCAATACCTTCTCTGGCCACTTTTCCACTTACGAGCATACACATCCCTCCTGCTACATAATCTACCTCAATCCAATCTTTCTTTTCGAGCAATCTTGTCTGTACTCGCTTAATTACACCTTTCTTTCGATCAAAAAACTGTCCTACCGTACCTAGGACACCACAAAATGGATTTGCATCCCGTATCGCCAGCAAGCGCTCAAAACAGTCGTTTCGGAAAGGAGGATCATTGTCATCTCCCCAATAAATCCAATCCAGATCTTCCTTCGCACAAAGCTCCAGACCCTTAGCCGCTGCTCCGGCAGGACCGGAATTGTAGCCCATTCGATGATATTTAATCCTTGGATCAAGCAGTGATGCAATGGCATGATCAGTGGCCAAGCCTTCTGAATTATCAATTATCCAAAGAAGCTCAGGCGGGTAAGTTTGAGCGAAGATCTGCCCAATAGTATCTAGCAGGATGTCTGGTCGATTATAAGTAATGATAAATCCTCCGAATTTCATTTATAAGATACAGCTTCAGGATAAAGTTTCTTGGCCATAAAAGGTAGGCAAGCTATAAACCATCGTGCTAGCGTTCCAAAATTTGGTTTGATTTGCAACGCTTTATTAAGATGAAAACGGGCCTCTTTATATTCTTGAAATCTCAAATGATTCACTCCAATAATTTGATGGTACAGAAACTTAACATGGGTGCTTAGCGTACTCTGGTGCTTTTCCATAAAATAATTCAATGAACTAATCATATTCCGCAGATTTTTACTTCCTCCAGCTTCATTTTCATAATAGTTAAGTGACACAAAAGCGATTACTTCCTCCTGCCCCTTATTTAATCGAATTCTATGAAATAATTCAGTGTTTTCAGCAAACTTCAAATTCGAATCATAGCCTCCTATAGTGAGGAAAAACACTCTTCTGATTAAAAATGTACCGGAAATTCTACTGAAGTATTTTCCTTTTTGGGGAAGTTTAATAATTTCTTTATGTCCACTTATCCGCTTTATTCCGGAGGAAATTAAGTCAATTTCATCTTCTACCCTTGCAGAAAAGGTAGATAGACAATTTAAACTCAATTCATCATCTGCATCCAAAAATATCAGCCATGCTGCCGAAGCCGCTTCTGCCCCACAGTTTCTGGCGGCACTCACTCCCTTATTTTCCTGATCTAAATATTGAATCCGGGAATCAGATAAATACCGCTTTGCGACGGTCGAAGATTCGTCTGTGCTTCCGTCATTGACCAATATCAATTCCCAGTCTTCAAAGTTTTGGTTAAGGACAGATTCCACTGCCCGATGGAGGCTGTTCGCTCCGTTATAGAAGGGGATAATCACCGAAATCTTAGGACTCATCCAAAATACCTATTAAGTGTTGATTCCACTTTTCAAGGGAAAAGTGATTCCGGACGGGCTCAAATGCAGCTTCCTCCCAGGGACTTTCCAAGTGAGAGAAAATTGTTTTTTCCCAATCGAATGCATCAGCTGCCAGGTGAATCAGACCGGAGGCAATCCAAGATTCAAATCCTCTTGCCCCGAATGAAGTACTCACCACTTTCCGACCCAAGACCAACGCTTCTGCCAATTTGATATTACTCCCGCCCCCGGAAAACACGGGTACAATACATAGGGCATGCGCCTTGTACAGGGGTAGAAGGTCCTCCACTCCAATCAACAGCATCACTCCGGCACTGGAATGAATCAACTCCGCCAAATCAATACCTGGATCAGCGGATGAGACCAAAGTCAATCTCATTCCTGAATTGCGGGAGTATAGCCTTGGCCAAACCTTCTCCAAAAACCAGCGAATCCCTTCTGCGTTGGGTCCATAGCTAAGTTTCCCTACAAAAAGTAGATTTGCTTCCGACGGAGGCGAAAGGGCAATCTCTCCGCGCCACAAAACCTGAAAGGGTAAATTTGGAAGTAGGCTGCCCGAGAAACCTGCCTTCTGATTTTTCACCCAAATCAAGCGACTCGCTCTTCGAAGAATCCGGTAATAAAATAATCGGTTGAGTAGGTAAATCTGTTTGTAGCGAATTTTTTTCCATTCACTCGGCGCAGAGGCAATGGTACTTTCCATCAATTCCCGGTAATCATCGTCTATATCCAGGGTAAATTTCAACCCATCCGGTAAGTCTTTAGCTGCACTTGCATAGCGACAGAGGACTTTAGCATAGCTTTTCCCTTTCAAAAAACCGTTCAGATTTTCCCGATTTTCCCGACTTGGATAATAGCCCAGGCCCAGCTTTTTCATCCAAGGAATGGATGGAGATTGGGGTAAAAAGAAAAACCGAAGCCCCGGTATCTGCTGCTTGTTGCTTTCTCTATACTCTCCTGAATTTCCCAAAATCAAATAATCCACTTCGTAGGCAGTCAGCGCTCCCCGGATCAAGGCTAAGCTTCGCTGCCGTTTTCCATCCTTTGGGGGAAAGGGGCTAGACTCGGCAATAAACAGGAGTTTTGGCTTCAATATCGGCCCAGTTTGTTAAGCGCGGCACCCAAGTATGTGCCATAGGTGAAGTGATTCAGCTTTTTGAGCTGCATTCCAAATACCAATCTGAGCAGGTTTTTGATTTCATCGGCTGAATATCCAAGGCCAAAAAAAAATGTTGAAACGACTGGTCGTGTATCCGCAAGTAATTTAAAGATCTCTGCCTGAGATGAAAAATAAGCCCAGGAGAGGTAGCTACTCAAGTGACTCCAGTCTTTCCCCTGAACATCCCATTGCCACTTTTCAGATTCCTGAAGATACCAGGCAATCGCCTCTTTTGCTTTCCCTTGATGAAGCAGCACGCCAAGCACGGTAATTAAATGGTTCTTTTGGATGTTGGGCAGGTTTGTCAGACTTACAAGTTCCTCACCTGTCTGATTTCCAAGTCGAGGGTCAGGCAAGGTAGCTCTGCGGCTGACCTCGCTGAGTGCCGCATACATTACCTGAGGATGACGGCTCATACTAGTCAACACATAACGGTAGGCAACCAAAACCTTCGGAATAGAATAAATCTCAGCGCCCAATCTCCCTGAACGCATCCAAAAATCCCAATCCTCGCAGCTCTTGAGGGTGATATCAAACTCACCCACCTTACAAACAAGATCTCTTCGAATCAGGATAGAATGACAAGGACCGATGTTAGCTGTCAATACCTGGGGATAGATAGGTCCATTTATAAAGGGGAGATGCTCGTGAAACTTGGTCCCTCCCGGCCTATCCCAATACGCATAGCCTGCCCGAAAAAGGGAAAGACTTGGGTTGGCTAAAGTGGCCTCAAAAAATGTCTGAAGACAATCCGGCTCCAACCAGTCATCCGCATCTAAAAAAAGTATATACTCACCTTCGGCTAGATGAAGCCCGGCATTTCGGGCAGCAGAGAGACCTTGGTTGCTCTGCGAAATGAATTGAATTCTAGCATCCTTTTGTAAAAATTCTTCGGCTAGGTCAGCGGTACGATCCGTACTACCATCATTGACTAGTATGGCTTCCCAATTCGTAAAGGTTTGCCCGAGAAGGGAACCCAAGCAGTCTATTAAAAAATGAGCTTGGTTGTAGCAGGGGATAATGATTGAAAATAAAGGGCTATTCAATGGATAGAATAGAAATTATTTGTGAATACCAGTTGATTTACCAAAAACACCTACTAACGATTTCCCAAAACTATTTCTAAACAAAGGATCTAATCTTTTCGCGATTGGCACCAAATAGCTGTCCCAGAAATTGATTTGACCTTGACTTGGATAGGGTTGCTTTAAAACCAATTTATTCGCAACACTCGAAAAAAAGCCTAAGGAATCAAGGTAGAATAATTCTCTAATTTCCATTTGTTGCGGAACTATGGCTGTTAGCATCCTTTTGTCATAGCGACGAAAATGACCAATGCTTTGATCAAATGGACTATATAAAAAATTAAATGCAGGAACCAAAACAATCAGGCTACCCCCGGGGCGAAGTGCCTGATAGGCTCTTACTAACTCCTCACCATCTTTTTCAATATGCTCTATCACATCGATATAAAGAATCGTATCATACTGTTCTGTTTGCGCTTCCAACACTGCATTGGAAAATTGATATAAATCCTTATTCCTCCAAGTGTCTCCTTCCTTTACTAACTTTTCAAATAGAACTTTATCTGGCTCAATACAAGTCCAGGAAGAAACTTTTGAAGTTACTAGATAGGGTGTAGTACCTCCAATTCCGGCCCCCACTTCCAATACATCACCAGAAATGTAAGGGTTGATTTTATGTGAAAAATAACTTTTCCAGTTTTTAGCATTTTCAAATAATTCTAGCTCCTGACCTGGATAATTGACACTCATTCGATAAAGGTTTTATATTCTTTGACCGGTGTTATCCCCAAGCTGCTTCGATTAGATAAGAAAATAAATAAGGTAAAAAACGAAATCAATACAGCTTGAAAAAGCAAAATAGCCAATGCCAATACAGAGTAAGTAGCCCATCCGGGAATGGCCATATCTGTGGTCAAGCGAATACCGATTACGATCATCATCCCGAGTAAAGTAGAAACAATGGTACCCAGAGAAAAAAGAATAATTCTGGTAGTCACCACATCTGCAAAAATCGCAATTCCACTTAAGCCATGGATGATCAGTTGTGTAAAATTCATTTTTGACACTCCCTGATATCGCTTGCCTCGATGAGTGGAGATTCTGATAAAAGGTTTTTTTAATTTGAGAAAAGCGATCGCATAATTATTCCAAAGATTGGATTCGTGTACCAAAGACTTCAGTATGGTTCCTTTGATTACACTGAAGTTTCCAAAATTGACGCGTTGGCCGCAGAGTAATTGGAAAATAGATTTGTATAACACATAAAACATTCGGAAAAGCAACCCTTCACTACGCTTGGAGCGCTTAGCAAAGGCAGAGGAATTATGGGTCTTCGCTTCTGCTGCCAGACGGAATAATTCATGGGGCTGATCTTCCCCGTCTGAATCCATGATCCCTACCCATTCACTTTGAATAGTTTCGTAGGCATAGCACAAGCCAACAGCAATCGCACGCTGATGACCCATATTTTTAACAAGGCGAATAAGCAAGATCTTCAGATTAGAATACTTCTCTAGGTCAAGAGACTTTTCTTCCAGTGAATGATCATCCACAAGAACCACAGCTACCTGACCCAATTCATGCCGAGATGCTAACTGATCAATTTCCTGAA
The DNA here is from genome assembly GCF_039969895.1 of Algoriphagus sp. Taxonomy (GTDB): domain Bacteria; phylum Bacteroidota; class Bacteroidia; order Cytophagales; family Cyclobacteriaceae; genus Algoriphagus. The sequence continues at coordinate 18,505 of NZ_JBDVMZ010000003.1, forward strand.
ATAGGCGATGCAGGCAGTCCCAATCATTGTAATGAGGAATGATTAATGTAAGATTACTTTTTAGCAAATTTACGGGAGTTTAGTATTTCAAATGTGGCTAATACAACTACCAAAGTAAGAAATGAATAAGAAGGCATCAGGTACCTGTTTTCGATCACCCGAAGTAGAATAGGATGAATAAATAACACATACCAAACAATGCCTGATAAAATCAAATAAACAGGTTTTTTAAAAGCAAAGACCAACAAAATAAGCGCTGACATGTAGCCTAAAACCAAGGTAACTAGATAGGTGAATGATTTGAGTCGAATGAATTGATCTCTCCAAGGAAACTTTAAGCCATAAAATGGATTTCGGATTTTCGTAGTAAACAAAAATTGCCTTAGCAAGGAAATTCTTGATTCTATATGATAGAGCAACGGTTTTTCTTCTTGAATACTTTTCGAGAATCTTGAAAAAGAATCATAGATAACCGCTGATTTTCGATCAAATTGTGTAACACTAAGTCTATTCTTTTCCAACTTGAGGTCCATCAGCCGCTCACTTGCTCTAGTAAGGGAATCTTGATTGAATTGTGAAGTGAAAATTTTTCCAGGAAACTGAATCTGATTTTTATCAAAGTATTCCAAGCTATCTGTTCCCACGCCAAAATAACGGATCTCAGCCCCAGGATCCCACCAGAGGTAATTGCCTCCCCAGTTTTGGGTAAACCAAAAAGCAGGTTCATAGAAAACATTACTTTGGGATGGCCCTAAAAAGGACTCTTGGAGTGGTATGATCTTTTGATACTTTTTGTATCCGGAATAAATCCACATCCCATCTAGAATCAAAAATGGAATGAAAAATAAAATATAAACTCTGAGTGTTTTGGAAATGGAATAATGAAACTTCCAAAAAACCAAGAAAATAAACAATCCCCCAATTGGTAGAAAAACGGGTCTTAGGAAAACCAAATTGGTAAATAGTAATCCTGAAAAAATCAGGTTCCAAGGGGAGGGATTACTCCATGACCGGACAAAAAAATAGACGGAAAATATTAGAAAAGAGCTAGTTAAACTCTCTGACATCAAATAATGATCATACCAAGAAGTGTAAGTTGTCCCTAGAAGTAAAAAGTAGCTCGTTAAGAATACAGCTCTACTACCCGTAAGTTTGCCACCCAAAACTGACAAAAGATATACCCCAATTCCCGAACAAATCGCTTGAAACAGCAACAGAAAATTCAAAGCCCAAACCTTAGGGAAAATCAATAGAAACAATCCATACCAAAAGCCATAGCCAGGCATGCGGTAATGAGGGAGGTAACTTCCTTTTTCAAAAAAATGAGTAATGGGATCAAGGTAGCCATGGGTATCAAAAGCAAAATCACCCCAAAAACCTTCAAGGTAGGATTTCTCACTTGTTCCTGATATAAATAAAAAAAGCAGCGATAGCTTAATTACCACCGCAAAGACTAAAAAGAAGAGGTCTCTTTTTAGGGTCAAGTTAAAATTCAAATTCCAAATGTCCCTCCCAACACCTCTTTATAGTTTTCCAAACGAGTCACCCCAAACTCCTTCAGTGCAAGCATTTGGTATTCATTGCCTCGATTTCTTAAGTTTTGATATTCCTTGGAATTGGGTGTCCATTGATCATGAATCACTCCGCATTTTCTGGTAGTCCCCACTTTCAAGCCCGCCAATTTTGCCCGAATAAAGAAATTCTGATGCTCACCTCCTTTAAGAATTGGATTCCAAGCCCCAAAGGCTTTGACTTGTTCTGTTTTAGCCAGAAAGAAATTATGGGTCAAATCACATCGAGTGACTGGATCGGTATAATGAATGGAATACAATGAAATTTCATTTGGCTTAATCGTAATGCCAGCATGATATTCATAAATCTGTGAAGAAGGCAGCACCCAGCCTAATCGATTCAGTAAGCGATTCACTTTCAAAAGATACTTCCCTTTACGAGTTTTCCGATTATGCTGACGAAAGACACCTCCCAAAATATCCAGTTGATACTCTTCCAACAATCTCCTCATAAGGGGAATCCGAGTACGGCGATCAAATACAAAATCATCATCACAGAGCAGAAAATAGGGAGTCTGTACCAACTCTAACATTCTATTTCTTCCCTCAGCAGTTCCCGCATCATAAGGCAAATTGATGTATTGAATATTCAATTGTGGAAACTGTCGAAGGATTAAAGCTCCATACGGAACCCTACTATCGTCTGCAATGATGATAGGACCGGCAAACTTGTAATGAGCAATAGAGGAAAGTAACTGTACCAAATGCGCCTCACGTTCTAAGGTTTTAATAAGGATGCTAAGGTCAGAAAGATCATTTAACATATAACAATCTTTTGAACTAAGCGGGTTTAAATTAATAAAATTCATTATGTTATAGGGTCTTAAAAAGCCACTTAAGATATCTAAAGTTTATTTTTAATAACTCTAACAAACTAAATCTACCCTGAGAAAATTTAATAAAAAGTGATTTAAACTTATCTTTTTCTTTAAGCAATGTATTAAATGAAGATTGACTCAAATCATTTGACTTCCATGAAAGATCAAAATGATGTATTGAAATAGACTTCTTCGTAATAAATCGTTCAGGATTACTAAAATCTTCAAAATAAGAAATTGGATAAAAAATAGATTTATCAAACACACGTACACCATTAAAAACCCCAGGATTTCTCTTAAAACCTATGTTTTGGAGTAATCTTGTAGTTAGGACAGGTGATGACTCATTTGCATTTTCTGATCCGTCAAACCTAGTCTCAAGCTCAGCCAAACATTGGGAAATGAAAGGATGATTCGCAGTACAAGAGATCACAGCATTGTTAACTAAAATTTCATTCTCCCAAATATCTGATTCAATTCCAAGAAAACATTTCTCTTTGAATTCGGAAAAATCTGGTGTTTTAAGAATCTCTACATCTGTGTCAAAATACCAACCTCCGTGTTTTTTAAGTGCAAACAACCTCGTATAGTTACTTAAATTAGCCCAATTTTGAAGTGAATAAGCCTTCTTCATGTAAGGATTGTCCATAGGTGCATTAGTTTCATTCCACATGATAAATTGATAATCAGGAAAATAATTCTTCCAGGTTTTAATGCAATAAATTGTTAGCTCGGGCAATACATTTTCTCCAAACCAACAATAATGAATAATTTTAGGAATCATTACTATCTATAAATGCGCCTGAAAATAAAGATTTATAAAAATTCGACCTGATAATTAAAAAATTGCGAAAAATATAAAAACTAATAAAGAGAATCCTTTTAAATGCCTTGGCACGAAAAGGAAGTAAAGACTTAATAAAATCAGAAAACAAAATAACACAAACTTCTCTTAAATTATATATAAAAGAATATTTAGGATTAGATAACACAATTAAAAAATCTGAATAATCGCGAATTGCTTGTGACCTGATATCTTGATAGGTTCGCTTAGCTACCTGTGGACAATCATGAAATATACGAGCAGTTGGATCTATATAAAAACTCATATTATGATAATTTAAGCGTTGACCCAAATTGTTGTCCTCTCCGTAGTGAAAAAAAGCAGGATTAAACCCTCCAATTTTTTTTAACACATCCAATGAAAAAAACCAAGCCGCTCCATTAACAAACCCAACCTTATAAATAGGTTTCTTTTGAATATCCTTCAAGAAAAATGGAGAGAGAATTTCCCTAGATAAAGAATCACGGATACATGATTCAAAAACATAATCAAAATTATTACCTGAAGGTTCTAAATGTAAAGGGCTAAGAATTCCTTTTAAATCATTAATTATATATTGATGCCTCAATGATTCTAAACATCCTTTAGCTAACCAAGTGTCTTGATTTAGTAAAAACACAAAATCAAAGCTTTTGTCAATAGCATACTTTAGTCCTATGTTATTTGCCTTTCCAAAACCTAAATTATTATCTAAAGAAATTAAAATGACACTTTCAAATTCTCTTTTAAGAATTGAAACAGTATCATCAGAAGAGTTATTATCAATACACAATATACTATAGTCTAACAACTCCGATTGAATTGAATTCAGACATTGACGAATCCATTTTTCAGAATTATAAGTAATAATAATTATCAATATCATAGAAAAATTAATTGTTATTAATTAATCATTGGAAACAAATATAAATATAATAACAGAAAAAATATCATTCCTTAATTTTAAGCCAAATTAAGAAAAACTTTAATGAAGTTCGAAGAGGTTTTATCTTTAACCTATTATATGACTTATAAACTGAATAAAGAGTATTATAATTACTTGTAAAAACGGAGGAATGCTTCGATAAAATATAGTTGAAATTGTCATTCAATCCCCCACTAGCAAGGGTAACAGTAATCATGCTTTCTTTTCGAATTTGATAATAAAAAAATCTCCTATTAAGAAACTTAAACCTAAATTTATTCTTATATGAATTTATCCAAAACTCCCAATCTTCATGACCTGGAGAAGGCATTTTCGTATCATAACCCTTACATGTCTCCCATACTTCACGACGATACATTGCACAAGCATCAATATAATTGCCCGTCAGTAGTTTGAAAATATCAAATTCTTGAGGATAGAAATATCTAGACTGATCTAACTCCCCAAAAAACTCAGGTCTTCCATAGACTATATCACACTCATTTTGTTCTAAGAAAAAAAAAGCTTCCTCAATACCTTCTGGGTCTAACTTGTTGTCAGAATCAAGAGGAATAATATACTTACCTGTAGAAATTGAAATACCTTGATTACGAGCAACGGCCAGGCCAAGATTATTTTGATTATAAACAGTGAAACCTTCCTTAGCGAGTTGATTTAATATCAAAATAGTATGGGCGTCAGTAGACCCATCATTTACAATAATAATCTCAAAATTAATATACGCTAATTTTCTCACACTACGTACAGCTTCTCGTAAGAACAATCCGTGATTGTAACAGGGAACTATAATTGAAATGTCCAAGTCAGTTATATTTCTTATAGCCAAAAGTAGTTTCCCCGACTTTTTCAAGTTCAAAACCGTAGCGGTCTAGAATCGACAAGATCATAGTAGTGGATTCTACCTCCTCATGGATTTCGATTGCGATAAGTTTTGTGTTTGCTAATAACCTATCAAAACCACATTCATTTTCAAAGACAGCTTTTTCAGCCCCTTCTATATCTATTTTTAGGATATGAATCTCCTGATCCAAATATTCATCATATACCTGATTTAAACTGATGGACTTTACTGTATTAGGATAAATCTCCAAAGCAGGAACCACACTTTTTGCCCATTGCTGTCCATCTCTAAAGTCAGAGCTTATTTTTAATGTGGATTCCGAATCCGACCATAATGCTTTATTTACTAATTCAACATCACTATTATATCTCATATTAGAAAAGACATATTTTTGAAAAACATAATTTTCTAAATCAGCTTCTATGGACACGATTTTTTTCACTCTAGCCTTATTCAAAATCCAAGCACTGAAAAGTCCTATATTTGATCCACAATCCAGTACAGAAAGCAAAGTATTGGCCAAACCACACTTTTCAAGCAGGTCAATAAGGGATCTATATTCTTCATTTACAATAACTTGCTCAAACACCTTAATATCAGATCCATGTCGTCGTAAAAAATATTTCTCTTCATTCGCCATAATTGATAAAGTCATTTTATCAATTCGTTTTACCTTAAACCCTTTTGAAATAAAATCATAAACAGTTTCAGCGTAAGGCTGTAAATTCTTCTGATAGTAGGTTCTTGATACAATTGGAATATTCAACTTTATAATTACATGTAAAACGAGTTCCTTAAAAGTGAATGCTCTAATCTTGGTAAATAAGTACATTTATTTTTTTCTAAGAATTGAAATAGTATCGTAAGAAACTTCAATAGGAATTCTAAGTTCACGCGCCCACTTTGGAAATAAATTTAGAAAACGATTCCATTTTAGGATTCTCCTCATTTTATTTTGTTCATTAGAGAAATTGTATGATTTTCCAGGAATAGTTAAAACATGCTTATCTCTCTTTAAGAGCTGATTTAATTCTTCCGATTCAAACAAACAAGTCACGATCTCCAAATCACAGTGACTTGCAAGGGACTCCATTCCACTAGGAAAAATACGCCAACAATCTATAGGCGCTTCATGATAAGGCCAACTTACAGGATTGATCGTAAAAATTATCCCTTCTCTCTTTACAATACGCTTTAATTCAGCCATCCATTTCCAAATTTCCTGAACATGTTCGATCACTTGTCCAGATACTACCAAGTCATAAGAATTCTCAGGAATGGGAAAAGAATAAGGATCATAAAGGTTAAAAGTTAAATTGCTCACATTAGTATCTATATAGACGGTACTTTCAAAATCAATAGTATCCCATTGGATTGAGGGATCATTTACTATTTGACAATATGCTGATGGGAAACCTGCTGGCCCTATTTCCAAAACTTTAATACCAGGTTTAAAATAATCTTTTTGGTATTTTCTAAATAATAATTCGCTGTTTAAATGCATTTCAATTCTGCCAGTAAAAGTCTTCAATGTAAGCGCAGGAATCCTTTTCCCACCTGTAAGCACGGGACTGTTCATACATAACTACATCGAATAAACATATTTTATCTAATACTTGAATAACATGATTGCCGTTGTTAGAAGCCAAAATTATCCGACAGTAGTATTCTCCCTGATATAGCTTTAAACTTGGAAAAACACAACTAAAACGATGAATACCAGCTTGGTGTAATATTGGCTTAACGTCGTTGAAAATCCAACTATGAATAATCGGAACATCATAGCTATTACATATTTGAATGGATATATTCCCATTTTTTATACCTTCAAATAAACTTATTTCAACATCAACCTTTAGTTGTTCACCATTATGATGTGTGTGCCCAAAATTTGATGTAAAAAGATTAACTGTAATAATCTCGTTTATATTGGGGTCTGGCTCTTTGCTATACTTGCCTCTGGAAGAATTTTTAGTTTGCAAGTATTTACTAATTGCAGATTTCGTATCGGAATGAATAACAATCTCTCCATTTTCCAAATAGATGCATTTTTGAGTAAGTGTGGAAACAGCCTGCATATTATGACTAACAAAAAGAACAGTTCTTCCTTGACCAGACACTTCCTCCATTTTCCCTAAGCACTTTTTCTGGAATTCAAAATCCCCCACTGCAAGAACTTCATCAATAATAAGGATTTCAGGTTCCAAGTGAGCTGCAATAGAAAAGCCAAGCCTAACCTTCATTCCAGAAGAATAAAATTTTACAGAAGTATCAATAAACTTTTCTACCCCAGAAAAATCTATGATTTCATCTAATTTTGAATCTATCTCTTTACGGCTCATCCCAAGGATAGTCCCATTCATATAGATGTTTTCCCTTCCTGAAAGCTCGGGATGAAAACCAGTTCCGACTTCAAGTAGCGAGGCTACTTGAGCATGGATTTCTACTTTACCGGCTGTAGGATCTGTAATCCCAGAGAGAATTTTAAGTAAGGTTGATTTACCCGCACCATTTTTTCCTATGATTCCTAAAACCTCCCCTTCTCTTACTTCAAAATTCAAATCTTTCAGAGCCCAAAAAACAGATTCGTCTTCTGATCCAAAACGGCTCATTTCATGAAGTTTTTTAAAGTTTTGCCAAGGAGATTTTATTAAGTTTCCAATCTGACCTGCAAGCGTCTCTGACTTATTTTCTTTTAGACCTAGACGGTAACGTTTAGATAAATTTTCGACTTTAATGACTGAATTAGACATGCAGGGTCGTTAATTAATTAACATTTTGAAGTTTTAAGTTCTTCTGAAATACAAACCAGTATAGTTGAAATACTATAGGTAGAAATATCAGGAAGGTGATGGTATTAAAAAGCATTAGATAATGTGAAATTGAGAAGTTTAAAACTGAGACAGAAGTGCCTAAGATGTTATTTGTTGTGGACTTTTTAGATTATATTTAGAGGATTGGAGTGGTTAAGAATTTCTCTTACAGAGGCGCACCTTTACAGTTTCAAGATTCATTTATTGATTATCAATCATCAATGGGGAGTGAGGTAGTTTCAACTTTTTTATTTAGCCATTTGAAGACTTTACCTTCAGTAGGCATGCATAGCTTAGCCCTTTAACTTCCTATCAACTATCATTGGTTCTTCTTTTTGCTCATCTTCCTAATCCTGCAAACAGAGGATGAAACCAATGAAAATCTCTGAACGTCCAAGGTCTGTTTCGATAGACTGGACTTCACAAACATCCTCTTGCTTTAACTGTGAAAAAAAATCTTGGTAAACATTTTTTTTCTAAAGGTTCCCATACCATTAAATACATGGTATTAACAAATAATTAAACCGGATGTTAACCACATCAATTAAGCTAAACAATATTTAAAACGAATCTCATTCAGCTAAGTAAACACCTCCAATACCAAAATATTTTTCGACGTAGATATTCGAATAGTAGGTGGGGTTATCCGTAATATCCCAAAACCTACTCGTCCAATTGTTATCTGGAACAACGATAGATTTCAATTTAACTGTTGTCTCGCTACCTCTACTTTCCTCCAAAATATCCATTCTAACGGCCATCTGCACGCTTACTTCCCTTCCTGTTTGATACTGAGTCCAAACCTGCGTCCCAAAGTAAAGAAAGAAAGCTATAGCCATTCCATTGATAAGCACTGCCGGAATTTTAGCAGCGATGGCGCGTATCAAAAGACCAATTCCGAGGACGCCTGCCAGCAAAAGAAAAGTCTGAAAATGAATGGCTGTATGCTTGCTAGCCGCGGAGGGCAAAGGCAGGAAAGGAAGAATCGACGCAAGGGCGCTCAATACAAGAACAAGAACCAGTCTGTAATCGACCTTTTGAATTTCCTTTCTCAAGTACAACCCCACCAAAATGGAACCAATCCCTATCCATTTTGACATCCCAGCATATTCTTTAAGTATGGAGATAGCTCCGTCCCACATGTTTGCGAAGGAAAACATCAAGGCACCATTAGCACGGTTGAAATTACCGGGTGCAAAAGTCACCAATGCCAGTGTGACCAATCCGAGCGAAAGCATACCCCAAAAGTTAGCTTTATCTAATCGGATCAATCCAAATAGCTGTGCAAAAACAAAAAAGCATAGCACAAGACAGCCCGAATTGGCACCAGTCGATACTGCCACGAAAAACCAGCAGTAATTCCACTTCGAGCTGGATTTTTGAAGCAGACGGTAGATCACATAGACGCAAAAGAAATTAGCAAGACAATAAAAAGATCCTGTTGCCCAATAGAAACTACGACTAAGGTGAGGTCTAAATACCATTATCAGAACAAAAGCGATAAGTAAAATGGTAATAGCCTTCTTTGTTTTTGAAAATTCGAGCCAATTTTCGCGAACTAGAATTAGCGACATAAAGTAGGAAGTGCCAAACAGAAAACCTACAGTAATCAGCGTGACTGCCCAGGATTGTTGATAATCAAAAAGCCAGAGAAAAAGATTACGAAGCGTGTAAACTGGAGAAATGGCACGACCATCCCACCCCCAATATATATCCCATTGAAACTGAAAAAAGCCAGTGTGAATCAATTCATAACGCTTCCAGAAATCATCCATCCAATAGAATGAATTGAAAGCTGTAGCAGTAAACAGCACCAAGCAAACTATACTTATTATAAGAACTATAGTTTCTGAGACCTTGCTATATGAAAAAGTGTCTAAACCTTTCAATTTTAATATGTTAATTAATTAGTACTTCAGCTTAAACTGCTATCCCTACTTTTGATTTTTGTGAAATCAATTCGATATTGACATTTTCCCCTAAAATAATTCCGGAGAGGTTGTGAGGTAATGGTTGTTAGTTACCTGCCCTGAGCTTATCGAAGGGATGGTTTTGAAATAGCTGAAAAATATCTAATTGCTACCTTTCACCACTTACTTTTTACTTTTCACTTGCCAGGCACAGCTTCGCCCTTTCACTCCCACCTAAGATTAGAGTTATTCTCATTTACATACAATAAATGCCCTTTGGGGCTTGTGGGAGGACTGAGTAATAAATTTACTCGGTTGGATTGGATTCGCAAATTTTATTGGGGAGAAGTTGGGGGTTGGTTGTTGGTTGTTAGTTGTTGGGTGTTGGTTGTTGGTTGTTGGGTGTTAGTTGTTGGGTGTTAGTTGTTGGTTGTTGTCTTTCGACTTCGCTCAGGATGACATGGGTGTTAGTTGTTGCGTGTTGGTTGTTGGTTGTTGGTTGACTGGTCATAGATCACAGCATAATGACTTCCGGTAATTCATAGAATAAGGGCAATCTTAATAAGCAATCGGAGTAGCGCGCTGCATTGGGTAGTTCTCGGCCATACTGATCCGGAAAGTGCTTTTTGGCGTAGCCTGATCTGTGAAGACTTTGGTAATGAAAGACAGCTAGGACTCCTTGTTCTTTCAAGACTTTAGCATAGCGGGTTCGCTGATCCAAGCTTTCAAAAAGCAGATAGAAAATGTGTGCATTTGCTTTTTGGGCCTGGGTATTCGTAGTAAAGGTATATTTCTCATTCTTTGGGAAGAGACTCAAGTATTCCGAAGTAAGCAGGTTACTTTTTGGCGTAAGCCCATGAAAATACGCAAAGTATTCCTCCCAGATTTGGTCACGACGGTCTTGAATAGTGGCTATATTTTCCAACTGAGCCCAAAGAAATGCTGCGGTGATCTCTGAGGGAAGGAAGCTGCTGCCTTCATCCACCCAGCCGTATTTGTCCACCTCCCCACGAAAAAAAGCAGTTCTATTGGTGCCTTTTTCCCAAATAATCTCCGCACGCTCAGCTAAGTTGGGATCATTGATCAGTAATGCCCCTCCTTCTCCACACTGAATGTTTTTGGTTTCATGAAAGCTTATCGTACCCAAATGCCCAATAGTCCCAAGCTGCCTGCACTCGCTCCTACTTTCTATCGCTTGGGCAGCATCTTCTACTACGAATAGCCCATGCAGTCCTGCCAGGCGCATCACTTCCTTCATGTCACAGGGCAGCCCTGCGTAATGTACCACGAGGATGGCTTTGGTTTTGGCAGTAATCAGCGCTTCGAGCTTCATGCTATCCATCATGGGATGCTCGGCATGGCTATCGACAAACTTCAGTTGCGCCCCACGACGCACAAAAGCCGTAGCCGTGGACACGAAAGTGTAGCTTGGCAGGATCACCTCATCCCCGGGCTTGATCTCACATAGTATGGCCGCCATCTCCAGGGCATCGGTGCAGGAACTGGTAAGTAAACACTTATATACACCATAGCGCTTTTCCAGGAAAGATTGGCACTGTTGGGTATAGTAGCCATTGCCGGAGATCTTGCCGCGGTTGATCGCGTCCTGAATGTAGGTGAGTTCCTTGCCGGTTTGGTAGGGTTTGTTGAAGGGGGTTTTCAGTTGTTGGTTGGTGGTTGTTGGGTGGTGGTTGTTGGTTGGTGGTTGGTGGTTGTTGGTTGTTGGTTGGTGGTTTTTGGTTGGTGGTTTTTGGTTGGTGGTTGTTGGTTGTTGGTGGGTGTTGGTTGTTGGTTGGTGGTTGTTTGTTGGTTGGTTATTAGGGGATTAGTGTTTAGATTAAGTGTTGTTTTTTTCACAAACTTTCTTTCTGCTTTAAACACTAATACCATGAGTAGCTATAGAGACCTGGATATTTATAAGATCAGCTTTAGTTTATTTTTAAAGACTCATCCTTTTTCACTTAGACTTCCAAAGTATGAATTATATGAATTGGGTAGTCAGTTGAGAAGATCCTCTGATTCGGTCATTACGAACATTGTGGAAGGATACGGCAGAAGATCTTATAAAAATGATTTCATCAAATTTCTGGTTTATTCTGAGGCTAGTGGTTTGGAAACCGTCAATCACTTAGAGAAGATCCAATTTTTGTATCCACAGTTAGTTTTGGAAACTGAAGAACTGGTTAAGGATTATAAACTATTAGGTGGCAAAATTCACTCCTTTGCTGACTATGTGAGGGGCAGTTGGAGGAGTTAGGGTTGGTTGGTAGTTGTTGGTTGTTAGTTGTTGGGTGTTGGTTGGTGGTTGTTGGTTGGTGGTTGTTGGTTGTTGGTTGGCCTGTATTAGGGCGGAATTGCAGGTGACTTCAGCTTAATCTTACTCGGAAGTTTGGCAGAGCTACTTTTTCTCCATTCTCTGCTACTATAGCTGTCAATTCGAGAAGTCCTTCCTGGCAGACGATGACCGGATTGCCATTTCTGGTGAAAATCACTTTTCCAACAGTTCTATTGGCTATTTCAACATCCTCAGCAAGTGCTGCATCCAAAATTCTATACCTAAAACCACCTGCCTCGGAGAATGCTCCCTTGTAAGGGCTTCCACTGGCATGAATATGTCTCAAGACTCTGGATGCAGGTTGGGCCCAATTGATCCTATAGTCTTCCTGGTCTCTCCACAAGCTATATGTGGCCTCTTTTTCATCCTGATTTCTGGAAGTCAAGGTTTGCCCTGTACTGATCTTTTCAAATAACTCAGTTACAATCTCCAGGTAAATTTTGGCCATTAGGTCTATGGCTTGTTGAATTTTGCATGGATAGACTAAGCTTACTTTTTTTTGAACTATAATATTTCCCGTATCATAGGCTCCCTTGGCAAAGATGGCTGTACCTCCTATTTCTGAATCACCTTCTATAAGTGCTGTCACCAAAGGATTGAATCCTCTATACTTAGGCAACAAGGAATCATGCAAAACAATGAAGTGTTGATCTGGACTTTCTTTGACGAGCCATCTCCATCCTATCAGCAGGATATAGTTGCTATGTGGTAGGTTTTGGTCAGCCGCTTCTTTCTCAAAGTGTTCAATAGTTCGACTTGTACACCAAGCCTTTAGTTCATCTGCATAGTCATTTTCTACCCCAGCATCCCTACCGATGACTACAGAATCGATTAATGGAATGTAGGCTGGATTCAACTGAGTCAGTGCATTGTAGCCTTTGAATCCAAGAGAAAAAACACTGATCATATTTATGCCTTGTTTATCTTTAAAACTTGCGCTACGATGTAAATGGGCCTGTCTTTTACCCCTTCAAATGTTTTCCCCACATAGAGTCCCACCATACCTAGCGTAATCAATAAAAAGCCCGTTAGCAACCAAATAGAAATAATCAGAGAGGCATAACCGGCTACAATAATATCTCCATGCCAATAGCGATACAAGGTATATAATGCGAATACGAACCCTGCAAGAGACACCAGCATACCGAGTTTGACTGTCAGTCGTATAGGCTTGTCACTATATGCAAGCATAATGTCGAGGGCAAGATTAAATAACCTGCGAAGGTTGTAGGCACTCTGGCGCTCGCCATTTTCTGCATGAACCACAGGTATAGCAGCCTGCCTAAATCCTACCCATTTGATCATAGTGGGAAAATACCGTATAGACTCCCGCATTTTCACCACTTCAGCGATGACTCGGCGGTGGTAAATCCCAAAGTTTGCGATAGTTTCGTCTTGCTCTGATCCGGTAAGCCAGGCCAGGGTGCGGTAGAAGAGTTTGGATGAAAGTTTTTTCAGGAATCCGTCCTGCCGGTTTTCGCGCCTAGCTTGCACCACGTCAAACCCCTCAAGCGCTTTTCTGTATAAGTTTGGGATCTCTTCGGGTCTATCTTGCAAGTCGCAGTCCATCACGACTATCCATTCACCAGCAGCATGATCTAATCCGGCGGTAATGGCATAATGTTGACCGAAGTTTCGGCTGAGCTTAATTCCTTTGATTTGAGGGTGAATGCCGGCAAGTTTTTCTATGTGTTGCCAAGAGTGATCTGGACTAGCATCATCCACGAGAATTATTTCAAACTCATCGCAAATGGGAGAAACTGCGGATACGATACGCTCTACAAGCTGAGTAAGAAGTGCTTCGGCTCGATAAACTGGTGAGATGATGGAGAGGAGCAAGGGGGTGTTGGTTGGTGGTTGTTAGTTGATGGTTGTTGGTTGTTAGTTGTTGGTTGTTGGTTGTTGGGTGTTGGTTGTTAGGTGTTGGTTGTTGGGTGTTGGTTGTTGGTTGTTGGTTGTTAAGTGTTGGTTGGGGTTCGAGAAACTAACAACATACAACTAACAACCAATTAAGCTACATCCGCGAAGATTCTTTCCATCCTCCGAAAGTACATCATGCCGAAGATGAAGAGGATAAGAGCAACGATGGTTCCTGGCCAGATCCATTCCCAAGGCATGGGACGATCGAGGAAAGCTGCTCGAAAGCCTTCGATCACGCCAACCATGGGGTTAAGCACATAGAATGCCTGGTACTTTTCGGGTACAGCTGTGGTGCTATAAACTACGGGTGCGGCATAAAGTAAGAGCTGCACCACGAAGGTCAGTGCATGCTTGACATCCCGGTATTTCACGGCCATGGCAGAAAGCATCATCCCCATCCCTAAGCTGCACATGAGTAATTGAATGATCAGCAACGGGAGTACCAGCAGTCCCCAACCTGGTACGAGCTGGTAGTAAAACATCATTCCTACCACCACGACAAAGGCGATTATAAAATCTAGGAGTTTGGAAAGTATAGAAGATAGTGGCAGGACCATTCTTGGGAAATACACCTTGGTGATCATGTTTGCATTCTGGATCAAGGAATTGGCCGACTCGGTGAGTGTTCCCGAAAAGTAATTCCAAGGCCAGAGGGCTAGGTAAGAAAACAGGGTATAGGGAATACCGTCGGAGTCCACGTTGGCGAGGTTGCCAAAGACAATGGTGAAGACGACAGTGGTAAAAAGGGGTTGGATAATAGCCCAGGCAACTCCCAATACGGATTGAGCATAGCGGGCTTTGATTCCTCTCAGCGTTAGGAAATACAGGAGGTCTTTGTATCGCCAGAGTTCTTTGAAGTCTATTAGTTGCCATCCGGAGGTGGGCTGGATGATTTTGATGTTGTCTTTGGGGGTCAATGGGGGTTGGTGGTTGTTGGTTGTTAGTTGTTAGTTGTTAGTTGTTAGTTGTTGGTTGTTGGTTGGGGGTTGTTGGTTGGTGGTTGGTGGTTGTTGGTTGTTGGTGGTTGTTGGTGGTTGATGGTTGTTGGTTGGGGGTTGGTGCTATTTTATTATTTGCCATAAACCAAGATCCCCTGTATGTCTCCGGGGTCGGTGGTGAGTATGGAAACTTCTACTTTGCGTTGTACTTTTTCGTAGGTTTTCTCTCTGATAAAATCTAGATAGTGTTGATCGAGCTTCTTGCCTATTAGGATCATGCTGATCGTCCCGGAGTCTATGCCTTTAGCATAATCTCCTACAATATAAGCTGCCTCTACCTCCCCCATTCTTTTGACTATACGCTCCATGAGATCGTCTAAACCCAGGAATTTGGAAACCATGCCTTTGATTTCTTCAAAAAAGGGATGGCTGGTGTTTGCTTTGTAGAGTTTGGTTTTGCCATCGTCTTCTGATACAAGAAGTCCAGCCTCGGTGAGCCGGTTGAGTTCCACTCGTACGGAGTTGGTGGACTCGTCAAACTCCTTGGCCAGTGAACGCAGGTAGCCTGAATTGGCGTGCGAGAAGAACTTCAGGAGAAGTTTAATTCGGGTTTTGGAAGTGACTAGGGATTCGAGCAACTGGTGGTTGTTGGTTGGTAGTTGTTGGTTGGTGGTTGTTAGTTGTTAGTTGTTGGGTGGTGGGTGGTAT
This sequence comes from Algoriphagus sp., assembly GCF_039969895.1. GTDB lineage: Bacteria > Bacteroidota > Bacteroidia > Cytophagales > Cyclobacteriaceae > Algoriphagus. The sequence goes on from NZ_JBDVMZ010000003.1 coordinate 34,128, forward strand.
GAAGTACCTTAAAGCTTCGCTCGGTCACTCCCATGTCAGAAACTAGCGGACTGAGTAATTTTTTGACTCAGTAAAGCAAATTTACTTGGACAAATGATTTTTGCAAGAAATAAATTGAATTGAGTGAATTAACACTCCCTGGGAAAACCCTCGCTAGTTGGTTCTTATGTAATGGAAAAGAATAAAGTTGTCCAGTTCAGTTTTGCTTTCCAGTTGATACCCCTCACCTACATAGTTCATGTAATCTGGGAAGAAGTACTCCTCATGGATATCCACCCCTATGAGGTAATATTCGTCGGCATCTGAAATGACCTGAAGTCCAAGTTGCTCCAGTTTCTTGGTCTGAAAAGGGCTTTTAGAAATCCATCCCAGACTCAGGAGAGACACAGGATTGTCCTTGGAGAATTTTATCCCAAGGTAATTTTCTTTATACCCCTCTAGTACCAAAAGTGACTGCTCAGGAAGCTGTGCAGTGAGGGATTCAAATTCCCTTTGCATAATTTCTCTTCCTTTGGAGACTGTCAGAAAGGAAAAAAAATGATACCCAAAGAGAAGTAAAAGCAGGTAAGATGAAAGCAGAGAATTCTTTTTTGAGAGGCTGCTTGAAGCTTCTTCTAAAATGAATGGAAACCAGAATGGAAAAAGGTACAGGATGATTACCCTGCCATTGAGGACATAGAAATGATTGAACGTAATAAAAAAAAGAATCCAAGCTAGGAAAAAAAACAAGGAATTCTTGGAGAATCTGAACCTATAGAAATACAGAAAGAAAAAAAGTAGGGTAAATACTGATTTGAATGCCTCCGTTTTCAGAATAGAAATCAGTCTGGCAAAGGAGTGGTTCAATTGCTCTAGAGAAAAGAACATGCTATCTAAGACTATTTTTCTCTCGAGTAAATCCTGGGTGGTAAGTCTATCATTTTCCATCATCCATTGGGAAAAATAGAACCAAGTTGGCTCCTCTTCAGGCTGCATCTCTGAAATGAGTCTGTGAGTAACTGGATGATCAGACACGGCCGCCCGAGCTTTATTGTAGGCTATAAAGTCCAGGTAATCAGCTTGTTTTTCCCAAAGGAGTTTACCCCCAAAGAGAACCAGAAAAAGCAGTGCGGGGAGAATAAAAAACTTTGCATACAATCGGAATTCACTCAAGGACCTATAGCAAAGGAAATAAAGTGCATAGCCTAGGGAGATTAAAAAAAATGACTCCCAGCGTATCAAAATGGAAAAAATCAAAAGGAGAAGAGAAAAGCCTGGCATCAACAAACTATTATTTTTTCTACCCACCTCAAAAAGTAACATACCCGAGAAACCTGCCATTCCGGCAACCACGGTGAATTGGAGAGTTATCCCAAAGTGAAGAACCAATAAGAGTACAAACAGGATAAAGAGTTGCTTGAAGTTACTTGCACTTTCAGTTAAGGTTAATGATATAACTATTCCCAAGTAACTTAAGTAGAGCACGCCAAACCAGGTCAGCGGATACCAAGGAACATCTGGAAGCGCGGTATAGAGTTCGGAGAAAATCCAGCTGAGGATGGGATGGATGAAAACTGCGTAGCTTTCAGGCGTTCCGGTGTAGGCACCTGATACAAGCCACATCATGAGTTCGTCATCGTTGGTTTGGAATCGCCAGGGAAGAAACCAGATCAGCACTAATGCGAATAGCCCTAAAACAGCCCAAAACCTGAGGAAATGAGTTGCACTTACTTTTTCCATATAATAAGTAATTTTTCACCATTGGGCTGAATCACTTCTTTTTGCGTGGTCCAGTCAGCTCTTTCAAATGGAAATTCTTCCAATTCATTAAAGAGTATCATCGCCAAATCAGATCCCGAATGAAAGAATAACCTGGCTTGGGAAGGCTTCCAATATCCGGGAGAATAAGGTTGGTTTTTACCCAAAAGGTAAAGGATACCTGGGTTACTATAGAACGCAACGAGTTGCCTAGGTTTAGATTTCTTAATTTCTTCATCAATCAATCTAAGAAAATCAGTTTGCGCTGGAGATATGTAAATGCTTTTGCCTGTACGATACTCCCATCGCTCTGTAGCCTGCCAAAGATACGCTCCTTCAAAGGGTGTAAGCCAAATACCAAAGACAACCAAAACTAAGGATATACTGGAAGCAAATACATACAACTGCATTGGTTTTGGATAACCCTTTTTCTGAAACAAAAATACCAAAGCCAACAGCCAAAACACCCAATAATGTATTCCTAAGCGCATCCAATAGACGTTGCTCCCAAAATGAAGGATAAATGGAAGCAAGACCAAGGCGATCAGGAGCAGCAGTTCATCTTTTTTGAGGTCATTATTCTGCAGATCGCCGAGTACCCAAGCTATTCCTGCAAAAGTGAGCAAAAGAACCAGGTGACTCCATTCGGAAGTGATGAGGGTGAAGTAAAAGACTAGCAGCAATGAGCTTAGGGCTAGAATTAAGAGCAAAGGATAGAATTGGAAGCCATACTTCTTGGCTTTGGAAGCAGCAAAGAAAAGAAAGCCTGCCAGGAAGGACCAAAATCCACCCACCGCTGTGTATTTGAGCAACAGCAAAAATGTGTAGTCCTTTCGCTGTTGGAGAAAACCAAATTCTCCGGAGAGTCTCATCAAGGCATTTTCCAGAAATAAACCATAGAATATCACTTCAAAGAGTAGCATTGGAAGTAAGAGCAAAGCTATTCTGGCTAGGGATAAAGATTTTTTAAGCAAGAAAAAAAGCAAAGTAAAGCCCCCTAGTGCAAGGCAAACGGTGATTTTAGCATAGAATAAAACCATCAACACCAGGCCTAGGTAAAGCCAATCCTTAGGTTGAAGCGATTTTTTGGAGATAATTGCCAGCCAAAAACACACAGCAACCACCGATATGGAATTATAGGATAAACTGGGAGGTAGAAAACTATACCCAGCAATTAAGCCGCTCAGGGAAAGTAAAAAGACAGGCAGTGTAATCTTGAGTTGCTGATTGAGATTTTTCCAAAAAACACTCAGTGCCAGCGCTCCTGCCAAGTAGCTCAGCAGACGAATAAGTCGTGAACCTACTATTCCAACTTCAACTCCCGTGAAATGATAAATAAGCTTGAAGAAGAGATCGTAATTATAAACCCCGCCTATATTCTGCTGCTGAGGATCTGCCAGTAGCAGGTATAGTCCCTCATCCGAAAAGTCAAACCCACGATTGACCCCGAGGAGTATCACTGTAATGGAAAGGATGGAAAGGACTGAGAGATACTTGGTCAATGGGTTGGAGCTTGGGAGTAGGGAGTTTGGGAGTTGAAGAAAGTCAAAATTTGAATCTCTGCAAAGATGCCTGGGATTTTGATTCGTTGAAATCTGCGCTTTGTGAGCTAGAGCGGGCAAAGCAGAACTTTTTATAAAATGGCTTGGGAAATTTTGGCGGCACTAAAACGTTCGGAACAAAAAAGCTAGACTAAGAAAAATAGAATAACCATAATGAAAATCAGTAAAATGCAATTTTGTGGAAAACTTTAGCCTGATTACACCAAAAAATACCCTGTACAGGGTATTTTTTTCCAAGATCCGCGAGATACCTTTATGTCAGGGTGATTAAGCAACTTTTAAAGCATAACTTTTTCTAAGAAAATATTAAAGGGACCATTTAATCTTATTTTTTTATCCCTTTTCCTTCTCCTTACCTGAAAACTATCTATTATTCTTACTGAGAACAATCAGCGATACTTTTCTGGTTTTTTTCAAATTCAAAAGGGGGATGAAAGTGGTATTTCCACCTTCATCCCCCTTTTGCCAATTTGTTGCTGAGCTGTTTATTCTTTGATTATGGGCTTTTAAGTTTTACGCCTATTAGATGCAATCCTCTATACTGGCAGAATAGCCGAAGATGCAATTAACTTCTAGTAAAATCTAACTTCACAATCAGGGTTAGCTTTCTTGAAATTGTCTATGGCTCTGCTATTCAGTCGCGTATTGAAGCAGGAAAGTTTCTTCAGATTTGACAGATCTTCTATAGGTCTCAGTGAACGAAGATTGGTGCTGGCCACGTCGAGTTCTTCCAGTTTTATCAAAGACTCTAATCCTTTCAACGTTTTCAAATTAGTACCAGAAATATTCAAAACTTTCAAATTCATCAGCCCTGAAATAGGACTTAAATCTTCTATACCAGAGTTACTGATATCTAATTCTTCCAGTTTTGACAAGCCACTAATCGGTGAAAAATCCACCACAGGAACTTGCGAAATTCTCAGTTTCTCCAAAAGCTTCAGTTCAGTGATTGGTGCCAAATAACCTAAAGGCGCATCAAAAATCACCAGTGAACGGAGGTTTACAAAAACCGTCAATGCATGAATATCATCTATGGGAGTTCGCTCAAAGGTCAACGATGCTTTCTGTGCCATCGCATGAAGCTCTTCTGTGGTAGGATCGGCAGGTAGAGAAAACTGCTTTCTGAAAATATCCCTCCAATCATCGCTTAGCCCTTCCCACCAGGCGGCTAGTTCGTCAGTTCTATAAACTATCGTCAAGCTAGGTTTCTGTATTACAATCTCTGGAACTTCTTCCGTGAAAATCTCCGAGCCATTTACATTTAGATAAGTAAGATTCGGAAGGCTCAAAACATCCAAAATACTGGAAACCGGACTTCCATCTAGGTTAAGGTTGAGCAGTGCCTCATTAGATTTTAGTGGAGAGATGTCTTTGACTTGGGAGTTTTTACCTGTGATTTCTGTAAGAGTCTTCACCTCACTCAAAGAAACAAGCTCGGTGATCGGGTTATCAGAAAAATCTACTTTTTCCAATTTCACAAATCTCGTGATAGGATTAAGCGATTCGATTCCGGCTCCACTTAAGTCTAACTCTTCCAACCCGATCGTGTTGGTTAGAATCTCTACGTTTGGTTGATCTGAGGTGATTCTTGGATTAGCTTTTTTCAGACTGGCCTTCCAGGCTTCTGACAATCCTGCCCACCAGCTTTCCAAGTCTTTGACATGGTGAATGAGTAGTACTTTTGGATTGTTTCTTATAAAATTATCAGCGGCTAGGACGGTTAGCTTAGTCTCATCGGCTAGAACCTTGCTCAGACTGGCTTTTTTGTTCAGTGCTGAAATATCCGACACTTCTGTTCCTGTAATATCCAATACTTCAAGCTGATTCAAATCCTTCAGTGGTGTGAGGTCCTGAATATTTGTTCCTGATAAATTTAACTGCTTTAATGCAGTCAAATCTGCGAGTTGGCTGAAGTTGATTAAGTAGTTATTGCTGAGATCCAGTTCTTCAAGTTTCGAGAGCTCCTTAATATTTTCGGTATTATTAAAACCACTTTGTGCGATGTAGAGGCTTTTCAGGCTATCGAACTCATTCAGCACAGCAAAACTTAGGATTGGAGTTTTCTCTATGCGAAGAGATCTTATGGACTTGAGATTGACCAGCTCACTGATGTTAGTAATCTGAGTATTTGAAATATCGAGATGCTTCAAGCGATCAGAATACTTGATAAATTGGATATCAGCCGTGGGGGTATTAGAAACATCCAGATACTCCAGGAAAGTCACATTAGAAATGGGCCCGAGTTCGGTGATCTGTGTATTGCTCAGGTTCACGTATTTCAGGTTGCGCATGGCCTCCATTGGATCGAGGTTCAGCAGGGAGTCCCTTCCAGAAATATCCAGGGAATCCACTTCTACAAACTTGTACAACTGCTCCACTCCAATAGAATCGTAGGCAGAAAGTGCGAATCTTTCTCTAAAGTAGGATTTCCAGTGAGGATCTAGCACAGACCACCATTCGGTCAATTCCTCATCCCGGCTGACTTTGGTCGTGTAAACACTGGCAATTTTTAATTCCTGAGTTTTGCTATCGAGGTTAACTTCTATAAATCTTGGCTTGGTGTTGTTTACTTTTTCGTTGTTGATGCCCGTGGCAGTAATTGTTCTATCTAGTGAGGCTGTGAAATACACGTCACCATTATCTTTCTGGTGAGGTTTGATTTCCCGGATTTTAAACTTGAAGTTGACATTTTTATAAAAAAACTCGATGTCCTTCAGGTAGGCGGTTACATTCTTATTGGTAACAACTTTTCTATCCAACAAAAGGTCGTCTTCCACTTGAACTTCTCCATCACGGAAGATTTTCAGGTAGCTTTCGCGGATTACCACATCTTTATCTCTAGGTTGAGTTTCGGCTGAACCAATGGTGTTGAGCAGATATTCCAGGAACCTAACCTGATCTTCCACTTTGGAAGAGTAATCATCTATTTCCGCTTGGGTATAGCCTTTTATAGTTTGAGCTATTCCGGAGAAGCTCAGACTGAACAACAATAAACCTAGAAAGATGGTCTTAGTTCTGATCATAAATATATTTCTGAATGGTTTCCTTATCGCCAGGGGAAAGTTTGACAAGGTTTGAAATCAGCCATCCGGTATTAAAACCTGGGCGATTGAATTGATTTACTTCAAAATACCAGCCTTCTATTTGGAAGAAGTGAAACTTAACGTCCGTTACGGTATCGTAGCGCAGGTTGTTTTGCTTCATTTCGTAGAGGAATAGCGTTAGGTAATCAGGTTTGAAACTGCTTTCCGTGAACGATTCAGGCATTTTGGAGTCCTGAAAGGCTCTTCTCAAATTCATAAATCCAAGTTCATGACTTAGGGGATGAAGAAAGTCTTTTGAGTCTCCGACAGGTTTGTTGAATATTGTTTTGAATGGGGGAAATGAGACCTCATCTATGACCCATTCATACCCAAGTCCCTCGGGTTGTATTTTTAATATCAAGGTAGCGGACTCTCTTTTTCCTTTGTAGATAAAATCTGCCTGAACCTCAGCATACCATCCTTCCCGATGGAAATTCAAGTATTGGGGATATGTGGCAGAAAGGACGGTATCACTGAACTGTTTTTTCAGATCTGGATTGACCGAGGATGTTTGATTATCAAAAAGTATTTGAATAAACCCCCTTCTCAGCGGGATACTATGGTAGGCGGAATCGGATGGATAGTAGCGTACATTGCCATCAGTAGGTGATTCTTCACCATTAAATCTTCTAAAGAATTGGTTTAGTTGTTTGGTAGAGGCAGCGAATTTGCCATCATCTTTAATTGTCCCGGGGCTGCCTATGCCCTGCCCCGAGACAATTGAGATGCTTGCGATTACTATCGCAAAACTTAAGATTATTATTCTCATGCGGAGGTTTCTGTCACTCTCACGTCACCAAGCATGACGTCCCAAAATTCGATGGTTCTACCAGCAATTTGGGTTTGCTTCTTTTCAACGTAGATAGTGATGTCTTTCTTAGTCGTGTCTTTGTAGTTCATTCCTGTTTCAATAGAAGTACCTTCAAAACGTTGGAATACCGTCACAACGCCTACGTATCTTCCGTCAGGCTGTCTTTCAAGATCAGAGATATACTGGATATCATACCAGGTAATGTTTACTCTATCGTAGTTCAAAGCCATCAAACGCTCGAAATAACGTCTTACTTTGTAGTAAGCGATTTCGTTTGTATTGATACTAGAAACGCCCATTTCAGCACCTGGAGAGAAAAGCTCCTCAGCTCTGTCCATTACTCGGTTGGCTTCAGAAAACTGAGTTTCTTTGCTTCCGATGATGCTGATGTATTTACTCAAATCTTTTACTTTCTCTAGTGCAAGAGAGTCAATTGCTTGCTTTCTAGCCGGACTGATGGTTTCTGACTGAGCAAATACGCTTACTGAAGTCGCAAGGAATAAGCCCAGGAAAAGGATCATTTTATTTTTCATGTTTCAATTATTTTTTCAGGTGGGCGATTATTTTCTTCTAAGCTCCAATTCAGAAACTTTACCATTGGCATCCATGCGGATATCGCTGATGTAATTCAAGTTCTTTTTGGTGTCTTTCAAGTACTCCAAGTACTTCTTGATGGTAGTTGGCTCATCGTAATCTTTGATTCCATTTTCTTCGTGAATTACGATCAACACTGGAGTTTCTTGATTGGAGAACATACCTAAAGCTTCTTGGATTGTCTGATTAGCCATAGACGCATTCCCTGCTCCAGCCACACTATTGAAATATTTTTCCAACTTCTCGGCAGCGATCTCTTCAGCGGAAGAAACTGGTGCTGGTGGAGGAGTTGGAGCTGGCTGTTCTACTTGCTCCACAGGTGCTGGTGGTGCTTGTTGCGCAGCTTTCTTTTTACCCTTACAAGCGCCCATTGCCAACATGGCAACTATGGCTATCATAAGCGAGCGGTTAATCGAACTAGTGAATAGTTTTTGCTTCATTTTTTTTGGGATTTGATTAAGATAAGGTTTGATTAATAATTTTTATGATAGATTGCCTTAACGCTGTTATCCAGAATTGTTTCGCTTTTCATGCCTATGGGCAGATTAGCGGAGTGTAGTCTTTGCTAGAGTCAGTCCCCAAACATGCAAAAAATTGCTTCTTGCTAGGGATGGTGGAATGATACTTTGTAACTTCATGACTAGAGACTTTTTCTCTTTTTTCCTTGATTTGGGTACAAAGTAAATAAAATCATATGATTAACTCACAACTACCAATCCAAATCAAATGTGCTTTTTGTTAACAAATTTAAATGCCTTTTGAGCGGTGAATGTGCCGCGAGATCGGTCATTCAGCAACGTTAGAAAAAGCCTTTTTTTGGTTAGTTCATCTATCAATAAGTGAACCAATGATTTCTCAGTTGTAATTCCTAGAGCAAAATTGCTGGTCAATTCTCAAAAAACCTCAAAATATACCCTATATAGGGTATTTTAATTCTAAGTTTTACGCCTCAATTTTGACTTATCGTTAAGTTTTAATCAAGGCATTCGCCGAAGTAAAAAGACTCAGAGTTTCTCTGAGTTTTTTTATTAGAGCCAAACTGTGTGAGGAAACCACAACTCAGACTCAAGAAAAAGTGGAATTTGACATGGGCTAGGGAACCCAAATGATGGTGAAGAGGGGGATTAGGGTTGGCTTATTCTTTTTCTCTTAGCGAATTAGCTAGGATGACCCGAATACTTTTTGAAGAAAAATACCTTTAACCCAATATAGAGTAAGCCTACGCCGACGATCAACCCAAAACCCAAAAGTGGACTTGGGGTTGATTTTGGATAGATAAAAAAAGCAAAATTTATCACAAGCTGAAGTAAAGCATAGACCAAAGCGATATTGACGTGAGGTTTATTGCCTTGATTGGCGAGTATCTGGTAAAGATGCGTGCGATGGGGTTCGGAAATTTTCTCTCCCTTCCTAATTCTGTCAAAAATGGTGATCGCAGCGTCAACACCATAAATGAGTAAGAATAAAATCACCGTCCAAGATCCTGACTCTAAGTACCATTGCACGAGCATATATATCATCAAATACGCCAATGCAATACTTCCAATATCGCCTGCGAACATGAGGGCTTTTTTCCGCAAATTGAAAATCAGAAACACACAGATGGCAAGAATCTCATATCGTATCAAAAATTCATCAAAGATCCCGGAATAGGCATTAACCGCCAATATACTCCCCAAGAAAACTAAGCCATAAAGACCAGTGATCCCATTGATTCCATCCATGAAATTAATCCCATTCAGCACTGCTAAAGCTATAAAGTAAAAAAACGGTAGGAGCATCCAGGGAATTTGAGAGAAAACATCCAAGTCGTAAAAAGCCATTGAGAGAGCAACAAACTGGATTCCAAAGCGGATTTTACTGGAAATGGTATAGACATCATCTAGCAAACTGATGGCAGATACCCATAGTATCCCGATGACCATCCAGGTATTGGGGAAATCGTAAGCCATCCACCAGAAGACAACAGCAAGTGGAAAAAGAATCCCCCCTCCCCTAACAGTGGTATGAATGTGTGAGCTACGATGATTTGGCTTATCGACAATATTGAACTTCAATGCCAATCGATGATAGATCAAAGCCACAAGCAACAAAATTAAAAAAACGATGAAGTGAGTTAAAAACATGTATAGAATTAGAAAAAACCTAAAAGATTAACGAATTAACACAAAAGTACCTGCTTTTTGAATTTTTCTCATTAGAGTTTGTCTCGAATGTTCCTCGGCAAAGCAACTTCACCGAAGAGAAAGATAGAATTTTAGGTTTTGTTTTCTGCAATCCAGCGTTCTAAGCAGCAGAAATAAAACATGAGCAGTACGCAAAATCAAACTATTGAGAAATCAGAGAAGAAAATTCCGACTAGTGCTAGTATTAAGTAGGATAAACTTGCGCCAATCTCCTTGAATTTCGCTGGATTTAAGATTTATAAAATTCAGATCCTAAGCACTTCAATTGAAACTGAACCAGATCGCAAAGTTTGAAATAACTGATTTATCTGGTTACAGTTCGGGAAAAAAGGATCTAATAAAGTTGACTATCCGCAATCTTGACAGGATGCATAATTCCCTTGCTCATAAGGACAGAAGTCGAAAGATCGGTGACCGAGGCGGCCTCAATTCATAAGTTTAACATGTGCTACATTGCTTATTCCACATTACTGGTAGAAATACGGATAATCATAATACTTTTAGCTTTTTCCGGGTATCAATGCGGATATACCTGATTAATTATGGATTTTTCCTCGGGTAATTCTTGGTATCAAAATCAAGCCAAGACAGGAATAAGTTGAATGAAATCAAGATCGCCAAGGCGAAGATTATTACAGTTCCAGCAGGAGTAGTCAATCCCAAATTCAAATTTTTATAATAGTGATAAAAGCCGAAGCTACTTCCAAAAACAAAAAGTAACACAGAAAGAAACAAGTAAATAGATCCTATATTAAGATCAAACAGGAAATATTTATAATAAACTCTTCTGAAAAATATGGCAATAAGTTTTGGCAAAAATTCAAAAGGAATTAAGAATACATTCATATTGCTTACCTCATTTTTATAGATTGGAGGCATTTTAACTGAAGAAATAACACTATCGTTTAAGAATAATTCTCCCAATAAGCTGGTTTCAAAAAAATACGAATCATGCAATCTATCCAAATCTAACTGCATTAATGCTTCACGGGAAATCCCAAAGTAGCCATTGGTAGGATCCTGCACTCCCCAATAGCCCGTACACATCTTGGTAATAAATGATAGAGCCAAATTACCAAATCGACGGACAAATGGCATTCGTTTAATCACAGTAATATCATACAGTCTATTACCTTTTACAAAATCACAAGTTTCGGATATGAGGTGATCCTGCAACTTAAAGATCTGACTCAAATCCATTTGGTCATCAGAATCCACTTTATAGAAGTACCTAATTTCCTCATTTTCTAAGGCCTTCCTAAATCCAGTTTTCATAGCACCGCCCACACCTTTATTGGTCTCATGTTTTACTATAATAACCTCGAAGTCAAACTCAGAAAAAGAGCAGTCCGGTATAGGAATAGGACTATTATCATCCACAATATACACGAAGTCTATTATGCTAGGTATTTTTCTTAATACGTCAAGTACTAAATGGCCTGATTTATAGTAGGGAATAATTACACAGGATTTGGTATTCATAGGACTTTTCGAGAGCTAAATTGATAATATCCCAAAATAGGGACCAGGTAAAAGATAGGAATGATATATCTGAATAATGGAACTACTACAGATGATATCAAAAGAGTATAAATTAGAAGCACTAAAAAGAAAGTGTTCATATTGGAAAAACTCAGAGAGCTTAAAACCTTATAAATCCAATAAAAAAACACGAGGATAATAGGTAAATTAATAAGCAGCATAAGCAATTCAAACTTCTTATTGATGGTATCCGTCCCTACAAAAACTCTTCCCAGTTTTAATAACTGAAACTTCAATAAACCAAAAGCATTGGTTTTCAACTGAAGGACATAATAATCGAAAACTTGACCTGTAGTGGTGTACGTCTCATATTCATTCCAAAAATCATCCATTACCTTCCTTATACCTGGATCGTCTGTTAGGGTATTTCTATATCCTTTGTTGTCATAAGCGATACCATCTTTTAGCGATTGAATACTTCCTGTAGAAGAAATTACCAATTGATCAGAATTCAAATACGAATAAGTTGACCAGGGTAATAAAGTAAGTACGCAAATAAAGAATGGAAAAACCAATTGCTGAAGTCTATGCCTGTTTGTATAAATTAAAAACAAAACTAAGAATCCGAAAAAGTACAAGTAAGTCGGTCTCACCAATAACGATAAGGAAAAGTAGAAAAGTGAAAAGGTCAAATATTTAAAATCTTCTCTCTTTAAAAACTGGATAAATTTCCAAAGAAAAAGCAGAAAAAAAACCATGAACAAATGTTCTGACAATGGTTTGAAAGAGTAATAAACTATAATTGGATTTAGCAAATAAAAGAAAGCAGGAAAAAACCGAAAGCGATCAGTTGTAAATTCAGTTGAAATTTTAACTAGTAAATAAGCATTTATAGCAATACAACTAAGAATAATAAGTTTGGATAAAAGCAAAATACTGATTCCAGAAACTGTGGACAACTTTAAAGTTAAACCAAATAGAATGGGAAGCAGAGGCGGAACCCTACTGGTAAAAAATCCATCTAAAAAAAACCATTTACCACCATTTGCTATACTGTATATTTGTTTTTCGTAATCGGTGTTTAGCCATTCAGAGAAAGAGTAGAAGTAAGCATGGGTAACTACATAGACAACAACTGTGAAAATCAACAGATACTTAATTTCAAAGATTTTCAAATATCGATTAGAACTTATATGCTCAAGCTCCCTGGAACTACTAAAATTATTTTCCACTACTCTAAATGTCTTGTAAAGTGATTATATAACTATTCTTAAAGACTGAGGTACACTCTTTTATGGATGCAAAAGAAGAAACACTTTGCAAAGAGTAATTCATGTAGCCTGTGATAAAACTTGATCTAATTGAGCCTTAAAGTTTTCTTCACTAAAAAAGTCTCCAAAAGGCTTAATCGCTTCACCCTTATCCAATTCGTTATCAATGAGTTGCTTAAGTTTTAATTGGATTTCACCTACATCATCCATAGTCGCGATGCAACGATCATCGGTAATAATGTTTCTCAATTCAGATTTCTTTGGAGAAATGCATAGAACAGCCTTATTGATAGATGCTAAAAACGGAGCTTTACCCACCAAGATATTGGAATAGTGTGGACCATTTTCCAAAATGATCACAATATCGCTCTGATGAATCTGCTCATAGGAGGAATTTGCGAAGTTCACGATATCCAGAAATTTGATGTTCAGCGCCGAGCCATATAGCTCTTTATAACGTGCCACCTCATTGCCTTTTACCCTGAGGATGAGTTCAGTATTCACCTCGTACCTTTTATCTGATCGTACTAATTCACTGTAAGCCTTAATCAGATTCTCAATATTTCTACCAAACATCAGGGCGCCATGGTATGAAATACTGACTGGTTTTTCTTTCACGCGTACTACTCCAGTTTCTTCTTTTGCAAAAACACTTGGGTCATATTGATGTGAAAGGGTCAAGAATGGCTTTTTAGAACTATAGAGATGCTCCAAATCATGGGACATGCAAAAAGCTGTTGAAATACACACCTTGGCCTTCTCTACTACTTTCATCATTTTCTCTAGCCTGTAAAAATCAAGCTTTGTAGGCTTCAAAGTGGTTCCTACATACCATGGAATTGGATAGGGATCATGAAAATTAACAATGGCCTTACTTAAAATAGGTAAATTTTCTAGTGCCAAAATTACCTCATGGCCGATTCCTGCACTTCTAATGAAAATATGATCATACTTTTCATACTCAATTTTAGAAATGATCGAAGTGTACTTTTTCACGAAACTTTCCTCCACCAAGGATACATTGAAAAGCCTCCAGTAGAGTTTATTCACATACTTCAGCCAGAAGGGAACAGCAGTGTTTACTTGGTACTCTACAATCGTATCGACAGGAAGTAATTCTAGTTTGTCGTCTGTGGCAGCCGTTTTAATGTAATGAACATCAATCAGAGATTCAGGGTAGGCTTTCCTCAATTTACCCAAAAATGATCGGGAGATTATCCCTGCACTAGTACCGGAAACTCTTAAATCTTGCTCTATTATCAAAAACTTCATTTTCTCAACTATTTGAGTTTCATCAATTGATGAATTCAATTTTAACTATTATTTGAATTTTCACTTACAATTTTTTCCTCCTCAGCGAATCACTTTTAATCCTCTATAAATGAGGCGTTGATCCATTGCCATACGAAAAAACTATTGTCATTTTGACCGTCCTTATATTCCTGCCATTGATTGGACAAGGCATTTCTCTCAAACCATGGATTGGATTTGAGTTTGCTTACTCTGTCTTCGACAAAACCCGACAAAGGCCCTCCTATCCACTCACGTTGAGGCGTTTGCAGAGGTCTTTTTGGAGCTAATGCAATGCTTTCGAGTGTCTTTTTCACTAATTGACGCGGCAACCACTTCCCTTCGTCCCCTTTGATTTTCATTTCTGATTTTTGAGCAAAAGCCATCTCCACCAATCGGTAATCCAAAAAGGGCTCTCTAAGCTCGGTACTATGCATCATACTAACCCTGTCATTGAATCTCAATGCTCTGGGGATTTTGGTGTAATACAAATCCCTGAATTGCTTGTTTTGGAGTTTATTATCAAATGGTTCTGGATAGTTCACCTCTCTTGCCAGTGAGCGCAGATCCTGTGACAGCACTTGAGGTCTTGTCAATGGGCTTTTAATTCCTTGTACCAAGGCTGAAGAGTTGGATCTGTAATAATCGTATCCTGCCCAAGCTTCATCCATCCCTTGACCGTCCAACAGGACCAGGAAACCTTCCTTTCTAGCTTTTTCAAAAATCTTCGAATAGGCTAAGGTGGGAAATCCACCGAAGGGTTCATCTTGGAAATAGGAAACTTTTTCCAGGAGTTCGGGAATCTCTGAGCTGGTTAGCAGCACAGGATTGAGTGGGCTGTTGGTTTGAGCAATCAGATCCTTGACCCAAGGCAATTCATCGTATCGTTCATCTCCGGTATAAAACGTAAAAGCTTCAATGTTTTGAGTTTCACCGTGTTTTATATTGGCAATCATTGCTAATAAAATAGATGAATCCAGCCCACCGCTTACATTAAAACCTACAGGTACATCCGACCTGAATCTAATGCGAAGGGCATCCAAGAGCAATTCTAAATACTCTTCTTGTAGGCGTTCTGAATTTTCAAAAACCTGTTGACCGGCTACTTGAGCCACAAAATCATAATACTTATAGATCTGAGGACGAAGATCTCCATCCGAATAGCTAAGGCAGTGTCCGGGAGGTAATTGCTCGACATGTTTGAAAAATGTCTCATCTGGATAACCATAGCTTCCATGGACAAAGTAATCTGCCCATACCACATCATTGGAAGCAGCATCGACTCCTGCTGCGACCAGGGTTTTGATCTCACTGGCAAATAAAAACTGATGATCAGCGAAGGAAAAGTAAAAGGGTTTGACTCCAAATCGGTCTCGTGCTGCAAATAATTTTTTCTCCACACGATCCCAAATAGCAAAGGAAAACATGCCATTGAGATGCTGGAGCATTTTATCCTTGTACTTGATAAACATCGCCAGCAAAACCTCTGTGTCAGATGTGGTTCTGAATGAATAATCCAGCGATTGCTTTAATTCAATATAATTATAGATTTCCCCATTGAACACAACCACATATCTCCCACAATTACTGACCATGGGTTGATTGGCAGCTTCAGAAAGATCCAAAATAGAAAGTCTATTGTGGCCTAAGAAGCATTCCTCTTCGAACCATACCCCTTGGGCATCCGGGCCTCTATGCTTTTGTTTTTGAAGCATTTTGGCGAGAACAACTTCATTTTCTGGATTTCTTCCGACTATACCGGCTATTCCGCACATGCATTCAGCTTTTTGTAGGTTATTTCTGCTTTGTCCCAATCTGCCGGGGTGTCCAAATTGGCGTAATAGGAAGGATCAGATAGAATCCCTACCGTTTTACCACCGACGAGGACTCCTTTTTCTTTGATAAGCGAAACTTTCGAAATATAGACAGATCCATCTCTATGGTAGGCCATTGGCAATTCCTGCCTTCTGGGTATCAAGGTAGTCTCGCCAGTCGCAATAGACATAGCACCTTCCTCATCCATTTCGAAAGTCCAGTGTGGGTTGTACTCATGTGGAACTTCCAGCACCGAAATCAAACAATCTGCATCAGTAGATACAAACTTCTCTATGCAAGCATCAACAAATCCAGGAGGACGAAATGGGCTGGTGGGTTGAAGTAAGCAAACGGCATCAAAAAATTCGCCTTGATTTTCGAAAAACTCCAATGCGTGAAGGACCACAGCGAGGGAAGTGGTATGATCCTGAGCCAATTCCTTAGGCCGAATAAACGGAACTTCAGCACCATACGCTATCGCAATTTTGGCGATGTCCGCTCCATCCGTACTCACCGTTACGTTGTTCAGCTGATGAGCAGCAATACCATCTTTTATCGAATAAGCAATTAAGGGTTGGTGACCAAGAGTTCTACTATTCTTACCTGGAATCCCCTTGGACCCTTCTCTTGCTGGAATAAGGCCTAGTATTTTCATCAAAAAGTAATCGTTTTATGAAATACCAATGGTAATTTTCTTAAATGCTGGGCTATTTTTTCCCCTGCATTTCCATTCCCATAGATAGTTGAAATTTCAGGTTTAGGTGAAGTCTCTATTTTATTCAACGCATCTAAAATCTCCGTCCTGGAATAATCCACGTCAATCACATTTGCTCCTCTTTGTCGGCTATTTTGGCGAGAACCTATATTCACCACCGGGACACCCATAAATGCACATTCTCTGATTCCTACAGAACTATTGCCTATCAGGCCCTTGGAGGAGTAAAGTAACTTGAGAAAATCCTGAGGTTCCATATTTTTGAAGAAATGAAAATTTTCAAGATCATGAGTTTCCCTAAATGATCTAATTCCAGTGCTGGTACCATCGGCACCTGCATCCACATTGGGCCAAAACCAAAAAACAGGCTGATTTAGGCGATACATTGCGTGCAGTGTTTCTTCGATATGGAACCTGGAGTTCCCCACTTCTGTAGTGACCGGATGTTGCATGACCACCCAATAGCCATTGGAATAGTCCAGGACCTTTCCCACACCACCGTATTTTTTAATGGGGTCAAAATCCAAAGTGGGTGTTTGTTTTATTTCGTAGGCTAGGTCTATACTTGGACAGCCTGTGTTAAAAACATAATCAGGGTTTTCTCCCAACCTAATCACGCGCTTATAGGCATCTTCAGAGGCAACAAAATGATAATCAGCCAACTTCGTAATCGCATGTCGAACTTTTTCATCGATATTACCTGTGACCTCTCCACCTTGAATATGCGCCAAAGGTATGTTCATGTAGCTGGCTGAAATTGCCGTAGCCATGGTCTCAAATCTATCGGCCACCGTGACTACAATGTCTGGATTAAGATTGTTGAAAACAGTAGAAAGTTCAAGAATCCCTATTCCGGTTGTCTTAGCTGCAGCGGTGAGATTTTCGCCTTCTAGTACGTTGAATACCTTTGCCGTAATCTTGAATCCATCTTTCTCAATATTATTTACGGCATTTCCATACCGATCCAAAAGTGCAGAAGCTGCGACTACCAACTGCAGCTCCAGGTCCGGATGATTATTAATTGCGGCTAAGGCTGTTTTGATCCTTGAGTAAGAAGGTCTAGCAGTAATTACAACACAGATTTTTCTTTTCATTTTCAGGCTTTAAGATCTTCAGCATTCAGAAAATCCCATTTTTCAAGATTTCTATTTAATTCCCTTCCCAAAACAGATCGGTATTCACTGGCAGGAATACCCCGATCACCCGGCTTTTTGGATTCTAAATCATCCCCAGTCAGGATATGCCCTGCACTGAGCGCTTTATTTACTGCTAGCGATTTGCCAAACATCACTTTTAACTCTGCATATTTTTGGTTTTCAGACTTTACTACATGGTTATTCAATGCTGATTTGATTTGATGGATTCCATCACAAAGCAGCTTAGTCTGGTCAATGGTAATACTCGCAGGGGAATCAGGTCCAAACTGTCTTTTATCGAAAACCACGTGAAATTCTACGATTTCTGCTCCTAAAGTAGTAGCTGCCAGACAGGCAAAAATATCGCCGCTGTGGTCTGAAAAACCAACCGGTAAGTTATATCTGTGTTTCAATTCCCCCATGACATTCAAACCCCATTGGGTAGGTTTGGTGGGATAGGCAGTGGTGCACTGAAGTATGCTCAGAGGATTACCAAAAGGCATCAAAAACTCAATTGTTTTGTCGAGCTCTTCCATAGAACTCATGCCCGAACTGAGGATGATCGGTTTCCCGGTTTTCGCTATTTTTTCCAACATCAAAAAGTTGCTGATTTCCCCAGAGCCAATTTTATAGTGCTCCACTTGGATAGCTTCCAACACATCCACAGCTGCATTACTAAATGGTGAGGAAATGAACTTCATGTTTTTTTCCTCACAATGAGTTTTCAGACCTTGCCACTGTCCCAGCGTGAATTCCATTCGTTTCCAATACGAAAAACGTGTGTCGTCCTGCTTTGAAAATTTAACCCGAAAAGGCTCGAAAGCTGAAGATTCCGCCTCCGCTATATGAGTTTGAAATTTCACAGCATCTACACCTGTATCTGCCAGCGCATCTATGTAGGCATGCGCAGTTCCCAGGCTTCCATCATGTGCCTGTCCAATTTCTGCAATTATCATTTATCGAATTAGTATGAACACTCCGCCTTGATCAAAGGTAAGCCCTGATCTGGTGGAGTAGTTTACCTTGTACACATAATTTCCGTTGGGTGCCGGTGTTCCTTTTACAGTCCCGTCCCACCCTAGGTCTTCCAGGCTATCAGATTGGTAGATCAACTCTCCCCAGGTGTTGAATACATAAAACTCCAAACTGGCAAGACCTCTATGCTTAGGTTTGTAGAATTGGTTTTTGAGTCCATCAGGTGTAAAGGCATTCGGCATGATCAACAAATAATCATCTTTTACCTGAACCAAAATGGAATAAACACTCTGACATCCAATAGAGTCTGTAGTTTTAAGGGTAACTGTATAAGAGCCTTTTTTCTGGTAAATATGACTTGGATTCTGCTCTGAACTACTTGCTCCATCTCCAAAATCCCATTCCCAAATTATCACTTCTCCAGTCGAAATATCTTCGAAATCGACATTTTCCAAAATTTGGATATCCTCATTGCTTATAATAATTCCATCCCCTTGATCGGCATGGTACTGGAAATTAGACTGTAATAGCTCCTCAGCAATCCTTACTAAAATCCTTTTGGAATCGGTAAAGCAACCTGATCCTTTCACTGAGGCACTTACTTCATAATTACCAGAAACATCCACAGAAGTAGCTTCATTTCCAATCAACGCATTGCCTAGAGGGCTGATAATGGTGTATTCGTAGATAGAAGGATTATAGCCTTCGATGTAGTTAGTCAGGTCCACCGTTTCGTCTGGATCACAGACAATGGAAGGATTTGAAACCCTCAAATTAGGATAAGCTGTGACCAAAACTTGGACCCTTTTCGGAGACACACCACAGATTCCAACTCCTTCCACCATTGCAAAATACTCGTAAGCTTGAACGTTTGCGGCAAGGCCAGAAATAGTCAATTCCCCAGCGGAATTTATTTGATAAGTCACTCCGTTAGAAGAACCTGAGGTCAATGGATTATTCATGGCTTCATCAAAGAACCAGGTATAGGTAGGCGCGTTCACATTAGCAGGCACCGTGGGAACTAAGTTGGCATCCTGTCCCTCGCAGATCATTTGATCTTGTAAGCTTATTTCCGTTGGAACTTCTACCAAGTCCAAAGGATCTCCAATAGATAGTATGCAACCAAGAGCATCTTTGATTTCAAACACATATTGCCCTTGCCCAATTCCAGAAACAATCACTGCTCCACTAGGATCTGAAACCACCGTACCCTGGCTTACGCCATTCTTGAAGACTTCCACAACATAGTCTGCTAATCCACCTCGCACGGCTAGTGTAACTCTCCCATTTGCCACCTCACAGGTAGGGTTAAGGATTTCGACAATCTCAGCTTCCAAAGGACTATCTGAACCGATTATTTCAATATCACTGATAGTTACTTCACAAGTTTCTGGTGTCTGTACAGTAATAGAATGAATTCCTTTGGGAACATTTTCAAACAAGCCATTATCTTGGGATATCTGGCCGTCTAGAACAAAAGTGTAATTTCCAGATCCTCCACTTGCAGTGACATTGATAGTGCCTCCCTCTCCGAAACAGACTTCATCGAGTTTGGTATAAGTAGCAGTGGGCTTGCCATATACAAGTGCTTCTGCATTGGCGACAAATCCAGGACATACCCCACTTCCTACTCCAATGACATAGTATTGATAAGGACTGGCAGATGTAGCTAAGCCATTCACCGATAAGCTACCACTTGCAGGATTTATTTGATAAGTAATGCCCTGCGCATTTGGAGTAGCACTAGAAATAATCTTTTGAGTCAGGGCAGCGTCAAAATACCATTCAAAACCTGCGCCCGGAGCAACTGGGTCGATAGAAGGCGTGAATAGGACTGACTGCCCTTCACATACCGCTTGCTTATCTACCAAAATTTGAGAAGGCCCATCCACCAGATCAAGCGCATTAGAATTAATCTGACATCCTTGGGCATCTATAATGTCCAAAGAATAATTACCAGAACTAAGTCCATCAATAAAAAATGAAGCACCTGTGTCAGGTATGGTCTGAAGAGCCGTTCCATTTTTGATGATGGTGACTTGATATGGAGCCCATCCACCTGAAATAGTAGCACTAAGTTTGCCATTCAAAGCCCCACAACCTGGATTAACTCCTGTAAGTGGAGTAACTGCTAATGCAGCTGCGGGACCATCTACCGTAAAGGTCACATTCTGTGGGCATCCCGCAGGTGTAAGTACCTCCAATTGGTAGGTTCCAGCAGTAAAATTCATCGCTTCAAGAGCACTTTGCGTCATTGCAGCTCCTGAGTTCACCTTATATTGATAATCTGTTGAGGTTCCAGAAATGAAGATCAACTTCCCATCATTACCACCAAAACAAGAGACTGGTGTAGTCTCAATTAAGACTTCAGGTATTGCAAATACCTCAACGTCTATTTCGATTTCCTGTCCTGTACAGCCCACATAGAAATAATAGGTATAATCGCCAGCAGGTAAGCCATCTATTAACAACCTTGGATTCAGCCAATCAGTATCATCAATCGTGTAAATTATCGTAGGATCAGTTGGATCAGGTCCTTCTGTAATAAGTCCACTTTGACCTGGGTTTCTATACCAAAATACTTCAGTAAATGCCGTAGGAGGAAGACTTGGATCTGGCGCAATGTGTATAGGCCTGATTTCCACGGTTTCTCCAAAGCAATCATTGATAGGTGGAACGATTCCATATACTGGATCCGAAAGTTCACCAACTACAAAATCGAAGGACATTTTACATCCTTTTTGATCTGTCACAAGAAGAAAATAGGTGTCTGGTGAAAGATTGCTTGCTCCCGATGCATCTCCAGGGATAATAGTGCCGTCAATAGCACCTTTGCGCCATTCTACTGTATATCCACCCCAACCTCCTACTATCTGAATATCCTTGATAGTACCGTTTGCCAAATCACAGGAAGCTCTCTCTATGGTTTGGTTAGCAAGCGCTATTGGTGCTGATGGTTCTAAAACTTCTATATCGGCTAGGTTGGTCACACAGCCTAAAGCACTTTTAATACTTAATTGATACGTCCCGGCAGGAAGATTTTCGAAGAGACCTCCATTTTGTGCAAAGTCAACAAAAACTCCGTTATCTCCTGAAAGACTAAATTCAAAGTCAGCATAGTTATTTCCAGGAATCTGAGCTTGAATAGTACCTAAACTTTCACCAAAACAAGTCTCAGTAACTATAGGAGCATTCATTTCCGGACCAGGAGTTACTTTAATTTCTGTAGGAATGTATCCTTGATCACAAATCTTAGCGCCAGTCACCCGAAGATAAACCAAATAAGGAACACTTCTCGCAGGGAGCCCTGTCACAGACAGCTCATTCGAAGAGTTCACGTTATACGTGATGTTTCCTATCACCAGATTATCCGTAAGTAAGGTATAACCTCCTGCTCCGTTGTCTATGTACCAATTGAAAACTGGAATTCCAGTAGATGGATCATTTATACCTATTGAAGCATACGCTACCTGCCCTTCACAAACTTCCGAACCCACCGTAGTAAAGTTAGATGCAGGATCCTCCAACACATCCATGGTCTGGCTCAGGGTACATCCTTTAGCATCAGTTACAGTGATGGAATACTGGTTAGCAGCTAATCCCTGTAGCGAATAAATTCCGCTGGGATCAAATGGCAAATTGGTTCCATTCACGACTACAGACTGATAGGGAGCATTTCCCCCAGTTATCTCAAAAGAAATCTCACCATTCGGAAGTGAACAAAAGGCATTTTCAACAGCACCAGGTACGATAAGTAAATTATCGGTCGGCCCCTCAATACGTACATCTTGTATAGGTGAACTACAGCCCAATGAAACTGAGGTGCCAAACACCTTATAGTCACCTGAGACTAGAGTGGAGAAAATCCCGGTTGTATTAGTCGCCAGTAGTTGATCATTAGCATCTAACAACGTGTAGGTAATATCTGAAGCACCGCTTACAGAGGCCACAATTTCACCGGTTGCATCATTACACCAATCATCGGAAGAATTAACTGTGAAATTCAAAGGCGGATTGACAAAGACCGTGGCTTTGGTCAAAACATCACCTATATAGGGACAAAAATTACCCCCGGTCTGTGATTGGTTTGCTGCTTCAACAAAGAACTCATAGGTAGATGCGGGGCCATTATTTTTCAATCCAGAAAGTGTGAATTCTCCTGTGGAAGAAATGGTAATACTTACAGGGGTTCCACCGATTGTGACCGTGGAGCCACTGACTAAAGCCCCTCCAGACCTATCTGCATTCTGATACCATAAATAATTAGGCACAGCACCAGGAGGAATGAAAGATGGGTCTATGCGGGGAACAAAGGAGACAGCTTCTCCCTCACAAATCGTTTGATCTGGAACTTCCACAAAAACCGGAGTTCCGTTTTCTTGATCTACGATAACGTCGAACGTTTCATAACATCCGCCAGAGGATGTACCTGCTGGATTCCAGATGTTCAGGGTATAAGTTCCGAGGTTTATTCCTGTCAAGTCAAAAGTGGCTTGTCCATTGGTCAGTGGACTTACAGAAGCACCAGATTTGCCGATCGAAACACCATTATACAACCATTCATAGTCAAAACCTGTCACCAAGTCTCCCACTATGAAATCGAAAATTCTACCATCTTGCTGTCCGTCACAGCTAGGATTATCGATAGATGCATCTTGAATTTTTACTGGGAAAGGGTTCGAAACCACTCTAATAACTTCAGGATCAGAAGTTAGTCCGTAATTATCTGTGACGTTATAATAAACCAATGCCTCTCCTACAAACCCCGGTGCTGCTACAAATTTGACATTGACGACATCTCGGATCTGATTGAAATTCCCTGTATTAAGTGTCTGAAGTTCAGAATAAAATGTTCCAATCAGATTTCCATTTACATCGAAAACCTGCTCTTCGTAATTGGCAGGATCACATTTATTCCTACAGAGGTTTCCATCCATTCCACAAGCCAAAAAGTCCGTTGCGGGTATGGTATTATCAGGTGCTCCTGGATCGGTACTGAATAATTGCAAACAGGTGATGAAGGCATCAGGGGTGGATAGTTGCACTTTAAACTCCATATCAATACCTGAGTCACCTTCACAGATAACGCCATTTTGCTCACTCACTTTGGGCTCACTGATTTGGGAGGTGTCAAACACGTTTACAGACACATTCCTGATTTCGTGATTATTATCTCTGAAACCTGTTGCCCCGGCAAATCCAATTTTCAGCCTGTCAGGTGCCGCAAATGGATAAGGAAATGGAGGAAAAGTAACTACCTGTTGACCATTAGTGGTCGTATTCACCAGCATGGTGATTTTCACACTATAACCGGGTCCCGGAATAAGAGGATCTAGCTCAATAAAAACCTTCCTGTAGCCTGGTAGCAAACAATCCGTCACTCTACTTGGAACATCTGATTCTATAGTAAAGTATTGGGAAGGGGGAAAAGGAGGGTTTTGGGTTAGCCAAGGCTGAGAAAACGGGATAGTAACTTCCCTGTTCAAAAGGTCATAGTTTTGCGACTCCGGTGCCCTAATAGACACACTATTGCCTACTCTTCCTTCCCAATTTGCAATGGGCTGCCCTACTGTACCATTACCGAAATTCCCATTTTCGTCAAACCCAATTCCAATGTAACCTCCTGATATTCCTGGCGCAATTACGCTACCATCTACTGGGTTTACATAAGGAGCATAACCTAGTGATCCGCCCAAATAGCCCAAATTAAAAGGCACATCGGCGTCAAACATAAAAAAGCTAATTCCATCAGCCCCATTCCCTCCGTACGTGAAATATTCAAAGGAAGTCCTAATTCCAAATTGAGAAGAAAATGGAATTTCAACAATTGCATATCCGCTATGCCAGAAATCTTTGGGAGTAAGTGTCAATGACTGACCGTTCGGTTGGGCTTCCCATCCATTGGGATCGAAAAATCCAGAAATATTATCCCGAATTTCCCCACCAAAAGAGGTGTTTTCAAATGGCCCCATTCCTGTGAAAGGTTCACAATAAGGAAATCCCACTCTAGGAATTTCAATGACTTGCGCCTGAAGCGTGCTTTTTTGCAGTAAAAAAGAAAATAGAATACATGAGAAAAGTAAAAATCTTCTCATCACAGCATAGGACGGTATGTTTTGGTTGACTAGCAAAAGCCGGTTTTTGTGGTTTTTTTAATTAGCAAAAAGGGTGCGGGATATAAATTTTTCATTTGATGATCCACCCCTATTCGATAGCAGAGAATTTCCAACTGCGATTTGCTGCACGTTTGCCGATTAGGTGAATGAACGGGTTGAATTACCCCGAATTCTGGAATACTTCGAACTTCAGTCATAAGTCTTCCAATCAGGAGATCATTGGGGATTTGGCTAGTGGCGAACTTGTGGGTAATCATGTTCAAGAATAAGATGTCCAACTCTTGGATGCAATTTTATCATTTTAAATTTAAGTCATGTACAAAACACCAATTTCTTACTGGTCCACATCGAATGGATTACTTCGATGAGCTACTCAATAAAATCTTAGTGGAAAGCTTCAACCCAAATCTCTGAAATCTTACCCAATCCCACAGGGAATAAATTCTTTTCAACAAGAGAAGCCTAGCGTTTCGGCTAGCCTTATCATAGGCCTTTCCATCATACTTTGAAAACTTAAAGTACAGTCTCCTCTGGATTGTAAAAAGTTCTTCCTTAGTAATCTTACCTTCTAAAAAAACATCTTCAGCTACCCTAGAAAGGCTAATAGCTAGATTCTTATAGTTCTCTTTGGAGCCTGATATATTCCCACCATGTACCCGGTACTGCACAAGTGGTTTATCAATAAACCAGAATTTGGTCAAAGCAGCTATTCTGGTAAAAAATTCAATATCCTCTGTAGCTCGCCTGATGATTGGGTTAAACCCCTTTGACTCCCTCACCACCCTAGTTCGGATAAGTGGCGTAGGCATCATCACGGTCCAATTACCTATCATTTTCACAAAGCAATCGCCATGTTTGATTTCAGGACTTCCAGGCCTACCCGTGATGGCACCCGTGGAGACACCTTGCTCATCAATACATTCACAATAGCCATGAACTAAACCAAAGTCAGGCTGTGAATCCAAAACAGCTACCTGTTCTGCTAGCTTAGATGGTAGCCAAAGATCATCGTCATCTACAAAAGCGATGTATTCCCCGCGTGCCAATTCGATCCCCCTATTTCTAGGCGTAGCCGGACCACCTGAATTAGGTATCCAGAGGTAGTTACAAAAATCAAACTTTGTGCAGACTTCCTGTGCTTCCCTTCTCTCGCTTCCATCATCGACTACTATCACCTCAAAATCTGTAAACGTTTGCTTCGAAATACTTTCCAGAGTTAACAGTAGATAATCTGCACGATTATAGGTCGGGATAATTACAGAGACTTTTGGATTCATTTGCTTTTCCACCTTTCCAAAACTTTATTCTACCTAAGAAGTGCTTTTAACAGTTGCATACTTGTATTTCAACTTCAAAAACCACTTTTCAAAATAATTAAATGAGAGGTAGGAGATCAAAAAAGTTAAAAACAGAGATAAGAAGAATAATACCCCTACTTTCATCCCATTTGGGATGGATATGGGATTGATATAATAGATGAGTAGCAAAACGATCAATTTATGATAAACATAAATTCCATAGGATAGCTTTCCGATAAAATTGAAAAAGGCATTTTCTAAGTTTAGAAGTGGCTTCCTCAAAGAAATATTAGATAGAATCAATGAAAGTGTGACCAAAGAAACCAACTGATGATCCAGCAAAAGGGAAAACCGAAATTTTTCTACCAACATCAAGACTAAGCAACCCAAAACAAGCCATTGAGCGGGATTAGAAGTAAAAAAATCAATCACCCTACTTTTATAATGGTAGAGCACAGCTCCAATTCCGCCAATTCCCATGCAATCGAAGCGGTTGACTTTTAGTATTGAATAGAAAATGTCATAATCTGTAAACTTGAATGCTAAAAAAGCAATCACCTTGAGAAGGTAAAATATGGAAACAAAGAAAATCAGTTTCTTCAGGATGTTTTTGGTGTTGAAAAAAAACCATGGCCAAAAGACATAAAACTGCTCTTCTACTCCAATAGACCAGAGGTGACTAATAGCCATAGTACCTGCACCTAGCATAAAAGGCACATTGGCGAAAAAAGTCAGGTAGTACAGTATATCAACGTTTACGATATTAATATCCATCAAAAAGTATAGAGAAGCGATGGAAATAAATATGTAGAGATAATAGATCGGCCATATCCGAAGAATCCTCCTGATGTAAAAATCCTTAAGCTTCACCATCCCCGTGCGGTCCTGCTCTATGAGCAAAAGACTTGAGATCAAGAACCCACTCAAGGTGAAAAACATGGTGACACCATAATTAGCCATGTCAAGCGAATGAATCTTCAGTTCTGGATAGAGTTGATTTGCGCCATTAATGATATGCGAAAAAAGAACAGATAGAGCGGCTATTGCTCTTATTCCATTTAATCCCTTATAATATAAGACACTACCTGATTGATTCATTTTTGGAAAAACCTAAAAACACTCCCTGTCTATGCTGTGGCAAAAAATATTGGGATTTAGTAAGATACCTAACTGGTCAATTTCCTGACTTCTTGAGCTGGACTTCCTTTCACTAGCGTATAAGGTGGTACATCCTTTGTCACCAGAGATCCTGCGGCAACCATGGCTTTTTCGCCAATCGTAATTCCGCCCAAAATAATCGCTCCAGCTCCTATTGAGGCTCCTTTTTTTATCAGAGTTTTCTGGAATTCTCCAGGGTATTGTTTCGATCGCGGAAATTTGTCATTGGTAAAAGTGACGTTTGGCCCAATGAATACATCATCCTCGATTCGAATACCATCCCAGAGGTAAACACCGGATTTGACAGTGACATTATCTCCTATCACCACGTCATTTTCGATAAAATTATGGCTATTGATATTACAATTCTCACCGATTTGGGCGTTTTCTAGAATGACCACAAATTGCCATACCGTTGTAGTCTGGCCAATTTTAGTGGAATATACTTCTGCTAGGGGGCTAATCATTTTAGCTTTTGGGAAAAGGTAAGAAACTCATTATAATCCCGGATGTAATCCTTTTCATTGTAGGCATGAGAAGCCAAAACCAGGCAAACTGAACCTGAGGAGAAGTTCACTTCTGAAGCCCAGATTCCAGGAGGTATATATAGCCCACAGTCAGGTCTATTGAGCAGGATTTGTCGCTTGGACTTCCCATCATCTACCAACACCTCAAATGCCCCACTCACGGCAACCAAAAATTGGTGGCATTCATAGTGCGCATGTGCTCCCCGAGATTCTCCACCGGGAATATCATAGAGATAAAACACTCTCTTAATATCAAATGGTACTTCCTCTGAATTGGTCACGGGAGTAATATGACCATCTCTATCCCCAAGTTTAGAAAGATAAATCAAATAACAATCCAGAACAGACTTAGCTCTTTGCATGGCATAGTTCTTTATATTCTTCAAAATCTCTCAGGTAATCCTCAGCATCGAAGCACTGATCTGAGAGATGTAAACAGATGGCGTTGGTTGAGAAGTTTTCTAGGTTTCTCCACGTCAAAGCAGGTAAATACAACCCGTGATAAGATCGGTTCAAAGATACCACCTGCGTAGTACCATCAGGAAGCGTATGGATCACATCAAAGCTTCCGCTAAGAGCCACTACCAACTCATTTTGAGACCTATAGGCGTGACCACCTCTACTACTCCCACCGGGCACATCGTAGGTCCAAAATACTCGTTTGATCTCAAAGGGAAGTTGCTGCGGGTATTGAATAAACGTAAGATTCCCTCTAGGATCAAAGATTTTCGGTAGATTAATTAGTTGATTTTGACTCATAAGCAATTCTAAATTTTCATATTCAACTTGACACAGCAGTTTTTTCTTCAAAATTGACTTTAAACCAAAGTGCGGTAAAAAATACTTGCCTAATAATAGGGTAAAACTTGATAGGTTCTTTCTTAAATCCCGCTACAATTCCACTGATGTCCAAATAACAGTAAGGTTTGAGTTGAAATAATCCAGATTTGGGAAGATTTTCGAGTGCTTCTCTTAGTATGGGTTGATTGAGAATCAGCTGCTCCCAGGGCACAGAAAGACCTACTTTACGATGGCTGGTGATATAATTAGGCAGTTTTTTTCCGATGGAATTCAGCAGAAGATGCTTGCCTTTCCCTTTACTTGTGAAGCAATCATCAGGTAAGCTTCCTGTTCCTATCAATAACTTAGGATCTAGAAAAGGATCTCTACATTCGATAGAAGCCCCCATGGTAGTTCGGTCATTCCTATCATTCAATGTGTACAAATGCGTATGCTGCTCCAAATACAATAATTGCCGATAGCGATTCTTAGGATAGACTTTTTTTGCCTCCTCCAAGATTCCAATACGGTAATCTTCTACAATCCGAGCGGCATTTATCCCCAAATCCTGCAGGTCTTTGGGGTAAATTTCATTTGCATTCATGAGTATCTCTGCCTCCCTATTATTCATGTAGAGGTAGCGCTTCATTTTTCTTAGTCGCTCACTTTTGAGCCATTTGTCAGGAATATAGCGAATCAGAGAGAGTAACCTATACCTCATTTCATTGTCATGCACCTTGTAACGAACATAACCACCGAGCATCTCATCTGCTCCTTCCCCACTTAATAAAACACTGACAGACTCTTTGGCTTTTTTGGAAATCCCCAGAATATGACCATCAGAAAAATGCATGATGGGTTCATCATGATTTCGAATAGATTCCAGGGTAAGATCTACCAATTCTTTATCTTGGAATTCAAACGAGTGGAAAGATGCACCAAGATGTGCAGATAGCATTTTTGCCAGATGTGACTCATCGTGTCTTTTGTCTGAAAAAGCAACATTCCAAGCGCTAAGCTCTTGAAACCCTTGAGTAGATTGACTATACAAGGTGCTGCTGGAGTCCAATCCCCCACTGAGGAGCGTACCCACCTTCACATCTGCAATCATCCGCAAGTTGATGCTCTCATGGAAAGTTTGCTCAAACCACTCCAGAGGATTTGAAATGTGGGGATGCGCCAAAATCTCATTGCCCAGATGAAACCAGCGTCCAATCTCAGTTTGCCTACCTGAATGCGTAACTTTCATCCAATGTCCTGGAAGCAATCTGAATACATTTTTATAAACGGTAGAGACCCCGGCATTGAAGCGGTATAAAAACAATTCATCCAAATTCTCCTCGGCGATAGCCTTCTCCTGGCCTGCCGCAAAGATCGCTTTGATCTCACTTGCAAAATATAATCCTTCACTAGCCGAAAAATGAAAAAGAGGCTTCACTCCAAACCTATCTCGTGCTAGCAGTAACTCATCTGCACGGTGGTCATAAAATGCAAAAGCAAAAAATCCGTTCAAACGATGTAATGCCTCAAGGCCATACTCCATCAATAGATAGAGAAGTACTTCGGTGTCGGATGAAGTTTGAAAAACATAGCCAGATGCCTTCAATTCTCCATGAAAAGATTGAAAATTAAAAATCTCTCCATTAAAGACTAAAGTGTAATTGCCGCAGGGGGAATGAAAGGGCTGATTGGCTGCGTCACTTAAATCCAGAATTGACAATCTTCGATGTCCCAGCGCCAAGGCTCCCTTTATCCAATCCGACCCTGCATCTGGACCTCTATGATGGAGGCTTTCCCTCATTCTGAAGATTGTTTCCTGCGAAGCAGGCTTTTCATCATAATTCCAAAATCCTGCTATTCCGCACATTCTACAGCCATTTTTTCGCTCAACGTCTTCCTATACTGAGAATATATTCGACTCATATTTTTATTAAAATCAACATTATTTTCTATAAATGCCCTGTTTGTAGCTACGGCTTGCGCTACGAGCGCTGGGTTATTAATTGCAAATTCTATAGAATCAGCCAAGGCAACTACATCATCCACAGGAACCAACATGCCATTTTTTCGGCTGGAGAGGAAGGCCTGGTTGGCCGGTAAATCAGAAACTATAGGGAAACAACCCATCGCCATAGCCTCAAATAAAGAACTGGAAACACCCTCTGTAGTCGGAAATGCGACATAAAAGGAAGCCTTACTTAGCAGCTCGGGCAACTGATCATTAGAAATCCTACCGGTGAAAATCACGAGATCTTCTATCTTCAATTCTTTGCTCAAGCTTTGCAAATTGCTCATTTCAGGACCATCACCCACCAGAGTGGCTTTGACGAGATATCCTCTTTCTTTTAGAATTGCAATGCTTCTTATAATCTCCGCATGTTGATAAAGCTGATACAAGGACCTGGTCACAATTATACT
Organism: Algoriphagus sp.; assembly: GCF_039969895.1. Lineage (GTDB taxonomy): Bacteria > Bacteroidota > Bacteroidia > Cytophagales > Cyclobacteriaceae > Algoriphagus. The sequence continues at coordinate 65,082 of NZ_JBDVMZ010000003.1, forward strand.
TCGATTCAACTGGTCAATCTGAACATTAGCGTCCATCCTGTAGATACTTAGATCTATACCTTTGGGTAAAATCATAATCTTGTGGGGAGCAGCTCCGGAATAAAGCATAGCATAGGTCATGACATTTCCCCAAGCATGGATTATATCAGCGTTTGTATAGACCAATCGCTGGATTTTCCTCTTATAGAAACCCGAAAAGCCATGTTCAGGATAGGCATCAGTGATTCCCTGCTGTGCTACCACTTTAACCTTTGCTTTGACTAGCATTGCAAAAAGACCATAACTGGTAGCCCGCTCTGCCAAAACGATATCATAGGCTGCTTGCCGACGACTTTGGAGAACTTGGAAGAAAAAAATAAATGCAAAATAAAGCCTCTTCAACCTGGAATCTGATTTTTCGATTTCCATGGTATGAAGCTTGACCTTCGCCTCCATTTCAATTCCCTTGATCCAACTTTTCGCATCGGCCCGATACGTTTCTCCCAGAAATAAAATTTTGGTCATATACTAAATGGATAACCAGGTTAAGACTGATCGGGGGTTCCATCGGAGATGCTCCACGGCTTTGGTAGTATCAAAAGTCAATTCACCAGTTAACTTTTCAAGTCTATAACTATTGATCGGGAAAAATTTCACCCTATCTCCTATCCTAGCCAATATTTTCACAAGGCTTAATGGAATTACCTTAACACTTTTCCCATATTTCTTACTCAGAGCTATATCAAGCTCACTTAGCTTCGGATCTACCCTATCAGTAAGATTAAAAATCCCAGCTTCGAAAGTGGGCAAGTGAGGAATAAGATTCGCTATATCCTCTGCCAAAACCATTGATTTTCTGGATTCCCCTTTTCCAATTCTAAAATAATATCCTTTTCTGATTGCCTGCTGCATTGCTCCTAAATTACCTGGTGCATGATCACCCACGATCAGCGGTAATCGAAGAATAAAAACTTTAACTCCGTGTTGTTTGCCCCACTCATCAATTAGCTGCTCTGCCTGCAGCTTACTCACAGCATAGGGGGTCTTTCCTTCAGTAGGTGAATTCTCACTGATCCACCTTCCTGTTTCTTGCCCATATACCGCAACTGAACTGATAAAGACAAGTACGGATGGGAGATTTTTATTTTCTGCCAACCGGTCAAGAAGTCTTTTAGTCCCTTGGACATTTACATCAAAAAATTTATTGATCTCCTCCTGTGTAGTTGGCAGAAAGTGCGCTGATCCTGCTGCATGTACCACCATATCTACTTCAGGAATGGAAGGGAGGTTTTGTTGAAAATCTGCCTGAATATCATTACCTGCTGACCTTCCAATCGTTAGTACGCTTCCCCTAGCCTTTAAGCTTTCCAACAGGTATTTACCTAAAAAACCAGAAGCCCCAGTCAGGAGGTAGTTCATTTGCTAATCTCTTCTATGGCGGTGATCATCTTATTTGCCAGTTTAGTTTTGTCAAATTCCAGCTTCGAAATACGCAGTGCTTTAGTCTGCATCTCAGCCTGTAGTGCAGGGTTTGAGGCTAAGGATTCTATTAGCTCGGCCAACGCCTCAGGATCAGAAGGTGGAAGTGTAAATCCTACTTGGTGAGTTATCAAAAAATCCTTCATCCAGCCTTGAGTATTCTGAATCACCGGAACTCCTGCAGATAAGGATTCGAAAAACTTATTGGGAGAGGAAGTATCCAGGATGGGGGTTCCTTTCAAAGGTACCAGAGACACCAAGGCATTTTGAACTAATGGAACAAGCTGATTTTTAGGCATCAAAGGCCATCTTTCTAAAGTTCCCAGTCCTAATTCTTGGATCGTTTCGTCGATAATTTCTCGCTGTTGACCTTCACCTACAAGTATGATTTTCAGGTTGGATCCTCTTTTTTGCATTACCTTCGCCGCTTCTAGGAGCCAAAGGGAATTGTTGACTTCGCCTATGTTTCCAGTGTAGATTGCGTAGGTTTTGGGTTGCAGTGGGCAGCTAGCAGGTAAGGATCTAAAATTTGAGAATAAAGGGATATTTGCTGCATTGGTGACGGTGATCACGTTACTATCAGGAGATTTGGCTCGGATTTCACTTTCCATCCCTACGGATAATCCTACGATTAAATCTGCAGAACTGTAGCAAAACCGCTCAAACCATCTGGCAATTTTAATAAGATAAGAGTTCTTGATAATTCCCAATTCTATCGCGCCATCAGGCCATAGATCTCTACATTCAAAAACAAATTTTTTGTTTCTGACCCACCGGCACAACAGTCCCGGAACGCCCACCGTGATTGGACCGCTAGAAGCAATCACTACATCTGTAGCATAGGTAAGCGCATACCAGCAAGAAAAAAAAGAATAGGTTAGAAAGGAGAAAATCCGTTTCAGGAAGGATTGCCTATTATCAATACGCACGTTGATAATGATTACTTTCACGCCATCGAATTCTTGAATCTCAATAAACTTGTCACTGGAAATATCAGATTTAGAATAGACACTAGTGACCACAGTTACTTGATGCCCTTTTTTGACCCATTCACTGGCAAATTCGTGCACACGAGTTCCCCAACTTCCATTGGAGGTCGAGAAATACTGATAGAAATATAGGATTCTCATTTTGCTGCTCCCGAGTTGATATGGGAGATAAAATGTTTTAGTTTTCCGGATTTCTCCCGGTCGATTGCATTTACTTTTTGAATTGCCACCTCCAGTCCGGGTTCAAGATACTTATCAAATGCTTCCTGAATCAGGGTAGTCACAGACTTATCAATCTCACGATCCGTGACTATTGAAAAAATAAACTTGCTGGAGCTTAGCTGCTGTACTTGATACTCACTCACATGGCCAAAAGTCCCCATCAGATGCTTGGAAATATAATAGATGGTAAAGCCAGCGGCAATTTTGCCGGAGGGCAAAATCACCTGTTCATTGAGCCTACCTTTCAGATCTAGAAGTTTGTCCTGTACCTGATGCGGATCTTCTTCTATCACCCCCAAATCACCCACTTCGTACCGAATGAACGGCATGGCAGTATTAAATAAATTCGTAAAAATCAATCTACCCGGCTTACCATTTGACACCAGTAATTCGTCATCACTAATAACCTCGGTGATCACTGTCTCATTGGATAGCCTGCTCACTCCTTGCGGATCAGACATAGCCAGAAATGCTACCTCAGCAGCACCATACTCAACGTAAACCGGAACTTGAAATACTGATTCCAAAAATGCTTTGTCCTCTGGGTTGCATTGCTCACTAGTCACTATCGCGCAGGTGACAGTAGGACAGATTTCTGTTAACTTCAAGCCTTTTGACTGAAGGTAATGAGCGAATCTAATCTGTGAATTGGTGTAGCCATACAGGTATCGAAAAGGACTGGCTCGGAACTTATCTATAAACTTCTGCAAGGAGTTTTCTGAAATATCAAAAATCACAAATCGATACCGATTCATGAAGTAATCTTTGATTCGCTCCTTGTAGTAGGCAGATCTGGCAAGTGGAATGCCATAAAACCTAGCTTGATAGTCAGTAGATTTCAAACCTACCCTACTATACCTGTCCAGAATCAAAGCCCAGGTCATGCTATGGCTGAACTTATCTCTAGCAAACTTCAATGGAATACCAGAAGATCCTGAAGTACTACCGAAATGAAGGTCTTTGGACTTGAGTCCATTAGATATCAAATTAGAAGAGTTTACCTGAAGGTCGTTCTTCCGGAGAATCGGAATATCCTCCCATCGATCGGGTAATGTAGCTCCTACAAATTTTCTATAAAATGGGTTGTGCTGATGATGGAATCTCACCAGCTCCCACTTTTTGTTTTCTTGCCAAGCATAATATTCATCCTTGGAAAAGGATTGAATCCTGAGCATCTCCTGTTGAGCTTTTTCTAAAGGATAGCCTTGAAAATTCAATAAACTTTCAATAGAAATCATTTGAATAGGGGTTCTAGCCGCTTGACTTGAGGAGCCTGAGTGCCTTTTTTAGCAGGCTTTTTAGTAGTGGAGGAAAGCTGTAGATTAAGTAAGCTTAAACCTATAAACAAAGGCGTCAGGTAAGTTCTCATAGCCGCGTGAAATGTGGTGTAGAGGGCGATAATAAAGAATGCCAAGAGAATTCCTTTTTCCATAGGGGGCTTTTTAGAAAAGGTCAGCTTAATAAGAAAATACAGTAAAATCAGAAAATAAACCAACCCTAAAACGCCATGTTCGGAGAGCAATCGACTCAGTTCTACGTGCGTGAGGTAGAATTGACTTCCTTCTCTTAAATAGGACGAGGCTCCCGCACCTACGCCGAAAACAAAATTATCATACCATAGCTCCAAATCGTCTGTAAATATGGTTACCCGTCCCGTAGTGAATGAGTCCAGTGTCTTCTCTTTGGTACCAGCTAATGTTCCCTCTGTCTCTCCAAGGTATCTAAGCATCAATAATCCTCCGGACAGGTTATTAGCGACTTGAAAAGTAAACAGCATAAGTATTACTGCCATCACAAAAATCTTGGCCAATCTCGGCAAATTATACCTTCTTTTTACAGCAGAATTACTTACCAGGATGAAGAAAATAACTATCAGAATTCCTAAAATCCCGCCGATCATACCGCCTCTGGAAAAAGTGAGCAAGCCCTGAAATGCGAAAAGGAAGAACAGTAGAAAATCTAAATATCTTTTACCGGTAAGATTCCATCTATTTATGAGGAATATAAAAGACAAAAACATCCCTACTCCTAGTAAGGTAGAGATTTGATTTGAACCACCGCCTCCACTTACAGCTGAGTTTGCTCCAAGGGTAAACTCCAAGTCGGTGTAGGAGGGTGTTTTGAAAATAGTGGAAGCAAGAACCGAAACTAAGGGTAAGATACTGATTCTTAGTAATTTGATAAATTTTGACCTTTCTAACTTCCTCCCATAAAAAAAACAAACCACCAAACCTACATTCAATGGTCCTAATAGATTAAATACAATTGCACCTTTATCGACTTCCCCCGATAGATCAAAAAATACAGATGGCAAAAGCAAGAGGACCAATACAAAGCCCAGCTTATTCCTAACACCAAATTTGATTATCCCGACTAGAAGCATGAAAAACAGCAAATATTTTCCTAGTTCATACGGAATAAAAGGTGATGTCTGGGACATCCTAGCGAGAAGCTCAAAGGATATCAAGTAGCTGATAAGGACCAGAAAAGGAAAGTAGCTCTTCAATCTGAGTACTACAAAAAATGAACTTATCACGACTAGATAAAACCAGATGATAAGTGCATAAGGAGAGATAGATGATGCTGCTCCTAGTAGCACATGGAAAAGAGTCCAGAATAGGAAATTTGAAGAAAGTATAAGCTTTTTGATCATCTTATTTCCGAGATTGAAGAGTTTGAAATTTCGGAAACAATTTTGAGATATTGATCCATAAAATTTTTAACCCCATAGTTCTCTACCACATTCGATTTAAGCAGCTCGCCTAGTTTCTTTGCTTTGCTAGGGTTTTCGATAATTTCCCGCATGGCATGTGCCATTTCTACAGGAGATTTGACAGGAACCAACCAACCAAATTCACCAAACCCCATCACAGCTTCGCATTGTCCAACCCGTGTGGCTACCGTGGGAAGAGCAGCCATTCCATACTCAAGAAGGGCAACTGGAAGGCCCTCTGATTCAGAACTCAATATGCCCATGGTGGCAGATTTGAGGTAAGGAACCACATTATTTACCGGGCCTACTACCTCTACTTCCGCTGCCATGTCATGTTTCAAAATCATAGCCTTGATCTCTTCCAACCAATCCTCATCCACTACCTCACCAATCAAATAGGCTTTAAATTGAAATCCGAATGATTTCAAGTGCTTGAGCGATTCTATCAACGTAAGCTGATCCTTCTGTCTTCTAATATTAGCTACATTCACTAGGGTAATCTTAGCACTATCCTGATGTGCTCTTTCAATCTCCTGTAACTGGGGGAAATTTCGAAGAAAATAAATTCTAGCTGCTTTGGATGGTATTTTCTCAACCCAAAAATCCTTGATTTTGGTATTCACGGTAATCACTGCACTAAGGAAAGGAATGATAAAATTCATTTCTTTTCTGGGGTATTGATCTAACATTTCGCTTTGCCCGAAATGGTCATGCCAAATCAATCGGGTACCTGAAAGAAAGGGTTTTAACAAAATTGCCCAGAAAATAGAAGTTTGATGTACATGTAAAATGTCCGGTTTAACGTTTCTAAGATTTTTAAGCAAATCAAAAAATGTAAGTAAATCAAACGTGCTTTTTTTGCCAAAAGCCTTCAGATTAACAGCTGGAGACACAAAATCCACCAGTCCTCCCAAATTCCGAGTCACAAATAAATGGCTCTCCACACCATAATCTGCTAAAGAATTGGCGATGTTCACTGACATTCGTTCGGTACCTCCCAAATCCAATGAATCTACTAACTGTACTATCTTCAAAACTCTATAGGTTAAAAATTTCCCTGAATATTCACAATGATATGGGCATTAGTCAGGATCATCAGTCTTTGAATCGCTCATTTACTGCCACTACCACAATACTTCCCCCAAAAATACGAGTCATTAGCCATGGACTGATCCAAGAAACCAACCTTTTGAGGGGAGATGAAATTTTCTGGAGGAAAGTTTCATTGTTTGAAGGTGCAGCAAGTGTTTCAGTCGAATAATCAAAATCAAGAATCTGCAGACCAGAATAGGTGATTAGATTAAGTGCAGAATTGATGTTGAAAAAAGTGAGGTGTCCCGGAGATTGAATTTTTCTTCTCTGCATATTCCTGAAATTGACCGCTAAACAATCATCTAGTGGAATATGGAATACAACTACTTTAGCTTTTTCAGCAATTCTCGCAATAAATTCAACGGGGTTTGTGACATGTTCGATCACATCCGTCAAAGTCACAAGATCTGTAGGTTGACCTATTTCAGAAAACTCACCTACCTTAAATTCTATCCCTTGCTCCTGAAGCTGAGATAAGTGTGGAGACACATCAAATCCCTCCACTCGTTCCAAGTTAAAACCCTGATGTTCCAAGGCATTTTTCATTGCTTTGGTGACCCCTCCGGATCCACAGCCGATGTCTGCATAAGAACGAATTGGATAATTTTTCAACCTTACTACTGGAATCAAAATTCGGGATATAGCACGAACTTTATAAATGCAATCTTCCTGATGTCTCGTGATATCAGAAAAGTAAGTGCCATCTCTATACATAAACTAATTTTTTAATCTCCTTCTCAAAAAGCTCCAACGTAAATTTATTCGACCATTTCATCGCTTCTTGAGACTTTTGCTCAAACAATTTTGGGTCTTGCAAATAGGTGTTAATTACCCCTACTACCTCAGTAGGATCCTTCCCTATCAAGTCTCCACGTTCGCCATGATTGAGCATTTCGGCAACACACGATACAGGGGTAGTAATCGGTACACAACCGAAAAACATCGCCTCAGCAACAACCTTTGGCCAGCCTTCACTCTCCGATAGAAATACCAAAAAATCAGCCTGCTTATAGAATTCCTTCAGTTCAGCAGCCGCGACATTTCCCCTGAGCGTTACATTACCTTCCAACTTATGGCGCTGGATATAGTCAAGCAAAATACCGTACTGGTCCCCATCTCCACAAAAATCCAGGTGAGCACTAATATTTTTCGCTAGCAGGTGATGAAGTGATTTCAGCGCTAGTAGCGGATTTTTATCCTTTATCAAACTTCCTACAAATAACAGTTTCAACGGTTCTGTAGGACTGTTTAATTTCTTTTCAATAGGCACTATATCCTTTTTGAAATAGGATGCAGTAAAGAATGCAAGGATATGATCTGCTGAATCTGGCCAATGCCCATAGACAAGAACCCTGGTGTTTTTAAATACAGCTGGGTTATTGAGCATTTTTCGCTGAAGACGGTAAGTAAAAGGCTGACTACTCTGAGGATCCCAATTTCCAGCATATTTAACAGTCTTAGTTGTCTTTGGGAAAAACCGTTGAACCCAACATCCCAGTAAACCCATGTTTCCCGGGCATCTTAAATGAATATGGTCTGAAGCTCGCATAGCCATCCACATCTTAAAAATTATTCCTGGCAAACTCACAAAACTCTTGATGCTTTTTCCCAATCCAGTGAAATCCAATAAAGGAACGGCTATCACCTTCAAGTTGGGGTGCTCATAAGGAATTTCTATGGGCGAAATGTTGGAATTCTTTTCCACGGGTGCCAATAACACCACCAGATCAAAGTTCGCTATCCAAAGATTCATCTCTTTGACATACGGCGCGTATCCGTACACCTTTCCCTCAGTGGATTTGTGATAAACGTGCGATACGATAAGAAAGCTAGAATTCATTAAGAGTAGTAGAAAAAGAGCTGGATTAGCTTACTTTTTTAGTATGAAAAAAATAAGTATTCACGGTATTGGCAAAATAGACATAGCCAAGGCCATTTAAGTAGGTATAAATCTCTGATTCCAAGAAGACTTGAATAGACTGTCCGAAGAACTCTATTATCACCACTTCTGGACGAAAACGAGCCCAATCATTAGACTTAAGAACCTCAAGATCAAATCCCTCGACATCAATTGATAGGAAGTCAATTGGCATGTCTTTCGGCAGATAGGTGCTAAATACATATTCCAAACTCTGAATATCAACGAAAACTTCTCCTATTTTCTCAACGTTCTCCACAGCCTCTGAGCTGAAGGAATTATACACAGGATTGGCGTACATCTTATAGACTAACTGTCCACCTGGCTGGTCTGCTATCCCCAGCTCAAGATTAATATCGTCTGGCCTTACTTGATCGAAAATCTTCTTGGAGCCAGGTCGAGGATCTATATTGATACCTCGCCAACCCCTCTGGTAAAAAAGATAGGTGTTGGAATACTGTTTAGGGTGAAAAGAACCAACATCACAAAAAAAGCCTTCTGGCTTATTTTTGAAATAGCGATTGAGAAGTAAATCTTCTCCCTCTTGTGAATAGGAGCGATTTAGCTTCTCGAAATAAAAATACCTATTTACTAAAATATTGATAAGCTTAGTAGGTAAAAATGAATATAACGTGTCAATGATTTTTAATTTCGAATTAGTGGAGGAAAACATTACGAAGGGTTTAAAATTCTAATGCTTAAATGAGATCACCTATTTCAGTTTTTTTTTGCAACTAGGTATGCATTTAAACTATAGGGCATATTAAGCTTAAGAATAGAGGTAGCTTCGTTCACTGGTGTACAGCACAGGTGAACAAAGATGTTTTGATTAAGGACAAGCTTGTGGCTTGTCATATAATTTATAGAATCTCCCCATAAAACGGTTAATGATAGAAGCATTTCTCCTAAACTTCACCGGGGACATCACTTCATTCCGATACGCTTTAAAAAGTTCATATTCCAAAGCCAAAGCAGGGTCATTCGAATTATTCGTGCGCTTTTTAAAAGACCGTAATTGCTTTGATGTATAGATCATCAGTCTTAAAATTTCCCTTTCCAGTTCTATAAAAGTTAATTCACGACCTTTTTTGTAGATATTCTTATACAAGATAAAATAGGGCTTGGTGCTGCCAAAACCTTGATAGTAAGAGGTAGCCACTGTCCATTTCATTCTTTTTTCTGGCATGAAATGCTTCAATAGTAAGCGGTCATCATAGTAGAACCTATATCCCAAATACTTCGTGAGTAGAGAAAGTTCTGAGTCCTCTCCTACCGCTTTTCCGATATTTTTACCGATCACGAAGGAGTAATCAATCGCTCTCAATTTATCCCAAACTTCCATGTTCAGGATCATTCCTGCACCCCAGACAAAGTCAGTGAATTGATCAAAAAAGCCTGCTTCTTTAGCTTGCTCTCCTACCACATACGCATCCTTCACCAGGTCAAACCAGTCTGGCACATCCGCTTCGAACACTGCCTCTACTTTTCCCCCGATAATTCCTAGATTCTTATGTTCATCAATGAGGTGCTTGGCAACCATCAAATAGTTTGAATCAAGCCAATTATCATCATCACAGGTGAGGGTATGCGAATAGGAAACTTGATTAAATGCCTTTTCAAGAGCATATGGTTTTCCAGGTTTAGCTTCAGTTAGGATCTTTATCTCAATCTGGGAATCCTTGCTTTCGAAGTAATCACGTATATAAGCCGCGGTGCCGTCCGTAGATCTATTATCAACCACCACTAATTCTACTTGAGTGTTCGCGGGTATAGTAAGACGCTGGATATGTTCAAAAGTCCGCTGCAAACGCTCTTTCCCATTGTAGGTACAGATAACAATCGAAAAACCTGGAATTCTAGCTTTCGGGCTCATTACTGGTGTGCAGGGGATTTTTTAAGGCTCTGGTAAAATTTAATATTTTGCTCTACCAAAACTTTTATATCAAAGCGTTTCAATACATCTTCTCGGGCCTTTTGGCCAAACTTCCTGGACTCTTCAGGGTTGGCAAGCATCTGAATCGCCTTCTGGGCAATATCTTCTGGCGAGTAAGGGTCGCACAGTCTCCCGGTAACTCCGTCGGTGACTACCTCAGGCCCTGGCCCTACATTACTAGCAAGAAAAGATTTGCCCATGCTCAAGACCTCTATCCAAGCGAGAGGCATTGCTTCCATATGCGAGGGATAAATGCAAAGTTCTGCCTCCTCTATATATGCTGGAAGCTTTTGATTATCTACAGGGCCCAGAAAAGTGATGTATGGACTTAATTCATCTGGGACAAAATTACTTTTCAGGTAATCGATATAGGACGATCCATCAGGAAAGAACCAATCTCTTCCTGCTACAAGTAAATGAGCATCAGGAAATTCCTTTCGGATAAGTGGCAATGCCTGAATCAATTGTCTAATTCCTTTCTTCTCACAAACAGTACCTGCAAAAAACAACCTTCCCGGAATTATCTTTTCCGGATCGGCTTCATAGAAATTAGCAAGATTAGCTGGATTATAGAGTACCGGCCCCTTCTTCTTAGCAAAATCAAGGTAAGTAAGTGTGTGATTTACTACATAATTACTCACTCCGATCACCACATCCGCTTGGGCAAAAGAACGTTTTTCCTGAAAGCCTTTCCATGGATCTATTCCTCGATTCTCTGACTCTGAAAAAAAATGATGTCCTCCATTCATTCTTATGATATAAGAGATTGAAGGAATTTTCTTAATAAATGCAAGTCCAAGCTCCGTTGCTTCCACTACATCTATGGGTTGCTTACGGTTGATTTTGTTAATCTGTTGATTGATAGATCTAAAAGTCAGGTACCAAGTGATAGGTTTCATTCGCTTAGGCTTCAGTCTGTAAACTTTCACCCCCATATCCTCCTCTTCCTCGTGCTTGTCGCTATAGTTGAGCCCAACGATAGATACCTGAAACTTATTCTTTACCAGATTACGAGCCAGCGTTTGGATGAAAGTACCAACCCCTCCATGGTGAAAACCTATTTTGGGATACTCACTGGTGATAAAACAAATGTGCATGCTATTAATAATTGGTACTGGAATTTTTATCCAATCCCTTGTAGGTAAGAAACTTCCTTAGAAAAAATGGTCTGCGCAAAATTTTCGAAAAAAGTGAATTCGCAATACCTATTGAAAAACTGCTGGAGTATTGCAAGGGATCAAACTGGACAGCAGGAATAGGTCCATTCTGAGGGTCTTGACTTTCCAAAATATCCCTCATCCAAGGTTCTACCTTGTTGCCCATATGGCGTGTGTAACTTTTGGTAGTGGCCAATCTCCAGCATCCCTTCTTAGAAGCCAACTCGTCTAGCTTCCCCTCGGTGTCTCCACCCATTTTGAAAGCAGTGTATTTCACCGGGAAATCATCAAATATTTCTTTGCGATAAGAAACTACAAAGTGCCCTGCACCGAGAACTCCAGATTTATTTCCCATCGTAAGCGTTAGATTTTTCTTCAGATGCACTTCTGAGAAAAGGTCAGGATTCCCTATGCTTTCAGCAAATTCCTTAAATCCAGCGCCTTCTTCTACTTCAGTAAAGCGCAATTTCTTCGAAAAAATAAACTCCTTAATAATATTCCAGGTATGGAATTTATACAATTTGGAGTTGGGCGAGGTACTTAATGCGGCAAGTTTTGGGAAAGCCTGAAACATGGAATACGACTCTTGCTGCCAGCCTGAGAGGAAAAGTACATCAGAGTCTGTGACTGTAATGATCTGAAAGTCATGACCATTTATCCCTTTCAAGATGGAGTTGATTTTTCCAATGTTTGTGGTGTGGATGACTTCATGAATCTTGCCTTCTGCGAGCAATTGGTTGAGGTAATCTTTCACAAAATCACCGCTTCCATTATTTATACAAGTAAAGTAGGTCTTATCGTGGGAGGTTTGAAATAGGGATTCCAGACAAATCTTCAGAACCTCAAAACTCTCACTGTAATACCCTTCCAAACTAGGAATGTAAATAGGCACAATAACCTGATGCCAGTACGTCTCAGGTAGAATCGGAAGGTCCTTATTGGGATTATAGTGAATTCTCATCTGGAGTTGATTTTTGAGGCAAAACCACTTTTTCACAAAGCTCGAGCAGTTTATCAGATGCGGATGGGCTTGGGTCATTGACCCTATTTAACCAGGCCAACCTATCTTTTGCTACAGTTTCTGGCTGTTCGATGACTTGAAGGATCTTCTCTGCCAGTTCCTCTTTTCCTTTCACGAACACCACGGCGTCCAACCCATCCATACTTCTAAAGTGCTGGAATTGATAGATTATCTGAGTGGACCAGTTCGGATCTAATTTAGTATCGTAATGAAGGTAGATGCCAGGTTTATTGAAATAAGCAAAGTCCAATGCCATGGTTGAGCCTATATTGACCACAGTTTCGCAATGAAAGCAGAGGTTTTTCAAAAGCTGAATATCTTCTATAAGCGGGAAAAAACTCATCCATGTTTCGCCCTTATTCCATAGCGGCGGGATGTGTGTAATAGTATCGTAGGTCTCAATATAGGCTGCGTATCGCTCGGGGCCTTCTACGGGAACCTGTCTGAACAAAATCTGAATATCTGTATAGGGTGCAAGAGCTTCTGCCAAGTCTCGTAAATACTCAGGATCATGTGGTGAGGTGACTTCATCATCACCGGAAAACAAGATCCATTTTTTTTGAGCATCTAGCCCATAGGATTCAGCAAACTGATTTCTAGAGATAATTAGCTCTTCATTTTTATAAAAATCAAACTGAGGTGTTCCTGTGACGGCTAATTGTTGCGGTAAAATCTCCGGGTAAAACTCCAAGAATTCCTTCTTCATGTAGTCAGACCAAACCGCATAAAAATCTGTCCTTATCGGCAATCTGGCTTTCGGAATATTATCCCATGAATAAATCGCAGAAATTGTCGGAATTTTTCGAGCTTTTGCTGCTAGGCAAAGTGGGGCTAGAGAAGGTACTCGCTGATGAGTAATGAAAATCAGATCCGGACGCTGCGTTTTAAGGAGTTCGTGATAATATCCTATCGCTTTGCTCTTATTCCAGTATCGGTTTATTTCCGATTCAAAAAATAAAATGCTCTCATAGCTTTTAAGCGATTTGCCTATAAACGCTGTGATCTTTCCAAAAAACACTCCTTTGGCACCTTTCTTACCTACTTTCGAATTTGAAAGTAACGTAGGATTGCTCACTCGGGCTGCACTCAATCTTAATCTTGCAAAACTGGTCGCTTCACGAAGCAGGTATTGTGCTTTTGACTCCGGAAAAGATTGAAATGGAATCTGGTCAAATTCCACATTAAACTTTCCCTTGACCAACTCGATCAGCGAACTGTCCAGATTATGTAAAAGTGTCAACTCAAAACCAGCAGCCTTCAGTTTCGAAATCAAATCAGAGTATAAATAATTCCGAATTCCTACTCCGTCTGGAATCACCAGGAGGATTTTTTTATTTTCCAATCTACTTTTGGTTACAAAAATTAGTTAAAGGGGAAATCAATTTTTCAAAATATGATTATCCGCAATAATGCCAGTCACCTTATATTCCTTGCTTATCTGGTTGGAAGACCGAAGCGGCCTCAATCTTAAGTTTAACATTTGCTACATTGCTTATTCTACCTTACTGGTAGAAAAGCGGATAATCATAATCAAAAACTGCTGAAGGCTAAAGACACTTTCTTCATAGCATTCACGAAGATTTTTTTGCCCTGCTTCTCCTCGAATTCTGCTAAATATTTTGTTCGGGAGTTCATACCCTGAGAAGAAATTTCCTCCGGATGGTCCAAGTAAAACCGCATGGCTGTGGCTAGTTCTCCTGGATCCTTCATTGAATCGAGTATAACTCCATTATAGTCCGGGGAAATTCTGTTTCTAACATCTCCTACATTGGTCGAGATGACCGGCCGGGAAGCAGCCATAGCCTCCAGCAGGGTAATCGGACCTCCCTCGAAAAGCGATGGGATTAGGAGAATGTCTATTTTTCTATACACCTCAACGCGTTCATCGAATCCAAAACCCCCAAGAAATTCCACTTGCTTGCTTATTCCGAGCGAATTCACCAACTCCCTCAAGCGAGGCAACTCAGGGCCATCCCCGAATAGTCTAAGTGTGGGTTCTAAGCCTTCTCCTTTTAAAACTACAAGGGCGGAAAAAATCAAATCTAAATTCTTGCCGTAATCTAGTCGCGTGATCGCTCCAAATACCTGCTGACGGCCATCTGGTATAGGAATGGACAGAAATTCATTTTGGGAGTGGTAGATCCATTGTTTGATTTCCAGAAAAGTTGAATCAGGGAAATTTGCTTGTAGGTATTCTTTTTTCTCAATAGCAGAGATAAAGTGGATTCCGTACTGATTGAGTTTTTGAAAAAAAGGCAGATACTTAGTGTTGAATTTCGAGATTTCGTGGTAAACAAAAACTTTTTGTTTCTTCTCGGTGAGTTCATGAATGTAGCCTAGAAAGTTTCCGGGTCTAACACTCGCAAAGCAAACATCCGATTTCTGTATTTGCTCTGATAAAAAAGAGGATAGTAAGTCAGGGAAATTCAAAAAGACATTCATCAAGCTCTCTTTGAGCTTACCTTTAAACTTGATGAAAATTTTGATAAATCTGAGATGAAAAAAAAGTTGAAGGGTTTGCCCTAAAGATGGGCGGGCAATTTGAAAATTAAGTGAAGGAAAATAGTGGGGATTCGAAGCAAGATTGATGACTAACACTTCGAATTGATCCTGCTCTTGTAATGCTGAAATAAATCCAAGATTCTCTAATTCCATTCCTCCTGGACTATTCAACTCGGGAAGGATAAAAAGTACACGATGCTTTCTAACGGTCAATTCCTAAATGACGACTTTAATCTTTTCACTAAGACTCTGTTCAAAAGCCGATGGACCGAATAAATCATTTGATAAAAAAGTCCGGAATCTTTTTTGAAAAGCAAAAACTGATAAGCAATAAACCTATCCCATTCTCCTTTTTGACCCAAAAAACGGGAGTATAAATACAAGCGATTTCTCTGTCGTGTGTCCACTGAAGTAGCTCTAAGCAGGGAAGTTTGTAGAACTCTATACTGTACACCGGTGTAGTAGATTCCTTTGAAACTATACAGTTGAGATAGCCGAAGGAAAATATCGAGATCCTCCATCATGGAATGTTCGTCATAGCCACCTAGTTCTCTGACTTTTTCCAAATCGACTAAGACGGTGGGTGCGACGATAAAATAATCCTGTAAGAGTATGGGGAATATAGATCCGGAAGGTAGCTGAGATTCAACCTGCCAAGCTCGCTCCTCAAAAAATGTAGGTTCAGGTAGATGAAATCCTTTATCGTCAATTTTAACTGCATCGCAGTAAACCATAGCCAGCTTCTCATCAGAATGTAAGAATACCTCGACTTGATTTTTGATTTTCTCAGGTTCTAGGTTATCATCACAGCTGAGAATTTGGTAGTACTTTCCCTTAGCCAGCTGTAAGCCAACATTGGCATTTTGGGTGATGGATCGGCGATCCTGATGGAAGACAGTCTGGATCGGTAAGCTCTTGTCTTTTACCCAATCCTGTATCCGTGCGGCACTGCTGTCTGAAGAAGCCGAATCAATGATAATCAATTCGATATTAGGATAGGTTTGGTTGAGTACACTATCCAGCGTATCCTTCAAAAACTGCTCGTGGTTGTAAGCAATCGCAATAATACTAACTAATGGTAGCTCTTTCTCTACCATTAGTTAGTAGTGGTTCAGTGCCTCTACCACTTCCTGTACTTCCTGATCAGTCATCACAGGGCTGATTGGAATACTTAGGTTGTGTTGATGCATGTGTTCGGTGATAGGAAGTGAAAGGTGCCTATATTCCTTATAGGCATTTTGGTGATGAAAGGGTACTGGATAATGGATCAAAAATTGAATCCCTTTCGTCTCAAGGTAAGACATCAGCGCTTCCCGATCTTGGGTCTGAATTACATAGAGGTGAAAAACATGATCTTCTAGGCTAGAGTCCCAACTTGGCAAAGTAATCTTAGGGTTGGAAATGGATTTGCTGTACTGCTTGGCTATTTCTACCCGTCTGTTGTTTTCTGAATTCAGGTAGTTCAGCTTCACATTCAGGATAGCTGCCTGCAACTCGTCCAACCTAGAATTCATTCCTTTGTATAGGTTATAATATTTCTTCTCACTACCATAGTTAGCAAGAATGCTGATAGTCTTAGCAAGCTCTTCATCTGAGGTCGTTACAGCTCCAGCGTCGCCTAGAGCGCCTAGATTCTTTCCTGGGTAAAATGAAAAACCAGCAGCATCACCTAAGTTGCCGGCTAACTTACCTTGAGGGTTTTTAGCACCGTGAGCTTGGGCGCAATCCTCTATGAGTAAAAGATTATTTGAAGCAGCTAGATGCGCCAACTCTTCCATAGGATTTAACTTTCCATAGAGATGTACCGCTAAAATAGCCTTGGTTTGTGGCGAGATTGCCTTCTTCACTTGCTCCAAAGAAAGATTGAAGGTAGAAGGATCGGGTTCTACGAAAACGGGCTTGAGTCCACTTTCTGAAATGGCTAGAATTGAGGCGATGTAGGTGTTTGCCTGCACTAGTACTTCATCTCCTGGCTTCAACCTGCCCATTAGCAAATACGCTTTGAATATTAGGATAAGCGCATCCAGTCCATTTGCCACTCCGACGCAATGCTGAGTACCACAATAGGACGCAAATCTTTCTTCAAATAGTTTGACCTGCTGACCTCTGATAAACCAGCCTCTCTCCAGCACGTCTTTCATTGCCTTCTCCAACTCCACCTGATGGACTAGATTGATTTTCTTTAAATCCAAAAATGTCACCATGTTCCTAACCGATCAAAATTCTTGTAATTCTACCATATTTTTAAACCTGACATTTTTCAACATCAGTTCTGAAAACTCTCCACTGTCCTCAATTATTCCCTCATTCATCACCAAAATTTCATCCGCATTTTTCACAGTGCTTAATCGATGTGCAATTAGAATTATATTACAACTTCCTCTGAGAGACTCAATATTATTTTGAATGGCCTTTTCTGTTTCACTATCCAAGGCTGAAGTGGCTTCATCAAAAATCAGAAGGTCCACCTCTTTGAATAATTCTCTCGCGATAGAAATCCGTTGTTTTTGACCTCCACTGATCAGAACACCATTATCTCCTAGATGGGTATTTTCTTTTTTAGGAAAAGATTCCACTAACTCATCCAAATGAGCAAGCTTGATTGCTTTATCGAATTTGGCCTTGTTCTCTGGGGTAGGTTCCGACCAGAAAGAGACATTATTAAAAATGGTGTCATTGAAAATAACGGGCTCCTGTGTAATGTAGCCCACCCGATTTCGAAAAGACCCTAGATCAACTTCATCCCGCTGGGAACTATTGACTAGGAACTCACCGGAACTAGGTTCTATCAAGCCAGCTAGAATGTTTGTCAGCGTAGTTTTACCGCTTCCGCTCTTCCCTACCAAGGCATAAGTGCGGTT
Organism: Algoriphagus sp.; assembly: GCF_039969895.1. Lineage (GTDB taxonomy): Bacteria > Bacteroidota > Bacteroidia > Cytophagales > Cyclobacteriaceae > Algoriphagus. The sequence continues at coordinate 82,948 of NZ_JBDVMZ010000003.1, forward strand.
ATTCTCTATTTTAAAATTGATATTTTTCAAAATAGGGTTTGAAGGATCGTATCCAAAAGTAAGATCTGCCAGCTCGATGGATTGAATTTGATTGACTTTAATATTACCTGGATTCTTTTCAACTCCTGTTCTAAAATCCTCCAATAATTCTACACCTACATGTAGCCCACCCAGATTTGAAGTGAATGCCTGCCAGCTAGTCTGCACCAACATGATGTAATTCAATGCACGATAGAAAAACAACAAACTCAGAAAAATAGCAGCCATATTGCTATTCAACACAGTGATTTGAATAAGGATAACCAGAATGACTATACCGATTACCAATGGCTCTCTCGAGGCTTGAAGTATGGCATTGAAGATGCCTATTTTCTTTTGCTCGTCCTCAATCTGATCTACATAGCTTTTGAGCTTCTGCTTGTACTTTCCAAAAAAATCTGTCGCCTTCAAATACTTAAAATGGTGAACCGCCTGGATTAGTAAGCCTTGGTACACATGGCTCAGGTTACTGTTATTAATAGAAGCGACCGTCGTACGCTTATAGATCATTTTATAGATGAAGTTGGTGAGATAACCTCCAAAACTCACTAATAATGCAAATTGGAAGTTTGCCAAAAGTGCCAGAATCAGATAAACCAGCAATAAAACGATAGACTGAAGCGTAGCAAAATAAGCCACATAGGCAGAGATGATTTTATAAACCTCACCTGAAAGGGTGTTTTGTACTCTACCCGCATCCAGCTTCAGAAAACTACGGTAGCCCATGTTGCCAAGGTCATCTACCATTTGGTATCTGATCTTTTTGACGAAGTACATTTGGACGAGCACTTTGTAATACCCCTCGAAATACTTAATAATCCCCTTCAATAAGAACAGCAGAAAAAGAAAAGTAAGGATTACCGCAGGAGTAAGGTCAAAGCCCGCACCGGTAATCCCATCCACTAAAAACTTTAAAATCCCCAGAGATTCTGAAACCTCACTGCTATCGAGTGCTTCATTTCCGGCTACTTGTACTAATGGAATAAACATGGCTAAGCCAAATCCATCCAAAAAACCGGTAATGAGACTAAGTGCTAATAGTACGTACACTTTTTTTCCTAAAAAGGAATAGAAGAAAAAAAAGTGCTTTAACTGACCCTTGAAATAGTTTAACACTTATTTCGATTTAAGAAACTTACTCCTTTTGGTATCATCCGTGTAATAGCCATACCCGTATCCATAGGAATAACCATATCCTCCGTAGGAAACCTTTGAAGCATCAAGACCATTGAAAATCGCGTAGATATTTTTCAATCCTTTTTGCAATTTCAACCCATTGACAGCGTCAATGAATGATTTCTCAGAGTAATCCTGTCTGAAAATGAATAGCGTAAAGTCAACCAAAGTGAGTAAATCCAAGGTTTCCGAAACCAAACCTACAGGAGGAGTATCAAGAATAATCACTTCGTAATCGCTTTTCAAAGCTGTCACCAGCTGCTCAAAATAAACAGAAAACAGCAACTCCGAAGGATTAGGAGGAATAGGGCCTGCTACGATAATATCAAGATTTTCATGACCACTTTTCTTGATGATTTTCTTGTAATCATCTTCCTGTCCACTTAAAAAAGTAGAAAGTCCTACGTCATTTTTCAACCCAAAATCATTAAAGATTTTAGGCTTCCTCATATCACATCCTATAAGGATAGTTTTCTTGCCGGTGAGCGAATAGACGGAGGCCAAGTTCAATGCGCAAAAAGTTTTACCCTCTCCAGAGATGGTCGAAGTGATCATAAATGTCAACTGATTCTCCTTCGGAACCAAAAACTTGATATTTGAACGCAAAGACCTAAATCCCTCTGCAATACCAGATTTTCCATTAGTAAATACTACCAGATTTTCATCCGATTTATTTAAGAGGATGGTAGAAAGCACTGGGATTTTTAATTTCCTTTCAAGGAATTTAGGATCTTCAATTTTTGAACGGAAAAACTCTCTCACCAAGAAGATCATAATAGGTCCAAATAAACCTATGAAAAGAGCTATTCCATAAATTCTAGAAGGCACAGGGCTTATTTGCCCACCCGAACGAGCATATTCTATGATCTTGTTGGCAGGTACATTTGAGGCTTTAGAAATAGCTGACTCGGCTCTTTTTTCAGTTAAGAAATTATAGATATTCTCAGTCAAACTCTGCTGCCGCTGGATTTTGATCAAGTTTTGCTCGGCTTTTGGCAAATTTCTGAACGAGGACTCAATTACAGTTCTTCTCTTCTCTAGGTCTGCAATGGTCATTTGGTTATTGCGATCAACGTTATCAAGAATTTCCCTGATTGAAGAATTCAAATCGATCAGTCTTTGGTTGGCACTTTTTACTTGTGGAGAAAACTCAGTTTGCGTAGCCATCAACCTTGATCTGTCAACCTGCACGGATAGTAAGTTTTCTATCAACCCATTGAGGTAGGGATCGTCTATACCCAGACCAGATGGAACTACTATTTCATTGTAGTTTTCACGTACCAAATACTCCTTCAAGCGTTGGTAGTATTGTCTCTTCAGCTGAGCTTCCGCCAATTCAGTCTCAATATCCGTCAGTTGGGTGAATACCGTCGAAGACTCATCACTTAGATTAAATATCTGATTGGAGGATCGATAGTCTTGTAGCCTATTTTCGAAAATGGATAGTGAATCCGCTACTCCAGCTACCTGGCTGTCGATAAAGTTGATTGTTCTGCTGGCAATTTCATTTTTTTCTAAAAGCTCCAAATCGAGGTAAGTTTCCATCAATTGATTGAGGTAGGTTTCTCCTTTGGATCTGTTTGCAACGCCCAAGCCTAGGTTCAAAATAGAAGAATTCTTATCCTGAAGGTTCACTTGCAAGCCTCCAGAATACTTTCCAATCAAAAACTCCAAATCTCTAAGTACAAAATTTGAAGTACCCTCAGACGTGCCTGAAGTATTGTTCACTTTGATTTTGTATTGCGGAGTTTCAACCCACTCTCCAAAATTGAAAGTCTTAGCTTCTAACTCCTTCACTGTCTGATAACTTCCATCTGGCAACAGCTGAGAATAGGATTCTTCAGGAAATTGGAGCGTAAAAGTTTTATTATCCGTCCAAACTATTTGGATTGGTCCATTGAGGATCTGAGGAGCTTTCCAATCTACCTCAACGAGAACAGGTGTATTTCTGTAGATTTCCTCGGCTATAAAGGACCCTTGTCGATAATATTCAACTCTAAAATCAAGTTTTTCCAACGTAGCTTTAGCAATGGGTCTTGATTTCAAGATGATCATCTCATTGGTCAAACCTAACCCCTGCTCTTGAGAGATGGTAGGGTTTTCAAAAAGTGATAAGCCTTTTTCGTTTTGTTTGATAAAAAACTTAGACGATACACTATAATAAGGAGGTGTAGTTTTAGTCAAATAATAGGCGACGCCTAGACTAAGTATCACACTTCCGAGGATCCAAGGCCAAATCTTAAGTAGTTTGGGAATTAGTGACTTAAAATCAAATAGATTTTCCCCTTCCTGATGAAAGTCATTATCTTCTAGCTCCGTGTTCATATTAGTTGTTTCTCGTGATGGTAAAAATAAGAGCGATAGCCGTTACTGTCGCTGTGACTAAAGAGATGGTCTCTACAAGTGTATTTCCTGCACCAATCTCTCTAACCTTCATAGGCTCAGCATAGATCATATCGTTAGGCTTTAGGAAAAAAAACTCGGAGCCTAATAATTCTCTATCGAGGAGATTGATCTTGTGCATTTGAGATCCATCAGGATATTGTCTTAGCAAAACTATTTCATCGCGTTTGGCTACACGACTAAGGTCACCTGCGAATGCAATAGCTTCATAGATGGTGACACGATTTTGCAGGATGGTATATTTTCCAGATCTATTGAATTCCCCTAAAGCACTGAATCTGATCCCCCCAAGTCTTACTCTGACAAAATACTCATCTTCCTTGACGTACTTTTGCACCTTAGTCTCGACCAATGCTTTTACTTCATTAGTCGTCAATCCCAGCAGGTTAATGACACCTACTAAGGGAATTTCTACATTACCATAATCATCAAGAGAGTAGCCATTCATAAAGAAAGCATCACCAGCACCCTGTCCTCCGGCCATTGCAGAAGCATTGTTTTCATCCGCGTTGACCACATTGAAAATCGCATTTAATGCTGGATCAGTAGTTTTGATACTAATCTCTAAGATATCATTTGCCTGCAGCAAATAGTCTTCCACTTGGTATCCATACCGATTACTTGACTCTACTAGCGGACCTGTGGATTCCTCTAGTTCTTGCATGTAAATCACTTTCTTATTTGACACGCAGGAGAAAAGCACTATAGCGAGGATCGAAAAAGGAATTAGATTTTTAAAGTTCTTAGTGTTCATCTAGTAGGGTATAAATTAAATCATGGAAGATAAGGTAAATAATTGAGGTACTAATAGCTAGTACCAGGTATCATAGACGTGCATCTACCCTATCTTTCGGTAGATAGCCTTTTACATCAAACACCACTTGACTGCCTGATTTTTTGATCTGTAAGTTCATAAACTCCTTATGAGCTACCGCCAAAATAATAGCAGAATACTGTGCCAAATCTGGCGCATTTGACCCGGAATGAATAGCTATGCCATATTCGTGACTTACTTCGGTAGGATTAGCCCAAGGGTCATACACATCCACATCCATATCATAGGATTTGAGCTCATTGTAAATATCGATGACGCGGGTATTTCGCACATCCGGACAATCCTCCTTGAAAGTAAATCCAAGGATCAACACCTTCGAATCGATCACTTTCAAGTCTTTTCTCATCATCAATTTGATCACCTCTGTGGCTACATGCTTACCCATGCTGTCATTCAAGCGACGACCGGCTAGGATAATTTCCGGATGGTAACCGAGTTCTTGAGCTTTTTGGGCTAGGTAGAAAGGATCTACTCCAATACAATGTCCGCCAACCAATCCAGGCTTAAATTTTAAGAAATTCCATTTTGTCCCTGCCGCTTCGAGAACCTCTGAAGTATCTATTCCCATCAGGTTGAAAATCTTGGACAACTCATTGACAAAAGCAATATTGATGTCGCGCTGGGAGTTTTCGATTACCTTGGCCGCTTCAGCTACTTTAATGGAAGAGGCCTTGTGAGTTCCTGCGGTAATGACCGTGCGATACAACTGATCCACAAATTCAGCTATCTCTGGAGTAGAGCCTGAGGTGACCTTGAGAATATTTGCCACCGTGTGTTCTTTGTCCCCAGGATTGATTCGTTCTGGAGAGTATCCCGCAAAAAAATCTTCATTGAATTTCATTCCAGATACTCTTTCCAGCACTGGAACACATTCATCTTCTGTCACACCAGGGTAAACAGTAGATTCGTAAATAACGACATCTCCCTTTTTGAGGAAATTTCCAATATTCTCAGATGCCTTAAGCATAGGAGTGAGAACCGGACGATTGTGTTTATCGGTAGGAGTTGGGACAGTGACTATGTACACCGTGCAATCTGCAAGAATTTCCGATTGGGTAGTAATCAGAAGCCCGTTCGCTTTATCCTTAGAGAAATCCGAGACTAGAACAGATCTCAACACTTCATCTTCCACTTCGAGCGTTCTATCCTTGCCTTCGTTCAGCTCCCCTACTCGCTTGGTGTCAATATCAAAACCTACGGTGGGGAATTTCTTAGCAAATTCCACTGCCAAAGGAAGCCCTACATATCCTAAGCCTATTATGGCAATTTTAACGTCTTGTAATTCTGTATGCATAGTTAATTTACTTTCTAAAGAAATCTCTTAAAAAACTGACTTCCAAGTTTTTAATTTTAAATAATTGGCAGCTTCGCCCTTTCAGTCCCAAAACTTAGCTCTAGTTTGGAAGGCAGACTTCACGTTACTTTCTGCACACAAACAGTTCAAAAAACAGCCTCAAAGCTCCTGAATCTTCATTTACTCGTTTAATGAGTACTAAAGTTACTCATTTCAACTAAGGGGCAAAACTAATGGAATTTGACTAATTTTAATATCCCTGGTGTTACTTATGTATCTGGTATATCAAATTCAAGGTTCCCGAGAAGGTAAAGAGCTTTTGTCCTTGAGGGAAATCAGCACTAGATTCTGAAGAGTTTTCCCATTGGTAATTTACACCTTGAATTACCTGAGTTTTACTACTGAGTATAAATCTATCCCACTGATGATCCCAAAGTAAACCGACACTAAAATCTACCCAGGGCTTTTTATTAGAGCTAGAACCAAATGCTCTGTTATAAAAATCTTGGTGATTTTCTATCCTTTGAAGTAGTACTCCTATTTTATTGAGGCTGGAAATTTTTGAAACTTCCAAAATCTGGGCATTCCCACCTACACCAATTCCCACGCCCATGGATTGACCTTCATTCGTAAATCCTCGAACTTGATAATGTGTATGCCAGCTCGTATTGCCATCGTTCTGGTCAGCGTATCGGATATACCTATTTACAGATTCTGCCTGCTGTACAATCTCAGCCCTTATTTGGAATAAAGAGCCTGGTGTGCCTGTTTTAAATAGTTTCGTAAAACCCATCAAATATGCCCGAGCATGCTCAGGGTTCAAAATAAATTCTCTCCAATTGTAACTATGATCCTGCTTACCGTACTCCGCATAAGCCTCAAAATTAGCCTTGATGTTATAATACCTTAAGAAAAACGATACCTGCTGATCCTGACCTCTAGAATCATAAACCACTGAATTGTCATTGGTAAATAAGTTCACCTTTTGAAAGGCTTCGAGAATAGGCATTCTCCCTTGAAAATCATCCGTCACATCGTCATTATACTGTTGAAAAGTTCTGTTTAACCCAGCAAAAAAATTAGGTAAAAATACGGGTTGAAAAGTGACCGTTAGTCCCGTTACATATTTCCAGTCTCCTCGAAATGGATTAGCAAATAAACCATTCAAACGTTCATTTTGCGAGGGCAGTAAACCTGAATCCTCAGCCCTTCCCACGATAAGTTCTGCTTCCAGTTTACCAATGAAAATATTAGCTGGACGACTCGTGCGAAGAAAAAGATGCTTCATTCCTCTGGCATTATTGCTGAAAATGAGAGAATTGAACTGCCCTGGCCCCCACCAAATATTCTCTGTGGAAGCACCTAAGGCTAGCGGTCCCGCATTTAAGCTGATATAGGATTGACCCCACCAGGCAAAAGAATTATACTCTTTAGAAAAACGCTCCGGATGATCACCGTAATTCCAATATCTGAATCTTGCTAAAAGGACGTTTTCAGAATAATTCTCGCCAAATCCCTGATAAGGCTTATTTTGACTGGCTACAAACTCTGGCCTGAACTGAAATTTCAGGAAAAATAATTTCCCATAAACACCAGGAGAGAGCAGCGTCTGCAGCCCTGCACTATTCATCATGCTGAAATTGCCCCAGCCAAAAGGTCTGTTAGAATTATAAACTGTAGTACTCAAGACTGGCAAGATTTCCAGATGAGCCTTTTTTTCTGGAATAGGAAAAGTGTCATTAAGCGTATTAAAGCGGTTTTGCTTCAAACTCACGATAGGCCTCAGTCCAAAGGAAAAGTCTTTTATTTGATCCAATCCTTGTAACTGTTGCCTTCTGAGACTTTCCTCCAAGACTGGAAATCCAGCAGGTATGGTCTGTGCCAAAACAGAATTTGCAACTAGAAATAGGATTAAGAAACAACTCTTGGATGTTCGGATCATCAATTTCAAATTGACTTCAACATTTTGACGTACTTCTTATTTATAGCTTTCCAAGAGTAATTTTTTCGTGCTAGTTTATACATGACAGCTGACATTTCCTCCCTGTCAAGTTCCTCAAGCCTGGATAACAACTCCAGCAAATCATTAGAATCATTGAAATAAACTGCCTGATTGAACGTGGTCTCTCTATTATAATTGACGCCAAAAGCTATAATAGGAAGTCCTAAATACATAGCTTCTACAAGCGAGGGATTAGTCCCTCCAGCACTATGCCCGTGTAGGTAGTAATGGCAATTTGATCTCAATACATTCAACTCCTCATTTGCATAAATAGGATTATACAAAATCACATTCTTTTTGGTAGAGTATTTTTCATACAGCCGCATACCGTAGTCACTGGAACTCCAATTTCCCACAATTACATAGGGAATAGGAAGGTCATTCTCTGAGAAAACCTTCAGCTGCATCTCTATATTATTCTCAGGTTCTATGCGGCAGACTGTAAAAATGTAGGGAGAAGTAAGAAATGAATACTTCTTTATATAAGGAAAAGGCTCTACACAACTCACGTGATTTGCTCCATACGCTATCAAATGCGAGTCTGTATTATATTCTTCCTTGACATAATCATAGATATGTTTATTGTCTGAAACAATCCCATCGGAATACTTTACAGCCACTGACTCAGAAAATTTCAAAAATCGCTTGGCAAAAGGTCCCCATTTATCGCGTTTCCATTCAAGTCCATCTATGTGAGTGACTATTTTCGCCTTAGTAAAAGGACGGATCAAAGGGATGGAAATTGCTCCAGAAACACCTAGAACAAGAATATAATCAAATCCTTTAGTCGATTTCCATAGGGAAACAGAATCATAGATTACACTTTGTACACCATTAGCCTTAAGATTCAAGTACTGAAGCTTAGCTCCTTTGTAGGTATCTATTTTCTCTGGATAACTCGAGCTTTGACAGTAAATCGTAATATCATAAAATTTAGGAAGGAGGTCCAATAAATACTCTACTAAAGTCTCAAATCCTCCGTAGTTAGCTGGTACACCCACGATTCCAAGAATTGCTAGTTTCTTCTTAGACATTAGAACTTTTCTTTTGAATTTTTAAAATGGAAAAAGTATTAAAAAATGATTTTTTGAATTTGTAAACCATAGAAAAAGATAAGGTCAAAAAAATAAAGCCAAATTTATTAAAAGGCCTGAGATTAAGGGAGTATCTGAATAGCCTAGCTAGGCTTTCAGTGGTATCGAAACCTCTAGATAGCAGGAATTCTTGGAAAAGAAGTAAAACCCTTCCATGATTATATGATTTTAAAACTTTAGAAATAGGATTAGATTGAGAAGCCCCCAAAACATTGTTTGAATGCTGTCTATAATAACTCAATTGGGTAGGAATAAATTTATAGGAAACATCACTACTCAACACTAATAATGAAAGATACCAATCATGCATTGGAATCCTTTCATCAAATTCAAGATTAAGATGTTTCAAGAAAGAACTAGACATAGCTATGGTGTGGCCAATTACACAATTGGAGAGGAACAAACTTGGAAGCGAAAAATCTCTTTGAACATCCCAGAACTTATTATAAAAAGATGGCTTGAGTGTTTCCAGCTCAGAATTTACAATAACTACATCGTGAAAAACGAACTTCGCCCCATTTTGAAACTCTTGAAAAACAATCTCATTCTTTGTATGAATCCACACGTCATCTTGATCACACAAATAAAGTATATAATCAGAATCAAGGTAGTTGTCTCTAATAATAGCAATGGAATTGAGAAAGGAATGACAAGCTGATTTAGCATAGTCAAAAAATTGAACTGATATATGACCATATTCCTTACTTAATTTCTCAATCTTACTTCTGGATAAATCTGTAGATCCATAGTCATGAATGAAAATCATATCTATCTCTAAGGACTGGTCCATAATACTCAGCACCTGTTGCTCAATGTAGTCCTGTCCATTGTGCGAACATATCAATGCAATTTTCACCATTCTATTTTTTAAAGAAATAGCAACATGTCAAAAACCAAATAGGGAGAAACAGCCAAGGATTAACAAAACCAACGGAAAAGTACATCATCGTGCTCCGAATAGGTTTATTGATACCACTCACGTAAAAAATCGCCATAATAAACAGCGCGAAAAGCAAAAAACCCACAATTCCAAACTGAAGAAACAACATAGGTAATTGCATTTCAATTTGATAAGGTTGATTATAGTCTGTAACAAATTCATCAATCACAAAACCAAAACCTCGCCCGATATATAGATAATCTCCACTAATTAAATCTACAATGCTTAAAAGTTGATTGTATTTGAATACAATACTTAAAGCAAGGTCAGCCCTTAATACATAGGAAAGTAATTCAATACCAACAAACAATCCTCCAAATAGTATCAAAGGAAAGAAATACCAAAAATTTCTTTTAATCAAATCTTTATGATCCTTCCATACTCGCCAGACAAAGAAAATAATAATAAAAACACTTTTACACAAAATAAAAACATAGACAAAAGTTATTAGAAACAAAAATATATTAAGAGATTTTCGTTTAAATAAAGTATAATCGTTGAGAATTAGAAGTGGTGTAGTTTCTATAAAGACACGGTGGATGGAACCATCCGTCCCCCTAATAAAATTAAGCCCCCTAAAAAAACTAAAATCCAGATTGAGAGAAAAAAATATTGTAGCTAGTACTACAGAAACTAAATTAAATATTGTAATCCATTTTAAATCAAAATCAAAATTCAATTTACACTCATGTCCGATCAATACAATAGATAAAACAAATAAAATAAATCCTAAAAAATGACTGAATCCAAATTCATTTTTTAAGGAATCATTTAACCAAAATAAGGTCAGAAAAGACCCAAAAATAAAGAAAAAAAGAAAAATGAAAACCATATCTTTCTTTCTTTCAGAAATTAAAAATGAGATAATCTGTATTGGAATAAGAGCTTTTTGACTGATAAATAAAAACAAAGGCCAAACGGAAAAAATCCAATTCGTCAATCGGACATCCTTAACTTTCATTCCACTTATTTATAATGCTCGTAGATTTAATCTTTCTAAAACCGAATTTTCTTTCAATGTCTCTTTTTAAAAAAATACTAAAATTAATCCTCTCAAATCTAAGAAGGCCCGGAATATTATCCAGAAAACCTAAGTGAAGCAAGAACGTGAGGTAACCTTTTAACTTTAAATAAAACCCCGGCTTAAACAAAACCGAATAATTCCATTTTAGATGGTCAACTACATAAACATAGCTTCTTAATTCGAATAGGTTAATAACTTCATCTCTGGTAAAAGCTCGATCAAATTTAATACAAGTATCCTTAATGATCTGCAGAGCGTAAGCATCTCTAGTGAGATTTATTCCAAATAAGAAAGATTGAAAATGTTTTCTTACTTCTTCACTAATGCTAAAACCAGTAAAATTAACATGATCCAGTTCTTTATCTAGTAATAATAAGGTTTTAGTAAAAATTACCGGATTTGAGATAAATAGGGAATTATTAAAAAAAATGAATTTCATTTTTCCATGTAATATGCCTTCTAAAAAACCCTTTATATAACAATTCAAGTCATACCCTTGTGTACCACTGGAAATACTCGTAATACTTTCAGGGATTTCGTTCAGATTAGTCAAATTACCATTGTAAATAAGCAAAACCTGAAAAGTTGAATGACGAGAAATGTAATCCAAGAAGATCAAAACATCCTCTCTTAATTCGGAATTTCGCTCATATACGGCATAAACAAGAGTAGTCAAACTTATTTAATAATTAAGCTAGTGTAATTTGTTAATAAATCCGGCGTCAAACACGGCTAATGAACATTTGCCAGTTTGCCATACACTCTATCAACCAAATCAAAAAAGGGAGACAAGGGCTGATTAGAATCATAAAACCGCTTAAACCAAACATAGCCGATCAAATGATTATATCTGGTATCCAGGCTTTTGTGTACTTCTATTGAAAAATAGGGGCTACGTCTTAAAGAAAATAAACCGGTAATGTAATCTAAATTAGATTTCCAAAGTACATACATCAGAGAAAGTTGGTCTCTTTTACTTTTGTGAAAGAACTCATTCCACCAGAGTTCCATACACTCGATGACCTGAGGATCATTATGTCTCCTAAAGAGAAGACCATTTTCCGTTAAGCCAAATTCTTCAGGAAAACCTTCATCCCTATACCCTCTCATTTGAGAATTGACAATGTCAACATTTCCTTTCTTGGATTGAATGATAATTTTGGCTTCCTGATAAATACAATTTCTAGCAAAATGTTTTGGCAGGGCAAACTTATATTCACTATCGATTAGTTGTTGAAACAACTCACTTGCCTCCTTCTTAATCAAGATATTGGAATCTATATATAAACTTATTTCATATTCTTTCAGAAACAGATGAGGCAAAAACTTATACATTCTATTGAGCTCAATGGAACTTAACTCATCCTTAGATACAAGCCTTATATCCCAAACGTTGGAAACTATGCACTTCTGATCTGTAAAGCACACAAAATCAACAAAATCAAATTCACCTTTGGGGTCTCGTAATTGATCATAATCACCAAAAAGTGCAGTATAAACCACTAAGCGATTAACTTTCACTTCATCCATTTTTCATACCACATCTGAAAAATCAAAACAGTCCAAACCTTTCCTGAAAGATAGGTATGTCCTTTTAAAAATAACTCTTTGATTTTTATAATCTCAAACTCATTAAATAATCCATGCTCTTTTAATTTATCAGGATGGAAGTAATATTCTAAATACTCCCTAAATCCCTCTACCAACCACTTTTCCAAAGGGATGCTGAAGCCCATTTTTGGACGATCAAGTAGATCCTTAGGGATATATTTGTGTGTGATCTCTTTAAGAAGGTGCTTTTTATTTCCATCCTTAATTTTCAAGTTAGAATCCAAACGAGCCACAAATTCAATAAGTCTATAATCAAGTAATGGTTCTCTACCTTCCAGACTTACCGACATGGTAGAGCGATCGACCTTAGTCAAAATATCATCCAGTTGGTAAGTTTTAAAATCTATTGCCATCATTTTATCTAATTCAGATAATTCATCCGAGAGGTATTCCAAGTCGTCAAAACCAGTGATTGTCTTGTCCAAATCAAAACGTACCAGTTCATTTAATTCTGAAGTAGTAAAAAATTTCTGCAAACTTTCCATAAATCCGGAATGCGACTCAGATTTCATAAAAGACACAGCACGATAGAATCTTTCACTAAACCTTGGAAATAGAGAATTGACCATTACACGGCGCGGAGTAACCTTTTCCAACACAGTAGAAAAATCCTTTCGGTTGGGAATACGATTAAACAAGTTATAATATTTACCCGCCTCCAAATACTTTTCGTAGCCTCCAAATAATTCATCGCCACCATCCGCACTAAGTGAAACAGTTACCTGCTGCCTAGCCAATTTACTTACCAACATGGTAGGTATCATTGAGCTGTCTGCAAAGGGTTCATCAAAATAAAAAGCTATATCTGGAAGAATAGTTAAAGCATCCTGCTGGCTGCAATAATATTCTGTGTGGTCGGTATCCAAATATTCTGCAATATTTTTTGCATGGTGAGCTTCATTAAATGTTCCTTCTAAAAACCCAATGGAAAAGGTTTTGATTTTCTCAGTCCGAGAAGACTGTACTAGAGCAGTAACGGCTGAAGAATCATACCCCCCACTCAAAAATACACCCACAGGAACATCTGAAATCAACCGATACTCACAAGCTGATTTTAACAGGTTTTCAGTCTCTGTTAGAACATCCTGTTCTGAAAGAAAAAGTTTCTCTTTATTATAACAGTTCACGACATCCCAATATTTGGAAGTATGAATTTGAGTATTTTCAAGTGAAAACTCCAAAAAATAACCTGCTTTAAGTTTATGGGTGTTTTTAAAAATAGTGTAAGGCTCTGGAATATATCCATATTGAAAAAACAAGTTTAATCCTTGCTTGTTTATTTCCTTACAAAAAGATGGATGCTCGTGGAAACTTTTAAGTTCACTCGCAAACATGAATAAACCATTATTAAAATACCAATAGATAGGCTTTACACCTGCTCTGTCACGAATCAATGTGATTTTTTTCTCAATCGAATCATAAATAACAATAGCAAACATCCCATTCAGTCGATGAACCATTTCTTTGCCCCATAGACTAAACGCTTTCAAGATAACTTCAGTGTCAGAATTAGAATCAAATAAAAAACCTTCTGTCTCTAGATCCTTACGTATCTCTTTAAAATTATAAACTTCACCGTTAAAAATAATCTGATACTGCTGAAAAACCATAGGTTGATGGCCGTGTCTTGATAAATCCAAAATAGAAAGTCGTCTATGGCCAAGTCCCACCTGAAAACGTGAATCATTCTGATAAAAATAGCCAGAATCATCAGGCCCCCTATGTACTAGGGAGTCCGTCATCCTTTTTAAGACATTCGCATCTGAAGTAAATTTTAAATCAACAAAACCTGCTATTCCACACATAGAATAAATAAAATACCAAATAATTACAAATTATAACCAGGAGAATAGGAAATCAAGAATAGTTTTTAAAAACAGCTTTTTCCCCCATTTTAACTGCCGAAAACAAAAACTTGAGACGCTTATAAATAAAGCTAGGATTCTTTAAAAACCGAAAGAATGACCAATAACATATAATTAAATGAAATGAAATACGATTCAAATGATACTTGAAATTTTGGGTCTTTATTTGGCTATAGAAATAAGTCGTATTTCTAAATGAATAAAATAATTTAAGCAGTGACAAATTAGGACTAAAAATATCCTCACCGTCTTTATAAGACATATCCAAATCTTCTATCTGACTGGAATAAATCAAAAATTGACTCACACCTATTTGAGAAAACCTAAGGGTAAACTCATGGTCATCAGCATAAACAAAAAATTCTTTTTTTGGCAATCCAATTTTCCTAAGATTACTAATATGAGAGAAAAGACCTCCATAAGGTCCATAACTTACTTTGATTACTGGAAATTTAATTTCATGGACGGTCTCAGAAACAAGATTCCTAGACAGCTTATTTCCTAAATAACTTAGGATATCAAATCCACAAAAAGCATTGATTTTTGGACCTTTGATAATTCCTTTAGAAACTGCTAAAAAATCATCTTTCCAATGTTTTCCCCTATAACTGTACAAAACTGGATGTTCAAAACTTTTCGAAAGTAAGGCATACGCATCTTTCAATGCTTTGAGAGAACCTGGGGTTGGAAGATTGTCATCGTCTAAAAACCAAAAGAAAAAATCCTTTTCGAGTTTAAAAGCTACTTCAAGGATCATTGAATAAGCACCTGCAGTTCCGACATTATTTTCATTTGTAAATAGCCTTAAATGGGGATACCTTTTTTCCAATGAATCGATTTCAACTTTAGATTCACTTAAGGAACCATTGTCAACAATCCATATTCCAGAAACTCCTTCATTAATAGAAGCTTGAATGACCTGATCCAAGAACTCAAATCTATTTCCATAAGTAACTATAACTGCTATTACTTCCATAGAATTAAAAAAATAGAAAAAACCAAAATAAATCCTCCAAAAATCATCATCATCTTTTTTGGATCACGAAATATATTTCGTAGCATGGAAAAATATAAGAGAAGGATTCTTCATACAATTCCTTCATATAGGTAGATGAGTTGAAGATGAAGGTTAAAAACTTCTTAAATAAACTTCTAAGTCGAAAATCAGAACGAAAAATCAATTTTACGTCAACAATTTCGAAATTGATATCATTATAATAGGTAGGAACCTTTCTCTTGAAAAAAGAATCATTACTGAAATATGAAAGTGAATATAATCCCCAAAAACTTTTATGTGTGTAATCACTGTAATAGTAAGGATTAGAAAAATGCGGCACAACATTGATCATTTTACCGTCAGGTTTCAAAATTCTGAAAACTTCCTTCAGAAAGAGAGGGAGATTGTCGATATGCTCTAAAAAATGGCTAGAATGAATCTCATCGATGCTACTATCTTGAATAAACGAAAAACCATTGGATAAATCACATACATAATCAACACTTTCTTTTTTCATTATATCTAAGCCTATACAATAATCAAACTGTTTAGTCTCTCCAGGACCTAATTCCAAAACACACTTACCGTATTTATTTTGGTACTTTAACAATATTTCTTGAAACATTTCTATTTGTTTTAAATATCAAATAACTCGTATAATATAAAGACAGTGTAATTAAGGTTTCCGAAATCAGTGTGGCATAAAGAGCGCCTTTGTAATCTAATTTGGGTACAAGCTGTAACAATAGCAATAAATCAACAATCACACCTATCCAAACAATAAGGCTGAACTTCTTAGAATTTCCAGTTGAAATAAGGTATTGAACAGCAGGTACATTTACTCCAATTATAAATAAGGCTATTGCTAAAAGTTGTAAAATCTCAATCACAACAGCTTCCTCCTTACCGGAAATAAGCAAAGAAATAATATCTGCAAAGAAAAAAGTACCAAGAAAAATGCATGTAGAAAGCATTATAGAGATCGAAAAGAGGCTTTTCAATCTATCAGAAATAGCTAAGCCACTAATTGCTTGAGACTTTGAAACACTTGGGAAAAAAGCTTGAGACATGACCACATTCAATCCATTGATTGCTTCGAAAATCTTCTTACCAATTGAATAAAATCCAAGATTTGTAGAATCAAGATAAAATGCCAGTATTAGCATTGAGTTATTTTTGTAGCCCAATATTGCTAAATTAGATGTGAACAAGTTCCATCCGTCTTTAAAATAAAAATAGAGTGAATGCCTATCTGGAATGTAAAATTTAATATCAAATTGTCTTATTACCAGAACTAGAGAAAAAACACCCACTAAAATAAGACCTGATGAATTAAGAAGAGGAACTAACCAAATATCATTCTCCCCTTTTACAAAAAGAAAAATTCCTACTGTAAAAATCAACTTGGCTACAACACTCAAATAGGTTATATACTTCATTTTCTCCATTCCTTGAAAAAGCCAGATTGGAAATAAGATCTGACCAAAAACCATCCCAAATGAAAGAAATAATAAATTCTGTATATCGTTGAATTTCTCTATTGAGAATATCAAACATATCATCAAACAGAAGCAAGCAATCATTAATAATAACTTGATAATTAATACGCTGCCAAATATCTCATTGATTTTCTGCTGATCATACCTATAAATCGAAACTTGCCGTGTTGCAGAAAGATTAAATCCGTAATCTGTTATCAATACAAAATAAGAAGTAACAGCTAACGAAAAAGCAAGAATACCATATTGTTCGACTCCTAATACCTTGACCAAATACGGAAAAGTCACCAACGGCATAATATAATTTATCCCTTGTAAAAGGAGTAAATTAAAAATATTTGAAATAAGACTTTCTTTACCCAAAAACTTAAGAAACTAATTTATTTTATTATGAAATCTGGATAGAAAAATTTATGAAAATAACTCAATAAATTTCTAGTATTTTGACCAACTCTATTTTGAATGTCGCCTGCGCAAAAACTCAGTTCCAATTATATAAGCAATCGAAAAGGAAAAGCCAATCATTAAAAAAATAATCAGGACAGTTGACCCTCTTAAATTCGACTTTTCTAGGGGAATGGTTACGGGCTGAATGATAGAAAAAACAGGAGTATTCTTCGCTACTTGTAATTTAGCCTGTTCCACTTGTTTTGCTAGCTCACTATACACTTCAAAATTAAAATTATAATTTGTTTGTAATCTATCCAATTGATTATTAGCATATTCTGAATTTAAATTTTGATTACGTTCTTTAAAATATGCTAATTTATCCTGAGCATCTTCAAACTCTTTCTTCTTTTCCAAGAATTGTCCCTCTGTGAATCTCAATTGTTCTTTCGCATTTTTTATTTTAAATCTGATTATTTCTTCTTGCAGCAAATCCACTGCAAACTTTACCATTTCTGCAGCCATCAACGGTTCAGGCATAGTAAAGGAAACCATTACAATCCCCTCTTTTTCATTTGGTGCTATCTTTAATTGGGAGGCAATCCTATTGCAATGGGAATATTCTTCTTGACTCACTCTTATTATTCCATCTTCTTCCTGAATAACCAAGTCTTCTGGCTCTCCTTTTAATTTTTTTATAAAAATCCCTGGTAAACCAATTGTATATTTTTTAATCATATCAAAAATCCCAGGCGAATGTACTTGATTGTAATACTCCTGATAGGTCATAGTGCTATCATAACCATTGACTCGGATTTTGGCATCTAATAATGCCTTTTGAAAGTTGATTGAAGAAACAATTTTAGGATACAAAACAGGAGATATCTCTGAGCCTCCATTTATACTACCCAGATTAACTCCAGCTAAACTGGCTAATCCACCTAAAGCACCACCTGAACTGGGCGATTCTTCCGCTTGAGGAATAAAAGTTGATGTGGCAGAAAACTCCTTAGGTGAAATCAAAGCTGTAACAATTCCTAGAAATGCAAAAACAAAGGTTATCTTAAATACATCTTTTCGTCTATTCCAGACGAGAGTCACTAGGGAAATCAAATCGATTTCCACAAAAGAAAATTTTGATGAATTCTCCGACATATTAATTTTATAATTGCTTAGTAAAAACTAAATAAACCAATGATAACTAATTACCACAAGTGATTTTTTTACTCTACACTATTTTAAGTAAAAAACTTGGGACACTTTCTAAAGGCTTGTTGGGCTAGATACCACTCTCCATAAAGTTTGGCAAATTGAATCCAACGGTTCAAAGGTCATATTAAAAAAACAAGCATTCTTATTAGCCTCTTCGAATATTGATCCGCCCAAGGGAACTCTCTGCCTTAGCGATAATTTTCGAAAAATTTACTTTTGTCTAAACTGAGGCTATAAAATATGGCTGAAATACCTGCTTCTTTCAATTTTTTAATAGGTATCATAAAGCAAATAATGCTCTAATATGATCATGAAATAGACTTTGCTGGAACGCCTACTAGAGTGGATTTTTCAATTACTGATTTAGTCACTACAGCCCCAGCTCCTACTACTACCTCGTCCCCCAACTCAACACCAGGTAAAACAACTGCTCCAGCACCAATTCTACAGCTTTTTCCTATTTTCGAACCACCTAGAAGCATAGCTCCAGGCCCAATTTCGCTAAACTCTCCTACTTCGCATTCATGATGCACATGAGCACGTGTGTTGATTAAAACCCCTCGTCCAATTTTTGTTTCAGGCCCCACAAAACTATAAGGCATCGCATCAAACAAAGGACTTGAATTACTGTTATCTATAAAGTAATTACTTCTGATGCCATGAAAACAACCACCAAGTGAGTTTAATAGGTGAAACAACTTCTCCCTTTGTGCTGGATTTCCGACTCCTAGAACAAATCTAGGGTTTGTCTTAAAGTGATTTTGTACATGAGCTAGCTCAAATAAAACCGGAGAATTAATACCTTTTCGCTTAACAGATTCAGGATTTTCATCAAAGAAAAAAAAATCAGAGGAATTGATTCCCTCTTGAATCAATATGTAATGAACCTCCATTCCATGTCCTCCAGCTCCGGCAATGATCATGTTTATCTATTTCTCATAACATAGGTGTGCCCTTGAGCTTCACCCAAGGGCACTGTAAATTACTTAGAACCAATCCCGTAGGATTCAAAACCTAGGGTTTTTAAGTATTTTTTATCGTAGATATTTCTTCCATCAAAGATCACTTTGTTTTTCAGTAGCTTACCCATTACCTCCCAGCTAGGGATTCTGAATTCTGACCATTCCGTCACAAGTAGCAAGGCGTCGGCATCCACTAGTGCTTCATAGGCATCTTTACAATAAGTTACTTTATCAAAAATATAGTGTTCTCTAGCTTCATCCATTGCTACGGGATCATATGCTTTTACAGTTGCACCAGCAGCTCTCAATTCATCGATGATCACACCTGCCGGTGCTTCACGCATGTCGTCTGTATTTGGTTTGAAGCTGAGGCCCCACATAGCGAATGTCATACCGCTAAGGTCTTCCCCGAAGTGCTCCTTTACTTTCTTGGAAAGCACATATTTTTGATCGTCATTCACCTCTTCTACAGCCTGTAGTACTCTCAGGTTATAGTTGTATTGCTTTGCTGTTTTGATGATTGCTTTTACGTCTTTTGGAAAGCAAGAACCTCCATAGCCAACTCCTGGATAGATAAACTTATTTCCTATTCTTGGATCAGAACCAATTCCTTTTCTTACCATGTTTGCATCAGCTCCCACGAGTTCGCACAAGTTGGCAATGTCATTCATAAATGAAATCTTGGTAGCCAACATTGCATTTGCTGCATATTTGGTCATCTCAGCGGAAGGTATATCCATGTAGATGATGCGTTCTCCACTCAATTGAAACGGCTTATATAGGCGTCTCATAATTTCCTCAGCCCGGGTATCATCCACGCCAATCACAATTCTATCAGGTCTCAAGAAGTCTTCTACTGCAGCGCCTTCCTTCAAAAATTCAGGATTGGATGCTACCGCAAAAGGAAGATCAGCCCCTCGTTTACTCAAGGCCTGTGTGATCGCTGCACGAACCTTCTCTCCTGTGGTGACCGGAACGGTGCTCTTGGTAGCGACTACGATATAATCAGTCATCTTTGCGCCGATCTCATCCGCCACTCCCAAAACATATTTCAGGTCAGCAGAGCCATCTTCACCTGGAGGTGTTCCCACGGCAATAAAAGCTACCGAAGCTCCTTGGATCGCCTCACCCAGATCTGTACTGAATTTCAGCCTTCCACTTTTGTAATTTCTTACTACAACCTCTTCGAGCCCTGGCTCATAAATCGGCATTATGCCATTTTTGAGGTTATCAATTTTCTTTTGGTCAATATCGACACAAGTGACTTCGATCCCTACATCTGCAAAACATGCTCCTGAGACCAAGCCCACGTAGCCGGTACCTACTACTGCAATTTTCATATAATAAGTTGTTGAATAAAAACTATTAAAGCTATTTGCTATTATTTACTAAGGTTTGAACCAAGATAGCTACTGTGGCCAAACTAGATGCAATGCCAATCCAACCTGCTGGTCCCATGCTGATTCTCTGAGGCTTCTTAGGAACTACGATCTCTGCTCCTGGTTCCAGCTGTGGGTAGATCTTCAATCCCAGAAAATTTCGAGTTCTTTGAGCATCTCCATTGGCATAGACCACATAGGTTTTCCCACGCCGAGCGTTTTCGGTGAATCCCCCTGCTTTTGAAATATAATCTTTCAGAACACTAGTTTTGCTAAATCGTGTAGTTGTAGGGAGCAAAACTTCTCCTACCATTCGTACCGTCTGTAGTTCCTTGGGAACCTGAATCACATCACCTTCCATGAGAATCAAATCTTCTTCAGAACCTGGGTGCTGCAAAATGTAACCCAAGTCAATTCCTACAAAATCCTGCTCTTTCATTCTCATGGTAGTAAGTGAGGAATCTTGACGCAGGGTGTCAAAGGCGGGAGAAATTTCAAAAAATCTGCGCTTTTGCTCTGCTTGCTCTTTTTGGAGCTTTTCCAGTTCATTCTGCGCCAGCTTTTTATCGATCCTTTCATAGAGCAATTGTTCAGCTTCGTTGCCCTCACGATTAGTTTCCGGATCCAAATTGGATAGTATCTCCTTGAGCGATTGCTCGCGAAGTTCCTTTTCCGTTGGCCCTTTGTAATAGACTGTTCGTCTGATCAAACTAGCACCTTTCGGGTAAGCAAACTTCGTAATGCCACCTGCACGCTTGATCACATCGGATATACGCTCGTTGGCTGATGCTATCGCAAAATCACCTGGATAGGTAACTTCGCCATGAATACTCACCAGCTGCTCTCGTTCGAATCCTGGACTTCTTCTAATGAAAACGTGGTCAAAAGGTTGTAAAGGGCTATTTTTCTCTTCAGCTGTCAATTCCAAATCTGGATTGATCGTCAGCGTCTGTATCTCGGCCATCTTGCCAGAAGAGCCATCTCTTACTCTTCTTGCTATTTCTATAGAAGAATTAGTAGCGGACTCCAGCAGGCCTCCTGATCTCAGGATAAGATCTCCCACTGTCATCTCTGCTGCATAGGGATAGGTGCCAGGGTAATTTATCTCACCGGAGATTTTTACGTAATATTCCTCTTGGATATCATATCTACTAGGCACAAACAGAAGATCTTCATTTTTCAAAGGAACATCTGCTACAGTGCCAGTCAAAATACCATTCAGATCCAGAGGTTCTGCCGCTAAGGTCAAATCAGCGCTTGTCCTGTACAGGGTGGCTCTGGTAGCAAATGCTTCTGGCTTAAGACCTTGCGCTTTGTCCACTAAACCTTTCACTGTCAAGCCGCCTTCATCCAAAGAATATTCCCCAGGTCTAATAACAGATCCAGTAACCTGCACTCTATTGGAAAATCTATCTAATGCTTCGCCGATCAATATCTCATCTCCATCTTTTAGAGAAAATGAGCCAAACTCTTCAGAAGGAACATCCACTACCTTTCGCTGATTATTTTCTATTCTGCGTACTGTCACCCGATCCTGGTAGGCCATACTAGTAAATCCACCCGTATAGAGGTATAAATCATTCAAGTATTCTCCCGCTTTGACTTCAAAAAGTCCTTCTCTACGGACTGGACCACTTATTTCTACACGTGTTTCCACGGGAGGCACGATGACCACGTCGTTGTCTTGGAGTGTGATATTTGAACTTTGTTCTCCTTTAGCTAAAAACTCATAAATATCTACAGTGGCTACTAATCTGCTGTCTCTATACACTTGAATTTTCCTGAAGGCCCCATTCTCATTTGGCCCACCAGCGGCATATAGGCCATTAAAAACAGTGGCAAAAGAAGGGAGTGTATAGGTGCCAGGCTTGGTAAGTTCTCCTACCATGGAGACCTTGATGGATCGAATATTTCCTAGTCTCAGTTGTATAAACGTATTCGGATTTGCTCCATTGAGGCCGGAATAGATTCTGCCTAAGGAGGTTTTGATTCTGGCTGATGCCGCAGCTATAGTGGATCCACCTACTTGAATAGGGCCAACATTGGGAACTAATATCCTTCCTTCCGGGCTGACGCTAAGATCATAAGATTGCTGAGAAGCACCGTAAACGTCAAGTAACAATTGGTCACCTGAACCAATCACGTAAGACTGAGGGGTAGGTATATTTAGACTAGGACTAAAATTCAAATCGCGGTTATGAAATAGCTTATAGCCAAATATTTTCTTCTGCTTTTCTGTCAATTCGTAGTAAGGATCGGAGCGTCGGATTGAATCGAACATGTCAGTCTCCTTATATCCATTGATAGATCTATTGCCATCGGCTCCCTGTACTTCGCTTTGAGATGAGACAGTCATTTGAAGCTCGCTGATACGCCTACTAAGCTTGGCTGCTTCCGCTGCTGGCATCCCTCTTTCTCTAGCCAGAGCAGTCAGTTGATTAGTGGTCAGCCCATTTGCCTCAGCCCGTTTGATCAACTGTTCGATTTGAGCATCAGACAAATTATCCACTCTGAGGTTTTGAATATCAGAGAGACTTTGACTTTGCGCAGCAAAAGCCACCACCATAAAAATCACCAGCAAAAGGTAATTCCTTGTATGAATAAACCAAGTATATTTTTTCAATTCAGTACTAATCAAGTTCTAATCTATTTTTACTTTTTAATTATCCTCTTTGTCACCTGTAAAGGGGTCAAATGCAGTGCAGCATCTGGGTTTATTTAACCATTAAAGTCGCTTCGGTCTTCTGCTTTTAAAGACATAGAAATTTGGCATACTGGAAAGATTGGGGAAAATCGTATGCACTTTTCTAATAAGTGCTAATTTCTGATTTTTAATGGAATCTCAAGCCATTTTACACAGCTTCGCCCTTTCAGTCACATTAGCGCCTATTATTACTATTCCAAAACCACCAAAACAAGCCTCCTATGCCTGCTCTTCCCTATCGTACAAGACCAAACCCGTGGAACCCAACCGCTCACCTAGCAAGGTCAATACCACTTTTCGATCTATCATTTCTTCAATCCTAGTAGATAAATTCAAAATGTAGTCCTCATTCAAGCTGTCGCCCGTAACCACTACGTCTATCTTACCCGAATCGATACCTTTAGATAAATCTCCTACTAAAATAACTTGACTCACCTCTCCCATTCGCTCTAGAATTTGCTCTAGCAGCTTGTCTAATCCTAAATACTTTCGGATGATCTCTTGAATATTTGAGAAAAAGGGATGAGCTATATTTGCCTTGTAGGCAATCTTATTTTTGTCGGTCTCCTTTACCAAAAAACCTGCTTGAGTTAAATTATTCAACTCCTTACGAATGGCATTCGTAGATTCACCAAATTCCTCAGCCAATCCTCTCAGATGACTCTGTGTTTTGGAGTTTACAAAAAACTTAACAAGTAACCTCAGCCTTGTTTTGGAGGTTATTAATGATTCAAGCATAAAAATTCACCTGAATAGTGAGTAACAAAGGTACTCATTGCAGCGAATAGAGAAAAATATTAAAGGGGTTTTTGATGAAGTTTAGTTACCAAAATCTAGATTCCTTTATCTAGATCCTCGACCATAGATATTGGAAGGCTGTCTTTTCAGTAGTTTCCGAAATAAACTCCCACTCAATCCACTTAAAGCACCGAGTAAAAATCCTAGGATAGCCGTGGCGGCAAACAAGCCGAGAGATGAACTCAAGCCCATCAAACTGCTCATGTTTTCAGGAAGTTGGCTGCCTGATACAGTACTGATGTAAATGCTAGTTCCCAACCAAGCTAAGGCCATCCCTAAACCTCCAGCGAAAAAGGCTCCTGCTCCATTATTCCCCACCAAGGCGGCGAAAGCAGCTATGAGAATCATTACACCCCAATAAGGAAGAAAAGAATTGAATACAAGGACAAGTATGGCAGTAATAAATGTAAATAGTATGAATTTCATAAGGGTTAGTTTAGGATAGTTTGGAACAATACGCCTTCTGTCTGATCTGATTTTCTCAAGTCAAAATTCAGATACTCGCCATTTGCCCATCTATTGATGAAATTGCTGTAATATTTGCTTCCTGGATTGCCAGATTGACCGCCTGGATAGATACCAAATGCGTTAACTTCCTCACCCAATTCCACCACCATTCTCCAACTTGCACCCGCTCTATTGCTTGTAGCATTGAGTATCCCCGAGCCACCGCCGGTGTAAACATTCTCCACAGAAAATGATTTAAACTGAGGCACCAAATGCTGCACTTTGGTCTGTTTATAATTTGCCCAAGAGAAATCACCTTGTTCCGCTTCCCAGATTTTCATATCGGCAAGCATCTCTTTGAACCCTTGCTGCACATGAGTGGCAGCAGTTTCTATTTCCGCCGTACCTCTCAGATCAAAAACAGGATCATTTGGTGCATCCTTCATTAATTGTACTGTTCTATAATAGTTCGGTAGCACTATCGGCGCGACATTCTTAGATAGATCTGACCACACCTGCCCATAGGTATTTTTCCACCAGATGAAAAATAGTGTAGGTGCTTTTTGATTAGGATCTGCGTAGAAATCCCACTCTTTCAAGAGACCAATATATTTTTTTGCGTCTTCATCTGAATCAGCATTTGCGCCCACTAGCTCAAGCATCAAGGGAAGCGCTTCGGCCGCATGCAGGTAATAATCATCGAACTGCAACGCCTGCATATCCTCCACGGTAATCTGGTTCATCTCGCTAAGACGAGAGTTTAAACGTCGATTTCGGTAAAACTCATAGCTATTATCGAAGACATAATAAGGATAGGTGGAATCGGTAGGATGCTGATTTGCGGAACTCACAAAACCCCGGCTAGGGTTTAATGTACTCGCATTATGTTCATTTGGAATATAGCCTTGCCATTCCATTCTAGGATCTGCTCCATCCATGAAAAACTTCCCTTGCCCTTTCCACTTCAATGGAAATTTACCCTGAATTCTCATCGCTATATCTCCGCTTTTGGAAGCAAAGACAAAGTTTTGCGCAGGTGCGGTATAACTATTCAATGCAGCATTGTAATCGTCATGGTTTTTGGCGGTATTCAGCATCAAGAAGGTTTTTTGCTCATTTGAGCCTTCATGCACATTCCATTTGAGCGCAAAATTGACATCTTGGCGATTGGCGTTAAAAGTACGATCATAGACCACCGGTCCATAGTTCGTGTACACTACTGTATCAAGGTAAACAGGCTCACCTTTTACTTTAATCTCTTCTATTCTAAAAGAGGTCTGCTCCCATTTATCTCCATATCGATAAGCTTTTCTACTGTCATCCTGATACGTAATTTTATACCAGTCCCTAGTATCTCTTGTAGCATTGGTGACACCCCATGCGATATTTTCATTGAAACCTGAAATTACACCTAAAGCTCCTGGTAGGGTGGCACCCTTCACTGAATGAGATGGGGTAGTCAGCTGCATAGAATACCAGAGCGAAGGAAGATTCAAACTCAGATGGGGATCATTTGCCAAGATTGGATTTCCACTCTTGGTTTTAGAGCCAGACACAGCCCAGTTATTAGAGCCTGTACCGTCAGCAGGCTGAGGCAGTGATTCTATCACCAGCAGATCATCTGGATATGAAATACTATCTGGACGATTCACGGTAGCGGGAGTAAAACCCCAGTCATGTCCCGGTTCTATGACAGGATCAACACCTTGAGGGTATTCTGGATACAATTTGTCCAACATTACCTCACCTAAGATTTTTCTAAGATTCGAATATTCCAAATCCCGATCTCCCACCAACATGTCTGTCATGTATTTCAATAGCAAAATAGATTTAAAAGCTGTCCAATGCTCTGGCCGGTAATTCAAAATCTTGTATTCCACCGGTAGCCTAGCATCTGAGAGCTGATCTATGTATTGATTCACACCGTCGGCGTAGGCTTCCAACAACGCATAAGACTCAGGATCATTTTGCTTGATAAACTCGGCTCCTTTTTCCGCTCCAAATGCCAATCCTTTCCTGCGAGTCATCCTGTCTAGTTCCAAAGCCATAGGTCCAACGATCTCAGAAAGTCTGCCGCCAGCAGCCATGGTTTGAAATTCCATTTGCCAAAGTCTGTGCTTGGCGGTGATATAACCCTGAGCTCGGTACAAATCCGCATCGTTTTCGGCAAAGACATGAGGAATTAGATTCTCATCGTAAATCACCTTCACCTCGCTGCTCAAATTACTGAGATTGAGTTCATCCTCTGCCAATTCATCCTCAGAGAGGGAGTTTTGCCAAAAACCATGGTATGGGTCCAGCAAGGGTGCCAAAGGAGGAATAGTGCCAAATGGTGTAGATACAGCTACTGCGAGCGCGATGGTCAATGCAAATGCAACTAAAAAGCCTATATACTTCATTGAATCAAGTTTAGGTAAGGTGGCGAATTTAGCTCAATCTGCTAATTAATAAGCATCTCCATTGATCCAATTTGGCATCTATCAAAAAAAAGCTCTCAAAATTAAATTCTGAGAGCTTTTTGAACGAAATAGTGTTGTTAGTTCATGCTGATTGGTAGCTTGAGTTTTTCCCAACGAATGACGATCCCGGGATTTTCTATATCCATTGTTAAAGATTCTACACTTGTGGCCTCCCATTGTGGAGATACTTCCACTCTCAACACATCATTTTTCTCGTCATACTGAAAATGCCCATGCTCCAAGTCCCAATCGGAATTGAATATCACTGTCCAGGCTCCTGACTCTTTCGGTATGGTAAATAAAGAATATTTACCTGCTGCGAGTTTTTCACCTTCCACCACCATATCCTCGGACAATTCCACATTGGAAGCTTCATTTGCGCCAGTTCTCCATACTACATTGTAGGGTACCAAATCGCCCCACAATTCACGGTCTTTCACGGCTGGAGAGCCATATTGAACTTTCACATTCTTACCGGCTATTTGACCTTCCTTCACCATCAAGGGACTTGGACGGGATTCGGTAGCTTCAGCTTCTTCCATAGCCTCAGTGGCTACTTCAGATTCTGCTGTTTTGGGAGAACTGCAAGAAGCAAAAACTAGTGCTATCATTGCTGTCGATAAAATTGCTTGGTTAATTTTCATAGTGGGTAATTTTCTCTCGAAATAACTAATATTTAGTAAATGAGCAAAATTCAAGCCTCTCTTTCATCATTTGTATCCCAATCATTTGGTTAAATATCAAATATTCTACCTTTACGTAAGAGCTACTTGAAATCTATAAAGTCACTAATCGATTGGTTCGAAGATTGCAAAGAAGTGAATTCACTCAAACTCCGCGTTAGGATCATGATTTACAACACTATATTAATCCGCATCAACTTTTATTCATGAGGTTTATTACTTGGTTTATTTTTGCGGTTACCCTAGTGCTGTATGGCAGTGTCTATATCTCTCCTGAGTATTTTAGATACGTAGGCCTTTTGCCTTTTTTCATCCCGGTAATCTTGCTGTTAAATCTTTTTTTGCTGGTGATTTTGGTTTTGTCTTGGAGAAAATTGGCTTTTTTGCCCCTTTTGGTATTGTTGATTGGATACAAGTTTTTCCTGGCCACCTTCCAGATTCATCCAAAAAATGAAGTAGAAGAGGGACTAAAGGTACTTTCCTACAATGCCCACATGTTCTATTACAAACCAAAAAGTGAAACTACGCCAGAATCAAACGTCCTCTCCTGGCTTCAAGAGCAGCCAGCAGATGTGAAGGTTTTTCAGGAGTTTTATCAGGACAATACCACCCCTTCCAGAGATGCCTTGAAAATCTTAGGGAAAAACTCAAACTATAAAGTCTCTTATCACATCATAGACGGCAGTATGAAAAAGAGATCCAATGGTTTGGCGATTTTCTCTAAACACCCCATTATCAACGACGGAAAAGTTTTTGATGCACAGGGAACAAACGGTGCAATCTTCGCCGATATTCTAGTGAAAAGTGACACCATTCGAATCTACAACGCTCACCTAGAGTCCATGCGAATAGATTCTGATGGGCTGGAAAACCTGGAAGGTGTCAAAGAAAATTATAGACAGACGCTAGGTAAACTTCAACGAGGTAGTTTAGCGCGAACCAAGCAACTCAAAGTGCTTTTGGAGCACATGAAAAATAGTCCTCATCCCCTGATACTGCTTGGTGACTTGAATGAGATCCCCTATTCTTACACCTATTTTAAGCTAGGAGAAACCTATGATAATGCCTTTGAAAAGGCAGGTAGAGGTTTTGGCTTTACCTACAATCGCATCCTGTTTTTTCTGAGGATAGACCATATTTTCTCGAGTAAATCTCTTCAGGCCGTAGAATTCAAAACACATCGCGAAGTAGATTATTCAGACCATTATCCCATATCGGCTACGTTTAGGTGGGAAGGCTTTGGTCAGTAAGGCGTATTCACTGTTTCTTAAACTTTTTCTCCCACATTCTTTTTAAGGGTAAAAGCAGAAGAGGTAAAAGCATTAAATCAGCCAATAATGCAAAAATCATAGATGCCGAAATCAATAAACCTGTGAAATGGGTAACTCCAAATTGACTGAAAATCAACAAGCTGAAACCTGCCGTCAATACCACTGTGGTCAAAACGATTGCTTTTCCCGTTTCCAGAAATGTACGCTTAATGGCATAAATCAGGTTTTTCCCCCGCTCAAGTTCTTGCTTCAGCCGACTCATAAAATGAATGCTGTCGTCCACTGCTATCCCAAAGGCCACGGTAAATAAAATCGCAGTAGTCAGCTTAAACTCTATGTCCAACACATACATAAGCCCCAGCATCCAGATTAGCGGGATAAAATTAGGCACGAGCAAGAGAAAAGAAATACGCCAAGATCTGAATAAAAAGCCTACGATGACGCCTACGAGAAGAAAAGCAACCCCAAGGCCTTTTGCCATCTGAAAGGTGACAGATTTGTGCCCAGCGTCGATCAAATAGGCCGTACCAGTCCAGCGGACTTCAAGCAGGTTTGGGTCTATCTCCCTCTGGACAAATTCGTCAAATTTCTCTCTACGCGCTGACATTTCCAGCGAACCAAGATCCGCAGCTCTAGCACTAATCCTTCCAGACCTTCTATCGGAAGTGAGCACTTTCGCATCGGATTGTTCTAGAAATGGCTCCAGCCATCTATCCATTCGAAGCATTTGCCCTTTGGATGGCATAGTAAAAGCCTTTGGGTCTCCTTGATTCTGTGCTTGATTGACAGATTTCACTAGTGTAAGTGGGGAGATCACCTGCCCCTCACCGAATAACTCCTGAAGTTTATTTTCGACTTTATCAATCTCCAATAACACCTCATATTCCAGCAAGCTAGGTGCATTTTTGCCTGCGGAGAGGTAAAGCTCCATAGGATTTGACCCACCATACATCTCATTGAAATATTCGAAATCTTGCTGTATAGGATGATTCAATGGCAAATTATCCAGTAGGTATCCATTGATTTTCAGAGAAGTCCCCACCGCAATACAGAGCAGCGTAATTCCGAGAAATGAAACTCTAATCAATCTTTTGTGACGGAGTTGCCACATAAAAACGGCATGCAAAAATCCAAGTCGCTCAGCTCTTTCAGATGAATAGGGATACGAAATAGGAAATAGATATAACAAGCCAGGCGCTACGATGATCACCGAGAAAAACATGATTAAAACACCCAATCCAGTACTCCACCCGAAATCCTGCAGTGCTGGAATACTAGTAAAATACAAAGACACAAAACCAAGTGAGGTAGTGAGTATGGTCAACCAAACGGGGACTAGTAATTGCCTGAAAACGGCTTGAATTGCTTCATCTTTAGCCTTTCCTTCCTTGAGTTTTTTTATCAAATGAGTGAAAAAATGAATCAATGCACTCAATCCCACTATCATAAATATAGTAGGCTGCATCACTGACATGACATCCAGCGGTTTTCCTAAGAGAAGCAATACCCCGAAGGCCCATGCGACCCCTAGCACTAAAACAAACAAAGGAATAAAAACACCCCATAAAGACCTAAAAATCAAAACCAACAATAGCAACATCAGGCCTATAGAACCTGCGAAAAAAAGCCCAAACTCATCTTGCATAAGCTTGACAAAATCTCCCTGTGTCTGAATTTTACCCGCTACTGCTTTGGGCTGAATCCCTTGTTTATTAAAAACACTTTTGATGGAAGCATAAAGTTGATCTCCGTCGTTTTTGGAAATTCCCTGTTCATTTTTGACATAAATCAGGATTGAAGTCCCATCCTTCGAAATCAATCCTGAACGATACTGATCCAGCTTTTCAATGGCATTGGCGCCCAAATTTCCCTTAGACCAATCCAGCACTCTCCTATTTCTCAAGCCAAACACCCCAATTATAGGTTGCTCTAATTCTAAAATCGAAATCACCGTATCGACCTTGGGCAGGCGCTGAATTGATTTTTGTACTTGCAGGGATTTATCCAAAAAATCAGGATCAGCTAGCTCACCATCTGGATTCTCAATAGCCACAAGTAAGTAATCATTGTCGTTTTCGAATTTATCCCTGAAGCTTTGATAAAAGTCCAAATTCTCATCATCCTGCGGGAAAAAGGTCTCGAAATCATAATTAAACTGCGGTACAGGACGAAAAATAACCAATAAAACACTTATCACTAAAGCAACGAATAGAAAAAGGGAAGCAGTTGGTTTACTGAACATTTGTTGCATTGTGCGTTTTGTAGCGGGAATCAATTTTTCAAGTATAACAAGAATGATCCTGCTTTGTGTTAAATGAATTCCATTTATTCTTCGAAGTCATTAACTTGCCGAAACTTGAAAATCAACCAAAAAAGATGAAGCAATACCACGATTTGATGCGCAAAATCCTAGATGAAGGAGCCGTAAAAGGAGATAGAACAGGAACAGGAACTAGAAGTATTTTCGGTCATCAGATGCGGTTTGATTTATCAGAAGGTTTTCCGGTAGTCACTACCAAAAAACTCCACCTTCGCTCCATCATCATCGAGTTGCTATGGTTTTTGAAAGGTGATTCAAATATCAAATACCTCAATGACAATAAAGTCTCTATCTGGAACGAATGGGCCGATGAAAATGGCGATCTGGGTCCAGTATATGGCTATCAATGGAGGCATTGGCCAGATGGTAAAGGAGGTGAAATCGACCAAATCAAAAATCTAATCCACCAAATCAAAACCAAACCTGACAGTCGCCGGCATATCGTCAGCGCTTGGAATGTAGCTGATGTGGACAATATGGCTTTGCCACCATGTCACACCATCTTCCAATTCTATGTAGCCGATGGAAAACTGAGCTGTCAATTGTACCAGAGAAGTGCGGATGTTTTCTTAGGCGTGCCATTCAATATCGCCTCTTACGCCCTGTTTACGATGATGGTGGCTCAAGTCTGTGGGTTGGAAGCCGGTGATTTCATCCATACGTTTGGTGATGCGCATTTATATTCCAACCATTTGGAGCAAGCTGAATTGCAGCTAAGCCGTGAGATCAGAGACTTACCTACAATGAAAATCAACCCCGACGTGAAAGATATTTTCGAGTTCCAATATGAGGACTTCGAGTTGGTGAATTACGATCCACACCCACATATTAAGGCTGCAGTGGCGGTTTAGCCCCCACGAAATTCCCACGTGAAATTGCAATTTTGAAACAAAAAAAACAATTTAGTTTTACATCACGTATTTTCACTATTCATCTCATTTATTCATCTAAACTCTTTTATCCGCATGAAACTAAACTATCTAGGAGCGCTACTAATTTTTTTGGCAATCTTCAGTTGTTCCTCTGAAGATGAATACCCAGTAATTGAAGCAGATTTTGAAGTACAATCCGAAAAAACTTTAGCCTTGGTACCTGTGCAATTTGAATCGGTTGTAGATGGTGCTTATGCTTATTTCTGGGATTTCGGCAATGGCACCACCTCCAATGAGAAAATTGTATCTCCAATTTATGAAGAGCCAGGAACCTACACAGTAAGCTTAACTACTACCTCGCTCAATAAAGTAAAAAACACGGTACGCAAGGAGGTGAAAATCGGAGCTTATTTCATTAATAAAATAACTGCAATTCCAAGAGATGGGTATTCTAATGGAGATTTGTATTTTGGAATCCAACAAGACAAACCATCTGGCTGGATCAGTGTCTATGAGAATAAAATCCCTTATGAGCTTAGTTCCTCAGGGGAGCCTTTTCAGATCTCCACTCCAAAAATTGCATTTGGAGGAAATAGCTTTGATTATGGCCTTCCTATAATTGTCCTAGTTGACAACACTAGTAATACAGAACCTGCCAACTCATTCATACAGAGTGGTTCAGCAAAAATGGAGTTCTATGAAGAAGGGACTACAGGTAAGGTATTCCTCAACTTAAGATCTGCAGCTAAATATGATTTTGAACTAGAATTCAGCTATGAATTCGTAGATTAACAGCTACTACAACGTATAGAAAAGCCCTGAATCGACGCGATTCAGGGCTTTTTCTGTTACTTCTATCCCAAGTAATCAAATAGCTGCAAGACAAGTTTCAAACTCTTCCTGATGATTCCAGATAAAACATTGGGAATGCCCAAACATATCTACAACTGCTGAATAATTTCCATCGGTGATATGATGCAAACTCGTTTCTGCCGAAGGTTTTACCAAATTATATTTAGAAAAAAGTTCGGCTTCAATTTTTCGGAAATCACTCCCATAATCATACAGCCTAGAAAAAAGTCCAAAAATCTTATCGTCTGCACTCAAGGTATAAAGGCTCAAAGGTGACTTATTCTGTTTGGTCACGAACCTCGAAATTTTAAACTGTTTGCCAGAAATATTAAATTTTGAAATAGAGGAAGCACGAATACCTTTCAGTACTTCTAATCTACCATTCCAACATCCTTCAAATCCCACCGTCATTGGAACTGCCGTGGGATGGTGTCTTAGTTTGACTTTCAGTTCTTCCAGTATAGCTACTGGACTAGAAGAAGGCGCTTTGCCTTTGTATTGAGTCTCCACTTTTACGCCGTGGATGAGCACTTTTTTAATCTTGTACCCGGTGATGGTACTTTTAAATTTACTAAACATAACTAAGTTGTTGAAAAATCACGAAACAATTAGTGAATATATAAAAAAAAGGCCTCAACTTAACAATTGAGGCCTTTTTAGTAAAAATTAATTATTGCTCTAACTCATACTTAAGTGTCTTTCCTTTCTGTACAGCAGGCAAACCCTCTGACATCCATAGTGGTGCAGGAGCCCCTTTGAGGTAATGATCGAAAAATTGACTTAAACGGACGGACAAATCTTTTCTGTTTTTACGCTGTACCAAATTGTGATCTTCACCATTATATTGAAGCAACCAAGCTGGCTGATTCAGTCGCTTCAATGCCATAAACATCTCAATCCCTTGATACCACGGAACTGATCCATCTTCGTCATTGTGCATGATGAGTACTGGTGTTTTGACACGATCCATGAAAAACAACGGTGAATTCTCTATGTAATAAACTGGCTTTTCCCAAAGAGTCCCTCCAATTCTAGATTGCGTTTGCTCATATTGGAACATTCTGCTCATGCCAGTTCCCCATCTGATTCCACCATAAGCTGAAGTCATATTCACAACCGGCGCACCAGCTCCTGCGGCTTTGAACATATTCGTCTGGGTGATCAAATACGCCACTTGGTATCCACCCCAACTTTGGCCTTGGATCGCCATATTATCAGCATCCACATATCCTCGGGCAATCAAAGACTGGACTCCTGGAATGATGCAATTGTAAGCACTCGGACCTGGAAGCCCTAGATCATACTTGATATCTGGTACAAAAACTAGGTAATCGTTACTCACAAAGTAGGGTATATTGATGGTAGAAGCACTCGGTGCAGGTGATCTATAGTTGTGCAAGCCATCGCTATTCCGCTCATAGAAATACACCATCATCGGGTATTTTTTGGAAGCGTCAAAATTCTCCGGCTTGAAGAGTAAGCCTTGAAGAGGCTCACCATCATTGGTCAAATAATCCACTAATTCCACTGATCCCCAATTCACCCCGGCTTGCTGTGGGTTTAGATTGGATACTTTCTTGAGGTTTTTGAAAGTCAGGTCTGCCAAATACAAGTCTGGACTCTCCGCATAAGTTGACTTATTGAGAATAACTTCAGTGCTCTCCTCAGCTTTGGTCAGTCCAAAATATCTATGAGCTGACATAATTAGTTGCTTAGGTGTTGACTTTCCGTCAAATGACCCCATGAAATAACCTGCATCTTTGGTTTGCTCGTTAAAGGCGGTGAGCAGTAATTGACTTTTTGGGTCTATACTTCTTTCTTCTCTGTCTAGGTCTTGTCTTCTGAATACTGTATTAGTCTTTCTTCCAGCACCTTGGGTCAGATTCACTGCTGCAGCAGGACTTTTGGGATCTATTTTCCAAATATCAAATCGGTCATATACCAAAAATGCTTCATCGCCAGCTAGCCAACCCGCACTACCATAGCTTCCTGGTAAAGAAGGTGAGTCGTGAAGTTCTTCATAGAAAGCAAACGGTAAGTCTTTAGTCAGATTGATTTTGGACTTCTGAGCTAAATTATAAGCTACCCAACTGCTATCTCGCGAATCATACCAATACAGGTATTTTCCTTCAGGGGAAATGGAAGGAAATCCAGAAACATCTTTCTCAATGAGGGTTTTTGAGCCAGTTTTGAAATCCACCAAATACAAATCACGTCCAATCTGTACATCCCAGCTGTAGTTAATTCTATAAGGAGCATCCGTCCAGGCAATCCCGAACTCACGCTCAATTTTCGATTCTAAACTCACATTCTTCACCTCTAGATCAGCAAGTTGAGTGATTTTATCAGTAGCCAAATCTATAGTAGCCAAATAGGAAAACTTCTCCTCTCTACTCTTATTTTTCAGCTGCATAGGCTGAATCTCCGAATCTTGCCATCCCCAGATATCTAGACTAACTCGATCTTCATCCAAAATGGTCGTGTCGTTCTCGTATCCATAGTCAACATAGTCAGGCGACACGCCAAAAAACAAGCGAGTTTCATCTTCTGAGAACCGGATGTTTCCATCAGCACTAACTATTCCATTTGCCATGAGTCCTTCTGACCCTTTAGTTACCAACTCTTCTACTTCTCCCCCTTTACTCTCAGTTATAAAAAGCGAGTAATATGGCTTTTTGGCTTTGGTGGAATCGTCTGTAGAAACGTAGGCTAGGTATTTAGCTTGCGGAGAAAAAGTGACATCTGAATAAGAAGTCATTCCTTCAGATATCAACCTGCTTTCGCCGCTGGCCAGGTTTAGGATATAAATAGCTGCGTTGTCAAGCGTGTCTTCCTCCGCTAATTGGTACTGCAAAAATTCACCGTTTTTAGAGAAACCATAGGATTTGACCCGTTCGAAATCATAGCTCACCGAGCCATCCAATTTTCTAACCCGAAGTAGGGTTCCATCCGTTTTCTTCTGCTTTTCCACTTTTTTTGTGGAGTCAGTTTCGGTCTCTTTAGATGTTTTTTCCTTTTTTTCCTTTTCAAAATGAATCGCCACCCAACTTCCAGCTTCTTCAGGTGTTGCAAAGGACTTCACTCTTGGAAGTTTCTCTAGCTTATTTTCTGCCAAATTATAAATGAAAAGACTATCCGCAGGCAAATCGTCCTTCTTGGTTTTCTTTAGCTTCAATGCATAAAGTGTGTCTTTTTCAACTCCGATTTTGCCAACAGCAAACTTATCATCTGGGGTAAACAGATAGGATTGACCTCTAGGTATTAGTTGACGCTGATTTGGATTCTTGAAGGAAAATATTTCAATCCTCCCATCTCCATCCTGAGGATTCACCTGAAAACCAACCCATTGGCCGTTTTTAGAGATTTTTTGTGATCCCAAACTTTCCCATTGATCGTAATCTTGATGGGTAAGGGGACGCTTTTGCTGTGCAAAAAGGGTCTGAGAAAATAAGAGCAGT
The DNA here is from genome assembly GCF_039969895.1 of Algoriphagus sp. Taxonomy (GTDB): domain Bacteria; phylum Bacteroidota; class Bacteroidia; order Cytophagales; family Cyclobacteriaceae; genus Algoriphagus. The sequence goes on from NZ_JBDVMZ010000003.1 coordinate 119,531, forward strand.
ACTAACAGAGAGACTGCAAACCTTTCGATTTTCATTAGAATATGGATTTTAATTTTAACTCATCTGCGCTTGATAGAATCAAATACTATGAAGTATTCGATAAAGCACTACAGAAAAGTTAAAAATAAAAGCCTAAGCTCAGCAATCCCCAACCGCTTAAAAAAAATGACTTATTGTTTTTTAATAACTAATTCAAAAGTTTGCGTACCATAAGTTGAGTGACCAGGAATAGGTTTACAATCCGGCAACTTTCTTAAAACGTAGTCCAAACGCTCCTGAAGACCTTTGTCCACCTTTCCCAATACCTTGACTCCATTAAGTCGTCCACTGGAATTAACCTGCAATAGCACTTTCACTTCTTCATTTTTTGCGGATTTCTTGGTTCGGAAGATGAAAGGCGAATAGCTATTAATTTGTTCCAGAGTAGTTTCAGACCAAATCCAATGAGAATTAAGCTCCTTAGCTAAATTATCTTCTAGGGGAGTTAGCGGAAAAAAAATCAAATCAGAAGGCGTAGAAACTTTAGAAGTAGCAGACACATTTTCGACGGTCCTAAGTCGGAGATTATTGTACACCACGAAATTTTCATCCGCCACAGTGACTCCATTCGGAACCTGAGCAACAACATTCTCCCTTACTAAGGGTGTCAAAAAAAGAAGTGCGACAACAAAATAATTTAGGAATTTGGGTGAAATCATGGAATTAAAGAATTGGAAGATGATTAAGCAAAAATACACTAATTAAATTTTCAAATACAATTTTTTGCATTATAAGTTCAAAAAAGAGAAATAAAAAAGTCTCGCCATAAGCAAGACCCTTTTCAGAATATAAACCCAAATATAACTTTAGAGATTAAAAGTTTCTGTTGAGAATGAATTAAAATTTGGTGATGGAAATCATCGCAAATTAAAATTCGACTTTTTACTCCATGAACAAAATATTCAATTGAACATTTTTATCAAGTCCAAAGTAAGCAGATTTTGGTTTTAATTACAAATTGAAAAAAATATTTTGGTATATTTTGAACTATCTGTAATTTACAGGCAGATTCATTAACAATCATCCAAAATCACGCGATAAAAATGGACAAAATTTTAGATATCGATAACATTGACTTGAAGATTATTTCGCTTCTGAACGAGGACGCGAAGACACCTTACACCGAAATCGCCAAAAAAGTCTTTGTTTCTTCAGGTACTGTTCATGTAAGAATGAAAAAGTTGGAGGATATGGGGATTGTAAAAAGTGCCACCTTAAATATAGATTTCTCCAAACTCGGCTATGATATTTCTGCCTTCCTGGGGATTTATCTAGAAAAGAGCTCTCTTTATGACACTGTTATCGAGAAGTTGAAAACGATTTCTGAAGTAGTTAGCGCCTATTACACTACTGGAAACTATTCGATATTCGCAAAAATTATTTGCAGAGACACCAACCATCTAAGGCATGTACTGGATAATATCCAGAAAGTAGATGGGATCGATAGAACAGAAACGTTAATCGTGCTAGAAGAATCAATCAACCGTCCAATTCAGTTTTTCGACAAAGAAAAATAACATAATTAAGATCAAATCTAAACAAAGGATATATTCTGTCAGTTAATTAATCAAAGTATTGAACCTTCAATACTTTTTTTTTGTAAAGACGGTATAGAATAGGTAAAAAGGGCATTTCTGAAGGATTTTTGTATGAGCAATAGAATTATCCAATAGATCCAAATGCAATGTTTTCATTATATCTTATACCTTTGCAGTTAAAATGTAATTAGTCTAAATAACTCACAACCATGAGCAAAGACAACCAAATTTTAGAAGAACTAACGTCGAAAGAATACGAGCACGGATGGTCGGTCAATTATGAGGCCGATGAGGCTCCAGTAGGTTTGACTGAAGATACTATTCGCTGGATTTCTGCCAAAAAAGACGAGCCTAAATGGCTGTTAGACTGGAGATTAAAGGCTTTCAAAACATGGGAAACCATGTCGGAACCAAAGTGGGCCAATGTCCACTATCCTAAAATAGACTTGCAGTCCCTAAAATATTACTCTGCTCCAAAGCAGGCTAATAAACCGAAGAATCTCGATGAAGTAGATCCAGAGCTGCTCGATATATATAAGCGTCTGGGGATAAATCTGAACGAGCAAAAAAGACTTCAGGGAATTGCTGTTGATGCAGTGCTTGATTCTGTTTCAGTAGCGACCACTTTCAAAGGCACGCTTTCTAAGCTTGGGATAATCTTCTGTTCCTTCAGCGAAGCGGTCAAAGAGCATCCAGAGTTGGTGAAGAAATATCTTGGATCGGTGGTACCCATGACAGACAATTATTATGCGGCTTTGAACTCGGCAGTTTTCTCTGACGGCTCCTTTTGCTTTATTCCAAAAGGCGTTCGTTGTCCTATGGAGCTTTCTACCTACTTCCGAATCAATGCTGCTAACACCGGACAATTTGAAAGAACTCTCATTGTAGCAGAAGATGAATCATATTGTAGCTATCTGGAAGGGTGTACAGCTCCTCAGCGAGATGAGAATCAACTTCACGCTGCTGTAGTAGAGATTTACGCTGGTGCTCATGCAGAAGTAAAATATTCAACTGTACAGAACTGGTTTCCAGGCGATAAAGAAGGAAAAGGCGGGATTTATAACTTTGTGACAAAAAGAGGAATTTGTGCTGGAGACTTCTCCAAAATCTCTTGGACTCAAGTAGAAACAGGATCTGCGGTGACCTGGAAATATCCTTCTTGTATTCTTAAAGGAGACAATTCCATTGGTGAGTTTTACTCAGTAGCCGTCACTAATAATTATCAGCAGGCTGATACCGGAACAAAAATGATTCACATTGGTAAAAACACCAAATCAAGAATCGTATCCAAGGGTATTTCCGCAGGTAAATCTCAGAATTCCTATCGAGGTCAGGTTCAAGTGATGAAGCGTGCCACAAACGCGCGTAACTTCTCCCAATGTGACTCTTTATTAATGGGTGATCGCTGCGGAGCACATACCTTCCCATACATTGATATCAATAATTCTACTGCAAAGGTGGAGCATGAAGCTACTACTTCGAAAATCGGAGAAGATCAGCTTTTCTATTGCAACCAACGAGGAATATCCACTGAGGACGCAGTAGCCTTGATCGTTAATGGCTATGCAAAAGAGGTATTGAACCAGCTTCCTATGGAATTTGCGGTCGAAGCCCAGAAGCTTTTGGCTTTGACACTAGAGGGATCGGTGGGTTAAAAGAATTTGAGATTTGAAATTTCTGATTTGAAATTATGGCAACCATCACTCACTTTGAAGATTTAGAAATCTGGAAAAAGGCGAGAGAATATTGCAGAATCATCTCAAACCTAACTCAACAAGAAGGTTTTAGGAATGATTTCAGTCTGAAAAATCAAATTAATTCTTCTTCAGGATCAATTATGGATAATATAGCTGAATGTTTTGAGCGATAAGGAAAAAAAGAATTTATTCAATTCTTAAGTATTCCTAAAGCTTCAGCAGGCGAGTCAAGGTCTCAGTTATATAGAGCTTTTGACAGAAATTACATAACTGAAGAAACACTTCATGTGACTAGTGAAAAGAGTCTAGAAATTAGTCAGTCAATTTCCGGATTTATAAAATAATTAAAAGATAGTGAGATTAAAGGAAACAAGTTTAAAAGCTTAGAATAAGGTTTCCTGAATTTCAAATATCAAATGTCAAATTTAAGATTATGTTAACAATAAAGAATTTGCACGCTTCTATCGAAGGAACTCCAATCCTCAGAGGCATCAACCTAGAAGTGAAAGCTGGAGAAGTTCATGCGATCATGGGACCTAACGGCTCTGGTAAATCTACCCTTGCCTCGGTTTTAGCTGGCAGAGAGGAATATGAGGTCACAGAAGGTGAGGTGATATTCCAGAACAAAGATTTATTGGAACTGTCTCCTGAAGATAGAGCCAGAGAGGGTGTTTTTCTTGCCTTCCAATATCCTGTAGAAATTCCAGGAGTAAGCTCAACAAACTTCTTGAGAACTGCGGTGAATCAAGTAAGAGAGTATCGTGGGGAAGAAGCTTTGGACGCTGTGAAATTCCTGACCATGATGAAGGAGAAAATGAAATTGGTTGAGATGGATCAGAAACTTTTGAGTCGCTCCTTAAATGAAGGTTTCTCAGGTGGAGAAAAGAAAAGAAACGAGATCTTCCAAATGGCGATGCTCGCTCCTACCCTTTCTATCCTAGATGAAACGGATTCTGGCTTGGATATCGATGCACTTAGAATTGTATCTAATGGTGTCAATCAGCTGAAATCAAAAGACAATGCTACCATTGTAGTCACTCACTACCAGCGATTGTTGGATTATATTGTTCCTGACTACGTTCATGTTTTGTACAACGGACGAATCGTAAAATCAGGCACTAAAGAGCTTGCACTAGAGCTAGAAGAAAAAGGATACGATTGGATCAAAGAAGAAGTTGATTCCAAAGCTACCGTTTGATTTTCATCCTAAAACATCACTCATGAGTACGCTTATCAAACAAGACTTACTTGGAGAATTACTGGCAACTACTGGTACTGGCTTCACAACTGTACGAGCAGCTGGAAAGGAAGCTTTCCAAGCCCAAGGATTCCCTACCAATAAATCGGAAGAGTACAAGTTCACAGCTATCACTAAAAAGATTGAGCAAAGCATCCAAAACTTTGCGCCAGCCGCAGCTTTTGAGCTTACCGCTGAGCAAGTGAAGGATAATGTATTTGAAGGTTTTGAGGGAGACGTATTGGTTTTTGCCAACGGACATTTCCAACCAGCTCTTTCTTCCAAGATCAATGAGGTAGAAGTTTCTATCCTTACAGAAAAAACTGACTTAGCCGTTGGGAGTATAGCAAAACCTGAAAAGGATCCATTTTGTGCATTGAATCAAAATTCTTTTGAAGGAGGAATCTTCATTTCCGTCCCTAAAAAAGCACAGGTTCAAAAGCCGATTTTGTTTCTGAATTTCTACAAAGCTAATGCAGGACAAGTGATCCAACCAAGAGTTTGGATCGAAGCTGGTGATTTTGCAGAAGTGACTTTCATCAATCACAGTGTCAACTTGAGTGACTCTCCATATTTTGTCAACAAAGTAGTGGAAGTGAAAGGTGGCCTAAATTCTCAGATTCGCTTTTACAAGCTTCAAAATGAAGGTAAAAATGCTATCGAAGTAAGTAACATCGAAACAGACATACAGAAAGACGGGAGATTCACTTCGGTGAATATTTCACTTTCAGGAGAAATGGTCAGAAATAACCTGAGTCTAAATATCCTTGGGAGCAATTCTGAAGGAAATATGTACGGACTATACCTGTTGAATGGAAAGTCCCACGTCGATAATCACACCAATGTAGATCACACCGTTCCTCATTGTGAATCAAATGAACTGTATAAAGGAATACTTACAGACAGTTCTAGAGGGGTTTTCAACGGAAAGATTTTCGTAAGACAAGACGCTCAAAAAACTAACGCCTTCCAGCAAAACAACAATATTCTTCTTTCCGAAGATGCTGTAGTAAACACCAAGCCTCAATTAGAAATCTGGGCAGACGACGTGAAATGTTCCCATGGCTGCACTACTGGTCAGCTAGACGAGGAGGCCCTATTCTATCTACAGGCTAGAGGAATTGGCAAGCTTCAGGCGAAGGGTTTGTTACTTTATGCAGTGGCAGGTGAGGTATTAGAACATATTACTGACGAAAGCTTCCGCGAATATTGCATCGCTAAAGTTCAAGAGCGCTTAGGATCTAACTTCTAAGGCATGGCACTAGACATATCAAAAATCAGAAGTTTGTTTCCGGTACTTCATCAAGAAGTTCACGGCAAGCCTTTGGTGTATTTTGACAATGCTGCTACCACACAAAAGCCTCAGTCTGTTCTAGATTCGTTGACCAACTATTACGAAAAGGACAATTCCAATATCCACCGAGGAGCTCATGCCTTGGCAGATCGGGCCACGCGCTATTTCGAAGAAACGCGTGAAGCAGTTCAGCATTTCATCAACGCGCGTGAAGCTGCAGAGGTGATTTTCACCAAAGGTACTACCGAAGGAATTAACTTAGTTTCTTCTACTTTTGGAAGAAAAAATATTGGAAAAAATGACGAGATCATCATTTCCACACTTGAGCACCATTCGAATATAGTGCCTTGGCAAATGCTCTGTGAAGAAAAAGGTGCTAGTTTAAAAATAATCCCTATCAACGATGCTGGTGAGATTCTTTTCGAAGAATTTGAAAAGCTCTTGTCCTCAAAAACCAAATTAGTAAGCATAGTTCATGCTTCTAATGCGCTTGGCACTATAAATCCCGTCAAGAAACTAATTGACGCGGCACATGCAGTTGGTGCGAAGGTAATCCTAGATGGAGCTCAAAGCGCTAGCCACCTGCCTATTGATGTGCAAGAGTTAGACTGTGACTTCTTCGTGTTTTCTGCACATAAACTCTACGGCCCAACTGGTCTAGGTTGCTTATATGGAAAAAGGGAAGTTTTTGAATCTATGCCTCCATACCAAGGTGGCGGAGAGATGATCAAAGAGGTGACGTTTGAAAAGACCACCTATAATGACATTCCTTTCAAATTCGAGGCTGGAACACCAAATATAGGGGACGTAATCGCATTCAAAGCAGCACTTGACTTCATAAATGAACAGGGTAAGAATTCTATCCGAGCGCATGAAGATCAATTGCTAACTTATGCCAACGAACAGTTGCATCAAATCAAGGGTTTTGTTCCGGTAGGAATCGCCCAGGAAAAAGTATCCGTACTCTCTTTCAATATTCAAGCAATGCATCCGTACGATGTCGGCATGATGCTGGATGCAAATGGAATTGCGGTACGCACTGGTCATCATTGCACGCAACCTTTAATGAAAAGATTGGGATTAGAAGGAACCGTTAGAGCCTCCTTTGCAGTTTATAATACCAAATCAGAAATAGACAAACTGGTGGAAGGCGTAAGCCGAATCGCCCGAATTAAAAACAAATGAGTAGTATTCAGGAAGTTCAAGATGAGATTGTTTCGGATTTTGAAATCCTCGGGGATGATAAAGAATCCACCATATATTACATCATGGAAATAGGTGGAAGCCTGGAAGAATTTCCTGATTCAGAAAGAATTGAGGAGAACACAATCAAGGGCTGTCAATCCAAAGTTTGGCTAATCGCCAAGGAAAAAGATGGCAAAATTCACTTTCAAGCGGATTCCAATACAGATATTACCAAAGGTTTGATTACCCTTTTGCTGAGAGTATTGAACTATCGCAGCCCAGAAGAGATTATTAACGCAGAGCTTGATTTCGTAGAAAGAATAGGGATGGGCTCTATCATTGGTAGCCAACGATCCAATGGTTTTGCCTCGATGATCAAGCAAATCAAACTTTACGCTTTAGCTATTCAAAGCCAGCAAAACGTCTCATAGAATGTCAACAGAAAGCAAAACAGAAACATCAGTAGGACAAGTAGAAAACCTCAAGGAGAAGGTAATTTCAGCGATTAAGTTGGTTTACGACCCTGAGATTCCTGTGGATGTGTACGATTTGGGTTTGATCTACGAGATCACTGTTTATCCTGTAAATAATGTCTATGTCCTCATGACCTTGACATCTCCTAATTGTCCTTCGGCGGAATTCATTCCCTCAGAGATTAAGGACAAAATCCAGCAGATTCAGGGCATCAATAATGTGGAGATTGAATTGACTTTTGACCCACCCTATTCACAGGACATGATGTCAGAAGCCGCCAAGCTTGAGTTGGGTTTCCTATAATAAAGAACTATATAAACTAGTATCACTATGTATCCAGAAGAATTGATCGCTCCGATGAGAGCGGAACTTTCCAATGTAGGGTTTGAAGAATTCAGAACAGCAGAACAAGTTGCATCGCATTTAGGATCCGAGCACAAAGGAACCACGCTAATCGTGGTAAATTCCGTCTGTGGCTGTGCAGCAGGTGCAGCTAGACCAGGAGTGGCCTTTGCAGTAGAAAATGCAAAAATAAAACCTACTACACTAGCCACTGTCTTTGCCGGCAATGATAGAGAAGCTGTAGAAAAAGTAAGAGAACTATGCCTTCCTTATCCCCCATCTTCTCCAGCTATGGCGCTTTTCAAGGATGGAGAATTGGTGCATTTTATCGAGCGTCACCATATTGAAGGAAGAAATGCTAAAATGATCGGCGACCACTTAGTGGAAGTATTCGAGCATTTCTGTGCCTAAAACTAGCCCCTCGGGGCTTTTTTTATTAGTTAAGTCAAACTTTCAAAGGCAATGAGCTAGACTTATTTTGCATATCGAATAAAATTTCAAAATGATATGCTTTAATTCGTCAAACAATTTACGCTCTATACGATTATTATTCCATTAGACACATTCTAAAGCCGAAAAACAGCCTGATTTTATTATCTTAAGGCCTTCTTATTAGGTTTTTTCAAATACGCAATCCAAACAAAAATTATATGTCTGAATCAGCTAAGCTTTCTTTCAAAGGACAAGACTATGAATTTCCAGTAATCACTGGAACAGAAAATGAATCAGCGATAGATATCGCAAAACTAAGAGCAGCCTCGGGATTGATCACCCTTGACCCGGGATACAAAAACACTGGCGCTACTACTAGTGCAATTACATTTTTAGATGGAGAAGAAGGCATTCTTCGCTACAGAGGATACAGAATTGAAGACTTGGCTGAGAAGTCCACCTTCCTGGAAGTATCTTATTTATTGATTTACGGTGAACTTCCTACTCAGGCGGAGTATGAAAATTTCTCCAAAGAGATCACGCATCACACCTTAGTTCATGAGGATATCAAAAAGATATTGGAAGGCTTCCCTTCAAATGCGCACCCTATGGGCGTTCTTTCTTCTTTGATCTGTGCATTGACAGCTTTCTATCCAGATTCTTTGAATCCGAATAGAAACAAGGACGAGGTGAACCTGAGCATAGTACGTTTGATCGCTAAAATGCCAACTTTCGCTGCTTGGGCATACAAAAATGAAATGGGCCACCCGGTCAACTATCCAGACAATTCTCTGGATTACTGCTCAAACTTCTTGAAAATGATGTTTGCCCTGCCAGCAGAAAAATATGACGTAGATCCAGTAGTCTCTTCTGCCCTCGACAAGCTATTGATTCTTCATGCAGATCACGAGCAAAACTGCTCTACCTCTACTGTAAGAATTGTTGGTTCATCACAAGCAAGTATCTATGCTTCCATCTCTGCGGGGATAAACGCCCTTTGGGGACCACTTCATGGAGGAGCCAATCAGTCAGTGATAGAAATGCTCGAAGCAATCAAAGCTGATGGTGGAGACGCTAAAAAGTATTTGGATAAAGCAAAAGACAAAAACGATCCATTCAGACTGATGGGCTTTGGACATAGAGTTTATAAAAACTTCGATCCTAGAGCAAAAATCATCAAAAAAGCAGCAGACGATGTGCTAGAGAAATTAGGCGTAAACGATCCTGTACTGGAAATCGCCAAAGAACTAGAGCATGCTGCGCTCAACGACCAATACTTCATCGATCGTCAATTATATCCAAACGTAGATTTCTACTCTGGAATCATCTACAGAGCACTAGGAATCCCTACTGATATGTTCACAGTGATGTTTGCGCTTGGAAGACTTCCAGGCTGGATTGCACAGTGGAAAGAAATGCGTGAAAACGGAGAGCCAATCGGCAGACCAAGACAAGTATATACTGGTGCGAATGAACGCGACTATGTATCTATGAATAAAAGATAGGTAATACAAATACCCGATTAGAAAATAACCAGCTCATTCGGCTGGTTATTTTTTATGGAAAAAATCACCCCAAGAAAACAATTTACCGTTATCACCCCTAAACCAACCTAAACCAAATGTCACCCCAAACATTAGAAGAAGCAGTAACGCTTACCAAAAAATTCACTGAGAAACCGACCAACGAGGAATTACTCAAACTTTATGGATTGTATAAGCAAGCCACAGAAGGTGATAATGAAACAGAACGTCCTGGAGGTTTTGACTTCAAAGCCGCAGCCAAATACAATGCCTGGTTAAACATCAAAGGAACATCCAAAGAAGACGCCGAAACTCAATATGTCAACTTAGTGAAAGAACTGGCTGTCAAGTACATTTAATTAAATGATTATCCGCTTTTGTACCAGTATGCAGTCAAAAAAGAATATGTTAAACTTAAGAATTGAGGCCGCCTCGGTGATCGGTATTCCAACTAGATAAGCAAAGAAGCTGGGGTGACTGGCGTCTTTGCGGATAATTAGATTTAATAGTCAAAAATAGTTGGCAAACCACCTTATAACAACCTGATATTTAGATTATTAGAAAACCTTTATTGAACGTGGTTTCAATAAAGGTTTTTTTGATTCCAAAAACTTCAGAAAACAATAGTCACCTCACTCTCCCTTTTTGGCCATGCTCGATGCAATGATGCTTCCAGCGATCAACTGCTGAATGTGGTAAAGCATCACTGGTAACAGCACGATCCCAAATAACGCCGGGTCAGGAAATATCACCTTTCCAATGACTACACCTTGCACGAGAGACTTTTTCGATCCACAAAACAGCGCAGTGATCCTATCTTCCCAAGAAAAGCCCAATGCCTTGCAGGTAATAGAAATAAGCAACCACACCAAAAAGAATAATGCTAACATCGTCGCTCCTACTTCCAGCAGCACTGATCCTTCGTAAGGAGAAAATACATTTTGCGAAAAAGACTGAGCAAACGTGGTAAAAACGATGATCATGATGACCGTTTGATCTATGTATTTCAAATAAGAAATATGCTTGGCTATTCTGGGATACAACCAATTATGAGACATAACCCCAAGAATAACAGGCAGTAAAACTTTAAGAGAAAGCTCACCCAGGGTAGGCAGATAATCCATTTGAATATCTGCAGAACCTGCCAAAAATCCCATCCAGGCAGGAGTAATCACAATCCCTATCAGGCTAGAAATACTGGCATTGAATATTGCACCGGGAATATTTCCTCCTGCTATTGAGACCATCACCACTGATGCACTTACTGTAGAAGGAAGGACCGACAAATAGGTAATTCCAATTTTAAAATCCTTATCTATCCACGGCATGTACGACGAGATAAGCATCACGAGCAGCGGAAACAGCAAAAAAGTAGAAACCTGAATGAGGACGTGAAGTCGCCAGTTGGACAAGCCGGATTTAAGTTCTTTGGGGTTGAGTTTGACACCATAGAAAAAGAAAACCAATCCAATTCCTACATTAATGATGGGTTTCCATGGTACTGGAGATTCACTCGAGCCTGCGAATGGAAAAAGCCAGGCAAAGAAAATCGCCGCAAGCAACCCCACTAAAAACCCATTGATCCCGACTTTGCTGAGCGTCCTGGCTAATTTCTCAATCATCCTAAAGTCAGGCGTTTGAAATTATCACATAAAATAGCAGTAGCGATGGCGACGTTCAGTGATTCTGCCTCGCCAAAACCTGGAATAGTGACTTTGTTTGTCACAGATTTTTCTAATGCCTGAGAAATCCCATTTGACTCATTGCCCATCAAAATCACTCCAGGAGAAATATGATTGAGTTCGTGTACGTTTTTCCCATCTAAAAATGCTCCATACACGGGTACATTCCAATTTTTGAAAACTGAGTCAAGATCCGCATAAAAAAAACTCACCCGAGTGAAAGAGCCCATGCTTGACTGAATTACTTTTGGATTATAGAAATCAGCTGTTTGAGCAGAGAAAACCAAGTTTTTGATCCCGTACCAATCCGCAATTCTAATGATAGTCCCTAGATTCCCAGGATCTCGGACATCATCCAATGCGATCACGAAGCCGTCTGCGGGAAATTCAAAAGGATGATTAGCCTTCATGTCCACTACAGCCAAGGCACTATCATTGCTTTGATATTGACCTAGCGATTCCAGTTGGTGTTGAGTGGCAAGAATCAGTTGGGCATTGGAGCGGGAAATTAATGTAGTATTCTTTTCAGCAAAAGCTTCAGTAGCCACTACTAAAGATATCCTAAAGTCAGCGTTCAAAACTTCTAAAACACTCTTTTCACCTTCTACAAAGAACTTCTGCTCCTGATTTCGGAATTTCTTTTGATGTAAGGATTTAATAAACTTAACTGTATTTTTGCTAAGCATTCGGATCGACTCTGCCATTTTGAAATTCACCAAATATATACTTTTTATCTGTGTCCTCTGGGCTATACATGCGTGCTCATTGAGTAAAAATCTGCCTGACGGAAAATATGTACTCAATGCCAATGAACTCGAAGGAGTAGAAAAGTCGGACCGCCTGGAAATAGAGAGCTTGTATTTTCAGGAGCCAAACACCAAAATCCCCCTTACCAATTCCTCGCTAGGAGTCAGTATTTACCGCTTTGGCCAAGCTTTTTATGATAGCGCCAAAGTCAATGATAAACTGGAAGCAAAGACCTCTGAGCTCTTGGCAATACGCGAACAGCTAGAACAAACTCCAGACGATAGGAAACTTGTGAAAAAGCGAGATAAGATTCAAACTAAAATCCAGGACTTAGAAAAACTGCAGGAATATGGAAATTTCCTCATGCGTACCGGCAATCCAGTGACTATTCTAGATAGTACTCAGACTGAAAAAACTGTCGCTGAAATTGGCAATTACCTGTACAATAAGGGATTTTTGGATTCGGAGGTATCTTTTGCTGTTGAGACTAAAAAGAAAAAAGCGAACGTCACTTACCTCATCGACGAGCGAGAACCTTACCTACTCGATTCTATCTACACGAATTCTGTTAATGAGGGATTGCTCCAACTAATTCAAGCTACTCAAAAAGAGTCGTTTATAGAAAAAGGTGACAATTACGATCAAAGTAACTTCACCAAAGAAAGGGAACGATTGGAGGAGCTCTTCAGAAACAACGGATACTTCATGTTTACCAAGAGCTTTATAGACTATAACCTCTACTATGATACTGCATCAAAAAAAATCAATGTAGAACAACGAATTCTTAAGCCTTCATTTGCCCAGAAGCACGAAGTTTACAGCATAGATTCTATCACATTCAAAGTCAGTCCACCCAGTGATGAATTCATTGATCAAAAGAAACAAGCTGAGTATAGAGACATCAATTTCACTTATTATATCGATCGATTTTCCGCCAAGCTTCTTAGCTCCAGAATACTATTTGATGAGGGTCAAAAGTATAAAAGAATCGATATCGTGGAAACTCAAAAACAGCTCAGTAACCTAGACCTTTTTCGTTATATCAACATTTCTTTTGACACGGTAGGCACAAGTCTTACTGCAAAGATTATCACTCAGCCAAATCAAAAATACCAATTGACTAATCAGCTCGGACTGACTATTACCGAGCAATTGCCTGGACCTTTCTTTAGCATGGTGTTGAGGAATAGAAATTTCTTTAGAGCCGGAGAAATCCTGGAATTCAACACTAGAATCGGCTATGAAGGGGTAGCTTCTGCCACCGATCAAGGGGTTTACCAAAGTAGTGAGTTTGGTGTGTCTGCTTCTGTAATTTTCCCAAGATTCCTTATCCCATTTTACAGTGGTAGTCTTCAGAAATATGGGCGATACAATCCCAATACGCGTACACAAATAGGATATAATTATACGAATCGACCTGAATACACGAGGTCTGGTCTGAATGCTAAACTTGCCTATACCTGGGCTACTAGAGAAAATAGAACCCAATTCACGATTAATGCGGCAGATATTAATTATGTGCGAACCCCCCAAATTTCTGATGATTTTGCTCAGGTATTAATCGATCTTGAAAATCAAGGAAACAACCTTATCTGGTCCTTCCTGCCTTCTTTTATCAGCAGTATTTCAGGGCAATCAATTATCAATTTTAATAATTATGGCAACTATAGCTCATCAAACAAAGCCAGTTTACTCAAACTTTTTGCTGAAAGTGGTGGTACCACGTTGAATTTTCTCACGACCTCCACGAATAATGAAGCCACTGATTTTGCCAGATTTCAGTGGCTTAAACTCCAAGCTGACTACAGAAGGTATCACCCACTCAATCAAAAATCCACCCTGGCCTATCGTGCAAACTTTGGAATAGCTCATCCCTATGGGGTAAGTAATGGTATTTTGCCTTACGAAAAATACTTCTTTGCAGGAGGTGGTACCAGCATCAGAGCCTGGCAAGCAAGACGACTTGGCCCTGGAAGCTATACGCCGCAAATAGGTGAAGGCGGTCGGTATGATTATGCTTTTGAGCAACCGGCCGAGATGATCGTAGAAACGATGCTCGAATACCGAAGAAACCTAGTGGGCTATTTTGACATGGCCGTATTCGTAGATGCAGGAAATGCCTGGGTGATAGGAGTTGATAATTCCCGCCCTGGTGCTGACTTTAGATTTGATAGATTTTACAAAGAAATAGCGATAGGCACCGGTTTGGGATTGAGAATGGACTTCAACTTCTTAGTCGTTCGGCTGGATTTAGCTACCAAAGCCGTTGATCCTTCTATGCCAGAAGGTCAGAGATGGGTACTAGACAATATCTCATTCAACAATATTTTTGGCCTAAAAGGCCAGACAGTCCTTAACTTTGGAATTGGATATCCATTCTAACCAAGAAAAAATGTCACGTAAGAGTAAAGAAGAAATAGCCGAAATCTATAAGAAAATGCAGGATCACATCTGCAGAGAGTTAGAGATAGCCGATGGCACAGGATTATTTACAGAAGATCAGTGGGAAAGGCCGGCTGGCGGAGGTGGAAGAACGAGAATTTTCAAGGGAGGAAATATCCTTGAAAAAGGTGGTGTAGCTTTCTCTGCCGTACATGGACCTACTCCAGACAAAATCCTCAACAAACTTAAACTTGAAAAGGCTGATTTTTTCGCTACAGGAGTATCCATCGTCCTGCACCCGAAAAGCCCTATGGTGCCTATCATTCACATGAATATCCGATATTTTGAAATGGATAATGGTGTTCATTGGTTTGGTGGAGGAATAGATCTCACGCCACATTATATCGATGGTGCTGACGCAAAACACTTTCACCAAGAAGTGAAAAAAGTCTGCGATCAATACGACTCCACTTACTATTCAAAATTCAAAGATTGGGCTGATGAGTACTTTTACATCAAACACAGAAACGAAACGCGAGGTGTAGGAGGTATCTTCTATGACCAGCTTACAGCAAAGGACGATGCAGAATTTGGAAAAATACTAGAATTCAGCCTTTCCTTAGCACGCTTATTCCCAAAGGTTTATGGCTTTTTCATGAATAAAAACTCTCAAATTCCTTATGGAGAAAACGAAAAATCCTGGCAACGTCTAAGAAGGGGGCGGTATGTGGAATTTAACCTGGTTTGGGATGCTGGGACCAAGTTTGGGCTAGACACTAATGGCCGTACGGAAAGCATCTTGATGAGTATGCCACCGCAGGCTGATTGGGAATACATGCATGAGGTAGCACCAGGGTCTGCAGAAGAATTCACCCAAAACCACCTGAAAAAAGGGATTGACTGGTTATCTTTTGACTAATGATCGAAAAAATAAAGCTTTGGGATGAGGAATTATTCCTCCGGCTAAACTCCTTTCATACCGATTGGCTGGATGTTGTTTTTTTCCAACTAACAGAAACCGTCACTTGGATACCATTCTATATCCTGCTATTTTATTTCATCTATAAAGTGAATCCAGCCAATAGCTGGTGGGTTCTAGGCGGAATAGCAATGACTATATTGATCGCAGACCAAACGACCTCAGCATGGATGAAGCCTTTTTTTGAAAGACTCCGACCCTGCCACGAGGAGCGATGGGAAGGAATAATTCATAACTATGGAAGATGTGGGGGGCTATTTGGGTTTGCATCCTCTCATGCTGCCAACACCTTCGGTTTAGCAGTTTTTCTTAATTTGAAAATGAAGGGAAAACTTCGATTTTTACCTTTACTATTTTTGTGGGCTGCTGTGATTTCCTATACGCGAATTTATCTGGGAGTACATTATCCCATGGATATTATTGTAGGTGCTTTCGTAGGTGGATTGGCTGGTCTTATTTCATGGATTGTAGTCGTCTTCATTAGAAGAGAGGTATTGAAATTATTTCTTAAATAGAACTTTAAGTAGTGGATCAGTGATGAAAAGAATAAGTCTAGCACTAATTATCCTACTAGTCATTGCAAAATCCCAACTTGCTTTGGCACAAGGTGATTCTACTCAACTTACCCCGCAGCAAGAAGTGTGGCCAGAGCTAGATATATACTATCATTTCAATGACAACTTCCGCCTCTACTCAGTAGTATCAGGAACCAAATATGATCAGTCCAGCTACAGTGAAGGTGCCTTTTCTTTATTTCTAGATTATTTCGGATTCAAAGCTCCCATCTCAAGATTATACTTTGTCAATAGGGAAGAGCGATTTAGGTTTAGGCTGAGAATAGGATACTTGTATTCGACTACCCCTCCTACCGATGAAGACCAAATCAAGTCAAGTACTTTTCGTATTCAAACTTCCAATACCTTCTCCCTAAGTGCCAAAATGAGAGCTTATTATATTGGCAGATTAGATGTAGTATTTTCTGACGACGGCGTCAATGCCAGGTATGTACCTAGGCTTAGACTAGAAAGAGATTTTAAAACAGAATACCTTACTTTTTCGGGTTATACGTTTGCAGAACGTTATTTAGACTTTCAGGGAAAAGATTTGGATAGGACAAGAATTACACTGGGAGCTATTTTGAAAGTGAGTAAGAATGTCGATTTCGAGACCTATTATTTATACCAATTCAGCAATCCAGACAATGTTCCCGCTGTGAAGGCTATCGGTGCAAAGCTTAAGCTTTATTTTTACTCACATGAAAAAAAGACCACTGAAACAAGTTCAGCACCGCATTAAACTGTTATATTCAGTTTAATTCCACGGATAATAAATTTAAATAACTGATTTTTACCATGAGTTTTTTATATCAGAACTGGAGCCAGAATAAGTTTATATCAAATCTTTACCTAGGATTTGGAGTTATACTCCTACTTGTATGTAATGCCATTCAGGTTAAGGCGCAAGACACACATCATTGGGGAAATCAATTCGGAACAAGAGCAGCATTGTTAGGTGGGG
Organism: Algoriphagus sp.; assembly: GCF_039969895.1. Taxonomy (GTDB): domain Bacteria; phylum Bacteroidota; class Bacteroidia; order Cytophagales; family Cyclobacteriaceae; genus Algoriphagus. The sequence continues at coordinate 136,600 of NZ_JBDVMZ010000003.1, forward strand.
CAGTTCTTACAGACACAGTGGATAATGCCGGAGTTTTTTACAACCCAGGAAACCTGGGCTATTTAGACACCACTTCCCTCACGATCAACGCCAATCTTTATGGCTTAGAAAATATCAAAATAGAAAATGCGCTCGGACAACGAGCTGATTTCAAAGGGCTTCGATTCAACACCGTACCACTCCTGATCAGTGGTTCAATACAGACCAAATCAAGCTGGAATCTGAGTTATGGATTATTGACTCCGGTGAGTTTTAATTTTAATGGTGTAGCAAGAATCGAGGGCAACTTCGAAATAGCACCAGAAAATATCAGCCCTGGAAAGGAAGAAGTAGTGTCTGAATCTGGAATAAACACCAAACTTCAAGAGACTACACTTGCAGTAGGATTTGGTAAAAAGCTGAGCCCCAACCTTGGATTTGGCCTAAGCCTACTCAATACTATCCGAACGGTAGATTATTCTTACCGTTTTTCTGCCAAAACATTAACCAATAGCCAAGATTACTATCTAATCTCCCGTACCCAAAATGAATTCATCAATTACTTCGCCCTCCGTACAGCATTGAAGGTGGGCTTAAATTTCCAAAAGGAAAGCTATGGATTGGGAATTGCAGTGACTACGCCGAGTTTAGACTGGTTGGGTAATGGCACGGTGGCAGAAGATCTTACGTTGACAAATCTTCCTGTTCAAGGAATAGCTAGACCGGTAAATGCTTATGCCTCAGATCGCCAGGAAAAATTAAAAACAACCTATAAGTCACCTTTTGAAATCGCCTTTGGAGCGCACAAGGCTTTTAATAGATCTATTTTGAGTTTGAATGTGACACATTTTGGAGGATTTGATAAATATAGAATCATCGATGCAGAACCTGGGGTGCTGGTTCGACCTGAAGAGGTAGATCAGGCTTTTGACAATGAAGATTTTTTAAATGTAGAAACAGCCATGAAGCCAGTCACGAATGTGGCTATAGGATATGAAAATCAGTTGAAGGAAACCCTCACACTACTCGCTAGTTTTCGAACAGATTTTTCGTATTTTGATGATAAAGCATTGGAAACATCCCAAATGGAAACGGAGATTACTCAATGGGATATATTTCACCTATCCTTAGGCACAGAAATAAAAAAATCAAGGAGTAGCTTAACACTTGGCTTGATCTATAGTTTTGGATCTACCCAAGACTATTTACAACGAGGTAGTTTTAATAATGTGGAAGCAGATCAAATTTTAGAGGGAGCATTGGTGATAACTAAAGCTTCCTATTCTAATTTTGGTTTGCTAATAGGGTATTCATTCAATTTCAAGAAATTCAATTAACAAGCTATGAAGAAAATTTTACTCTTAGTATTAGCTTTTACAGTGATGACTCCCTTGCTAAAGGCTCAGGTGACCACTATAAATCTAGACTTGATCACCAGCAAGATTAACGGAGGATTGCCTTTGCCAGCTGAGCAAGAATTCTATATCAGAGGAGCTATTCCTGAGAAAATAGAAATGGTAAAATTACTCATCTATCCATCCAACAAGTCAGACAAAGCTGCTTCAACTTACTTCTGGAAGGCTCCGTTTGGCTATCAAGATCTCTCCTACCAAATCCTCATGGCTGAACCTCTTCGTTCCAATACCGATTACCATTTGGAATTTGGATACTATCAAAAAGCAGGACCAGAGCAGGTAGATGAAGTCAGAGAACTCATTCATCAAAACATCAAAACTTACTTGAGTACGGTCACCACCATCAAAAGAAGTGGAATCAAGTTTTCAGAATCTGACGAGGTCTTGATGAGTAACCTTTCTAAAATTGTAGAACAAGGAGCGCTATATTTTGAGTTGCCAAATGGTGAGAAATTCCCAGGATTCAGTGACATCACCAGAGCCAAACTCGAGCAGCGAGGCAAATTGAACATGGGAAAAGCAAAATACAATGCTACCGGGCTGACAGAGGCTGATAATGCTCGCGCCGTGTACGCTAACAACTACCTTGCTGAATTAGAGAATATTTTATTTTCGGAAGTCAGTCAGTACCTCAGCCCAAACATGCTAGTCAGAGTAAATGAGACAGTTTTTGAAAATTACGCTACTGAAAAAACTGCCAATTCCTTACCGATCAACATCGGGTACGGAGCTATTTCTCTCAGTCAAGGTCTGCCAGACCAAGAGTTCGTGATGAGTCCTTATGCAGGAATTTCTTTCCCACTTGGCAACAGAACTTTCGCGAAATTCATGAATAACATGTCCATCTCTACTGGTTTCTTTTTGTCCTCAAAGATGGAGAATCAACAAGGAGAAAATATTTCAGGTCCAGTGTTAGACCGTCCTATTTATGTAGGATTAGGATATAACTTCTTTCGCTTCATCAGATTGAACGCTGGAGGTACATTTATCACTACCGAGCAACTGAGCGGTACAAATAAAAACAGCTTTCAACCCTTCGTGGGAGTGAGTGCTGAGTTCAATATTTGGTTAGGTATCGGAAGCAAAAAAAGATAAGGATATGAAAAAGCTAAGTTTATTATTTCTCGCTTTTGCCTTCGCTTTTACTGCTCAGGCACAGCTTCACGGCTACAAATGGAGATTCGGAGCCAGCACGGGTATCACTAATTACTTTGGTGATATTCGACCTATTCGAGTGGATAATTTTCAGAATTTCACGAAGTATTACAAACGCTATGACACCTATTCTGACCAATTATCCTATCAACTTTCAATTGAGTACGCATTAGGCAATTCCGTAGGCTTGATGCTCACGGGCGGGAGTTACCAGTTCGGCTCTAGTGATCGATTGATTCAGAATGACGGCACTTTATTGACCGATAGCCCTAATTTTGATCGTGCGCTGAATTTTCAGACTGACGCCTATGATGTAGGTTTGTCCTTCGTTTTCAAACCGGATAATAATTGGTTGCTTTCTGGCAAATCGTTCTTTGCCCCCTACTTTACCCTGGGAGTAGGCGCGGTAACCTATAAAGTTTTTGGAGACCTACTGGATGCCAATGGAAATCAATACAATTACAGCAATGTAAATCTTATTCCCGACGGCACCTTTGAAACAGAGCTTACCAACCTGGGGACTGAGCGAACTGATGATTATAACACAACTGCCTTTTATGCAAATTTGGGACTTGGAGTTCGGTTTAGAATTACCAAAACCCTGGAGATTTTTGCACAGTCAGATTTCAAAAGAACAAATACAGATTACCTGGACGACGTATCGGGAGAGTACCGAAACTCTTACGATAACGCTTTCCAACGCTACGCGGCAAAACCTGGAACCAATATAGTCACAGCGGAAGATCCCTATAGAGGCATGGAAAATGGAAGACCTGATTGGTACATCTACCATGGTGTTGGAATCAAGTTCAGTTTGGGAGCAAACAAGAAATCCTTCAACCCTCCAGTGATTACCCAACGCTATACCTATGTACCAACGGAACTTTCACAGGCTCAAATGGCGAAAAAGGATACTATTAATAGAAAACAAGTACCGCTAGCCCCTACTACGACTAACTATTTTACTGTCATCCAGTTGCCTGCTAATGGAGTTTCTCAAGTAACCGACAAAAACAAACCAACACTTGATTCTGCGTCTAGGGCAAACATAACTACAATGCTTGACTCATTAAAAGCAAGCCAAAGTGATATTTCGAATGAAATAGCTGCTACTGAGGCCGATTTGGCTGCGGTCAATCAAACGATAGCCTTGGCTGAGCAGGATACCAGTGTTTCTTCTGAGATCACGCAGGTACGACTTCAAAACCTTGAAGGTGAAAAGTCTATAGCGCAAGGAAAACTGACCAGCCTAAATGTTGCTTCCTTAGAAACTAGATTTAAAATTGACTCGCTGAATAGCTACACTTCAGATAGTGTGACCACCACGTCAACTCCTGTGGATGCTATGGGAACGATGAATGAATTGATCATCTATCCGGGACAGGTGAGTAGAATATTGTACTCTACCAGTCCTGCAGTCCTCTCTCTAGATCCGGCTACACAATCTTTCACTGCTGCAGCGCAGGCCGCACCTGTGGCTAAGGATACAGTAGAGACCTTTACCAGAGAGCAATTTGATGAGGAAATATCCAAATTCAGACAGGATATGCTTGCTGCTCAAGCTACCCGAGATTCAGCTATGATGATGGCTTTCGCCTCCAAAACTCCAGCCAGCGTCTCCGCAGAGAAAGATGCCGAAGAGGATGAAGTAGATACTCAACAGATCATTCTAAGTCCAGAATCTACAAAAGAGGAGAAAAAGGCAGCTAAAAAACTCGAGAAAAACCGCAAAAAACAAGAAGAACTAAACGAGAAAAACAACGAACTTCTCAAAGACGCCCTGCTCGTAGGTGGAACTGCGGCGACTACCGCGGCGATCAGTAATAGTGGAGATAAGAAAAGAGCAGCAGCCAACGCAGCCAATGACTCCACCCTCCGCGCCAGAATAGCCATGGATTCTATTCTCATAGACAGTCTATCTAATATTCCTCGAATGGTGGACACAGTCACCGTCACTGAAGTCCAAGAAAAAACCATTCAAACTTTACTTCATGAGAGCAAAATAGAAGTGTATTTCGGTATCAATGAATCTACCCTGACTGAAGAGCAACGGCAAAAACTAATCCCGGCAGTAGAGTTTCTACAAAAAAACCCTGAAGTCAGTATTGAACTTGTTGGTTTTGCAGATAATACTGGCTCAGTGGCTTATAATATTGCCCTCACAGAAAAACGGGTGGCAGCAGTAACCCAAGCGCTTACTGATGAATTCAAGATCGCTCCAGATCGGATCTCTGTAAGTAATGGAGGTTTGATTGTGAGGGGAAGGTCTAAAGGATCTGTTGAGGAAGATCGCAAGGTTGAACTTCGGGTAATTAAAAAATAAGTGATCCAAACATACTAGTAATCTTAACTTTAAAAAAATGAAAAAGGCATTATCAACCCTCTTTTTGTTAGCTGCACTAGCCGCAGCATCGAATGCACAAGAAATCCGAATTAATACCTATGCGGGGTATATATTCAAGGATAAAGTAGATTCCTACTACAGTAGTAGCTCTTATTACAATGGGCAAATCCAAGATGGATTGCGATGGGGTGGCGGTATAGAATATCATATTCCGAATAGAGGAGCAATTGAACTACAATATTTGAGACAAGACACAAATGCCCCAACGGTATATCAGGACGGAGGAATTTTCGGTGGAGTAGTTCAAAACACTGACTTTGATCTAGCTATCAATTGGCTGATGTTGAATGGAACGAGGTACTTCCCAGTAAGTGAAGTAGTCGAACCATTCGCAGGAGCAGGTATAGGGATGGGCATATTCAATGTAGGGAATCCAGACAATGGCAGAGAAAACTCGGCTACCAAATTCGCGTGGAATATTCGTGGTGGGTCTAATTTCTGGGTGTCACCAAACGTAGCCCTGCGGGTTCAAGCATCGCTATACTCTGCCACGCAGGCTATCGGTGGTGGGCTATATTTCGGTACTGGAGGTGCTAGCGCAGGACTTTCCAGTTATTCCACAATGTATCAATTTGGATTTGAAGGTGGATTAGTTTTCAGGATACCACAGCCCACCAAGTAGTACCAAGCTAGGAGATCAGACGAAAAGCATCGGGAAATTCCAAGAATTCCCGATGCTTTTTGCGTTATTTGTGCTTCAAAATTTCACTCATCTCAAAAAAATTCCCCCCTCAGGTGTACCACAGAATTTCCGCGATAATTGTATTACTGAGCTTATTTATTTTTATAGGAGTCAGCCCCTCTATTGCGCAGGAGCTAGACAGTATTCAAAGCAAAACTGAGAAAAAGGAATCTTTCTTAAACCATACTTCCAAAGGGTTTGTACTAAAAACCGAAGATGGTAAATACGAAATGCAAATTGCTGCACGCTTACAGCTCAGATTTGCAGTGCCAGACGATCAAGATCCCATCACTTTTGCGGACTTCACCAATCAAGACCAACGAGTATTTAAGATAAACAGGGCGAGATTAAAAGTAGGTGGGCATGCCTATCAGCCATGGCTCAAATACTATTTCGAATATGAGCTTTCTCGAAGTTTACTCTTAGACTACAGAGTAATGATAGAAAAGTGGCCTTGGCTCAACTTTAAAGCAGGACAATGGAAGATAGAGTTCACCCGAGAGCGATTCATTAGTAGTGGCGAGCAGCAAATGGTAGATCGCTCACTATTAAATAGAAAATTCACCGTTGATAGACAGCAGGGTGTAGAAGTGTATGGGAATTTGGATGCAGGTGGAATTGCCAACTTCAACTATTGGGCAGCTGTATTGACAGGTATGGGACGTGGCGCTACGCAAAATGATGACTCGAAGATGATGTATTTTGGTAGGTTCCAATGGAACTTCCTGGGCAGAGAGGTTCCTTTTTCTGGAGGTGATTTGAAAATTTCCCAAAAACCAGCTGGAATCATAGCCATAGCCGCTGTCAGTAACACAAGTCCATACACTAGATTTTCTACCTCTGGAGGTGGTAATCTAGCTGGATATGAAGGAACAAACGACTCTCAATACACGGTCAATCAGTATCAAATAGAAACAGCATTTAATTACAAAGGCTTTTCTTGGGCGAGTGAACTCCATCACAAAAGCATCCTAGACAACTTCGATGAAGTAAAAACTGAATTGGGAGGATTTTACTTTACGGCAGGTTATTTTGCTCACCAAACTCTAGAATTTTGGCCGGAGCCATTAGAAATTGCATTCAGATTTGCTGAGGTTCGGCCAGACCTATCTATCTCTAATAATACCCAAAGAGAAACTGCGGTCGCATTCAACTGGTTTTTTGCTGGACACAAAAATAAACTGACTACAGAAATCACTAGGTTTAAATTCCAAGATCAGGAACTTGCTCAAGATGATGAGTTAAGGTTTAGATTACAGCTTGACATCTCTTTCTAATGACTAGAATCGCAATTTGCCTCATTTTCTTTTGGGCTAGCTTACCGCTCCTAGCTCAGGATACAGCCGTATATAAGCCAAATCAGATTCGAGATTTTAAGTTAGTTCCTTTGCCTGCCATTGCTTCCAATCCCGCAAATGGATGGCTCTTTGGTATAGCTCCTTCAGCCACTTGGAGGATGGGGAGTCCTGAAAACACTCACTTATCAAACATGGTGGGCAATCTCCTATACACCACCAAAAAACAATGGCTGATCAGCTCCAGAAGTACTATTTTCCTTGCAGAAGATAGCTGGATCTTAGTGGGCGACTGGCGCTTTTTTATCACCTCGCAGCCTACTTTTGGATTGGGTAGCACCACTCCCAATTCACCTGAAGAGAACCCAAATCAACTGGGAGTTTGGTGGGGAGAGCAGCAAATGGACTACAATTGGATACGATTCTATGAAACTGTGCTTAAGAGAATCTCCAATTCTAAGTTCTACTTAGGAGTAGGCTACCATCTCGATGTGTATTCCAAGATTGAGAACTTCATGGAAGACGAAATTACCCAGGAGCTTATTTTCTCCAGTGATTTTTACAACCAAACTAAGGAATTTAGTTTAGATAAAAATACCGTTTCAGGAATTACCCTAAATGCGGTAATGGAAAATCGCGACATCGCTGTATCCCCTTATGAAACCAACTTTGCCTTAGTCTCTTATAAGATCAACCCAGAATTCTTAGGATCAAATCAATCTTCTTCCACTCTCCTAGTCGATTATCGCCACTATTTCCCATTAAGCGAAACCCGCAAGCGCCATTTGCTAGCCGTATGGGGCTATGGCAATTTTTTGGTATCTGGTGACCTTCCTTACATGGCGTTACCTTCTATCGGATACGATATGTTTGGCCGCTCTGGTAGAGGATATGCGCAGGGTAGATTCAGAGGTGAAAATATGGTGTATTCAGAAGCAGAATACCGTTTTCCTCTTCAAAAAAACAAAGAGACTTTTGGCGGGACAGTTTTTGTAAATGCTGCCAGTTTTGGAAGTAAACTAACGGGGGAAAATCTATTTGCAAAAATTAATCCTGGGTACGGTCTGGGATTTCGTGTGATAATCAACAAAGAAAATCGCACCACGATTTCCGCTGACTATGGCTTTGGCCAAAAGGGGAATTCAGGATTTTATCTAAACATCAACGAATCGTTCTAACATAGAATGGATCTTCTAAGCTCTAAATAAGAGTTTTGATGAAGAATTACCACACGTAATTCAGAATAAAGCCTAACTTTGTCTTTAAGTAAGTTCTCCCACTTCAAACATCTTTTTTATGAAAAAAATATTTTGCTTATCGGCTCTTGCCCTAGTACTCTCCGTACAAATTTGCCTAGCACAAAGCAAAGTTGATGACGAGATTACGCTGATCCAATCCGCATTTGGTATGGACAAAAAAATGATAATTGATGGATATATGGATCTGCCGGAGAGTGTAGCTCCTGGTTTCTGGACTATTTATCAGGCTTATGAAGATAATAGACAAGAATTATCACGAGAGCGTCTTAAGATTATAAACGATTTCTTGATTGAATTTGAGACTATTGGTAATGATGAGGCGGATGAATTGGCCAAAAGAACCTTAAAAAATGATATGGCTCTGGCAAAACTTCATTCTACCTATTACAAAAAATTCAAAAAAGCAACTTCCGCAGTTGATGCTGCCAAATTCATGCAAATTGACACCTACATTCATAATACTATTAGGAATGCTATGCAGCAGGAATTACCCTTTATAGATCAAAAGTAAATTAAACCTAACTAAATTTTATGCTAAAAAAACTGAAATTTCTAGCGCTGGGACTAGTCGGTTCTTTGGTGCTAGTATCTTGTACACCAGATGGAGCGGAGTACATAGATGAATTAGACATCGTCTATACCAACTATGATGTCAACTATGATTTCGGATCTAAAGGAACTTTCGCAGTACCTGATAAAATCATCAAAGTCGAAGGTCAATTCATCAATGGAAATGAAGGGGACTTCGAGCCGGAGTTTGTGTCACCGGTATATAGTACAGCAATCTTGGCTTCCATTAGAAATAACATGAGAAATGCTGGATACACAGAAGTAGATAAAAGTGCAAACCCAGATTTGATCATACTGCCATCTGTTGTCCAAACTGATCAGCTTTTCTTCTACTATGATTGGTGGTATTGGAACTGGTTCTATCCAGGATGGTATCCAGGCTGGGGATGGTATTATCCAGGCTATTTCCCTCCCCAAGTATCAAGGGTACGAACTGGCACTTTATTGATGCAAATGGTTGATCCTGAAGGAGTAGCTGAAACTGAAAAAATCCCTGTGGTATGGACCGGTGTAATCAACGGACTCTTAGAGGGAAACACTTCATCAATCAATAACCGAATCAATGCTACCATTGATCAAGCATTCGAGCAATCACCTTACTTAGCTAACTAATCATGAAAAAGTCTATCAAAATACTGGCATTTCTGATCATGATTTTTGCCGGAACTGCACAAGCACAAACTTCTTTTTTCTCCATCAATTATTCTGTAAGTATTCCTACTGGCAATACAGCAGACTATATTGATCAAGTATCAGGAAGAGGAATCAAGCTGGAATATCAGAGATTTCTAAACAAAAATATTGCCTTAGGTGGCGAAATAGGAACCTACACGCTTTATAAGAGAGAACCTAACAAAACTTATACGGAAGGATCTGCTTCTTTATCTGGAGTGCAATATAGATATCAAAACACCTACCCTATCCTATTTACAGGGACATATTATGCCAACGAGACAGGTATGGTGAGACCGTATGTAGGCTTAGGAATGGGAACTATAGCACATGACAAAAGAATCGACATGGGGATTTTCACTTCTGAGGAAACACACTGGCAGTTTGCTTTAAGACCTGAATTAGGAGTAATGGTAAGACCGGAACAGAATATTGGATTCAAGTTTGGGGCAAAATACTATCAATCCTTCAGCAGTAGCAACCTAGATGGTCAATCTACTATTGGCTTGGACTTTGGTATCATTTTCATCCACTAAGAATCCTGATTTTCTTCCAAGATAAATTCATCCGACAATCCTAACAAAGAGTTACGTTTGTCGGATGCTTTGTTTTACGGTTAGCCAAGTTATTTATAAAAACCACTAGTTCTATGGTAGTGTATCTTTAAAGGGTTAGTACCTGTAGCTAGGCAAAGCTTTTGAGAACCATAAGCAGATTCAGTATGTTAAAAATTGGGTTTTAATTGGCTTAAAACCTTTAGTTAATTAGTTTCATCTAATCAATTCTATCTAATGAGAAAATTAAATTACATCTGGCTCGCATTAATCCTTGGATTCATGTCTTGCACCACTACAAATGTGATTGTAGAACCTGGAGTTTATGATGATTTCAACATCGCTGATTACAAAACCTATTCATTTCTAGAAGTTGATCAAAGTAATACAGAGGTCCCCGCATTCTCTCAATCTGTAGTCTATCTAAAGAAGGAAATTGCCAAACAATTGGCCGCTAGAGGGCTATCCGAAGATCCCTCATCACCTGAATTGAAGATCAATCTGGGTATAGTCATAGAAAACAAAGAACAAACTCGCGAAACTAACTTGGCCACTGACCCCTTCATGTACACTGGTCAAAGGAATTACACTTGGTCTAGCCAGGAAATTGTAGTTAATAATTACAAGGAAGGAACTCTTACAGTTCACCTAGTAGATTCAGAGACGAATCAGGCCGCATGGGCTGGAGTAGTGTCCGAAATCATCCCCAACAAACAAGCAAAAAAACAGGAAGCTATAGAAAAAGCAGTTCAGGAAATATTTGAATCAATTGACAACAACTAATCTAATGACAAAATTAAATTCAATCGTAGCTCTAGTGCTACTAGCGGCCGTAGCAGCTTGCTCTCCGAGTACAAAAATAACAGGCTCGTGGAAAGCTCCTCAAGCCAAAGAAGGTGGATACAGTAACATTTTCGTCACTGCATTGACAGAAAATCTCGTTTCTAGACAAACTATCGAGAATGACATCGATGAGTTACTAGAGAAAGATGGAATCGCCGCTAATAGCAGCTTCGATATTATTCCTCCAGGCTTCAAAGCTACGGCAGAAAACAAAGACAAAACGTTGAAAGCCATTCAGGATGCTGGTCACGATGCTATTTTGACAATCGCACTTCTAGATCAAACTTCCGAAACTAGGTATGTACCTGGGACTACTATGTATTCTCCTATGGGTTATGGAGGATATTATGGAAGATTCTATGGATACTATTCTTATTACAATCCCGTGATGTACGACCCCGGCTATTATACTACTGATAAGAATTATTACATAGAAATGAACCTATACGATGCCCAGACAGAAGAACTGGTATGGTCTGCTCAGTCCGAAACAACCAATCCTTCCTCAATTGAGACTTTCTCAAAAGCATTTGCCCAGGCGGTAGAATATCAATTGATTAAAGACAAAGTCATAGCTACTAAATAAGCTCACGCCAGAAAATCCCATAAAAAAAGCCCCGATAGGAAATCCTATCGGGGCTTTTCTTGTAAAAGGCTAAATGGAATTATTTACCTTCATTTTTCTTGGCTGTTACTTCAGCTCTGATTTCTTGTGCAAGATTCTTAATAGCTTGCATACCTGTTCTTACTCTAGTGCCAGCTGCTTTGTTGCCATTTTCGTAGAACTTAGCAAAATCTGCTTCTAAAGAATCTACCAAATCCTTAACTTCTTGGTGTCTGCTCATAATCGTTTTTTGGTTGGTTATAAAATGTAATTGAATACAATAAACATCATTTATAGTGCCCTTAGAAGACTTTTGATGATTATTTTTAATTTTTAGTGCAGAAAAATGGTCTTTTCATCAAAACGCTCACTTTTTTCGATTTTTAGCAATTTTTCTGGCAAAAATTAGGATTTATTTATCATCAAAAATCGCTTCTACAATCCCCATATTGGCTTATTCATTACCCAATAGTGCTGTCCAAACTAACTAGATCACCACTTTCCTTCCCTGCTCAGCAGATTCAAGAATGGCTTCGACCACACGAATATCTCGAAGCCCTTCTTCGCCTGGAACAATCGGAGGCTTGCCTTCTATTATCGACTGGGCATCCGCTTCCATTTGCCATACTTGCTCCATAGGTATTTCAAAAGGAAAATTAATTTCACCAAGTGGGCTTGTACCTTTATTGCCTGCATAAGCTGAAAAAGGAGCCATCTGGATTTTCCCTTTTTCACAGCTAATGGTAAGATAGTTGACACCTTCAGCAAAGGACGTTTTGATCTTACCAATCACACCTCCCGGAAACTCGAGCTCTGCTTCTACTATTTCACCTAGTCCATCTTTATAAATTTCTGGGCGCTCCGTCCATACCCTAGCCGAATTAACTGCTATTGGCTCCATCGCAGTGCCAAGCCTCGCTCCTTGGATTGAATAAACTCCCATGTCGTAAATCACCCCTCCCCCCATCTCTGCCTTTTGTTTCCAGTGTTCTTTTCTATTTTCTCTATATCCAGCTGCACAGTCCACCCCCATCACCTTTCCTAAACTTCCTTCCTGTACAAGCTTCTGGTAAGCTTTGGTATTCGGCTCATGCTGGCATCTATAGCCTATGGATAAGGAGACACCTGCTTGCTTGCAAGCATCTATCATAGTTTGGCATTCTTCCACTGTCATAGCCATGGGCTTCTCGCACCACACATGCTTTCCTGCTTTTGCTGCACGCACCACATATTCCATATGCATGGAAGGAGGCAATACGATGTAAATCACATCGATGGATGGATTGCTGGCAATTGAATCAAAATTTTTATAATCATAAATATTTGCTTCAGGAATGGCGTATTTGGTCTTCCAAACGGCCGCTTTAGATGGAGTCCCGGTCACTATTCCTGCTAGGTAGCAATTCTTCGTTTTTTCCAAAGCAGGAGCCAACAAATCAGTACTATAATATCCCAAACCAACTAAAGCGACTCCCAATCGATCTTTAGTTGACTTCGTGGACGACCATACTAAAGAAGGTGAGATCAAACTTGCTCCCGCTCCTAAGGCGAGAGATTTCAATGTGGTTCTTCTCGAAATAAAACTCATAAGCCTTTAATTTAAAGTTGGATAACTACTTAAACTATCAAGATAATGATTTTGACTCTACCTCCAAAAAATCACTAAATTCACAATCACACTAAAAATCTGATTCCTATGAAAAAGTTAGCATTCATCCTTCTTCTATTAATGCCTATTATCTCTCAAGCTCAAAATTCCATGCAACCCTATCTGACCCTTGAAGATGCAACCCGGATATCGGCTGCTGCCGAAGCCAAATCAAAAGCTGAAAATTGGAATATGGTGATTGTAGTCCTAGACGCTGGCGGACATATTATTTCGCTTCGCAAAATGGACGGTGTACAAATCGGTAGTATTGATGTAGCCATCGGCAAAGCAAAAACTGCAGTCTATTTTAAGCGTTCAACAAAGGTATTTGAGGATGCGATGAAAACTGAAGGTGGTGGTAGAATTGCCACGTTACCCAATGCTGTGGCTATTGAAGGCGGCTTGCCGATTTTTAAAGATGGGATAATCATAGGTTCCATCGGAATATCAGGAGCCACCTCTGCTCAGGACGGAATAGTTGCAGCTGTAGGTTTAGAAGCCTACTAATTACATCTTTATCAGGTATAGTTTTCTAAATCCGCAATAGATATCGTAAAAAAAGCTGTCTCATAATGAGGCAGCTCTGATAAAGTATATAAGGGAGGGAAGTACAAACACTTCAACCGCCCTGCGAAGGAGAATCGTTAGGTGGCGTATCAGACGATATTTTTTCCACCTTTCAAAATAGAAATAATAGGTTGATCATGCGTGTTGCAACAATGCTTACATAGACCTACTTCAGTCTTCATAGTTTGGGCTTTTCTCAAAGCTTCATTTCCGGTGTTATATGGCCCTAGATAATCCCTGTCATAGGAGTCAGGGATAAGAACACAGTCGCGGTCGTGTACCTCATGCTGTCCGCTTTCATTTGGATTAGAAGAAAGGTAAAAGAATTTCATAGGTTGGAATAAGAGTTTTAACTCTCCAAAAATACCCTTCTCAACTTTACGAAAACATACCCTATACAGGGTATTTTTAGCCACTTTAGTCTTAAATTTACCTATCCTCCGGACTTTTTAATTGATTTCAGATTGCCGCATAGGCATTTGATCAATTAGCGTGGTTATTTTCGAAAGACTAAAATCAAGTTGTTTACCTGAAGCTTTTACACCACCATCCAATCCAATCAATACCCATTCAGCAGATGAGTCGGTTTTTGAAAGTATATTCAAAAATTGCTTCGATTCTATTTCTGCTGAATCACTTGCGCTTTGAAACTTGCCATCATGAAAGCTGATGAATACTAATTTCCTATCCAAGAGACTTTGCTCATTACCTTTCAAAAGTGAATCCAATTTTAGGTTATCAAAATCTGTGATGACTAGTCGGTTTTTCCATCGGTAGTCTGCCAATGTCTTGGACGGTTCAGGAATCATAAAAACAAGAATATAAAGCAAGAGGTAGAATTTCATAAAAGTACAACTACCACTATACCATTTGGTTATAAAAACTCTGATTTACTTATAAAATCTAATAAATAGCATAGCCCACTCATCCTCCAGGCTTAGGGTACACCTAGCTTCATCTGCTCTTCCATACCAATAATCTGCATTCCATAGATCTCCCTCCTTTCGGTGTAGGTAGGCATGAACCCTTGCTGCATCTTTCACCTCCAAACCATCCACCTCAGCATGTGCTTTAGACCAATCTCCATTTCCATCAAACCAAAGTGCCCTCAGAATAGGACTATAGCTTTTGACCTTATCCTTATTGCTTAAAAAATCTGCCTTTATTTTATCTGCTGAATCCATATACTTCTATTTTTGAAACTTAAAGAAAAGAAGGTCTAGTCGAAATCTTGTAATATTATCGCTCAAAAGGTAAAACTATATCTTACGATTTAATCTTCAACTCATCTTATTCTAGCCTATCTAACCCATTCAGCTATGTCCATTCAGCGACTTTTACTGTCATTTTATCTCTATCTAGCTCTAACCAACTATTTATCTGCGCAGACTGTAACGGATCCTATTTTAGAAAAATCAATTAAAGGCTTAACGGATTCTTTTCAAGGAGATGTTGGAATTTATATTGAAAATCTAGCCACTGGCGCAAGCGTAGAAATTAATGCTGACAGCATTTTCCCCTCGGCTAGTATTGTGAAAGTGCCAATTCTACTCGGGATTTTTGATAGAATAGAGAAAGGTGAATTACAGTACAGACAGCCGCTGATCTATAGAGATTCGATCAAATATGGAGGTTCGGGGATTATGCAGTTTTTCAAAGACTCAACACAGACAGACCTTAGTACGCTGATTGCGCTCATGCTTAGCTACTCTGACAATACCACCTCCCTTTGGAACCAAGCGCTAGCCGGAGGAGGAGCGGATATCAACGAGCTGATGGATAGATTGGGATACGAACATACCAGAGTCAATAGCCGAACACCAGGAAGAGACAAAATATGGGAGAAGTACGGCTGGGGCCAAACTACACCAAAAGAAATGGCTGATATTTTTGTCCGATTAAATAATAGGGAGCTGTTTAGCCCAGCTGCTTCAGAATTGATGTACCGCTTGCTTTCCAACACGTTCTACACTGAATATGCTATTTGGGGAATTCCGGCTGGAGTAAATGTCGCTAGCAAACAAGGGATGGTCAATGCGTCCAGGTCGGAGGTTTTTCTGGTAAACTCCCCCTCCGGTGATTACGTTTGCTCTATTTTCACTAAAAACAACTCAGATGTAAGCTGGGAGAATGGAAATGAAGCTTGGGTTTTAGCTAGAAAAATTTCAAATCTGGTCTGGAATTATTTCAACCCAAGCCAACCCTACACTAATCCTGAGGGTGCCGAAAAGTTTTTGTAAATGATAGAACTCCTTAACTAATCATATTGCTTCTTTAGCCAATTCTGAAATTTTATTCCGCAGGTAGTTCAGATTCTCTTCTTTTCCCGGAGCAAAAAACTGAAGCGCGTAGTCAGTATGGTAATGATGACCCATCATGAATCTCTCCGAATTTTTCAACCAATCCAGGAGATCCACCTTCTTGTCATTTAGCTGTTCGAATTCTCTCTTCAACAGTAATGTCTGTAGGTAGCATTGGTCCGAGCTCAAATGATATAAATCTGCATCACCAATAATTTTTTCCAACAAAGTCTTGGGTTGTTGAGGTACTTTAGTAGAGAGAATTGCCTGACAGATTCGCTCGATTCTACCCTCATTCAACCCATAATCAACCAAAAAATTCCGAGCGAAAGCCGCCCCTCTTTCTTCGTGATCCAAGGCCACTCCGTTCCAATAGCCTACATCGTGCAGCCATCCTGCAAAAAACAAATCCTCCATCTCAGCTCGGTCTAATTGGTAATATAGACCAATCTCCCGAACCTTCTCAACTATGGACAAGGTGTGGGCTAGATTATGATAGCAGACATTAGGATTCAGCCGCTCTGCAAACATTTTTCTAATAACTACTTCAAAATTTTCTAACTGTTGTTCCACAGGCTTGCAGGGGCATTGATAAGATATAGAAAACTAATTTACTATTTATATTGAATTAGCAAGATTTAAGCGATTGAATTTTAACCAATTAAAATTCAATGGCCTCCATACAGACCTTTCTTCCCTTCGGCCTGCCTATGAAGATTTCCGGCTAGGGCTGTTGAATATTGGAAGAGAGTAGATTTAGTAGAATTGTCAAATCATTGAAGAAAGGAGCATTTTATCTCAATTAATGAATCCAAAAGCTGATCCAGACAATTTATTCACAATAAAACTCTTTAAAAAAAGCGATTTAGGCAATTTCATTCTTCAATTGGCCAATAATTGAGAAGTTCTATATTTGCTCAATTAACAAATTCAAAATAAACAGTACGACTTACTTTATGGAACAAGCTTTAATTTATGCAGTCCCTGCGTTGGGACTGGTAGGCCTGATCGTGATGGCCATTAAATCTGCCTGGGTGACCAAGCAGCAAACAGGTGATAAAAACATGGTGGAGCTTGCAGGCTATATAGCGGATGGCGCCATGGCATTTTTGAAAGCAGAATGGAAAGTGCTTTCCTATTTTGCTGTCATCGCAGTAATTCTTTTGGCTTGGTCAGGAATGTCAGTGGAGACATCTAGTCCAGTGATTGCCATATCCTTCCTTATCGGTGCTGTATTTTCAGCTTTCGCAGGCTACATAGGAATGAACATCGCAACCAAAGCAAATGTGAGAACTACTCAAGCTGCCAGAACTAGCCTAAAACATGCGCTCAAAGTATCTTTCACTGGGGGATCAGTAATGGGACTTGGAGTAGCCGGACTTGCAGTGCTAGGACTTGGTTCTCTATTCATCGTCTTCTATCACATGTATGTACAAAGTGTAGGTGCTGGAGTGAATGGGTTGGAAATGGAAAAAGCGCTAGAGGTACTTGCAGGTTTCTCTCTTGGAGCTGAATCAATTGCACTTTTTGCCCGAGTGGGTGGCGGTATTTATACCAAAGCTGCTGACGTAGGAGCAGATTTAGTCGGAAAAGTAGAAGCGGGAATCCCCGAAGATGATGTAAGAAACCCTGCAACTATAGCTGACAACGTAGGTGACAACGTAGGTGATGTGGCTGGAATGGGAGCTGACTTATTTGGTTCGTACGTGGCCACGATTCTTGCTACGATGGTTTTAGGTCGTGAGATTGTGTCTGTTGATAATTTTGGAGGTATTGCCCCTATCCTATTGCCAATGGTGCTGGCAGGTCTAGGAATTGTATTTTCCATCTTAGGAATGTTCTTCGTCACTATTAAAAATGATAAAGGAGATGTGCAACACGCGTTGAATATGGGCAACTGGTCATCTATTGTTTTCACTGGAATTGCTTCCTTTTTCGTCGTTAACTACATGCTTCCAGAGACGCTTTCGATCAGAGGATATGATTTCACCAATATGGATGTGTTTTATGCGATTATTTTGGGGCTGATAGTTGGTACGTTGATGAGTATTATCACAGAATATTACACCGCCATGGGTAAGCGTCCGGTAAAATCCATCATCGATCAATCCGCAACCGGACATGCTACAAACATCATCGCTGGACTAGCGGTAGGTATGGAATCTACGGTTCTTCCAATCCTGGTATTGGCTGGTGGTATCATGGGTTCCTATGCTTTTGCTGGCCTGTATGGAGTAGCAATTGCGGCAGCAGGCATGATGGCTACTACAGCTATGCAATTAGCAATTGATGCATTTGGGCCGATTGCTGACAACGCTGGAGGTATTGCAGAGATGAGTCAGCTTCCTGAAGAAGTAAGAGAACGTACTGATATTTTGGACGCTGTGGGTAATACCACTGCAGCTTCTGGAAAAGGTTTTGCCATAGCTTCGGCGGCATTGACTTCATTGGCCTTGTTCGCGGCGTTTGTGGGTGTGGCAGGAATAGATGCTATTGATATTTTCAAAGCACCTGTGCTGGCAGCACTTTTTGTAGGAGGAATGATTCCCTTTATTTTCTCCTCTCTGGCCATCGCCGCTGTAGGACGTGCGGCTATGGATATGGTGAATGAAGTGAGACGTCAGTTCAGAGAAATCCCTGGTATCATGGAATACAAGGCAAAGCCAGAATACGAAAAATGTGTTGAAATCTCTACCAAAGCCTCACTACGTGAAATGCTACTTCCTGGTGCTATTGCTTTGATCACTCCTATTTTAATAGGCTTTGGTTTCCAAGGAGTATTTGAGCAAGTTTCATCTGCAGAGATGCTTGGTGGACTTCTAGCAGGTGTTACCGTTTCTGGAGTTTTGATGGGTATGTTCCAATCAAATGCAGGCGGTGCATGGGATAATGCAAAGAAATCATTTGAAAAAGGGGTAGAAATCGATGGTCAGATGTATTACAAAAAATCTGAACCTCACAAGGCTTCTGTTACTGGCGATACCGTTGGAGATCCATTTAAGGATACTTCTGGCCCTTCCATGAACATACTGATCAAACTGATGTCCATTGTAGCTTTGGTAATCGCGCCACATATCAGCCAAAAACCTCATTCTACTACGTTGACTGAAAAGATTGAGATCAAAAAAGAAATCAACTATGAAGACGGCAAAAAAGTAGTGACTGAAACGGTCACTGAAATAAAGACGGTGAATTAACATCAGCCAAAAAGCATACTATCGAGAGACTGCCTTACTCAGGGCAGTCTTTTTTTATGCTCATTCACAGATAGATAGCTATTACTTGCATGTATTCAAAATTAAATACGGCATAAACCAGCAACAGCAAATAATATTTGAGTAAAAAATCTAAATTATGAAATTGACAAAAATCAGTTGAAGGAATTGTAAATAAGTGATCATTAATTCCTAATTTATGAATCAATGGCGTCAAATAGAAAGAATGGTTAAGGGTTTATCTTCAATTTTAGAAATAATAAAGTGTAACCACAGCACCTATCTCTACTAATTTAAGCCATTCTAATTCAATCTATTAACTAGAAAACAGTCTAACCAAAACGCAGCTTGATGGATTTTACAAATTCACAAATCATGCAAGTAATTGCAACAAACAATTAAAAAACTAATTCTCATCTAAAAAACAAACACATGAAGAAAAACTACGCAATGACCTTGCTTTTTCTTTTAGGGTTTCTGGCAAGCATACCTCTCTATGCCCAGCAAACTGTCAAAGGAAAAGTAATAGCTAAGGAAGATGGAGAGCCACTTCCAGGGGCTAGTATTTTGATCCAGGGTACCAGCACGGGTGCAGTGACAGATATTGATGGCTTTTATAGTATCGATGTCCCAAATGCCAACACCGTCTTGGTTTTCTCTTTTATAGGATTTGATTCCAAAAGTATCACCGTTGGCTCTGCCACAACTCTTGATGTAGTTTTGGCTAGCTCAGCATCGGATTTAGATGAATTTATCGTAACGGCCTTTGGTATTTCTCAAGAGAAAAAATCACTGGGATATGCAGCTCAAAGTATTAATTCGGATGCAATCTTGGAAAGCAAACAAGTGAATGTGGTGAATGCCCTACAAGGACAAGTCGCCGGAGTTCAAGTAACTAATTCCGGAGGAGCTCCGGGACAATCTGCTAGAATAATTATTCGTGGAATCAACTCGCTCGATCCAAACGCTGATAACCAGCCCTTATTCGTAGTGGATGGTGTCCCAGTGGATAATTCAACAGTAGAATCCGCAGGCACGCCCCGAGGCATGAGTAACAGAATAGCAGATATCAACCCAAATGACATAGAAAATATGTCTGTACTAAAAGGTGCGGCGGCGACAGCCCTTTATGGGGTACGTGCCGCCAATGGTGCCGTTATCATAACTACCAAAAAAGGTAAATCAGGACAGGTACAGGTAAATTTCTCTAGCTCTTTTGGAGTGGATGAGCTTGTCAAAAAGCCTAAACTTCAGGATGAATACGGACAAGGGTTCAGCGGAGTGCGTGATGACTCAAGCTTTTGGCCATCTTGGGGAGCCAGTTTCGCTGAAGAAAACGATCCAAACTACGTCTATCAGGACAATTGGAATAAAGCTTTCGATACTGGGATGACATTCGACAATAACCTAAGTGTTTCAGGTGGAAATGACAAAGCCACTTTTTATGGTTCATTTGGCAGACTAGATCAAGAGGGAATTATTCCTTTTTCAGACTGGGAAAGAACCACCGCTAAACTGTCTGGCACCATTACGGCAAGCGAGAAATTCAATTTCTCAGGGTCTATTAACTTCAGTAATTCTGGAGGAAATAGAGTTCCACACGATAGATTCCTTGAGCGAATGATGTATTGGTCTGAATCCACTGATGTCTCCGACTACATCAATGATGACGGCACCATGAAGACTTACGGAAATACGAATCCGATCTACGATGCAAGATTTGCTACCTATGAAGATGATGTAAATAGAGTAATCGGAAACATTAACTTCAACTACAGTCCTACAGATTGGTTGATGTTCTCTTATAGATTAGGTACAGATTTCTACAGTGATAGCCGCACGGAGATCACACCTGGCCCTATGGGCATAGATGGTGAAGTTGCCTTGAGTTCTACAGGTTTTATCGAAGAAACCAGAATTAACAGCAAAGACATTAATTCCAACTTCTACATCACCTTAAAAAAACAATGGAATGAAACCTGGAATACACAGTTAAGATTAGGTAATGATGTCTTCGAAAGACAGTTTGACAGAGTCACTGCTACGGGATCAAACTTCGTAATCCCAGGTTTTTATAACCTAAGCAATACCACTCAGATCTTTGCTAGTCAGGGAAAAAGCATCCGACGACTTGTCGGCTTCTACGGTGACCTGATGGTGGATTACAAAAACTTTTTATTCTTGAACGTAACTGGAAGAAATGACATTTCCTCTACGCTTCCTAAGGAAAACAATTCCTTCTTTTACCCATCGGTAAGTTTAGGATATGTATTCACCGAGAATTTTGATGTGCCATCTTGGTTTACTTTTGGTAAACTAAGAGCTTCATGGGCACAGGTAGGTAAGGACACGAACCCGCACATCTTGGGAGCCACTTTCGTCTCTCCATCTGTTTTCCCTCTGAATGGACAAGTAGGATTCTCTAAAAACTCCACCTTCGGGGATCCTGCCCTGAAGCCAGAGAGAACCACTTCAATTGAATTCGGTACCCAACTAGCTTTCTTCAACAACAAGCTTAATTTGGACGTGACCTACTATAAATCAAACTCTGTTGATCAGATCATTCCTGTCCCTATATCAGATGCGACTGGATTCTCTTCCTATATCACCAACGCAGGTGAGATAGAAAACAAAGGGTTTGAATTTGTATTAGGTGGTACTCCAGTAGAAAAAGGTGACTTCCGTTGGGATGTAACAGCGAATTTGACAACCAACAAAAATGAGGTTAAGGGAATTCGTGAAGGTATTGACCAGATAGTAGTTGGATCTCAGTTTGGATACGTGGGATCAACGGTAACAATGATCCTCAAAGAAGGCGAAGCCTATGGCAACATCTACGGAAGCCACTATACTAGACCGGGATTAGCCGAAGGAGCAGAGTTCCTAGATAGAGACCTTCCTCAACTAATCGGAGCAAATGGATTCCCAGTTCGTAACGGTACTCAGCTTGTGCTGGGAAATGCAGTTCCAAAATTATTTGGAGGATTAAAGAATCAATTCTTTTACAAAGGTCTTGAATTCTCCTTCTTAATTGATTTTCGATCAGGCCT
Source organism: Algoriphagus sp. (assembly GCF_039969895.1). Classification (GTDB taxonomy): domain Bacteria; phylum Bacteroidota; class Bacteroidia; order Cytophagales; family Cyclobacteriaceae; genus Algoriphagus. Next base: position 158,812 of record NZ_JBDVMZ010000003.1, read on the forward strand.
AGAGCAATATAACCAGTTCGGCAACTTCCTTTCTGCCTTTGGAAAACAAGAGGATTCTGAAAGAAGAAATGAAACAGTAGTATTCCCTGGAGTACTTGCGGATGGATCTCAAAATACGAAAGAGGTTTGGCTAGGACAAGGCATTGGTCCTGATGGGGTAAACTACGGAGCTGGTTACTGGAGAAATAGCGTTAGAGGTGTTTCTGAAAACTTCGTAAATGATGCAAGCTTTATCAAACTTAGAAATATAACGCTTGCCTATAACTTACAACCAGAACTTCTTGAAAGGACGCCATTCAGAACTGCAAGAGTAGCTTTGGCAGCAAATAACATTATCCTATCCACCCCTTGGGATGGGTTTGACCCAGAGTCCTTCTCTGCAGGCGCAGGTGGAAACGCAGTTGGATTTACTGGCTTGGGATTCCCTGGAGTTCAGAGCTATTTCGTGACGTTGAACCTTGGATTCTAACCTCTTAAAGACTAGAAAAATGAAATTAAACTATAAAATAAAAGCGATTTTGGGTGCATCCTTGATTCTCTCGGCTTCTGCCTGTGAATCATTTCTGGATGTCAATGAAAATCCTAACAACCCTGAAGATGCACCTATCTCAGGCTTGATGACTAATATAACCTACGAAACTTCACTGAACGTCTTCAGGTCTGGTAGCGCTGTTAGTAACTACGTGCAATACCTGGCTTCGCCAAACCCTGACAGTGGATCAGATACGATGGAAGCGCTAGACTTCAGTGGAACTTGGTTCAGTCTATATAATGTGATGACTGATTTGAACGAGATGAATAAAAAGGCTGAGGAAGCAGGTTCCCTTCACTACCTAGGTGCGGGACAGGTCTTGATGGCTCTGAATCTAGCTATGACAGTAGATCTATTTGGAGATGTACCTTTTTCTGAAAGCTTCAACTTCACGACCGTAACTCCAGCTTATGACGATGACCAAGTGCTTTATGGAAATGTTATAAGTTTGCTAGACCAAGGTATCGCTAATTTAAATGGCACCACTTCCATCTCGATCGGAGATGACGACTTCATCTATGGCGGTGATGTGGCTACTTGGATCAAATTCGCTAATACCCTAAAAGCAAGATATTTGATCCATACAAAAAGCACCCAATCCTATAGCTCGGCTGCAGTACTTTCAGCTGTCAGTGCAGGCTTCACCTCAAACGCTGACAATGCTGAAGTGCTCTTCTTCGAACAACGTTTCAACCCTTGGGCACAAGTGGCTATCAATAATGAAAACTTACTCTTAGGTGGCTGGATTTCTGAGCAATTTGTAGAGGCTTTGGACGGTACTTCTTACCCAGCTGTTGACCCTAGATTACCATTGATGATCGGTACTACGGATGATGGTGAGTTTATAGGTACTGAGAACGGTGCAGGGAGAGGCGATGCTCCTGAGCAAGGGGCAAGATCTACACTGATCCCAGGCCAATATTACACTTCCACCCTTTCACCTATCTTGATTGCTACCTACTCTGAACTGAAATTCATAGAGGCAGAAGCCGCTTTTGACACTGATAAGGCACGTGCTTATCAAGCATACTTAGCAGGAATCAGCGCTCACATGGACATGCTTGGAGTATCCGCTTCTGATAAAGCAGCTTACCTAGCCGAACCAAGCGTAGCTGTAGGAGCAGCGGGATTAACCATGGATTTGATTTTCAAAGAAAAATGGGTAGCCCTGTTTTTACATCCAGAGACATGGAACGATGCGAGAAGATTTGACTATGCATATAAGAATTTCACTCCTCCTGCCAATGTCAACCCTAACTTGGGAGGTGACCTCATCAGACGTTTGGCCTATCCAGATAGCGAAATCAGCCGAAACGGTGCCAATGTCCCAAGTGTGACACTGACTGATAGAATCTGGTGGAATCAATAAGGGAATTTTAATTCCTAGAGTCTCCTGCCAATAGGTGGGAGACTTTTTTATTTTAATCGACTACTATAAATTCACTATGAGAACGCTCCTTTTAGCTTTCCTACTTGTTTTCAGCTCCTGCACTGTGCAGAAAATCAACAAATCCCTCACCAAGTCTGAGGTGTTTGACCAAGGACATTTGGGCTTTATGCTTCTAGATCCAGATAAAGATAAAATCCTCGTAGATATCAATACTGACAAGTACTTTATCCCCGCTTCCAACACCAAACTATTTACATTCTACACCTCCTACACCCTACTAGGCGATAGTTTAATTAACGGTTTGAACTACATCGAAAAAGGTGATTCATTAATCTTTTGGGGAACTGGTGATCCTAGCTTGCTTCATCCCGATTTGAAAAACACCGTCGCTCTAGATTTCCTGAAAAACCAAAGCAAGCAGCTCTACCTTCTTGATAACTTCGATCAAGTCTCCGCATTCGGTCCAGGCTGGGCTTGGGATTGGTACAATGCCTATTACGCCACCGAGCGTTCAGCCTTTCCTATTTATGGAAATATAGTCCGTTTTGAAAAGAAGGACGAGAAAACAAAATTTGAAATTATTCCCCGACAATTCACCAATCTAGTTCATTCAGAAAAACCAGCAGACTGGAAAGGCTATCGGTTCCAACGTGACCGAAATGCCAATATTTTCACCTATCAGCAACCGGACACTTGGGAAGGTACTTTTGAAACCGACATCCCTATGCTCACCTCGCCTGAATTGGCGGCGGCTTCTCTCTCCGAGCAATTAGGAAAGAAAGTAACCTTGATAAAAAATCAATCCTATCTCTCCGCCATTCCAACGAAACTTCAAACCGCATCTGCTGATAGCATCTATTCTCAGATGATGAAAATATCTGACAACTTTCTAGCAGAACAACTTTTACTCTTGGTCTCCGACCAACTGGAAAACAAGCTAAGTACTGCTGATGCGATTGCTTACGCCAAGGAAAACCTGCTGGCAGATCTACCGGATGAGCCTATTTGGGTGGATGGATCAGGACTTTCATCCAAAAACATGTTTACCCCTAGAAGTATCGTCGCACTACTTGGCAAAATCCGAGAACAAATTCCTCTGGAAAAAATCAAAGCCTATTTCCCAGCCGGTGGTGAATCTGGGACTATTCGCAACTGGTACCCATCTGATCCTGGTCAACCTCCGTACATCTATGCCAAAACCGGGACCCTCTCCATGAGCAATGCTCTGAGCGGATATCTACTAACCAAAAGTGGGAAGATCCTCCATTTCTCCTGCCTGATGAACAACTATCCTATCTCGGGCAATGAGCTAAAAACTGAACTCACCAAGGTGCTTTACTACATCCATGACAAGTATTAAACCCATGAAAAAATCAATCCTCTACGTCTTACTTCTTTCCATTTTCCTCTTACACCAAAATCTCTACTCCCAATCCTTCACCATGGAGCAAGTTGGGAAATTCAGCTTCCCTTCTGAACTCACCTCCTCTCCCTCTGGCGAAAAAATAGCCTGGGCAATGAATGAACAAGGAAAACGAAACATCTATATTGCCGAAGGGCCAAATTTCTCACCCCAAAAACTAACCGAATTCAATGAAGATGATGGGCAGGAAATCAGCAGTCTGCAATTTACACCCGACGGGAAATGGTTGGTCTTTGTACGAGGAGGAGATCATGGAGGTGGCAATGCTTCCTCCACCGTCAACGCCCTGAACTTACCAACGCTTCCCGATGTCCAGATTTGGAAAATCAACCTAACTGACGGAAAAGCTCAAGCGATCATTGAAGCTGACAACCCAGTGGTTGGTGCACCGAATCAACTAGCTTTCCTCAAAGGTGGTCAAGTATGGACAGCTAACCTGAACTCATCCGAAAAACCGGCTCAACTTTTTGAAGTCAAAGGGAATGTCGATTATGTCCAATATTCGCCAAGTGGAAAAAAACTTGCCTTCTCGGTCAATCGTTCCTCCCATTCTTTAGTCGGAATCTACGAAGACAGCAGTACTCCTATCCAATGGATGTCCCCATCTTTTCATAAGGACATCTTGCCCCAATGGTCACCCGATGGCAAGCAGCTCGCTTTTATACGGCTTCAAGGGGGCAAAGGCTCGGCATTTCCGGTGTTAGAACCTCGCCATATTCCGTGGGAAATATGGCTTGCAAATGTCCAAGATGGATCTGCCGAAAAACTTTGGAAAGCCCCAGAAACCCTAAGAGGCTCTTTTGCTTACCCCTTCTTTTCCTTTACCTCCGATGGAAATCTTGCTTTTCAATCCTACCAAGATGGCTGGCAACACCTCTATGCGCTGGACATTACTACGGGAAAAAGTACGCTGCTCACCCCTGGAGACTATATGGTAGAGCAGATTAAACTAAATCCGGATAAGTCAAAATTGATTTTTTCTGCAAACGCAGGTTCTGAGCCAGAAGATCTTGATCGCAGACACATCGGAACTGTCGCTATCACCACCAAAGAACTACAATGGATAACAGCTGGATCTGGCATAGAAGCCTATCCTGTGTGGATCGGTGGTCAGGGAAAAATTGCCTATTTCAGCGCTACGGCTCAGCGTTCACATTTGATCGCTGTAAATGATGGTGAGGAAACCAAACTTCTGCAGCAAACCATAATCCCTTCAGATTTCCCACAAGCCTCTCTAGTTGTTCCTACTCAAGTGAAATTCACTGCACCAGATGGAACAATTATCTATGGACAACTTTTCGAAAAAGAAGGCAGTTCCTCAAAGAAGCCAGGAGTGATATTCGCGCATGGGGGACCACAGCGACAAATGCTTTTGGGTTGGAGCTACATGGACTATTATTCTAATACCTATGCGATCAACCAGTATTTGGCAGAGCTGGGATTTGTCGTGCTTTCAGTAAACTACCGTTTGGGGATAGGCTATGGGTATGAGTTTCATCGACCAGCCAATGGCTATTATCAAGGGGCAGTAGAATACCAAGACATCAAAGCAGGCGGCAAATTCCTAGCTAACTTGCCTCAGGTCGATAAAGATAAAATAGGGATTTATGGAGGAAGCTACGGGGGATATTTGACAGCATTAGCCTTGGCTAGAGATTCTGATTTATTTAAAGTGGGGGTTGACATTCACGGCGTTCATGACCTAGATGGTCGATATGAGCTTCCTGAAACTTTTGAAGTTGCACCTGATTTAGACAAAGCAAAAAAAATCGCTTGGGAATCCTCCCCGATGGCAGATTTGGATACCTGGACTTCACCAGTGCTTTTTATTCACTCAGATGATGACCGAAATGTGGGTGTGTCCCAGACGGCTGATATCATCCGAAGGTTTGAGGAATTGGACAAACCCTATGAAGCCATCCTGATCCCTGGGGACACCCATCATTGGATGAAGTGGTCCAATATGATACGAGTAGATCAGGAGACAGCTGATTTCTTAAAAAAACATTTGATGGATAAATAAAAACCTGCCCGAAACGCTAACTAGGAGGCAGAACTTATCAAAGTTACATTCAACTCTATAGAAAGAGTTTGAGAACCTGAATTTGATAAGCAAGGAAAATATCAAAACTTGCTTCTGAAGGCTGCCACATTTTACTTAGAAAAAAGCCCGGGAAAATTTCCCGGGCTTGATAAGAATACAATCAAATTAAGTAGTGCTTAAGATGGATTTTGAATCATCAATTCATTAGCATTAATCTCATCGATTGGAATTTGCCACTGCCAGTTGATAGTGCCCGCAGGCTCTGTAAACTTACCAGCAACTACTTGATCTACGTGGTTTGAACCTGTTCTGTCAAGTGGAAGATTCAACCTTTTAAGGTCATAAAATCTAAATCCTTCACCCCAAAGTTCAATTCTCCTTTGTACCATAATTTCCTCGATTAGAGCAGCACCTGTATTGGTAGTGCCAGCGTATTGAGGATTTCTTTGCTTCGCGAATTGATCTAAGATCACTTTAGCTTGTGCATCATTTCCGCCTCTAGCCAGGGCTTCAGCCTCTAGTAGATACATCTCTGATGCTCTCATATACATTACATCTCCCACAGAAGATGCATTGCCCTGAGCTACAAACTTTCTGTTCATATAGTCTCTTTTCGCAAAGTTGCTCAAAGTAACCTCATCGATAAATGGATCTCTAAGCGCTGGTTTGGAAGCATTTGGATCCCAAAGGTTCTTTCTGATATCAGAATCAGGGATCTTGTTGAAAAGCAGCTTACTGATTGCTTTAGGATTTCCACGAATATTGGTAGAACTGAAGTTCACAGACATATACGCAAAGTAAGAAGCAAAGAAAGTCTGCTGATCGTCCACCTGACGACTTCCCCAGATCCACTCAGGGTTATCTACATTATTGAAACCAGCATACATATCTGCCTCACTCATTAGTGGATACCCTTCTCTGGCCAATTTGGCAGCAGCAGCAGCATCAGACCATCTACCTTGTGTTAAAGCAATTCTTGCCTTGATGCCATTAGCCACATTGATGTTGATATGAGACTTTGCATTTCTACCCTCATCCAAAAGCGCGATAGCAGCTTCGATGTCAGTATTGATTTGCGTATATACTTCTTCTACTGTATTTCTTGCTCCACCTTCAGTGATTGGCTCAGTAACAATAGGAACACCCAGTTGGCTATTATTTCCGCCAGCATTGTATCGCTCTGCGAAAAGCTGCACCAAGTTGAAATGAGCCCAAGCTCTATAGGCTAAGGCCTGACCTTTAATCTCATCCTTTTCAGCTTGAGGACCTGCTGCTTCATCGATGTTTGCAATAATCATGTTAGCATTTCCAATCACTCTGTAGTAGTATCTCCAGGCAAATCGCACATCACCGGCATTCTCATTTCGGTGAGTCAACCATCTGGTAGTACTTACAAACCAGTTATTAGCCAAGCCTGTCATCACGACATCTTCACTCATTACCTCTCTCATAATCATCATACCTCCCTCTCCAGGCTGTCCCTGAGAGTCCCAACGAATATAAAGTGATCTGTGAATCCCGTTGAGGGCAGAAAAGGCATTTTGCGTAGTAGTGAATACAAGACTTTCGGATACCGCATCTGTTGGAACAGTATCCAGGTAATCCTCTGCACATCCAAAACTCAAGACGAGTAGAAGTAGTAGTGTTAGTTTATTAAATATCTTTTTCATAGTCGTTTTCATATTAGAAGTTGACATTTATGCCCAAAGTAAACGTCCGCGCAGGAGTGAATGTGTTGGACGCAGTTCCTTGGAAACTTTCAGACACAAACATTCCTTTTCTCGACGAAAGCCAACCCAGGTTTTCACCTGCTAGATAGACAGTTGCACCTCTCAGTTTCAATCGCTGAAGAATATCTCTGTTAAGCGTGTAGCTCAAATTGACGCTTCGGAAGTTCAACCACGAGCCATCAGTCAACCATCTGTCAGATCCTACATTGGTATTATTCGAATTAATCACATCCATTCTAGGCACGTCGGTGATGTCACCTGGCTGCTGCCAACGATTCAAAATATCGGTATGCAATGCGCCTCCGTCAGGATCTGCAGACATTAATCCTGCATAGATTCCATCGTAGAAATCTCCACCTACTGAGAAAGAAACCAACGCACTCAAAGTAAATCCTTTGTAGCTGAAGCTGTTACTCCATCCACCAAAGAAATCAGGGATAGATCGACCAGCAAAGTGAAATCTTGCATTCTGGAAATTAGAAGTGAGGGTGTCAGATCCTACGATTCGATCTGCATCGCTATCTGGATCATATTCCTCAGCTCTATATAAGCCATCACCTGTTTCAGGATCTACGCCTACCCAGTCTCTAAGCCAGAAATCATAGATTGATCTACCTACTTCAAATTTCTTGGTTCCGTTGATCTGCTCTTCAAACGGAAGCTTTTTAAATTCATTATCAAAGGTGGAAACGTTCAGGCTCGAAACCCATGAGAAATCATTCGTCTTCACTAGCTCACCCTGAATAGCAAATTCAATTCCTGAGTTTGACATAGTACCAATGTTTTGGATACGGCTGCTCAGACCAGTAGTAAGAGAAAGTGGTACATCGAAAAGTAGATTTTGAGACTCTCTGTAGAAATATTCGATAGATCCTGAGAATCTTTTTCCAAAGGCAAAATCCAATCCTATGTCATACGTGTTGTTGGACTCCCATACTAGATCTCTGGCAGCCAAACTTGCCTGAAGGATACCCGGCTCAGTTGCATTGTTGAAACCCAAGTCATAAAGAGCTTGCCAAGGATAATAGCTACTCACGTTATTATTTCCTACCTCACCATATGAAGCTCTTAGCTTAAGCATATCGATGAACTCAGACTGGAAGAAATTCTCCTTGTCGATGTTCCATGCTCCACCAACAGACCAGAAAGTACCCCATCTTACATCTTCGAAGAATCGTGAAGATCCATCTCTTCTGATAGAAGCTGAGAAGGAATACTTATCATCATAAACATAATTCGCTCTAGAGAAATAGGACTCAATTCTATCCTTGTCAGTTCTACCGGTAGCAGAGTTGATTGTCACAAAATTGTCTGGCTCAATATTTCCAGACAAAATCTGATCTTGCTTGGAGATAAACTGCACAGTTCTGGTAAAATCATAATTCTCATGACCTGCAAGTAGATCTACAAAATGCTTCTCCTTAAACGTGTTGGTATAAGTCAAGATTTGATTGAAAGTCAAGCTATTGATTCGGATATTTTCTCTTCTCGTTCTTCCGGCTGGAGCTCCATCACCTACGATGGTGTTGTCATAACCCAGATTCAAAAGAGAAGTCATGTCTTGCGCTATGTTGGTTCTCAAAGTAAAATTCTTAAGGAAATAAACTTCCGCATATGCTCTTCCAGAGATCACATCTCTATCAAAAGAATCCACATTGAGAAGTGTTTCTTGCACTACATGACGACCAGGAAAAGATCCAGGACCACGAGTAGGTAAGCCCAAATTGATCAAATCACCCGTATCGTAGATTTTATTTCCAAATTCATCCAGAATAAAACCTCCAGTCTGCATGTTCTGCGCAAAAACAGGATAGATAGGTCCCATAGATCTCGCTGTGAAGAATGGATTGACAAAACTGTTGCTTCCACCATCTCTAGCATTGTTTCCTTCAGAAAGCGTAGCAGAAAGATTCAATCCTGTTTTCATCCATTTGGTAGGCTTGGTATTCATGTTCAGCCTTCCCGAAAATCTCTCAAAGTCTGAGTTAATGATAAAACCATCTTCCGTCAAATATCCAAATGATGCATAGTAGTCAGTATCTTCATTTGCTCCACTATAGGTCAAATTATATTCACCTCTATTGCCTGTTCGCTGAATCTCATCAAACCAATCCAATCCTTGGAAGTTATTCACAACACCCGGAGCTAACTGTCCATCAGTTCCTACCACTTGGTTGTTTGGAATATTGTAAACATTATATCCCAACAGCGGGATAAGGTTGTCAGTAGCATATTGATTTGCCACTGCTGGCTCTGCTCCCTGAGTCAATCTACCGTTTCGTAGAGATTCCCAAGTCAGCGGATAATACTGATCAGCGTTCACTCGATCGTATTCAGGAAGTGCACGACTAGCAATACCCTGCTGCACTTTTAAGTTGAAGGTAGGCTTGTTCTTTTTACCCTTCTTAGTAGTAATCATAATCACACCATTGGCAGCTCTAGAGCCGTACAATGCAGATGATGATGCATCCTTCAAAACCGTAATATCCTCGATATCTTCTGGGTTCAGGTTGCCAATAGCTGCATCATAAGGTACACCGTCCACTACATAAAGTGGAGAACTTGATGAGTTAACAGAACCAATACCTCTGATACGAACAGCCGGAGTGGATCCAGGCTGTCCACTTGCAGAAGTGGTGATGACACCTGCAGCCTGTCCTTCCAATGCATTGGCTACGTTGTTGATTGGTCTATTAGCAATCTGATCAGCTTTGATCGCTACTGCAGCTCCAGTGAAGTTACCTTTATCTGCAGTACCGTAAGCGGTGACAATCACCTCATCCAGGTTCTGAGTGTCAGGATTCATCGTTACATCGATCACACTTCTGTTACCAATCACCTCTTCCCTACTCTGATAACCAATGTAACTGAACACCAGTACATTGGACCCATTCGGAACATCTATTGAATAGGTTCCGTCCAAATCTGATACCACACCAATTGTGGTACCTTTCACCAAGACACTTACTCCAATGAGTCCATCCGGTTCTTCCTCCGAGACTAGCCTGCCAGTCACAGTTCTGCTCTGCGCATACACCGTCACCGACACTAGCAACCCTAGAAGTAAACTGAGTAATGTTTTTTTCATAAATGGTTTGTTAATTATTCACTTCACTTGCTGCACCTTGCAACAAGTATTATCACTAAAATAAATTTTAGTAGGTTAAAGTAGCGATTCAGCATTACTTCGGAAGTCAGGTTGACTTGAGCAAATCAGCTATTGAAGAAGGTAATCGCCACTCGTTATTTCATATTTTTAGTAAGTTCTAAACACCTGATTTGGGTAAAAAATCAAAAACCCTCCAAATCCAAATTTTGACAGAATTCTATCCAGATTTATTGATTTTTTAACCCAATTTAGAATTGCAACTCCTAATATTCAGTCAATTGATTCTAAAATCAAACGATTTTCTTTAAAAGAAAACAAAACACTCTTCATTAAACTTCTCTCATTCGTCCCATTTCTTAAGTAAATTTCACCCTAAAGAATTCTTTTAAGACACACATGTTCGAATGAGAGAAGTGTATTATTTGAACTATTTACTTACTGCTTTCTATCTCATTCTTATTCTTTACATATTTTTCCAACCAAGAGTCCATTTCCCAAAGCGTGTGATTTATAGATTCTTTGGCGGCATAGCCGTGACTTTCATTTGGCAAGAATACTAACCTTGCTGTAGCACCATGTCCTTTGAGGGCATTATAATATCGCTCTGATTGGATGGGGAAAGTACCTGAGTTGTTATCTGCCTGTCCGTGAATCAGCAAAATCGGAGTTTCTACTTTGTGCGCAAAAGAGAAAGGTGACATGTTAAAATACACTTCTGGAGCCTCCCAGTAGGTTCTCTGCTCATACTGAAATCCGAAAGGAGTAAGAGTTCTATTATATGCACCAGATCGTGCTATGCCTGCGGCAAATAAATTCGTGTGCGAAAGCAAATTAGCAGTCATAAACGCTCCATAGGAATGACCACCCACTGCGATTCTATCTCTATCTCCAATTCCCAACTCTACGATTTCGTCTATCGCAGCTTCAGCATTGGCTACTAGCTGATCGATGAAATAGTCATTCGGCTCCTTGTCCCCTTCGCCTACGATTGGCATCTCAGTTCTATCCATGATCGCATAGCCACGCGTAACCCAGAACAAAGGGGAACCTGAACTAACTCTCGTAAAAGCATACTGCGAGCCTCTTACCTGAGCGGCTACTTCCTTAGACTTGTATTCTCTAGGATAGGCCCACATCAACACTGGAAGAGGCGCATCTTTACCTGGTTCAAAACCCTCAGGAGTATAAATTACTGCAGAGAGATTCAATCCATCATTTCTCGTGTAGGTAACCAATTGCTTTTGAATCCCCTTGATTGACTCGTAGGGATTATCAAAGTTGGTTAATTGCCTTGGAGCTATTCTTTTCTTGGTATTCACTAACCAATAGTTAGGCTGAATATCCGTACTTTCTTTAATAGTGATAAATTCACTAGCATCATCATTCAGCACTACTGCTACTCGCTCGTAAAAGGGCGCTTGAGATCTCCAGAGAATTGTTTCCTCCTTAGTTTTGGTATTAAAGGTGGATAAATAAGGCATATCTCCTTCTGGCGAACCACCCGGGCTTCGCATATATAACAGATCACCTTTTCGCAGCAGCACATTTCTTCCAAACTCATTTTCTACCATCACCGGATCTCCTGGATCATTGTACAAATCATCTGAAGATCGATCTATAATTAGGTGTTTAGCCTGGCTTGGATTCGATGGATTGATGATTGAGCGCATGTCTCTACGGGTTCTGGACCAGCGTTCATTCAGTATTGCAAACGAATCATCCGACCAATCTATCCCGCCAAATCTGTAGGCAGACGTAGCCAGTATTTTCTTATCTCCGGAGAAAGGTGCCGCCAGCGTATAGATTATTTCACGCTCTTCCATCTCTACCCGAGCATCTCCTCCATCCTGAGCCTCTACCCAATAAACCACTGCTGGCTTATCTGCTCTCCAGTTGATATTTCTCGGGCCAGTCACTGTAGCGTCAAATCCTGTAGGGATATTTTCACCCAAAGGAATCTGGGCTAACGTTTTAACCTTCTTGCCATCACGTGACCAAATCTCTACGTCATAAGGAAATCTGCTAGCAGGCACTAAGTATGAAAATGGCCTCTGGATCAAATCAACCATGATGTAGTTGCCATCAGGAGAAAGGTCCATAGACTTGATCATTCCAGCTGGACCGATCGGTTTCTTATTTCCTTCCAAATCAATCTCCATCAGCTGAGAATCCATGAAATAGGCAAAAAGCTTTTCATCATACGGATTTTCTAGCAAGTCTTGGTAAGTTCTGCTTGGAGCAGCTTCTCCAGTAGTCTCTTGGATGATTGGTCCCGCAGGCGCTGAAGGTCTCACCGGAATAGCTCCACGTGTTGGATTTACTGCTTTCACCAGCATTTTATTGGCTGGAGTCCACAGTACTGAATTACCATATACATCATTGACAATTTTATCAGTCAATTTCTTGGCAGAATTTGTACTCAAATCTACCACCCAAAGGCTAATTCCATCTGCATCTGTCTGCGTGAAAGCCATGTATTTCTCATCCGCAGATACACTCATCCCACCCATATTTGGCTGAGCAGGCAAACCTGTTATCTGAATTTCCTCACCAGACAGTGTTTTCTTGATTTTAATATTTTCAATTCCAGTCTGACGGCTGGGTCCTGAGGTTGCAGGATTTATTCTCATTCCAGCTATTTTCAATTCCGGCTGAGATAGCATCTCTATACTTGGATTGTCAGATCTCTCCATTACCAGCATCCAATCGCCGTTTTTGCTAAAACGAACAGAAGGAGTGCTTGGAGCATTTACCAGATCAGCAATAGACTTGGGAGGAGTTTGGTAAGTATTCTGTGCAGAAACCTCTATCGAGGAAGCTGCTAAGAAGAATACAAGGGCAAAAACACTAGTAGCTCTTAATTTCATATGTTAAACTTGTTTTAGGGTCAGCTGGAATCTCGTAGGGCTTTTGATCACCCAGTGGTGTTACGATTTTCACTATGCTCAATTTCGTAAAAGATAGTTGTTGTTTTATTGCACTTTAGAATTACTTAGCTTTTGAAATCACCCTAATTTGTCACCTACTCAACAAGTGCGATTTCATTTTGTTATATTTTGGTTTAGGAAAATTGCCAGCGACAATTCAGAGAGATAGAGGGATTGAGACAGAAGGCTGGGAATTAGTTTGAGTCACAATTTATGGCAAGAAACTCGAAATATGCAGGCTTATTTTGAAAAGTATGCAAAAAAAAAGCATCATTTTAGACTTTTACCTCCCAGAATTACAAAATTTACACTAAACCAGTAAGCATGTCCGAACTTCAAACCATCCCAACCAACGCCTTTGTAGAAGACTTTCTCCAGACAATAGAACATCCGGTGCGAAAAGCAGATAGCTTGAACTTAGCAAAACTATTTGAAGAGGAATCTGGAGAAAAGCCCATGATGTGGGGGCCAAGCATAGTGGGATTTGGGATGTTCAGGTATTACTACCCTTCGGGAAAAGAGATGCAATGGTTTCCCGTAGGATTTTCTCCCAGAAAACAAGCACTTTCCATTTATATCATGCTTGAAAACATTCACCTACAACCATTTTTGGAAAAACTGGGTAAACATAAAAAAGCTAAAGGATGCCTTTACATTAATAAACTGGCAGATATTGATGAGACAATCCTTAGGGAAATGATCCGAACTTCCATAAATTTAATTCAAACCAAAAACCAATAATATGCTACACGTTTTGAATGGTGATTCGCTCCGCAATGCATTTCCATCCAGAATACTTGGGAACATCGCCGTCGTACGAGAATGTCTTGTAGATGGGCCAGTAGATGCCGATTCTATAGAAGAGCTGGCCGTCCTTCGTGCCAACTACCTAGCTAAAACCTATCCTAAAGCTACCGAAAAAGACTATATAACTGATGTGATACCTGAATTTGAAAAGATCCTCACTGCCACGTCAGCCACGCAAGTTTATTTGTGGTTTGAGCATGACCTTTTTTGCCAAGTCAACTTATGGTTTGTGACAAATCTCCTAAAATCTCACAAAGGCCCATTATTTCTAGTAAGTCCCACGACAGATTTGATTGAAGGCTTTGGCGGAATGAAAAGCCAGGAACTCGAAAGAGCCTACAGAAACGCAGTACCGCTTACCTCAAACGAGCGACACATTTTAGCGGATATGTGGGATATCTACAAGCGAGGAGATGTGTCGGAGGCCATGACCCTATCCTATCAAGTTCAGCCTGAAATGCCCTTTTTGTATCCTGCAGTGGTGGCCTGGAAGGAATCAATTCCTCGAGGCAGCAACCCTGGAAAACCAAAAGTGGCACTGAAGGAAATCGCAGAACAACTCGACACCGATGATTTTGGCAAAATATTCCGGGCTTTTCACATCAAATATCCCATCTATGGATATGGGGATTTACAAGTCAAGCGACTTTGGGAGGAACTGAAAAAAGAAGAATTGGAAAATTAAAGATAAAGGAGCTGCTCAACACAGCTCCTTTTCATTTACTCCATTTCTTGAAGCATTTTTTCAGAAGAAGCGATTACTTTTTTATATTTTTTCAGCACCCAACGACTCAGTACATACATCAATACCGGACCTGTGGGGATAAAAATAATCCAAAACAAAGGATCTGAGACACTATCCGAACCAGTCAATTCCGCATAAGGTGGCAACATGGTGAACATAAGAATTGCTCCGAAGATGATGGCATAGTGCTGTGATTTGAGAAAGCGAATTTTACTATCCGTAAACTTTTGCAACAAAACCTTCGGTGGATGCAAATCCAGACGCAATCTCCTCATATGTCTGATCGCAGTAAGACTAGACACAGGAAGTACTATCATGATGAGCACACTTATCAATGCAAAAATCTGATTGTACCAAAGCTCCAACTCCGAAAAATGTGACAACAAATACATTGCGTAACCTATACAGACTAGTGAGCCTATAATTTCAGGAATCCTTATCCCATCTAACTTATTCCTGAATTTCTGCTTAGTGATCTGCAACAGAATTTCCTTTTGAATTTTATCTTGTTTTTCGACTTGCACACTGAGATCTGCCCAGAGGGATTTCATTTCATCGAGTTCCATATTCCATTGATTTAGGATTCATTTCTGATTTAAGTTTTTGCCTGATTCTGGACATTCTTGTTCCTACATTGCTCACCGAGATTCCGGATATCTCAGCGATCTCTTCGTAGGATTTATCTTCCAGAAAGAGAAAAATGATGCCTCGATCCAACAGATTCAGTTTCCTGATCTGGGTGTAAAGCAGTTGGATTTTCTCTTCAAGTTCAGAATCAGTTGACTCGGAAAACTGTATAGTCACCTGGTCAAAAGGCAGGGTATTCAACTGTTTCTTGGATTTATTCAAATGAGTAATAGCCGTATTCATCCCTACCCTATAGAGCCAGGTGCTTGGCTTGGAAGCTTTCTTGAAATGATCAAAAGACTTCCAGGTCTGATACACGATCTCCTGATACAGATCATCCTGTTCGGCTTTTTCCTTCGCATAGATCGTGGCGACTTTATAGATCAGCCCTTGATTGGCATGGATTAGATTGACGAACTCTTCCTCTTTACTCATTTGATTTCATTTAGCTCATTAGTCTCTGATCTAGGAGAAAAATCACAGAATTGCCGGAAAATTTTTATAAAAGTTGACAAAAATAGCGGATTAGCCGTTCGTGATGACATAAACGACGGCAAAGCACTGTAGCCTATCCTATTCTATTGCTAAAGTGCAGCTTATGGAGGGACAGAACAGCTACATAGCTATTTTAGACAAATACAAAAAGGACTGCTGTAGGCTCTGCGAATTCCTCCGTACACATTGCGGTAAGAAGATCATTCGATCACAAATTGTTAATTTCGGGGATGCAATGGTCCACCGAATTCACGATTCCAGAATCCAACTTCCCTATCTCCCATCAAAGCAAAATTCTAAGTATGGGTTCCTGTTTTGCGCAGATGATAGGTCAAAAAATGATAGACACAAAGTTCGACTGCCTGGTCAATCCATTCGGCACGATCTTTCATCCTATGATTCTCGGCGACCTGTTGGACCATGCACTTTTTCAAGACAGCATCGAAGAAGATGGAATACTAGAGCGCGACGGTTTGTTTTATTATTTAGGTGCCCATTCTGACCTTTATGCTACTTCACCTGAGGAGCTGGCCCAAAAATATGCTACCCAATTAGCCAAAATAAAAGACTACCTGGATAATGGCACTCACTTGATTTTGACCTTAGGAACTTCGTGGATTTACGAAACTGAGGAATTTGGAAGAGTTGCCAATTGCCACAAACTTCCGCAAAGGCACTTTAGTAAAAAACTCGTTTCTCTGGAAGATATGTACCAGCACTTTAGCCACATTTTTGGCAATTTCTCGCGAGTTTATCCAAACTTAAAAATCATCCTGACTGTCAGTCCTGTCCGACATATCAAAGATGGAATTCCGGAAAATCAACTCAGCAAAAGCCAACTTCGGGTGCTTTGCAGTCAACTGGAAGGTCGTTTCCCTGCCGTTTCGTACTTCCCAGCCTACGAGGTGATGATGGACGAATTACGTGATTACCGTTTTTATAAAAAGGATTTAATCCATCCATCCGAAGAAGCCGAAGATTATATCTGGGAAAAATGGAAAAAGTCATATTTCAGTAAAGAAACACAAACCAAAACGGAAGAACTTCGAAAAATCAAACTCGAACTAACCCATAAACCATTAAATACTCGAAGTGAAAGCCACAGGAAATTTCAACAGAATCTTCTACAGAAGCTGGAACGATTGAACCGAGAATTTGATTTTTCAGAAGAGATCGAGATGGTTCAAAAACAATTTGAAATGTGATCTATTTTCGATTTACGACTTAAAGCTTAGCATTGTCCACAACTTATACCGTCTGCCATTTCTAGCCTAAAAACCTGTGTCTTGCTGAATAAGACTTTACAACCTTGCCACTTTCCAACTGTTCTACAATCCTTTTATAATTTTTCAATCTTCAAATTTTAAAATATTCCAATAAAAAATGTCCAACCGCCTCCTACACTCCCAATCTCCCTACTTACTCCAGCACGCTCACAATCCCGTGGATTGGTTTCCATGGGGAACTGAAGCTCTGGAGAAAGCCAAAACCGAGAACAAGCCGATTTTGGTATCTATTGGCTATTCGGCTTGTCACTGGTGTCACGTGATGGAGCGAGAGAGTTTTGAGGATGAAGCCACTGCAAAAATCATGAATGCACACTTCGTATGTATCAAGATCGACCGAGAAGAGCGTCCTGACATCGATAATATCTACATGGAAGCCGTGCAGGCCATGGGATTGCAAGGTGGATGGCCGCTGAATGTATTCCTGATGCCTAATCAAAAGCCATTTTATGGAGGAACTTATTTTCCGAATCAACAATGGAAGGGACTCTTATCAAACATCGCAGATGCCTTCGAAAAGCATGAGGATCAATTGGCTGAAAGCGCAGAAGGCTTTGGTACAAGTCTGAACAGAAAGGAAACCGATAAATATGGAATCTTAGCCGGGAATCGGGAATTGGATCCAGATGAACTGGCAGAGATTGCTACTAAAGTTATTTCTCAATTCGACAGTGAATGGGGTGGAATGAATCGGGTTCCTAAATTTCCCATGCCTGCGATCTGGCATTTTATGCTTGACTATGCCGTCCTAAGCAAAAATAATGGAATGATGGAAAAAGTCTTTTTCACCTTGAAAAAGATTGGAATGGGTGGAATCTACGATCAGTTGCGAGGTGGATTTGCTCGATATTCGGTGGATGGTGAATGGTTTGCACCGCACTTCGAAAAGATGCTATACGATAATGGGCAGTTGCTTGAATTGTATGCAAAAGCTTATCAACTAAGTGGAGATGAGTTCTTCAAAGAAAAAGTAACCGAAACGGTCGCATGGCTGGAGGCTGAAATGCTCAACGGCGAAGGAGGTTTTCATTCAGCTCAAGACGCAGATTCGGAAGGTGTGGAAGGAAAATTCTACGTTTGGACCTATGAGGAGTTGAAGGATTTGATACCAAATGAAATGCCTTGGTTGAGTAAACTTTACAACCTCAAACCTAGTGGGAACTGGGAAGATGGAGTGAATATTTTGTTTCAAACTGAGCCCGACCAAGCTATTGCTGAAGAATTTGGGATGAACGATGAAGACTTTAAAATAAAGCTGAGAGGAATAAAAAACCTTCTTTTGGAAGTTAGAAACAAGCGAATTTATCCTGGAAAAGACGATAAAATTCTCAGTGGTTGGAATGGGTTAATGAGCGCTGGGTTGATTCAGGCTTATTATGCCACTGGCGAAAAAAGCATGTTGAATTTGGCAATAAAAAACCTGGAATTTCTTGAAGACAGGCTTCTAATTAACGGCGTTTTGCACCGCGCTTATAAAAACGGAAGCGCCTATACTCCTGGGTTTTTAGAAGATTATGCTGCAGTGATTCGAGCGTCTTTGATGGCTTTTGAAGCCACGGGGAATGCCAGATGGTTAGATTTGGCGAGATCACTTACTGACTTCTGCCTGGCAGAATTTTATGATGGATCAGATGGTTTTTTCTTCTTCAATAATCCAAAGGCTGAAAAACTGATCGCGAATAAAAAAGAGCTTTTTGATAATGTAATTCCTGCTTCAAATTCGATCATGGCGAGAAATCTTCACCGGCTATCGCTAGTTACTTACGAGGAAAAATACACGGAAATTGCCAGCAAAATGCTAGGAGGCATGAAGGAACTGATCATTAAAGAACCCGGCTTCCTATGCAATTGGGCGAGTTTATTCATGGAGAAACTAGTCCCAACAGCTGAAATTGCCATAGTTGGAAAGGGGGCTGAGGAAATGGTTAAAAAATTCCAACAGAACTACTCCCCCAATAGGATCTTGGCCTTTTCAGAAAATTTGACAGAAAATGCCCCAATTCTTTCAGACAAGACACCTGATGCGACTGGAAATGCCTTAATTTATGTATGTTTTGACCATGCTTGCAGAAAGCCAGTCAGCACCTACGAAGAAGCCATTTCACAACTCCCCTATTTAGCCTAGTCCTTGGAAAGCCTTTTTTCAGATCAAGATTTATATTCATCCCGAAGCGGAAACAATTTCGCAGATATCATACTGCCCGTTCCCATTCCACGCATGTTTACCTATAGCATCCCCTACTCTATGCAGTCGGAGATCAATCTTGGTGCACGGGTGATTGTGCAGTTTGGAAAGAAAAAAGTCCTCACTGGAATTATAGGGAAAGTTCATAACAAGCCGCCGCAGGCTTATCAAGCCAAGCCAATTCTCGAAGTGCTAGATGATACCCCGAGTGTGAATCCTCTTCAAATCCGCTTTTGGGTATGGATGGCCGAGTACTACTTCTGTCATATCGGAGAAGTGATGCATGCAGCGCTGCCTTCTGGTCTTCGCCTGAGTAGTGAAAGCAAGGTGCAGCTCAATCCCAATTTCGATAGAGAAACAAGTAAATATCCACTGGATGATCGGGAGATTCTGGTTTTAGATGCGTTGGAATCCAAACCTGAGATGTCCTACGATGACTGCGAAAAAGTGCTGTCAATCAAAAGTATTCACCCAATTCTCAAAAGTCTGGTAAAGAAAGAAGCCATCCTGATTTTTGAAAAAGTTCAAGAGAAATATACTCCGAAAGTAGAAACTAGAATCCGCCTAAAGCTTGAAATAGCAAGTGATAAAAATGCTCTACAGGGACTTTTTGAAGGGTTGGCTGGCAAACCAAAACAGGAATCCATCCTACTGAAATACCTCCGCGACGTGCCAGTCTTGAAGTTGCCTAAGTCCAACATCCATGGCGTGGATAAAGCGCGACTTTTAGAAGAAGGCGACTCTGAAAGTTCACTGAAAACGCTGATCAAAAACGAGATTTTCGAATCCTTCAAAGTCGTCGTGAATCGGATCCCAGAAGAAGAACCTGAGTCCGAACGTGCTACACTTTCCACGAGTCAGCAGGCTGCTTTTGAAGAAATCAAGCATCAATTTGAGAACAAGCAATCCGTGCTACTTCATGGTGTCACAGGCAGTGGGAAGACTGAGATTTACATTCAGATGATTCAGGAAGTAATGGATTCTGGTTCTCAGGTCTTGCTTCTTTTACCCGAAATCGCCCTAACTACACAAATTGTTTCCAGGCTGAAAAAGGTTTTTGGTAGCAAAATGGGCGTGTATCATTCGAAGTATTCGGATAATGAACGCGTGGAAGTTTGGAATGGAGTTTTGAGTGGAAGATTCTCTTTTGTAATAGGCGTGAGGTCTTCGATTTTCCTACCGTTTGATAGTTTGGGGCTGA
Source organism: Algoriphagus sp. (assembly GCF_039969895.1). Lineage (GTDB taxonomy): Bacteria > Bacteroidota > Bacteroidia > Cytophagales > Cyclobacteriaceae > Algoriphagus. The sequence goes on from NZ_JBDVMZ010000003.1 coordinate 179,313, forward strand.
TTATCGTGGATGAGGAGCATGAGTCCAGCTATAAGCAATTTGATCCGGCACCGAGATTTCAAGCGAGAGATGCAGCAATTATGCTCGCCTATTTTCATCAGGCCAGGACCTTGTTAGGGTCGGCGACTCCTTCGTTTGAATCCTATTTCAATGCCAGTCAGGGGAAATTCGGATATGTGGAATTGACACACCGATTTGGAGATGCGAGCATGCCTCAGTTTCATTTGGCAGATTTAGCGGGTGACAAACGTAAAAACCTACTCAAATTAGACACTACCCGAGTTTTGCGCGAGCGAATTCAAGAAGCACTTTCTAAGCAAGAGCAGATTTTGATCTTTCAAAACAGAAGAGGCTATTCACCCTACATTCAATGCGAAGACTGTGGCTGGACCGGCCAATGCGTACAATGCGATGTCAGCTTGACTTATCATCAGTTTTCCGAAGAACTCCGCTGTCACTATTGTGGATACAAAGAAAAATCTCCTAGTGCCTGTCCTGCTTGTGGAAGCACGCAACTGACCACGATGGGCATGGGGACTGAGCGAATTGAGGAATCGCTAAGTTTGCTTTTTCCAGAAGCCAGAATCGGCCGAATGGATCTGGATACTACTAGAAACAAACATGGCTATCAGCGTTTGTTGGATGAGTTTGGTTCAGGGAATCTGGATATTTTAGTAGGGACTCAGATGATCACCAAAGGGCTAGATTTTGGTAGAGTCACCGTGGTTGGAATTTGGGATGGAGACCGGATTATGAATTTCCCTGACTTCCGAGCTGGAGAAAGAGCCTACCAACAAATAACGCAAGTGGCTGGACGAGCAGGAAGACGAGAGGCTCAGGGTCAGGTAATTTTGCAGACAAGAGATCCCGAAACGTCCCTTTACAGGCAAGTGATAAAGGGCGACTACTTCGAGTTTTTTAATCAGGAGATTCATGATAGAAAGAAATTCTATTATCCTCCTTTTGTGAAACTGGTGAAAATCACTACCCGACACACCGACTACAAAGTGGCGGAAAAAGCTGCACTCAATCTTCATCATGGAATGGCAGAAATCCCGATCAAGAAAATTGTTTTAGGTCCAGAAAAAGGCATCATCGCAAGAATCAAAAACCAATATCAATTTGAGAGTTTGATCAAGCTAGACCGTGGGAGCAACACCGGGGTGGTCTTCAAGGAAAATCTCTGGAAAATAACTGAGGAGCTTAAATCTAGACCAGAGTTCAGATCAGTGAGATTCGTGGTGGATGTAGATCCGAGTTGATTTTAAATTGGAAGATTGAAAAATTGGAAGATTAGGCGGAAATATCAAAGCTATGTAACCTCATTATATTCATGCGTATAATTTGAATTTCATGCGCATAGAATTATGAAGAAGCGACTCAATATTACGATCGAAGAAAACTTATTAGACAAAGTCAAAACTTACGCGATTCAGAATGAAACAAGCATTTCTAGTCTGGTTGAAGAACATTTTGAGGCATTAGTTAAGCCAAAGCCTAAGTTAAAAAACGGGATGAGTTTGGTGGAATACATGAAATCATTGCCGAAATCAAAAGTAGAATATCCAGAAGGATATGACTGGAAAGAGGAGTATCAAAAGGCAAAAGCATTAAAAATGGGCTATGAAGATCTTCTTTGATGTCGATATTTTACTCGATTTTTTCTTGGAAAGAAGTCCAAAACAGGAGTTAATAAATTCGATTTTTGAGAAATTAGACACGAATCAATTTCAAGGGTATGTGACCATTTCAGTTATTCAGACTTGCGCATATTATCTTAAACAAGCCAAAGAACTGGCTGTTTCTAAAGAAATAATTAGTGTGATTTGTGAGAAATTCACTTTGATTGAGGGAGATGCCAATTCTGTTATTTCAGCAATTCATTCCAATCATACAGACATTGAGGATTCCATTCATTATTACATTTGCCTGAATCATCACATGGATGGCATCCTCACATCAGACAAAGATTTCCTTAAACTCTCCAACCACTATCTGCCAGTGATTACTCCTGAAGAGTTGATAAACAGAATCTAGCACTAATAAATCAGCGCCCATCCGCATATTTTTTAGCGAGAATCTGCGGGAAAACACACCCTCAAATCAATTCTCCTCAATAAACCCCAACACATCCTTATACACTTTTCCTGGTGTCCACAGAAACTGCGTGATCATCGGAATATGCTTCTTCTTAGGGTAAATTTTCACCGTCACGTCTTCTATCCCTTTTTCTTCCACACGCTTCATAAATCGCTCCCGACTGCTTCGAATGCTAGGATAGGTCCGCTCGCCTTCCAAAATCAACATAGGAGCTAATGCATCTGTGAGATAATACATCGCTGAATATTCCTTCCAAATAGCAGGATCATTGGTAAAAGCATCTGTGTACTTTTTACCTTCTCCCTCACTAGTTTCTTGCAAATAGCTATACATATCCAAGCCAGCTGCATCTATCAAAATCGACCCAGCCAACTTTTTATCATTCTTTGAAGGCTCCAACTCATCTTCCTTCACAGCAATCAGAGAAGCCAAATGCCCACCAGCAGAATGCCCTGAAACGAAGATCCGATCTGGATCACCTCCGTATTGCTTGACTTGGTCTTTTGTCCAGTTGACAGCTTCCAAAGCAGCGGCCTGCATGGCTGGAACTTGGTAATCAGGTGACAAGGGATAATCTGCTATGACCACAATTACATCTCTTCTAGCCAATCTATTTCCCAGGAAATGATAGGTCTTCTTTGCGCCGCTTTTCCAACTTCCCCCATAGAAAAAAACCAACACCGGGAGATTCTCAGCTTTTTTGGGTGCATATACATCCAGCTGTTTAAGTGGTAAATCTGCATTGGAATCGGTATAGGTGATGTTTTTGCTTCGATGAACTGATCGAAAAGCACAGCTGCTTGCTGTAAAAAAAATGGCAAGGAAAAGGAATAATTTGCTCATAGAAATCTTGTTTACCCAAGAAACGAAGCTAAAGCCGTAATAGACCAAAACCTAAGGAAATAAACCTAAGGTTATGTTGAAAAGTAGCCGTTCTGTTTAGTCTCATTCCTGAAATCTAGTTAGCAGTTTGCCGAAAAAGTGCTATGGCTAAAAACCCAAGATGCTTTCATGCCATTGCGAGAGAAATCCTTTAATTTCGCAGCAACCCACCAAAATCGCTACCCTTGAAACGACTCGCAATCTTAGCCTCAGGTTCTGGCAGTAATGCAGATAAAATCATGGCACATTTTCAACAGTCAGAAAAAGCTAAAATTGCCTTGGTTGCATCCAATAAGGCTGATGCTTTTGTATTGGAGCGCGCAAAAAAATTCGAGGTTCCGACCTATACCTTCTCCCGAAAGGATATGGAAGCTGGGGTTTTGCTGGAGAAACTAAAAGCAGAAAACATCGATTGGGTAATCCTAGCAGGCTTTTTACTGAAAATCCCCGTAGCGCTCACCAGAGCTTTTCCAGATCGAATGGTCAATATACACCCAGCTCTTTTACCTAAATACGGCGGAAAAGGAATGTACGGAAGCCATGTCCACGAGGCAGTCAAAGCGGCTGGCGAAACCGAAACAGGCATCACCATTCACTTAGTCAATGAAAATTATGACGAAGGAAAGATCGTTTTTCAAGCCTCCACTCCACTCACTTCTGAAGACACACCTGATTCTATTGCGGAGAAAGTGCATGCCTTAGAGCACAAGCATTTTCCAGAAGTGATCGAAGGATTGCTTTAAGCTCTGATAAACTCGCAAATCCTACCTTGTGGACCTGAACTAAGGAAAGACATGTCTAAGAACGTTTTAGCCAAACATATCAACCTATGACTAGCACCAGCCACCACGATGAGAAAATAGCTAAAATGACTTTCGCCTCGGTCTATCCGCACTATGTCACGAAAGTCGAGCGAAAAGGAAGAACAATCGAAGAACTGCATCAAGTCATTACTTGGCTGACTGGATTTGATGAGTCAGAAATACGTCATCAGATCGAAGCAAAGTCAAGCTTTGAACAATTTTTTGCGGAAGCAAAGCTACACCCCAACGCTAGCCTAATTACTGGTTCCATCTGTGGCTATAAGGTGCAGGAAATAGAAAATAAACTAACTCAGAAAGTACGCTACCTCGATAAAGTCGTAGATGAATTAGCGCAAGGCCGCAAAATAGAGAAGATTCTCAGGGAGGGCTAAAATTAACGACGAACACCTAGAGGTCTTTCTATTGATTTCCTTCTCTAAACTCACTTTCACGAATAGGCTTGGTAAGGTGTCACGAGCTATAAGGCGTATTGAGTTTCAAAAAATATTGGTATTTGCGAAGCCAGTCTTTGCCTCTTCAAAACTCTCACGATAACCTTCTGTGTTAACTCTAGCCGAATATAATGCACATTTTTTTATCTCTTGAAGCAGTATCTCACCCCTCAGGTGGGCATTTTTCTATCCCGATTCAAAAATCTATTGACCTTAATTAGATAAAATTGGTATCTTTTTGATATTCAACTCAAACGCAAATTTTTATGTACGTAAAGCGGTATTATAGTTTTTGGATGACTGTTCGCTGGTCAAAATACTCTTTGATTTATGGGCTACTTTATTCATTTATTATAGTTGTCCTCTATGAGCTTACGTCTATCCCATTCTCTCTTCCCTGGCAACCTATATCCGTAATTGGTATTGCAGTTGCTTTTTTTCTTGGCTTCAAAAACAACAGTTCCTACGACAGAACTTGGGAAGCACGAAAAATTTGGGGAGCCATCGTCAATGACAGCAGAACTTTTGCGACAGGGATACTCAGCCTTCCCAGTTCCAATATGCCTTTTGAACGTAAAAAGAGAATAATCTACAGACATTTAGCTTGGCTATTGGCGCTCAAGCATGTGATGCGAAACGAAAAGTCCTGGGAACATAATCTCCCGGTACACAAATTGAATTTTATCCCAAATTTCATCAAAGAATATTCTGATGGGATGTTTGCAGAAATCGAAAAATACCTTTCCCAAGAAGAAATAGCCAGCGTAAAGGAGCTCACTAACATTCCTTCCCAACTACTCAAAAACCAAAGTCAGGAAATAGCCAAGCTGTATGAGCAGCAGTTTATTACCGATTATAAGCAGGTAAGACTTCATGAGTTGATTGGGAAGCTGTACACCAACCAAGGGATGAGTGAACGAATTAAAAATTTCCCCTTCCCCCGGCAATATGCCTCCACAGGACTTTGGATTACCTATATTTTTTGTGCGCTGATCCCATTTGGCTTACTTGATATTTTTGCGCAGAGTACTGCGCTGCATTATTGGTTGACTATCCCTTTTTCGGCGATTATTATCTGGACATTCTTTGTAGTGGATAGAATCGGTGATTATTCTGAGAACCCTTTTGAAGGGGGATACAATGATGTGCCTATATCCTCTATTGCCCGCGCTGTAGAAATTGATTTACTCGAAATGCTGGAGGTAGAGAATGTCCCTGCTCCCTATCAAACAGAAAATGGGTTCTTGATGTAAGGAAGTTGAGAGGTAGGAAAGCGGGAAGGTATAGTGCATTATTCAAGAACTTCAGTTTATCCTTTGATTGAAAAAATCGAATAAAAAAATCCCTCAAACGTTCGCTTGAGGGACAAGAATAAGACTGAGTTCTCTTATCTTTTTGTAATGCTGCTGGAGCCAGAAGTTCTGATATTGCCTAGCTGGGGTGAACCCGTGTACGTCACATCTCCAGATCCTGAAGAGCTCACAGATAATTTACCTAGATCACCCACATTAGTATCGCCAGAGCCAGACTTGCCCACGACTAATTCACCAATTGCAAATTTCTCACCCTCGAAATCCCCCGATCCTGACTGCTTGATCTCCGCTTGGTCAGCTGAACCACTTTTGATCTCCAGATCTGCCGAACCAGAAATTCCAACCGATAGCTTCTTTACTTCCAGGTTTTCCATAAGTATATCTCCAGACCCTGAAATTGCTGCATAAAATGAATCCGTAGCTACCGGTGAAGTAACTTCAATAGTCCCAGAACCAGAGCACTTTATCCCCTCTAGTTTTTTATAGGTGATATGAAATTTCAAGCTCACGTTGTTGTAGTTACCCTTCACCAAGCCTACACTGAGCACGTCTCCGTCTATCTCCGTTTTGACTTTGCTTAGCTCCACTCCTTTCGCCTCGATGAGCACTTCTTCTTTATCACCTTCGGTCAAAATCACTTCCCAGCTTCCGCCAGAGTGTACTTTGGTAAAGTGTCCGATAGATCTTGTCTCTGAAGATTGTGCCTGTACGCAAGATGACATTATGAATGCGGTGAGGGCGAATGTTAGGATTTTAATGTGCGTTTTCATGTTGTTGAAGATTGAAAGATTGTAAAATTATAGGATTGGAAGATTCGGTAGTTGGCAAATTCAATGATGGTAAAGCTGTAAACTGTCAATGTAATCAAATTCAAGCCTCCATTAGTAGATGTAGAAAACGTTCAAATGGTTGCACTTGAAAATTTTAAATCTTGATTCTTGATACTTTCTACGTGCTACTTCCTATTTACTACTTGCGACTTTACTCGTAAAACTCTCTTTATCACTCACTCTTTATACTCTTGACCGGATCCGCCCAGGCGGCTTTTAGAGATTGAGCTGTGACTGTGAATGCAGCGATAGCTCCGGCTATCAAGCCAGCCCACAAAAATACTGTCCAGCTGATCCCTGCGGTATAAGCAAAGTCCGCTAGCCAGCTTGACATCCCAAGCCAAGAAATAGGAATGGCGATGAGAAATCCGATTAGTACTAGTTTTAAAAAGTCTTTTCCTAACAAAATCAAAATGCTAGCTGTCTCCGCTCCCATTACCTTTCGAATGCCAATTTCACGCGTACGCTGGGCTGTCGCAAATGTAACCAAACCTAGTAACCCTAAAACTGAGATCAAAACTGCCAATGCTGAGAAGAAGGTGAAAATGGTTTTGACGCGTTGCTCTGCAGCATATTGCTCGTTGAATCCTTGATCTACAAACCTTGGCTCGAAAGGAAATCCTGGTCTTAGTGCCGCCCACTCATCTTTTAAATAAGCCATCGTTTGATTCCTATTCTCAGCGTCAATTTTGATGCTCATTACATTATTGCCAACATTATTCCCATTTGAATTAATCTCAAAAAGGAGAGGAACGATAGGCTGATGTAGATTTTCGAAGTGAAAATCTTTCATCACTCCTGTTACAAATCCTCGCTTAGCTCCGTAGAGAAATTGCTTTCCTATAGCAGCCTCAGGACTTTCCCAGCCTATTTCTCGGATAGCTGTCTCATTCAGAATAAAAGCTTCTGTGGAATCACTCGCGCGAAGCACATCAAAATCTCGTCCTGCAGACAGAGGAATTCCATACGTTTTTAAAAAATTATGACCGACATAAATATTGGCAATCCGAATTTCAAGCTGGGTAAGTTCTCCGTTGATTTCCACAGAAGTGCCTTGATTATCCAGCAATCGGCCAGAGGGAGCTCTGCTAGAAACGGTTACTGCCTGGATTCCTGGCTGATTCTCCAGCCGGTCTTTGATGATCTCATAATTTTGCTCTATAGCCGGACTTGTAGGTAAAAGTACCACATCCTCCTTTTGGAAGCCCAAATCCTTGCTTTGCATGAAATCTAACTGATTCACAACCACCAATACGGCTACAATCAGCACAACAGAAATCGCAAACTGCCCCACCACCAAAACAGAGCGGAAATGCTCATGGTTTTTTCCTGCTTTAAATACACCTTTCAGGACTTTTCCAGGCTGAAAACCTGATAGAAAGAGCGCAGGATAACTTCCGGAAATAAGTCCAACTACTATGACCAAGCCTACTATTCCCAACAAAAACTCTGGGTTTTCGAGAAAATTAAGCGTGAGTTGCTTTTCGGAGAAATCCGAAAAAGTAGGGAGAAACAAATAGACCAACAGCAGAGCAATTCCCATCGATAGGATAGTCAACATAAATGATTCTCCCATAAACTGACGGATCAAACTACCTTTATCAGCACCCATCACTTTGCGCAAGCCGACTTCCATAGATCTCAAGGATGACCTGGCGGTAGAAAGATTCATGAAATTGATACAGGCGATAAGCAGGATAAATAAAGCCACTGCCAAGTAGATATAGACGTAGCCAATGTCGCCGTTAGCTTCGATTTCAGTGTCCAGATTGGAATACAGGTGGATATCTTCGAGCGGCCATAGATACAACTTCGTTCCTTCTGACATGGGCTGTCCAGCTTGGGTTTGACCCATGTATTTATCGATGAGGTTTGGCAGTTTTTCTTCGAAAGCCAATCGATCAACGCCCTCGTTCAGAAGCAAATAGGTAGAAAAACTATTACTTCCATAATTGCTCATAATGGCATCAGGACCTCCATAAAACATCACCACAGGCATCATTGATGCGAAAAAAGTAGGGTGAAAATGAGAGTTGTCCGGAAAATCTTCGAATACTCCTCGGACTTGAAAAGTGAACTTTTGACCGCTAAGTTCTATCAAAAGCTCTTCACCTAATGGTGAACTATCACCGAAATACTTCAATGCAGATGACTGAGAAATAACCACACCATCATTTTGACTCATTGCTTTTTTGGCATCACCTTCTATTACATTGATAGAGAAAATATCAAAAATCTCTGGATCGGCGAAGGTGAAATTATCTTCAATAAACTTAGTGTCGCCCTTGGCTACCAATGGATTTGATTCCAACATTCTAGCAGAATAAGCCACTTCATCTGGATAGTCAGACTTGATCAGCGGCCCAAAAGGTGGTGCAGTATGCCCTAGATGAAGACTTGTCTCTCCATCTGGATTGAACCAGGCTCTGGAAACTCTCACAATTCTTTCGGCATTCTCATGATAGCTGTCGTAGCTAAATTCGTGCTGCACAAACAAAAATATCAACATACTCACAGCCATCCCTACCGCCAAACCAAACACGTTAATAAACATGTAAAGCGGGTTTTTGCGAGTAGTTCGCAGAAGTATTTTAAAGTAGTTCTTGAGCATGATTTGATATTTTTGAATTAAAATTTGTGACTTACAGCCCCTTTGAAAGTGGAAGGCCATTGCGACACTTTTGATCCTTACCTGAGCAAATAGGAATGTCAGGTATTTTTACTATCGGACATTGGTCATCCAACATCCCGCAACAGGACTACTTCTTAATAACTTTCGTGGACCCAAGACTTCCATTATTGATATCAGTAGGGTTTCCACTGTAATACACATTTCCTGAGCCTACAGACCCCACGGTGAGTTCTCCTTCTACGCCAATATGGATATCGCCGGAGCCGGCTTTGCCTATTTTCACATCTCCAGCCATCAGGTCAATTCCTTTGAAATCACCTGAACCTACCTGACCAATGTTCACATCTTTAGCTTTTCCACCTGAAATATTAACTTTTCCAGATCCACTCATTCCTACATTGAGATTTTCTGCTTCCAGATACTCCAGCTCAATATTCCCTGAGCCTGCCAGTCCAACATTAAAGTCTTTGGAAGTCACATCGGACCGAACGATCAAATTCCCAGAGCCAGCTAATCCCAGGCTAGTTAGATTCTTGATGGTGACATAAACCGTAAAATCTCTGTTGTCATCATCGTCATCTTTGAGTTCTATTTCCAGTTTGCCATCTTCCACCTCGGTGATGACTTCACTCAGATCAAATCCTTTTGAGACCAATTTGACTTCGTCTTTAGATCCAGTCGTAATGATTACATCCCATGCCCCTTCGGAATTGACGCCTGTAAATTTCCCGAGGTTTCTGATTTCTGTTTGAGCTTGCGCGGTAGTGCCTAATAGAAAGAGAAAAAAGATGTAGGCAGTGATTTTTGAAAATGTCATAGCGAATTGGGTTAGGTAATTTTTCATTACTTCTTTTCAGAGATTGTGCCAAGGGTAATTGTGCCTTTAAAGCTGTTTTAACACGATTTCAACTACTTATCCTGTCCGAGCTTGACGGTTTTTTGTTCGGAATTGGACATTAAAATCAAAAAATTCAAGCTACTAAACGAAAAATCCCCCACCTGATTAATAGAAAAATATCAGTAATTAATTGGGTTTTATTGATCACCAGAACTGTATTTTTATTTTTAAAATTTGATTTTCAGCCATTCAGGTGCATATTTACCCATTCTTCTCACCACTGCTATAGAGTTATTTTCCTTTTAAAAACCACCTATGCTACCTCACTTCCTGGTTTGGTTGTTCCCAGTTTTGCTTACAGTCCAACAGACGCCAACAGACAGTCTAAGAAACGTAATAGCAAAAACTGATAATGATTCTATCAAAGCTACTACCCTGTTAAATCTAAGTAAACATTATTATCCCTACAATCAGGACACGGCTATCCTTTACGCCAAAGAAGCTATAGAATTGGCAAATGAAAGGGGTTTTACGAGGGTAGAAGCTAATGCTCTTAATATTATAGGGGTTTGTTACTTGATCAAATCTGATTTTGAGAAATCGCTAAGTACTCATTTGAAAGCACTAGATATTAGGGAAACTCTGCAGGACACCGTAGGTATCATCGAATCCACCATGAACCTGGGAAATATCTATTATCGACTTCAAAAACTGGAAAAGGCTGTAGTCCAATATGAAAAATCCTTAAGTCTGGCGCTGTTGATCAATCATGAACGAGCGATGAGCTTGCTATACAATAACCTTGGAAGTTATTATCTCGATCGATGGCTTTCTTTGAAAAAAGAAGAAGATTTCACCAAAACCAAAGATTATCTGGAAAAATCAAAAGCAATCAAAGAAAATCTTAACGATAAACTCAACCTAACCAGCACCTTGGTTCAACTGGGTGAGCTTTATTATGAATCTGGGGATAAACAGAAAGGAATCAGCCTGCTTACCCAAGCACTTGAATTAGCTGAGGAAATGAATGACTGGGAAGGTCGCCTCTCCTCGCTAGGTACTTTGTCAGATTATCATAGAGACAATGGCTCCTTGGAAAAAGCATTGGAATATGCTGCTATGGCTTTTGAATTGGCGCAGCAAACCAGATCGAACTTCCAAATAGGTATAGCAGCCAGTAAAATGGCTAACCTCTCTGCACTGAATAAAGATTTTGAAAAAGCCTATGAATACCAGCTTATAAATGAGGCAAGTAACGACTCCATCTTCAATGATTCTCGGGAAAAAATCCGTGCTGAACTGGAAATCCAATATGAAAGTGAGAAAAAAGAACTTGAAAATCAGAAACTAATCAAAGATCAGGAACTGGCAGAACTATCGATTACCAGGAAAAATGAGTTGCTGATCATCTTTATCATCGTAGCTATTCTGCTGATTGGACTTGCATGGTACCAATTGAAAATCAACCGAAAATTGAGTGCTGCCCACAGAGAACTCAAGGAAACAAACTCAAAAGTACAAGCTCAATATCAGCAAATCCAACAGCAAGCAGCAGAATTGAATAGCACCAATCATGAACTAAAACAAGCCAATAGCTTCAGAGACAAGCTTTTTTCAATTATTTCGCATGACTTGAGAGCACCATTTTCTTCACTTATCACCTCATTGGAGCTGTGGAAATCCGGTGACCTGAGCAAGGAGGAAATAGATTTTGTGCTTTCCTCTATTGCCTCAGATGCAAATGCCGCCTCTAATCTCCTTTCTAACTTACTCACCTGGGCTCGAACGCAGATGAGTTCAGATAAAGTGAAAAAGACAACATTTGAACTTTCAGAACTTATTTCAGAAAACCAAAGCTTATTTGCCAAACAACTTGAGCAGAAAAATCTGAGGATAGAGAACAATATTCCATTTACACTGAAGATCTTTTCGGATAGAGATCGTCTAGATTTCATCATTCGAAATATCCTATCTAACTCGATCAAATTCACTCCAGCGGGTGGCAAAATCACCGTGGATTCCGATCCTTCAAACCCATCTACACTTGTGATCAGTGATAGCGGGATAGGCATGAGTCCTGATCAGCAAGCAAACCTTTTCAATAAAAAACAACACTCCACCTCAGGGACCAATGGTGAAAAAGGGACAGGAATTGGTCTGATGCTATCCAAAGACTTTGCTGACAGCATCGGTGCTGATATTTCCGTCAAAAGCGAAAAAGGTAAATGCACCTCATTTAGAATAGAGTTATAAAAATTTGCCAAAAAGAGAGTTGAAAGCCATACTTTTTGCAATCATCTAATGCCAGATATTTTAATTTAAGTAACTTGAGCTTATTCGAAAATATTAAAAAAGAATTTAACCTGCTCTACTCTTGAATACTTCCAAACTTTCGCTTTTTGCCCTACTTCTCGCTCTTCTAAGTTGCTCTGCTCCAGAAAAGGGAGAGGATTCCGCGCAATCTGATTCCTACACCAATCCTAATCCGGTGATTATGGCCTATTACGTCCCTGAACGCGATTATCAGCCTGAGAAAATACCGGTGGAAAAACTAACTCATATCATTTACTCCTTCACCAAGGTGATCGACGGGGAAATGAAATTCAGTAATGAGGAAGCTGCTGGGCCAAAACTTGAAGCACTGGTAAATCAAAAGGAAAGAAACCCAGACTTAAAGGTGATGATTGCATGCGGTGGATGGGGTGCAGATGGGTTCTCGGATATGGCGCTTACAGAAGAGAGCAGAGCCAAATTCATCAAAAGTGCTTCTGAATTTATCACCAAATACAAACTGGATGGAATGGATATGGACTGGGAATATCCTGGCATATCCGGCGCTGGCACGATGGCTCGTCCTGAGGATACCGCGAATTTTACTGCTTTGATGAAAGGTCTGAGAGAAATGCTGGATAAGTTTGACTCTCCAAAAGTCTTGACTTTTGCCTCTGCTGGCTGGAAACGATATTATGATTTTGTGGATATGGATGAGGTCATGAAGTATGCTGATTACACCAATGTGATGACTTACGATCAGGTTTCAGGTGTATCCATTTACACCGGGCATCACACACCGCTTGGCGATGTGAGCAATGCAGAGATTGCAGGAACTCCCTTTCAGGCACATCTGGATAGCTTATTTGCAAATGGTGACAATCAAGATTCAGATCCCAGATCTGCACAGAAAATCGTTGATTTCCTGATTGAGGAAGGGGTAAACCCAGAACAGATTGTCATTGGCGGAGCATTCTATGGCCGTGTTTGGGCAGGCGTTCCGCCCGTTAATAAGGGTTTGCATCAATTAAGTCGCGGACTTCACATAGGATGGATGGCCTATCACCAGATTCGAGAGAAGTATGAAAAAGACAGCAACTTCGAGCGATTTTGGGATGAAAAAGCAGAGGCGCCTTATATGTATAATGCGGCCGATAGCCTTTTTGTCTCCTACGATGACACGATTTCTGTAGCCCTTAAAACCAAATACGTCATGGAAAAAGGCTTGGGTGGTATCATGTTTTGGGAATTGGGGAACGACACCAAAGAAGAAGGAAGTTTGCTTGATGCTATCTATAAGGCTGCAAACTAAAAGGTTTTTAACATCTCCTTATCCTTTGAAGTAAATGGAATTCGTATTTCGTAAATCAAATTTCTTCTACCTCCCTTCCAAGCAAATTTCTTACCTTTGCCGCTTGCTAAGTTTTCAAACCAACCCATTTCCAAATGGCTACAAAAAAAATAAAATCCGCGTTAATCTCTGTCTTTTATAAAGACAACCTCGAACCAATCATAGCCCTGTTGAAAAAGCATGATGTCACCATTTATTCTACCGGTGGTACTCAGAAGTTTATCGAGGAGCAAGGCGCGGAAGTAACCCCTGTGGAAGAGTTGACCAGCTATCCCTCTATTTTTGGTGGCAGAGTAAAAACTCTTCATCCAAAAGTTTTTGGAGGTATTCTTTACCGAAGAGACAATGAAGGGGATCTTTCCCAAGCTGGAGAATACGACATCCCGGCCATAGATTTGGTGATTGTAGATTTATATCCATTTGAGGAAACTGTAGCTTCTGGAGCATCTGAAGCTGATATTATCGAGAAAATCGACATCGGAGGAATTTCGTTGATTCGTGCTGCCGCCAAAAACTTCAAGGATGTGACCATTATTGCTTCCAAAGATCAGTACACTGAACTGGAAGGAAGACTTACTGCTCAAGAAGGAGCCACTACCCTAGCTGATCGTCGCTATTTCGCGGCTCAGGCTTTCCAGGTTTCTTCCAATTACGACACGCATATTTTCAATTACTTCAACCAGGAGGAGAATATTCCTGCCTTAAAAGTATCTGAAACCAAAGCAAAAGCCCTTCGCTACGGAGAAAATCCACATCAAAACGCCCACTTCTACGGAGACATGGAAGCACTTTTTGATCAGTTGAACGGAAAAGAACTTTCCTATAACAACCTAGTCGATGTGGATGCAGCTGTAAACTTGATCGCAGAATTCAAAGGAGAAACAGCCTTTGCTATCTTGAAGCACACCAATGCCTGCGGCGTAGCTTTGGCTTCAACGGTGAAGGAAGCTTATCAGAAAGCATTTGCGGCAGATACGACTTCAGCTTTCGGAGGTGTATTGATCACTAACCAAACTGTGGATAAAGACGCAGCTGAAGAAATGCATTCCTTGTTTTTTGAAGTGCTCATCGCTCCAGACTTCACAGAGGAGGCTTTGGAAGTCTTGATGGGTAAGAAAAATAGAATTTTGCTAAAGCAGAAAATGGATCTTCCTGGTACTAAGATGATCAAAACGTTATTAAATGGCGTGATCGAGCAAGACAAGGATTTGGCGACAGAAACAAAAGCTGACTTCACCGTTGCTACCAAAAAAGCTCCAACAGAAGCTGAGCAAAATGCCTTGGTATTCGCCGCCAAAATCTGCAAGCACACTAAATCTAACACCATCATCCTTTCCAACGACAACCAAATGTTCTCCAGCGGAGTTGGTCAAACTTCCCGTGTGGACGCATTGCTTCAGGCAATCGAGAAAGCAAAGGCTTTTGGCTTTGATTTGAATGGAGCGGTGATGGCATCGGATGCTTTCTTCCCTTTCCCAGACTGTGTAGAAATCGCTGGAAAAGCCGGAATCACTGCTGTAGTTCAGCCAGGAGGATCTATCAAAGATCAGTTAAGCGTAGATTACTGTGACGCAAATGGCATCGCGATGGTGATGACAGGTGTGAGACATTTTAAACATTAAAATTTGACTAACCTTTGGGGTCTTTTTTAGACCCTGAAGGTTTCAATGGTTTTCACAATCAATACCTTCGAGGTTGAAAGACCTCCAGGGAGACAAAATATCAAGACCTTCGGAATTCAAATTTTCGAAGGTTTTTTTTACATGATTTAAGTTATTGTCAAACCCTTAGAGAACCTGGATTTTTGTAGTTATTCCAGATCCGAAGCACATAAAATTTTGCCCCGTCAATTTTGTAGTATAAAGAAATATGCCTTCTTACAACTGCCTTCCTAACCAATGGAATCTCACAAATTGGGAAAAGGTCATAATTTGTTTGGATCAATTCAATTACTGAATCTATCTCTGCGATTAGATTTCTTGCAGACTTTTCTGACCACTCATTTATTAGATAATTGACATTGCCTACTAAATCAGATTCAGCGTCAACTGTCCATATGATTTCCATAAATTATTCAAAAAGTACCAGAAAAGTCTCTCTAAGGGAACGCATCACTGATTCATGGGACTTAACATTACCTTCTTCAATTTGCTTAAGGCCTTTTTCTATGGCTCTTTTCTCATTTGAACTAAGAGGGTTTACCTCAGACTCTTCATTTTCAATCTGAATAGCTTTAAGCTGATTGATCACTTTAGTGTCATTAATCTTTGACAACCAATGAATCAAATTTATTTTTTCTGCCTGTATATCCATGACTTAAAACGTTTATTCAAAATAACAATTTTTACTGATGTTTTGTGCTAAATCCAGCAAATTTACATGCAAAGATCAATAGAACACGTTAGTAAGAAACTCTGTGATCTACGAGGTAAAAAAGTGAATATTCCAGAAATTTATTGCAGGAAAGAAAGATAAACCTACCCTGTAGAGTTGAGTTTATAAGACCAAGAATCAATTCCCTGGAGGAATCCACCTTTATCCATCTGCAGTCAGAACGAGTTTGAAATCCTGAGGAAATAATTTTCGGGAACTCAAAATACCAGACACTTTTTTAACATTAATATTTCACTATTTCCTATTTTTATAATCTTGATTTTAAAACACTTAGCATATGAATAATACTCTAAAGTCCTTTTTCGCTTTTGGTGTAATTTTATTACTTGCTAGTTGTGAGGTTGGTCCAAAAGAGGAAGATTTTTTGGAAGCCAAAATAGAACCATACTATTCCTTGGAACAACTATTACTAAAAGCTGTTCCGTCAGAGAATAAGCCCAATCGGGTCACTCATTATCAGCTGGAAAGTTTTATTAATCATAATGACATCTATTATGACTCCGAGGATAATGAGCTATTGAATGTTAACCTCAACGAATCATTAGACACCACCGGGATAGTTCTTTTCGTTTATTCAGACGGGTTACTCTTGGAAAAAAATGCCTATCCAAAAGACGATAGCGGGTATGAATTGACAGAAACCTTCAAATACCATTATAACTCAGATGGAAGCTTACATCAAATAACAAGAAATGGGGGAATCCACATGCTTTATAATTATAATGATGAGGCACTTGTCAGTGAAATCATTTTTGGACCCAATACAAATCTTTCGGAGGGCTATTACTTTTATTACGACGAATCAGGTAGAATTACGCGCCAAATCTGGGGTGTTTCTGATCAGCTAGAATCTCCTATCAGAGATTGGCATTATATCTACAACGAAAGTGGGAAACTCATATCCAAATCTATTCCTGTTTCCAGCCTTGATAATTTAGAGCCCATGTTTGTCTATTCTTATGATAATCAAGGTAGAATGACAGAAGAATTGGAGCTTAATCCGGAATATGGCTTTTCACCTTATTTTAAAACTATATATAGCTACAGCCAGTCGAATTGAATGGTATACAAGCTAAATTTAATTCCCTTTCATTTCCCCACTCGAATCCCCTATTTTGCAGCCTGAATCAATTTCGGGCCAGATCCGTTGTTGGTTTTTGATACTTAGTACAGATTCTACCAATGAAGTCGAATAATCTCAAATTATACAATACTCTTTCACGCCAGAAAGAGGAGTTTCAACCCATCAACCCGCCTTTCGTAGGCATGTATGTCTGCGGACCAACCGTTTACGGAGATGCACATCTTGGACACGGACGACCTGCTATCACCTTTGATACTGTTAATCGCTACCTGACCCATTTGGGATTCAGGGTTCGCTACGTTCGCAACATCACGGACGTAGGTCACTTGCAAGGTGATGCCGATGAAGGAGAAGATAAAATTGCCAAGAAAGCTAAGTTGGAACAACTAGAACCAATGGAAGTTGCCCAACAATATACTGACAGCTACCATAGAGATATGGCGCTTTTAAATACTTGGAAACCGAGCATCGAGCCTCGAGCAACAGGTCATATACCAGAGCAGATTGCCTTAGTTGAAGCGATTTTGAAAGAAGGATTGGCATACGAAATCAATGGATCTGTTTATTTCGATGTTTTGAAATACAACGAGACCAGCAACTATGGCAAGCTTTCCGGGCGTGATTTGGAAAATCTCTTGAGTGGTAGCCGCACACTAGATGGCCAAGATGAAAAGCGTAACCCTGTAGATTTTGCACTTTGGAAAAATGCCTCACCCGAGCACCTGATGAAGTGGGATTCTCCCTGGGGCGTTGGTTTTCCAGGCTGGCATCTTGAATGTACAGCCATGAGTTCCAAGTATCTGGGCAAGCAATTTGACATACATGGAGGCGGAATGGATCTACTTTTCCCTCACCACGAATGTGAAATCGCTCAAGGAAACGCTTGCAATCATCAGGATCCTGCGAAGTATTGGATGCACAATAACATGATCACCATCAATGGTCAGAAGATGGGTAAGTCTCTGGGCAATTTCATAAACCTTCAGGAGCTTTTTACCGGAAATCATAAACTTCTGGATCAGGCGTACAGCCCAATGACTATCCGTTATTTTATCCTGACGGCGCATTACCGCTCCACCTTGGATTTCTCCAACGAGGCACTTCAGGCTGCGCAAAAAGGCTACAAAAAGCTGATCAATGGACTGAGAATTGCAAAAGCACTCAACTACGAAGCAAGTGATGAAAAGCAAGATGAGGAACAAATCAAACAGGTGGAGCAACTAATTTCCAATGCTTACCGAGCGATGGATGATGATTTCAACACGGCGCAGGCAATTGGTCATCTCTTCAATTTGCTGAAGAAAATCAACTCCATATACACCGGACAATTGAAGTCATCAGTATTTGGCGAGGAGGCTTTCAACATTCTGATTAATACATACAGCACTTTCGTATCAGATATTTTAGGATTGATAGAAGAGAAATCAGATGCACAAAATGAAATGCTGAAGTTGCTTTTGGATCTGTATGCTCAAGCGAAAACTGCTCGGGATTATGCTAAAGTAGATGAAATCAGAGCGGGATTAAAGGCCTTGGGTTTTGTAGTAAAAGACATGAAAGATAAAATTGATTGGGCATATGAAGAATAGATTTTGGTTGGTTGGTTTGCTTGCCTTTGCTTGGGCATGTAGCAATCCTGAGCAAAAAACAGAGACAGTTGAGCAAGCTCCGGCTAAGCCTTACCCTACATTTAACCCGGATTCTGCCTATGCCTTTGTGCAAAAGCAGGTTGATTTTGGCCCAAGAGTACCAGAAACAGAAGCCCATACAGCCACAAAAAACTGGTTACTTTCAAAGTTTGAGAGTTATGGATTTGCGGTTCAAACTCAAGACTTCGAAGCCAAAACCTATGATGGCTTATCTTGGGATTTGAGCAACATCATTGCTTCCTACAATCCTAAGGCTACCAAGCGGATTCTGCTGGCAGCGCACTGGGACACCCGTAGAATTGCGGACAAAGATACCGAACGAATGGACGAGCCTATCGACGGTGCCAATGATGGAGGAAGTGGCGTGGGTGTTCTGCTAGAAATCGCTCGCGTGATAGGATCGCAGGAACTCAAGCCAGAAGTTGGAATCGACATCATCCTATTCGATGGAGAAGATGACGGCGAGCCTGAATTAGCCACCGATCGAGATAACAGTCAAATCTGGTGGTGTCTAGGTTCTCAGTATTGGTCCAAAAATAAGCATAAGCCAAATTACGCTGCCTACTATGGCATCCTGGTAGATCTGGTCGGTGCAAAAGGCGCGCGTTTCTACAGAGAAGGCTATTCACGCCAATATGCCTCAGGAATTTTGAAAAAAGTATGGGATAATGCGCATCAGATTGGTCAGGGAGACTTTTTTATCTATAAGGACTCCCCAGAAATCTTGGATGATCATGCCTTTGTAAATGAATTTGCAAAGATTCCAATGATAGACATCATCGAGTTTTCACCAGATTTTGGTTTTGCTCAGTATCATCACAAACACAGTGACAACATGGACATCATTGACCGCAGAACTTTACAAGCGGTGGGAGAAACGGTTTTATTTACGATTTACCAAGAGTAAAGCTTATCTTACCGACTATAATCATTCAGTATTAGGTGATTTTAGCGAGGTGGATTCAATCTCTCGTAATTAGCTGAAGACAAATTAGTCGATTAGATCTAATGGTCAATCCAAAAGCCAAATTTTGAAATGCCGCTGAAAGACAAATGATAAACTTATGAAAAAAGGTCATCAGGTCACGATGAAAGAAATCGCCAAGAAGTTGGGTTTTTCTGTATCGACTATTTCCAGAGCACTCAAGGATTCCCCAGAACTTCATCCCGATACGAAGAAGCGAATAGTGGAAATGGCTAAGGAAATGAATTACCAGCCTAATCTCCTTGCTCAAAGCCTCAGAATTAGTCGCACCAACATCATAGGCGTAATCGTCCCGGAGATCACTTCCCATTTCTTTGCTTCCTGTGTATCCGGTATCCAAGATCAGGCAAACAAGCGGGGGTACAACGTGATGATTTGCCAATCCAATGAGACATTAGACCTTGAAAAGGCGAACATCAGAGCGTTAGTTTCCTCTCAGGTAGATGGATTGCTTATCTCCTTAAGTCGGGAAACCAATAAATACGAACACCTCCTGGATCTATACAATAGAGAGATTCCATTCTTACTTTTTGATCGGGTCAATGAAGACATCCCTGTATCCCGTGTGACATTTAACGATGAAGGCGGAGCATACCAAGTGACCAAACACTTACTTGAAACTGGTTGCAAGCGTATCATGTACGTATCAGGGCCAGAGGACCTGTATATCAGCAAAAAACGCAAGGAAGGTTATCTCCACGCATTGAATGAATTTGGAATTAGCCCAGAGCCTGAGCTGATCAAAATTTCTGACTTAACTACTGACGGAAATATCAAAATAGCTCAGGAGATAGCTGAAATGGCATCTCGACCTGATGGGGTATTTTGCATGATAGACCCGGTGGCATTGGATATTTTGACTTTTTGGAAATCCATCGGAATAAAAGTACCGGCAGACATGGCGTTGGCGGGATTTACGAATAATCCTACAGCTGCTGTGGTAGAACCACCTCTGACTACCGTAGCCCAGCCTGGGTACGAAATGGGCAAGCTGGCTGTGAGTCATCTACTCGATCAGCTAGAAGGATTAGCTTCTGATGACCCCATTTCCATCGTACTTGAAACCACCTTAGTTCCACGTCAATCGACCAAAGCGTTGACCAAAAATGAAAAATAAAGTTGCCAGTACCTTCGAGCGTATTTTTGAAAGTAAACCAATTTTGGCTTTCGCCCCCGGAAGAATTAATTTAATAGGTGAACATACAGATTACCAAGAGGGCTTAGTTTTTCCAGCCGCGATTGAACAAGGGATCTGGGTGGCGATCCAAAAAAATAACAGTATATCCTGCCAACTTTTCTCTGAAGATTATCAGCAGGAATTCGTCTTTGACATCAACTCATTTTCCCCAAAAAAAGGCCATTGGGCAAACTACATCATGGGTGTAGCCTCCCAATTCCAGCAGGCTGGATATGTATTGACCGGGTTTGATTTAGTGATAGGAGGAAATATTCCTGCTTCTGGACTTTCCTCTTCCGCGGCACTTTCTGTGGCTGTGGGCACGGCATTGAGTGAGTTATTCAATCTCAAAATCCCTAAAAAATCAATCGTCCTTTATGCCCAAAAAGCCGAGCATCTATTCGCAGGGGTCAAATGCGGCATCATGGACCCTTATGCCTCTGCCTTTGGGGTAAAAGATCGAGCACTTTTATTAGACTGTAGATCAACTACACATGTTGACGTGAAAGCCGATTTTGGCGATTATTCCTTGCTCTTGGTCAATTCCAAAGTGAAGCATAGTCTGGCAGATTCTGCCTACAACAAACGAAGAGAGGCCTGTGAGGAAAGTGTCCGGATATTACAGCCAACTTTTCAAAAAGCTACAACGCTGAGAGACATCCCTTCAAATGACCTAGCTCAGGTCCAACACATCCTTCCTTCTCCTCTTTTCCCGAAGGCAAAACACGTCATCACCGAAATCGAGCGCGTCAGACTAGCTTCTAAAGCACTTGAAGCAAATGATTTAAACCATTTTGGGGAATTGCTGAAAGCATCTCACAAAAGTTTGAGTGATGACTTCGAAGTGAGCTGTGCTGAACTTGATTTTCTTGCAAACGAATCCTGGAAATTGCCTGGCGTACTAGGGTCAAGAATGATGGGAGGAGGCTTTGGAGGTTGCACTATTAATTTGATCTCCAGATCAAGTATGGAACAGTTTCAATCAGAAATTTACAGCAAATACAAGAGCCAGTTTGATATTGAAGCTGAGTTTATTCCTGTCAATATTTCTGAGGGGGCTAGAATCTTAGAATAATTCACCGCTTAAACCAGCTATTGTTTCAAAATGACAATAGCTTGAAATTATCTAAAAAAAATCACCAATTTGTAAGCTCAACGCACAACTGAGTAGCACTACCCATATACCCAATAATAAAAAACCTATGTATTTCTCAAAAAACCTAAGAAGCCTACTGCTGATTGGACTCATTGCGAGCGTGGGATTCTGGAGTTGTAACACACGCTCCGGAAAACCAAAAGTGCTCGTTTTTAGCAAAACAGCAGGATTTCATCATGAATCTATTCCTCAGGGAATTGAAGCAATCACCAAGCTGGGAGCTGAAAATGACTTTGAAGTGGATACTACCACGCAAGGATCCAGCTTCAACGAGCAAAACCTTTCGCAGTATGCAGCTGTAATTTTCCTAAGCACCACTGGAGACGTGCTTGACCCAAATCAAGAAGTAGAGTTTGAGCGCTACATTCAAGCCGGTGGCGGATATGTCGGCATACACGCCGCAGCGGATACAGAATATGAGTGGAGCTGGTACAACAAACTCGTGGGCGGCTACTTTTCCGATCATCCAGGCATCAACGATCCTCACCCGAATGTACAACCTGGAAAAATTACCGTTGTTGACACCAAACACCCTTCTACCTCATTCCTTCCATCACCTTGGGAGCGTACAGACGAATGGTACTCCTACCAAAAAATGAATCCGGACGTGAATATTTTATTGACATTGGATGAGAGCTCGTATCAAGGTGGACTAGATATGGGCGAGCACCCTATCGCCTGGTATCATGACTACGATGGAGGCCGTGCTTTCTACACTGGCGGTGGCCACACCAACGAATCGTTTACTGAGGAACTTTATCTTACCCACTTATTAGCCGGAATTGAGTATGCGATGGGTGGCAATAAAAAGCTGGATCTATCGAAAGCCAAGAGCAAAAGAATTCCAGAAGAAAATAGATTTACCAAAACTCCACTAGCCATGGGCGCTTTCACTGAGCCTACGGAAATGACCATTCTTCCTAATCTGGATATCCTGGTAGTACAGAGGAGAGGGGAAATCTTATTTTTTGACAATGAGACTGAGGAGCTAAAAGAAGTGGGTAAACTGGATGTTTACTGGAAAACAGATGTAAAAGGGGTAAATGCAGAAGAAGGCTTGATGGGGATTCAGAAGGACCCAAATTTCGCTAAAAACGGGCACGTATTTGTTTATTATGCACCTACAGGAGCAGCAGAAATCAATAGACTATCCCGATTTACCTTCAAAAATGACACCTGGGATATGGCTTCTGAAGTGGTTATCCTTGATGTACCTTCTGACCGTGGTATTTGCTGTCATACGGGTGGATCTATCGCTTTTGATAAAGACGGAAATTTATTCCTTTCTCTAGGCGACAACTCCACTCCTTTCAATCAACCGGATTCAAAATTCACTAATAACGGGTATGCTCCTCTAGATCAGAGACCAGGAAACGAGCAATATGATGCACGTAGATCATCCGGAAATGCAAATGACCTAAGAGGTAAAATCCTCCGAATTAAAGTTCAAGAAGATGGATCCTACACTATTCCTGAAGGTAATCTTTACCCAGAAGGAACTGAAGGAACTAGACCTGAGATCTATGTGCAGGGAAACAGAAACCCATATAGAATCTCTGTAGATCAGAAAAATGGATTTTTGTATTGGGGGGAAGTTGGTCCTGATGCGAATGGCGACAGTCTTGACACTCGAGGCCCAAGAGGCTATGATGAGTTGAATCAAGCCAGAAAAGCAGGCAATTTTGGATGGCCATTTTTCGTGGGCAATAACTATGCTTACCGTGAATTCGACTATGTGACAGGAGAGTCAGGCGCTGCTTTTGATCCAAACGGACCTAAAAACACCTCGGTAAATAATACTGGCAAAACGGACTTGCCAGCTTTGGCCCCTGCATTCATCTGGTATCCTTATGGTGAATCAGCCGAGTTTCCACAGCTAGGATCCGGAGGTAGAAATGCCATGGCTGGACCGGTTTATTATTCTGACCTATACACCGCAGATACAAAGTTTCCTGATTATTACGATGGCAAAATCTTCATTTACGATTGGATTAGAGGTTGGGTAAAAGCAGTTACAATGAATGAAAATGGTGATTTTGAAAAAATGGAGTCATTCATGCCAAACACTAAATTCAACGCTATCATTGACATGGAAATGGGTCCAGATGGAAGAATCTACATTCTGGAATATGGCAATGGCTGGTTTTCTAAAAATCCTGATGCTGGACTTTCCCGAATTGATTTCAACGGAGGAAACAGGGCTCCTTCGGTTTCTCAAATTTCTGCAGACAAAACCTCAGGATCTAATCCTTTGACTGTCACATTCACTGCTACTTCTTCAGATCCTGAAAATGATCCAATGACATACGTTTGGGATCTAGGGAACGGCGAGACAAAAACAACGGAGGTTCCAAGCCTGACGCATACCTTCAACACCATTGGTGAATACGAGGTAAAAGTCACCGCTAAAGACCCTGCAGGTTTGACAGGAACTAGTTCCATTGCAAGCGTTTACTCTGGAAACATAGCACCGGAAGTGGCTATAGCTATCAACGGTAATCAAACCTTTTATTTCCCAGGCAAGAAAGTAAACTACTCTGTGTCCATTTCGGATGCTGATAATCCTGATGCTGCTTCTGATCTGAGTACGCTCTACATTTCTGCTGACTACATCGAAGGCTTAGACAAAGCTGAATCAGACATGGGACACAAGGTCATGACTGAAGCGATGTTGGGCAAATCCCTGTTCACTACCTTGACTTGTAAAACTTGTCACAAAGAGGCGGAAGCTTCTGTGGGTCCATCTTATTTGGATGTTGCCAAAAAATACAGTGAGAAAGACATAGACTACCTAAAGAATAAAATCAAAAATGGTGGCGGAGGAGTTTGGGGAGAAACAGCCATGCCTGCCAACCCAGACATGAAAGACTCTGACCTGAATGCATTGGTAGCTTATATTCTTTCTCTGGATCAAGTAACGACACCTTCGCTACCTGCTTCAGGATCTGTAGATGCTACCGCTGGGAAGAACCCAACTACTTCGGGAGTCTTGATGTTAACTGCTTCCTACACAGATCAAGGAGGCGAAAACATAAAACCTCTAACAGGCTCAACTACGGTACTTCTAAGGAATAACACCATAGATATGGGAACAACTGGGGAATATACCGGCGGCTACAGCAGCATGAATTACGATGGTAACAACCTAGTGGTGGTTCCAAAAAATGAAGCCTCCTTTGCTATCAAATCAATAGACCTAACCGACATCACTTCTGTGACTTCCACAGCTGTGACCATAGGTGATCTTGGTGATGAATATGTATTTGAACTTAGACTAGACAGTCCAACTGGCGAATTATTAGGCTCCACAACCTTCGTTCAGTCATCTGCTAATGGATCTGCAAATGCACCTAGCTATAGCCAATTTACCATCCCACTAGCAGGACAGACTGATGGAAAACCACATTCATTATTCGTAGTGACAAAGCCTAAAAACACAGGCGGAAGCGGAACATTTGTCGTGGCCGGAATGACCTTTAATTCAAAATAAAAGCATCTTAAAATCAAAAAATCCAACCTTGAACGATCAAGGTTGGATTTTTTTTGTCGATTATTTATTAGGATTAGTGAATTGTCTTTCGGCTCCTCCCACCGACTGAATTCAGAAATAGTATATTCCTATCCGGCTTTGCCGAGGATTATAAATCGTATCAATCCTTCGGATCTTTGTCCAACTCCTAATTATGGAAATGCTATAGAGATGTATTTTAAGTTTTCTACCAGTAAAGTGGAATAAGCAATGTAGCAAATGTTAAACTTAAGAATTGAGGCCGCTTCGGTCATCGGTCTTCCAACCAGATAAGCAAGGAATATAAGCTGACTGGCATTATTGCGGATAATCCTATTCACTTATTTCATAGGAGAAAAAGGCAAGGTCTTCAAGAAAACAGCATCTACTTTCTCTACAATTTTTCCATCAGCCTCAGAAGCATCCCGAGCTTTAGCCCATGCGGGATCTTTGATAAAGTTCTGAAAATCTCTTTCGAAAGAAGCCTGGTCCTTATCCCCTAGCAAATAAATAAGTTTTGGCTGTGAACCATCTTTCTCCACAGTCACCCAATACGGATAGTTTTTCAGACCCTGCTTTTCAAACAATTCCTGGGTATGATCCCTGAACCTTCTCAGCAAATTATCCAAGCGTCCATCTAAAGCGGTGTAAGTTCTCATTTGAAAAACCCCGCTAGCCTGAGGTTTCGGTGTATCATTAAGGCCTTGCGCAAGTTTCATAAAAGTCTGCTCCACACTTTTTACCAGCCCACCGTTCACTTCAGACTCCTTCTTAGCTATTTGCCAAGCTGGGTCATTGGCAAACTTCTCCCACATCCGATCTCGTGATTTTTCATCTGGATAACCCAAGATGTAGGTCAGCGAATTATCCGTAGTGTCAACAGGCAGGAAATAAGCGATATTTTCCATACCACTTTTCTCAAAAAGTGCCATCGTATGGTCCTGGAAGCGCTTGATCAAATCCTGAAGCTTGCCTTCGCTTGCGTAATATTTTCTTACCTCAAAATAGGTAGAACTACTTCCGCTGAGCTGCTGCGCAAATCCGCTGAAGGAAAAAAGTAAGGCTAGAATACTGAGAACTGCTATTTTCATGGTTATTGGGTTTGAGTGAAAATGTTGTGTGTAATAAAAGCTAGTGATGCTGCCACTAATATAGATTAGGCGGGTGTCTTCCAGGCTTTCCAGAGTGCTGGACTCAATACCAAAGCGATAATAAGCAATCCGAACGTTTCTCGTGCCTCCTCCATTTGCGGAGTTTTCATCGTAAGGTCATGTTGCTCTATTTCCTGTGTTATCCAATCCCCAATGCCCCCGGGGTAAAAATAAATGGCACCTACTACACAAATCACCACCACTACTGTAAGGGGTATTTTCGGAAAAACACCTCGTGTACCCAGTAAACAGAAAATCATAGCTACCGCATAAATACTTACCCAAACCTCAGGATCTGGATCATTGAATTGCCAATAAGCAAACAGCGCGAAAATGAAAATCCAGAGTCCAAAATAAATTTTATTAAACTTCATGATATTTTTACGTTTTGATCAAAACTACAGAAAACAATGAAAATTACTTGCTTTATTCGCAGGTGATTCAATCACAAAATCCAACAAATCTCCACTAATCAGACCAAATAAGGGCGACTATGAGTGATCTAACCATGCAACTCAAGAAACAGGCTTATAATCTCCTGCTCAGTATTTGTTGCGTTTTCACATTTTCATCAGCTCTTTTTGCACAGCAAATAGAAGCCGACACGCTCGCTGATTCCCGTCCACAGCTTCAAGCCCAGAAATTTCCAGTAGTATTTTTCTCAGACACTATATTTTACATCGGGGAAAAGCTGGGTCCTTTCTCTGCTGCAGAGCGAGCTGAAAATCAAAGTAAAAAGCTGAAGCTGCTGATTGAAAATGATGAGCTGGATACCGCATTGCTAAGTATCAATGTAGGTGAAATGGATATAGAAATCATCCACGGCGAGCAGGTATTAAGCAGCATTACCCAGGCTGATGCGACCTTGCTGGGCAAGGACAAAACCGTCCTTGCTGAAGAGTATGTTGCGGCCTTGAAAAGAAGCTACACCACCCACTCAGGTGAAAACACCTTCAGTAAAAACCTGACTAGAGCTGGTTTATTGGTATTGATATTCGCAGTCCTCTTTATCCTGGTGAAGTTTATCAACAAAGGGTTTAATAAGTTGATTGATTTAATCTTAAGGAAATGGCATCATTTCTTCAAAGGAATCAAGTTCAAAAACATAGAAATATTATCTGCAGAGCGAGAGGAAAAAATGTTTTTTCTAGTGATGCGAGGGATCAAGATCTTCCTGATTTTTCTGCTACTCTACCTTTCGCTGCCTATCATCTTCAGCATTTTCCCAGCTACCAAAGGCTTAGCCACTACGCTTCTTACGTACATTACTTCGCCGGTGAAGGCTATTGTATCTGCTTTCATAGGATATCTACCCGAGCTATTTATGATTCTTGTGGTGATGTTTATCACTTTTTACATCGTGAAGGGAATCAATTTTATCTCTGGAGAAGTTCAGCGTGGAAATCTTAGCATCCCTGGTTTCTATCCTGAATGGGCCAAACCAACTTTTAATCTTTTTAAGATTATCATCATTGCTTTTTCCTTTATCGTCATTTTCCCTTACCTACCGGGATCTGACTCCCCTGCCTTTCAGGGCGTAAGTGTGTTTTTAGGATTGTTGATTTCACTGGGTTCCTCTTCAGCCATAGCAAATATTATTGCTGGATTAGTAATTATCTACATGCGGGCATTTAAGATCGGAGACCGGGTGAAGATCGGTGATACGGTAGGTGATGTAATTGAAAAAACCATGCTGGTGACACGCTTACGCACAATCAAAAATGAAGAAGTAACTATCCCTAATGCTTTTATCCTGGCAGGTAAGACGATCAATTATACGCTAGAAGCAAATTCACCAGCTTTGATTCTTCACACCACTATCACCATCGGCTATGATGTGCCATGGAGACAGGTTCATGAACTTCTCATCGGAGCGGCTTTGGCAACTGACAAAATACTCCAAGAACCTGCGCCTTTTGTGCTACAAACTAGTTTGGATGATTTCTATGTGAGCTATCAAATCAATGCTTACACCGCTACGCCATCCAAAGCTGCGGTCATTTATTCGGATCTTCACGCCATCATACAGGATGCATTTAATGAAGCCGGAGTGGAAATCATGTCTCCACACTACCGCGCCGCGCGGGATGGAAATCATGTTACTATTCCGCCCACTTATTTACCTGAAGACTACAGCAGTCCGGCTTTTAAAGTAAATACCAGCGCAGAGAAGTATAAATAAACTTTCCTCTGAAGTACGTTTACCTCCAGGTCCGATCACCTTATCAGCCACCAGAACAGCTGCTCGTTTTAATTCCAGGCGCCTGTGCCAGATTGCTGTTCCTTAGTTTATTTTGATTCGCATCAGAAAGGCGTCTGCAGTCATATACAGATACTTTTCCTCACTATCGAAAGTGCAGTTCGAAGTACCCTGCCCTGTCAAAATCGTTCCTAGGTGTGCTCCTGCTGAACTGATCACCCAGATACCTCCAGGTCCTGAAGCAAAAATAGTCCCTGAGCTATGAACAGCTAGCCCATCAGGCAATCCTGGGCCAGATTCTCCTACGGCTGCAGTAGCATCCAATAACACCTTTCCATCAGTCACACTCCCATCTTCATCCAATTCAAAAGCAAAATACCTTGCTTTTTGGGCATCGGATTGTGCCACGTAAAGTGTTCTCTGATCTGGACTCAGCCCTATCCCATTGGGGCGATTCAAACTATCCAAAAGCAAATGCAAGCTTCCATCCGTATCCAATCGATAGACTCCTTGAAAATCCAATTCCTTCGTATCCCAATCATCCAAACCGTAGGGAGGATCGGTAAAAAAAATCTGCCCAGACTTGTTGAGAACCAAATCATTAGGACTATTGAATTTCTTACCCTGATAGTCTGACACCAAAGCCGTAAAATCAGCTGTAGGTGAGGAAAGCGAAGCGTTCAGCCTGGCAATTCTTCTTTCGCCATGTTGGCAAAGAATCAAATTTCCAGCTGCATCTAATGCCAATCCATTTGCACCTGGCTCTTTCTTAGTTGCCTCTGTACCCAAATATCCGGAGGGCTCCAAAAACAAACTCAGACTATCTTCTTCAGTCCATTTCCAGATCTTATTGGTAGGCACATCAGTGAAAATCAATGCTTTCTGATCCGCTAACCAAAGAGGTCCTTCCGCCCATTCAAAACCGGATGCTAGCACCTCTATTTCTGCTCCTTCGGCTATAAAGGTGTTGATCTCTGACGTCAACCTCTCTACAGATCCTACGGTAGCATAGCGAGATTCCTCTTCTGATATCTCAGCAGTTGACTTTGTTTCATCGCATGCAAAAGCTGATACAAGGAGAAACATAAGGACAAAATTTTTCATGACTATTAATTTCATTGATCCGTTTTCTAACTGGACAATACTTATAAGCTAATGATTTATTATGACTTAAGCAGGATAGACAAGGATGCTGCGCTACTGTCTCTGTTCTATATTCAGATATTCAAAAACATTACAATAGATAGATTGGGTATGAAAAGGCGGGGCTTGTTCTCCGTCTTTTCTCATTTAAAAGCAAGTAGAAATTTAATTACGCTCGGCTGGAAGCAATCCGAAAATCGGATTTGGAGTATGTGATGAATTCATCAACTTTTCAAGCTCAGCCACTTTCTCTGGATTTTGTGCAGCAAGATCATTCTCCTCTCCTATGTCCACGCTTAAATCATAGAGCTCTATCGTAGGTTGATCACTGCCAAATACCTGGAGTTTTACGGCTTTCCATTTTCCTTGTCTCACAGCCTGCTTACCTCCCTGCTCGTGAAATTCCCAGTAGAGATACTCATGTTTTGGCTGATCATTCTGGGACAGCATGGCAGGCAAAAAGGAAATCCCATCAATATCCGTTGGGATATCAGCACCAGCTACCTCAGCAAAAGTTGGGAGTAAATCCCAAAAGGCAGAAACATGATCACTCTTCGAACCTGCCTTGATCTTGCCCGGCCACCACGCAATCATAGGCGTACGGATTCCACCTTCATACAAGTCGCGCTTATGACCCCTGAAAGGACCATTGCTATCAAAAAAATCTGGATCTGCGCCGCCTTCTTGGTGAGCCCCGTTATCCGAAGCAAAGATGATCAGCGTGTTTTCTGTCAATCCCAACTCATCCAGCTTGGCCATTACCTCGCCTACATAGAGGTCCAGTCTCTCCACCATAGCTGCGAAAGCCGCGTGAGGTGTGGGATGCGACTGATATGCAGAAATATTCATGTCCGGCCCATATTCGGAGTTTTTGCGCGCTGGATGGGGTTTTTCATCACCGAATTTGGCTCTGTACTTTTGGATAATCTCATCTTCTGGAGCAGCCAATTCCGCATGAGGCATGACGATGGGCATAAAAAGGAAAAAGGAATTGTCTTTATTGCTTTCTATAAATGTGATGGTTTCTTTTTGAATGACATCTGGAGCGTAAGTGGTTTTTTCTACCCAGCCATTTCCTTCCAAAACAATTTTGTCACTGTTGTGCCAAAGGTGCGCTGGATAATATCGATGCGCGTAGCGCTGACAGTTGTAGCCATAGAATTGCTCAAAACCCTGCTGATTTGGATCGCCAGTTGTCCCTACAAATCCCAACCCCCATTTGCCAAAAGCCCCGGTTTTATAGCCTACGCCTTCCAGCACTTTAGCCACAGTAGTCACAGAATCTGGCATGGGGAATTGACCCTCTGGCTGAACTTCACTATTGCCTCTGATAGGTGTGTGACCGGTGTGTAGCCCGGTTAAAAACGAAGATCTGGATGGAGCACAAACTGTCGCCCCAGAATAATGATCCGTGAAGAACATCCCTTCCCTTGCAAGCCGATCAATGTTTGGTGTCTCTATATAGTGTTGACCTAGAAAACCCAGATCCCCATACCCAAGATCATCTGCCAGTATGAAAATAATATTTGGCTTCTTAGCAAGCTCATCGGTTTTCTTTTCTTTGGCTTCGCAACTGAAGAATAAAGCAGCAGCAAAAACTGCTAAAAGCTGGAGAATATTGTGTTTTAACATGCCCCAAGATACTAAGATTTGATTCTGACTAAAAAATGGTAGGATGGGATTTTCGACCTCTATCCTGAACCAGTTTATTGCGGATCATCAAAACCCTATACGCCTCTAAAGGTTCTACCACCCCTCCTGCACGAACCCTCGCTTCACAAACTAAGGGTCTCACATCAGTCAAATAGGCCCGTTGTAAAATTTCCTGTGCTCGAGATTCCTCTCTGCTTTGCTGACATTCTTTCAATTTTTCCCTATCTACCAAGAGTGCCTTGGTGTAGGCAATCGTAATTGTCTCAAGCGCCTGAATCAAATCGACCAGCGGATCTTGCGTATTATAGCTCGCGTCGATCATCCATGAAATACTATCCCAAGCCTGTGCACCATCTTTGTCTCCACTGATCAGTTCACAGAAAATGAGAAAGAGCTGATAGGGTTTGATACTTCCCGGATTGTGTTCATCATCTCCATATTTACTGTCGTTGAAGTGGAAACCTGCCAGAAGATTTTGGTACATCAGTGTGGCTACTATTTGCTCAATATTAGTTTTGGGCAAATGATGTCCGAGGTCAACAAGTACTTTTGCACGTTCCCCCAAACGCTTGGCAAGCATGGATGATGTCCCCCAGTCAGGGACCACCGTGTGGTAGCAATTGGGTTCAAAAGGTTTGTATTCAAGCATAAGCCTCCAGTCTGAAGGCATAAATTCGTAGATTTCGCGAAGTGATTCCTCCGTCCAACCAAGCGTACTTCGAAAGTCCGATTGTCCGGGGTAATTGCTCCCGTCAGCCATCCAAACAGTCAGCCCCTTACTTCCCAGCTTTTTGCCAATGCTGATCACCTCTTCGTTATGAGCAATTGCCTCATCTCGAATTGCCTTGTTGAGATTACCCAGAGAACCTAGTTTAGCATATTCTTTTTGATCTTTGGAACTAGTACTATTCATGGTATCAAAGTCCAACTTGAGCTCATTCGCCAGCTCTTTTACCTCTGCAAAATCCTCTGGCATATCCTGCGGAATATAGACAGAAACTGAATTTGTCCTACAGGTCAGTTGCTGCAAAAGCCCTATATCCTCTAGCTTTTCACTCAAATCCCTAGGCTCACCACCCGTCCTGGATTTCTTCTTGCTACCATTTCCCAAAGCTGCACTAGGAATAGCGATCTGAAATTCCTGAATCTTGCGGATGATTCTCTCAAAATCTATGTGATGATTGGAGAATTGCTCACGCAAAAGTTCCAAGGATCGAAAATGAAATCCGGTGAAAGAAAATGAGGCTAATTGATCTTCTGAAATTCTCATGTGTAGGCTAAGACTGTTTACTTTTTACTCATTTTGGTTAAAAAAAGAACATACTAAAAGAAAGGATATTTTGACAAAAACTCCCTTGTTTACCCAGTAAGTGGCTCATTGGAATAAGCCTTCGCTTGATTTAGTCTCCTTGTTTTTTTCCATACTTCACTTTCCACGTTTCCAGGATCTTTTCTTTTTCCCTTGCCAACATGCTCGGTAAGGCAAATGAAATGGGTTATTGAAACTCTTTTCCGTGACCTGGTTGTCAATGACTGTTGAAAATCTTTTCAGAAATGAGTGTTACGTAGGCTAGTGTGAAAAACCAGATGACTCACGAGCTAGGTGTTATAAAACAAACATTTAACCAAAAAACTTTCTGCTCTCGGATGCTGATTTGGTACTTGACTGAGTGTAAGGGCAGATATCAAATCCCGATCAGTAGAATCATGACCAAAAAGGTCTCGCTATGATTCTCAGGCATTCTGCATTTAACTTTTTAGATTAGAGTATCTATTTGAATCTAGGAAAACTAAAATTTATATATATAATTATCCGCAATAATGCCAGTCACCTTATTTTCCTTGCTTATCTGGTTGGAAGACCGATGACCGAAGCGGCCTCAATTCTTAAGTTTAACATTTGCTACATTGCTTATTCCACCTTACTGGTAGAAAAGCGGATAATCATATAAATGTAGAACCGCTTTGTTACCTGCAACGGACCGCAAGCAGTGTAGAGTTTGTTGAATCTTAATAAACTTCTGGGAATAGTGGCCAATATAGACTTCGGTCCTGATAAACGAAGGAATTTTGGATACTGGTAAGCTTGCAGATTAGTATAAAAATTAATTCTTCTATTCAAAAAATCATCCTTTTACCCTACACCACGCACTTGCACAAAACAGAATATAATTCCAAAACAACCTTAAAAACATTCTATAAAAAAATCAATTAAGGACATCACAAAATTTAAACTTGAATTACAAGACATTAGGTAAATAAAAATTTTCAAGGAAGTCAAGACAGCACAGGATACCTGACGTGATCTTTTCACCCATATTCACCATCAGAACAATCTGCTAAACGCAATGAGCATAACAACACAAAAATTTAAGCATGTAAGTTACCTCTGGGATGATGCCGTAGCATCAAAACTTGAGGGAAAAGAAGTTGATCTTCTAATATATCGTTCAAATATCCTTGGAGCTGATCTAAGAATCACCAATTACGGTGGCGGAAACACCAGCTGCAAAACCTACGAAGCAGACCCATTGACAAATGAGCAGGTAGAAATCATGTGGGTCAAAGGTTCAGGTGGAGACATAGGAACTTTAAAAAAGTCGGGGCTGGCGGGTTTATACGTTGACAAACTTCGTGCATTGAAAGGTATCTACCGAGGTTTGGAATTTGAAGATGAGATGGTGGAGCTATTCAATCACTGCATCTATGACCTCAACTCTAAAGCTCCATCAATCGACACGCCTTTACATTCGTTTTTACCTTTCAAGCATATAGATCACCTTCATCCGGATGCAGCGATTGCTATTGCTGCCGCAAAAGATGGAGAGCAGATCACACAAGATCTATGGAAAGGCCAGATCGCTTGGGTACCTTGGCAAAAGCCAGGCTTCGATCTTGGACTTCAACTGAAGCAAGCATTGGATGAAAACCCTGGAATCCGCGGCATTATGCTCGGAGGTCACGGACTTTTCACCTGGGGTGATACTGCGTATGAGTGCTACATCAATAGCTTGGAAGTAATCGAAACTGCTTCTGAATACCTAGCTCAGAATTATGGCAAAAAGCGTCCTATTTTCGGTGGTGAGAAAGTACAATCTCTGCCTACAGATCAGAGAAAAAGCCAAGCTGCTAAACTCGCTCCCGTTTTGAGAGGCCTTGCTTCCTCGGAAAATCTAATGGTCGGTACTTTCACCGATGCTCCAGAAGTGCTTCAATTCATCAATAGTCATGATTTGAGCAAATTGGCTCCCATGGGAACAAGCTGCCCAGATCACTTTTTGAGAACTAAGATTTCTCCGCTCGTAATGGACATCGCAGCGGATGCTGACCTCTCAGACCTTTCTGCCATCAAAATGCAACTGGAAAAAGCCTTCCAAGCATATCGTGAAATGTATGCTGACTATTACCAAAAGCACAAGCATGCCAATAGCCCAGCGATGCGTGACCCGAATCCGGTGATCCTAATCTGGCCTGGAGTCGGAATGTTCAGCTATGCTAAAAACAAGCAGACCAGCCGGGTGGCCAGCGAATTCTACATCAATGCTATTAACGTGATGCGTGGTGCAGAAGCAGTTTCCGAATACGTTTCTTTGCCTCTGCAGGAAGCATTTAACATAGAATACTGGCTACTTGAAGAAGCAAAACTTCAGCGTATGCCTAAAGAGCAGCCACTTTCCAGAAAAGTAGCCTTGGTAACAGGAAGCGCGGGAGGAATTGGCCTGGCTATAGCTGAGAAATTTATCCAAGAAGGCGCCTGCGTGGTCGTGACTGACATTGATAGTGATAGACTTCAGCAGACTGGCGATGAACTTTTGAAAAAATACGGCAAAGATGCATTTCTCACTGTCAAGTTAGATGTGACAAATGGGGAAAGCTTGGCATCAGCCATGGAAGCTACTTGTCTTCAGTTTGGGGGAGTGGATATCATGGTGAATAATGCTGGGATTTCCATCAGCAAAGGGTTCGAAGATCATACCGATCAGGACTGGGATCGACTGAACGACATCTTGGTCATGGGCCAATATCACATCTCCAAAGCTGGTGTGAAAATCATGAAGCTGCAGGGCCATGGTGGAGATATTGTCAACATCGCTAGTAAAAATGGCTTGGTTGCTGGCCCTAAGAATGTGGCCTATGGCACTGCCAAAGCCGCTCAACTGCACATGTCTCGCCTGATGGCAGCTGAATTGGCTGAGGACAAAATCAAAGTCAACGTAGTAAATCCTGACGCAGTAATCGAAAACTCCAACATCTGGGAAGGTGGATGGGGCGAAAATCGCGCGAAAGCCTATGGTATAGAAGTGAAAGATTTGCCTCAGTTTTACGCCAACCGAACCTTATTAAAAGAAAGCGTGAAAACCAGTGATATCGCAAACGCAGCATTTGTCTTCGTCAGTGGCCAACTGAGCAAATCCACTGGAAATATGCTAAATGTGGATGGTGGCCTCGCTGCCGCATTCCCAAGATAGCAGATGAAATAATAAACCTCGATTACACTTAGTACCCCCAAATAACCCCAAAATACTATGTTAGTTGACAAATCGGAAAGAATTCACACGGATTCACGAACCCCAAAATACATGCAGGTGGTCAATCTTATCTTGGACGACCTGGACAGCGGAAAACTCAAAATCGGAGATAGAATTCCTTCTATCAATGAGACAAGTTTTGATTTTCTCCTCTCCAGAGACACGGTAGAAAAAGCCTACAATGAACTGCGGGATCGTGGAATCATCACTTCGGTGAGGGGCAAAGGCTTTTACGTGAGCTCTACGAATATGACTAACAAGTTAAAGGTGTTATTGATTTTCAACAAACTCAGCTCTTACAAGAAGATTATCTATTATTCTATCGTGGAGACGTTAGGTGATCAAGCAACGGTAGATCTGCAGATTCACCACTACAATCGTACGATTTTCGAAAATCTGCTGGAGAGAAACTTAGGACATTACAATTACTATGTCTTGGCACCGCATTTCTTCGATGAAAACACGCATCCAGAAACCTGCTACGACTTAATCCAACAAATCCCAAAAGACAAACTCCTTATCATGGACCGTGATGTAAAAGGTCACGAAAATGAATTCCCTGGAGTCTATCAGGATTTTGCCAGAGATATTATGGAAGCTCTGGAGTCAGGAATTACCCATTTGAGAAAGTACACTAGGTTAATCTTGGTATTTCCTAAAGGCGATATGTACCCTGTGGAGATCATCGATGGGTTCAAGCGCTTTTGCTTTTTCCATAACTTCAACAATCTGATCTTGGACGGTATCGATGACGAGCAACTTTATGAAGGCGATTCTTTTATCGTGTTGGCAGAGACAGACCTTGCCAATATCGTGAAGAAATCCCGGGAGCAATCCTTTCAGCTCGGCACAGACATCGGACTAATTTCTTACAATGAAACTCCGCTAAAAGAAATATTGGCTGATGGAATCACTACGATCTCCACGGACTTCATCAAGATGGGAACAGCTATAGCCAATCAAATCCTGGGAACTGAAGACAAAATTCCCCTCAAGAGCCCTTTCAAAATGATCATCAGAAAATCGCTCTGACAGCGTAGCTATGAGTAAAATTCCAGTAACGGCTGTTTTTGATATCGGCAAAACGAATAAGAAGTTTTTCCTTTTTGACGAAAACCTAACCGAAGTACACAGTTCTTACATACGTCTGGATCCAATTCCCGATGAGGACAATTTCCCAAGTGAACCCTTGGCTCCTCTAGAAGAATGGATGCTAAAGACTTTCAAGGAAGCACTACAGCATACAGCTTACCAGATTCAGCGATTGAACTTCTCTTGTCACGGAGCGTCTTTTGTCCACGTTGATAAAGATGGAATTCCATGTACTCCCTTATATGATTACTTGAAGCCTTTCCCGGAAGATCTCTTGGCTAGGTTTTATGAGGAAAACGGAGGAAAAATGACCTTCTGTCGAGCCACTTCCTCTCCCCCATTGGCGATGCTCAATTCTGGTTTACAGCTTTATTTCATCAAATACGCCAAACCAGATTTCTTCAAAAAAATCGCTCATTCCTTCCATTTTCCGCAATACCTAAGTTTTCTTTTTACGGGAGAAAAAGTATCCGATTACACCAGCATAGGGTGTCATACCGGACTCTGGGACTATGAAGCAAACGATTACCATAGCTGGGTAGATCGAGAAGATATTAGAAAATTGCTACCTCCAATAGTTCCTGGGAATACACTCCTGAAAACTAAGCCTGAACTTGGAAATATTCCCTGTGGCATAGGAGTTCATGATTCCTCGGCTGCTTTGCTCCCTTATATTCAGCAAGAATCCGAACCATTCGCCTTGCTTTCTACTGGCACTTGGGCGATAGGTATAAATCCATCAAATAAAACTCCTTTGACCAAAAAAGAGCTGAAGCAGGATTGCTTACAGTTTCTTAGTATCAAAGGTGATCCGATCAAAATCTCCCGCTTATTTATCGGCGAGGAACATAAATATCAGGTCGAGAAGATGTACGAGCACTTTCAGATGCCAATGGGTACTTATAAAAAACTGAAATTCAATGCTACACTATTTGAAAAAATTAGAGATTTCAGAAGCAAGCGCATACACTTCCACTACCTCAAGCCCGAGGATTATGGAATAGAACAGGCCATATCCAATGATTGGTCAAGATTTTCCGAGTTCAACGAGGCTTATTATACCTTCATTCATGAACTCACCGACTTGCAGCTTGCAGCTCTACAACTTGTTTTGGATGGTGCTCCTGTAGCCAAGCTTTACATAGACGGGGGCTTCCAGGCTAATGATATTTTCGTAGGTATGCTTCGCAAAAAGCTTCCGGAATTAACAATCATTCCAAGTGATTTTCCAAATGGTTCTGCATTAGGGGCAGCCATGCTGGTTAATTAGAAAAATCACTGCTCTAACTTGCTTTTGTATTTAATATGCTTAGCAAACTGTGAGATACTTCACCTGTAAGAAAGAACCTGACAAGGTTCAAAAAAACTGTCAGGTCTCTTGATTTTAAAACTTAGGTATTCCCACATAGTATAAATCAAATCCTCCTAAGCCACCTGGGCGATTGGAAGAGAAAATCATTAAGCGATTGGAGAACCCTGGATTTTCTGATACTATAGGTCGATATTCATCCTTGTCAGAATTGATATTTGGCCCGAAATTCACAGGCTCAGACCACCCAGAATCCGTCTTGAAAGAATAGTATAGATCATACCCTCCATATCCTCCTGCTCTATCAGAGGCAAAAACTAATAAATCACCATATACAAATGGCATGTGATCATTTGCAGTGGAATTAATAGAAATTTTTAAAAAGGGTTTAGCGCTGGTTCCTAATAAATAATCTAAAGGAGAAATATCACTTGGTAAGTCCAATTCATAAATATCAAACACTCCTTCCCGATCTGATGACATCAGAAATTTTTCAGGTTTCCCCTGACTTGAAATATCTGACCCTTTCAGATAATTCTCACCGTAAAAGCTTGGATACATTTCGCTGACTGACTCTTCAAAGAGTTGAAAGCTTTGATTCGTTCGAGCATTTGGAGCTACTGAAGGTATTTCTGGCTCAGCATAGATGGAATAAATCCCTTGGTCATCATCTCGACTAAATAACATGGTTTTATCATTCTCCGAATCTACAAAGCTGTAAGGCCCTTTCTCATTGTATGTTGATTCAGTCCTTCTGACCCAATCAAGTAGGCTATTATCGAAAAGTGAGTTACCCTTACCTACACTTAGGAAACCTTCAGATCTATCCCAGTAAAACACCAAATTGAACCCGACAAGATTAAAATGGTTTGGTTGAGATCCTATGCGATTGGAAGAAAACACAAGTTTAAACTCATGATTTACAGTCGGCATATCCGAATTGATATCATCAAATGCCGAATTTATTATGCCCAAATTGGTCGCCGTCTCTGGGAATACGCCAACGTTATATTTATTTTGATTACAAGACTGAATCAAAATTATAGGGAAAATACACCATAGCAGCTTTCTCATCTTATTCCAGTTATCATTTTTAAACTATTATTATAATTAGACCCACCCGATCCATATGGTGCAAAGACTCCACTTGAAAACCATCCATTTTGGCTACCATTCCAACCCCAATTCATGAAATACCAAGTATATGACCATTCCATACACCCATCCAAATCACAATCGTAAGCTTTATAATTATGCGTTTTATAACCATCACTAGTCCAAATATGCCATTCGAGTAGTGAATCTCTACCATAAAATATTGCTGGATACCCTTGTGCTAACTCATTCTTGAGCGTAGATGGATTGAAATTAGATGAATTCCCCCCATTTTGGAGTCCCATGGATTTGAGAGCAGGGCTTATTCTACCTGGAAGAGTCATCCCATTGCAGGTGGTTCCAAAATTGAAATCTGTATTTGCAGCTAAAGCAGAATTATACATTAATAACGCCAAGCTAATTTGTCCAGATGTAGCAGGAGCACAGGGTGAATTGGAAGTCTGAGGCATCAAATTATACGCGTTAGCCGAGCCAGGTTTAAAATACCATAAGGTTTGAGCAATAGCTACTCCACCACATCCGATAGGGCTTCTATCATTGCATCCACAATCATGAAAAAGGTTTGTAGGTGCCATGTGATTCGAAATTCCTGACTGTCCCCACTTAACTCCAATAGATAAAGGATCAGAAGGATCATAACTGTATAGAGGTTTCCTTTGAGATACTGTCATATAAGGATTACACATAAACTGGCCATATTGGTACCACTCATAGCAGTTGGAGTTAGGATTGTAAGCCACTGCATTATCCCAAATTCTTCCATTAGGATCGTATTTTTCTGTGTACTTCTTCCACTCGTTATAGACAATTGGGTGAACTTCTTCAATCCCTTTTAACTCCTGATCAATCTGTAGCATAGTCTCTTGATACCAAACTTTCAATCCATTCACATCTTGTAAGTTTTTTGCTGTCAATTCACCTTCCGAGGAATATGCCAAAATAGGCATAACTCTAGAGTCCCCCGATATCATCACAAATCCTTCTAATTCATTAATTACAAATGCTTCAAAATCCAACGTGTCTGAGAGGGCTACTCTGGCTATATCTTTAATTTTGGGAGAGCTTTTTATTTTCCTCCCAGCAATATAACTTGAATCAGTCGCAAAAAACCCCAAGGCTATTTCTTTAGCTAGATCTTGAGATACTTTATAAGAAACTTCGACTTCAGCCAAAATGTCCACTGGCTCATCAGAAAAATCGGGTTCTGACCGGCAACTAGCTAAAAGAAAAAATAGTATTCCAAGCAATTTTAAGCTTTGATTGTTTGATTGTTTGATTGTTTGATTGTTTTCATAAAAATTTTGTTTAAAAGTGATCAAAATCTAAATAGTAGTTTTCACTTTCACAAGCGACTTTGAAAAAAAACTAAAAAATTAACATTTGAGTAATTCCCTCAAATTCAACGCCTGATGATCAACCATCTTCATTGAAATCTATTTCCTGTTCCCAGACAAGACCTTCATAAAATTTAAAGTGACATCTAAAATCGCATGTATATTCTAACCTGTAGCTCAAAATAACCGACACTAAAGGATAGAACTCAAAGCCAAATGAAATAACTTAGGTTTTGTTCCAAGATCACCCCAATAAGCATAAGATTGTTTAAGTCCAACTAGTTTGACTTTCAAATGAACTGAATGACTTACGAATTCCCGATGAAAAATAACCCAAGCCCGCATATAGGCCTATTTATCCCTTGCTACATTGATCAGTTTTATCCAAAAGTAGCAATCGCTACACTTGAATTACTAGAGAAATTAGGCTGTAAAGTTACCTATCCGATGGGCCAAACGTGCTGCGGTCAACCCATGTCGAATGCAGGTTTTGAATCCAGCACGGAGCATACCACCTCAAAATTCATCCGTGATTTTGCCGGATTTGACTACATAGTAGCTCCCTCTGGCAGCTGTGTATTGCATGTAAAAGATCACTCTCCAAAAATAGAAAAGCTCCAAAAAAACCAAGAATACGTTCAATCAAACATCTACGAACTCAGCGAATTCATCACTGACGTGCTAAAAGTAGGTTCTATCAAGGGAAGTTTCCCTCATAAAATTGGCTTTCATGCATCCTGTCACGGTCTTCGCGGGCTTAGACTAGCGAGTGATTCGGAGCGAAACGAACCTAAATTCAACAAAACCCTTCAATTGATGAAGGATTTGGAAGGATTGGAGGTAGTGGAGTTAACCAGAAAAGATGAATGCTGTGGATTTGGTGGGACATTCGCAGTAAGTGAAGAAGCCATCTCCGTGCAAATGGGCAAGGACCGAATCGCGGATCATGTGGACAAAGAAGTAGAAATCATCGTGGGGGGAGATATGTCCTGCATCATGCACATGCAGGGAATCGCAACCCGAGACCAGGAAAAAATCAAGTTCATGCACTTTGCAGAAATTCTTAACCAAGTCATCTCATGAGTCATCCACAGCATGCAACGGTATTTTTGAAAGATCAGGAGCGCGCCAAATGGCATGATGAGACACTTTGGATCGTGCGAGAAAAACGGGATGCCACCATCCATCAAATTCCAGAATGGGAGCAACTACGTGAACTAGCTTCACAAATTAAGGATCATACGCTT
The DNA here is from genome assembly GCF_039969895.1 of Algoriphagus sp. Lineage (GTDB taxonomy): Bacteria > Bacteroidota > Bacteroidia > Cytophagales > Cyclobacteriaceae > Algoriphagus. The sequence continues at coordinate 221,512 of NZ_JBDVMZ010000003.1, forward strand.
TCCAAACTGGACCACTACCTCGAAGAATTAGAGAAGAATGCTACCGCAAATGGTATCATAGTACACTGGGCAGAGAATGCTGAGGAGCACAATCAGATCATCGGAAAGATCCTAGAGGAAAAGAATTGCAAAGCGATCGTCAAGAGTAAATCTATCCTGACGGAAGAATGTCATTTGAATCCGTTTCTGGAAGAAAAAGGCATTGAAGTCGTAGATACCGATTTGGGGGAGCGCATTATTCAGTTTCTCAAGCAGCCCCCGAGTCATATCGTAATGCCGGCTATTCACCTCAAGAAGTCAGATATCTCAGCTATTTTTCACGAAAAACTCCAAACCGAAAAAGACAATATCGACCCAGTTTACCTCACGCATGCCGCACGACTACATCTCCGAGAAAAATTCCTGCAAGCTAAAGTGGCCATCACAGGAGTGAATTTCGCAGTGGCAGAAACAGGCGAATTCGTTGTCTGCACTAATGAAGGAAATGCCGATATGGGTGTTCACTTAGCAGATACGCACATCGCTTGTATGGGTATAGAGAAGTTGATTCCTCGTAGAAAAGATCTTGGCGTGTTCCTTCGTCTTCTAGCCAGATCGGCTACAGGCCAATCCATCACCAATTACAACTCGCACTTCCGCAGTCCATCTCCAGGCAAAGAGCTCCATCTGATCCTAGTGAACAATGGCCGCACCAAGCAGCTCGGCAGGGAGAAGTTTCGCAACTCCCTGAAATGCATACGCTGCGGAGCCTGCATGAACACCTGTCCTATTTATCGCCGAAGTGGAGGATTCAGCTATGGAAGTACCGTTCCCGGCCCTATAGGGTCTATCCTGTCACCAGGAATAGATCTCAAGAAACACAGTACCTTACCTTTTGCCTCTACGCTCTGCGGTAGCTGCTCTGATGTATGCCCGGTGAAAATCAATATCCACGAACAGCTCTACGAGTGGAGACAGGAAATCACCAAGGCACATGGCTCGTCGTTGAAAGGCCTTTCTATGAAATTGGCCAATGGGATTTTCAAAAGCCCAATGGCCTACCGTATTTCCGGGCAATTGATGCGTGCTTCGCTTAAAACTTTACCGGATAGTATTATTTACAATCCGCTGAATGCATGGGGAAAAGGCAGAAACTTACCTGATTTGCCAGCAGAATCTTTCAAAACCTGGTACAAAAAGAATAGATCATGAGTAGCAAAACATCCATACTTTCAGCCATCAAAGGATTACACATGGAAGAAAAACCTCTTCCTGAGATCCCCGACTTCGCTATCGCTGAAGACCTAGTCGCCACATATACAGCGGCATTAAGTGGCAATAAAGGCTCAGTTGTAACTAAAGAGGAGCTGGAGCAGCTACTTGACGAAACTAACTTCGGAAAAATCTACAGCGCTTCTCCCACTTTTTCATCCTATACCACCTGCGATTTACCAAGCCACCCCGCAGGTTTTGCAGATTTGGATCTGGCCATTATCGAGGGGCAATTCGCTTCCGCTGAGAATGGAGCGATTTGGCTGGATGAAAGCAACTTAGATCTCAGAGCGCTACCCTTCATCACTGCCCACCTAGTGATTGTGATCAAAAAGGAAAATATCGTGGGAAACATGCATCAAGCCTATGAGCTCATAGGGTCTAGCAGCTCTGGTTTTGGCGTATTTATCGCCGGTCCATCCAAAACGGCAGACATCGAACAGTCGCTCGTAGTGGGTGCTCATGGAGCCATGAGCTTGAAAGTGGTGATTCTTTAAACCAACTTTTTGGTGAGCGTGAAACTGTTTTGCTTGTCGTTAGTGGAAGAGTAAGTAAGCTCAAAACGTATCTTATCCGCAATTCTTTTGCAAAGCGGAAGCCCGACGCCAGTTCCTTTTTCTTTTTTGGTACCGTAAGAAGTTCTGGCTCGGAAGGCAAACAAGTCCTTTTGATCTAAAGCAGAAATTAGTGCTCCTTGATTTCGAACAGTCCAGCTTAATTTGTCCTTACTCACTTTAAGGTCTAGGTTGATCACAGAATTCAAGGGGGAAAACTTAATGGCATTATCCAGCAAGTTTTTTAGAATTATCTTGATCTCATTGATTTCCAACGATATATTCTGGTCTTCTCCTTCAAAAGAAACCTCAACTTTCTGATTTTTTTCTGCAGCCTGTACCTGCATCATAGTTTGCATCTCATGAGTCAAGACCATCAAACTTATCTCATGCAGTTGTACAGGTTTGTCCTCCAATTCCGTCATTACCCAGCTTAAGGTATTGTTCAGTACCTTATTCAGATGGAAACTTTGGCCCTTCAGATTGCTAAGTATTTGCTCCATTTCTCCTGGTTCAAAAGCATCCTTCTCCACTAGTCCAAGGGTGGTGTGGAGCATACCTATAGGATTTTTAAGATCATGGGATAATATCGCAATCAACTTATTTTTCTGCTCATTGAGCATTTTCACCTCCCGAAGCGTGGCATCTTGCCTTACCTTAATGGAGTTCAGAATATTATTCTGATTTTGATAACTTTTTACAAAAAAATGCAGCAGCACAAAAATAAAAAGACTGATCCAGAGAATCGTAACGGCGTGATCTACAAACACTTCTTCTGGAGTACTATAAAAGTGTACTACTTCCAAATACCCGAAAGCTTCAGCATAAAATAGAATGAAAAATATAGAAAACGAAAGTAAAAACCAGCCCAACTTTTGCCAACCCGGCACCAGCAAGGTGTACATCACTAGCATAAGAAAGAAGGCATAAATCGTAGGACCATCACTTCCATCATTATAAATAAAGTTGAAAGCAACAACCAAATGCCCTAATAAGAGCAAAATATGAATTGCAATCCGTGTTTTTCCGAATTTTGAAACCAGAAAATAAGTCCCAAGAAAAGGGAATGCAATGCCAATTTTAAGAAATACAATCACAGGTGACATTCCTAAAATCGCATCTGAAACACCCAAAACTAGCAAAAGCACGAAGGTCAAAAATGTAAAAGTCAGAGTAATTCGCTTATGGAAATCCTCCATATTATCAAAATTCTCTTCAGAAACCTTTAATCCTTTGGTTAGCCACATAAAAATCCCCTTAAACTAAGTTGAACAGCAAATTATAAAAACTTACCCGGTACCAAAGACTAGGACACAAAATTACCCAAAAAAAACTTAGATAAAGTCAATATAAACTCAGTCTAGACCATCGAGTGGAGTGCTATTCTGTTTCCTTCAGAATCCAAAAAAACGCCCATATATCCAATATCCGGAGCTATCAATCTCTTCGGAATTTGAATTTCACCACCTGCAGCCTCTACTCTACCCAATTCAATGGCGCAATCTTCTGAATTGAAATAAATCAATGCTCCGGCATGTCCACTAGGTTCATAGAACTTTTTGTGAAACACTAAGCTTCCCCCTGCTCCTGTACCGTCAGCACCTCCAGGAAACCAAGCCATCTGAAAATCTCCCAATTCCTGCTTATTGAGCTTGCATTCAAAGACTTTTTGATAAAAATCTACGGCTCGATCCAGGTCATTCACGGGAATTTCAAACCAACCTACAGCTACTCTTTTCATAATTGCTCCTAGTTAACTTTTACTTAGTATCAGTACAAATAACCTCCAAGGTTCTCAGCCGGCACTTTCTAGGTGGAAGTACTACACTCTAACCAGCTTGATTGGATAAGTTTTGCCTGCGTTCCATTGGCATACATAGATATTTTCATCCTGATCTATACACACATCATGGCAATGCTTGAAGATCGATTCAGATTGAACCATCAGCTGAAGCTTGCCATCTCTATAGTCAGGAGCCGTGCCTCCAGGATTGGAGACCACCTTATTGTTCTTGTCCAAAATAGTAACAAAACCCGAATCCGGAGTTTGCTCCAAATACCTCAACCTGGACCAGCAAACGCCAGCATAAAGATTGTCTCCATGAATAACCGGTCGGCACACAAATGCTCCCGGCAAAAAGATGGTCTCTAGGTACTCTCCATCCATGGTAAAACGCTTGAAGGAATTATGTCCACGAGAAGTACAAAGCAAGGTTGGTGCTTGTCCTCCACGCTGATCTACCGTGATCCCATGTGCCGTGCTGAATTGAGCGTCAGCAGATCCACTTCCTCCGAATTTGCGGATGAACTTGCCGTTTCTGTCATACTGAAGAAAAAACTGAGAACCATAGCCATCCGCCACATAGAGATCCCCATTGGGAGCTACAGTCGTTTCGGTGGGCACATAGGACATTTTTTCCGTATAGATACCTTCTGTAACTGGCGCGGCAATCTCCGCCACAATCGCTCCATCGACGGTAGTTTTCACCACTCTACCTGCATTATCCGAAATCCACAGGTATTCTGCATCACCCTCATCCACCAAGGTGAGCCCATGAGCTCTATCCATTCCCAAAGTCCAGGCCTTTAAAAATTTCCCGGATTGATCGTAGATGATGACATTGTTTTTTGGTTCGTCAGTCACCATGATCATACGGCCTTTGCGATCCATTACCATCTCGTGACAGTTATTCACTGGAACTTTGCTAGGATCTAGCATCCCCCATTTTTGATCTACTTGATATTGAAAATCCCCGTGTCCGATGATCATATCTCGGTTTCTAGCAAAAGTAAAAGATGGTGCAATTGATAGTGCAAGTCCGGCAAGGGTGGCGTTTTGTATAAATTTTCTTCGGTCTGAATTCATAGCGTTAAGCAAAGCTTGAATTTAAGGATTACTATCGAAAACTGAAGAATTATTGATATTTTGGGTCAACCCTAATCTAAAAAACCATGAAAAATCCATTCAGAATTCTTCTCCTTTTCCTAATAATAACTTCGCCAGCTCTGCAAGTTCAAGCTCAGGAAGTGGCTCTTCAGCTCTATTCTCTTCGGAATGAAATGAAGCAAGATCCTGCAAAATACCATCAGCTGATATCAGAATGGGGAATCTCAGCCTTGGAAGGAGGTGGAGGATACGGAATGTCCGATACCGAATACGCAAAGCTACTTGCTGACAATAACTTACGCATCATCGGAGTGGGTGCGGACTACAATCAACTCACTCGCGATCTACAACCTATAATCGATCAGGCGAAAAAATATGGCGCCCAGTATGCCACTTGCTATTGGATCCCCCACGCAGACGGCCCAATTTCTATTGAAGAGATCAAAATCGCTACGGCACTTTTCAACGCGGTAGGTGCTGAATTGAAAAAGGAAGGAATTACGTTTCTCTACCACCCGCATGGGTATGAGTTTGCGAAGTATGGAAAAAAACGAGTCGTACTGGACTACATGCTAGAGCATGCCGAAAATTTCGCCTTCAACATGGATGTCTTTTGGGTAAAAATGGGAGGTGGAGACCCGCTTGCAATCATGAAGAAATACCCGGGCAAATTCCCAATGCTGCATCTTAAAGATCGTAAAGTAGGCACTCCAGGAACCAAGGACGGCAAAGGCAATGTAGAAACCAACGTAGTGCTAGGCACCGGAGACATCGATATCGCAGGTATCATCCAAGAGGCTAAAAAGCAAGGAACTGTTTACCTAAGTATAGAAGATGAAAGCTCCAGGTCTGTGACTCAGATCCCCAAAAGTGTAGCTTTTATCAAAAAAGAGTTGAATAAGTAACCGTCAGGGTTTCCCGATTAAGTCGAAAAGTTCGAGATTGGTGCCAGGAGACAAGAGATTGTCAAAAAGTAGAAAATTACCAGAAAGTGGGGGCTTTGCTTCCACTTTTCTAGTTTCTTTACAGCTAGATTCTAAACACATTTTCGACCCAAGTATGAATTTTTACGAAGTAGCGATAATAGGAAGTGGGCCTTCTGGAGCTCTGGCGGCCTATTATTTGGCAAAGGCTGGGATTTCCACCGTCATTATTGAGAAAGAAAATCTACCCCGATACAAAACCTGCGGCGGAGGCTTAGTGTATCGAGGACGACGCAGACTACCTTTTGATATTTCCTCGGTCGTAGAGCGTGAGTACGCCCAGATGAATGTCTATATGGAAGGTGAACAAAAAATGTTGAGCTCGCATAGAGATCTGCCCGTGATCAGTATGGTGATGCGAGACAAATTCGACAATCTCCTAATCGAAAAAGCGGTGGAAGTAGGCGCAGAACTCAAGGAAAGGCACAAACTCACCCACATTACCTTTGGCCAGAACCTCACGCTGCATACAAGCGAAGGTGACATCCAAACGACCTTTGTGATTGCCGCAGATGGTGCCCTCAGTCCCACCGCCAAACTTGCGGGGTGGAAAGAAACCAGAAAACTCATTCCAGCACTAGAGTATGAGGTAGAAGTAAATGAGGAGGATTTCGAGCGACTTTCCAAAGAAGTTCGATTCGATATGGACAGCGTTCCAGCTGGATATGCCTGGAGTTTTCCTAAGAAAAATCACCTCTCGCTGGGTATTGCATCCACCAAAAGGACTCGCATAGATCTCAAAGCGTACTACAAAAAGTATCTTGAAAAACTTGAAATCACAGAGGTCTTGAATGAAAAAGCCCATGGTTTTCAAATCCCGATTTCGCCTCGGACGGATGGTTTTTCCAGAAAAAATGTATTCCTGGTGGGAGATGCCGCTGGATTTGCAGATGCAGTGACGGCAGAGGGAATTTCCAACTCGATGTGGAGTGGTGAATTGGCCGCTAAAGCCATCTTAGAGGCTAAGTTGCATCCTGAGCAGGCGGCGATTCTGTATCAACAAAAGCTCGACCAAGAACTACTTCCTGAACTCAACACCTCGCTGAAGGCCGCCAAATGGTTTTACACCTTCAGAATCATTAGAAATATGCTCCTTCGAAAGTATGGCGACTATGCGATCAATTTCATGACAGATCTCTACACCGGAGAACGAGGCTATCCAAAAAATTTGATGAAAACGATCAAGGCAAAAATTCTAGAGTCCAAGCTATCTTGAACCAGGATGTCTTCCTTTTCCATAAATAGAACTAACTTTCCAATCTTTTATAAATCCAAAACAACTTAGTCATGAAAAACAACAAACTCTTTTTATCGGCATTTGCCCTTGTACTCTTCTTCTCATTTTCTACCATCTCTTTTGCGCAGCTTCAAGCCCCTGCTCCTAGCCCAGCGGCGCATGTATCACAGGTAGTAGGTTTCACCAAAATTAGCATTGACTACTCCTCTCCGGCGGTGAAAGGAAGAAAAGTATTCGGTGAGCTAGTGCCATTTGGTACTTCCTGGAGAGCTGGTGCAAATAACCCTACCATCATCGAATTCAGCACAGGAGTGAGTATTGGAGGCAAAAATATCGGTCCGGGCAAGTATTCTATTTTCATTACTCCTCAAGCTTCTGGCGAATGGACAGTTCACTTGAATGGCAAAGGAAATGCAGTCTATGCTTATACCAAAGATGGAAAAGTCGATGAAGCGGCATTAGCAAAGGACGATGCAGTGGCGGTCAAAGTAACTCCGGTAGCTGCTCCTGAAAGCTTCGAAAGACTGGCTTACTTCATCTCAGCAGAAGACAATAAAGTGGCTACAGTGACTTTCATGTGGGCAGATACGATGCTGTGGTTCGAAGTAGATACTCAGGTAGCTCAGAAAATGGAGCAATTCAAAGGAGTGTTTTAAAACTTCTTTTTTCCAAAAGTTAACCTAAGCCCGGATTGTAGATTCGGGCTTTTTTTTACTAAATTTTTAGCCTAAGACTTCGAAGTTTAACCCATTTCCAACTCACCATTAAAACCTAAAAGGAACCTTAAGATTCGTAGCTATTGGCTGGTTATCGTCCACTTGTGCAGGAATAAACTTAGGCAAGGAACTCATCACACGAATCGCTTCCGCCTCTAGTGCTTCACCGTCTGCAACTGTCTCCATCACCGTCACCTCACTCACTTCACCAGATTCATCAATGCGCACGTTCAAGAGAATTCTCCCCTTTACTGTGGATTGGGGTGACTTGAGATTTTCTCTGATATGCTGCGATATCTTTGCGTTGGTGCATTTTTCAATCTCCTGTGAAGTACCAAAATTCTCGCAGCCGTAAGCGATAAAACTCCTTTCGTTCACCTTTCTATCGGGTTTGATATAGGAAAAAGGCTGTCCATTTACATTTAGCCCAATCATTCCTAAGCCTTTTTTGTAATACAAAGTATAGACTGTTCCTTCGCGCTCGGAGCTTTCAGTTTTCACTTCCAAGAGATCTGAAAATTCACAAAACGGAGTCAGATACGTACTAGTCAAGCTTAGGATTTCATAGGTCCATACTTTATCTGTGCTGATCCATTTTGAACCAACTTCAACGTTTGAAGGAAGTTCCAAAGATTCTATCCCTTTCTCCTGATCCAAGCTGAATACCGCACCATTTTCTTCTCTCCAGAATCTAGTTTTCACCTCACCGGTGCTGTATTTCTGAGTTTCTTTGAAGTAATATTTGCCTTCAAATTCCAGACTGTCGCCTTCAAAAGTCGATACGTATGAATTGTTGCCGTAAGTAAGGTTTTTTTGTAAACCTACCCTGACGGGCCAATACAAGCCAGTTGAATTTTCAAAGCAGTTACTTTCTTGTCCAAAAATTTGAGCTAACGAGAGAAAGAAGAATGCTATAGATAAGGTGAACTTCATGGTTTTAGTCTAGTAAGGTTACTTTCCTTGACGAGAAAGCACACCTATTTTCTATTTTAGAGTGCCTTTGATTCAAGCCGGCACTAAACTAATAATACTCGGTCAGATAAAGCATTGGTGGATGATGTGCATCTTACAAATTTCATTGAATGCAAAATGCCCCCTCTTAAATTTAATCCATGAAGGAATTCTCCTTTTTATGATGTAGAAAATCTAGAAAAAACGAAACTAGTACATCTACAGATAAGCCATCAGCATTAAAAATCCAGCAGGTTTAGATTTCAATTTCATGTAATACATTCAAGATTTGGGGTACTCAAAAAATCATAGTTGAACCTTAAGCACCATTAGTAAAACCTAAGTATTAGTAGGTTAAAAAGTGATTTTCGTCAGGTAGTAAGGAACACCCTGTAGATACCTTTGCCAAACTTTCACCCACATTTAGAAATCCTATGAAGACTTGGCTTACTACTTGGGAACCAGAAAACGAAACCTTCTGGAATTCAAAAGGAAAACACATCGCTTGGCGAACCTTGATCATCACTACCATTTCTCTGACGCTTTCTTTTGCCACTTGGTTTATGGTGAGTGCGATCGTCACTAGGTTAGATGGAATTGGCTTCAACTTCACTTCCAATCAATTATTTTGGTTAGCTGCCCTACCAGGTTTAGCGGCTGGTACACTGCGGATAATACATACTTTCCTGATCCCCATATTTGGTTCACGACATGTGATTACCATTTCTACCCTTATCAAACTAATACCCGTTATTGGATTTGGGTTTGCAGTGATGGATCCAAATACGCCATATTGGGTATTCGTCGTGCTCGCTTTGACAGCAGGTTTTGGAGGAGGAGATTTCTCCTCTTATATGCCCTCTACAAATTTGTTTTTCCCTTCTAGATTAAAAGGTGCAGCCTTGGGCCTTCAGGCTGGAATTGGAAATTTTGGAGTAAGCTTAGCCCAATTTATGACTCCGATCATGCTGGGTATAGGTTTTTATGGAGCTCCTCAGCTTTTCTCCAAACAAAATGCAGCAGGAGAAACTGTACAGACTGAAATCTATCTGCAAAGTGCTTCACTTTGGTATGCTCCTCTACTGATTATTACAGCTGTATTGTGCTGGTATATGATCAAAAGTATTCCTATCAAATCTTCTTTTAAAGAGCAAACGGAGATTTTTAAGAATAAGCATACTTGGTATTGCACCATTATATACTTTATGACTTTTGGGACTTTTGCAGGTCTATCGGCTGCTTTTCCACTTTTGCTCAAATCCGTATATGGCCCTCTTGACGCTAGTTTAGACCCTTTGAAATATGCTTTTTATGGTCCACTCATAGGATCAGCCTCGCGGGTTATATTCGGGTTTGTGGCTGATAAAACAGGTGGTGCAGTATTGACTACAATTTCAGGAATCGGTCTTTTGGCTTGCACTTTAGCTATTATTTTCCTTAACTTATTGGAGCCAACTGGAATAGGTCAGCTGGATCTCTTTATTACTATCATGCTGCTTTTGTTCTTTTTCACAGGAGTAGGAAATGCTTCCACCTTTAAGCAATTCCCTGTGATTTTCAAGAATAATCCCATCCATGCTTCAGGTGTAATCGGATGGACAGCAGCGATTGGAGCTTATGGCCCATTTATTTTTGCCATAGCGATCAGTGCTTTCTTAGATAGCAGCGGAAGTGCCGAAGGATTCTTTAAGGTTTTGGCTGTTTTTCTAATTATCGCTACCGGGATCAACTGGTATTTCTATGATAGAAAAGGGGCTGAAAAACCTTGTTAACGCAATAATACTATGTTAAAACTACTTCAAGAATTAAATAGAGTCGCCCTCATAAAGGCTACTGTTGCAGCTTTGGCAGTGATTCTTCTGGTTTTCATTGGCTCTAGAAATCTTCAGAATTTCGATGCAGCATTAGTTGCATACCTCCTAGGGACAATCTTTGCAGTTTTTGGAATAGCCTATCGCTATTCAGTTTGGTTGCAGCGTCCACCTACTCGATTGTATTGGAGACGTAGTATGCAGTTTTTGTTCAGCAAGGACTTCCCATTTTATATCAAGCGGAGTGTTACCTTATTCTTCAAAAACATTCTATTTCAGAGATTTATCTATCATAGGAGTCGTACGCGATGGATTGGTCACTTCCTTTTGGCTACGGGATGCTTGATCGCTTTTGCAGTAACTATTCCCCTCACGCTAGGATGGATTCACTTTGAGTTCAAACCAGGAGATGACACCTTATACTATGCTAAGTTTTTCGGCTTTGAAGTAGGTTCATTTGAGTTGGGTTCCTTTATTGCTTTCATGGCTTTTCATGCGCTGGTATGGTGTTCTATTTTAGTTACTATTGGAGCGGTGATGATGATGAAGCGCCGATTGACAAATGGTGGTTTGATAGCCACACAGACTTTCGAGGGAGATTGGTTACCCCTGATTTTGTTGATCGCCATCTCCGTTACAGGACTAGGGATATCCTATGATTATTCATTTTTACAAGGAAAAACCTATCAATTTATGGCAGTAACACATGCCATTACTGTGATTCTGTTTTTGGTATGGATTCCATTTGGCAAATTCTTTCACATTTTTCAGCGACTGGCACAATTGGGAGCTAATCTCTATAAATATGAAGGGAAAAAACAAGGAATGGCAGTCTGTCCGCATACCAAAGAGGAGTTTGCTACACAGCTCCATATCAATGATCTAAAAGACGTCACAAAAGAATTAGGCTTCAATTTCACCCTGAAAGACGGAAAAAGTCACTTGGATTTAAGTCCTGAAGGCAAGCGTGCTGCGTTGGCGAAAGCGCATTTCGAAGTAAGAAAAGAATCCGGATCCTTTTTCGGCTAAAAATATTTTATCATGGCAAAATTACCTTCATCAGTAGATTCAATCATCGAACAATACGGCCCGCACAAAGGCTATACTCCAGAAGGAGGCTTCAAAGGAGTGCATGAACCAGACAAGCTCGTCAAGACACATTGTTGCTTTTGTGGAATGCAGTGTGGCATCCAACTGAAGGTAAAAGACAATAAAGTGGCGGGATTCGAACCTTGGATGGAGTTCCCCTTCAATGAAGGTCGTCTTTGTCCCAAAGGAGTCCAACGTTATTTGCAAAACAATCACCCCGATCGGCTCCTTACTCCGCTTCAGCGTGTAGAAGGTAAAGGCTTTGAATCGACCACATGGGAAAATGCCATGAATCGAACTGTCAGCGAAATCCAACGGATTCAATCTAGCTACGGTAAGGATTCTTTTGCTATGCTTTCTGGAGTCTCTTTGACAAATGAAAAAAGCTACATGGTTGGTAAGTTTGCGCGAGTAGCACTCAAAACCGCAAACCTGGATTACAACGGTCGTCTATGCATGGTAAGTGCGGGTGCTGGTAATAAAAAGGCCTTTGGCTTAGATCGTATTTCCAATTCCTGGGAAGATCTAAAGCATGCTAAAGTCATCATCATCGCTGGGGCTAATGTGTCTGAGACCTTCCCTACCCTGACTCATTACATCTGGCAAGCTCGGGATAATGGAGCGAAACTAATTGTAGTCGATCCACGAATGACTCCAATTGCTCGGACAGCTGATCTACACCTTCCAGTAAAGCCAGGCGGAGATTCTGCACTTTTTGGCGCCATGCTAAAGATCTTAGTGGATAATGACTGGCTTGACCATGATTTTATCGACAATTACACCTCCGGCTTCCAAGAAACTATAGACGCAGTCAAAGATTACGACTTGGCATGGGCTGAGGAAACTACTGGCGTTTCAGCTGCCAAGATTCAACAAGCCGCCGAACTCTGGGGTAAGGCCAACACCAGCTTTCTACTTCATGCAAGAGGAATCGAGCATCACTCCAAAGGTGTTGACAATGTCCTCAGCTGTATCAATCTAGTTTTGGCTACAGGCCGAATCGGCAAACCTTACTGTGGATACGGTACGATCACTGGCCAGGGAAATGGTCAAGGTGGTCGTGAACATGGACACAAATGTGATCAACTTCCTGGCAATCGAGATATTACTAATCCTGAGCATCGCCAGTACATCGCAGATGTCTGGGGAATAGATGAAAAAGACATGCCTGGCAAAGGGCTGTCAGCTTATGAGATAGTAGAAGCTATTCACAGAGGAGAGATCAAAGGTCTTATCACTATTTGCTTCAATCCGCTCGTCTCACTTCCTAATAATAATTTTGTAAGAGAAGCCTTAGAAAAGCTGGAATACTATGTTTGCATAGACTTTTTCCTCAACGAAACTGCACGTCATGCCGACATCATCCTTCCAGGTTCCCTGCATGAAGAAGAAGAAGGAACTGTAACCACCGCTGAAGGAAGAGTGGTGAAAATCAATGAGGCAGTCACTCCTCCAGGAGAGGCTCGAAAAGACAGCGAAATCCTAATCGAAATTGCCAAGCGTCTTGGTGCCGGAGATAAGTTTCCCTACAAGAAAGCGGAGGACGTCTTCAACGAACTTCGAGTAGCATCGAAAGGGGGAACAGCGGATTACTTTGGAATTACCTACGAAAAAATAGAGAAAAACATGGGTGTCTTCTGGCCATGTCCCTCAGAAGATCATCCGGGTACTCCTAGACTCTGGGAAGATAAAAAATTCAGAACTCCTGACGGAAAAGCTCACTTCAATCCAGTGCCATATCGCGAGCCATCCGAAGTGGTTGACAAAGAATACCCCGTAGTGATGACTACCGGTCGGGTAGTTTCTCAATACCTCAGTGGTACTCAAACTCGCCGAATCGGCAAGTTGGTTGATCAGTATCCAGAGCCACTTTTGGAAATGCACCCTTCCTTAGCTTACCAGTATGGCATCAAGGATGGCGATGAGGTGACAGTAAAAACTCGACGTGGAGAAGCGACTTTCCCCGCTCAAATCGTAGAAACTATCCGTGAAGACACCGTCTTCATCCCTTATCACTGGGGTGGAAAGCTTTCAGCCAATCAGCTGACAATCGGAACTTTGGATCCAATTAGTAAAATCCCTGAATTCAAAGTTTGTGCCTGTCAATTGGTACCAACAGGCAGAATCGCTTCGATAAAAGTGAAAGACACTGCATTTCAAAGTTTTTAATCTAATAAACCTAACTAACCATGCAAAACCCACAATACAATCAACAAATGGAGTTTTTCGTCGATATGCAGCGCTGTATAGGCTGTCATGCTTGCGAAATGGCCTGTGCTGAATGTGAGACAAATGGACAAGAAAGCATGATTCATATTCACTATGTGGAGCGTGCAGTCTCAGTCCAAACTACAGTGCAAGTCTGCATGCATTGTGAAGATCCTGTCTGTGCAAATGTGTGCCCAGCCGATGCCATCACCAAAGATGACTTTGGTGTAGTCCATACTGCTAACACCTCCCGCTGTATTGGCTGCTCTAACTGTGTGCTAGCCTGTCCATTTGGAGTTCCAAAAAAAGAAGAAAAAGCCGAGTTGATGATGAAGTGCAACATGTGCTACGATAGAACAAGCGTAGGCAAAAAGCCCATGTGTGCCACTGTTTGTCCAAGCCAGGCACTTTTCTATGGTACACGAGAAGAGATCGAAAAGCTTCGACCAAATAGTACTCCTGTCAACAAGTTCTTGTTTGGAGAAGAAGAAGTGAATACCAAAGTCAATCTCATGATGCCTAAGGGCAGCACAGAATTGCGCATTAACTATTAAACTTATCCCGCGCTATGTCCAAAGATCCTAACGCAGAAATCCCAAAATGGAAACAGGATTTCCCTATCGAGCAAAAAGAGGCAACCCACGTATCACGCAGGGAATTTGCTAAATTCTTAACCTTACTCTCCGGAGCTTTGGCAGTAGGAAGTACCGCCATAGTGGTCAAATCAATCGCTTTTCCAGAAAAGCCACTGGTCGGAGAACATCCCATCTGCATGGAATCTGATGTACCAGAGGGTGAATCCTTCATGTTTGAAATCGAAGGCTCCAAGACTATTCCCTATCTGCTGATCAATCTAGGTGCTGGAGAATGGAGAGCTTTCGAGCAGAAGTGCACACACCTTTCCTGTGCAGTCAAATACCGTCATGACCTCGGCCAAATCGAGTGTCCTTGCCACAAGGGTTATTTCAACCCTCGAACTGGTGATGTGATTCAAGGACCTCCACCACGTCCATTGCCTCAGCTAGAAGTAGTAATCCGCGACGGGCAAGTCTTTGTCAAAGCACAACAAGCCTAAACTCAATACTTATGAGCGACTTCAGACAATCACAAAACGAAGCACATCCAAATAAGCGGAGCACACTGATGACTGGTATCATCGTTCTTCAAATTCTATTTGTCACGATACAGATTTGGTTTCTTTTTGGCGCACTCAATAATGCCCTTCAGGATAATCTAAACTTCGCAATCACCACAGCTGTAGGTTCGCTTACATTTGCATTTGCATCTTTTTGGCTTCTGCGCTACCTGCCTGGCTCTATCAAACACAAGACAAAGTAAGACCCCAGACTTTATCTCTTTCTTATGAACGAAAGCATTCCTACCGGTGCGCATCGCGTACTTTTTCTAAATACCCTGGCATTTACACTCTGTTTCGCTGCCTGGACCTTCAATGGTGTCATGGTGACTTATCTTGTTGACAACGGTATCTACAATTGGAGTCAGGTAGAAATCGGTTGGTTGTTGGGCATCCCGATTCTCACTGGCTCTATTATGAGACTGCCTTTGGGCATCATGACCGATAAATATGGTGGAAAGTGGATTTTCGTAGGATTGTTACTTCTCACAGCCTTACCGATGTACCTACTGAATTTCACCGAATCCTTTAACTGGTACGCCTTGATGAGTTTTGGTTTTGGACTTGCAGGTGCAGGTTTTGCCGTAGGCATAGGCTATACTTCAGTTTGGTATCCGAAACACTGGCAAGGTAGAGCATTGGGAATATTTGGAGCGGGAAATGCTGGAGCTGCAATCACCACGCTATTAGCGCCAACAGCCCTAAACTATTTCACAGAAAATGGTCAAAACCCTGAGGCTTGGAAAACTCTTCCTACAATTTATGCGGCGGTTTTGGTAGTGATGGCTGCGCTTTTTGCTTTTTTAGCGAAAAATAAAAAGCCACTCGTCTCAACTCGTACCATGGCAGAAACACTCAAGCCACTCGGCAATATTCGAGTTTGGAGATTTGGACTGTATTACTTCCTTGTCTTTGGATGCTTCGTCGCCTTATCTCAGTGGCTTGTACCTTACTTTACCAATGTCTATGGCACGAGCCTGGTGATAGCTGGACTTTTCGCTTCACTTTTCAGCCTTCCTTCAGGAGTTGTCCGCGCTTTAGGAGGTTGGATGAGCGATAAGTTTGGAGCTAGAAAAGTGATGTTCGGGGTTTTCGCTTGGTCAATCGTCATTGCTGCTTTATTGATGATCCCAAAAATGGAAATCTTCTCTCCTGGTAAAGGAGTGAACGCTGTCCAAAAAGGAGTCGTCGCTGAAGTAAAGCCTAATGAAATCATAATGGAGAGCGGAAAAGTCTATCCCTTTGCCGGTAAAATCGCAGAGTCTGACTTGACGCTCGACAAAGCTCCCATCCTACCACAAAAAACTTCTTGGCAGGAGCCTGTGGTAAAACCTGGAGATCGTGTCGAGAAAAAAGAACTCTTGGTCAAGGGAGTTACCCGGATAAACTTTGAAGCGAATATGTGGGTATTTGCGGTTTTGACCTTGATTTTAGGTATCGTTTGGGGAATAGGAAAAGCTTCTGTCTATAAGTTTATTCCTGATTATTTTCCAAACGAAGTGGGTGTTGTTGGCGGAATGGTCGGAGTGATTGGCGGCTTAGGAGGTTTCTTTTGCCCGATACTCTTCGGTTACTTATTAGAAGGCACGGGACTTTGGACTAGTAGCTGGATGTTTATCTTGGTGCTTTCTATAGTTTGCTATTGGTGGATGTCCAAGGTGGTGAAGTCAATTTTGAGAAGGCATGCGCCAGAGATTTCTGACAAGATTGAACATCATTGAGCCGTGACTGAGGATCAAAGTATAGCCGTTTTTATCCTTGCAGGAGGAAAAAGCTCACGAATGGGTGAGGAAAAAGGCTTAGCAAAACTTCATGGAAAACCCATGATTCAATACCTAATCGAAGCCACTTCCGGCTTAGCTCAAAGTCAAAGCATCATCGGACATCATCCAGATTACAGTCAATTCGGCATTCCAGTCTTTACTGACTTGATTCCCGATAATGGACCTCTCGGTGGGATTTATACCGCTTTGAGCTATTGCAGTACCGATCGAGCATTGATCTTGAGTTGCGATAGTCCTTTGATTCAGTCACAAACTCTGGTGAAAATGATAGCCCACTTCAATGGTAAAATACTAGTTGGGACTCTTGGAGATCGGATGTATCCTTTTCCCGGTATTTACTCTAAATCGCTTTTGCCTCAACTCAAAGAAAATCTAGAAGCCAATTTTCTAAAAGTCCAATCCTTCATCCATAATAACCCACATAAACTGATCTCCTGGGATCAAATTTCCGCCAATTCTGAATTAGAGTTCGCAAATATTAATACCCCGGAAGAACTTTTAGCCTGGGAGAAAGACGAGGAGCTTAAAGGCCTTTCTAAAAAATAACATCATGGAAATCCGAATGAAATACTGGAAAAAGCTAAACTCAGAAGAACGTCTCAAGCGAGTTCAGCAAGCGCTAAAGGATAATGTGGATTTCAGCAAAGATGCCAGTTTGGGCTATCCTGCTTCAAGATTAGATGAGCGAGTTTTCCCAGAAGATGCTATTTCGCTTCGCGAAAAGCCAGTTCTGAGCACCTATCTCGCCAACCCAAATCATATTGGCTGTCATACGTTCGGCACCTCGGAGTTAGCATTTAAAGGCACACAAGCCCTCGAACGTGAGGTACTTAGTATGATTGCTGTGGATCTATTTAAAATTGAAGACGGCCAATTTGACGGGTACATTTCGCCAGGCGGAACCGAGGCGAATATTCAGGCTATTTGGATCTATCGCAATGAATTCATGAAAAGCCACGGGGCTAAAATCGATGAAATCGTCATTTTAGCTTCTCAGGATACGCACTACTCTATCCCGAAAGCAGCCAACTTACTGATGGTCGATTGGGAAAGGTTAGCCGTGGATCCTTTCTCTAGGCTTTTAACTCCCAAAGGAGTGAAGGATACGATCGATAGCTGTCTGAACCGTGGGAAAAAATATTTTATAGTCGTCGCAAATATGGGGACAACGATGTTTGGCTCAGTAGATGACCCTACTTTATATACTGAGGCACTTAAGCAACTTCAACTACCTTTCCGATTGCATATCGACGGAGCCTATGGAGGATTTGTCTATCCTTTTGGAGACTTCGAGAATCAAATCAATTTTAGAAATCCTGATGTTTCATCCATCACCATCGACGCGCACAAAATGCTACAGTCACCTTACGGAACTGGGATTTTTGTTTGTAGAAAAGGACTCATCCAGCATGTGCTTACGGAAGAAGCGGCTTATGTAGAAGGCATGGATTTGACTCTTTGCGGTAGCAGATCAGGTGCCAATGCAGTCGCTGTATGGGTGATTCTCACCACGTATGGCCCACATAAGTGGTATGAGAAAATCTCAGTCATCAAGATGAGAACCAACTGGTTTTGTAAGCAATTGGCTGAAATGGGTATCAATTTCTATCGCGAACCGGAAATGAATATTGTTGCCATACATGCTGAAGAGATACCTGAGGAGATTGCTCATAACTATACACTTGTACCCGAAGCTCACGATGAAAGCAATAAGTGGTACAAAATTGTACTCATGGATCACGTAGAGATCGAGCACCTCAAGAGTTTTCTGGAGGATTTATCTCATGCCAGAAGACCCCAAACAATGTCGTAGTCTAAAGTCCACACAGAGAAATAAATGCTTTTCAAAACAAAAATTTGATTCCATTAGTGAGCTACTCTCGATTTTAACTTTTTCGCCAGATTCCCCTAGTTACTTGCTACTAAACACTTGTGTCTCAGGACTTGACTCACTCACTCTTCAGCGTTTCCGCTGGATTTGCCCAGGCTGCTTTCAAAGCCTGAAAGCCTATGGTGATAAGTGCAATCACCAAGGTCAAAACCCCAGCTATGGAAAATGTCCAAATGGATAGCCCCGCCTTGTATGGAAAGTCGGCCTGCCAGGAATTCATCGCATACCAAGCGAGCGGGAAGGCGAAGACCATTGCGAATAAAACCAAGAAGGCAAAATCCTTACTGATCAGACTTATCAAGCTTTCGGTGCTTGCTCCCAACACTTTTCGGACGCCTATCTCTTTCAATCGCTGCTGAACTGCATACGCAGCCAAGCCAAATAACCCCAAACAAGAAATTAGTATGGCCAAAATCCCAGCGATGGAAAAAGCTAAGCTCAACTTGGCCTCCTGCTCATATAGAGCCGCAAACTTTTCATCCATAAAGGAATAGGTAAATGGGTTGCCCGGGAAGATGGATTCATAGGCTAGCTGAATAGAAGCAATGGCTTCTTTCATCTGAGCAGGATCCACAATTAAAGTAAAGTAACCATCTGCCTGAGAGGCTAGAAAAATCATAGGTTTGATGGCCTCTCGCAAGGACATATGATGATAATCCGCCGTTACCCCAACCACCTCAAAAGGATTTCCCCAGAGAATATTTTGACCGACGGCAGCTTCGGGACTAGCAAATCCAAGCTGTATGGCCGCCGATTCATTTATCATGACTTTATTGATGCTATTCCAACTTTGAATTGCTTCCGTGGAAGTAAAATTTCTACCTGCCAGGATCTCAATCTCATAGGTGGGAATAAACTGATCGTCGATGATTAACATGGAATAAGTGTAATCCTTATCCTCAGGTCTTGCCAGCATAGGGGTAATCCCTGCGGTCGAAAAATTATATCCCTGACCTGGAAGACTGTTTGATCCCGCGATTTTCTTTACAAAAGTCTGAGATTCTAAGGATTGCTTGAAAGCCTCCAATTTAGAGGAGCGATTTTCTCCAACATCATTTGGACCAGAAACAACCAATTTCTGATCTACATTCATCCCCAAATTTTGGGATTGCATAAAGGAAAGTTGATCACGGATAACTAAAGTACAAACGATGATTCCAATGGAAATCACAAACTGAAACACCACCAAGGATTTTCGCAGCAACTGACTTTCTGGTTTGAATTTTAATCGAGAGCGCTGATCGAATTTTCCTGAAAGTAAAACCACATAGAACCCTGAAATCAGTGCACAAGTGCCGATGATTGCAGTGATAATTATTATGGTCTGAGGAGTTTTCAAAGCACCAAACCAAATTTCCTTACCGAAAATATCGCTGGCAAATGGAGCTAAGATATACAGGCCAATCACGGAAATAAAAAGGGATACGAGCAGGATAAGGAACGTTTCCGTCATGAACTGTTGTGCAAGTTGCCAGGAATGAGCACCAAGCACTTTTCTCATCTTTATCTCTTTGATTCGTGTGAGAATATTTGCCGAAGATAGATTCAAATAATTGACGTAGGCAATGGCTAAAATCAAGATCGCTATTGCAAGAAAAACCAACACTGCGCCCATCTCAGAAGTCGTCGGCAAGGGATCAGAAATAGAATTTCCCAAATGCAGACTAGGTAAGTCTTGAAGAAGTATCGTCGTTTCTTCTGAATTCGGTGTTTGGCGGATAAAATTAGTGAGCTGTCCAGCTAAGACATCAGCAGCTACACCGGGTTTGGTCAATACAAAAAGGTTAACAAATCCTGAATCAAAACCAGTTGGATCTGCCCACTCATTTCCAGAGCGATTGGCAGGATTTTCCAAAGTACTAATGGATAGAAATAGATTTCCGGTAATGTCAGAACGAAATGGAATTGGCTCCAGCACCCCGGTGACGGTGAATGCCTGCTTGCCAAATTGATTACTGAGTAAAAACGTCTCTCCTATCGGATCTGAACTTCCAAAAAACTTGTCAGCCATACCCTGGGTGATCACCGCCGTATTTGTCGCTGATAGATCAGCAGTTCCCCGGGCAATCGGAAAGGAAAACGTCTGAAAAAAGTCACCTTCTACAAAATTGATCGCATCTTCCCTGAAGGCCAGATCTGTTTCTGGAATAGCGACCATTCCACCAGCTATATCTTGGGCTACCCTAGCCACTGATACTATATCCGAAAAATTAGTCTTAAGCACTTCTGCATAACCTGGAGGAAGGAAGATCTCAAATGACTCGTCCCCTTCACTGACAACGATACGATAGATGCTATCCTTATTCGCATGGAAATCATTGAAACTCCATTCAGTGGCCACATAAGCAAATAACCCAAGGAACGCTACCAAGCCGAGAACCAACCCAAGCAAATTGACAACTGTAAAAAGCCTACGCTTGATCAGGCTTCGAAATGCGATTTTAAAGTAGTTTTTCCACATAGGATTTTAAAGATTATGGGTTGGAAGGTTGTAAAGTTTCCGCGTCTCCTAAAATTCATCATTTGCTTCCAAACCCTGGTCTGTGTCTTCCCACACCGTGGTCTGTGTCTCACAGACCACTTTATTTAATCCATTTCGGTCTGTGTACCGCAAGGCACTAAACCGTGGTCTGTGTCCCACAGACCACTTTATTAAATCCATTTCGGTCTGTGAGACACAGACCGAGGAGACGAGTTCCATTTCAGTCTGTGAGACACAGTCCGAGGTGACAGAGACTAAGTAAGTAAGCTCAATGACCTTACCTGCTTTTCCACTTCTGTGCCAGTCAAAAAAGCCTTAATTCAGCACATTAAAGCCAAAAAATAAAAAATCTCAAGATATCTACCGAACGTTTTTGTCCGAATTCGGTCGAATACAATTGATGGACAATCCGTGGTCTGTTTCCTACACCGTGGTCTGTGTCTCCCCACACCGTGGTCTGTGTCTCCCCACACCGTGGTCTGTGTCTCACAGACCACTTTATTTAATCCCACACCGTGGTCTGTGTCTCACAGACCACTTAATTATTATCCATTTCGGTTTTTGAGGCACAAGGCAATTGTTTTAAATTATTTCGGTCTGTGGGACACAGACCGAGGTGGCATGGGCAGACTTATTTCGGTCTATGGGACACAGACCGAGGTGGCATGGGCAAACCGTGGTCTGTGTCCCACAGACCACTTTATTTAATCCATTTCGATTTATGTACCACAGACCGAAAACAAAAAGACAAAGGGTTGTAAGGCGATTAACCTCAAGGATAAAGCAAATACTTTTCTCGCATTTTCTTATAGGCTGTAAGCTCCGGTTCCCAACCCGCTCGGATCGTCTCCAAAGGAACTCCGTCGATGATCTGCTGTCTGAAATCACCTCTACCGATCTGCATTTCTATGGTGTTCATCTGATTGCTCAGCTTGGAATCAAAGAATTTTTCCTTTTCAGGACTGGCATTATAAAGTGCTATGATCCATTCAAAATTAATTTGCCCGGAGGCACGCAATTTCTCAGTATCGTAGTCACGTAGGTCAAGTCCATAGCACTCCTGATCCATAAAAAGTGGTGTCTCTGCCATTCCTTTGATGCCGGTGGGTGTAAAACTGAACTCATAAATCCCCTTGTAAGCAGGACTTCCCAGCACGGTAAATGGAAAATACGTGCCTCTCCCCAAATTGATATACGTCCCCTCAAACATGCAGAGACTTGGATAAAGCAACACGGACTGCGGCGTATTCAAGTTTGGCGAAGGACTCACCGGCAATTCGTAC
Organism: Algoriphagus sp.; assembly: GCF_039969895.1. GTDB lineage: Bacteria > Bacteroidota > Bacteroidia > Cytophagales > Cyclobacteriaceae > Algoriphagus. Next base: position 243,774 of record NZ_JBDVMZ010000003.1, read on the forward strand.
CGCATCTCATGCGTGTAATTCGCCACCGGGATCACCAGAATATCAGCTTTCACTTGATTGGCTAGCCAACCTTCTCCATTTGCCATCCTAGCAAATTCACCCACGGTCAGGCCGTGCGCCATGGGAATAGGGAACATACCTATGCCCGATTTGTACTTCATATCCAGCACAGGCCCATCGATTAGATAGCCGTTAGGGTTAGGTCTGTCGAGAATTATAAGGCGTTTGCCATTCTCCTCACAAGCTTCCATCAGACGAGCCAAGGCATTGATATTGGTATAAAATCTAACTCCCACATCCTGCAAATCATAGATCAGAATATCCACATCCGCCAAATCTTCGGCACTAGGCTTACTTTTCCTACCGTAAAGTGAAATAATCGGAATCCCAGTCCGCTCGTCTTTCTCATCACTCACTTGTGCGCCAGCACTGGCATTCCCCCGGAAACCATGCTCAGGCCCAAAGACTTTCACGATGTTGATTCCCAAGGTCTGTAAGCTATCCACCAGGTGAGTTTTACCGATAATAGAGGTTTGGTTGGCCAATACAGCTACGCGTTTGTCTTTCAAAAGTGGTAGGTACAATTCCGTTTGATCGGCTCCGGTTTGGATTTCTTGATCGGTTCCTTTGGCTTGTTCTGCAGGAAGTTTTGTAGTGCAAAAACAAAGGAGTATGCTCAGGGCAAAAAGTGAAAGGAATTTCATGGGTTGGTTAAGTTTATTTTAGAATTTTTAAAAATACGTCATCGGGAAGAAGTGTGCAATTTGTATTATTTGAGTCTGTCGTAAACCTTCTTTTGTAGGGGAGAAAAATTTTTCACCCCTATGCAATATTCTTCCCAGCCATGGTCTGTAGCTCACAACCGTGGTCTGTATCTCACAACCGTGGTCTGTGTCTAACTACCCCGTGGTCTGTGTCTCACAACCGTGGTCTGTGTCTAACTACCCCGTGGTCTGTGTCTCACAACCGTGGTCTGTGTCTCACAGACCACTAGTATTACCCTAACCCCGTGGTCTGTGTCTCACAGACCACTAGTTTTATCCCAATAAGCTGTGTCTCACAGACCACTAGTTTTATCCCCATTAGCTGTGGCCCACTGACCACTTTATATGTATGTCGTTTCGGTCTGTGAGACACAGACGGAGGACGAGACTTTCGGTCTGTGAGACACAGACCGAGGAATATAAATTCTCACTCCCCCAACCTCCTGCTCACCACTTGAGCAATTGCTTCAAAAAGCTGCTTGGGGTGACGAGTTCGCCAACTTACATCATCCAACTTCCCTCCCATCACCAGGTAACGGTCGATCCCGAACCGGCTCATCTCAGAGAGCACATGATCCCGCAAGTTTAGCATCACAATCCAGCCGTCTTCCAGTTCATCCTGCCACTCGTCGTAGTAATCATCAGCATCCAGATCGCCGTGGAAGTTGAGCACATTCTCGCAGATCAAAATATAGTTAGTAATCCCTTCAGCCATCATCAATTCAATGACATTCCGCTTCAGTGTCATTATATCATTGTTCAGCAGGTCATTCCACTCTCCCATCAATTCGATCACGGCAAAACCCCGGTCATAGTCTGCATAGATTACTTTCAGAAAAAGCGTCTCAGATTCCATACTATCCCACTGCGGATGAATCAGAAAATTGTAGATGATGTCTGTAAAATAAACCTCGCTGTTCTCGTATTCAAAAAAAGGCGAACGCGGATCCTCCGCCGCGATGTACAGATGTCTCCAGTTGAAATAGGGCTCTAGGGTGTGCATGGTAGGTTAACAGAACTGACTTAGGCAAAGTTGCAGGGGATAGCTAACATTTTCACCCCTGGACTGTGATAGGGCCAAACAGGTAAGGGCCAAACATTTTTCCCCCCCTACCAGCCTGACGTGGTTTGCGAGAAAGAGACCGAGGTGGAGGCCTAAAAAGCAGTAGGAATTAAAAAAACTGCTTTTCGTTTTCAGGGTAAATGATATCTTTAGGGAGTTCTTTTTTACCAACCCTTTTTCATGACTGTTTCCGAATACCTACACAGCATCAACACCCGATACAAATTAGGCCATGCCACTGAGCATACCTTTCGCGGTGATTTGCAAAATCTACTAGAATCTCTCGTTCCCAACATCTCCGCGACCAACGAACCTAAGCGCCAAGCCTGCGGCGCGCCGGATTACATTCTGACGAATAAAAAGGAGATTCCCGTCGGCTTCATTGAGGCAAAAGACATAGGAGATACAGATCTGATAGGTGCCAAAAAGAACGGAAATAAAGAGCAATTTGACCGATACAAAGCCTCGCTGGACAATTTGATCTTTACCGATTACCTGGATTTCTACTATTACAAAAACGGGGAACTTGTCACTTCCATTTGCATCGGTGTGGTGGATGGTGGAAAAATCCTTCCCCTTCCTCACAATTACCCTGCTTTCGAACTCCTCATCAAGGACTTCACTACCCACATCGGGCAAAGCATCAAAAGCCCCAAGAAACTCGCAGAGATGATGGCGGGCAAAGCAAGAATGCTGGCCAATGTGATCGAAAACTCCCTGAATTCCGATGAGATCAATCAGGAAAACTCCACCCTGAAAGAGCAGATGAATGCCTTCAAGGAAATCCTGATCCATGATATTACCCCAAAGGAATTCTCCGATGTCTATGCCCAGACGATTGCTTATGGCATGTTTGCGGCGAGATTGTATGATGAAAGTCTAGATACCTTTTCCAGACAGGAAGCTGCCGAACTGATCCCCAAGTCCAATCCTTTCCTACGCAAACTATTCCAATACATAGCAGGCTATGATCTGGACGATAGAATCGTGTGGATCGTGGATACACTGGCGGATATCTTCCGTGCTACTGATGTGAGTGCGATCCTGAAAAACTTCGGCAAGGCCACCAAAATGGAGGATCCGATCATCCACTTTTACGAGGACTTCCTGAGTAGCTATGATCCCAAGCTTCGCAAAGCCCGGGGCGTCTGGTACACGCCGCATCCCGTGGTGAATTTTATCATCCGTGCCGTGGATGATATTCTGATCGATGAGTTTGACTTGCCAATGGGACTGGCGGATACCTCCAAAACCACCATCAAAGTACCCATTGCCACCCATGACAAACGCTTCTCGGGAGGAATGCGGGAAATCGATCAGGAAGTGCATCGGGTACAGTTCCTGGATCCTGCCACGGGCACAGGGACTTTTGTGGCGGAGGCGATCAACCAGATCTATTCCAAATTCAAAGGACAGCAGGGACTCTGGAATTCCTATGTGGAAAATCACCTGCTGCCCCGCATTAACGGCTTCGAACTGCTGATGGCATCCTATGCCATGGCGCATCTGAAGCTGGATCTGCTGCTGAAGCAAACAGGCTACACGGGTACCAAAGCCCAGCGATTCCGCATCTACCTAACCAATAGCCTCGAGGAATACCATAAAGATACAGGAACCCTCTTCGCCAACTGGCTGAGTGCCGAGGCCAACGAGGCCAATCAAATCAAGCGCGATGCGCCCGTAATGATCGTGGCAGGAAATCCGCCTTATTCTGTGAGCAGTACAAATAAAGGAGAGTGGATTCAAAATCTGATAGCGGATTATAAAAAGAATTTGAATGAAAGGAAGATCAATCTGGACGATGATTACATCAAGTTCATCCGTTATGGCCAGCACTTTATAGAGAAAAATGGATCAGGAATTTTAGCTTTTATTACTAATAATAGTTTTATCGATGGGATTACGCATCGACAAATGAGAAAATCATTGCTAGAGACTTTTGATAAAATTTACATAATTGACTTACATGGTAATTCAAGAAAACAAGAAATGTCACCTGATGGATCAAAGGATGAGAATGTTTTTGATATTATGCAAGGCGTTTCAATAAATTTCCTTATAAAGAAAAGTAAAGAATCAAGTAAAGAAATTAATCAAGTGTATTTTTTCGAATTATATGGGTCAAGGAAATCGAAATATTCTTATCTATCAGAATTGAGTTTGAAAAAAATAAAGTGGAGTCAAATTCACGCTAAAAAACCAAATTATTTTTTTGTTCCTAAAGATTTTTCTAATGCAGTTAATTACGAGAAGGGATTTAAAATTGATGAGTTTATAATTAATAACAATACTGGGATTCAAACAAAAAGAGATTCGTTTGTTTATTCCTTTAATAAGGCAGAATTAGAGGAGAAGATCATTGATTTAAAAACCTTAGATAATGATGATTTAAAAAGAAAATATTCATTATCAGAGGACGGAAGGGATTGGGCAATTAAATGGGCAAGAGAGGATATTACCAAGAATAACCAAAGAAAAATTAAAGTACATTATCACCCATTTGATAATAGAGAAACCATTTTTACTGGGAAATCAAAAGGTTTTATGGCTTACCCAAGAAGTCCACTAATGGATAATATGATCTCTAATAATTGCGGATTACTTTTAGTAAGAAATTCAAGAAGAGAAAATATTTTCAATGTTTTCATAACAAATAAAATTGTAGATAAAGACGGTGTTTCTCCATTTGACAATTGTAAAGTTTTTCCCCTCTACCTCTACCCAGATTCCGATTCCCAACTTTCCTTAGATTCCACCACCAGCCGAACTCCCAATTTAGATCCAAAGATCGTAGCAGAAATCGCCAAGGGATTGGGGTTGAGTTTTGTGCCGGAGAAAGGAGATGGCTTCGTTCCTCGCCATGACGATTCCGATACTTTCGCGCCGATAGATTTGCTGGATTACATCTATGCGGTGTTGCATTCGCCGAGCTATAGAGAGACGTACAAGGAGTTTTTGAAGATAGACTTCCCGAGAGTGCCATATCCTACCGATGTGGAAGAGTTTTGGAGACTAGTTGCCCTAGGCGGAGAACTCCGATCCCTGCACCTGATGGAAAGCCCAAGTTTGAATGCCTACATCACCGAGTATCCCGTAGGTGGCGAAAACGAAGTGGAGAAGCCACATTTCGTCATTGGTAGCGACGAGTCCGCGTCATCGCGAGGGAGGAACGACCGAAGCGATCTGTCTAAAGAGACTGCTTCGACCGCTGAAGCGGATCTCGCAGTGACAGGCCGAGTCTATATCAACACTGAACAGTACTTTGATAAGGTACCCGAACTCGCGTGGAACTTCTACATCGGCGGCTACCAACCCGCCCAAAAATGGCTCAAAGACCGCAAAGGCCGTCAGCTAGATTTCCAAGACATCCTGCACTATCAGAAGATCATCAAGGCGCTTACGGAGACAGAGAGGGTGATGAGGGAGATAGATGGGGAGGAGGTAGTATAAAAAATAACTATAATATAATATAAGGTTTTCATGAAATATTTTCCTCGACTGGGAGTAGAATGTTTGCCTAAGCGTAGATTGTATCTACGCTTTTCTATCCTTTAAAATTTTAAACTTCCTTTTAGAACTTAACGCATCATTTTATTTCAAACTTTCAAACCCACAAAATCAATTTTATGCCAGCATGTATCCAATGCGGTGAGTACACCAAATTCAATGGAGGCCTTTGTCCGGCCTGCTTTTCAAAAAAGAACACTAGTAGCGAAACTTTGATAGAAGAAGATGATCCGGAGATTCCGCCGAAATCAGGGCTTCCAGAGGATCAAAAGAGGTATCGCTATAATATGATTAAAGGTAGAATTGCGGAAACTTTGATCCAGGAGCTTTTTTTGAGTTTAAATTACAATGTCTTTCGATTTGGAATGGAGAATACCATTCCGGGAATTATCGAACTATTGCGTGGAGTTCGTTCGGATGTATCAGATGATATTCGTCGAATGCCAGATTTTGTGATGCAAAATCCCACTACCAAAGAGGTTTATTTTATTGAGGTGAAATTCAGAAAAAGTGGAACCTTCCAATTGAAAGACCTTCCAAAGAATTACCCCTACTCCAATGCCTATATTGTGCTCGTTTCCAAGAAACACATCAAATGCATCACGGTACCCGAATTACAGCAGGGGAAAGAAATCACACCTGAATCTAGGAACTACTTGGGGTCCCGAAAGGAATTTGATTTGGACAAAGAGGTAATCATTGAATTTTGCAATTTTGCTACTCAATTTTTTGAGAAAGTTTAATTCCCCTTCTGGGTGTCGAACCCCTATACTAAGCGTAGATTGTATCTACGCTTTTTTATTTTTAGAATTTGTAATTTCATTTTCCAAAAGTTCCACCCCTTCGGGGTTACCATGTCAAATAATCCATCTTCTATCCACGGGTTGCACCCGCGGTTATGAAAAGTTAAACCACTTCGTGGTCATCATATGAAACAAATAATGCCAACATTGATCAATGCTTCAATAGAATGATCCTGAAAGGATCGAACCATGAATAGCCATGGGTGAAACCCATGACCGAAATAACACCACGATACCTCGACTGGGAGTAGAATGTTTGCCTAAGCGTAGATTGTATCTACGCTTTTCTATTTTGGGAATTTGTAATTTCATTTTCCAAAAGTTCCACCCCTTCGGGGTTACCATGTCAAATAATCCATCTTCTACCCACGGGTTGCACCCGCGGTTATGAAAAGTTGAACCACTTCGTGGTCATCATATGAAACAAATAATGCCAACATTGATCGATGCTTCAATAGAAT
>NZ_JBDVMZ010000004.1:0-308422 GCF_039969895.1 Algoriphagus sp.
AGTAAAAAACACACCTTCTTAGAAGGTGGCTTTGAATTGCCCCTGTAAGGGGCTTTTGGCACCGAACTAGAAGTCAAAGCCTTGTTGCTGTTCTTCTACCTTTCGTTCTTCTTTCTCTTGATACTTAACATATCGCTTGATCATATCTTCATCAAGTCCCACTGTGTTTACAAAATAACCCCTTGCCCAAAATCGATTGCCCCAATATGGCTTCTTCTTCAGGTTGGGATAACTTTTGAAAAGCTTGATCGCTATCTTTCCTTTCAATGTCCCCATCAATTGCGAAATAGAAATCTTTGGTGGTACCGAAACTAGCAAATGAACATGATCATCTTGAACATTCAGCTCCTCAACAAGGCAGCCCTTCCATTCGCAAAGCATTCTTATATCTTTCTCTACTATCTCCTTAATCGCTCCCTTCAAAATCCGAAACCTATATTTGGGTACCCAAACAATATGATAATCACATTTGAAAACTACATGACTTGACTTCCTGTATTTGGTCATAACCCAAATATAAGCATAGCTAATAGGACATGACCACCTGCAAAGCAGGTGGATTTCTAAGGTGAATTAAAGATGGAAGGCTCGGAAAAAAAACACCTGCGGGTAAATTAATTGATGAGAATAGCCTAATTAAGTGGGAAAGTAGACACAATGAAAAAATAATAAATAAGGCAAGAAAACTTATTTGGGTTTCACACAATGCATCTTCAGGAAAAACTGCAAAAGAATTACTGAAAGACTTTGACACAGCTTACAAGGCCATCATAGATGCTGAAGCAGCCCTTTACAGCCTGCCTGACCGACATATTGAAACTGAAAAGAGCAAACAGCTAACTGACCAACTACAAAATGCAATAGATGCCTTTCAGGATAAAATGCCAAAGGTGTTTGACCCCTTTGCCGGTGGTGGAGCAATCCCATTAGAAGCGGCTCGATTGGGCTGTAAAACCTACGGGAACGACATAAACCCAGTAGCGCATATCGTCCAAAAAGGAAGCCTTGAGTTTCCGCAAAAGTACGGCAAACCCGTTACCTACTCTAATGCCGAGTTTGTAAAGCTTTATGGTGAAGAAACACTAAAGACCATACCGAACGAATGGAAAACCTACAATGCGGGAAATGCTACAGGAGCGCGCATACCCAACCGTTTGAGTTTTGATGTGGAGTTTTATGCTAAAAAGCTATTGGCAGAAACCGAAAAAGAAATTGGCCACCTATATCCTTCTGATGAAAAGGGGAATAAGCCTTTAGTTTACTATTGGGCAAAGTCGGCTGTTTGTTCTAATCCCTCTTGTAAAGCAGATGTACCGCTTCTAAAACAGTTTTATTTAGCAAATAAAAAAGGTAAGAGTATTTACTTAAAGCCGATTATCGAGGGAAATAAGATTGAATTTGAAATAGCTCATGGAAAATGTGTGACTGAGGGATGGAACAACAGAGGGAATTTGAAATGCCCATGTTGTAATAACTTGACTGATGTGAAAAAAATAAAAGACCAAACAAAAAATGGTTTACTAAAAGAAAGGCTTCTTGCTGTTGTAACCGAAGGCAAAAGCGGTAAAGAATACAGACTCCCAAATTTGAATGAAATTTCATCCTTAAACCTTCTGCCTGATGACATAGAAATTCCTACCGAGAAGATGCAACGTAATTCTGCAGGAGGAGATACATTTAGTTGGGGCATTACCAAATGGGGTCAACTTTTCTCACGAAGGCAATTATTTGGCATTCATACTTTAATCAAGTCATTGCATAAAGTTGAAAATGAAATGAATTTTGATGGGGATTATAAAAATGCAATCATTAGTTATTTAGGTATTTGGATAGACCGCACAGCTTCCTATTTAACTTCCTTCGGAAGATGGATTCCACAAAACGAACAGCTTACTAGTATATTCGGTAGGCAAGCTATTGCAATGGTATTTGACTATCCAGAAGTAAGTATTTTCAGTCCTTCTACGAGTGGTCCTATGAACCAACTTGAATGGATAAAAATGTACATCGAGTCTGAAAATAAAGTGCCATTCGTAGCGAATTGTCGGCATGCGGCTAGTGGAGAGAAAGCACAATTCGGTAAAAAGACCTTAACTGCGGTAATCACTGATCCACCTTATTATGATGCCATTGCTTATGCAGATTTATCTGACTTTTTCTACACGTGGATGAAAAGAAGTATAAGCCACCTTTATCCATTAAATTTTTCAACCCCTCAAACTCCTAAAACGGATGAATGCACAATGCTTAAACACCATCACAGAGGAGATAGAGTGAAAGCAAAAGAACATTTTGAAAATAAACTTTTACAAATTTTTGATGCCATTGAGCACCAAACATCAGACATAGTAAGTATAATGTTTGCACACCAAAGTACTGAGGCTTGGTCAACTTTATGTAACTCCATTCTGGGTGCACGCATGAATATAACTGGTTCATGGGCTATAGACTCAGAAAGAGATACGAGAATGATTGCGAATGCGGGTGCCGCTTTACAATCATCTGTTACAGTCGCCTGTATTCCATCCCAAAGAACAGGCTATGGCGTTTATAAGGAGGTCAGAAAAGCCATTGAAAAAACAGTTGCCAAAGAAGTAGAAGAACTTTATCGACTAGGCTTTAGAGGAGCAGATTTATTAACGGCATGTTTTGGTCAGGCTGTAAGTGAGTTTGGTAAATACGAGAAAGTGGAGAAAGCCGATGGTAGTGAAGTGACGGTGGCTGAGTTGCTGGAAATGGCCAGAGAAAGTGCATTCAACGCCTTGCTCAAAGGCTTTGCGGGAGATGACTTTACCAAGTTCTATATTGCTTGGTTGCAGCTTTACGGTTTTATAGAAAGTGATTTTGATGATGCCGCCAAATTTAGCCGGGTAGGTTTGAGTATTAATGTTCAAGAGTTATTTACCGACCACATCCTTATCAAAAACGGCAACAAACAGGCTTTGGGAGGCTATAAAGAACGCTTAGCTGCGAGCAAGAATCTGGGGGATAAAGTTGGCAGCCACTTGATCGATCAGGTACACCGCACCATGCATTTGTTCCAAGGAAGCAATCGGGGTAATCTATTGGAATATATCCATCGGGTAGCTTCCAATCCCGATAGTCCATTTTGGCGGGTACTTACTTCGCTTTGCGAAATTTTACCAAGTGGCAGTGATGACCACAAGCAAGCTACAGGGCTAATCGCTAACAAAGAAAGTCTAATCAGAGAGAGTGCTACCGCTGATAAAGAAAAAGCATCACAAACAAAATTATTTTAATAACACAGGACAATCAGATGAAACAGATACAACAAGACAATCTTTTCAAAGCATTTGGGCTATTTATAGAAGCCTTTCGCCCCTATGTAGTGGCTTTGCTCAGCAAAGATGCAGGAGACAAGTGGCCGGCATGGTTCGTAGAAGCACTATACCCCCAGCAGCAAGACAATTGGAATCAGGGATTAAAATCAGGCTCAGCACCTGAGTCACTGATTGATTACCCCTACCTCAAGAGTTTCGCCTTGAAATACAAAGATTTATTGCGTGCCGATTTCAAAAAAGACACCAATAAGCTCGCCACCCGTTTGGAAACCATCTATGATGTCCGCAACAAGTTGGCACACTTTCAAGAAATAACTGAGGATGAATTTGCAGAAGTATTCATCAATATGAAGAGCATTGCCCGAGCCATACAAATGGATGAATTGGAAGAGGCATTGGCTATTCTACAAGAAGCAAAAGAGGATGCGCCAGTCTCCAAATCAACGGATAAAGTAGCTGTACCACTAGAATATGGCGCTTTGATTCCTTGGTTTAGAGTGGTTACCCCTCACATGGACATCAAGCAAGGCAGATTAGATGAATCAGTATTTGCGGCCAACCTTGCTGAGGTAGCATTAGGAAATGGAAGAGAAATCTACAGCAATCCTGGTGTGTTCTTTTCCAAAACCTTTTTTACCGCAGGGCTTAAAAATGTAGCTAAAACCGTACTAAAAGGCTTGAATGGAAAGGAAGATGCAGAGAACCGTGTTATTTCTTTGCAGACAGGTTTTGGTGGAGGAAAAACGCATACATTGATATCACTTTACCATCTCAGTAAGTGGGGTAAAAACGCCATTAATTCCAATTACACCAAAGAACTCTTATCCTATACTGGTGCCCCGGAATTTGATTCAGCCAACATTGCCGTATTTACCAATACCACCAATGATGCAGCCAATGGCAGGTTAGCTGAAGAAGGCATACATATCCAAACCATTTGGGGAGAGTTAGCCTATCAATTGGGCGGAAAAGCAGCTTATGAAATCATACGCAAAAACGATGAAGGTCTAATTGCTCCCGCAGGACTTTTCAAGCAAGTATTGGAACAATGTAAACCTGCCTTAATTTTAATAGATGAGCTGGCGGATTATTGTGTGAAAGCATCTGCGAGAAAAGCGGGGAACAGTAGCTTGGCAGACCAAACCATCAGCTTCATGCAAGAATTAACAGAAGCTGTGTCGGGCACAAACAATTGCGTGGCTGTAATTACTCTCCCTGCAAGTGTTCAGGAAGTAGGCAATACTCCTGAAGCACAAGCCATTTTAAGCTCTTTGCAAAAACGAGTAAGCCGAGTGGGTGCAGATACCCAACCTGTAGCAGATGAAGAAATATATGAGGTAATCAGAAGAAGGTTATTCGAGGATATTGGTGATGATAAAACGATAGAGTCTATTGCTGATCAATACATGACCATGTATCAGGAATTTTGGTCAGAACTCCCTGCAAATGCCAACAAATCAGAATACAAACAAAAGATTCTAAAGTCCTACCCTTTCCATCCTGAACTCATAGATGCATTCAGGGTAAGATGGGCAAGCCATCATGATTTCCAGCGAACAAGAGGCGTATTACGCTTATTGGCAGCCATAGTAAGTGACTTATGGAAACGTCAGCAATCGCTACCGGGTGGCAATGCCATGATTCATCCCGGCATGGTAAACTTCGCCAACTTAGATGCGCTTTCTGGTCAATTGAAAAAACTGTATGGCAATGGCTATGATTCAGTGATTTCGGCAGACGCAGCTGGTTCTTCTTCTAATGCATTCAAGATTGATAGCAATAAAAAAGAATACGGGGATTGGTACTTAACGCAATCTATAGCATCCGTTATTCTTATGAACTCCTTTGGAAGTGAAGGAACAAATAAGGGGATTTCAGTACCCGAACTTAAACTGAATATTTTGGTGCCTCATGGCTTTAATCACAACAGTATCAATGGTGCTCTGGATGAATTGGAAAGCAATGCTTACTACTTGTACTATGCTCAATCTTCGAGTTCTGGAAAACGCTATTGGTTTCATACCAAGCCTAACATCAATATCCTGATCAATCAGGCAAAAGGCGATGTAAAGCCAGAGGATATTACTGCAGAGATCATTAACCGATTACAGCAAAAGAGCAAGAATATCAATGGGTTTAATGTTCTGGTAAACCCAGCTGAAGACATACCAGAGCAATTAAAGCCAACACTCTTGATATTAAGTCCAAATCACCTGGCAAACCCAAATGGGTTAAATGGAAAGACTTTACCTTTAATTGAGAAAATAGCTACCAAAAAGGGTAATAGTGAGCGAATTTACAGGAATACGATGTTGTTTCTGGTTTGCTCCGAATTAGGAATAGGCAAGCTGCAATCAGACTTACGAGAGTATTTGGCTTGTCAAAAAATCAGTGGAGAGTACAATAATCAATTAGAACCCGAGCAAAAAACAGACCTTCGAAAAAGACTGGATGATGCCTCTAAAAGCTCGGAATCTTCGCTGGTAGCTGCATATTCGATTATCACCAAGTTCTCGGTTAAGAAAGGTACAGATGTGCTCCAAATACGTCAGTTCAAAGACAGCATTGATTCACAGATCAATACCAATATCATTGAAGCATTAAAGGAAGAAGAGTGGCTATTAGAGTCGGTAGGTTTGAGCACCTTAAAGAACAACAATTTACTCCCTACACCGGAACAAGCCATCAAAGCCAAAGACATCTATGAAGCCTTCCTTCGCTTTGATGATAAGCCAATGATTACCGGGCCGGAAGCAGTAGCTAGAAGCATTCAAAAATACTGCACTAATGGTGAGTACTGCATTGCTACAGGAGATGGCACAAATTATACACGGTTCTTTTTTCAAGAGGTAGTTCCATTTTTTGATGTAAATGATGTTACCTATTGGTTAGTGGATAAAAGTCTTAAACCTGTTCCACAACCGATTACGCCAATTGATAACCCCATCACAGGTACCGGAAATTCAGCTACAAATTCTCTAAATGATCCAATACCACAACCCATAGGATCTAAATCAGAAGAATCGAGTTCAGGAGTGAAGCAATTCAAAGCAATAGTCGTTTCAGGAAATGTGCCTTTGGAGCGTTACACAGAGCTATTCAATTATTTCATCACACCATTTGCTATGAATGGAAACAAGATTGAAATCGAAGTGAATTTTAAAATCAGGTCATCAAGCGGTAGCCCTATTGATGAAAGCAAACAACAATACAAATCAGCAAAGGAAGCTGCGAAACAATTGGGGTTAAAATTTGAAGAAGAAGACTAAAGGTGATGGAACACAAAGCAAAATAGAATTTAATCAGAATGCAAGGAATTTTAGACCCCAAATTTAATCTCTCTAAGATGATAGTGGAATAAAACAGCAACATATGGAACAGAGCCTATTTTTCAATATCCTAACTTTTAACTGGCCTGAAGAGCCAGTTACACTGTATTTTTCAGATACTGATAATGGGATGTGCCAAGAACTTTACTTTACGCTGTTCCCGAATGAAGTTGAGAAATTGTTTCCAAATATTGTGCGCAACAGTACCAATAAGCTTTATACAACCTTTGGCTATGCAGCAGATGGTTTCAAGCCACTACTAATAAATTTGAAAGCAGATAACCCTGATTTTGCGAAACGTTACTTCAATAACCAGATAAACTATTATTTCAGAAAGGTAGCAGACAAAATTGTCCGTACTGGATTCGTCAATGAAAATCAAATTTGGCTTAAATCCAGTTCAGGAAGCACAAGCCTGTTTGATGTCTATGAAAAATTTTCATTGAAAGTACAAATTGCCCTTGTGAGCAATTATCCAGAGATTGTATTGTCTTATGATGGCCAGTCTAAAATTTGCAAGCAAAGTGCGGCAGAATTGATCACCACTATTAGCCCAAAGTATTTCAACAGAGTCCTGCACAACAAAAGCTTCTATAAATGGGAAAAGTGCCAGGAAAATGAGTTCATCGATCCTGAAAATTGCTTTCCAGTAATTAACAAAGAGCTTGAAGCAGCTTTAGGTATTCCGATAGAAGCGCCATCAAGAGAAAATCGATATCCTATATACCTTCGCTACATTAAAGGGTTCTACTCAAAGTACATTAAGAAAGAACAGTTTGGAAGATTCATAAAGCTGAATGATGAAGGGTTTTTGGCTGTAAATCCGTCCAGAATAGACACAACATCCGAAGAAAGTAACCAGTTATTATTTGGCAATAGTCAGCCGGACACTACACCAAAGTATGCACTAAAAAATCTAAAGCCATTCAAGAAAAGTCCATATCCAAATATTCATCTATTTTTCATTGTCCATTCAGACGACATAAACCACACCTTCACCATAAAAGATCACTTCGAAAACGGTTTAGCCTCATTTGAAGGCATGAGAAGTTTTGTTGGTCTCCATTTCCACACGGAAGAAGGGTTCAGCATAGTTTTCAAGGATAAGGACAACCCAATAACTGAAATTGAAAAAGAGTTGATTAAAAGAAGCTTTGATCCTGAAATTCGATACATAGCCATATACATCACTCCGTACGGCAAGTTTGAAAAGGATAAACCAAAGAGAGAAATTTACTACCAACTGAAAGAACTACTTCTTAAAAGAAGAATAACATCTCAAGCAATAGACCCTAAAAAAATGGTAGAACAGGGTCTTAATTGGAAATACAGCCTACCAAATATTGCAGTTGCTATGTTGGCAAAGCTTGATGGTATTCCGTGGCGATTAAACACGCCTATCAAAAATGAACTAGTCGTTGGTGTAGGTGCTTTTAAGCATGTGGATATAGGAGTTCAATATATTGGCAGTGCTTTCAGTTTTACCAATAATGGGCGTTTTAACCGATTTGAATATTTCCTAAGAGATGAAATTGACATCCTTGCTGGTTCCATCGGTGATGCAGTGAAAAATTATGCTACAGTCAACGCCTCACCTGATAGGCTCATTATTCATTTCTACAAAACCATGAGCGAGAATGAAATGGAGCCAATCATCCAGCAGCTAACAGACCTTGGACTCGATATTCCGGTATTTATCATTACCATCAACAAAACAGAATCGCAAGACATTGTAGCCTTTGACAGCAGCTGGAACGGACTAATGCCCGACAGTGGCACATTCATTGGCATCGGCAGAGACAAATATTTGCTATTCAACAATACAAGATACAATAGTGGTCCAGTAGCAAAAGCAGATGGTTTTCCTTTCCCAATCAAACTCAAGATTCAATGTTCTAATCCAGAGCTTACTAAAGACACCAAAACGGTAAATGAATTGATTGATCAGGTATATCAGTTCAGCAGGATGTACTGGAAATCTGTAAGGCAACAAAATCTACCTGTCACAATCAAATACCCTGAAATGGTGGCGCAAATAGCTCCCCATTTCATTGGTAATGACATACCTCCTTATGGGAAGGACAATCTTTGGTTTTTGTAAAAGAATAGAAAATGAAATCAGAAATTGTTTATAAGAATCTAGAAGCCACACTCGCTTTAATTGGCGACCTAATTTATACCGAATCCTTCATCGTAGATGGGGGAGCTGACTTTTTAAACAGCAAAAATGTAACTCTTATAAAAGGTCAAAAACAATTCCAAATATCTTTTATTCTTGAATGGGAAGAAAGGCGGTATTTTAACACAGCAATAGAAACAAAACTGACAGAATATAAACTCACCGCAGAGTCGGGAGACGTATACTATGCTCCAGAAAGATCAACCTTACTAACCAATATAACTGACATCAATATTGATCTTCCTGAATTTAAAGTTTCTGGTTCTGTCTCCAAGCTATCAACAACCCCATTAGCTGATTTTGAAGATAAATATCATAGAGTTTTGATCCCTATTTCAGACACTCAATTTAACTTTGATCATATTGCTAGGTATCGATATGACTCTGATGCTGCAATTAAGAATAGGGAGTTAGTAAAGGTGAATATCGAGAAGTACAAATTTCATTTCTACACCTTCAAAAAGGATGATAAGGTATATTGGGCAATTGATTCTTTACAAAAACTGGCCTTCCGTGAATTTCAGGAATTGGCTTATTCTATTTTCAATTCCTATGGCTTCATAACGGGTGATTTACATTTGAACGAAGCATACTATGTCTGTTCTAATGATCACCGTTTTGTGTCTGATTTGGAATTGATGTACGCATCACTTCGTGATTCATTAATTACAGGATATGGCATATATACCACAAATCCATATTCAGTGTATGTCCCATTATTTAGAAGTCAACAAAAAGAAATTGATCATAAGTTTGTTAAAACTTGGACACAAAAATTAGTATGGTTTCCAGAAGACGTATTTTCAAATCTAGCAACCTTACTGTACAAAAATGATTCTATTTCTAGGGCAGCTCTAATTGTACTTGAAGCCAATCTTCAACCTTTGGAATTAAAGGCAGCTTCCTATTGTGTAGCATTTGAAGCTGTCTGTCATACAATCAAAAAAGAGTTCGGAATTAGTAGTCCTAATGTGATAGATAATGAAGTCTGGAATGACACTATAAAATCCCAGTTTTCTAACCTCATTGATAACCTGGCATCCAAAGAAACTATTAATGAGGATCAAAAACGAATACTAACTTCCAAACTCAACAACTGGAATCAACCTACAAATCGAGATTCGCTCACGGCACCTTTTTCAAAATACTCTTACACTCTGAGTAGCGATGAATTCAAGTGTATCGATAACAGAAACAGATTCTTGCATGGCAGCTTACCCGTTGATGAAAGAAATCATGATGAAGCCTTTTCGGAGCTATATCATATTTCTCTAACCATTCATAAATTGATTTATATTTTGATTTTAAAAGCAGCCAAATTTGAAGGTTACATTATTAATTATCCGAAACTACATCAACACATTACTGGCCGAAATATTGATCAAGAACTATTTGTTGAAATATAAACCTCCCGCACCCACGTGCTTCCAGTAGGTTCATTCCGTTCGTTCGTGCCTCACTCTCTTCATTCACCCACTTCCAGCACCGCACAGCAAGAGTAGCCCGTTCTTCCATTCCGCTGTGCTACATACATTCCATACCGTGCCACACTTGCTTTTCCCAACGCACCCCCCAACGCAGGTAAAGCGGTATTCGTCAGTCGTTCCGTTTTGTTCCGCAAAAACATATCTGCAAGGGTAAAATGCACTCCCTTCGGTCGCCCTTGCATATACCGTTCACTTACCAGTTCGTTTGCGCTCCAGTGGGTGCTCACTCACTGCCGTTCACTTGTTTTGCTTCAAACACTCTCTCCTTCCTCACTCGCAGCTATTTCATCCCCCCAAACCCCTTCTATGGTGTTCGCTCCACTCACAATATTTTTTATTGGGTGTCTGCCGCTGCTTATTGTTTTTGCTCGCCTGCGGGTCGCTTCGGGCTGATCGGGCTGTCATGTTTTTTGCTTTCACCTATTTGCTTTCAGTCGCTTCGTTTCAGTCACTCGTTCCTCATTCCTTCAATTCAGCCACTTTCAGCACCGCACACAAGCGTAGCTCTTTCACTTCACTACACGAACCAACGCACCGTCATTCCGCAATCTGCCTGCAATCCTCCTCCAATGGCTTTGTACTTCATTCAAAAAATACAAACCCTACCAATGCTATTGCAGGCAGTTATTGCTCCACTCCTTTCCAACAATCGTTTCGTTCCGTTCAGTCGCTACCCTTGCCTTTGCCGACCCTGATGCAAAAAAACACGCCAGCCCTGCCGTAACCGGTAGGCGTCTGCCGCCCTCATTCTTCGGGCTTTTGCAGCCACCACCCTTGCTCCGCTCGCAGGCGGCTCGCACGCACAGCTACAGGTCTCCATTCCGTTTCCCTCCATTCCGACCTTCCGCTTTGCCAACGCTGGCTCAAGGCTGTTTTACCTGCGTTTCCGCACGATTCAGATACATACAATAATTAGAATTTTAGTATATTATCCTTTCGTAAAACATAAAACCAAGTATCATGGTAATAGCGATTTTAGGATGGGGTTCATTAATTTGGAATATAGGGGATTTAAAAATCAGAGAAGAATCATGGAACACTGATGGTCCTAATTTTCCTATCGAATTTGCTCGTATTTCAAATGGCAATAGACTAACCTTAGTTATCAGACCAGACTTTGACCCAGTTCAGACTTTATATGCAACATCTCAATTTGACACTATTCAACAAGCCCGTAAGAATTTGCAAGAGCGAGAAAACAGCCCAAACATTGATAGTATAGGTTATATAATCTTTTTGTCAGGTGAATCTTCAATCAGAAGGATTTCCGATCAGCTAACAAATGAACTAAACCAATGGAGTTTGTCAAAAAATTATGATGCAGTTATTTGGACAGATTTAGGACCCAATTTTTCTGATAAATCCGGTACTCAATTCAATATTGGGAATATAACTAGCTTCCTAAATTCCCTCTCTCCTGCAGATTACCAATCAGCAAAGGAATATATTCTAAATACTCCTGCTCAAATTCAAACTCGTTTCCGAAATGAAATTGAGCTATTTCTTAATTCCAGAAGCTAATTGAAACATAACCATAGGTCTTTCTAATAAATAATCACTCATACATAAAGCAAAGGTACAGGCGTGCGGATGCGAGAGCTGCAAGGGTTCGCTTCGCCTGTTAGGAAAAAAAATCTCCACCCTACGGGTAGTATTTTTTTCCCACAGCCCTTGCTGCAATCGCACCGTCCTGTGATGACGGGGCATTATGTATAAGTTTTTATTCAGAGTCCGTTTCGGCAGCCGGTGGTTGTTGGCGGGCGTTCGCACCTCAGGTCATCCGTTCCATGCAGGCATTCAGCGTTTCGGTATCACCGATTATACGCTACGTATCTTTTGGTTCGAGTTGTGCCTTTCAGAGCTACCCTTTTAGGGTGGCTCATTTTTTTTTGAAAAATTATTCGCTTAAATCAGATTTTTTATTTTTTCGGAGTATTTATAAGAAAATCAAAAGAATGAAAAAACTCAAAAAACTAGACGTAGAATACGACCAGGTCGTAGTTCTTGATTTCCTTTCAGAAACAGAAAGAAGAAAACATCAAATTACTATTGAATTGGAGTCCCTTTTCAAAGCAAATAGAATCGGAATCATGCCAGTTTATTTAAATAACAGGAATGATTTAGAATCTATAATGAACACCCTTATTCAGTTAGCAAAATCCGGGAAAAGATTTATGATTCATTTTGTCGCTCATGGAAATGTAGATGGTATAGGCTTTAAGGAAACAGCAGAATTCATTTCATGGGTTGACCTCGAACCCTTACTTATATCGTTAAATAAAGAGTGTCAAAATACTGTTGTTCTAAATATGACAACTTGTTTTGGATTGCACGGTATAAAAACAGTAAACCCGTTTTCTTCCGACAAACCTTTCTTTGGCTTAATTGGCTACACTGAGAAATTAAAGATCGTCAAAGGGAAACAAGCCAATTCTCATTTTTATACAAGCGTTTTTAATGGTCTCCAATTTAACGAAGCATTAAAGGCTTTGCAATTACAAACCAATGATTTACGGTTCCATTGTATAACCTCAGAAGGATACTCATTTTTAAAAAATAAAGGAGAATAGCAAAGTTAGGCGGGCTCGCACAATCCCATCGCACTATCGGACTGTAAAGGTCAAGCCCTATGGGTTTTGAAAAAAATCTCCACCCTTCGGGTAGTATTTTTCTCAAAAACCTTGACAGCCGACCTCCGCCCGCCTTTTCAAGAGCTTTCTCTTTTCTTTTTTTCCCTTTTTTCTTTTCTCTTTTGAAAAAATGTATGCAAAGCGCAGCGAGCAAAACTTAAATGGCTCACTGTATGAAATCGTTTCGTATCAAAACACACCGACTGGAAAGCAGCTACCAACAGCCGCACTTCTTTATCCTGAATAAAGGATTGAACAGCGGGAAACCACTCAACAACGCTTGCCCAAATTGCTTTGTTTGCCTCACAGAATGTGTCGAGCACAGAGAATTTCTCTACTGGCTTTGCTTCGGATTATGGAAATCAAAATCCTTCCACTATTTCCTGAAAGGCTCTGTAATTCCTTTCGTCACCATTGGCGAAACTCGAAAACTAATCCGAGAAAGCTCAATCAAGGCAAGCAGCAAATCCCAGGCATTTGAAAAGGCAATTCAAGCCCTTCAACTACTCGATACCAACGAGCAAAAAATCAAGGTCACACTAAAGATGATTGATACTGCCAGACAAGCCATATTTTATGACATGATGAAAGAAACAGGTGCAGGGTAACTTCCTGCCCTGCCAAAAGAACAGGGTAAAAAAAGCAAAATAAGGCACACAAACGCAACAGCATCCAAGAAAGAACTACTACCTAATTCTTGAAGTAATTTAGTTGGCGAAGGGCAAATCCATGGTAAGTCCGTGTCAAGTCCAAGCAAATGTTTAATCCTTAAAAAATCGTAAAGAGATGGGAAAAATTAATCAAGGTATTCTCGGTGGTGTCTCAGGACAGGTCGGGAATGTAATCGGTGGAACTTGGAAGGGCATCGATTACCTGCGCATCAAACCTTCCAGTGTAGCGAACCCAAGAACTGAAGGTCAGGTTGACCAGCGTTCGAAGTTCTCAACTGTCTTGCGGTTCTTGCAGCCCATGACAGACTTCCTGAGAGTCGGTTTCAAGTTGTATGCAAACAAAATGACCCAATTCAATGCGGCCATGTCATACAACCTGAACAATGCGATTACCGGAGTTTATCCAAACTTCATGATTGACTATGCAAGTGCATTGGTTACTCGTGGTAATCTCACGACAGCTGCCAACGGTGCTGCCACTTCTCCAAGTGTTGGATCAGTGGAAGTGACCTGGACAGATAACTCAGGCAGTGGTAGTGCTCAGGCAACAGACAAAGCACTGATTGCTCTTTTGAACACGACCCGCGGAGAAGCAGTTTTTACAACTGCTGGACCAGCAAGGAGTACCGCAGCTGCAGCCATTCCTGTACCTTCTGAGTACTCAGGTGAAGATGTAGAAGTCTTCTTAGGATTTGTATCAGAAGACGGAAATAAAGTCGCTAGCAGCGTTTATTTAGGCTCTGTAACAGTTGCGTAAAGCAATTGGTGTTTTCCTTGAAAGCCGCTTCCTTTGTGGAGCGGTTTTTTTATGCCCACACACTTCGTTTTTCCTTTCTTTAGTCCTTAATTAGCCTAATATCAACACTTCTTGTTGCTAATCTGTTGCTATTACGACATAACTACCTGATATACAGGTATTGAAAAGATATTGCATCGGTAAATAAAAAAATAAGTAAGGAAACTTCACACACTTTCATTCTGGTACTATCGATGAGCTTTAAGTCTCTGTTAGTACTCACCTAATTAAACTTCTTTTCCCTTGAGCATTTTGTACCAGTGTAAATAAGGCAGCCCGTACTTTTTAAGCATCCAAAGTCTCAGGTACTCTTTACTACTACAGAAAACTAAGTTTTGCTTTAGTTTTGGATTAGGGATGAAGTTTTGATAGTAGTCAAACTCTGCCAAAATCATCTTACCCTAACCTGTCTCCATCCTTATAGGCAATGCGTTTTTGGGATCCGGCATCATTGAGGATAATCATCTAGTTAATAGACCGAATTGGCACAGCTTTAAAGCCAAATCCTATAACATTCCACTCCTTGCGATGTTCTTAACCTGAATAAATGAAACTCCCAAAAATGAAAAATTCAACCGTTTCCCAAATCAGCACAGTTACCTTGTTTAGATTCCGCGGAACAAATGCTTTTTGGATTTTTGGGCAAATGCAAAAGGCAAAAAAGAAATTTGAACAAGTTCCAGGGCTACAATTTTTCAAACTAATGGGAAGCGGTGGCAAAAATGGCTTCTCTAAAATGCTGAATGTGAACGTATATGCTCTTCATTGTGTATGGAAATCAGAACAAGATGCGACCAACTTTTTCAAAAAATCAGAAACCTTTTCTGAATTTAAATCCAGGTCAACAGAGCTTTACCACATCTTTTCGAAAGCAGTAAAAGCTCATGGTCTATGGGATGGTACTAATCCCTATGAAGCAGAAGCCATAACTGCTTCAGGCCCCATCCTAGTGATCACTAGAGCCCGTATAAAACTACGATTTTTGCTGAAATTCTGGCGACATGTCCCCTCTTTGGGCAAAAAAGTGGATCAGGCAGCAGGATCTATTTTCTCCATAGGCATAGGAGAATACCCATGGTTTATGCAAGCAACCTTTAGCATATGGGATTCCTATGAATCCATGCGAGCTTATGCGTATGGATCTCCTCTTCACATGGAGGTAGTCAAAAAAACAAGGGAACTGGGCTGGTACTCGGAAGAGCTTTTCGCCAATTTTATACCTTATAAAACAGAGGGCAGCTGGGAAGGTCTTGAGCTAGATCTTTAATCCCAAGACAGAATGACTTTAATATACCACTGTCCAATTTACCTCAGGGTTTTTATAAGCCAATTTGAAAGTTTAATTTGGGTGAAATAGTCGGCGACCTGAACCTTTTGACATGAAAAGCATATTCCGTTTCTAACTATGCACCTCAACAATACTTTTCTAGTGTATGAATAAATTTATCGTCGGATTTCTAGCAGCTCTCTTAGTCATGGGAGGAATATGGTTTTTCGCTGATAGACAAGACGAGCGAGAAGAATTGAATGCCAATACCGCAATGATTCAACAGCAGATTCAGCAGGTTGGAAAACTCATCGTCACGGAAGGGTATTACTCTCAAGTTTACACATTCAAGAATTCTCAAAAACTTTTTCTTAGTCTGGTCAGCGCCAACAAAAAAGCAATGATACTTGCCAAAGCAAAAGCTACCGTAGAGTATGACCTACGCCAACTCGAAACTAAGATTGACCCGGAGTCGAAAACAGTTACCATCACCAAAATCCCGGATCCTGTAGTCAATATTTATCCAGAATTTGAATACTACGACGTCACGCAGGACTTTTTAAATCCCTTTGAAGCAAAAGATTATAACAAAATAAAGTCAAGTATTACTGAGCAGTTTCGTGCAAAAATAGAATCTTCAGACCTTAAGAATGATGCTCAAGAACGCCTAATGAGCGAATTACTGAACATCTACATTTTGACCAAGTCTCTCGGTTGGACCTTAGTTTATAATGAAGTTGTCATTGAAAATGAGGAGCAAATGGAGAATTTAAAGAAATAGCCATAGCCCATCTTGATGCTTTTTACACAGAAATTCCTTTAGCTGAATCTTAATTTTCTGCCTCAAGAAATATTAATTTCTATATTAGTGCCATCAATTAAGGGGTGCCCTAAAAGTTACGGGCTGAGATCATACCCATCCCGATTTATCGGGAGCACCTGATCCGGGTAATGCCGGCGTAGGGATTAGATTACTGTTCTCCCTTTTTTGAATAATCTTAAACCATTATTCAAATGTTATTTTCTATTGACCTGAATCTGCTCGCCGAGCAGATCAAAGCCACCAGTTTACTGGAATGGATCTCCGTGTGTTGTGGAGTCGCATCGGTGCTCTTCGCTCGCAAAAACAATGTCCTGCTCTATCCTACCGGAATTCTTGGCATTTTGACCTCTGGTTTCTTACTCATAGATGCCAAGCTTTACGCCGAAACTTTACTGAGCGCCTACTACCTGGTCATGAGTATTTATGGCTGGGCGATTTGGAAAAATAACTCTGCCAGCGGTGCGTCAGAGATCTCCCGAAGTACCCCAAAAGAGCAGAGAATCACTTGGGCCATCGCCCTACTCGGTTGGGGATTTCTCTACTTTATGCTTACTACGTTTACTGATTCGGATGTGCCTGTAGTTGACGCCTTTGTCTCATCCACAGCTTGGGCAGGCATGTGGCTTTTGGCGAAAAGAAAACTCGAAAACTGGATTTGGCTGAATGTGTCCAATCTGGTAGCAATCCCCCTACTCTTTCACAAGCAACTGATTCTCATCTCATTTCTCACCATTTTCCTTTTCGTGGTAGCCATTTTTGGTTATTTGGATTGGAAAAAAGAACTGGACCAACCTAATGAAGAACTCGAAACTATTTAGTCACGAAATCGCCCAAAAAGCAGAGCAATTTGGCTGCTTGCCTGAGGAATGGCTTACTGAAATCTATCAAGAAAAGTGGTTTAAGCTTTTTGTACCAAAAGAGCTAGGTGGATTAGGCCTCACTTTACCTGAAACATTGAAAATTGAAGAGAAACTGGCGAAGCTGGACGGAAGCTTGGGTTGGACTGTGACACTTTGTGCTGGTGCTGCCTGGTTTGTGGGTTTTATGAACGAATCACTAAGAAATGAAATTTTTCCTGACGAAAAACTCTGCCTGGCAGGAAGCGGCTATGTAGGTGGAAAAGCAGATAAAATTGGAGATAAATACATCATCTCTGGAAGCTGGACTTATGCTTCTGGAGCGCTACATGCTACGCATCTAACAGCCAATTGTGAGATTTTAGAGGATGGAAATGCACTTTTGGACAACAAAGGCAAGCCTTTAGTCAACGCTTTTTTACTCGATAGAAAAGACGTAGAAATCCTTGATGGCTGGAATTACATGGGAATGATCGCTACTGGAAGTCATGCTTTTCGCTGTGAAAACCTTGCAGTCCCCTTAAGTCGTGCTTTTGAAATTCTTCCAGAAAAAGCCCAGTTAAACGCTCCAGTATATCAGTATCCCTTTTTACAATTTGCAGAGACTACGCTGGCAGCAAATATTCTAGGCATATCCAATCATCTCCTTGAGCTGATGGAGCAGTCCTTTTGGAAAAGACATGAATACAGAAAATACGACAAAAAGCACCTTGACTACTTCGAAAAACTTCTAAATAAGCAAAGAAAAAAGCACAATAAAATTAGAAAGGAATTTTACAAGCAAGTTGCTAATTCTTGGGCTGAGCTGGAGGAAAAGTCGAAAATCTCAAAGTCCCAATTAAGGAAAGTCAGCCAGATCAGTCGCAAACTCACACAAAGCTGTAGAAATATAACTAGCAAACTCTACCCATTCTCAGGTTTGGAAGCTGCTAAGTCGCATACTGAACTCAATCGCGTTTGGCGGGATTTCAATACCGTGAGTCAGCATGCGCTGTTGATATTTCCTTTTTAGATTTCCCGAAAAAACGTAATGCATTTCGAAGATTTTCGGATGTGAAGTGTTGGGGACATTTGATATTCGGATGCTTTTAAATGCAAAATATGTATATCTGCTATGGTGCCAATAGCCAAATTTGTAACATATCTATGTATCATTAATTTAATTAACAGTCCGAAAAAGATCCGAAGGATCGAAACGATTCATGACCCTCGGCAAAGCCGGGGGTATAGAACTAGCATATACTTATAGCCCTGCAAGGGCGACACTATACTGTTTCGCCCATGCAGGGCTATAATACAAATTTTTTCAACTCCCCTACGCTTGCGTGCAGGGTTATGAAAGGTTTGGCACTCCCGTATAGTTATCGGGACGGTGCCACTTGTAACTGCAATTTCAGTATTATAAAAAATTGGCACTTTGCTAAACTTCTTATTGAGTTAATTTCTATGTTGGCAAGATTGCCGATAATCATAATGTAAAACCCCAACATACATAACCATAGAATTATGCCCAAAAAATTAGCCTTTCGGATGAAACTCATTCCTGGTTTCGAGGAAGAATACGAACGAAGACATCGCGAGATTTGGCCTGAATTAGTCACTTTACTCAAAAGCACTGGAATCATTGATTATCAGATATTTTTGGATAAAGAAACTTCAACTCTTTTTGCTTTTCAAGTAATAGCGGGCAATACCAATTCTCAAGATCTTGGTAGCTCCGAGATTGTCAAGCGCTGGTGGGCCCACATGGCAGATATCATGGAAACAAACCCTGACAACTCCCCAGTTTCAAAGGAACTATCAAAAGTTTTTGACCTTGAAAACAACTAAGTACCAGTTTCATACCAGGTAAATAGGGTTGCGGTAAGCCAATAGTAATTAGGTTAAAATAGCCAGTCGTTGATACTTCCAACCCATATAGTACAGGATACATCAAACCGTCTCCTAGCCTATTTTCAACTTTAAGGCCAAACCCTAATCTATGTCTTCCCATCAAAATCTGAAACAGCGGCTCGAAGCTGTCAACGAATACGAGCGAACTCCAGTACCCAAAAACAAGCTAAAAGGCTGGAAAAGTTTTATAGGAACCTATGCAGGCGAGCACACTGCAGGAACTGAATTTGTGTTGGGACCACTTTTCGTCGCTCATGGTGCTTCCGCAGGTGATTTAGTCAGCGGATTGATTGTCGGAAATATTTTAGCCATCTTAAGTTGGGCTTTTCTTACTGGAAAAGTGGCAGTAAAGACCCGGACAACACTTTACTATCAACTCGAGAAAATTGCTGGTAATAGATTTACGCTAGTCTATAATCTCGTAAACGCTGCCCTTTTCTGTTTCCTGGCTGGCTCCATGATTGCCGTTTCTGCCACCGCAGTAGGCATTCCTTTTGATCTACAAATGCCTTCTTTGACCGATGTTTATCCTAACAGTGTAGGCTGGGTTATTACTGTTTTTTGCATTGGCACCATCACCACATTTGTGGCCATGTTCGGATTCGGTGTGATTTCAAAGTTTGCCAATATCGCAGCACCATGGATGATTATGATCTTTATTGCAGCAGCTGTGGGAGTACTTCCAAGGTTGGGAATCAATTCATTTTCTGATTTCTGGCCAGTTGCAGAGACAACAATTTGGAACGGAGTTCCCTTAGAAGGTCAAAGCAAATTCACCTTTTGGCACATTATGTTTTTTGCTTGGTTTTGCAATATGGGCATGCACATCGGGATGGCTGACCTATCCCTATTGAGATATGCTAAAAAATGGACCTATGGATTTTCATCTGCGACAGGTGTTTTCTTGGGACATTTCATCGCGTGGATGGCTTCTGGAATTTTGTATTCACTTTTCCTTTTGGAGTCCAAAGGCAGCCTGGTATTTGCGCCAGGTCCTATTGCATACGAAGCCGCAGGAATTGCTGGCGCAGTTTGCGTCGTCATCGCCGGCTGGACTACAGCAAATCCTACCCTTTACCGTGCCGGACTTGCGATACAATCCATCAATCCAAAATGGAAGACCTGGAAAGTAACTCTGTTTGTTGGTTTGGTCACAACGATCGCGGCCTGCTTCCCTGCTTTGGTGATGCAGTTATTAGAATTTGTGGCATTATACGGATTGATTCTGATGCCGCTTGGAGCGGTGATTTTCCTGGACGTTTTTGTACTTCCAAAAATGGGACTTGCCAGCAACTATGCTGAGCTGACCAATTCACATTTCAATCCCGCGGTTGGAATCACCTGGGCGATTGCGCTCATCTTCTGCCTGGGCTTGAATATTTATGGAGGAATTGAGATCTTCTTCCTCGGTCTTCCCGGTTGGTTTGTAGCGGTTCTCGTTTACTTGATCGCATCTAAAATCACTCAAAAAAAGACAAGCAATGTCTCCCTTACTATTCCTTTAACTTACTGATAATGATGACTCTATTAAAAATAATCTCCTTCGTAGCTTTAGCGCTTACTATAACTCCATCCTTTCTGGTTTTCAAAGGAATAATCACACCTGATCTTTCCAAAACGTTGATGCTGATTGGGACGATAGGATGGTTCGCCACCGCCTCCTTTTGGATGAATAAGTCAGAGGAAAATGAGGAAGTTTAATTGTGAATGGTTTTCAATTCCTAGTCAAAAGACCATAGACCATTGTCAACCTACCAACGCTGACATAGAAACATCTTACTTGAATAAAATAGCTTAAAGTTGGCACTGATCTCGATGGACTGTGTCTCTGGAATATGGTCAACTAGTACTTATCGGTGACCCAAAATTCCAGTATTCTTCAATCGATTTAATCATACCTATGAAACTTACCCTCAGCCAAATACAAGATCAAAATAAATCGCAGAGTGCAGACCATTCCCGCAACTTCGACTTCTTGGCAGAAAGCCTTGATAAAAAGGGATTTGATGTAGAAACGCTTATTTCTAAAGTTCAGGACTTACAAATTGCCATTCCAAGCTGGGCACTGGGTACAGGAGGAACACGGTTTGGAAGGTTTTCAGGCGGTGGTGAACCTGCCTCTTTGATCCAAAAAATCCAAGACGTAGGAATTCTTCATGCACTTAATCAATCCAGCAATGCCGTTTCCCTGCATATTCCCTGGGATATTCCATCAGATTATCAAGCCATCAAAGACAGCGCTTCAGAAGTAGGAATCGGCTTTGACGCAGTGAACTCTAATACTTTTCAAAATCAGGCAAACCAAGAACATAGCTATAAATTCGGTTCTTTGGCTAATTCAGAAACAGCAGTCCGTGACTTGGCCGTAGAGCATAATAAGCAGGTGATCGAAATTGGCGAGAAATTGGGATCTAAAGCATTAACTATTTGGCTGGCCGACGGAAGCAGTTTCCCTGGCCAGCATAGCCATAGAAAAGCACTTGAAAATACACATCTTTCTCTACAGGAAATCTATAAAATTGTACCGGAAGACTGGAAGCTTTTGATTGAATACAAACCTTATGAGCCGAATTTTTATAGCACCGTAATTCAGGATTGGGGGACATCTTTTTTATTGGCTAACAAACTGGGTAACAAGGCTTATACGCTAGTTGATCTTGGCCATCATCTTCCCAATACGAATATTGAGCAGATCGTAGCAACCCTAATGACAGAAGGAAAATTAGGTGGATTCCACTTCAACGACTCCAAATACGGAGATGACGACCTGACTGTAGGAAGCATAAAACCCTATCAATTGTTCCTGATTTTCCATGAATTGGTGAAAGGCTTTAGCGAAACGAACAATCCCCCACTTTCATGGATGATCGACGCAAGTCATAATCTCAAAGATCCAATGGAAGATCTAATACAATCTGTTCAAGCAATCAAATTGGCCTACGCTCAAGCATTATTGATTGATAGTAAATCCTTGGAATCAGCTCAGGATATTCATGATGTAGCCGGTGCGCAGGAGATTTTGCAGGATGCTTATAGAACAGATTTACGACCTTTGCTTGCTGAAGCAATGCGTAGATCATGTGGAGCTATTGATCCGATCAAAGCCTTCCGTTCACTTAAAGTAAGAGAAACATTAATCAAAGAAAGAGGCTTGAAATCAATTGCTTCTGGGCTTTAGATTCTGATTGAGGTCTAGATCCGCTTTTCTGCCCGTACAGAGGCAAAATGCCTATAGAAAATCTCCAACTTAGGAATTGATGCCGTTTGGGGTAATTGATAGTTCACTTGAGTATCAAAAATCTTTTGAAGAACAATAAACCACAAAAAAACCCGGCCAAAGCCGGGTTTAGGGTGATGTGAACAACTTTTCACAAATTCCTTATTTAATGCGGCCTCAAGAGGCAACACCTGATACGGCATAAGGAAAACCGATATCAATCTTAAATGTTTCTTAATCAACCAAAATGATAAAGCACAGTATTCTAATAATTCTCAGAATTTAATTCCTAAAACCGTAAATAGATTACAAGATTTAAAAACATACTATTGCACTTTAATAAAAACTACTCTGCATGCATACAAACATACAGGGATTTTCTATGTAAAGTTCCCATTTTTACTCTTACTTGATCTAGATCAAACAATAGCACTTAATTCTAAGGTTTTTCTAAGCCGATTTTCACAAATCAATAGAAACAAGGCAAAAATTAACTGTGGAACTCAACATCCGACATTTAGTTATAATGATTATCCGCTTTTCTACCAGTAAGGTGGAATAAGCAATGTAGCAAATGTTAAACTTAAGAATTGAGGCCGCTTCGGTCTTAGGTCATCGGTCTTCCAACCAGATAAACAAGGAATATAAGGTGACTGGCATTATTGCGGATAACCATATTAGTTTTTCCTCAGCAGCATTAACGTAAGGCTAACTTACCTTACATTGAAGAAAAATTCTCTTTCATAGTAATACCTTTCTCATCTACCTTAGCACTTTTACATTTTTCCAAACCACTAAAAATGATTGCAAACACTCCCGCCCCTCCCTACTACGCAGTGATATTCACCAACATCCGAACTCAAATCGAGGAAGGATATGATGAAACTGCGTTGCAAATGGTTCAACTCGCTGAGAAACAAGATGGCTATCTCGGTCATGAAAGCGTTCGAAATGGGTTGGGAATTACCATCAGCTATTGGGAGAGTCTAGAGGCAATCCGAAATTGGAAACAACAAAATGATCACCTGATCGCTCAATCGTTGGGAAGAGAAAAGTGGTATGCCGCCTATAAAACAAGAATATGCAAAGTGGAGCGAGACTATGATTTCTTTATCTAAAAATTTTGGCTGTCTCCTAACTGCTGTTAATCATTTAAGCACTTGAGAAAGTAGAATTTCGAGTTCGAAATTCTACTTCATTTACTGAAAATGACTTTTGACTCCGCTAAAACTGACTAGTTCAGAGCGTTAAAAGACAGCCTAATTTTCTATAAGCGAATGTTTACCAGCAATTTCTAAAAAGCATAACCAAACCCTATTCCTCCATACAAAGGCCAGAATCCATTGTTATTGAAGATTGGATTGATGTTGATTTTCCATGTAAAACCACCATCGACAGGTACTCTCCTGTATCCGAAGTTCATAGCACCCATAATACTTGGAGAGCCATCTACGTCCAAGATGAAACTGTAAGGATAAGATTCATACGTGTTGCAGGTGTAAATTCCAGTATTGGGATCATAAGTACCATCTACACAATATCTATTGTAATCATCATCAAAGGTGAAAAAAGTAGCTCCTAATCCAATTTCAAAGTAATGCGGCCCTTTTCCCATTAGTCTATTCACCATGACTGGCACGGAAAAAAATGATTCATCATTTGTAGTGTACCCACCAAAACCTACTCTCATTCCCCATGAGTCCATTTTAGTTTTGTCAAAACGGAAGTCATAATTAAAGCTATATGGCAATCCTGCTCCTCCAAGCTCTACATAAACTGACTGGGTGGGCAACTTGATCTCCTCATTTTGAGCCATTGCTACTTGACTTCCAAGTAGTAATATCAATCCTAGTATTAGACGATTCATAAATATTGGTTTAAGATTATTTAATACGAAATAACGCATTTAGCTTCAATTTGCTATGTAGATTTGATTAAATTTTACTGTTTAATTAGTTTTCGTATCTCAACCAAAATATCAGGCTAGCTCATGAGTAGTATATTTAAATTCAAATGGATACAAACGACTTTTGGAATTCTCACTGTCTATCTAGGTATGATGATTCTTGCTGCTTGCATGAGTGAGACAGAACTTGATCCCTTTGGAGAATGCGAGGGAACAGTTAAGGCGAATGCGAAAGATGTTAGCTTTTTTTACGAGCCCTACAAAAACAACCAGTATGTGACCAAAGCCGACACGGTGAAATTTAGTGAGTTCACTATCTACATGCGAATTGAAGCAGAAGTAATGGCCGAGGCTTCGAGTCCATCGAATTCCTTTGGTGCCGCCTACGCCCTTTCTTGTGCCGCCATTTTCGATTTTCAGAATATAAAAAGCATTACTATGGAGCTCCTTGAGCCCTATGGTAATAAACCGGCAGGAACAGACATTTCCAATCTGGTCACTACACATGATGGGGTAAAGTTGTCCGACCTGAAGAATTTTTCAAACTCGATAGGACAATACAGACTCAGTATTGATATTCTTCCAGCACATCAATCTCAGCTGAAAACCAAAACGATTTTGAAACTCAAAAATGGTTCAGATAAAATAGTAGAATCAACTTCTCCTGTACTTTTAACCAACTAAAACTATGTTGAAAAAAATATTCTTAGGTTTTTTTGCTGCTGCGATGGTGCTAGCTGTGGTGTATATGCTGGGCCCAAAGCTGGAAAATCAAGAAATCACCATTGAATTTCCTGAAGTGCCTACGCGACTTGCCGAGTTGCAAACTTATGTCAACCAACGTGAAGACACAGTAATTGGCCTTAAGCCAGGCAATGAAGCCTATATCGTTTGGGCGGATAGTTTGAATAAGCGGAAGACACCTTATTCCATTGTATATATTCATGGTTTTGGAGCAAGTCCTATGGAAGGCGATCCGGTGCACCGTTTTCTTGCTGCTCATTTTGGCGCCAATCTTTTTGTAACACGCCTTCCCGAACATGGCATCAAACGCGAAAATGGCATGGAATACATGACCCCACAAGCCCTCGCAAACGCCGCTGGAGAAGCGTACCAAATCGGCAAAAGTCTGGGTGATGAAGTGATCGTAGTTGGTACCTCAATGGGTGGTGCGTTGACGCTTTTGCTTGCCAGCCAACAACCTGATATCAAGGCTATTTCCGTTTATTCTCCGGCGATTCGGGATTATGGAGAAAGTCTATCCGTACTTTTTAACCCTTGGATGGAGAAAATAATGGAGATGACCGCCATGAAAAAATTGGAGCATCAGCAGCGTGAGGGAGAAAAAGCCAAGTACTGGTCGGAAGATTACAATATTAAAGCTTACGAAAGCTTAGCCGTGATTATGTACAGCAACATGAATGAAAACACATTCAAAAAAATCAAGCAACCACTTTTTTTAGCCTATTACTATGAGGACAATGACCGTCAGGACAAGGTAGTTTCAGTGCCAAAAATGAAGGAAATGTTTGAGCAAATAGCCACTCCGGTTGAACTGAAGCGAGAGAAGGCATTTCCAAAATCCGGGGATCATGTGATCGCAAGTTCCATTACTTCTAATGACTGGGAAGGCGTACTCTTCAGCACAATTGATTTTTTGGAAAATGTAGTAAAAATCCCTCCTAAGCCTGATTTCGAAGAAAAAATAGAAGAGATGCTACTATTGCAGGAAACCATCGATATAATTGAATAAGAAATGAAAACGAGGCTCTCTCTTAAAAGTTATCAGTTGTAAGACTTAGCGGATTCGAAGGCCATTTGCGCCAACTGAATTAGCATTTAGATCTCGAAATACTAATTCTCAAGTGCTCAAAGTAACCTACCGCAGTTAGGAGAAAGCCTCTGATTTGGTCTCATTACTCAAATTTCTTCCGAAAGGGTTCTGCTGGAAGATTCAAATTGTTCACCAGATTAACTTCTGGATTATCCGCCCAAGCATACCGAATTTCCCCAGCTTCCGTTCCTTCAGGAAGTGTGATTTTAACGGTTTGCTTGTTAATTATGGCAGCCGTCGCTTGTTCAAAATCTCCCTTTTCATCACCCAGAATAAAACCCTTCAAGGAGTCTCCTGCACTTAATTTCAATCCATCTCCTACGGATCTAAACTCGATCATCAAATCATTTCCAACTCTGGTCAAGGAATCGAACTGTGGCCCTGAAGCTAGATTTTTCTCACCAAAAGCCACTTTTTTTGCCTGCAGCCAAAGTCTCTCGCCCACATCTTTTTTATTTCTAGGATGAATATCATTCGCTTCTCCTATGTCAATGATAGTAGCCATTCCAGTATTTGGCAGCTCCATTGTCTGTGCTTGCGCCTCTCTCAGAAACGCCCAATTGCTCTCAGGTTGAACATCTTGCCGCTCCATGTAATTGGCTAGTTGGACAAACAGAAAAGGAAAATCTCCCAGATCCCATGCCTCGCGCCAATTGGTAATCATGGTGGAAAAGAGTTCTTTGTATTCCTCATGACGTCCGGCGTTGCTTTCGCCCTGATACCAGATTGCACCCTTGATGCTGTACTTCGTGATCGGTGAGATCATTGCATTGTACATCATTCCAGGCATCCAGTTGAACCATTCTACAGGTGGTAGCTGAGGCTCCACCGCGGTATTGGAATAGCTCCAGGAACCCTCCAAGGATATTTTCTTCCCTGCTTCGATCACGTACATTTCATCAGTAGCTCCTATGCTAGGCTTATTGTTCCAAGTATTTATTGCGCGTATGCTTAGCACATTAGTTCCTTTCTGAAGCATTTCCGAAGGTATTTCCAAGGTAGGCATCCCTACTCCCCAGTCTTTGTAGTGCAATAGTTGTCCATTTAGATAGATATAAGCCATCTGTTCGATTGCTGAAAAATGAAGGCTTACATCCTCTGTCGAACCTAACGTGAATTTTTTCCTCACCCAAGCAATATGCTGTAAGGGATTCTCTTGAGGGAGCCTGATTGTTCTCCAGTTGGAATCGTCATAAGATAAAGCCGCTACCTCCAAAGCCAGTAAAGAATCGGGTTTGCTCACCATAGAATCTCGTTTTTGGCGATTAGCCTCGTTTTCTTGCAGCTTAGCTTCCCATTTCACTTTATTTTCTACTACATCCTTTGCCTGCTCTTGGAAGGATCCTTCCATTTCGGCCAAGATCTCCGCATCGGTCCAGCCTTCCACGGGAGTTCCTCCCCAGTTGGTCTCAATGATACCTACAGGGACTTTTTGTTCTTGATTATTACGCTTTGCAAAAAACCATGCTACAGCCGAGAATTCCTTCAAATTGACAGAATCAGCCACTTTCCACTCTCCTCCTACCACATCTTCCAGCTTCACTGCACTATAGGAATTTGGGATTTTGAAAAAACGAATCTGAGGATTTCCTCCTTCGGCAAATTCCTTCTCTGCACCAATCACCTGAGATTTCAATCTCCATTCCATATTGGATTGGCCACCAGCTACCCAGACATCACCAATGTACACGTCATTGATTTTTTGTTGATTGATTTCTAGCGTAAAAGGCCCACCAGCTGAAAGTTCCGGTAATTGAAGAGTCCATGTACTATCTTCTTCTACCGTTCCGCTAGTGATCGCACCAGCCAAACTAACCCGCACATTTTCGCCCGGAATACCTTTTCCCCAAACAGTAATAGCTTCATCGCGCTGCACGACCATCCCATCTCCAAAGAGTTTGGAAAGAGTGACGGGGGAATCGAATTTGGAGGATTCACAAGAAAATAAAATCAGGAGAGCAAAGAGTTTCCAGGTATGTTTCATGTATTTATTATGTTTTTCATTGGTCACCCCGAAAACACGGAGCAGGCTATGGAACCTTACTTTTTTTACAATTATCCTTGGTTATAAGAGCGGAACATTGGCCATCTCAATCAGTCAGGGTCGATTTGTATGGCTCTGGTAAATTCCCATGGAAATTTGCCTAAAAAATCGCTAACATCTAAGCTTAACGCTAAACAATCTAACCACAATCCCAAATCCCTGGGACTTTATGGCTGAATAGCCTCCAATGCATTAGTCAAATAGGCAAAAGGCGCGTTCCAATTGATCGCAATTTCATTGGACGCATAGCTACAGCTTTCGTCTATGTACGATTCGTCAGGAAAGGAACTGCTGTAAGAACAGCCGTCTTGTTGCGCGGAGTTTGGGCCACCTACGATGAACCCCGGCAAAGGCGGAAGATCGGGTCTGGCTACTGCCAGCCTGTGATGCGGATGCAGGGGCGTTTTACTACCAAAACCTGTCACATAAGAATAGCCTGTCCCATTTTTCCCCAATATATAATCAAGGGTACTCAGCGCTCCTTCCAAGAAAATTGGATCGCTACTTTGTTTGTACGCGTACAACAAAAGTATAGCTTGATTAGCTGCAATGGCATTTGAACCCCATTTAAAATTGGAAACATCAGTCTCGATAGGACTTCGAAAAGCTGTTGATTCTATACCTTCCAATTGAGTTCTAGCTGCGGAAAGTAGGTTTATCTTTAAGGTCGCCATCCACTCCTGCGGTAATAAACTGATGTGCTCTTGATGTCTAAGCAGGGAATAATAGCCAAGCCAGGAAACCTGATTCCAAGAAGGCAAATGAAATTTTTGATCTGCATCCACCAGCTCCTCCCAATATGACCTATTGTGGGTGGTGATGAACAGTTCTGACGCCGCCCAAATTCGCTCATCTTGGATATTTACATCTCCATAAGCTCCTGTGCTGATATCTGGATCAAACTCATCGTTCAGCGCGGTTTGTTGGTATAGCATGTCAGGATTATCCTTCGCCCAACCCCAGGCTTTTTCCGCTGCTTTCAGATACATGACGGATTCCTCAGGGAAAAATGACCTATAAACTCTGGAAGCCTGCGCCATTACTGCCGCAAAGTCTAAAGTAGCTGAGGTGCTTTTGGCGACGAGGTAACGTTGGGAAACTGCCTTGTGAGGCGCTACCATTCCTTCAAACTTAGCGGTGGTGAGCTTGTGGTAAACGCCTCCATCTACCTGATCCTGCATGCTGAGCATCCAGTCGAGATTCCATTTGATCTCATCCAATAGGTCTGGGATTTGATCTTCGGATTCAGGAATATTCAGGTTCAGCTTTTTAAAATAAGACGGATAATCTTCAAACAGCGAGAGCAATGTGCCAACTGTGATGCCGGAATTCACCACATACTTATTGTAATCTCCCGCGTCGTACCATCCTTTTGGAGAGGAAAAAACGGCTCCATGCTTTCTTGTATTCGATTCTGCCGAAGGATGAATTATAACCTGATCATCGGGATGACCGAGTGGTCTGGCCCAGATTCCGGCGTACTTTTCGTCTAGTGCAACACTTGCTCGCTGGAAATAGTAAGCTTTGAGGCTAGCCTTGGCGACTTCTTGATAAATAGTTGGGCAAATGGAAAAAGAATAAGATTTCCCTATACCCGGAAGCACAAAAACATAATCTCCTGCTTCGCTTAGTGCTGTAAAATCTGCAATTCTGGTAGTTTTTCGTGAAAAGGTTTTGGTGGCAGCCTCAGCCAACTGCCCTTCGAGCACGAATTCCTTTTTTCCCAAATCCCAAATCAAAAATTCATTGGCATCTTCATGGTTTAGGATTACTGCCTGTTTTTTCTGATTAGGGTAAAAACCAAGTTGATTTAAGCGAATAGATTCATCTAGCCTAAGATTTTCATCTATCATGGGAGTTTTGCATGACAGAAGAAAACAGAAAAGTAAGCCAATAATTGAAGGCCGAAACATTGGTATTGAGCTGATAATTAAGTTATTATTTCTTATTAATTCAATTAATATAAATAGCGATAAACACCTTCATTAGGAACTCCTACCCAGAGTATTGTGTCGTCATTCAAGGTGCTAGAAACGTTTGAGCGTAGGTCCAATCCTACTAACTCCCGATCCAAAAGCCTCCAGTTTCCATCTTCTCCTTTTCTCAAAATCCATCCTGGGTTTGCATCAATTCTTCCAATTTTAAGCCTTGCATTCAGTTGATTGCCAAGTAGAATCAAGTCATAGCCTGAGTCTTTCTTCAAAGCATTTACTGCTTGAACCGGTGAGGATTGAACCAGTGCTGGAATCGCTACTTCTTCGAAAGCGCCATTTTTCAGAGTATATAATTTAGTTTCTAGGGTTTGCGCCTCGATCACTTTGGCTTTTTCCAGCTCATCCTGCGTCAGGATATCTTTTATTTTTGCCTGGGAAAAAGCTTCGTGCGTAGGAAAAAGCGCCTTCTTCTTATATAGCTGAGCAGCTAGCTCATCTCTGGAGAAAAATGGAAACTCCTCTCCCATCACCGGAAAAGTCATCAGCGGATCGATGGAACCATTGTTATCAAAATCTTCGAAATAAATCCGAACAGGCGTATTTTCATCCGTTTGAAGTCTGGAGTTCAGCCCCCAATTCCCAGCGATCAACTCAGGATTTCCATCCTCATCCAAATCTTTTATCAAAATGGCTGACCAAAGACCTGATTTTCCACCAGGCAGAAATTCTTCTGAGCGATCCTGAATCTTTCCATCTTTCAAACTTAGAATCCGAATCCGGTCAAATTCCGAAGCAACGATCAATTCATTGATCCCATCTTTATCCAAGTCAAAACTTTGCGCAGCTTTGACTCTGGAAATATTTTCTAGGGAAATAGGTGAAAAAATCCCATTGCCATCATTGATCCATACTTGACTCGGAACTGATTCCGGCCATCTTCCCGGCACATAACCTGAACCAACAAATAGGTCATCCAATCCATCACCATTTGCATCCCAGGCACTTACAAACGCTGAAGACGATTTCCCAAAATCAATAGTAGATGGGGTAAACGACCCTTTTCCATCATTGATTAAAAGGACATCACGAAGTCTTTCATCTGCTTCCACCAAATCAAAGTAGCCACCTTTTCCTACATATAAATCCAAATCTTGGTCTCCATCCGCATCTAAAGCTACTAATGCAGTATTATTGAACTCATCGCTAGCATATAAAGAACCAAGATTCTCGTGGAATTCACTTTTACCGCTCGCGAAGGATTTGATAGAAGAACCGTCCGAAATGATTATTTCTGAAACACCGTCATTATTCAAATCAGTTTCTATCATGGATACTTTCTTCTCTGAAAGGCCATACAGCAAGTGAGACTGGCGCTTGAAATCGTTTGGAACATCAGAGTCAAATCTGATGGCAGACATAGCTACCGTAAAAAAGGGTTCGATTTTAAATTCACTAATTGCTTCAGTTTCTGCCTGAACTTCTTCAACTTCCAGAATTCCATTGATGTCAGGATTAACAATTCGTGAAACCTGCCTGTTTTTCCATTTTACTTCCACCGAATCAACTTTTCCATCGCCCAAACCGAAGTGCAAGATCGAACTCACATTTCCCTGATAGCCCTTGTAAATCTGCTGTTCCTGGTAGTAGATTTGACCATTTTGATAGACAGTCACGCGCGCTCCGACTCCATCTTGATTTCCTTTTAGTCCTTTCAGTTTGATTTGGAGAAAATTAGTCTCAGCTCGTTCAGAAGTCATATTTCTAAAAATCTGCGCTGATTCGTTCAGATTGTTGATCACCAACTCCAAATCACCATCCTGATCCAAATCAACATATACTGCTCCATTTGAATTACCAGGAGTAGCTAGCCCCCAGCTTTCAGATTGATTTTCAAATTGAATTCCGTTCACATTTTTAAAGGCATAATTTCCCACCTTTGTCGCAGGCATTTTCTGGATCAACTCATTGATCCCTGATCCAGAAACCTTGTCATTTTGCAGGTATTCATTCCTATAATTGATAAAATCCAGATTGGTGAAATCTTTCAAAAAGCCGTTACTGACGAAGAGATCTGTAAATCCGTCATTATCAAAATCTGCAAAAAGCGGCGCCCAACTCCAATCCGTGGCGCTGATACCCGCCAATTGCCCTATCTCCGAGAAAGTGCCGTCACCATTATTTAGCTGCAGCATATTTCGCATCAGTTGATGACCCAATCCTACTTCAAGGAAGAGCTCATAGTGCTCGTAATTCTCTGGAGAAAAAAGTAACTTCTGACGAGCATTGTCCTCAGGAAGCATATCTAAGGTTAATAAATCCAGCTTGCCATCTCGATTCACATCCGCAGCATCTACTCCCATTGTATAGAGACTGGTATGACCGATAGCCTGATTTATCTTGTTGGAAAACGTGCCGTCACCTTGGTTGATGTACAGATAGTCAGGTGCCGAATAGTCATTTCCCAAATAAATATCCGGAAAGCCATCTCCATTGAAATCCGCGATGGAGGCTCCCAGACCGTAACTTAATCCTGTTTCCGTCAATCCAGATTCTTTGGTAGAATTTCTGAAAACTCCATTTTCATTGGTAAAGATCTTTGAACTGCTCAAGGAATCTGCAGAACTTAGCATCGTTTCGAAAGCATTGACGTTCAGGTTAGTGAAAAGTCTAGGATTGTGATTCAGCAAAAGCATATCCAAATCCCCATCCACATCCAAATCCGAAAAATAGACGGCCGTACTAAAGCCTGGGTCATCCAATCCAAATTCCTTCGCCATTTCCTTGAAAAATGGAATCCCATCAGCATCCAATCCCTGATTCACAAAAAGTTGATTCCTCCGCTGCTCTGCCGGAAGATCACCGGAGAAGCAAACGTAAATGTCTTTGAGCCCATCACTGTTGATATCAACGATCGCTGTACCTGTAGTCCATGCATTTTCTTTACCTGCGGTACCTGTAGCCAGGGTAATGTCTCGAAATTTCAGATTTCCCTGATTCAAAAAAAGCTTGTTTGATCCTTGGTTGGCAGTGAAGTACAAGTCTTCCAAACCGTCATTGTTCACATCTCCTACGGCTACACCCCCACCGTTATAGAAGTATTGGTACGTGAGAATATTAGCAGCTGGATTTTCTTGGATTTGATTGGAAAAAGCTACTCTGGAAGAATCAGAGCTAACCAATTCAAAAAGTGTGGATGGTGTTTCTTCCTTCTTCTCCTGACAGGAAGAAAATAGAAAAATTGCTCCAAATGCGATGATTTGGAGTGATTTCAATAAATATTTGAAAATGAATTTGAGTTGGGAGGTCAAGCTCAGTGGTTGATTAATAGTATAGAAATCCATCACGGAATTCTGCATTACAAGGGCTGGAAACTATCTCGCTCTTTCAGAGCTACCATATCCATTTATCTCTCTTTTAAACCCTGCCCTCTAGGCTGGGCTTTATTAGTAAAGGCTTTCAGCCCAATTATCCAGAATTAAATCTAAAGCAAATAACTTTTGAATTCACTAAACACTAATCGGTTAGTGAGCCTGTCGAACTATTGAGGTTAATTAATTTTAAAAAGATTTTAGAAAAAACTCCGAGACAGAACTCTCTGCCTCGGAGAATGAATTAATAAACCTCTTATGCTATACTTTTTAATTTACTGCTCTGATTACTCGTACATTATCTACACCTACGACCGCTTTGATGTCAGAAGATGTAGTATTGACTACTAGTAATCTGAGTTGTTTTACACCTCCTTTATCTCCTTTCAAGAAGTCTCCATAGGTATTGAGTCGAGTGGAACCGTTTGTCAATCTGGTCATATTCGCAGATAGCGTGTACCAACTACCATCAGTTTTAGTGATGAATTCACTCATAGGGATATTATAGCTTAGCTCGTTGCCATTGCTATCCGGATACCAGATTTGCATCATCAACCCTTCGATGGATTCGGTGGTGTTGACTGCTACTTCTACCCGAATGTCAAAATTGTTGGCTGGAACGCCTGGCTCGTAGCCTTCACCTGTAGGGAAAATTTGTGCTCCGCCCCAATTGGCCAGATTAATGACTTTATCATTATTCCATCCGAAATTAGCAGGAAAAGCCTGATTCATACCTGCAAAATTACCCTCTAAACTTGAGATACCTGGCTGCGATGGCTGGATCATATCCCCTGATATTCCCCATCCCCAGTTCCATGGCCATTCCAAAGCACCGTTGGTATCGAAATCTGCCACCATGCCCTTATCAGCATAGATCTGAGTATTTCTATTGGTTGCTGATCCACCTGATTTGGTCACGACTCGGATCGCTTGTCCTTCAGAGAAATCCAAACCATCTGGAACCTTCACTGTAAGCGAAGAACCTGCAGCATTGGTTGTAAATCCAGAAGTCACATAGACATCTTCACCAGGAAAATATACTGAATCTACAAAGTAGAAATATCTCCCAAACAAGGTCAGATCATCCCCTGGTTTTACATATTGATTTTTTACCTGTAAAACCTGTGGCGCTGGAGGCAAAGTCTGGAATTCCATAATGGCTTCACCAGCTTTGTTCACCAATCTTAGCGTGTTTGGCACGTTAGGATTGGTAGCTACTGTAGGAACTGAATCTCCCACGGTAACGATCACAGAGTTATTGGTCACATAGGCAGTATTTACACCCAGCGGGTAATCATTCAAATACACTTGCTGCGTTCCTAGTAGGTTATTTCCCAAAATCGCCAAGGTGCTTCCTAGCGTAGCAGAAGTAAAAGCACTATCTGCCGTGGTAGGATCTGTGCTGCGTACCCGCTCGATCGTTGGCGGGCCTACATTTATTTCATCATCATCCTGACAGGCGCCCAAGAAAATCACCATAAGTAGCGCAGAGGCTACGAGGAGAGCGCGTGAGGATTTTATATTAGTTATGATTTTCATATTTTTTTGAATTCAAAGAAGTTCACAATCAATTTTCGGCTGAGAAATCATACGGTACTGCCGGCTTTCTCAAGTTCGGAGCTCTTGACAATTCGGAGGAAGG
The DNA here is from genome assembly GCF_039969895.1 of Algoriphagus sp. GTDB lineage: Bacteria > Bacteroidota > Bacteroidia > Cytophagales > Cyclobacteriaceae > Algoriphagus. Next base: position 35,180 of record NZ_JBDVMZ010000004.1, read on the forward strand.
AATTGGAATCAAGAAGTTAGACGAATTGACATCGAAGAATCTCGGAGAGGTGTCAGTATCCGGAATTTCTATTTCCCATAAAGTAGGGTCAGGAATTTTATCCGCATAGATTCTGAATGTTCCCCTATCCTGATTGGAAAGGATTTCATAAGCTTTTGCAGGATCATAGTAGTGAAGTTTGGTAAACTCATACCAAGCTTGTCCTTCCATCGCAAACTCCTTAATACGCTCTTCGAAAACATCTTGCCAAGTGACAGAGGTCAACGGGCTAACACCAGCTCTCGCGCGTACTAGGTTGACATATTTCAACGCTTCAGCAGGATTCTTATCCAATACAGCCTCAGCGTAAGTCAAGTACACATCCGCCAATCGGAGGATATAGGTGTTGATCTCTGTTCCTTGCTGAACGACTTTGCCGCCATTATCTTCCGGACGACCTACCACATATTTTTTCACCCATGCACGTGAATTGTACGATCTACTTCCGTCAGTACTTCTAGCAGGCACTCTGAGTTCCTGTGCAGATCCTCCTGGAGGTACTTGAGTAATGTAAGAGTAGTGATCTCCCGGGAACATGAAGGTTCCTTTTCTTCGCTCATCAAAAATCAAATCATCGTAGAGGTCCAGCATCCACTTGGAAGCACCGATATCTCCGCCCCAGCCATCACCAAAGCCGGTGATCTCAGAACCAAAAGCCAAGAATGCCTGCACAGAATTCTGTGCACCCCAAGCTCCTGCCTGACCCGCATTGTAGGTCCACTGAAGAGCTGCCAGAGTTTCTTCGTTGTTATTGTTCGCGGTTTTGAATAGATCTTCATAGCTAGGTAGCAAAGAAGCACCTGAATTGTCAATTACACGCTTAGCATAATAAGCCGCAGAATCCAAGAAAGTCTGATTTCTCGTGCCACTTACTCCCGCAGCAACTACATACATTTTGGCAAGCATACCTTCAGCACTCCACTTCGTCAACCGGCCAGTTTGAACTGGGCTTTCCGGAAGGTTCTCTGTAGCAAATCTGAAGTCTTTGATAATGAATTGCCAAACTGTTTCCTCTGTGTTTCTAGCGATCGTAGTATCCTGAAGCAATGCTGTATTATTCGTGATAATAGGCACAGGACCCCAGTTTTGCACTAGATAAGCATAGGCCAAGCCTCGCATAAATCTACCTTCGGCCAGACCGTGATTTTTGATTCGCTCAGTCACATCTTCGCCTACATAGGCCCCGATGTTATTTATCAAGGAATTGGACTGCGCTACGACGTTATAAAAAGCTCTCCATGAAGCACCGTTTTCTGCAGTTTCTCCTGTGGTATTGAATCGGACATTCTCCAACTGGTAAGAACCTGAAGTGAGCGTGCCTCCTCTGGCGTCACCTATACCGTGGCTAGCTTTATCGTTGTAAGCAAACCACACCATGTTATAAAGAGGTGCAGATGCCGACAAGATCTGGTCGTCAGTTTTGTAGAAATTTGCATCTACGATTGCATCTAATGGGGGTCTATCCAAGAAATCTTCTGAACAGCCCACCATTCCTCCAAGAAGCAAAGTTGCTCCAAGGAATAAATTTTGGAATTTCGTGTTTGTTTTCATGTATGTATTTTTTGGATTAAAAGTCAACACCTAAGCTGAAGGTGTACATTCTTGTCTGTGGATATCTGCCGTAGTCCACGCCGATCAACTGATTTCCAGCCGACACGTTGTTACCTACAGATGCACCCACTTCAGGATCGTAGCCTTTGTACTTGGTAAAAGTGAAGGCATTCTGTACTCCAAAAGCTAGCTTCAAACCTCTTATTACGTTTTGCTTGCCAAGTACCTCTGAAGGAAATACATAGGCAAGGTTGATGTTTTTGATACGTACATAAGATCCATCCTCTACATATTTGTCAGAGATCCGTGTTCCGTTACCATTCAGATCAGTAGCTGTAAGTCTTGGGATTTCCGTTCCTGCATTGGCTATGAAAGGATTTCCTGATTCATCCATTTCAATACGAGCGTAGTCGTACGTTTCCAAAAGCATATTTCTACCCAAGTTCACGTTGTTTGGATTGATATTCAGGAATCGGTTGTAGTTGTAGATATCCACTCCTAATGCTCCAGTGAACAAGATGTCTAGCGCAAAACCCTTGTAAGTAAATTGCTGGGTCATACCGAAGGTGAATTTCGGCCATGGATTCCCAATGAAAGTCTGGTCACGCTCGTCGATGATACCATCCTCATTGAGATCTTTATACTTGATATCTCCCACATAAATTCCATTTTCTCCTACAGAAAGCGGATTACCTGAGTTATCTACAGGTCGTGGACTAGATTCTACATCCTCAAGTGACTGGAACAACCCATCTGCCTGATAACCATAGAACAACCAAGGTGCAAATCCAGGCTGAGCTCTGGAGGTGAAGTTATTCAACCACCAAGCAGTTCGGTCTATGAAAGCAGTTTCAGAGAAAAATTTGGTCACTTCAGTTTTGAAGCCAGAGAAGTTATAGTTGGAGCTCCAAGAGAATCCACTTGCTCTGTTATCTATATTGATGGTGTTGATGGTGATGCCGTAGCCTCTGTTTTCCAGTGCTCCGATGTTCACCGTAGGAGTTCCGATGCTTCCTTCAGCTGAGGTTCCCATGTACCATGGAAGTGGATTCGGCAAAAGTAAGTTATCTGTTTTCTTCAGGTAAAAATCACCTTCAATCTGAATTCTATTGTTCAGGATATTCAAGTTGAAACCAAGGTTGACAGTAGAAGTCTCTTCCCATTTCAAGTTGGGATTACCGAATCTAGAAACCAGGAATCCACCACCCCATGGCGTAGGAATACTTGGCGAACTAAGTGGTGCGAAAATAGCACCTGCATTACCTTGGTTACCCGTAAGACCTGTTTCAAAACGGATTTTCAATTCATCCATCCAAGTAGCGTTCTGCAAGAAACCTTCTTCAGAAACTCTCCAAGCTGCAGATACAGAAGGGAAATAACCCCATCTATTTTCAGGGCCGAAGTTTGCCGAGCCATCAGCTCTGAAAGCACCCAACAGGATGTATTTCTCATTGAACGTATAGTTCGCTCTTGCAAAGAAAGACTCCATAGCCCAGCTATTTGCTCCACCGCTGTTAGTTGCTCCTTGAGCAGAGCCTAAGCCCAACTCCTGAAGATCGTTAGAAGGGAAATTAACTCTGCCGCCATTTAAGAATTCATATTGAGATTCTTGTGCCTCGTGAGAAGCCATGACATCCAGTGCATGCTTACCCCAGATGGCGCTATACGTCAGCATTTGGTTCCAGTTCCAATAGAAGCTATTGCTGGATTCCTCTGTCAACGTATTGGTGTCATTGGTCACCACACCCAGCGTGTAAGTTGGAGTGAAGAAGTGGCCGTTGTTGTAGTTGATACTTGTGTTGACCATGGATCTGAACTTCAACCCCTTCAATAGGTCAATATCTATATTGAAACCACCTTGCATACCTCTTCTCTTATAGCTTCTATCCAGTAGATTAGCTAGAGCGATAGGGTTAGCTGGTGTAAATTGAAGGCTTGAGCCATTCACTGGATCTGCACCACCCCAAGATCCGTCAGGATTAGTCACCGGAACGTTTGGAGCCATTTGAATGGCATTATTGATCACGTCAGAACTTCCTGTCGCAAGTTGCTCATCGGTATGGAATAGCTGTAGGTTTAAACCAAGCTTCAACCATTTCCTAGTCTGGTTGTCAATATTTGTTCTTACCGAGTACCTGTCAAAAGATGACCCGATTGCTACACCCTCTTGGTCAAAATACTCACCAGAGATAAAGAACTTAGTTTTTTCATCACCACCAGTCAAGGTGATGTTGTGCTTATTCAAAGGCGCTGTTTTGAAAAGCGCATCTTGCCAGTTGGTACCTTCTCCAAGTAGTGAAGGATCAAGAAATGCCGCAGGAGGATCCCCACCAGTGATTTCACGGATTTCCTTGGTCATCTGAGCATACTGACTCAAATTCATCACATCCAAATTCTCTGGCTTATCCTGAAGCGAATACAGGTAATTGTATGTGATTTTGGTCTCACCGGCTTTACCACGCTTGGTAGTAATCATAATGACACCATTTGTACCTCTGGAACCATAGATGGCTGTAGCTGAAGGACCTTGAAGTACTTCCATTGACTCTATGTCGCTTGGGTTCAGTCCAGCTAAGGGATTGGTGGAGGATGTATTACCAAAGGAAACCGCGGATGGCTGTATTTGCACACCATCAATCACATAAAGTGGCTCGTTGGTGCCTCCGATTGAATTGACACCTCGGATATTCACCGAGATCCCTCCTCCTGGAGCGCCTGTGTTTTGAGTGACATAAACTCCGGCAGCCCTACCTTGGAGGGCCTGTTCCACCGTCGTATTCACCGTTCGTTCTATATCTTCCGAGGTCACAGATACCTGTGCAGAGGACATGTCACGTTTTTTCATAGTTCCATAGCCCACTACTACTACTTCATCCAATGAAGCCATATCCTCTTGAAGGATAATATCAATAATGGACTGATTGCCCACAGTCACTTCCTGTGACGTAAAGCCAATAAAGCTATACACAAGAACTGAGTTTGAGGAAGGTACGGTGATCGAGTAGGATCCGTCTTCCTGTGTCGCTACGCCGGTGGAGGTTCCTTTCACCAGCACTGTTACTCCTGGGAGCGAGAGTCCATCGCCTGAGCCAGTCACTTTTCCTTTTACGGTGACTTGAGCGTGGACTACACCTGCCAGCAGCATAAGCCAAAGCGGTAATAGTTTTTTCATCATGAGGGGTTTAATTGTAAGAAATTGGTTATTAGGTTATGAGCAGGAAAAGGTTTTCTCCGAATGAAATTTGCTAGACAGGTTGATTGCTTATGCGTCATTCCATTTCAGGTTTGCCTAAAAATCATTCTAACAAACACCAAAAACTGACATGTATTCCTCGTATCGAACGTGCATTTTCGAGGGAAATTGAATTGTGAAAATTCAACCAGTAAGAAATAGGATCTTGTTTTTGGGTTTATTGGTTTGATCCGATTAAATGTAGTTTGAGTAATCTAAGCCGAAGGGATTCATATGTTTTGAATAGGGGTATCAAATGTTAACTTTCATGAAAAGACCTTAAATCAGCTCTTAGAAGCGCTTTTTGTTTTGAGTAAAATGAAAACTAACCTGAAGCAAGCCGTTTATTTTTGCTAAAACTTTTGGTCTCGTGCTTATAAATTTTCCTCGAGCGCTTTTTTCACCAACTTTCCCCAAGGCTTAACCTGCGAATCTGTCCACGCGCCATCTGAAGAAGCTGCTGGTAAAAGCATGGAGCACGTCTCGTCCTTGTCTGCTATAGACCAAGCCGCCCAGGATATCTTCCGACTCTCCATCCAACTGAGCCAGGCATTCCACGAAGCAGCATCTATAGGCCCATCCCCGGTCGCTTCCATCCCGGCACATTCACTCACGAAAATAGGAAGCCCATCTTTGAAGACTTTCTCCGCTCTTTCTCTCAAGTAGTCTTTGTGGGTGGCAGCGTAGAAATGCAGCACGTACATGATATTCTTCTGATTCAAAATTGGATTTTGAGCCACCACGTGAATATCCTGGCTCCAGGTAGGTGAACCTACCAAGATCAGATTGTCCGGATCGTACTTCCTGATCTCCTTGATGATCTCTTCACTGTAGGCTTTCACTTCCTCCCAGGTCTCATAGTCCGGCTCGTTGAAAAGTTCATAGATCACATGCGGATGATCCCCGTAGGTTTTGGCCATCTCTATGAAAAACGCCTTTGCTTCCTCAGGATAAAGCTCATGACTATGCCAGTCAATGATCACATACATATCCTCCGCTATAGCGGCATCCACTACTGCTTTGATTTTTTCCTTGGCTAAGGTAGGATTGTCCAGGTATGCCCCTGCAGGATCTATGCCCATTGCCGCGCGCACTAGATTGGCGTTCCAATCGCTCTTCAGAAATTTCACTGCAGAGGAATTATAAAACCTTGGCCACCAATTGTGCCAGCCCAGACTTACGCCACGCAACATAACTGCCTCGCCGTCACTAGTGGTCAATTTGCCATTAGTTACTTGAAGTTGGCCAAAGAACTTAACTTCCTTCGTAGGTTCTGGGCTAGTCATAGGTGGACTGGTTATGGGATCCGAGTCAGATGCTTCGCTACAGGAGCAAAACAGTAAGCAGGCAAAGAATATGAGTTTTTTCATAGGTTCTATTGGGTTAATTGACTTATCAATTTTACGCCAACCTCAAGAAAAACCCGGGTATCAATTGTTTCCGATTGGGGTAAGTTTCGTTAAATGCGCAGTTCCTTTCATCGTAGTTAGCAATTAGAGCAGTAAAAAATAGAGCTCGCTCATGTTTTTTTAAAAGTAGCGTAGCAAAAATTAGCGCTCCTCGATGTTTACTTCAAGACAATTTAATCAGCCGCAATCTCCTGTTGCTTAGCAGCATACTCGGATGGAAGGATGGAAAATTCTGCTTTGAAGTGCTTCGCAAAATACTTGGCGTTATTATAGCCCACTAAGTAGGCGATTTCGGAGACGTTCATTTGACTTTTTGCCAAAAGCTGTGCCGCACGCTGCAATCGTATGAGTCGGATAAACTCAATCGGGCTTTTTCCGGTGATGGACTGAAGTTTTTTATACAAATGAACTCGACTCATGCCCAGTTCTTTACTTAAGAATTCTACCGAAAGCTGAGAGTCCTCCATGTACTTCTCCACCAAACCCACAGCTTTCTGAATCAGCTGATCATCCAAAGACACCACATTTACCTCCGAGGTATTGATTTGAATTTTCTCCCGATTCTGCTGCTGAACTTTATTTCGCTCGCGCAAAAGATTTTTGACGCTCAACTGCAAAATCTCCAGATTAAATGGCTTGGTCAAATATAGATTACACCCGCTATCCAGGCCTTGCACCATCGTTTCCTCAGATTTTTTGGCAGTCAGCAAAATGATCGGAATGTGAGAAGTTTTAATGTCAGTTTTCACTTTTTGACAAAGCTCCTTGCCGTCCATCTGCGGCATCATCAAATCCGAAATAATAAGATCAGGTATATGCTGCTGCGCAAGTTCCCAACCTTGCAAACCATTCTTTGCCGTCAGTACATGATAGGTCTCCGATAGGCAATCCTTCAGGTAATTTCTGAACTCAACATGATCCTCTGCAATCAGAATGACTTCCTTAAGGTTATTTCCAGAGAGTTGAACTTCCTCTTCTTCCTCTTCCCAATTTTCTGGAATGATTAGGGTCAGCGGAATACTCAAGCTAAAGACCGTCCCCATACCTGGTTCACTTTCCACACTGATCTCCCCTTTCATCGTTCTGACAAAATCCTGAACCAAGGACAAACCAATACCACTTCCCTGATTGAGCTGCTGCTTGTGACCCTCAGTGGTGTAGAATCGCTCAAATATCTTTTGGTGATTCTCTTGAGAGATTCCTACTCCCGTGTCAGAAACCGAAAGAAGCAGGATTCCCTTTTCCTCGTTTTCCTGCTGGAGTTCTAGCGTAACCGTGATCGCCCCATCTTCCGGAGTAAACTTAAAGGCATTGGAGAGCAGATTGAAGAGCACCTTTTCCAGTTTGTCCGGATCGAAAATCGCCTGATGTCCAGGAGTGTTGGTTTCAAAATTCAAATGAATGTGCTTATTCTCAGACAGTTCATGGAAATCCGCTACACAATCCTTCACAAACTGAACGATATCCCCTTCCGATGGATGAAAAGTCACACCACCTTTTTCTATGTTTTTCACATCCAAAAGCTGATTGATCAACTTGAGCAAGCGACGCGCATTCCGCTGAATAATCTGATACTGACTCAGCAACCCCTTGTTTTCTGTGCTCGAAATCAAATGTTCTGTAGGCGTTAAAATCAGAGATAGCGGAGTTCTGAACTCATGACTGAGATTGGTGAAAAACTTGGTTTTCAAACGATCTAATTCCTGTACCCGCTGAGCTTCTTGCTCCGCCTGCTCCCTTTCAAATTTTTCCCGTTGACGAGTGATCAGCGAATTTCGGAAGTAAAAAATCACTCCCAAAATGGCCATGAAATACAAGAAATAAGCTATGGGAGTTTTCCAGAATGGCGCGAGGATTTTTATATCCAACTGATAATCGTAGGCACTCCAACCGTCCAGCACCGTCCCCGGCTGAACCACAAGCGTATAAGTGCCGGGGTCTAGATTGGTGAAGGTCACTTTGGCCAAGTCATCGTTCAGATAGATCCAGTCTTCATTGAAGCCTATCAATTTGTAGCGGTATTTATTCTTTTCTGGGTAAAGAAAATTCAACGCGCTGAAACCTATGGAAAAAATATTCTCATCATGCCTCAGCACCAGCTGTTCCATGTTTTCCAGCGATTGGGGAAGAAGAATTCTATTGCTCACCTCAGAACCCACTTTAACCTCCTCATTGAATAACTGTAAATCGGTGAAAACCACTTTGGGGTTATTACGCTCGAAGGCGAAATTTTCGGATTTGAAAATGTTATACCCATTTGGTCCACCGAAGATAAATTCATCTTTCGCGGTCTTTAAAGCTGCATTTTTGTTAAATAAAGCGGCTTGAAGTCCATCTTTCGGATCGAAGTTCTGAAAGGTAACCGTAAAAGGATTAGCTGATCTGTCAATCTCAGCATAGGTCAATCCCTGCTGAGAACTGATCCAAAGATTGTGTTTATCATCCTCCAACAAATCCACCAAATACGCTGTAGGCAATCCCTCCTCTATTCCAAAACGAACAAATGAGCTATCCGAAGTATTGAAATAGTATAAACCACTCATGGTCGTAGCCCACAGGGTTCCAGTTTTATCCACATACAAATCCGTGAAATTGGAATCAACTAATCCATTCTCCTGGCTATCTGAATAGAAGGCATGTTGACCCGTTTCATAGTTTAGCATATTCAACCCGTTTCCACCGGATACCCAGATATTACCTTCGGTATCCTCTGCAAAACCAGTGATGTACTGATTATTGGTATAAAAAGGAGGACTTCCAGCGGGATAATTTTTGAACTCTTTTCTATCCTTATCGAGCACGGAAATTCCGGAACGAAGGGTTCCTATCCAGATTCTCCCTTTCCTATCTTCGAAAAGCTTCCAGATACTCGGACCTGCCACTCCGTTAGGTTGGTCTGGTTCGAAGGTGTAGTTTTTGAATCCTTGCCCATCAAAACTGCCCAGGCCGTTTAAGTAAGTAGCTATCCACAATACTCCCTTGTGATCTATCAAAAGATCCACGATCACGTCTCCTGTGAGGCTTTTACCATTAGCTGGATTGTGCTTGAATTGCTTATACGTATTCGCTTTTCTATCATGGTAAACTAGTCCCCCGCCATTGGTTCCTATGTAGAGATTGCCCAAACTATCCTCTGCAAAAGCGTTCACGTCGTTGAAAGGAAGCGAAGTAGGGTCTGATAAATTCTTTTGCACATGAGAAAAACGCAGCAAGCCCTGATGGTAGTAAGCTACGCCCTTCTTATGTGTCCCTATCCAAATGATGTCTTCATTGTCTTTGTATAAAGAGTAAATCACATTGTGAGGCATCGAGTTGTCCTGGGCATTCTCTGCAGATAAATACCTGACGGTTTGTGAGGCTTTATCGATGATATTGATTCCACCATGATCCGTTCCTAGCCATATCTGGCCATTTTTAGCTTCCACTACGGCTTTCACCAGATTGTTATTCAGCCTGAATCTACCTGACTCAATTTTATTTGCCTCGACCTCATGCGTGAATCCATCTACCCTAAATATTCCCAAATCTCGATCGGGATCAAAAATCCATGCATCTCCATCAGAATCAATCATCATCTCATAGCTGGCTGATGCTGGAATCAATTGGGCAGGCAATCTCAGGGTTTTGGTGACAATCAACCGATTGGGATCCAGCAAATCAATGATCCCAGATCTATGCACCACCCAAATAAGTCCGTCCGGCGCTTCTGCTACAGAGGCTATTTCATTGGAAAAAAGACTACCCTTTCCATTGGTTTGCTGTACATAGACTGTGCTCTGAGTATCCTCCTTATATATACTAATACCTTTGGCTGGATGGGTAAACCAAAACCTGCTTTGCCTATCCTTCATCAGCATCCCCACAGAATCCGAAGCTAAATGATAGGTAGGTGAATAAACCAATTCACCTCTGGAAAACTGTTCATTTTTAGGATTATAGATATCGAATCCTCCGTTTACATTTTTCACCCAAAGCATATCAGCCGGGCCTAAAAACAATTTGCTAATGTTGTTTTGAGAAATTGATGTGGAGTCTTTAGAATTTAAAAATACCTTCGTCCGAGTCCCATCATATCTATACAATCCATAGGCGGTGCCGTACCACATCATGCCGTCGGCGTCTCGGATCATATTGAGTATGTTAGAACTTGACAGTCCCAAACTCTCGTCGAGATTCCTAAAAACCAGTTTCTCCGGCTTCGACTGACCATAGACTGATCCCGCCCAAAGTATCATCACACAAGCTATTCCACGAATCACAAGACCTTTCATATACTAGTTACTAGGACTGCCAAATTATGAGAATTAAAATAAACAACTCCTTTAGGAAGTGAAATTTTGCTTTTTATCAAGATGTATCTCTGCAATTTTACTAGGTGAGAGGCAAATGTACCCTAGGAAATATCAAACTTAAGAATTGAGTCCGCATCGGTCACCGGTCTTCCGACATGATTGGCAAGGAATGTAAGTCAACTGGAAGCCTTTGGAATAATCCTATTCGTCACTTATTTATTCAGAAAAAAAGTCCGATTGAAGCATTTCAATCGGACTTTTAGAAAATAGTTGAAAAAGATACTTAGATAAATCTATTCAGGAGATTTTCGAAATATTCTTGTTTTCCGCTGGTCTGAATTGGTTCACCCACCTCAGCAGCATGATTTCTTAAATCTTCCAGGGTAAGTTTTCCTGTTTCGAAAGACTTACCCTTTCCCGAGTCAAAGCTCGCATAGCGATTTTTTCTACGCGCGAGGTAATCAGATTTATCCAATATGTCCTGCGCGATCAGCATTCCTCTAGCGAAAGTGTCCATGCTTCCAATATGGGCCAGAAATAAATCTTCCATATCTGTGGAGTTTCTTCTGATTTTCGCATCGAAGTTCACTCCTCCGCCTTGGATCCCTGCTGAAGTCAAAATCACCAACATAGCCTCAGTCATTTCCTGCAAGTTCATGGCAAACTGGTCAGTATCCCATCCATTTTGGTAATCACCTCTGTTAGCATCTATACTTCCGAGCATGCCTGCATCTGCACAGACTTGCAATTCGTGCTGGAAGGTATGACCCGCCAATGTCGCATGATTTACCTCAATATTCAATTTGAAATCCTTATCCAAACCATGCTGTCTCAAGAAGCCAATCACCGTCGCTGCATCGTAATCGTATTGATGCTTAGTAGGCTCCATAGGCTTAGGTTCAATGAAGAAGGTTCCTTTGAACCCGTTCTTTCTGGCATAGTCACGAGACATGGTGAGGAACTGAGCCAGATGTTCAGTTTCACGTTTCATGTCGGTATTTAGTAAAGACATATAGCCCTCACGACCACCCCAGAACACATAATTCTCTCCATTCAGCGCGATAGTGGCGTCGATGGCATTTTTCACCTGAGTACCTGCCCAAGCTACCACATTGAAGTCTGGATTAGTGGATGCTCCATTCATGTATCGAGGGTTGCTGAACACATTTGCAGTACCCCAAAGCAATTTAACGCCAGTGTCAGCCTGCTTTTGCTTCGCATACTCAGTGATAGCTTGCATTCTTTTTTCGTATTCAGCGATACTATTTCCTTCATCGATCAAGTCGATGTCATGGAAGCAGTAATAAGGAGCCCCGATCTTGGTGATGAATTCGAAAGCCGCATCCATTTTGTCTTTGGCACGCTGAATAGGGTCTGCAGCAGCATCCCATGGATGCACGATTGTACCTGGGCCGAATGGATCACCGCCCGTTCCACAGAAGGAATGCCAGTAGGCTATAGAAAATTTAAAGTGTTCCTTCATTGTTTTTCCTCCGATCACACGATTTTCGTCGTAGTATCTAAAGGCTAATGGGTTATCACTTTCTTTACCTTCGAAAGGTATTTTGTCGATTGATGAAAAGTAAGATTTTGACATGTTTACGATGGTTTATTGTGTTATATAGGTTTGAAATTCGATTATAAATTCATTTTTTGAACTGTTTCCAACTTAGCTTTCCAATTGATATAGACTTCCTCATAAGGCTCGAAAAACTGCTCGTTGGGTTCTATAGTTTCTAGTAAAGAAAGGCCTACAAAAGCCTCCGCTTCAGTGGCAAATATTCCCGCGCCTATCCCTGCTCCCCGAGCTGCTCCCTGCGCACCATCCGTATCGTACAATTCCAGGACGACTTTGTTCATGTGAACAAATGTTTTGCGGAACAGTGGGCTCAGAAACATATTTGCTTTGCCTGCTTTGACAGTTTTGAGATCTAGCCCCATATCCTGCATGATCCGAAAACCAAAGGTCAAAGCCGAAACAATACCTTCTTGCCCAGCCCGAATCATATGCCTTTTGTCATGCTTGAGCAAGTCTATGCCTAGCAAATGGGCTCCTACCTGTTTATTTTCAAGAATTCTTTCTGCGCCATTTCCGAAAGGTATGAAGGTCAATCCCTCCGAGCCAATTGGCGCGGAACTTCCAATGGTATTCATTTCTTCATACTCTATTCGGGCAGCACCCATGACCTTCTTCATCCAGCTGTTCAAAATACCTGTTCCATTCACACAAAGTAGAACTCCATAGGATGGTTTTTCGGGAGTATGATTGACGTGAACAAAGGTATTCACCCGTGATAGGGGATCATAAAGCGGCTGATCCGAAACTCCATAAACGGTACCAGAAGTACCGGCTGTGGTAGCCAATTCCCCCGGTTTTAATACTTGAAGCGAAAAAGCATTATTAGGCTGATCTCCAGCGCGGTAAGAAATAGGAACCCCTTCTTCCAATCCAGTAACCTCAGAAGCCAAGGCAGACACTCTCCCTTGTATAGAATAGGAAGGAACTACTTCAGGTATCCATGATTTTGCAATTTTATAATTTTCCAAAACCTCATTACTCAAACCATTTTTCTGGAAATCCCAAAAAATCCCTTCTGACAATCCTGTTTCTGATGTGACAATCTCACCGCTTATTTTCATAGCAATGAAATCCCCAGGAAGCATCATTTTATGGATTTTGGCGGCCAACTCAGGTTCATTTTCTATCACCCAGCGAAGCTTAGATGCCGTGAAATTCCCAGGGGAATTCAGCAGGTTTTTCAGGCAATACTCCTCGCCCAGATCCCTGAAGGCTTTTTCCCCAATACCTACAGCTCGACTATCACACCATATAATAGATGGTCTAATGACGTTCTGATCGGAATCTACGAGTACCAAACCGTGCATTTGGTAGGCTATACCGATTCCTTTTAGTTCTCCCTTTTTGACAGAAGTTTTACTAAGTACATAGCGGATAGAATGCTGTACGTACTTCCACCAAGTCTCGGGATCTTGTTCTGCCCAGCCTTTTTCAGGCGAATCTATGATCATTTCCTCTTCAGGAAATGATTTGGAAATCAACGCCTTTCCGGAATCTACATCAAGTATGGAAGTTTTGACAGAAGAGCTTCCTAGGTCAATACCTAATAATAATTGTCTCATTTATCTAATTTTCTTTACCAGAATACGATATACAATGCAGCAGTAATACCTGCAATTAGCACCGCTCCAATTTTAAATGTAGTACTAGTGCTAAACAGCTCTTTAGTTATCTCGATGCTGTTTGGATGGTCTTTACCTTTACCTTCTACCAAACTGATGACAATCATCAGCGCAGCAAGAATCAAAAATACAACCCCCATTCTATCGATGAATGGCAAAGCAGGGAAAACTACCTTCAATACCACAGAAAGCGGAATACTCAAAGCCGCACCCGTCAAAGCTGCATTGGAAGTTGTTTTTTTCCAGAAAACACCAAAGAAGAAAATAGCAAATACGCCTGGACTGATGAATCCTGTGTATTCTTGAATAAACTGAAATGCCTGATCCAGCGCACCTAAGGCAGGAGCAACTAGCGAGGCTACACCGAAAGCTACCAATGCAGTGATCCGGCCAACCTTCACCTGCTTGGCCTCAGAAGCATCTCTATCTATGTATTTATTGAAAATATCCATGGTGAAAATAGTAGAAGTACTATTCGCCATAGAGGCTAGAGAAGATACAATCGCTGCCGTCAAGGCCGCAAATGCAAGTCCTTTTAAACCTACCGGTAAAAGCTGGAGCAAGGTAGGATAAGCCCTGTCTGACTTCACCAAGCCCGTCACAGGATCTTTCATAGATTCTATAAAACCTGTGTCAATCCCATTGGAGACAATAACATACGCTGCAATCCCTGGTATTACTACGATCAAAGGCATAAGCAACTTCAGGAAGCCTGCGAAAATCATCCCTTTCTGAGCTTCATCAAGGCTTTTTGCTGCTAGAGCTCTTTGGGTGATGTATTGATTGAAACCCCAATAGCTCAAATTGGTGATCCACATCCCTCCCACTAGCACAGAAATACCCGGAAGGTCAAGGTATGCATCACGAGTACCTCCTGCCCCATCCGGAATCATCATTTCACCTTTAGACAAAATCATGGAAAAATGACCCGGAACTTCTCTTCTCAAAAGATTCAGACCATCCCAGGCGTCACCACTACCGACCATTTGTAGTGCGATGTAAGTAGTAGCAAGTCCCCCTGCAATCAGGAAAACCACCTGAATCACATCTGTCCACGCTACCGCTTTGAGTCCTCCATAGATGGAATAAATCATGGCAAACATCGCCAAACCAAAGATTCCATAGCCCATTGGCACATTCAAAATGGTATTCAAACTCAACGCACCCAAGTAAAGGACAGAAGTAAGATTCACAAAAACATAGAGCAGTAGCCAGAAGATTGCCATGGTAGTTCTCACCCTAGTATCATATCGATCCAGCAAGAAACCAGGCATGGTATAAATACCTTTTTTGATATAAACCGGCAGGAAGAAAATCGCAACTACCAATAAGGTCACTGCGGCCATCCATTCATAGGTGGAGATAGCCAATCCCAAAGCGAAGCCAGATCCTGACATCCCGATAAACTGCTCCGCAGAAATATTGGAAGCGATCAAAGATGCTCCTACTGCCCACCAAGGGAGCGCTTTGGAAGCTAGAAAGTAATCGGAGGAGTTTTTTACGTGTCCTTTTTTCTCTCGTGACACAAAAATGCCCATCCCAATGATGAGCAAACAATAGCCGATAAAAACGACTAAATCTAAAGGTTCTAAAAGCATGAAGTGTTAGGTTAGGTTTTGGGCAGTTAGTTTGGGTAATCGACTAATCTTATTAGAATAGGCCGATAAAGATAATATTTTCATGATAAGCTCAATAAATTTTTCCTATTTAAAAATCAAACCAAAATATCTTTCAAAAATTCAGGTGGATCGGTGGAATAGGTTTTGGTTCTGAATTTCTGCAGATAGCTGATACCTGTGCAATTGCTCACAAAAACAAGCTCTGCATCCTCTATTTCGGAAAGTAAAAACTCCCCTTCCACGTATGAAATAGCGTTCTGTACTAAATGTTCCAAAATCACCCTCCTACTCACTCCATCTATACAGCTACAACTTAAGGAAGGCGTAAATACCGTTCCCTTTTTTATCCAAAAAATATTGGAGGCACCCGCCTCGGAAATGTATCCTCGATAATCCAAGAGGATGATTTCGTCCCAGCCTCTATCCTTTCTTTCTTGATTTGCCAATACGTATGGAAGGGAGTTTAAAGATTTAAAAGATGACCAAACGGTTGGGAAGAGTTGTGTTCTATCGGAGGCACCTACTTCACGTTTGAGTTTAGGAGCTTTGACAAATTCACTTAGTTGAACAAGCTGATTCACGCGTGAGGTTTCCGGACTATACTTTCCTGCACCATCTCTAAAAACAGTCCACCTGATTCGTTTTTTCTCACCAGAAAAATTCGTGGTTAGTAAATCATTTAATCCTTCAAAATGTATCTGCGTAACATCCATACCTAGGACTTCCATTCCGCCTAACAGGCGATTCCTATGCATGTCATAAAATCGGATAGTTACCCCATCCCAAACCATCGTTTCAAACAAGCCATCACCAAAACTCGTCGCTCTGTTTGGCAATTTTATGGTATCTTGGCAGAACCATGTATCGCTAGAAGGTGATTTTTGAAAGATTGTTTCGGTTTCGTTCATAAAAGTGTTCATAATCGGTCAAAGCACTGAGTTGTAAATTTGTAATCATGTTAAACTATGTAAACATGCTACCATTTAAACCAGATCTATACAATAATTACATATAATCGTCTGAAATCCTAAGAACGATTTTACCTTAGCATTAAAATTGGAATACAAGATTCAGATGGCAAATAAAAGTAGCGTTTTTGATATGATTGGACCCATAATGATAGGCCCTTCTTCATCCCATACTGCAGGAGTAGTGAGAATCGCAAGAGCTGCTATTCGTGTGTTGGGAGCAAAACCAGACGATGCTACCATCACTTTTTATAATTCATTTGCAAGGACATACGAAGGACATGGAAGTGATCGTGCAATCATAGGCGGATTGATGGACTTTAAAACAGATGATGCCAACATCAAAAATGCTCTTGAAATCGCCAAAGAAGTGGGATTCACTTATCGCTTCAAATCTATTGGGAATTCCTCTATTCACCATCCGAATACAATCAAGCTAAACCTGAAAAAAGGTGATAGATCAGTGGAAGTGGTAGGAGAAAGTCTGGGTGGAGGAGTGATTAACATCTCGGAAGTGGACGGTTTCGTAGCTAATTTTTCCGCGGCTGATCACACCCTTATCATTAAAGCAGAGGATATTTCAGGCGCTATTGCATTTATATCTGCAGTGATAGCCCAATCCAAAGCCAATATTGCTACCATGTCTGTATCCAGAAAAGGCAAACATGATTTGGCTTGCCACGTGATAGAAATGGACTCAGGCATTAGAGACATTACGCTAGAATACCTTAAATCCCTACCGTGGATTACTGAATTAATATATATACCCGACATTGACCTTTAATACACAATTAACTACACCATGAGAAAATACCTACTAGGCTTTACCTTGGCGTCTGGGATATGTTTTTCAACTAGCGCACAAGAAGCAGTCATTCCTGACTTTCCCATAACTCTGGAAACTGCTGTTGAAACCGCTCTGAATAACAACTTGACGCTAAAAAGAAGCGAGCTAAACCAACTTTCCACTGAAGCAACAGTTTTACAAAATAAAGGAGCGAGACTCCCTACATTATCAACTGGAGCAAGCACAGGCTTCCGCTGGGGTAGATCCATAAATCCTGCGAATAACCTGTTTGAGGTTGGAAGGATTGGGAATATTAACTTATCTGCCAACTCAAACATTTCCATCTATAGCGGTAGCCGAATAACAAATAATCTAAACCAAAGTAAGTTAAATTTAGAAGCTGGTCTTTACAACATTGAAGCAACTAAAAATGATATCACATTAAATATCATTAATTTGTTTATTAACGTGGTATTTAACAGAGAGCAAGTAAACATAGCAGAGAACCAACTGGCATCCACTACGGACCAATTGGCGAGAACAACCAAGCTTGTGGAAGCAGGATCTCTTCCCCTATCTGATCAATTAGACGTGCAAGCACAAAATGCGACCAACCAAGTGAATTTGGTAAATGCTCAAAACAATTATAATATTTCGAAGCTTAATCTTGCTCAGGCACTTCAGATCCCATTCACATCTGACTTTGCAGTGGTGGAGCCAGAGTTTGAAATAAATAAATTGCTAATGGCGACAGAGACACCTAAAGATATCTTCGAGACAGCTGTAGAGATCATGCCTGAAATAAGGGCGGCTGAGGTAAACATAGAAAGTGCGGCTTACGGGGTTAAAATTGCAAAAGGAGCGTATCTTCCTTCATTAGGATTAGGGGCGAATGTTTTCTCCAATTATGTAGATAAAGTAAGGCCAGACCAAGATCCTAGTTTCAATGGACAAATTAAAAATAACCTGTCCCAATCTTTAAACCTCAATCTTTCCATCCCCATTTTCTCCCAGTTTAATAATAAAGCATCATTGCAGCGCGCAAGAGTACAGCAGCAAATCTCTGAAGTAGCAGCGTTGGAAGTAGAAAATCAACTTCGAAATGAAATAGAAACTGCGTACAACAGCGCCTTAGCAGCACAGTTGACATACGAATCATCATTGATACAGGTTAGTAGTTTAGAAGAAACCTTCAGAATATCTCAGCAAAGGTTTGACCTAGGTGCAATCAATTCAGTTGACTTTCAGGTAGCGCAAAATAACCTTTTCAATGCACAAGCTAATTTGTTAAACGCTAAATACACATACATCTTCAGAGTAAAAGTTCTTGATTTTTACCTGGGCAATCCAATTAATCTTAACTAAATCATGGCTAATAAGAAATCAAATAAGCTATTGTATTACCTCGTAGGAGGAATAGTAGTACTCGTAATTTTTGCAGTGATCGCCCGGAATGCAGGTTGGGTCGGAGGAGATAAGGAAACTCAAGTGGAAGTAACCACAGCCAAGCGAGTTTCAATTGTGGAGAAAGTAAGTGCCTCAGGCGAAATCCAACCTGAAGTTGAGGTAAATCTTAGTCCAGACGTTGCTGGTGAGATTATCTCACTCAATGTACAAGAAGGAGACTCAGTATCCGTAGGTATGTTGCTAGTCAAAATTAGACCTGACAACTTTATCTCAGCATTGGACAGAACCAAGGCTAACTTCAATCAGCAGCAAGCTAATCTAGCTCAGTCTCGTGCCGCGCTACAGAGATCTGAAGCGCAGTTTACTCAAGCAGAGCAGAATTACAAAAGACAAAAAAGCCTTTACGAGCAAAAGGCAATTTCTGATTCAGATTTCGAGCAGGCTGAAGCAACCTTCATTTCTGCTCAGAAGGATCTAGAAGCTGCAAAGCAAAGTGTTAGAGCATCTGAATTTGTGGTGAAAAGCTCTCAGGCTTCAGTAGATGAAGCATCAGAAAACTTACGATTGACTAACGTGTATTCTCCGGTGAGTGGAATTGTTTCTAATTTATTGGTAGAGCAAGGAGAACGTGTAGTAGGGACTGCGCAAATGGCTGGTACGGAAATGCTAACTATCGCTGACCTTTCCAAAATGGAAGTGCGCGTGGATGTAAACGAGAATGATATCGTGAGATTGTCCTTGGGCGATACGACTATCATCGACGTAGATTCTTACAACTATACTGGTAAGACCTTCAAAGGAATTGTGACTAGCATAGCTAACACAGCTAACGTAAAAGCTTCATCAGATGCTGTGACGGAGTTTAAAGTCAAAATCAGAATTTTGAATGACTCCTATCAGGACTTGGTCAATGAAGGGAAAAAGTATCCTTTCCGTCCTGGAATGACAGCTTCTGTGGAGATTCTTACTAATTCTAAAAATAACGTACTCTCTGTTCCTCTAGCAGCTGTAACGACAAGAGAAAGCAAGCAGGATACTTTATTGGCAGGAACCACACGCGCCAAAGAATTAGTATTCATCAATGATGGTGGCGTAGCCAAATTGAAAGAAATAAAAACGGGTATCTCTGACTTTCAAAATATCGAGGTGTTAGAAGGATTAGAAGAAGGGGAGCAAATCATTTCTGGCCCCTACTTCATCGTGAGCAAAGACCTAAAAGAAGGTGATAAAGTAACTGCTGCAGAAGGGAAAATAACGGCCGTCAAGAAAGATTAAGCTATAATTTGCGGAGATTTTCCCCTATTAGTATTTTGGAATATGAAAAAATGCCCTGTGAATTGATTTTCACAGGGCATTTTCGATTAGGGAAAAATTGAGTATTTACCTCAAGATAAAGTAAAGAATGATTCAATCCATTACACCCATTTTTTCAATTGAGCATAGACTAAATGAAGCGGAAAGCCCATCACCGTATAGTAAGAACCCTCGATGCGTTCCACGCCTATAAATCCTATCCATTCTTGAATTCCATAGGCTCCTGCTTTGTCCATGGGTAGGTACTTGCGGATATAATGCCAGATTTCTTCTTCTTCCAGAAATCTAAAAGTCACCAT
The DNA here is from genome assembly GCF_039969895.1 of Algoriphagus sp. Classification (GTDB taxonomy): domain Bacteria; phylum Bacteroidota; class Bacteroidia; order Cytophagales; family Cyclobacteriaceae; genus Algoriphagus. The sequence goes on from NZ_JBDVMZ010000004.1 coordinate 55,298, forward strand.
CGTCTCATCCTCCAGAGTGATCTGACGAGCGCTATCTCTAATCGTCACAGCTGTCATCACCTTGTGGGTAGAACCCGACAGGCTCTTCAACATGTCAAATGCTTCCTCTTCAGTAGTAGGCTTTCCGAGCACATGCCCTGATGCTATTACCACAGTATCTGAGGTGATCAGAATTTCATTTTCAGTGAGCTGAGCTGTGAAGGAATCCGACTTCAATTTGGAAAGGTAAGCAGCGACATAGTCTGCTTGAATATCCTTCGGGACGGTCTCATCTACTTCATTAGTTCTGACATCGAATTCCACTTCCAAACCTTTCAAAAGTTCCTGACGCCTAGGCGAATTGGAAGCCAGAATAATTTTTCTGGTGGAGAGATTACTTAAAAAAGGATCCATAATCGTAATCAAATTCATCTTGTTTAATACTAGCGAAAAGCAAACCGCCCAGCGCCTTAGGGTAGAAATAGGTGGATTTCTGAGGCATCACCTGCCCACTCCTGCATACTTCTAACACCTGCTCCATCTCTAATTCTCTAGTGATCACTGCAAAACTTGCCTTGCCTGACCTTACCTCCTGAATACATCTAGAGAAGTTTCGCTCATAGGTAAGTTGATCTGAATTCCGCTGATCTGCTACCGGAATTCCTATTATTCTGTCAAAAAGAACTTCATGAAGAACTGCCAAATCCAGTACTCGAATGCTTTCGGGTAGCTGTTGATTGAACTCATTTATTTTTCCGGATTTCAACTTCAGCATATAGCTCTCCTCTCCCATCACTAGCCCAAAGGTATGTTGTTTGTGGAAAGCATAAGTACCCAACTCTTCCGGATCCGCAAATTTTTTCACCTCAAACCAATCTTGGATTTTAGTCAAGAAAAGCTCTTGAGTCATCTCCAGTCCATAAAACAACCGATGCGTGGGAAGGATCTTCAGATGATTACCACTGGTATTAGTTAGGTACATCAAGTGATATTCATAGCCCTTCCAGGTAGCTTCTGGCAATGTTCCTTGCATCGCTTTACGATACGCTATGGCTCCTTCCAGTCTATGATGCCCATCTGCTAGGATAACTTGTTTGTCTTTCAAAACTCGTAAAAAATGGCTGATCACCTCAGGGTCCTGAATCAATCCCATCACCTCTCGCACACCTTGATAATCTTCCAGCTCATAGAGAGGATTAAGAATTGCCTCATCCATGTAATGCTCTAATTGCTCATCGCAATCTTCATATAGCCCATGGGTAGGACTCGCTTGAATTTGAGTTTTGCGAAGCAATTCTATCCGGTCATTCACTGCAGAAGATATCGTATTCTCATGTCTGAGAATGACCTGGTCGCTCCAATCGTAGGCTTTTATCTGAGCAATAAATCCCTTTCTGCATCGCTCATCATGCTCACCTGGCAGTCGGAAATATTGGTAATAAACATAAATTCCAGGCTGTATGTCCTGCTGAATGATATGCGTTGATTTCCATTTAATCAGCGTTTCCAAGGCATTCTGAGCTGGATCCTCACCAGTTGGAACAGATAAATGAATACTGTTCAACGGATTTTCATAAAGTAACTGACGCTGACGTGCGGAGACCACATCAAATAAGGGTGCTGTCAATTCCTCCATTTTCGGAGTCAAAGACTCGGCATAGCGCCAAGCCTTTAATGGTAAAATCTCTGCCATCTTAGCGAAGTCTAGTTCTCCAAGCTGATTCTTGGGCAGACCTTTGTTCCGACTTCAAGCTTTCAGATGGCTTGTTTTTGACAAAGAATTCCACCGCCAAGGCGGAAAGCAACTCCATTTCAGCCTCTGTTATATGCTGAGCCAAAACGGCCGGTGTAAAATAATTTTCTACAAACTTCGTATCAAAAGCACCACTTACAAATGCTTCGTGCTGTATAGCAAATTTGCAAAAATCAAGGGTTGTCTGGATTCCTACGATCTTGTAATCATCAATAGCGCGTACCATTTTTTCTATGGCAGCATCACGGGTTTCGGCATACGTGATCAGTTTTGCTATCATCGGATCATAGTAAATGGGGATGTCCATTCCTTCCTCGAAGCCATCATCCACTCGGATTCCTGCGCCTTGGGGACGTCTGTAAGTTTCAAGCCTACCAATGTCAGGAAGAAAGTTGTTTTTAGGATCTTCTGCATATACACGAACCTCCAGCGCATGGCCATGGATCTTTAATTCTTCCTGAGAAAAAGAAAGCGATTTCCCCTCGGCAATTAGGATTTGCTCACGGACAAGATCTTTTCCAGTGATCATCTCAGTCACGGGATGCTCCACTTGAAGTCTGGTATTCATTTCTAGGAAAAAGAAATTCAGATCTCCATCTACTATAAATTCCACCGTTCCTGCTCCGTAGTAGTCACAAGCTTTGGCCACTCCTACCGCAGCTTCTCCCATGGCTTTTCTCATGGCTGGTGATACTACCGCAGAGGGAGCTTCTTCTATCAATTTCTGATGTCTCCTCTGAATAGAGCATTCCCGCTCAAACAAGTAAACCATATTACCTTGCTGGTCACCTAATACTTGGATCTCAATATGCCTAGGCGAGCTGATGTATTTTTCTATAAAAACCGCACTGTCACCGAATGAGGACTGGGCTTCACTGACCGCCCGATGCATTTGCTCTTCGAATTCCTCTTCGTTCTCCACGATTCGCATCCCTTTTCCTCCTCCTCCAGCACTCGCTTTGATCAGAATCGGATAGCCTATTTCATCAGCACGTTTTTTGGCCACCCCAATGTCCGAAATTGCCTGCTCGGTACCAGGTACAAGTGGGATATCGTACTTTGCCACTGCTTGTTTTGCAGCTAGCTTACTACCCATTACCTCTATTGCTTCCGGAGAAGGACCGATAAAAATCAACCCTGCCTGAGTTACTTTTCGAGCAAAATCTGCGTTTTCTGAAAGAAATCCATAACCTGGATGGATAGCATCCACCGCTAGTTCCTTACATACTTTAATTATTTTATCACCTAATAAATAAGATTTGGAGGATGCGGGTGGGCCTAAGCACACCGCTTCATCTGCGAAAAGTACATGTGGGGAAAGTCTATCTGCCTCACTATAAACGGCCACCGTGGCAATGCCCATCTCCTTAGCCGTGCGCATGATCCGCAAGCTGATCTCTCCTCTGTTTGCTACTAGTATCTTTTTAATTTTTGCCATTCTCTCTGGTATTATAAGCTATATTTTTGGGTTACGGCAAATAAAGAAAATATTCTGGGCTTTATAAAGAATCATTTGTTTCAGCGCGGTTTTTTGCTTGGCAGGCTTTAAAGTTTTATTTTTGGCGGGTTTAATGAACAGATCATTAAATCCCTTATCACTTAAATTCGAAACACTTTGGATCTATTTGCAAAATTAAAAATGAACATGGGCCCTTTGGGCAAACACTCGGAGTTTGCAGACGGCTATTTCTCTTTCCCAAAACTAGAAGGGGAAATTGCTCCAAGAATGAAATTTCAAGGGAAGAATGTTCTAACCTGGAGTCTAAATAATTACTTAGGCCTAGCAAATCATCCTGAAGTACGTAAAGCTGATGCAGATGCAGCCGCAGAATATGGTGCAGCTTATCCTATGGGTGCGCGTATGATGTCTGGCCAAACTACGCTACACGAACAACTTGAGGACGAATTGGCAGCTTTTGTCAACAAAGAAAAAGCCTATTTATTGAATTACGGATACCAGGGTATCATGTCTGTGATCGACTCGCTTCTTGATAGAAAAGATGTGGTAGTCTATGACTCGGAATGTCATGCCTGTATCATCGATGCACTTAGAATGCACTTGGGTAAGCGCTACGTTTTCCCTCACAACGATATAGAAAACTGCGAAAAACAGTTAGAACGCGCTACCAAACTAGCCAATGAAACTGGTGGTGGAATTCTTGTAATCACTGAAGGTGTCTTTGGTATGACAGGAGATCAAGGTAAGTTGAAAGAAATCGTTGAGTTGAAAAAGAAATTTGACTTTAGACTTTTGATTGACGATGCGCATGGCTTTGGTACCCTAGGTAAAACTGGAGCCGGTACTGACGAGGAACAAGGCGTACAAGATCAAGTGGATCTTTACTTCTCTACTTTTGCTAAATCTATGGCGAGTATAGGTGCATTTATCGCAGGTGATCCAGAGGTTATTTTGTACCTAAGATACAATATGCGTTCTCAGATCTTTGCCAAATCTCTACCAATGCTATTAGTGAAAGGTGCATTGAAGCGTCTGGAGCTATTGAAAACTCAGCCAGAACTGAAGGATGATCTTTGGAAAATCGTACATGCATTAAGAAAAGGTCTTCATGACAATGGATTCAGCACGGGAAAATCTAATTCTCCAGTGACTCCAGTTGTACTTAATGGAACTGTGGGTGAAGCAGCAGCTTTGACTCAGGATCTAAGAGAAAACTACGGGATCTTCTGCTCTGTAGTGATCTATCCTGTGGTACCTAAAGGCATGATTATCTTGAGATTAATTCCTACCGCTGTTCATACCTTAGAAGATGTGGAAGAAACAGTCACAGCATTTGCAGCGATAAAAGAGAAATTGACTAGTGGGTTTTATAAAAACTCAAAGTTGGCAATTTCATTTGGAGAGTAATTTTTTCTCAAAAAAAATGCCCTCAGGATTGATTTAGCAAGTATTTGGGCTATATTGAATGAAAATAAACTTATCATCAACTTCAAAAAAAACTTTTACTATGAGCAGATTCAGTGAGGTTAGCGAACTTGTAAACGGTCTAAAAGATGACTTTGAAAAGTTCTACGAAAAAGGTAATTCAGCAGCTGGTACCCGTGTTAGAAAAGGAATGCAAGACTTGAAAAACATGGCACAGGAAATTCGTAAAGAAGTTCAGGACAAGAAAAATGCAGGATAATCTGATCTAAAAAAAAGGCGACATTTAGTCGCCTTTTTTTATGCCTTCTAGTGAAGTTTAATACTCCACCTTATTATTATCCGGATTGATATCTGCTAGTCTGCTAGTCGGATCAATCTCGATTGATTTAATTGAATCAGCCTTCTTATTGATTCTGATCGTTTTTGTAAGATTAGTCCATGGCCAATCCTGAGAAATTATCCTCTGTGGAGCTCCCGCCTCTGCTGGCTTTTCCCCACGCATAATTTCCAGAGGCAAGTACACCATCTCTTTAGATCCATCCTTATAAGTGATCACCAGGTCTATAGGCATTGGCATCAGCCCTATGCGCTCTAGCGTTATGTCTGATTGATCACCTGCAGCTTTCATTTCTTTTATACCATAATCGATCGTCTTAGTGGTATAGACAAAGTACTCTTTGTACCAATCCAATTCCAATCCACTTTCCTTCTCCATGATTCGGATGAAGTCATTTGCATTAGGATGCTTGAATCCCCAAGTGTTCCAATAGCTAAGTATTCCCTTATCTCTAGCTTCTTCACCGATGATATACCCCATTTGAGCTAAAAACACTGCTCCTTTAGAGTAAGCTGCGGCACTATAAGATCCATTGGTGTCATAGTGATCACTATGTGTACTCATCGGTTCTTCTTTGCCTGATTTAGCCAATCTGAAATATCCAGCGTAGGAGCCTCTCAACGGGTTATCATTAGGTTTGAAGATCTCAGCCATGGTCAAAGCAGCAGCATAACTAGCAAAACCTTCATCCATCCATGGATATAACGCTTCGTTGGTAGCGATCACACCTTGATACCAGCTATGTCCAAGTTCGTGCGCCATCACACCCACCAGGCTACTTAGATTTCTACCACCAGTGACAAGGGTTGACATTGGATATTCCATCCCACCATCGCCTCCTTGAATCACAGAATATTGCTTGTATGGGTATTCGCCGAAATGCTCAGACATATACTCAATTGCCTTTGGCGTATAGTCCATTAGCTTCACCCAATTCTCAGTGACGTCAGGTGTAGGAATATACAAGTGATGAACTGTCACCCCATTATCCATCACTAATTTATCATGACGATATTTTGGATCAGCAGCCCACATGAAATCAGTTACTTTAGGAGCGTTGAAATGCCAGGTTAGTTTATCTCCTTTAGGTGGAGTCACTTTCGCACCAGCATCTTCATAGCCATGACCAACTTCGTTTGGATTTTGAACGTAGCCAGTTCCTCCTAGTACATAGGTTTTGTCAATAGTGATTTTGATATCAAAATCCCCCCAGATACCATAGAATTCTCGTCCTATGTAAGGGTTGGCATGCCATCCCTGCTCATCATACTCAGACATTTTAGGATACCACTGCGCCATAGAATATCTCACACCCTCAGCACTGTCTCTTCCTGATCTTCTGATCTGCACTGGCACTTGACCGGTGAATGACATGTCAAATTTCACGGTGGTATTTGGTAGAATTGGGGTAGATAGATCTACTTCCAAAATTGTCCCTACTTCATTGTAAACCACATCTTTTCCATTCATTTTCAGACTGTTTACTCTCAAGAAACCAATTTCATCAGGCTTCAATTTGCTGATGCGATCTCCTACTCTTCGGTCTGGATCAGCGATGCTTCTAGACCTCTCGTCCATCATACTTCCAGGCTGGAAAGCATTGAAGTACAAATGATAGAACACTCTATCTAGGGTGTCAGGAGAATTGTTGGTATAAGTCAATACTTGGGTACCTGTGTATTGATTAGTTTGGACATTCATATCGATGTCCATTTGATAACTAGCAGCTTGTTGGAATCTCCCCGTCTGGGCGAAGAGCCCGCTACTAAGTACCATCAAAAGAAAAAGCCCTGTGATAGGCTTTGCCAAATTAGTATGCATAGTGATTAATTTTTCCCTAAAGAAAATCAAATCACAAAACGAAGCCAAACCATCCGTAAAAAATCGTTTATACAGATTTGCCTGATGACAAAAAAAAAGCAACCTGAACGGCTGCCTTTAGATAATAATAAAACCAATGTTTTTTAAAAGTCAGGAGAACAAACACTCAGTTGCGAAGCATCAAATTCTACCGATGTATCGAAGTTGGATCCTACATTCCCAGCCACTAAGATCACTTGATAATCCGGTCCTTCGCTGGCTAAATGGACTTTGATGTGTCCATCAAAATTTTTCATTTCTTCAAAACTCAATTTATCCCCACTCATTAACTCTCCTAAAATTGTTTTGCTTTGGAGATCTGCGCCATTCACTGGATTCAGCATCAATGCCATCGGTGCTTCAGGGTCGGTATAACTACCGAAATGAAGGTGTGCAGGAAAAGATGTGGCTGAATTACTTTTGGCCCCTACCAGCTGTATCGTCAATTCTAGGTTACCATCTGTCAGCTCTTTGATTGTCACATTACCCGTATAATCAAACTCGCTAGTCTTATTTAACTCGTACTCCAGTTGCTTTCCATTATAAATCTCAGGATCAGATTCGCTACAAGACCAAACAGCTGCAAGTAAAATGATAGCAATACTTAACTTTTTCATAGGATTTGCTTTGACTTCTCAACGAAAAGATATGGAATTCTGTTCGACAATTATTGAAGTTTTTGGAACAATAATCAATTCTGAAGGACTAGTTTCCAGCGTATTAGTTTGCTCTCCAGAAGAAAGGAGTAAATAGAATCAACAGCGTGAATAGTTCCAATCTTCCCAATAACATGATTATTGAAAGGAAAATTTTGGCAGCAGGTGAGAAAAACGCAAAATTATCTACTGGCCCCACGCTCCCTATTCCAGGACCTACGTTCGCCAGAGATGTAGCCACTGCTCCTAATGATGTAGCCAAGTCATATCCCATCAGGGAAAGTGCTAAAGCACCCAACACAAATGTCAAGAGATAGATAAGCAAGAAATTCATGATATGCGTGATGATTCTCCCTGTTACTCGATCACCATTGATCATAAGCGGAACGATGGCTCGTGGATGCACAAGACGCTTGAATTCTAACCAGGAATTTTTGATGAAGGTAAGATGCCTTACAAACTTGATCCCACCGGATGTAGATCCTGCCGAGCCACCCAAAAACAACAGCATAAAACAAATAAATGTCACACCTTCGCTGTATTGAGTATAATCATCGGTGACAAAACCTGTAGTCGTCACTATAGAAACCACCTGAAATAGCGACTTTCTAAAAGCTAGTTCATTGCTGACTCCACCGTGTGCAAAAATCGGGTAATACAAAACTATCGCAATCGCTAACAGAGCAAAGCTGTAGGTTTTGAACTCATCACTTTTAAACACTCTTCTGAATTTTCCGATCAAACCGAAATAAATAACGGTAAAGTTGGTTCCCGCCAAAAACATAAAAATGATGGCTACATATTGAATAAAAGCAGAATCATAATAGGCCATGCTGTTATTCTTGGTAGAGAAACCTCCCGTAGCCAGCGTGGTGAGGGCATGATTGATTGCATCAAAGTAAGTCATCCCACCTATCCAGTATAGAAGCGTCGCCAGGACGGTTAGTCCTACATACACATACCAAAGTCTTTTGGCTGTTTCAGATATTCGGGGATGAACCTTGTCAGAAGTCGGTCCAGGAGATTCTGCTACAAATAGCTCAATACCGCCAATTCCCAATAAGGGAAAAATAGCCACTGTCAAGACGATGATACCTAGTCCGCCGATCCACTGGGTCATACTTCTCCAGAATAACAAACCCTTTGGCATGGCCTCAATATCTGTTAAAATCGAGGCGCCAGTGGTGGTAAGTCCTGACATCGTTTCAAAGAGTGCATCTTCGAAACTCACAATCTGATTGCTCAAAATATAGGGAAGCATACCAAACCCAGCCATGAAAATCCAGCTTAAAGCCACGATAAGGTAACCTTCTCGCTTACGGATATTCTGATCTTGTTTAGAAAAAGAAAAGAAAAGCGTGACACCAATGATCATCGTGATCACTGCCGAAGTCAAAATAGGCCAAGGATCCTCTTGGTAATACACTGAGAAAATAACGCCTGGAAGCATCAATAGGGCGATGAGCACCAAAAGGGCACCCATGATCTTTCCTATTTCTTTGAAATGAATCATGCCTTAATGAAACAGTTTTTCGAGGGTATTCTTCGCTTCTGGCAAAGCCAATACAATCGCCTTATCATTGAGATTCAACTGAAAGTCCCCATCAGGAATAAACACCTGATCACCTCTGATCACTCCAGCCACTATCGCTGTGTCGGGGAAGTGCAACTCACGAAGCGGATTTTTAACCAATCGGTTATTTTTGCAAACAGAGTATTGGATAAATTCAGCATCCACTCCATAAATACCAGAAACAGCCTCTACTGTACCTTTCTTCAGGTATCTTGAGATCTCATTTGCTGCCACCAGCTTCTTATTGATCAGCGAATCCACTCCTATACTGTGCGAGATGTGAATATATTCTCGCGTATCTACGTGTGCTATAGTCTTATAAACTCCGTGATTTTTAGCCGTCAAACTTGCAATAATGTTAGTCTCTGAAGACTCCGTCAACGCAAGAAATGCGTCCATCTGCTCCAATCCTTCTTCAATCAGCAATTCTACATTTTTATAATCGCCATTGATTACCAGAGAGTTTTTCAGGTTTTCAGCTAACCATTTGCAGCGCTCTTTATCCTTATTGATCAGTGTCACACGGAAGTGATCCTCCAAACGCAACGCCGTAGTCAAGGCCATATCATCCCCACCGATGATCATCACGTTCTTGATCGAATGCTTTTCCTGACCCAGCACTTCCATGATCGTCTGGGTATTTTTCTTATTGGATATGAAAAATACATGGTCATTATTTCGGATGATCGTGCTACCACGTGGGATTATTGTAGTCTGATCCCTTAGAATCGCAATAATTCTTATATCATCAAAAATAGGATTGGATTTAGTATCCATGATCCGTTGATTGACCAAAGGGTTACTTTGATCTAAGGTAATTCCTACGATATTCAGCTTCCCACCTTCAAAATCAAAAACCTCGTTGAAACTGGAATTTTCGATCATATTGAAAATATGCTTACTACAAAGCATAGTCGGCGAGATCAAATTGTCGATTCCAAGATTTTGAAAATAGGTCAAGTTCTCCGGGTCCATGTATGAATGGTTTCTCACACGGGCCATCACTCGCTTGGCTCCCAACTGTTTAGCCAAAACCGCCGTAACGATATTAGTCTTCTCGGAGGTGGTGACACAGAGCACCATACTCGCCCTATTCACATTGGCGCGCTTGAGGATTTCAAACGAGGTAGCGTCTCCTTGGACTGTCAAAACGTCGAGTTTGGAGGAAACATAGTCAAGGACTTCTCTGTCGGTATCGATCAGTGTAATGTCCTTGTTATCATAACTTAATTGCTCGGCAAGGTGGTAACCCATGTCCCCAGCGCCTGCAATCACAATATTCATCCCCATAGAGGTAATTCAGGTGATTTTTGAATTGGCAAAAATAAGCTGTTTCTTAATGGTAATCAGCTAATAAGTAATTTCTTTTGATGTATTCAGGCTAAAGTAACAAACCTAACTACTTATAATTCATTTTTAACTGACTTTTAACAACCTGGATTTACTAAGCCTTATCGCAGAAAAAAATCCTTAAAATGTATAGCTCCAACCCTTTTTTTGAGGTGCTTTACGAATCATCGCTGCCTATTTTCCTGGCGGATCGGAAATATATCGTTGGTTTTCACACCTACGAAATATACAATTCCCCATTTTCAACTAAGTGCAACTTGCTACTCACCTCTTCTTCATACTTTACTCCATTAGACTCAATACTACTCTTCTAACAACTTGTCAGATTCGGCTTCTGGTAATTCCTGCACGTCCTTCAGCTTTCTCTGGATCACCCTTGTTCTCGCTCCTACCAACTTATCCAGCTCTGAGTTAGCCTCGGATAGCTTCTTCTGAGTCTTTTCTATCAGCTCTCCAAATTTTCCAAACTCTGTTTTGATCGCTCCTAAAATCTGCCAAACCTCCGAGCTTCTCTTCTGAATTGCAAGGGTTCTGAAACCCATCTGAAGGCTATTCAGAATAGCCGAAAGTGTAGTCGGTCCGGTGACTAGGACTTTGTAGTCTTGTTGGATTTGCTGTGAAAGCCCCGGCTCTCTAAGAATTTCAGCATAGAGACTTTCCACTGGAAGAAAAAGAATAGCAAAATCCGTGGTGTGTGGCACATGAATATACTTGCTCTGAATATCCTGAGCAGCTTTTTTCACTGCTTTGAACAACTCATTTCTATTTGCTTCAATCTCAGGTTTGGAGGCAATCTCATACGCATCTACCAGCCTCAGGTAAGATTCCTGAGGGAATTTAGAATCTATGGGCAGCAAAACTGGTTCGTGCTGACCGGGCATTTTCACAGCAAACTCCACTCGCTCCCTACTCCCTTTGCCTACCTCAGCATTTACTACATATTGATCTGGTGAAAGCAAATTCTCCAGAATTGCTTGAAGTTGATATTCCCCCAGCACACCGCGACTCTTCACATTAGTCAAAACACGCTTCAGATCACCCACTCCAGTGGCAAGATTTTGCATCTCTCCCAAGCCTTTTTGTACGGCCTGGAGCTGAGTGCTCACCATCTCGAAAGACTGCCCCAATCGCGTTTCTAGCGTCTTTTGAAGTTTTTCATCTACCGTTTCCCGGATTTTTTCCAATCGAGTTTCAGTCGTTTTCATCAGCTCTTCCTGTCGTCGATTGAGCTCTCCAAATTTTTCCCGCTGTAGCGAATTAAAGTCCTGCACGTTCTGTCGAAATACCTCACCAAAGGACTTCAGTGCTTCATTTTGATCTTTGGAATTTGCTCTTATACTATTGAAAACCAGCTGGAACTGATTGGTAAGATTCTCACTTGCTTCTTTCCTGGATTGCGCCAAAGCGAGCTCTAACTCCCTACTCATTCTGGACAGCTCACTTTGCAGAAATGCTTTTTCCTGCTCCTTCCCTTTTCTCAGAAAAAATAGAATCAGTAAAATCACTTGTAAAAAAACTACAAGAACTAATAAATAATCAGTTGGCATAAGTCAATTTTTAGAAGATTTGAATTTAGCCTTATTTGTCAAAAGGAATAAGTTCACGAGAAGTTTATTCCACAAAGGGGGGAAGTTTTCAATCCTCATAAAAAAGGGTAAAGGCATTTCTGAAGAAATAGCGGTGGTTTTTAGCCTTGGCATGGACATGGTTTTAAAAGATTCAACAATTTATTATTAACTATAACCAACTAACTACATGGAAACGACACACATTAATCAGATCAGATGCTCAAAAGCCATTTCAAGAAATGTGAAAACAGCTCGAGACGAATCGGTGGGATCAGTAAAGGATATCATCCTGAACAGCAGCAATTTTCAAATCGCCTACGTGGTGCTCAAAATTGACGAGGGATTTTTAAATCTTGGCTCAAAACTTCTTGCATTGCCACCGGAATCATTTGAATTCAACCCTCATCAAGATGACGTCATTATTGTAAAGGAAACTAAAGAAACTTTGGAAAATGCGCCAGGGTTTGATGATGACAATTGGCCTGCTGGTCCTCAAACCGAATTTCTTCACTCTATGAGATCCTACTACAGTGAGGAATCGAGAAGCCTGTACGGCAGATATGACCGTGATACCCGAACCTACTCCTACACAAATGACAAATTAGGAATGGAGTCAGATCGAATCAAAGATAGAAATCTAGGCGATGGATTTCTAGAAAGTGGTCAAGGTAGAGAGAGTCTTGCAGATCGAAGAAGAGGCGGAGATCCTATTCTATAAGTTTTGAATTGAAAAAAGCTAATCTTCATGATTAGCTTTTTTTCTCACTTCCGAATTTGATCACCTGAAGCAACAATACCCATGTTTTACTAAATATATACGCAATGAAATGGTTTTATAGCAATGACGATCCGCTTACGACAACCCTTTTGGGATGTCTAATTATATTTTTTGTGATCATTATTTTGACGAGAATCATTGGCCTAAGATCATTCGCTAAGTTCACCGTGTATGATTTTGCCTTTACGGTGGCTATCGGTAGTATTATCTCTTCTATACTTACTTCAAGTACTTCGGTAGTTCATGGTTCCATCGCTATTGCTGGCCTACTTTTTCTTACTTATATATTTTCCTATTTGCAGCTTAAATCCCCAACGCTAAGTAACCTTTTATCCAATTCTCCTCTATTATTGATGGAGGGAAGTACGATTTTATATGAAAATCTGAAAGCTGCCAGAATAGAAAAAAGTCAACTCATTGCTAAGTTGAGAGAGGCAAATGTCCTTAATTATGAGCAAGTACATGCGGTAATTTTAGAGTCCACTGGTGATATTTCAGTGCTCCATAGTTCAGGTTCTGCCCAAAATGAAAAGTTTGACAAATCTCTCCTGGAAGGGGTAAGAAGAGGGAATAGCTAAGTATTTTTAGTCACCTTATTCCTATTTTTTGAACTTATAATGTGTAAAAAGTGGATTGCCCAACTTCAACTCAGCTATCAGCTCTGCATCAGAGGTATAACTCAGCTTTTTAGTCCGATAATATTCTCCGGACAAGGTAAACTCAGAACTTTCAAAGCACCAATGATCTAATCGAAGAATTCCATTTTCATCCAGGTGGATAAAATTCTCTTCTATGCCTGGAAGAGGCTCAAGCTGGATTTTCCTTGAGTTAGTCGGAATATCTTGCTGACATAACATAAGTGATAACTCATCGCAAAAACGTAGAATACGGTATGATTTCTCCGCATCGGCATTCGTGACATGTAGATGTGATTGGATGAATTGGCATAAGTCTTTTTGATCATCCATAAAACTCTTCACTGCTTTTCCCTTTTGATCCTTATAGATACTGAGACAATGCATGGATACCATCAGCGTCATAAATGCCGATTTATGGAGGCAATTTTCGATCATCTTTTTCACCTCCTTTATCTTCATCTGACCAGCTTGCCTATAATCCAACGGTGCACCAGCGTCAGTAAGATTGTCACTTTTGTGCCAGTCTGCTTGTGAATCGTCATGATCGGTGATAGCAGATAAACCGTCCAGTCTATAACTCAGATTTGGCCAGATGGACTCCTTGATTTTCATTCCGATTTTGAAAGCCAAAAGTGCATGAGCCTTATGAAAAGTGATATTCCATCCCTGGGGATGCTTGGTGACAATCATAGCGCAATTTTAAAATTTACCTGATTCGAAGTACTTTAACTTATATACAACTTAATATTCATCAAGAAAGTTATAGTAGTTAAGAAAGTTCAAATCTTGTTTTACTTATAAATTCATTTCTTAACTCTTAAATTAGAGACTTCTTCGTCCAGAAAGTCATCTAAAGTTGGTATAGTAGTGATCGTACCCTTGGGTCTGTTTTCTATAATAGAAATATCTCCTGTAGTCTCTAATACAATTAGATATATGTCATCCAAATTAGAATATCCCTGCAATCTACCTGCATTCAATAGTTCAGTCCTTGATAAACGTTCTTTTTTCATCTCTGCATCAAGAAATTGTCCCGCATAAAAAACAATGGTGGGTTTACTGGTTATGAAAGTTCTAAACCATTCTACCCTAACCGATACATAAGTAAGAATAAATTGTAAGAAAATAAATATCGAAAACGATATAATTCCGTCTATTAAACTGATGTTTTTATTTAATGAAACGGAAGCTAATGATGACCCCAATGCTACCGTGACAATAAAATCAAAGGCATTCATTTTGGACAAAGTCCTTTTACCAGATACTCTTAGAAGCAGAACGATGGATATATATCCAAGAGTAGTTAGAATTATAGTTCTCCATGTCCCTTCCCATCCAGAGAAAAATACATCTTCCATTTATTCACTAGTTTTGTTTTAAATAGCTATAGACAAAGCTATTTTAAAGTAATAATTAAATTTATATTTTACACTTATACAACTACTAAGTGAGAGTTAATCATCATAACTGCCTGCATTCATAGCATCAATAAACATCCGCAACATCACCTTCAAAATCAGCTTCATTCTCAAAGAATATATTCTTAGATAAAGGAAGCAAATGAGCCTGGCTTTCATAAAAGTGACTCATGTATCCTGCGGTGTTTACAAAACAAATCAAGTCTCCCACGGCTGGCTTGTGAGGAAGATCTATTCTACGCTTCAAAATCAGCTCTTGCTCCAAACAATATGATCCAACCAAATAACAAGAATAATCCTCTGAATTCTCATCCTCCACCTCAGTCAGAGGTATAAAAATAGGGTCAAGTAAGAAATCTTCACTAGACGATTTCAACTGAGTTCTATTCATAGCCAAACCCACGAAATTTGTTCCAGTACTGTTGGTTTTGCGAAATACCACCTCCGCTACCGTAATCCCGGATTGGTCTAATAAGGACCTACCAGGTTCTATTCTCAGCTGAATACCTCTAGACTTTAACGCTTCAAAAATTTTGGTTTCCCCATCAAAATTAGATTCTACTATTTTCCTCAAAAACACATCTTTAGCACATTCATTATAGTAAGGATATACTTTTGGCTTGCCTATGATTTCACCCTGATGATACAGCATGCCTAAGGGGTCATTTTGGAACGTAATGGGTTCTGCTTTTTTAGAAACTGATTTGATTAATTGCTCGTGAAAAGCTTCCCATTCGCTCTTATGCTCCAGATAGTTAATTAGGAACCCACCGCCTATGTCAATGAATTTTACTTCAATATCTTTTTCTTGTAGCTGATCAGATAGCTGAATCGCTTGAGTCAACGCAGTGGAACGCTCTTTTATACTATATCCATTGATATGAAAATGAAAGCCCTGAAATTGAAAAGGGCTATAAGCTTCCTTTTCTATAAAATCCTGAGTTAACAACTCATATGCCTCTTCCATCACAAATCCAAATCGCGTAGGTCGGGCATCTTCAAATAGAAATCCGGAAATTCTGAGTGCTACACGGCAAGATTTATTCTGTTCATCACAGACTTGAGCTAATAAATCGAGTTCGTCTCGATTGTCCAAAACAATCAACACCTCGTTTTGCACAGCGAAAGACAGCAATTTTCTATTTTTAATCGCAGCAGTCAATACGATTTGATCAGCAGGCAGACCCTCATCCAAGCAATCTTTTACTTCTTGATAGGAAGCTGTATCCACACCAATTCCAGCGGCTTTTGCCTCGGTTACAAAGGTTTTGCTCTTATTGGCCTTTCTCGCAAAAAACACCCCCAAATCCAGCTCCAGCTCATTCGCTAGGTTTTGGAAAGTTTGGATGTTATGATGAAACTCTGACTTATTGTAAATATTAATAGGAGAATCATACTTGGTCACTAATTCACTAAGCTTTACTTTGTCAGTGACTAGTGCTGAGATCCATGGTTTTATAATCGGAGTTAGGATGGGTGCTGGTAGAGTTGGCTGACCTATTTTCATATTTTTTAAAGGCTTGTGGTTGATTCAGTGCAGTAGTAATTTTTTTAGCCCATGGGCTGGCAAAGTCATTGATATTCCTCGATAGGGAATCGTTATCCAAAGTCATTCCCTCAGTAGGCGTTCCATAGAGCGTAATGTTAGCTGTTATTACTCCATTTTGTGAGACCAAATGGCCTTCTTCACTTAAAGCTGGCCAGCTGAAAACTTTAGAATCCTTTTCAAATGGTGTAGCTAATCCTACTTCATGTAACCTTCGGAAAAGTGGATTAGTAGCGGCAGGGAAATTGTTTTTTGCAATAGATGCTTGCAGTAAGTAATCAACTTTTTTGACGTCTCCATCTAAGGTATGAATGACAAAAGACCCATCAGGCTTAGCGGTGATTCCAGCCTGGTCAAGCTTGACTACTTGCAATAAACCATGCTTCAAAAGGCAGGCAACTTTTTTAATGGACAAGACTGGAGGTCCAAAGCTTATTTGATTAAATCTCCCAAGGAAATTATCTTGAAAATCGACAAGAGAATCTGCCTTAAAACCGCCAAAATTGTAGATTTCTGTAATTTTTGGTAATAGATTTCTCCAAACCGAAGAAACCAATTGTAGTGGGCTAGTCTCAGGGCTTGCTCCCATTTCTCCCAAATAGCTAGCTAGTAATTTGGTGAATGCTCCCTCATATTCGCTAGAGGAGTTAAAGTTCAGGTCTTTAAATGGACTCATCAATTCTGAGAAATTGAAGGTTTTATACCAGTTTTCACCCCGACCTTTGCTCGCAACAATCCCTTGGTACCATGCATTCTCCATCTCTAATTTTATAATGGGAAGTAAATCTGCACGGAAGTCAATCGAGCCTTTTTTTCGCGCCACTATGTTCAACAAATCTAACACATGAGCGGAGGTTGAATACCGGTCAGAATCCGAGCCGTTTCGGGGAATCATAGGCAAACCTGATCGTGAGAAAGCATAAATTGCCCGTGGTTCTGCCCCACTTGGGACATACTGTAGCGCTCCTGTCACCTGCTGGAATTTACCACCTCGTCCCTCAGTGAGGGCAAGTAGGGTATCTACAAAGGTGAGCCCTAGCCCAGCGATCCCCACGCTGTGATGATTCTTAATCTCCCCCAACTTGCTTTCTACTGGATAAACGGATTCGATCAACCTACCAGGAACTGCTTGATTAACTAATGCTCGAGGTTTGAAGGAATGGCCTGTGGTAATCATGAGCTGATCATAATTCATCAGAATATTCGTGGGTTCCCGGTTGAGATCTACTCGGAATTTTCCATCTGAAGTAGGAATACAATCGACTACTTCTGCTAAATAAGCCTTAACTTCCACCTGCTTAGGCAGACGCTTCAGGATTACATTAAGCGCATCCCTAAGATACATTCCGACCAAAGCTCTTGATGCAAAATCTCCCTTTTTGGGAGGTTGGGATCTTGTTCTATGCTTTTCTATCCAGTCTATAAAGGTCAATTTTTCCCTCCCATCCAATTCAGATGATTTCCAAGCACTTATCTTTTCTATGGAATAATTGATAAGAAGATATTCCGGTTGGGATATATCATAGTTTGGGCCTGCGGCCAAACATGGATGTGCATTAAAGAGATGAATAGATATTCTGGCGGAGACATTTTTTGCTGTCAGCTGCTCTTGCAATGCGGCCAAACTGTATAAACCTTTGGGCCCCAACCCGATTATTGCGATAGAATAGTTATCTGTATATTCTACCGCATATTCTCTTGGCTTTGCAGGAATAATTGACAACTCTGGAAGTTCTTTAATATCCGGTATTTTCCAAACAAACATTATCTGATAGATTTGGATGTGTTCTCTTTCTCTACTCCCGCATCTGCGGAAATATGCTCTCTCACCCAGTCTGAGGAGAAGATGGTGTCAAGGTATCTTTCTCCACGATCACTGATAAAAAAAGCTATTTTGGAATTTTTAGGAATTGTATCTATCCTTTTTGCAATTGCTGCCACTACAGCCCCAGTAGAACCTCCTGCCAATATCGCCTCTCGTTCCATGAGTCTATGACAGCCAACGATGCTTTCGTGGTCATTAATCATTTCTGGAACTTCGAGCATGGATTCAATCAGATAATCAGATTTTCTACTCGCTCCCATTCCCGGAATCTTTCTCTTTCCGGACTGATCGCTGAATATTTTGCTACCGACCGCATCCACCGGGATTAGTTTAGTATCCATCTGCTCATCAGCCAGTGCGAGTGCACAGCTCATGATCGTCCCACAGGTGCTGGTAGGCACAAATAAATAATCCAATTCTCCTCCCAGCTGCGCTTTCAATTCTGAAATAGTATCTCGATGCGCTTTGAGGGTATTTTTGTTGGAATATTGGTTGGTCCAAAAACTGTTTGGAATATTGGTCTGTAGCTCGGATATGTAGGCTAATCTCGCAGCCAAATATGTTCCTGATTCGTCTGCTCCTGACACCTTGTGGACATTTGCACCATAGAGATTTAATAATTTTTCTGTCGAGGGATTGATCAGGGGATCTACCACTAGGATCAATTTCAAGCCTAGGTATTTACAGGCCTGAGCCAGTCCTACGCCCATATTTCCAGATGTGGACTCTATGATTACAGTCTCACTATTGATCAAATTTGCTTCGATGGCTTCTGTAAGAAGTATGTACGAAGTCCTGTCTTTGATGCTTCCGCTAGGATTCAAGTATTCTAATTTAGCATAGACATCGACTTCAAACTCAGCAAAAAGCCGTTCTAATCTCGCAACAGGAGTATTTCCTATCGCTGATAAAATTCCAGAGTGATTGTTAATTGATTGCATAAAGTTGGTTTGAGGTGGTTTTCTACCACCAACCAATACAAAGCAATAGCCATTTCGGAATAAGGATTTTTAAAAAACTAACTAGTCCGACGACAGTACATTTGTTTGACGTATAAAATCATCCTAAAGGCAATTCAAAGCTTTTCGCTAGGGTTTTCAGAAAAGAAAATTCATTTCATTCCCGCTCCAAGAAAATTCCTGCTTCATAAATACTTCAATTTTGAAAGGGAAAAACGTGTAAAAACCTCCCCAATAGTTGACAAAATCTCACGCAATACCTGTTGAAAATAGTCCGTCATCATCTTTTGATTGGACATCAAATCTTTTGGTACTGCACCAGACAGAGTGGCTAAGAGGTATTTGTTGCTTTTCTCACTAATTAACAATGGAAATAAGGAAGTCTGGAATCATTTTAGAAAAGGATGTTGCCTAACCTAAACCACTACTGAAATGGCTAAAAAGCAAAACACCGAAAATAATCACAAGCAGGAGCAATTGAATCAAGTTCGAAATGATAACCAAGACCAAAAGATGACTACCAATCAAGGTCTAAAAATCAACGACGATACAAGTTCTCTTAAAGCGGGAGAACGAGGCGCTACACTTTTGGAGGATTTTATACTAAGAGAAAAAATAACTCACTTTGATCATGAACGAATTCCCGAGAGAATAGTCCACGCCAGGGGTTCTGGAGCACATGGAGTTTTCAAAGTTTATGATGATTCCTTGAAGGAGTTTACCAAAGCAGCATTTCTCACAGATCCTTCGAGAGAGACACCTGTTTTCACTCGTTTTTCCACAGTAGCAGGCTTTCGTGGTTCTGCAGATGTGCCTAGAGATGTGAGAGGTTTTGCAGTGAAATTCTACACGGAAGAAGGAAATTATGACTTGGTAGGTAACAATATGCCTGTGTTTTTCATCCAAGATGCTATCAAATTTCCAGACCTCATCCATGCGGTAAAACCTGAACCCGATAATGAAATTCCTCAGGCAGCATCTGCACACAATACGTTCTGGGATTTCGTGTCTCTTTCTCCAGAAACTATGCACAATGTCATGTGGCTAATGAGCGATCGAGCCATACCCCGAAGCCTAAGGATGATGGAAGGTTTTGGAATTCATACTTTCCGGCTGATCAATGAGGAGGGTAAATCTCACTTTGTAAAGTTCCACTGGAAACCCGTTTTAGGTACGCATGGTGTGGTGTGGGATGAAGCCCAAAAGCTCAATGGTAACGATCCGGACTTTCACCGCAGAGACCTTTACGATGCTATAGATTCAGGTTCTTTCCCTGAGTGGGAATTTGGAGTGCAGATTGTAGCTGAAGAAGATGAGCACAAATTCGAGTTTGATCTTCTTGATCCTACCAAGCTAATACCAGAGGAACTTGTACCGGTTAAGCTTATAGGCAAAATGACACTGAATAGAAATCCGGATAATTTTTTCGCAGAAACCGAGCAGGTGGCTTTTCACCCGGGCCATTTAGTCCCTGGAATTGATTTCACCAATGATCCCTTACTTCAAGGAAGATTGTTCTCTTACACCGATACCCAATTGAGTCGCTTGGGAGGACCTAACTTTCACGAAATTCCAATCAACCGTCCCCTCTCTCCTATTCACAATAATCAGCGCGATGGAATAGCTCGCATGGAAATCAACAAAGGCAAAAGCAGCTATCATCCAAACTCCATAGGAAATGGCTATCCGGCTCAAGCCAAAGCAAGTGAAGGTGGATTTACGAGCTATCAGGAACGAGTGGACGCCAATAAAGTCCGGGCTAGAAGTAAAAGCTTTATGGATTTTTTCAGCCAGCCAGCTTTATTCTACAATAGCCTTACGGAACCAGAGCAGTCTCACGTAGTGGAGGCATTTTGTTTTGAACTTGGAAAAGTAGATATCACAGCCATACGAGAGCGTGTGGTAGGATTGCTCTCTCAAATCAATAAGGACCTCGCCGCCAAGGTAGCAGAGGGATTAGGATTGGAAGTAAAAGAACCCGCTAATCCAATCAATCATCAATATGGCGCAGATGCAAATCCTGAAGATTATCAGCCTTTGAAAAAAAATAACTCCATCAGCAAATCCCCGGCATTGAGCATGATGAAAGATGATAATAAAAACGGTATTAAAACCCGGCAAATTGCCTTCTTGACTGCTGACGGTGTAGATGAAAAATCTGTCACTTCAATGAAGAAATCACTGGAAGCTGAGGGAGCCATGGTAAAAATCATCGGACCAAAAGCTTCCTTTGTGACTGCTGGCAACGGGTCTAAAATCCCTGTGGATCATAGTTTCCATACCTTCGCATCAGTTTTGGTAGATGCGCTTTATATACCGGGTGGAAAAGAAAGTATCGAGTCCCTTCGAAAGCTTCCCAAAGCTGTCCATTTCATAGATGAGGCTTATTCACATTGCAAAGCAATCGCCTTGTCAGAGGATGCTAAGTCACTTTTGGAGGAAAGCTATGTCATGAAGTATCTAAAAACTGATATAGAAAAACTCGAGAAACTAGGTGTGCTTTTAGCACAAGATTCTGAGAAAAAATTTGATGAACGCTTCATCAACGCTATCGGAAAGCATAGATTCTTTGAGCGGGAAAAACAAGGTAAAGTACCCGCTTAACTACATTGGTGGAGAACTCTTGTAGTTCTCCACCAAAATTTTGATCACTACTTATGAAGGAACTTATAAATGCCGCCAGAACAGGCAATTGCGAATTAATAACAAAATTGATTCAACAGGGCGCTGATGTAAACGCAACCGATGAGAAAGGATTTACTCCACTGATCATTGCTACTTATTCCAATCAATTGGATGCAGCCAAATTGCTTTTAGATCAAGGAGCAAATGTCAATCATCAAGATAATGGAGGTAATACAGCCCTGATGGGCGTTGCGTTCAAAGGCTATCCTGAGTTGGCAAAGCTGCTCATTAAGCACGGAGCCAAACTAGATTTGACTCATGGGAACGGTGGCACGGCCTTGATGTTTGCCAGTATGTTTGGTCAAAAGGAAATAGTAAAACTTCTACTAAGCGAAGGTGCGGACAAGATGATCACGGATGCCAACGGTATGATGGCTGTGGATCATGCAGGTATGCAGCGCAATCAGGAAATCATAGAGCTACTGGCTTAGCAGCTCTGCTGATTTCTATGAGTTGAGGGAAAAATAACTAGGTGCATCATCTTACTACTGCTTCAAATCTGAATAAATTCTATTCAGCATAACAGAGATTTTTCCCTAAATACCTCATTCACTCAGCGATTATAAGCTGAGTTATCTCACCACGAGCATGTCTTTGACGTCTGTTCCAACACGAACTTCCACCCCTAAAAATGACAGGTATTTTGCGAGAGACTCATCAGGAATTTCTTCCATAGGAACATGACCGGCATTTTCAAAAACGATCAACTTTGAATCTTTGATCGCCTCCTGAAGCAGCTCACCTTGCGAAACAGAAATCCAAGAATCTGATTTTCCCCACAGAATCAACGTAGGCATGGTCAGCCGATCAAAGTCAACTCTGGACTCTCTTGGAGCACCTAGTCTATCCAAAGTTGCCTGTCTATTTCCATCACGAAGCATCAACTCATAATAGCGCGTAATCGCCTCATCAGTGACTTTGTCTGGATCTGCATAGACCTCACGCATATTCATCCCAAACAAAAATTTCGGAGTACACTTCAACAGTACCGATGAAAAAACTGGATTCTTTGCAACGTTGAAGATCCAAGCTTCCGATGGCTTTACTTTTTGGCCATCCTTATTTTTTTTAGGCTGAGGAGCTCCTGCCGCATCGATGAGATTTAGAGAAATTACCTGATCAGGCCTCGTGGATGCTACCTGCATGGCTACATTTCCACCCATAGAATTTCCTGCAAGGTGATATTGACTCAGGTTTAGTTTTTCTGCCAGTCGTAAAACCAACTGGGAATAATCAGTGATACTGTACCGCTTCAGTTCATCTGGACCGGTGAGGCCATGTCCTGGAAAATCCAGCGAGATAGTCAAAAAGTAAGGACTTAGTGCCTGCTGCCATGCGTCCCAAGTATGCAATGAAGAAAAACTCCCATGTAATAAGAAGATTGGCTCCCCTTCACCCATGATTCTCACATGAACATTAATCCCATCAACTTCTACAAAGTGCGACTGGGCCGTAGCATATTTTTGATTAATCTCTTCAGACGGAATATCAGACCTAAAAAGTAGCAGTAAAAAAAACACACAGGATAAGCCAATAATTGCTACGACTTTCAACATTCGTTTGATCCAAACCATAAAATTCGGCTTTTTTGAGTTTGTTAAATTTTCAGCCAGAGGGAAAAAAGTACAATAAATCTACACTAATCTCTAGCTTGGTAAAAAAGATACCCTTTGAATCTCAAATCAGTTTTCAAAAATCTAGGTCCCGGACCCATCATTACCGCGGCTTTCATCGGTCCGGGGACGGTGACGGTATGCACCCTCGCCGGTGTGAATTTCGGCTTTACTTTACTTTGGGCTTTGGCTTTATCGGTAGTTTCCACGGTAATTTTACAAGAAATCTCAGGAAGATTAGGATTGGTGACAGGCAAAGATTTGAGCCAACTGATCCGCGTGCAGAGAGGAAATTCCATTCTACGATTTTTCACAATGAGCTTGATTTTGTTAGCCATAGGACTGGGAAATGCGGCCTACGAATCAGGAAATATTTCTGGAACAAACTTAGGAATGCAGGTTTTTTGGGCAGCGCCGACATACAGGCTTCTGGGGCTGGAGCTTCAGCTAGGCAATCTTCTGTTGGGTTTACTTGCTTTTGGTCTGCTTTGGCAGGGAAATTACAAAGCACTCGAAAGGGCGTTGGTGAGCTTGGTAATTTTGATGTCTCTAGCTTTTACTGCTACTGCTTTTTTCACCAACCCGGACTGGTCTGAGGTGTTTGCAGGTTTCATTCCGGAGTGGACCGACGCCAATCTCCCCACGCTAGTCGCATTGATAGGGACGACGGTCGTTCCTTACAACCTATTTCTATACGCTAGCTTGGCCAAAAACCGCTGGTCTGGCCCACAGGATCTTCCAGAGATGCGACGCGATATTGCTATCTCCATAGGATTGGGAGGAATAGTTTCAATGGCTATTTTGGTAGTTGGGGCGTCAAATACCAGCGCAGAAATTACGAGCGCACTCGATGTGAGTAAAGGCTTGGCAGGTGTCTTTGGAAATTTCGCACCCTATTTTATTGGCTTTGGCCTGCTGGCTGCTGGCCTCACTTCCAGCATTACCGCTCCTCTGGCTGCGGGTTTTGTCATCTGTGGGATTATGGGTTGGGACCAAAGTATCCGATCCACGAGCATGAGAATATCCATGGGAATCATTGTAGGAATGGGATTGATATTCAGCTCCCTAGGCATCAAACCTGTGCAATTAATCTCCCTAGCCCAATTGGCAAATGGAGTGTTACTTCCACTGATAGCTGGATGGATAATCTGGATAGCCACGCAAAAAAGTATAGTGGGAGATTACCGCAACAAACCCGCTCAAAGCATTCTGGCGGTAGTCATTTGGTTGGTGACTTTACTCTTGGGAATCAAAAGTAGTGTGACAGTTTTGGGGATTGGAGGTTAACTACTGTAGTAAAAGCCCACGCTTATATCCCTCTAAGCTCATCAATACTTAGCCCACCCAATTAGTATTCAAACTTCTTTTTGAAATGTATGAACCCTAACAAGCTTAGAATTTCGAATAAATAATTTTGGATGCCCATTTCATTTTAGAGAAATTCAAGAAATCAAATTTTTGAAAACATGTTAGATCAATTGTTAAAACTAGCAGAAGGACCGCTACAGGAAATGCTCAATGGCATGAATCAACAGAAGGTAGGCGCCGACTCACTAAAAGATTCCTTAGCTAGTAGTCTTAAAAAACGTGTAGCAACTGGCGATACTTCTCCGGTAAAGGAGATGTTTTCTGGAAAAGAAACTTCCCCAGATTCTCCCGTAATCCATGATCTGCAAGGTGATGTATCGCAAAACTTAATTGAAAAACTTGGAATCTCTAAAGAACAGGCGATAGGAATAGCTGCCGCTGCACTACCTATGATCATGAATTTTTTCAATAAAAGGGTAAATGATGCGCCACAGGATAACAATGACATCATGTCTTCGGTTGTTTCTTCACTTCAAGGAGGGCAGGGAAAAGTCAATACTTCAGATTTGCTTGGTTCGCTATTAGGAGGAAGCGGAGGCAAAGGAGGACTGGATCTTGGCGGTTTGATGAATATGGGCAAGGGCTTATTCAGCTAAGCTGATTCTCTTAAGGTTACCAGTAGGTATTGCTCATTTTGCTTGAAAAGCAATAATCGAAGTAAATTCAACTTTTAAGTTGAATGTTTGATGCCTTTTTCGATCCCCAATATTTTCAAAATAGCGGATATACAACTAGATAAAGTTAGAATCTTATAAATTGTCCAGGATGAAAATTAACTTACTATTCAGCGTCGCATTGCTCTTCATGGCAATCAATTGGCAAGCTTCAGCTCAAACGATCAAATTGCCTCCACCAGATTTCAAAAAAGATATGCTGGGTGCATTGAGCCCAGGTGATGATCTGGGTATTACAGATAAGCAGAAAGATGAATTGAAAGACAAGAATTCCAGTTTTCTCGACTCTGTGGTTAAAATAGCTGGTTCTGATGATTCTGATAGCGGAAAAATCGCTAAAATCACCAGCCTTGCTAAGGATCAAAACTCTGTTTTTGAAAATATACTAGGGAAAGACACGGTAGAAAAATATCGCAAAAAAATAAAAAAGCAAACAGGACCGCTTAGAAGAAAATATAAACTGGCTAAGTTTATACTTTAATAAAATTTGGATTTAACACACTTAACTATGAACAAAGTAAAATACATCTTGGGCTTTGCGCTTTTATTTATGCTAGCAGCCAATGTAAATGCACAAGGATTGAAAGTGCCAAAAATGGACATGTCTTCTCAACTATTGGGAATTCTCAATAAGACAGATGGCCTTGACCTCAACGCTGATCAAAAATCACAACTAACCAAGGAGAATTCCAGCTTTGTGGATCAACTTATGGACATCACCAACAGCGGAAAATCAGACGATGATAAAAAAGCAGCTTTTCTTGGTCTGAAAAACAACAGAACCAAGTTCCTAACCAGCTTGCTGGGTAACGATTTGTTTAAGAAATACTCCGGACAAATCCTCAAGTCAATTAATCCCCTCAAAAGTAAATTGGGGTTAGCGGCGTTAGCGTTTTAAGCTAAAACCTCATAAAATAACAAAAGCCATGGGAGTTGATTCCATGGCTTTTTCAATGAAAGTGAGGCAATCTCAAAAGCATGGAGGGAAATTGCCCCACCTTTTCATTCCCTTCTGAGACGTAAACTGTAGAAATTATACTTTTGGCAATTTCCAGCCATTGTGATACTGAGCTTTCATCAGGTCATTGGCAGCCAAAGAAGAAAATTGATTTTTCTCTGCATTCCAATATATCTTCTCTCCTGTCTTGTAAGCAATATTTCCCATTTGCGCATTGATTGCGGCGATGCTTCCAGTCTGAATCGCACAGTTCAACAACTTGGGATCATTCGCTTTCACAGCTTCCACGAAGTTTACAGCATGAAGATCCAAAGCACTCCCTACCCCTTTGGTATGAGGCACTTCAGCCACTTTATTGACACGCTCGCCATCTTTGGTTTCAGTCTCTGGTATCACCTTCCACCCACTTCTATTCACGACAAGCGTGGCATTGTTGCCGATAAAGGCAATGCCTTCAGTAGTCCCATAATTTCCTCCATCTATACCCGTAGCATGCTCCCACAGCATATTGAAACCCTCATATTCATAGACAGTCTGAAGCGTGTCGGGAGTTTCGGAGGCATCGTCCGGATAGGCGAACTTCCCACCGGAAGCCATGACCGATTTGGGAGCTGTGACACCCATGGCATAAAGGGCAATATCTATCTCATGAACTCCCCAATCCGTCATTAATCCACCTGCATAATCCCAGAACCATCGGAAATTAAAGTGGAATCGATTAGGATTGAAAGGTCGCTCTGGAGCTGGACCAAGCCACATCTTGTAATCTACTCCAGCTGGAGCTGGTCCATTAGGCAAAACAGGAACTGGTTTCATCCAGCCTTGATACGCCCAGCATTTCACCAAGCGAATCTGGCCAAGTTTGCCAGACTTCACATAATCTATAGCCTCTGCATATTGAGATCCCGAGCGTTGCCACTGTCCCACTTGGACGATTTTGCCATAGCGCTCTTGAGCCTTCACCATCAGCTGACATTCCTCGATTGTATTGGCTATTGGCTTTTCTACATAGACATTTTTCCCCGCCGACACTGCATCAATCATATTCAGGCAATGCCAGTGATCTGGAGTACCGATAATAACAATGTCTATAGCTGGATCTTCCAGCATCAAGCGATAATCAGTGTATTGCTTCGGTCTGGTACCGCGAAGTTTGAACACATCCTCTGTGCGCTGGTCGAGGACAGCTTGATCCACATCGGCTAAAGCCACACAGTTGACCTGGGGCATTTTGAGATGGGCATTCATATTGGACCAGCCCATTCCTTTACAGCCGATAAGGCCATAGTTGAGCTGATCTGAGGGTTTTACTTTTCTGGCAAAAGTGCCGAAATCAGCTGCGGTAAGGATAGTAGGCAATCCTAATCCTGCTCCTAGCAGCATGGTGTTTTGGATAAATTTTCTTCTAGATGACATGGGGCTATAGGTTATTACGTTTGGGCAAAAAAAGAGCAGCTAATTCACGTAGCTGCTTTTAACAAAGTATCTAATCAAAGTTCACGAACCCAGATATTTCTGAATCGTACTGGATTGCCGTGATCTTGAAGTTTGATCGGCAACTTCTCCTCATGCGCTTTATAGTTTGGAATACCAATATATTCGGTTGGCCCTTTAAGGGTCACGTGGTTTTGAACCACTACTCCGTTCATCAAAACAGTCACCGTGGCTGGAGAAGTTAGGATTCCATCTTTGTTGAAGCGCGGAGCTTTGAAGATAATATCGTAATAATTCCATTCTCCTGGAGCTCTGAGAGCCATCGCTAGCGGAGGATGCTGCTTATAGATACTTCCAGCCTGGCCATTTGTATAGGTTTTGCTTTCGTAGCTATCCAGGATCTGTACTTCATACAATCCCATCAGAAAAAAACCTGAATTACCTCTACCCTGACCTTCACCTACAATCTCCGTAGGAGCAGACCATTCTACGTGATATTGCGCATCGCCAAAAGGAAGTTTGGACACAATATCTCCTTTACCTTTGGTCACAACTAACTCACCGTTTTCGATAGTCCATCCAGCAGGCGAACCGTCTTTTGCACTTACAAAGCCATTCAAACTCGTTCCATCAAATAAAACTAGTGCGTCAGAAGGCGGTGCTGTATTATTTGCTCCTGGAACTACTTTCGGAGGTACTGGCGTGTAAAACTCCGTTGCCTCTGGCTTCATAGGCGGTGGTGTTTTCTCTTGAGCGGTAGCCAAAGAACTCAATGTCATTGCACTTGCAGTGAAAGCAAGTGTTAAGATTCTCATTTGCATGGGTAAGTTTATTTTAGGGTTAAGAACTTAGATCGATAAATTACTTCAATTTGGCTTTAATCAAAAAACCATTGATGGATTTTAAATTGTCAAGCCGCTTCTGTTTAGTAATTTCCAGAAACCGAAAACCCATGAAAAAACAACTACTAAGTCTTTTTGCTGCGTTTCTGATATCGATTCCGGGATTTACGCAGTCTTCTTATTATTTCCCCGGAGAAACTTTTGATCCGAGCATTCCTTCGCCACAAGAATTTTTGGGCTACCCTATTGGAGACTGGCATACGCGATACGATCTTATTGTGAAATACTTTGAAAAACTGGATGAAATCAGTGAATTGGCAGAGTTGAAGACGATTGGCTATACCTATGAGCATAGACCTAAAATCATCCTAACTATCGCTTCCGCAGCTCATATTGACAATCTGGAAGAAATTAGAAAAACTCATATTCAACTTACAGATCCTTCCCAACCAAAACCTGATGTGGCTACTATGCCCTCGATCATGCATTTGGGATATGGCGTACATGGGAACGAGCCTTCCTCTGCCGAAGCAGCCATGCTCACTGCATATTGGCTTCTGGCTTCACAATCTGAGCTGGCGCAAAACCTGCGAGAGAATAGTGTAGTGCATATTGATCCAACTGTAAATCCTGACGGGCGTGATCGTCACAGTCTCTGGGCAAACAGTAATAAGGGCTTTCCTCCCGTCGCTGATCCTTTGGATCGGGAGCATAACGAAGCTTGGCCAGGTGGAAGGACAAATCATTATTGGTTTGACCTGAATAGAGATTGGTTGCCTCTGGCACATGTAGAATCTCAGGTGAAAATCGATTGGTACCACGAATGGTATCCCAATGTGACTACGGATTTTCATGAAATGGGAACTGACGCTACTTACTTCTTTGAGCCTACCAAACCTTTTGGAAGCGAAAATCCAGTGGTTCCAAGAAAAAATTACGAGGAAATCAATGTTCGTTTTGCTAACTACTTCGCAGAATACTTGGATGAGATAGGGAGCTTGTATTACACCAAAGAGTCTTTTGACAATAGCTATCCTGGCTATGGTTCTACTTACCCGGATATTCAGGGAGGCTTAGGATTGGTATTCGAGCAAGCGAGCAGCCGTGGCCATTTGCAATCCAGTCAGCGAGGTGATATTAGTTTTGCTTTTACTATCAAAAATCATCTGGTAAGCTCTATTGCTACTCTCGAAGCGGGGTTGGACAACAGGATTTACATGCATGATTATCTCAGAGAATTCTTCGAAACGGCTGTTTCTGAAGGATCGAAAGACCCAGCAAAGAATTATGTGTTTGGTGATGAATACGATCAGAGCAGAAACCTTCTATTTGTTAATTTTTTGCTTGATCATAAAATCAAGGTCTATGAAAACACATCAGATTTAAGTGTAGGTGGATACGACTTCAAAGCAGGAAAATCGTGGGTTGTCCCAACGGCTCAGCCACAATACAGAATGGTTCGAACTATGTTTGAGGACGTAAAGGAGTTCGCCGACTCTGTCTTTTATGATGCTTCAGCCTGGACCATGGCTCGTGCCTACGGAATGCCTTTTGCGCCTAATTCATCTATCAAATCTGGGAATCAAATCACGGAAATTACTGCTTCCTCATTTGATTTTCCTGCCGGAAAAGCCTACGCATATCTTATCGATTGGTCGGATTATTACGCTCCAAAAATGTTGTTTGCCTTGCAGGAAGCTGGTGTGCATGTGGAAATGATCAACCGTCCCTTCACCGCCAATACCCAAAAAGGTGAGCATAATTTTGCTGCTGGAACGTTGATGATTCCTACAGGTTTTCAAAAATTGGAAGCAGAAAAAGTGAAGTCCACACTTCAAGAATTAGCAAAGGAAAACTCCCAGCAAATCTACTCCACTACTACTGGGTTCAATGTGAAAGGAATTGACTTGGGCTCAAACCTCGTCGGTGCTGTGACACAGCCAAAAGTAATCATGGTCGTAGGAGAAGGTATATCCAGCACGGAGGCTGGGGAAATCTGGTTCCTTATGGATAGTCAGCTAGGCATGCCTATCACCAAAGTGAACTCAGAAGATATGGGAAGAGTAAATCTCTATGACTACACTACGCTTATTATGCCATCGGGAAATTACAATTCTTTCTCCGAGGCTACAGTCACGCATCTGAAAGACTGGATTTCCCGTGGAGGAACAGTTATTTCTATGAAAAATGCCAGTTTGTGGCTAAATCAAAAAGGGATCATCAAGGAAACTTTGATTGAAGCCGATGAGGACGAGAAAGCTGCTGAACCAAAAAACCTTCCCTTTGCTATACAGCGTGATTTTGAAGGAGCTAAGTCGGTTGGTGGGAGTATTTACATGGCCAAACTGGATCTTACTCATCCTATTTCTTATGGTTATCAGCGTGAAGAGCTTCCTGTGTATCGCAACAATAGCATTTTCATGAAGCCTAGTGAGAATAAGTACCTTACTCCTATTCGGTACACAGAGAATTCTTTTCTGGGCGGATACATTTCAAAAGCAAACTTGAACAAACTAGTCCCAAGCGCGAGTGTGATTATTTCTCCGGTAGGTAGCGGCAGAGTAGTCAATTTCTTTGACAGTCCTAATTTCAGAGGGACTTGGTTTGGTACAAACAAACTGTTTTTGAATGCGATCTTCTTTGGAGATTTTATGGATTAACCAAGTGGTTATAGATTTTGCCGTTGGCTAAGTAAAAATGTCAACGGCAGGGCCGATATTAATGCACGTTGTTCCTTCTTAGCAGAATTCGCGGTTAGAAAAAAATACTGATCAACGAAGGTAAGACAAGGTGATACTTCCAGACAATTCTCCGCTCGGTGTATCCATGCTGACTTCTTGGCTAATTACCAACTCCATTTCAGTCACTTTCATTACTTTATAAATCAATTCATTTCCAGCTTCATCACGAAGAATTAGTTGGTCATCATTCACTTTCCAAGTTCCTTGCCCATTGTCATATTCACCTACAAGTCTTTGATAAGTGCTGTCTTCGTTGAGAATCAATCTGCTTTTCACATGTTGATCCAAGCCTCCGTTCACGGTAGCTACCAGATCAGGACCTGCCGTTTTCACAAAGAGAAAATCAGATCCTTGCCAGGTTCCGAGTAGCTTTTTTTCCAATCCGCTGGAACAGGAACCGAGCCCCATCAAACTTAGAGTCAGAACTAGTAAAAGGGAAAATTGAAAATTAGATTTGGAGAATTGCATATTTAAATAGTGTGGGCCGTTTTTTACTACGCTTATTTGTGGCCAAACTAATACAAATTCCTTTTAAAATTAGGTAAAAAGTACATACCAATCTAAGTCAAAGTATAAGTACGCAGCCGTGTTCGCTGCGTTTTCCCTTACGGACTTTGTCGTTAAAATCTCAAAAAAAACACCTGAAGAATCTCCAGGTGTTTTTCCATCAATTAAAACTTAACTGTTATAGTTTGAAATTCACGGGAAGAGTCATCCGTGTTTTTACTTTTTCTCCATCTTTTTTGCCGGGCGTCCATTTAGGAGATTCTTTCACCAAGCGCATTACTTCCTCATCACAGCCTTTGCCTATACCTTTGAGGATTTCTATGTTGGATGTTTCACCATTCTCCAAGACGACAAAGGTGATGATCACTTTCCCTTCTACTTTTGCTTCTCTGGCAGCAATAGGATAAGTCATATTTTTGCCGAGGTAAGAATTCCAGCCTTCTATGCCTCCAGGAGGGATAGGCATTTCATCAACTTCCAGATAAACTCCGTCCTTAGCTGTCTGTGCAAATGTCTCTTGGCTAGGAAGTGCTAAGAAAAACAATGCAATCAGAACCACTGAGGCTATTTTTAGTGAGAAAATATGCTGTGCTAGTTTCATGGTGTTTGGTTTAGATCTTAGTTTCTAACTGGAACTTCTATGGTTGCTGGGAAATCATCTGTCACTTGAGTAGGCGATTTTTTCACTTCATTTGAATTTCCATCAAGCCTAAATCGTACGGGAATCCTCATTCTAGTATTTACTACTCTCTCACGTTGTTCGCCAGGAATCCAATTTGGTGCGTTTTCAATGATACGAATTACTTCCTCATCAGCTCCACCGCCTATTCCACGTAAAATATCTATATCAGAAAGACTTCCATCTGTATTTACTACAAATACGGCGATTACAGAACCTTCAATTCCTAATCGTTTAGCTTCTGCTGGATACACCAGATTTTCAGTCAAATATTGATTCCAAGCTGCCATACCTCCTTGAGGCATAGGTTGCTTTTCTACAACATCAAAGATAACATCTCCATCCATAGCCAATTTCCGTGCTGACATATCAGCCGGGCCGATCTGAGGAGTTTTAGATTCGCCCATCATAGTTGGGCCTTCGATATCTTCTTCTGGCGTTATTTCGCAGGAAAACACGAAAAATAGTGCCGCCAAGACAGGGATTGCAAGCAGGAATCTGCGCATTTCCTTTTCCTGAGACTGTGGTTTACTCATCATAATAATTCGTTTTTTGGTTTGAAATTGGTTGAAGTTGTTCATGAAGTGCCAGCCCTGTCCTCCAGTAATCATCTGAAGTAGAAGTCCGGAATATTCTTTCTTGGAGTAGGAAGTAGTCACTCCCTGATCTGCCTGATATTCATGCACTTCACGAAGTGATCGTTCAAACTGATAAATGAGAGGATTGAACCAAAAGATGATTTTGGCAAACTGGACAAAAAGCAAGTCCCAGCTATGCTTCAAGCGAACATGAACGGATTCATGAAGTACAATCTGCTTTTGCTCAGCTCTCTTCGGATCGAAATCAGGAAGCAAGATGTAACTGAAAAAAGATGCCGGAATAAATTTAGGATGAACCGCAATCCAGTAATTCTGGTAGCGCATCAATCTTGATTTACCCAACAGATGCTGAGAAGTAACAAAGCCTACTATCAAATGCACGGTCATCACGACCACACCGGCTAGGTAGGCGTAAAAGACAAGCTCTTGCCAAGAAATATTCCTTGCCTCCTGCTCAACTCCTATTCCTACCAAAAACTCCGGCAACAAGATCTCAGCAGTGCCCATCGTAGTGATTCCCAATTCGAACGAAAGTGCAGGAATGGCAAATGAAAGTACTAACATACCAATCAAAACCATCCGATTCAGCGTGAAAAATGTCAATTCACTTAATACAACCCGATAAAACAGAACCGTGATTGCCACGCAGATACTCGCTTCGGCAAGGTAAATTAGGATAGCATTCATGAGTCTGTGGGTTTGTCCATGTCATCGATCATCTTTTGTAAATCTTCGATCTCCTTATCCGAAATCTTATTTTCCTTCACCATAAAAGAGAGGAAATTACCCACCGAACCTTCGAAATAATGCTTTACCAGTTGATTCACGCTTCTTTTGCTGTAGTCAGCCTGCGAGATCAATGGAAAATACTGGTGTGTGGTGCCGTAAGCTTTGTGATCCAAATACCCCTTCTTCTCCAAAAGCTTGATAGAAGAAGCCAAGGTAGTATAGGGTGGCTTTGGCTCAGGTAGCTCATCAAGTACATCGCGTACTAGCGCTTTTTCGAGTTTCCAAAAAATGCGCATAATTCTTTCTTCGTTGCTATTCAATTCGTTCATATCCCCAATCTAACAACGAATTTTTAATAATCCTACGAAATATTCGTATTAAATAGAAAAAGTTAGAAAAAAAGAAAAATTACTAGCAAAGGATACGCTGAACAAGCTATCGAAAACCTAATCCAGCAATGTTATCAGATTAGGGATTAAGTGTAAGGATAAGACTTAACAACTTTTTCAGAGTTTACTCATCCTGTTCCTCAATCAAAATAGAACGAGTAAGAATAGAGGTGACATTGAAGTAGCCAAGTACATCTGAATTCCCTTGGACAACTTTAATATTGGTATCGGGATTTTGAGGAGGAGAACTGAACAATCCTCCATCGTTTGAAAGCAAACTCGCTAGCTGACTGAGGTAGTTATAAGGTTGTTCGTTTAATCGGTATAGCTCCAATCGCACGCGATCGCCTACGTCAAAAGGGTAATTTAACTCAAGGCCATTTTCAAAAATCCCAAATCCAAATCGATCATCAAAGAGCAAGTAATCACTGGCGTCATTTTTCAAAGTGTCATTTTCTATCACTCTAATCCGGTAAAAATTATTCTCTTCAAATGGAATCCTGCCATACACTTTGATGTAATAGCCCTCATCATTGAAGAGAGGATCTTCTTCATATTGATAGGTAAGGCTATCGACTATCGGCGACTCGAGCAACTCCCCACTAGACTCGAACTGCAAATCTTGCCAATTGACCACCAGCTGATAGCGCTCACCTACCTCAGCGACTTCTTGAGAATTCAAGGGTCGATAGGAGTTGGAAGTTGAATTATAAGCAAAGGGTATTACTTCGTTGAGGCGAGTATTTAAGATATATACTTCCGCGTCTTTTATGCTTTCTATGCTGGTAGTATCAAAATAATTCTGCGCTAAGGTCACAGAAACTTCATTGTAGAAAGGTCGATTCGTCCAAATCGCTTCAATGACAGGCACTTTGGAATCAAAAGTCCGCAAAGGTAGATCAACTTCTTCTTGACAAGAAAACCCAAGAATTGCCAGAAGGATTATACTTATTCGTTTCATAATCATTTAAAATTGGAAGTTGTAGGTAATAGAGGGTAAGATGCTGAACAAGTAAGTCATCACTATTCCTTGCCTTGAGGATACGATGGGGCCATCTTCCGAACTGTCATAGTTGATATCATCATTGTATATCTCTCTAAATTCATAAGCGAAAGGATTTTTTCTACCGTACAGGTTATATACGCTGAAGTTCCAGCTCCCTTTCCATTTTCTGCCCTTGTCGGCATTCTTCCATGTGATGGATGCATCCATCCGGTGATAATCTGGGAACCTATCTTCATTTCTATACTTAGAGTACAACGGAACAGCTTGATTATCTACAGGATAAACTCCTATTGGAAAAGAAACAGCCTGCCCACTGGTATAGACAAAAGTCAATCCTGCAGACCAATAAGGAGAAAACTCATGATTAACTACTAAACTGACATCATTTGGTCGGTCATACCGTGGGTTATATTTCAAACCCTCTGAAACACCCGGTGTCTCACGCCAAGAACGAGAATACGTGTAAGACAACCATCCTGTAGTTTTTCCTATATTTTTCCGTAATAAAAACTCCGCGCCATAGGCATAGCCATCTCCGGTGAGGATTTCTGTTTCTAGTTGATCGGTGAAAAGAACCTCTGCACCATTTCTCAAATCGATAATGTTTTTGAAAGTCTTATAGTAGCCTTCTACCGAAAACTCCCACTTGTTCTTATTGAAATTTTTGAAAAAACCCAGAGAGAACTGGTCGGAACGAATAGGTGGAACATAAGTCCCCGCCAAAATCCACCTATCCAAAGGGAGACCAGCCGAACTGTTTGAGGCTATCTGCACATATTGGAAATTTCTATTGTAAGCCGTTTTGATGGAGAACTCCTCGTTCACTAAATATCTGAATGCAATCCTAGGCTCTAGCCCTTGGTAAAATTTGATGTTTTCAAAAGTATTATAGGATATCGTATCCGTCACTAAGGCATCTGGATCTGGTACTCCATCCTCGTATAGATAATCCACCCCTTTGCCAACTTGATTGTAGAAACCCCATCTTAATCCTGCTTCGGTACTGAACTTCGGACTTATTTCGTAAGTAAATCCCCCGAATATATTATTTAGAATTCCATTTGTCGGACTGGTACTAAATGGATCAATCGCACTTTCACCGGTCGGATTCAGCTCGATGGGCGCGAAGTGATAAAATTGACTGTGAATACCTCCATAGGCTTGAAAAGAATCATTTTTCACATAAGTCAGCATTCCTTTAACGCCAGATTCAGAGAGGTGATTTATCCAATCAAAGCCATTTTCGTCATCATCCAAAGCTACTTTATACGTGTAGATCGAATGATATCCCTCTACATCCAGAAATAGTTTTTCCGAGATATTTCGCTTCCAGTTGACCGATGACACCCAGTTTTTCCAGCCTAGTGAAAATTCATCTGAAAGACCCAACAGGTCACTTCCCTGGTAGCTCGATATAGTCAGCTTATCTTTATCTCCCAGCACAAAGGCTACTTTCCCACTCAAATCATAGAAGTTAAGTTTGTTGCTGTTCAAGTCTGGATCTGAGGAAAGTTTCAAAAACAAATCCGCATACGTTCTTCTGGCAGAAACAACAAAAGTTGATTTGTCTGAGAAAAGCGGTCCATCCAGAGTAATTCGAGAAGAAATAGTCCCTATGCCTCCTTCTCCATGAATTTTCTGATTATTACCCTCCTTCAGCGACACATCAATCAAAGAGGAAAGCCTTCCACCAAATGACGCTGGCATATTTCCTTTGTACAGCTGCACTTCTTCCAGCGCATCAGGATTGAACACCGAGAAAAACCCAAAGAAATGTGAAGGGTTGTAGATCGGCGCTCCATCTAATTGAACCAAATTCTGATCGGCAGATCCCCCACGGACGAAAAGTCCACCCGTCCCTTCACCGGCAGTTTGCACACCCGGTAGCAATTGCAAGCTTCTCAAAACATCTACTTCTCCAAAAAGAGCAGGTATTTGCTTGATGGTAGCTATGGGGACAGTTACTTTGCCTGTTTCTAGATTTTTGACTTGCTCATCTGGTCTTCTTTCCTGAATGATAATTTCATCTAGAGACATATCTTCAGGTTTTAGGAAAAACCGCTGCGGTTTGCTCAAGTCCCTGTTCGTGATTTCACGGATGGAAGTTTCATACCCAATGAATGAGACCACCAATCGAGCAGGAAGCGTTTTTACTTGAATCGAAAAATTCCCATCGAGATCTGAGACTACCCCACTACTAATAGCGCCTTCCCAATAAATACTAGCGCCAGGAAGCGGAGAAGAATCAGTCACGTCAAAAACTTGCGCTGTAAATAGCTTGGTATCCTGAGCTGAGACTTTAGAAAAAAAGATAAGTGAGAATAGAAATAAAACTAATTTTCCCGAAATAGTAACCTGCATCATGAGCTTAAAATTAGAGACAGATGACCACAACTAAACTATTAGCAAAAATTAATATTTGTTAATAAATACACTCAATTCAAGATTCACCCTCTTCTTCTTAGGTTGTCACTTTTAAAGTAAGCTTTATTTTATAATTTCAGGGCATGATTTGGGCATATCCGGACGTAAAACTCACCCTGTTGTTAGCCGGCATTTTCGGCTTGCTGTATTTTATTTACCTATTTCGCTATTGGAACATCAACCGTCGGCTAGAGGTAGAGAAGCGCAGACTATTCACCAAAATGGTGATTAGAACGGTTTATTTCGCGCTTTTCCTAGTTGCATTTGCGGGTCCTTCTATAGGTACTTCTTTGAAAGAAATTCAGGAGGAAGGCAAGGACATCTTCATCGCGGTGGATCTTTCCCAGTCGATGAATGCCACAGACATCGGCCCTAGCCGACTTCAGCGTATTAAGTTTGAATTGAAAAACCTGACCAAGAGCTTTCCATCTGATAGAATCGGTTTGATAATCTTCAGCTCGGAAGCATTTATGCAGTGTCCACTGACCTTTGACCAAAGTGTGCTTCAGTTGTATATCGATGGATTGAACACCGGCTTAGTTCCAAACTATGGAACAGATCTGAATGGTCCTCTTCGAATGGCTGAAGAGCGCTTCCTCAGCGATGAAAGCCAAGAAGTGAAATCCAAGTCTATTATTTTGATCTCTGATGGGGAAAATTTCGGAGATGATTTAGAGGATATTGGATCTAGGCTAAATAATGAAGGAATTAAAGTATTTTCTCTAGGTATAGGAACAGAGGGCGGCAGTAGTAT
Source organism: Algoriphagus sp. (assembly GCF_039969895.1). Lineage (GTDB taxonomy): Bacteria > Bacteroidota > Bacteroidia > Cytophagales > Cyclobacteriaceae > Algoriphagus. Next base: position 93,824 of record NZ_JBDVMZ010000004.1, read on the forward strand.
CCCACGAGGTAATGGTCTGGTAATCGATCCTGCAACAGGCAAACCCGCTCAGACCGTCTTGGATCGTACTCCGCTTCAGCAGATTGCAGCAGAGACCGACGGTGGCTATTTTGAAATATCAGATGAAGTCTCCGAAATTGGGGATTTGACAGCGGCTTTGGAGCGTGTAGAGGGTGGAGTGACAGGTTCACGAATTGTCGAAGCCTCTGCGAATAAGTATTTTTACTTTCTCCTGGCTGGATTAGTGCTTTCCTTGCTAGATATGATGTTACCACTGAAAACTATCAAACTATAAATGAGCTGGACTAAGCTTACATTGGCTTTTTTTCTCCTGATTCCCGCATCTTGGACTCGTGTTTCTAGATTGAACGCAGCGATAGATTTGGCAGCAGAGAGCTACGCCAAGACCGAATATGAACAATCCATCGCCAATCATCTGGTACTTATAGATGAATTCGGGTACGCATCACCTGCTTTGGATTTCAACCTAGGATTGAGTCATCACTATGCAGAAAAGCTAGACGAAGCAGCAGGCTATTACGATAAGGCCTCCATCGCTCCAGACAAAATTTTAGCCTCTTTCGCTTTCAATCAAGGTGGGGTTCTCTTGGGAAATAAAAAGGAATACGAGCCGGCACTCAATAAATTCAAGTCTGCTCTAATCCAAGATCCGACCAATGAAGTGGCAAGATATAACTACGAATTGCTCTCCAGATGGATGCAGCGCGATGAGGATCGCAAAAATGAGGATCAAAACAAACCTGAGCCATCTGACTTTGCGAAGCGTAAAAAAGCAGAAGCAGATCGCTTAGTGGAACAATTCCGCTTCAAAGATGCGTTGAACCTAATGAACGATGCCCTGCAGCAGGATGAAACTGTAGCGGCGTATCAAGATTTTATCACCAGCCTTCAAGAAATCACAGAGATCGATGAACAATAAAATTCTATTTATTCTCGGGATTACTTTCACACTTTGCATGGGTTCAAGCTTCGCTCAGACTTCGGGTGAATACTTTAATCGTGCTGCCCGGTCCTATGTCAAAACTGAAAAAGATCAGGCTTTGGCTACTGTGAACGATGGATTGACGAAATTCCCTGGCGATGCAAAATTGCAAGCATTGAAAGAAAAGCTGGAAAAAGATAAAGAGGAGCAAGAAAAGCAAGATCAGCAGAACCAAGAGCAACAAAATCAAGAAGAAAAGCAGCAACAGCAAGACAATTCACAACAAGGTGAGGAAGGCGAGCAGCAGGAATCTAAAGAGGATGGGGAAAAAACTGACGAGCAAAGCGACCAAGAATCCCAAGAAGGCAATCCATCCGACAAAAGCGAAGACAAACCAGGTGAAAACGCTAATGATCAGATGGATGCTAACTTAGCTGACAAGCAAAAAGCTATGGAGGAATTCAAAGAAAAGCTGAAAGCCATGAACCTCACCCCAGAGCAAGCAGCCCAAATTCTGGAAAGCATGAATGGCGCCGAACTCCGCTACATCCAACAAAACAAGAAAAAAGCCACCGAGAGACCTAAAAGAGGGATTCCGGATTGGTAAGAAAGTGGGGTGTTGGATGTCGGGTCCCCGATGTTTCCTACACCTGACAGCCTACATCGGTCACCAAACTTTAAATAAACCCAAATAATAATGATTAAAGAAGTATATATCGTATCCGCAGTGAGAACTCCTCTTGGGAGTTTTGGAGGGAAATTGGCTGGTCTTACAGCAGTAGAACTTGGTAGCACAGCCATCAAAGGAGCGTTGGAAAAGGCTGGAGTAAAATCAGAAGCTGTTCAGGAGGTATTTATGGGAAATGTAATTTCAGCCAATCTTGGACAAGCACCTGCTCGTCAGGCAGCTATAGGTGCTGGGATTGGTTATAATGTTCCTTGCACTACAGTGAATAAGGTGTGTGCTTCTGGCATGAAAGCCGTGATGTTTGGCGCGCAATCCATCATGCTAGGAATCAATGACGTAGTAGTGGCTGGCGGAATGGAAAGCATGTCGAATGTGCCGTTCTATGTTCCAAAAGCAAGATTTGGCTATAAATACGGTAATGCAGAATTCGTGGACGGTTTGGTTAAAGACGGTCTTTTCGAAGTGTATTATAAATTTCCCATGGGAAACTGTGCCGATAATACCGCCAAAGAAATGAATATTTCCCGTGAGGATCAGGATGCATACGCGATCCAATCTTACCAGCGATCGGCAGACTCTTGGGCAAAGGGATACTTCAAGGATGAAGTAGTTCCTGTAGAGATCAAAGGTCGAAAAGGTGAAATAATTACTATAGACGAAGACGAAGAATACAAGAATGTGATGTTTGACAAGATCCCTTCACTTCGTCCAGTTTTTGACAAAGAAGGAACAGTTACTGCGGCTAATGCTTCCACGATGAATGATGGAGCTTCGGCTTTGGTGTTGGTGAGTAAGGAAAAAGCGGAGGAATTAGGTTTGAAACCTTTGGCAAAAATCCGTGGTTTCGCGGATGCGGCCACTGATCCACTTTGGTTTACCACAGCTCCTGCCCTAGCTATTCCAAAAGCCATTCAGCATGCGGGCTTGACCACAGAAGATGTGGATTTCTATGAAATCAACGAAGCGTTTTCGGCTGTTGCTCTTGCCAATCAGAAAGAATTGAATCTGGATAATGACAAAGTGAATGTCTTCGGTGGAGCTGTTTCCCTTGGCCACCCATTAGGAGCTTCTGGAGCTAGAATCATTTCTACGCTGAACTCAGTTTTACATCAGAAAGACGCTAAAATCGGTGTTGCAGGTATCTGTAATGGCGGTGGTGGAGCTTCTGCTATTGTGATTGAGAAAATGTAATCAGCAAACGACTCATATTTTACCGCAGGGCTTTTAGTCTTGCGGTTTCTTTTTTCACTATGAACCACGTATTCTTTCTAATCGTATTTTGCCTGACAGCCAATTTTGCCTTGGCTCAAGATACTATTCGTACCTATTACGATTTGGAAGAAAGCCTAATCAAAGAACAATACATACGAGTCAATGGCAAAGCAAACGGTGTAGTCAAACTTTTTGATGAGGAAGGACAGCTTATTTTGATAGGCTTCCTAAAAAACGATCAGAGAAATGGAGTTTTTGCTGACTTGGATCTAAAAACTGGCGATACACTGAGAACCGTTCCATTTGTAAACAATAGTAGATCAGGTGAGTCTGTAAGCTTTTTCCCAAGTGGAAAAATAAAACAAACTTCCACGTACCACGACAATCAACTCCAGGGCGAGGTTATCACATATTATGAGTCTGGTCAAGTTCAAGACAAAACTTTTTTCATAGATAACAAACCAAATGGGCTAAGCGAGACTTTTTATGAATCAGGTAAGCTCGCATCCCGAGTATATTTTTCCGAAGGAAGGTATCACGGAAGCTTCGAAGAATATTCTGAAGGCGGACAAGTATTAGTTACTGCCACTTATGCCGATGGGGAGCTAGATGGAAGAGAAATGCAATATTTCGAGGACGGTCAACTCAAATCACTGATTGATTACTCTGATGGGATTTTGGACGGAATTTATCAGCTGAATTATCCCGATGGCACACCTGAGCGTCGGGGTACTTATAAAAAAGGCTACGAGGAAGGTGAATTGCTGTCTTTTCACCCCAATGGAGAGGTAAGAGAAAAGGCAGTATTTAAAAAAGGCATTCCGATTCAGCCCACAAAAAAATATGATGAATCTGGCAAGATTGAGCAGAAAAAGACTTTCAATAAGTCTGGGGGCTTGATTTTGGAAATCAACTACTTCCCAAATGGAGAGATTTATTCCGCTATCAATTATTTGAATAATCTAGCCGAAGGCGAAGTCAGAATTTACCGTGAAGATGGATCGTTGGAAGAAATAAGAAGATATCAGGAAGGAAAACTGCATGGGAAGCGAGAATTTTTCGATGAAAAAGAAGTGCTGAGAGAAACAGAATTCTACGAAAAGGGAAACAAAATCAATAAATAATTTAGCTGGCTAGAGAGGAAAGAAAAAGCTTTTCTATTTTTGCCCAAACGATACAAGGATGAGTAACGCAATCAAAGAAACCAATTTTAAGTTTCCAGGACAGCAGGGATTTTACAAAGGTAAAGTTCGTGACGTCTATATGTTTGACAAAGAATTGATTGTGGTAGCATCCGATAGGATATCGGCTTTTGACGTGGTGCTTCCTAAACCTATTCCTTACAAAGGGCAAGTTTTGAATCAAATCGCCGCAAAATTCCTAGCCGCTACATCTGACATCGTACCAAACTGGGTGACTTCAACTCCCGATCCCAATGTGACCATTGGTGTACGATGCCAGCCTTTCAAAGTCGAGATGGTGATTCGAGGTTACCTATCAGGTCATGCAGCCAGAGAATACAACTTAGGAAAAAGAATGATGTGTGGTGTGGCCATGCCTGAGCACATGCGTGAAAACGATCCATTTCCTGAGCCTATCATCACGCCTACTACCAAAGCCGACGAAGGTCACGACGAGGATATTTCCAGAGAAGAGATTCTAAAGCAAGGAATCGTCAGCGAGGCAGATTACGTTCAATTAGAACAATATACTAGAGCCTTGTTCCAAAGAGGTCAGGAAATGGCTAATGAGATGGGATTGATCTTAGTAGATACGAAATATGAATTTGGCAAAGTCGGAGAGAAAATATACCTCATCGATGAGATTCACACTCCAGATTCTTCACGCTATTTTTATGCTGAAGGCTACGAAGAAAATCAAGCAAAGGGAATAGCCCAGAAGCAGCTATCCAAGGAATTTGTAAGGCAATGGCTGATTTCGAATGGTTTTCAGGGAAAGGATGGACAATCGGTGCCTGAAATGACAGAAGAAATTGTAGAAAGCATCTCGGATCGCTATATTGAGCTGTTCGAAAAAATAACTGGAGAAACTTTCCAAAAAGCAAATACAACAGAAATTGAGTCTAGAATCGAGAAGGCTATCCTTTCACATTTAGGCTAAAAACCAACTAATAAAAAACACATGAAATATTCCATCGATAAGAAAGAACAGTACGTAATCTTCACTCCACAGGAAGAGAAGCTGGATTCATTACTAGCTCCAGTTTTAAAATCTGAATTGTTGACAATTCACGCTGAAGGCTTCGAAAATCTTGTATTGGACATGAGCGAAGTCAAATATGTGGACTCCTCTGGACTTAGCGCCTTGCTAGTTGGAGATCGTGAATTCGGTAAAAATGGTGGGGTTTTCATCATTTCTGGCGTACAAGATCACGTGATGAAACTCTTGAAAATCTCCATGCTGGACAAAAAGCTCAATTTGGTGAGCACGCTTGAAGAAGCGAGTGAAGCAATCTTCATGCATGCAATAGAAAGCGGTGAGGAGGAAGAAGAGGAGGAAGGTTGATTCCAGACTTTGAAGTCACCATATTAGGAAACACCTCTTCCATTCCAGTACATGGAAGACATCATACTGCCCAAGTCGTTAGATTTGGGCAGGATTTTTTACTGCTAGATTGTGGCGAAGCCATGCAGCTGCAGGCGCGCGCTTTCAAAGTTAAAGTTTCGAAAATCAACCATATTTTCATTTCCCATCTTCATGGGGATCACTATTATGGATTGATTGGTTTACTTTCTAGTTACAGCTTAGCCAAACGGACTACTCCACTGACTATTTTTGGACCAAGAGGCCTGGACGAAATTATTACCACCAATTTTCGCTACAGTAACACCAAACTACCCTACCCTTTACATTTTGTGGAGACCTGTGATGATGGTTTGAATTTACTCCTAGAAGACAAGCTGTATAAAGTTTATAGCTTTCCTTTGAACCATAGAATCCCTACCACCGGCTTTTTGATTCGGGAGAAACAAGGGTTAAGGAGTATGATTAAGGAAAAGCTTCAGGAGTCGAAAGTTCCACTGGCGGCAATTCAGACGCTTCGCTCTGGCAGAGATTTCACTGATCAAAATGGTAAAATCTACAAAGTAAAGGAATACACTCACCCCCTACCTGCTTTGCGAACTTATGCCTATTGCTCAGATACGATTTTCAATCCAGAGCTAAAACAATATTTGAAGAATGTAGATTTACTATATCACGAATCTACTTTTATGGATGATAATGCGGAACGAGCTGCCACTACATTTCATTGTACTGCAAAGCAGGCAGCTGAAGTGGCGAAGGTGAGCAAGGTGAAAAAGCTGCTTTTAGGACATTTTTCCTCTAGATATTTACATTTAGAGCCTTTGCTGGACGAGGCAAAAAGTGTTTTTCCTAATAGTATTTTGAGTGAAGAAGGTCAATCTTATTCCATATGAACAGCATTCAGGAGTCCAAAAAAACCAATCTTTTTATCATTCTTGGAAGCATATTCCTGACGAATGCTATCCTCGCAGAAATTATAGGAGTGAAAATTTTCTCCGCTGAGAAAACCTTGGGTTTTGATCCGGTGAACTGGACATTTTTTGGCGAGTATCTATTGGATTTCAATCTCACGGCAGGGGCAGTGATCTGGCCTGTGGTGTTTATTACCACCGATATTATCAATGAATATTTTGGCAAAAAAGGCGTGAAAAAAATCTCCTTTCTCACGGCTGGATTGATTGCTTATGCATTTATAGTGATCAGTGTTGTCACATTACTTACCCCCGCAGATTTCTGGTTAGAGGTGAATGCCTCTACTCCAGACGGAGACAGCTTCAATATCAGCTATGCCTTTAACACAATCTTCCGCCAAGGTCTGGGAATTATCATAGGTTCACTCACCGCTTTCCTGCTAGGGCAATTGATCGATGTCTATGTGTTCCAAAAGCTAAGAGCTGTCACCGGCGAAAATAAAATCTGGCTGAGGGCAACTGGTTCCACATTGGTAAGCCAGTTTATCGATTCATTCGTGGTATTAGGAATCGCCTTTTACGTATTTGGGAATTGGACTCTCAGTCAGATCATAGCAGTAGGTATCATGAATTACCTCTACAAAATGACTGTAGCGATTGCCCTTACTCCCCTTCTATATTTAGCTCACGGCATTATTGATCGCTATCTGGGGAAGGAGTTAGCTATAGAAATGATAGAGGAAGCCAGTGAGGATAAGGCGTTTTTTTGATTTTAGATTGGAAGATTGGAAGATTTGAAAATTTAAACTCGAAAATAATTCGTTAATTAATTGAATATCTTTGAGTAATGAAGACATTAAGATTAGATATCTCTTTAACTGACTTAAAGAAGTCACTTCGAGGACTATCGAATGATGATAAAAAGGAACTCTACTTTTTCTTGGAACAAGAACTTACAAGCGAATGAGTTGAAGAACCTGCTATGATTCAGTATGCATCTGAGAAGACATTAGCAAACGATTGGCTTTTAAAAGAAGAGGATGAACAGTGGAAGGATTTGTAAAAGGTAGTAATGTAGTTGTTTCTTTTCCTTTCTCAGATTTGAGTGCGTCGAAAAGACGACCCGCCCTAGTTCTAGCAAATGCTGAAAATGGAGATTATTTACTCTGCCAGATTACATCAAAGTCTATCAAAGATAAATGGGCTATAGCCCTACCAGAAGATCAAATAATTGAAGGACCTCTTTTTAAAGAGAGCAATATTCTCGCTAATAGAATCTTAACGGCAGACCAAAGAATAATTTTATATAAAGCAGGTTTCGTTGATCCAACTTTCAGAAGAAAGGTCGTGGAACAGATAATTCAATTGATTTCCTAATCGATTCAGAGTCCTACTTCGAGCTGATTTATAACTAGATGGCCATTTGCTACAGAAATCTTTTTTCAATTAAGATGGTAAACTCATAAGCTTAATAAGCTAAGAATTTCACTTTTCTAATTTCGGGTTTTTACTGATTCTACCTTTTGAGCAATAAAATATTCAGGACTCTTGCCAAAGGCAAGAACAATAAAAGCCCAGAATGCAATTCTGGGTGTATAGGAAAAAACATATTATTTCGAGTGTCAAGGTCAGGATCAAAATTAAAAATCAGATCCTGACATATTTTTTATTCTTAATAAATCAACCCCATCTCCTCCAAACCAAATATTTTTTGCTCTAATCGCTAATTTTTTAAAGATTATTCTAAAAAGTTTTGAATACAGTTTGGCTCTTTAAAATATTAATCCTACTTTTGCACCGTCAATATGACATAGAACAATTTTTCGTGCCGTGAATTCCTTACTGTCGCTTGTCGGGATATTTATTAGGACCGAATGGCAGGGAAATTAAGGAAACATCATGGATCAAACACTCAAGTTCTCAGACTTGGGAATTTCTGCGGAAATTCTTAAGTCAGTGGAAGAGATGGGCTATACCCAACCTTCCCCAATTCAATCACAATCAATCCCTTTTATTCTACAAGGTAGAGATGTAATAGGACAGGCTCAAACTGGTACTGGTAAAACAGCAGCTTTCGCCATTCCAATCATCGACTTAGTAGATGCGGACTATAACAAACCGCAGGCGATCATCCTTTGTCCTACTCGTGAACTTGCAGTTCAGGTAGAAGGCGAAATCCAAAAACTTGCTAAATATCATAGACAAATTAATTCTGTAGCAATCTACGGTGGTGAGTCTATCGATCGTCAGATCAGAGTGCTTCGCAAAGGAGTTCAGATCGTAGTTGGTACTCCAGGCCGTGTGCAAGATCACATCAACCGTGGCACATTGAAACTAGATTCAGTGGGCATCCTAGTATTGGATGAAGCTGATGAAATGTTAGATATGGGTTTCAGAGATGATATTGAAGCTATCCTTCAGGAGATGCCAGAAGAAAGACAGACTGTTTTCTTCTCTGCTACGATGGCCAAGCCAATCATGGACTTGACTAGAAAGTATCAGACTAACCCTGAGATCGTAAAAATCGACAAAAAGGAGCTTACAGTTTCTAATATCGAACAAACCTATTACGAGGTCAAAAATCCATTGAAAATGGAATTGATGGCTCGTCTAATGAACGTTCACAACATTAACCTAAGCGTAGTATTTTGTAATACCAAGCGTATGGTAGATGAGGTAACTGAAGGCTTGATCGCTCGAGGAATCGCTGCTGATGCACTTCACGGTGATCTTTCGCAGGCTCAGAGAGATAAAGTAATGGGCAAGTTCCGTAAGGGACATTGCAAAGTTCTTGTTGCAACTGACGTAGCTGCTAGAGGTATTGACGTGGACAATGTAGAGGCTGTATTCAACTACGACCTTCCATTGGACGAAGAATATTACGTACACCGTATCGGTCGTACCGGTCGTGCAGGTAGAGACGGTAAAGCGATCAACTTCGTAACGGGAAGAAGAGATAACTTTAAGATGAGAGATTTGGAGAGATATACCAAAGCTACTATCACGAAGATGTCCCCTCCTTCTGCAGCTGAATTGATCGAGTTGAAAAAAGCTCAATTTGTACAGAACGTAAAAGAGCAAATTCAAAAAGAAGAAGATAACCAAGTATTCGAAGCTACTATCGGACAGATGCTAGCGGAAGGTCTTACAATCGATCAAGTTGCCGTTGGTTTGATGAAAATCGTCATGGGTGACTCTGTTAAGGAAATGAAAGACCAAAACTTCAGTATCGATACGTTTGGTAATGATAGAAGAAGAGAAGGTGGACGTGACGGCGGAAGAGGCGAGCGAGGCGGTCGATTCGAAAGAGGTGAGCGTGGCGAAAGAGGCGGAAGATTTGAAAGAGGAGAAAGAAGCGAAAGAGGCGGCGAGAGAAGAAGAGAATTCGGAAACCGTGAAGGCGGATCTAGAGACGGTGGTAAAAGACCAGAAAGAGTTCGTGAAGCTAACATGACTCGTCTATTCCTCAACCTTGGTAAAAAAGACAGAATCCGTCCAAATGATATCGTAGGTGCGATCGCAGGTGAAACTGGCGTACCAGGACGTAGCATTGGAGGAATCGATATATATGACAACTTCTCCTTCGTGGATGTACCTTCTAAAGACGCGGATCAAGTGATCAACGGCATGAAGAACAACACCATCAAAGGCAAGTCTGTCAGCATGGAAGTTTCAAAAGGTTAATAGGTTATAGGTTTATATGGTACAAAGGCACATTTCTTCATCGAAATGTGCTTTTTTTGTGTCTTAGAAATTCCCCTATGCAGCTCTTTTTTCAAGAAAATATAACTCCCCCATTATTCACTTTGGAACCTGAAGAATCCAAGCATCTTTGCCGGGTGCTTCGCAAAAGACAAGGTGATCATGTGCATGTCACTGATGGAGCGGGTAGGCTTTTCGAATGTGTAATCCTAGAGGCTGATCCAAAAAAAAGCAGCTTAAAAGTGATTCAAACCACCGAAATAGAAGTTGAACCTTTCCACATTCACCTCGCAATCGCTCCTACTAAAAGCCCGGATCGAATGGAATGGATGGTCGAGAAAATCACAGAAATCGGCTTTCATGAACTCACACTTTTGGAAACTATGAACTCCGAAAGAAGCTATTTGAAGACAGATCGCCTGGAGAAAAAGATCATTTCTGCCTGTAAACAAAGTTTGAAATACAGAATCCCAACACTTCATCCGATTTCCAAACTTGATCAAATCCTAGACTCATCGGAATTTGAAGGATTCCAGAAATTCATCGCTTACGTGGATGAAAAACATGAGCATCATATATTTGATACGGCTAAGGCAAATGGAAAATATCTGATTTTAATAGGTCCTGAAGGAGATTTTGATCCGATGGAAATAGAGAAGGCTTTTGCCGCAGGCTTCAAGCCCGTATCGTTGGGACGAGCAAGACTTCGTACTGAAACGGCAGGATTAGCCGCTGTACAGATGCTGCAAACACTAAATCGATAAATTATTCGTTTTTTTCTGGTGGAGTTAAAGTTCTTGTTGAAGAACTTACTGCATTTTCATTAATTTAGAGTCAAAGACCATTTTTACCGTGCCGTACAAAGAGCGAGAAATAGAAAAGAAGTATCATTCCATTGGAGAAGTAGCGCAGATGTTTAAGGTTGCGCCATCGTTGATTCGATATTGGGAGGGTGAATTTGACATTATTCGTCCGAAGAAGGATAGAAAAGGCAATCGTCGCTATACTAAAATTGACATACAAAAAATAAAGTATATCTATCATCTGGTTAAGGAAAAAGGATATACTCTTCAGGGAGCGCAGGAGGTTATCAAAGCAGGAAAAGACCAGGGATTTGATAAGGTTCAGGCGGTTCAGAGACTTCAGGAAATCAAAGATTTTTTAATAAATATCCGGGACGAATTCAATGCAAAATCAGGGTCATGACGAATTAAGATATTTAATAGCCTTATCCCTTGCTCCTAAAATTGGCCCAGGAGTATTTAAAGCCATTATTTCCTATTCAGGTTCAGCCAGTAATTTTTTTACACTTCCAAAAGGCAAAGTTGCCAAAACTCCTAAAGTGGGAGAAAAGCTACTAGCTCTCCGAAATCAGGAAAATGAACTCCTCCGAAAGGCCGATCAACTGATAAACGATTGTGCAAGAAAGCACTATCAAATCCTCACTTCGCTTCACCCGGATTTCCCTCAGCGATTCAAGTCGCAGGAAGACTCTCCCATTGTAATTTTTTGTCAAGGAAAAACTGACTTAAACTTTGAAAGGACTCTTGGAATAGTAGGAACCCGGAGTGCGACAACCTATGGAAAAACTGCTACTCGTAAAATCATCGAGGATTTGGCTATTTATCAGCCTGCTATTATTTCCGGTTTGGCTTATGGAATTGACATCGAAGCACACCGCACAGCTTTAGCACTTGGTTTACCCACGGTTGCGGTGATGGGCTCACCTATCGATCGGATTTACCCGGCAATTCATCGCAAAACTGCCGAGTCAATTATTGAAACAGGCGCGTTGATCAGCGAATATGCGCCGGGAAGTACGATGGTACCAGGTAATTTTCCTGCAAGAAATAGAATTATAGCCAGCCTTTCTGATGCCTTGATCGTCGTCGAAGCCGCCGAAAAAGGCGGAGCGTTGATTACCGCTGAAATTGCTTTCAGTTATGACAAAGATGTCTTCGCTGTACCGGGGAATCTGCAATCTCAATACAGTGAAGGCTGCAACCTGCTGATCAAGAAAATGAAGGCCAATATCTATACTGGTCCAAATGACGTGGCTGAAGCACTTTTTTGGAGCAAACCTGGAGAAGTCAAAACTCAAAAACCTCAGCTAGATTTGAACAATCGTGATGAAGAAGAGATAAGAATCCTAAGACTGATGCAGGAAAAAGGTGAGATAGAAATCGATTCACTCAGTATTTCCACAGAAATCCCACTTGGCCTTCTCTCTTCGAAATTACTGGCTCTGGAATTTGAAGGGATTGTGAAGTCGTTGCCGGGTAAGAAGTATAGGTTGCTGATATAACGTACTTAAGGATTAAAAACAAACCCAGCCAACTTCATCGCCTCGGCGAATTCCGCTTTGTTAAGCTTCAGATCAAATCCTGAGGATTCTAATGTATCAATCATCACCTCAGTAGCCATATTGCCCACCAACTCATCTTTTGCCATCGGGCAACCACCAAATCCTTTAAGCGCCCCGTCAAATCTTCTGCACCCTGCTTTAGCACCTGCACGCACTTTTTCCCCTATATCTTCTACCCTACTATGTAGATGTGCACCAAACTCAATATGAGGAAAAGCAGAAATCTGAAGTCTGAGCAACTTAGTGATTAATTCAGGATCAGCCACTCCAATCGTGTCCGACAGAGAAATGATTTTCACACCCAACTGATCCAATTTCTCCACAAAGCCAGCTACCAACTCTGGAGAATAAGGATCTCCATAAGGATTCCCAAAACCCATACTCAGGTAGGTTACCAAGGTTTTGCCTTTCACCTCACAGAGATTTTGCATCTCTTCTACAGTCGCCAAGGCCTGCTTACTACTCGCATTGGTATTTCTTTGCTGAAAAGTCTCCGAAACTGAAAGAGGAAAACCCAGGAAATCTATCTGAGGAAATTGAAGTGCATCCTCTGCTCCTCTCATGTTCGCCACTATAGCTAAAAGCTTACTTTTTGAATTGTGCAGATCCAGAAGGTCTAACACTTCTGCTGTATCCCGCATCTGAGGAATTGCCTTAGGACTCACAAAACTTCCAAAATCGACAGTATCAAATCCAACTTCCAAGAGTTGATTGATGTAAGCCGCTTTAATCGCGGTATCTATAAATTCGGGAATCCCCTGCATTGCATCCCGTGGACATTCTATCAATTTAATCATAGGCCCAAGTTACCAAAAGATGACTAAGTAGGTCGCAGTTTGCAAGTGGTACTTCCTGCTATTTTTCCCTAAACCTTAGAAAAAGGCGTAATATCCTGGCAAATTACCCAAGTCAAAAATGCACTAATAAGGGAAAAGGTGGGTAAATATTCACATGATTTGGGGAAAAATAGTTTACACTTACAATAAGCCGAATAATCTAAAATCCCTGTTTAAGCCTATCTGAGCCCTATTAGTAATCAAAAATGCTCTATTTATGAAGGTTGGAAACAGTCTTGTTTACTATTAAGAAAATAAACCATCAAATCTTAATTGTTAACCAAACCAATCAAAAAATGAAAACGAAAGCAACATTAGTACTAGGAGCTGTAGTAGCAACCGTAACGTTGTACTCCTGCGACACAAAAAACTATACAGAAGCAGATCGAGTGACTGTAACCAACAATCTGGAGAATTATGTGGATAGCGTAGAAAACGCTGTTAAGATGACACCTGTTCATAATTGGGATATGATCGATGAGCGTTTTGACAGCTTAGAATCTAGAGCTGAAAAAGTTTACGAAGACCTCGATATAGAGGATAATAACATTGAAATGCTGGAAGAGCGCTATGAAGTAGCCGTAAAAAACGCAAAAACGGAAGCTGAGAACTTCGAAAGGACCGCCAAAATGCACATGGACAACGTGGACAATTGGTGGGGAAAAACTTCAGCTGATATGAAGGAAGGCACAAAAGTAATAGCTGCCGATATAGAAGATGCTACCAAAGAAAGCTTGAACTGGCTCGATGAGAATTTCGACAAACTGAGTGATGAAACGAGAAGAAAGTACGAAGAAATCACGATGAACATTCAAAAAGATTAATCAAACCATCCATTCAGAATACAAAATAAGGTCAATTTCTTGGCCTTATTTTTTTTCCAACCCACCAATTAAATACTACCGGCAGTCTAGTTATTGTTTTTTCTGCTGCTCCATTTGTGGTGTAGGGAGTCCATGAATGAGGATAATTTTTGCCGGCTCTCAAAGCTTCTTTTCCAAGAGAAGATCAGCCCGTTATTCTGTTTATCACAAGTATTTATTGATCATAAATCTAGAATATTTCTTTCGCAATTTTATACGTCGTATCTGCTTTGCTCATGGTATAAAAATGAAGTGACGGAACACCTTTTTTCACCAATTCTTTGGACTGCTGAATCGACCATTCTATCCCTACTTCTTTTACTTCCGCGTTGGTTTTACACTTCTCCAGCTCATCCATCAGAGGATCTGGCAAGTCCAGGAAGAAAGTTCGGGGTAACATCGTGATCTGACCCAATGTGGTGATCGGCTTGATACCAGGGATAATTGGTACAGTGATACCAGCAGCACGTACATCATCGACAAACTTGAAATACTTCTCATTGTCAAAAAACATCTGAGTTACAATGTACTCAGCTCCTTTGTTCACTTTTTCCTTCAAGTTCTTTAGATCAAATCTCAAGGATGGAGCCTCAAAGTGCTTCTCAGGATATCCAGCCACTCCCACACAAAAATCTGTTTGGAAGCCAATTTCTGTTTCCTCATGAAGGTATCGACCTTCATTCATCCGTTTGATCTGCTCTACCAGTTCGCTGGCAAATCCGTGTCCATTTTCCTCCGGGATAAATTTGCCTTCAGTTTTGGGTGCATCGCCGCGAAGGGCAAGTACATTCTCCACACCGATAAAATTGAGGTCAATCAGCGCATTTTCTGTTTCTTCTTTGGTAAACCCTCCACAAAGAATATGAGGTACCGCATCCAATTGAAAACGATTCATAATTGCCGCACAAATCCCCACTGTTCCAGGACGCTTTTTGGTGCTGATTTTCTGTAGCAGACCATTTGGATGCTTTTTGTAAATAAACTCTTCTCTATGATAAGTCACATCTACAAATGGAGGCTTGAAATCCATCAAAGGAGCAATCCCTTCGAGTAATTCTTTCAAACTTTGACCTTTCAAAGGAGGTAATATTTCAAAGGAAAAAAGCGTGCTTTTCGCTTGATTCAGGTGTTCAGTTATTTTCATAGGTTTGTTTCTACCAAGGTAAATTGTGGTGTGTAAGCCAAGTTAGGTGAAAGCAGTCGCTCCGCATCACGAAGGGAAATGCCCTTCCTTTCGGCATAGCTGCCTACTTGATCTGCCCCTATTTTTCCCAAACCGAAATACTTACTCTCAGGATTTCCAAAGAAAAATCCCGAAACTGAAGACGTTGGGTACATGGCAAAACTCGAAGTAAGTTCTATTCCAACTTCATTTTCCATATTCAAAAGGCGGGAAATAGTCGCTTTCTCAGAATGCTCGGGACAAGCAGGGTAGCCAGGCGCAGGCCTAATCCCCAAGTACTCTTCCCGTACCAAAGAGTCATTTTCCAAATTCTCATCAGGTGCATAGCCCCAATACTCTTTCCGCACGCGCTCATGAAGGTATTCTGCGGTAGCCTCAGCCAGTCGATCTGCTATGGATTTGAACATGATGTCATTGTAGTCATCTCCTGCTTTCTGGAATTCGGCCAGTTTTGGCTCCATACCTATTCCTGAAGTCACCGCAAAGCAACCTAGGTAATCTTGCTCAGCTGGATGCAGGTAATCAGCCAGAGAACGATTTGGTACACCTTTTCCCTTTTTTCCTTGCTGACGCAAAAAGTGGAAAGTCCCTACCCTATTACCCTTCTCATCGAATACCAATACATCGTCCTCAGCTCTCTGAACTGGATAAAGGCCAAAAACAGCATTTGCAGAAAGCCACTTCTCAGCAATTACTTTATCAAGCATCACATTGGCTTCGTCATAGAGTTTTCTAGCCTCGCCTCCTACCACAGGGTCAGAGAAAATCTTAGGGAATTTCCCGCTCAGCATCCAGGTGCTAAAGAACGGAGTCCAGTCAATGTACTTTCGAACTTCGTTCAAATCCAGCTCTTTTAATACCGTCCTGCCGAGTTTCTTGGGCACAACTGGGGTATAAGAATTCCAATCAATTTCCACCGGGTTAGCTTTAGCCTCCTGATAAGACACTAATTGTTTCACCGATTGCTTAGCCTCGTGGTCCATTCGAAGCTGAGCGTATAGTTCCTTGTATTTCAATCGGTAAGCTTCCTTAGTCTCCTCAGAAATTGCCTCACCTGCTATAGGAACAGACTTACTCGCATCCATCACATGTACTACAGTTCCGCTATAAACAGGGTCTATCTTTACTGCCGTGTGAATTCGCGATGTCGTAGCGCCTCCGATAAGCAATGGTATGTTGATTCCTTGTCGCTCCATCTCAGCAGCGACATTTACCATCTCATCCAAAGAAGGCGTGATCAACCCACTGAGTCCGATAATATCAACTTTATTCTTTACGGCTTCGTCTATGATTTTCTGGGCATCAACCATTACACCTAGATCAATGATTTGGTAGCTATTGCAAGCTAACACTACGCCTACAATATTCTTTCCTATATCATGCACATCACCTTTGACCGTAGCCAAAAGGATTTTTTTCAAAGAGGAAGCTTCCTGACCTTCTTCAGGTAATGGCATGAATGGTTCCAAATAAGCCACAGCTTTTTTCATCACCCGGGCAGATTTCACTACTTGAGGAAGGAACATTTTGCCTTCACCAAAAAGATCACCTACCACGTTCATTCCGTCCATCAAAGGACCTTCAATGACTTTGAGCGGATTGTTCAGCGCTATCCTGGCTTCCTCCGTATCCTCGATGATGTAATCCAAGATCCCCTTTACCAAGGCATGCTCCATACGCTTGGCCACTGGTTGCGAACGCCAAGCCTCATTTACTACTTCCTTTTTATCAGCAGATTTTACCGTTTCAGCAAATTCTAGCATGCGCTCAGTAGCGTCCTCCCTTCTATCAAATAGTACGTCTTCTACACGCTCAAGTAGATCCTTTGGAATATCATCGTAAACCTCCAACATGGTCGGATTCACTATCCCCATATCCATTCCACTTTTGATGGCATGGTAAAGAAATGCGGCATGCATAGCTTCTCTCACAGGATTATTTCCTCTGAATGAAAAACTAACATTACTTACGCCACCGCTGACTTTTGCGCCGGGAAGGTTTGCTTTTATCCATTTGGTAGCATTGAAAAAGTCAAGTGCATTCTTGCGATGCTCATCCATTCCTGTAGCAACAGGGAAAATATTCGGATCAAAGATGATGTCCTGAGGATTGAATTTTACCTGATCTACCAAGATTCTATAACTTCTCTCACAGATCTCAATTCTTCTATCGTAGGTGTCGGCTTGACCTTTTTCATCAAAAGCCATCACCACTACGGCCGCTCCGAATTTCTTGACAGTTTTCGCTTGCTGGATAAATTCCTCTTCTCCGTTTTTCAAAGAAATTGAATTTACAATTCCTTTTCCTTGCACGCATTTCAATCCAGCTACGATAATCTTCCACTTCGAGCTATCGATCATGATTGGAATTCGGGAGATCTCAGGCTCTGAAGCAATCAAGTTCAAAAATTTGACCATCGCAAATTCTCCGTCAAGCATTCCTTCGTCCATACAGACATCTAGAATCTGCGCTCCGCCGCGTACCTGATCTAAGGCAACTTCCAGCGCTTCATCGTAATTTCCATTCAAAATCAAGCGTGCAAATTTCTTCGAACCTGTGATGTTGGTTCGCTCGCCTATGTTGACAAAATTGATCTCGGGGGTAAAAACCAGCGGCTCTAAGCCGGATAGTTTCATGTAATTAGTTCTTGCCATCTTCTCAGTCCAACGTTTCTTCTAATTCTTCTTGTAATTTTCTAGGCTGAAAATTGGCAGCCATATGTGCCAATGCAGAGATATGCTCTGGCGTAGTTCCACAGCAGCCTCCTAGGATATTCAGCATTCCTTCTTTCAAAAAATCCCTGACCTGGTCAGCCATTTCATTTGCTCCTTGGTCATATTGTCCAAACTCGTTTGGCAAACCTGCATTCGGATAGGCACTCACATGAAAGGGTGATTTATTAGCTAAAACCTTCAAATAAGGTCGCAATTCCTTTGCTCCCAAAGCACAATTCAATCCCACGGAAAGTAAAGGCACGTGAGAAATTGAAATCAAAAAGGCTTCAGTAGTCTGACCTGAAAGAGTACGACCTGATGCATCGGTAATCGTGCCCGAAATCATAATTGGAATACCACCCTCCTTTGGATCCAAAGGAATATTTCTCTCTTCATATACATCCTGAATGGCATAAAGAGCCGCTTTGGCATTCAGCGTGTCAAAAATCGTCTCAACTAAAATAATATCAACACCACCGTCCAGCAAACCTCTCACTTGCTCTGCATAGGCATCTGCCAGCTGGTCAAACGTGATCGCGCGATAGCCCGGGTCATTCACATCTGGAGAAAGAGAAGCAGTTCTATTGGTCGGGCCGATTGCTCCTGCTACAAAGCGAGGTTTGTCAGGGTTTTTCGAAGTGAATTCATCCGCTACTTCTCTTGCTAGTTTGGCTGATTCCAAATTGATCTCATATGCCAAATGGGAAAGGTCATAATCTGCCTGTGCTATAGTCGTGGCAGAGAAAGTATTTGTCTCGATAATATCTGCCCCGGCTTTAAAATACTCCGCATGAATATCCTTGATGATTTGAGGTTTACTGAGCGACAACAGGTCATTATTTCCTTTGAGTGACTTGGGATGGCTAGCCAATGCTGGGGTGCGAAAATCTTCCTCGGTCAATGAATACCTTTGAATCATAGTACCCATGGCACCATCAAGTATCAAAATACGCCGTGAAAGTTGTTGAAGTAGTGATTCCGTTCTGTTTTGCATAATTCTTTTCTCAAAAGCTTATCGAGCAAAACACGGATAAAAGTACTGGTACTTTGTCCGCTCATCTGTTCCCGATTAAAATCGAGATGGGAGTTAGCACCTTTGATTAAAGGTTGCTAAGACGTCATAGGGCCCTTCCCTCGGTCTTTCTCGATAAGCTGCCCAAAGTTAATAGCATTTTGATAATAAAACAGGAGAATTACCTAAAAGGACTTAGCTAATGACGAATTAAATTGTCAAAAGAGCAATATCACGGCCTAACTCCAACCCCAAATCTTAGGTATGGACCAGCCATAAATTCTGTCATACTCAAATCCCCTAACTTGTACTTGCCTAATGGAACTTCGTAGCCGGCAGCTGCTGTGAATACCAAATCAAAAAGTTTGCGCTTGGTCATAGGCAACCCATACTCAGCAAATACCTCTGGTTTTATCATTAGACCACTATTTTTCAAATAACCATCGTAGTATCGCTGTTCGAAAAGCTCAGGGAAATCCGGCTTGTCATTAGTCAAAAGTGAGTAGCGAATATTACCATAACCCAAGCCAGCCAAAGCGCCCAATCCAAAATTTCTAAATTCAATCAAATTGAATCCCACATTTCCATATACTCTCAAACTATTGAGGGAATGATCTTTCTCACTAGTGGCATCACCTTTCAAAGCTAAATTGTACAACTCAGCACCGTAGAGTATTCTTTCTGTATTTCCAAGAATCCTTAGCCCCCAGTTGGAAGGCATTCCTTCCAATGGGTTGAGCCCAGCTTTTTCTAATTCAGCATTGAACTCATCTGCATTGGTGAAGTGAATTCCACGAATAATCGAAACACCAATACTTGCATCCTTATAAAAGAAGTTGCGATCTGGAAGGGAAATACCCGCTCCAATTCTTACAAAAGCTCCACTTTGTGTATTGTCAAAATTAATCCCATTCATCTCCCATTTGCCTTGCAAGGGGCTAAAGGAATAGCCTAATTTGGAGATGATTTGTATAGCCTCAGGTCTGTTAGGCAAATCAAAATCATAGCTTAACTGAAAACCAATCTCTGTTAAGAAATTCCCATAATTAAAAGTACCCTTTTGGATATCCTTTTTCCTAAGTACAAATCCTTGCTCGGGATTTGCCAAAAAGAAAGCTAAATCTTCTGGACGATCCGTTGGAATCATCTGAAAATTCAAAAAACCCACCCCCAAAGACATGTAGTGGATCAATTGAAAGCGAGACTCTTCGGTAAAAGCATATCCAATATTCAATAATGCGCGTGAGGTTCTATAATTCATAGAAAAATCATCGAACTCGCTCACTCCTCCTCGATTGTGCAATACATCTAACCCTAGAACGAAATCATTTATTCTAGCTTGATATCCCAGTCCAATAGTCCTATATCTATTCCTTATACCAGATAATCCTCGCTCCGCAAGCATGTTGTCAAACTGGTTAAGTTTACCTCCAGAGGTTCCTACCAAGGCATAAAAGGTTGATCGCTTGGTCAGTAACTGTTGAGCCCGAAGCTCAATGGTGCTTAAAAAGAAAAATAACAGTAGTAAAACTCTATAAAAAAAAGGCATTGAATAGTCGATTTGTATTTAGCTGGGCAATCCTTTCCCTGACAGGCAAAATTAATGCTAAACCTACCTCAATCCTCTTCTTTCCAATTCAAATATTCTGTCAACTTAGTATAAAGACCGTCCGGTGAAAAGGGTTTTTCTATAAAATCATTGATTCCTGACTCCATCATTTCATCTTTTATTTCATGAAAAGATGTGGCAGAGAGTATTAATATCGGAGTTTTATTTTTAGAAGAGTCCTCATGCTGACGAATTCTTCTAGCCACTTCAAATCCATCCATCTCCGGCATTTGAATATCTAAAAGTATTAGGTCAAATTGTCCTTCTTCGAACCTAATAATGGCTTCTTGACCGTCTGAGGCGATAACAAGATTACCAACTTGCCATTTATTAAGGAATTTTTTGATCAAAATCTGATTGACCAGATTATCCTCTGCCACCAAAATGGCGGCTTGTTGAAGAGATTTAGTATTGGGCTCTAGCTCTTTTGATTGAGCATAGCTAGTTTTTTCCACACAGATAAAGTTCAACGTAAAATCAAAAATAGTTCCTACACCGGGACTAGAAGTTACTTGGATTTTAGATTCGTGAAGTTCTACTAATCTTTTCACAATTGCTAATCCCAAG
Organism: Algoriphagus sp.; assembly: GCF_039969895.1. GTDB lineage: Bacteria > Bacteroidota > Bacteroidia > Cytophagales > Cyclobacteriaceae > Algoriphagus. The sequence goes on from NZ_JBDVMZ010000004.1 coordinate 114,976, forward strand.
CCCGTTCCTCCAAATTTACGAGTAGTGGAAGATGAAGCTTGCGTGAAAGCTTCAAAAATAGAACTCATCTTATCCTTAGGAATTCCTATGCCTGTATCCTCAATTTTAAAGTTTATTTGACAGGCTTCTCCATGCAAAGCCACCTGCTTTAAAATAACTTTCACGTGACCTTTAGCAGTAAATTTGATTGCATTAGAAAGCAAATTGTTAAGCATCTGACTGATCCTCACCGAATCTCCCTTCAACCTGTGAGGAATTTCACCGTCGATTTCTGTAGAGATAAATAATCCTTTCTCTTTAGCCTGAAAACTGTAAGAGTGGACTATCCGATTGACTATTTCTCTCAGATCAAGGGAAGCTTGTTCCAACTCAATCTTGCCAGATTCAATTTTTGTAAAATCTAGAATATCATTGATTAGCTCCATTAGATTCTCGGCAGAAAATTGCAAAGTCTTCAGGTTTTCCATTTGATCTGGACGAGGATTATCATCCATCAGCAAATGCGCCAATCCGATCACAGCATTCATAGGAGTTCTGATCTCATGACTCATGATCGAAAGAAATTGGGATTTGGCCATGGAAGCCTGCTCTGCCTTTTCCTTCGCATGAAAGAGATCCTTTTGAATTTGTTTTAGCTCAGTAATATCTCTGGCTACCCCAATATAAAGCCTCCTATTGGTCTCCCTTTCCAACACCATTCGTCCATTAGACCCAAAAACTCTATACTCCCCATTGATATGCTTAATTCGGAATTCCAGGTATTGGTTTTCTGCCAAAAAATCATTGACATCTCCAACTACAGATTGGAATGCATCCAAATCTTCGGGATTGAGGTAGTCTATAATACTTGTGCCGATCACCGCCTCTGCTTCATAGCCGACAAATTGGTTGATGTTTGGGGAGATATAGTCAATATTAAGGGTGTCAGAAAGTGAAAAAATAATTTCCGTCGATTCTTCTACTAGCGTTCTGTATTTTTCTTCAGACCTCAAGTAGCCTTCTTTAGGTATTGACTTCTGATTGCTGTTTTCACTAACTTTTTTCACTCCATGGCCTAGGACTATCAAAAACCTATCGGAATAACTAGAAGGAAGATTTGTGAAGGTCCACTCATAGTAATAGCTATCGGATATTTTAGGCTTCAATTGTGGTATCTCAGTAGTCATCGGCACCGCACCTGATTCAAAGAATCCATCGAGTGATTTCACCAATTCCGAATCTTCGACTACCTCGCGCCAAACCTCTGAAATTGACTTAAAATTATTTTTGAAATAGGAGTTAAAAAATAAGATCTCCTCAGAATCAAATATCAATAAAGGACTCTGGATTTCATTAAAAACATCAGAAATGTCAAATTGATTAAATCTAATCATAGTACGCTTATCAAGAAATCTTTGATTCCAAGAATCGTGGATGGGTAAATCAATAATCCAATATCATTAAAATTTCCAATGAAAAATAATTAGTTACCATATCAAATTAAGCTAAGTCTAGTTTAATTAAAATCTACTTGGTTAATTAGGGAAGCCCAAAGGGCTACTTACGCATATTTCAATAAAATCTAAAATCAGATAAAACGTAAACTACAAGCTTATTACTATGATCGTAACCACCACTAACACACTTGATGGATTCAGTGTGGAACAGTACCTGGGAATTGTATCTGGGGAAACCATTATCGGAGCAAACGTATTTAAAGACTTTTTCGCCAGTATCACTGACATCGTAGGAGGAAGATCCTCAGCTTATGAGCGGGTACTCAGAGAAGCGAAAGCTACTGCAATGGCCGAAATGGAGATGCAGGCTAGAGCCTTTGGAGCCAATGCAATAATTGGAATTGACCTGGACTACGAAACTATACGGGACGGAATGCTCATGGTCACCGCGAGCGGTACGGCTGTGAAAGTAGTAAAACACTAAACCGAAAGTCCTGAGAAATCAGGACTTTTTTAGTTGGTCTAGTACTTTTGGAGCTGAAGTTTTTTTACAGAAATAATCCCCTACGATTACATTCGGCGCAGTTTTGCACATATCCATGCATTTTGTTTTGATGAATTTGCAGCTTCCTTTCAAGTCACCTTCATCAGTCAAACCCTTCAGGTCCTTGGACAGCTTTTTGGCTCCAGCCTTTTTACAGTCAGATCCGGTACAGATAAAAACTAATTTTCTGACATGTTTCATTAGCCCACAGAGATTGCTTGCATCATCAATCCACAAAGATAGGCTCCATAAGTTCCTGCGGCATATCCCAGCACTGCCAGCAAAACTCCCACGGGCGCTAGAGACGCATCAAAAGCTGCTGCTACAATTGGTGCTGATGCTGCCCCACCTACATTGGCCTGAGATCCAACTGCCACATAAAAAAACGGAGCTTTGATCAAATAGGCCACGATTAACATGATCAAAATATGGAAAAACATCCAGACAATTCCGACTACAAACAAAAGTGGATTGTCCAATACTGCTCCCAAATCCATCTGCATACCTATAGTAGCAATCAGCACATACAGCAGCGTGCTCCCCATTCGAGATGCTCCTGCACCTTCTAGCTTTCTAGCTTTGGTGAATGAAAGCATTAGACCAGCCGTAGTGGCAATCACTACGATCCAGAAAAAGGCTGAATCTAGAGAGAATTGCTTCAAATTGGGATAGTTTTCTCCTATGTATGGAGCTATGTAATCAGCCAAAAGGTGCGCAAATCCAGTGACACCAAACCCTACACCTAAAATAATCATCGTATCTGAAAGTGTTGGAATTCGCATCAATCCTTTTCTGAATTCTTCTATTTTATCTCGAAGCTCGTAGATTTTAGTACTATCCGCTTTGAACAAGGAATCAATTTTCTCCGGCTTGGCAGCCCAATAGAGCAACACTGCCATCCAGAGATTTGCTACGAGCACATCCACTGCGATCATTTGGCTGAAAAGCGCCGGACTTGGCCCGAAAACCTCCAACATAGCAGTCTGATTAGCACCGCCTCCAATCCATGATCCCGCGATGGTCGATAGTCCTCGCCATACCTCATCAGGACCACTACCTCCCAGTAAGTCTGGAAATAATGTACCCACCGTCAGCAATGCCAACGGCCCACCCAGCATGATCCCAAGGGTTCCTGCCAAAAACATCGTCAACGCCTTTGGTCCTAATTTTAAAATTCCTTTGATATCAATACTAATCGTGAATAGCACTAAAGATGCCGGTAGCAAATACCTACTGGCAACCTTATAAAGAGAAGAACTCTCCCCCGAAATCAGTCCGAATGAATTGGCTAGCGCAGGAATAAAATAGCAGAGCAAAACAGTAGGAACTACCCCGTAGAATTTTTTCCAAAAGGGTTTTTCGCTTGATGAGGAAACAAAAATCAGCGCAAGTATGGCCATCAACAGTCCAAAGACCACTGCATCATTAGTCAGTAAAGGGGTATGTTCTTCCATGAATTCTAGATCATTCGATTACAACAATACCAACAAAAGACCGAAAAGCCCAAAGCCTAAGTCCTGCCGTTTTCCAAAATCTGCAATAATTCACTAATAATCATCGCGGTAGCTCCCCAGACCATTTCTCTGTCCACTTCAAAATATGGCGTATCCAGTCGAAAATTATCACTGAACTCTAAAATTTTCTGTTTGCGTAAGCTGGGCTCATACAGTGTACTGACTGCAGCTTGAATGATCCTGGCAACCTCTTTTTCCTCAGGAACAAAGTCCGGGATTACCTCAGAATACCCCAAAACTGGTGTCACTAGAAAATTACTCGTGGGAATAAATAGATCACTCATACGGCCAATCAAATTCACTTGCTCAGGTAAAATCCCAACCTCTTCCCAAGCTTCCCTGAGTGCTGTGTCTATTTCATCCACATCGTCAACCTCCATTTTTCCTCCCGGAAAGGCGATCTGCCCACTATGGACTCCAGGGTATTCAGGTCTTTTGATAAGAGGGAAAAAAGCTTTGTCTTCCTTCGGAAAAAGCAAAATCAATACAGAGCCTTTTCGGTGATTTGGCGGGAGATTGGAGTCAAATCTTCTGCTATCCACAGGATGTGGCGACATGGAAAGCTGCGCTGCTTTGCCTGGAAGAGGGTGTTTCATTCCTTTTACTAGCAAATCCAGTACGCTCTTGAAATCCATATTAGCCCAAATCTACCTGCTTGATTTTAGCATTGATATAAGACTGCGGCTCATAATTCTGGGAAACTTTGGAAAAACGAAATTGCTTCAACTCGTGATCTTCCACATTAATCAGCCAGGCCATAGGTCTATAACCAACTTCTTCCTGAAAAAATCCAAAGACTAAAAATTCCTGTTCATTTAGCCACATTCCATCCTCGAACATTCCCGAAGGCCCCATAAAGAGCAGACGCTCCTTCATCCCGTCTTCCCGATACCACACGACTTCTGAGTCGGGATTCAGGAAGGGTTCATCTAAAGCATCCTGTGCCTCCACTTTATAACTGTAAATATCTATCGTTCCATTGCCTGCCGGATGAGGAAATTGGTAAGGAAAAAGCGGATCATCTTTTAGAATCGGGTTTCGTTCGGGCATTTCCATCGGATTGATAGAATCAGTCATCATTAGCTCAAATTGCTCTGGACCTAACTCTCCCAGTTCATTGCTCCAGTGTGAATGCCAATTCTTTATTTGTGACAACCCTTCACCTATTTGCGCTTTACTTCGGTTTAACTCTTCTTCATCAATCGAAACAGTCTCTGAAACCTCTTCTTCACTTTTTCCCTTTGGATCACATGCAAAAAATAGAAAACCAGCAGCAACCACCGAAGCCAAGGTTTTAGAAGTAAATAAGGGAATCCTCATGTAGTTTTTATTTGAGAAGGTTAAGCTAAGTCTTGACAACCGAAAAACAAAAAAGGTTGAGACATTGTCCCAACCTTTTCCTGCTCTCAAACCTATTAAACCTATTGTAGATATTCGTTTATGAATACCTGCGAAAATTAGAAAATGTTTTCGCATACTCCAAACAATCGATTGCGAAAGATTTTCGAAATTTTATTTCCTCAGAGTACAGAGAAGATAAACCTCTAGAAATCAATGTATTTTAATTCTAGTGCATGATGATTTTTTTTGACTCAAATTTTAGCTTTTCTTTAAGTTCGAATGAATTACAATTTATGGCTGCAGACCTAGCAATTTTACTCGCACAGAAAATTCAAAATGGCTTCATCACCTACATGGAGCTATTTAATACTTACACCCGTCTTGCACCCAAGTATTTCAGCGAAAAAGCCTGGCTCGCAACACACCTCAACCATAAACAAAGACTTAGGCTCTATAAGGACTTACTATTCCCATTAGCGGCCGAATGCTCTCACATCCTCGGCAACAGAAATGCTGATGCGGAGAGCTGGAAAAAAATCAAAAGTGAATACCAATCGCTGATTTCAAAGAGACCGGATATTGAATTAGCCGAAACATTCTTCAACTCGGTGATAAGAAAAGCCTATCCAAAAATGACCATCGATGAAGAGCTAATGTTTGTCATGGAAGGCTTTGATTCCTGTGTGGTCACAGCTTCGGAGGAATTAGTAAGAACCTACCCTTCATTTTTGGGGCTGGAGCAAAACATACGGCAGATCCTGGATGATTACGATTTTGGAGCACCTTTTATGGACAAAGAGCAAGACATAAAGTTCCTAATAGCTAGTGTCAAAAAAGTAATTCTAACGAGGTACAGAGTCGGGCCAGAAACAAAAACACAAATTCTAAAATCTGTCTTTTATAGAAACAAGGCGGCATATTTGATTGGACGGACTTTTTTAGGTCATAAATGGATGCCCTTCATCATTCCAGTGGTAAATGGGGAAAAAGGTGTATTTGTGGATACGTTGATTTTTGACCCAAACCTAATGAGTAGCATGTTCAGCTTCACTCGTTCGTACTTTTTGGTGGAAGCTGAAGTTCCTTCTCAGGTGGTCAGCTTCCTGAGTTCCGTGATACCTCAAAAGAAAATCCATGAACTCTACAATGCAATTGGATTCAACAAGCATGGAAAAACCCTTTTTTACCGGGATTTTCTTCATCATCTAGATGCCAGTAAGGATTCGTTTGAAGTTGCGGCGGGGATCAAGGGCATGGTAATGACGGTGTTTACACTACCTTCCTTGAATATAGTATTCAAGTTGATAAAGGATCATTTTGAACCTCCCAAAAACATGACCCGACAGGAGGTACGGGAAAAATACAAACTAGTGTCGCTCCATGACCGCGTGGGAAGGATGGCCGATACTCATGAGTTTGAATACTTCAGAATTCCTATCGACCGAATCAGTTCAGACTTGATGGTTGAACTTAGAAAAACCTGTAACTCTCTTCTCAAGATCACTGATTCACACCTAATTATTAAGCATTTATACACTGAGAGAAGAATGGAACCTTTAAACATCTTCTTGGGACACTGTAGTACGGAAGATGGGATAAAAGCCGTGGAAGACTATGGCCGAGCTATACTCCAGCTGGCTCAGGCAAATATTTTCCCTGGTGACATGATGACCAAAAACTTTGGGCTTACCCGGCAAAAGCGAGTGATATTTTATGACTACGATGAGATCGAATTTTTGACTGATATGAATTTCAGGGAAAAGCCAAAAGCTGAAACTTACGAGCAAATCTATGCGCCTGAGCCTTGGTATTCCATAGCCAAAAACGATGTGTTCCCTGAAGATTTCAAACGGTGGATGATTGGTAGAAATGACCTCAAAGAGCACTTTCTCTCTTATCACCATGACTTATTTGATCCGAAATATTGGCAGGAGGTGCAGGGGAAAATCAAAAATGGTGAGCTCATACATGCATTCCCCTACCCCAACGAGATTAGGTTCAGGCCTACGGAAATGATTTAGCACCTTATTCGATTTGTAATGCTTTTTTGATAATTCTTCACGCTAATCTCAATACAAAGCTACTCTGGACCTTGACTTCAGGATTTCCCTTCCAAAAAAGCAAAAGGGAGTTGAGGTGAATTCAACTCCCTTTTGACAGGATTATTAAATGATATAATTCCTGACTTCGCGTTTCGTTTAATTACGCCTAATTACTTCACCCATTCTTTATAATCCTTGTTTACCTGATCTTCAGACACGCTTTCATTCGAGTAAATGATAATTCTATACTTGAAAGTCGTCGATTCACCTTTTGCAAGTTTGAAGTTTAGCTCCTCTTTCCCGCTACTTAAGGCTTTTTGACCTAAAGGATTTGCAGCAAACAAGCCATAACCTCGCGCGTGCCAGTAAGTTGGGAACCCTGGATTCGAAGGATAATCCAGAATAGCAACCGAAATATTTTCCTCATTGATTTTGCCTGTCAAACTAACCCAATCGCCTCTGGTTCCCCAGACATCATCTCCCTTTACCCCCTTACTACTTAAATACAGACCGGTGATTCCTTCATTGTTCATCGTGGGTACTCCGGTAGCTTTGCCTGAGGCATCCGTGAAAATCTCAGGTTTGTTCGATGGATGCTCCAGCTGTCTCGCTGTACGAAGTCCGAGCATGCCTTCCTTATTATCAGTCATTTTCACTTCGCCAGTTGAGGCGGTGAGAGTAGCTATCCGATCTATGCTTCTCTGGTCATCTTTGCCTCTGAAAATAAAGGTCGTTTTCTCAGTTAATAGGACTTCACCTTTGCTATTCACCCAATCCGAGCTGACTTCTAAGGTACCTTCCTTATTCCCGCTTTTTATTGAGTTTATGGACTTGTGAATGATTCGACCGTAGTTCGTCTTGTCTTTGATTGCAGAGGAATTATTCCAAAAATCTAAACCATTCACATCCCCATAGTTAAACCAAAGTCCCAAATGATGCGGATGATCCACCCGTTCCCCTGGTCTAGGTGCTACAGGCCAGCCCCTGGTGATAGCCGTACCATTTGCGGTATTGATAGGATATAACACAGGCTTCTCCAGAGAGTCTGCATAGATATAGGAGGTGAAAAATTCCCCATCGATAATAACGTCCACTTTCTGAGCAGCATCGTCTCGGACTAATTCTATTCTATTTTTCATTTCTTCGTAGGCTGCTACAGTTCCATGATTTTCCACACTTCCATAACTGCCAAAAGTGATTGATACTAGCGTCATTAATGCAGTCAAGCTGAATAGTTTTTGTTTATGTTTTTTCATGCTATTAATTCGTTTTTATAAAAATGGTTTTGTAATCCAAGGCGAAATAACCTTTGAGAATCCTGATTTTTTACTTTGTCAATTGATTGAATAGTGCTAGTTGTTCTTTCAAAGCAGCTACCCGATCTGCTGGCTCTGTTCTAGCTTCCATCAGAATCCATCCATCGTATTTTATCCCTTTGAAAAGCTTGAACAGCTCTGGATAAGGATAATCTCCTTCATTGAATTCTCGTACATGAACGGTATCACCAAACCATTTTTTCACTGAATTAAAGTTAGCTTCCAATCCTGGCGCCAAGAGATCCTCCGCGTTGCAATTCCAGCATATTTTCACAGCAGGTTCAGTGACCTGCTCGAAAATCGCCTTCATGTTTGGAAGTTCTTGTGTCAATTTCCCATGAACCTCCACCCGCACCAGTTGTCCATGTTCCGCAGCAAATTTTCCCACCTCATTGAAAGAAGCTGCGATCTGTGAGATGGTTTTCTCCTTGGGTACATCTGCCGGTAGATTATTTGGCTTTACCTTGATTCCAGTTGCGCCAATATCCTGGCACAGCTTTATGTATTCTTTCGTCCCTTCTATGTTTTTGCGAACTACGGCGGGATCTGGACTATGGTATTCAAAATTACTTCCGTAACCTAAGCAGGTGACTTTGCTATCCTCAAAACGCTTTTTCACTTCGACTCTTTCAGCCGCTGTCAAACTCGTCTCCACTCCATGTGCATGCTCCGTTCGTAGCTCCACTCCTAGTACTCCTGCCTTTTCACAGTTTGCTATCAAAGTAGGCAAGTCCCAGTCCTTACCCCATTGATAAGTGACCAAGCCGAATTTCATCCCTGACTTAGTTTTGGAAAAAGCATCTAAGGGAAATTGCATAGCTGCAAGGCTCAATCCTGCAGCTGCACTTTTCAGCATAAATTCTCTTCGTGAAGTAGAGATCAGCTGATTGGCATTCGATTGTTTTAAGTTCATAAAAGTTAGACTTTGGATGGAACAGTATATGGATCGCGGTAATCTCTCGTGAGCATTTTGTTTGCTTCTTTATCTTTGACAAAAGTCTCCGTGCTACCGTCAAATCTCAATTCACGTCCGGTGAGGTACGACACATTGGCTATCAAAGGCAAAACAGAAGATTTAAACCCTTCTTCTATGTCGCAGTGAAGCGCCTGATCATTGCCAGCGCGGATCGCGTCGAGGAAGTTAGCGTAGTGTTCGGCTCCGCCTGGAGCGGCTAAGACTTGACTGCTTGGGGCTAGAGCAGTTTCTTTTTTAGACTGGGCAAAAGGCTCTTGTTCTTTCTGGCGAAAAGCTTTCCAAGTGCCGCCTTTGAGTTCCAGGTATCCATCGGTTCCAAAAAAAACATTGCCGATATGAATATCCAAACTTGATTCACCATTGGTATATCTTCCGCGAGTTTCGAATTCCAGCATAGTTCCATCTGCATATTTGAAAGTGGAAGTTTGTGTGTTTGGAGTCTCCTGGGAGCATTCGTTGAGATCTATTCCATAGATTCCTCCAGCAGAATAAACTGAAATCGGATGTTCGTTCTTGTTCATCCCCCATCTAGCTACATCAAACTGATGCGGACCTTGATTTCCCGTATCGCCATTTCCAGTGTCCCAATGCCAATGCCAGTTGTAATGTACTTTCTTTTCATTGTAAGGAATCATCGGTGCCGGACCTCTCCAATAATCGTAATGCAAGGAAGCTGGCGGAGTGCTATCCGGCACTTTTCCGAAGGAGTCTCTAGGCTTATAGCAGGTGCCACGAGCCATGTAAATATCACCTATTCCGCCGCTATGCAGGAATTCCATCGCTTCCATTACATTGGCAATAGATCGGTTTTGAAAACCTACCTGCACTCTTCTATCGTACTTCCTAGCGGCTTCTACCATTTTTCTGCCTTCCCAGACATTGTGACTAGCAGGCTTTTCTATATATACATGCTTGCCAGCCTGGCATGCCCAAATCGTAGCCAACGCGTGCCAATGATTGGGAATAGCCATAGATAGCGCATCGATTTCTTTATCTTCAAGGACTTTCCGGATGTCCCATTCAGTTACTGGAGTAATGCCAGTTTTCTCAATCACAACTTTTGACTTTTCTTCAAAATACTGCTCATCAGCATCACAAAGCGTTTTTAATCTTACATTTCTATTGTCCTTCAATGCGCACCATTGATTGATGTGGTTGCTTCCTTGACCTCGAATGCCGACAACTGCGAGATTTATTCGCTCATTAGCTCCGATAATGGAAGCATATGATCTGGCGCTCATACTCATGCCCGCCATGGCAATTCCGGCAGTACCCAAGAGACTTTTCTTAATGAATTCTCTTCTTTTTTCCATTTTAAATTAAGGTTATAGGTTTTATTGTTATCTCTTGTTTTCCAACTGAATATTTGCCAAAATGATCATTAAACATAATTTCAGTTAGGAATTTTTAATCTAAACATTCTCATCCTACTAACCAATACTAATTATTTGGATGAGTCAATTAGATGTGCAAACGATTTCGTTTAGCTCAATGCCATCACGCGAGAAGCTTAATCACTTTATCACTAGTTATGGTGATAATTCAACATATCACCATTTACGGTGATATTTGGATATATCACCATTTACGGTGATATTTGAAGCATGATTGCATTACTTACAGGAGACATCATCAATTCACGGGAGCTGAAAGATCAGAACCTATGGATCGATCCATTTAAGAAATTGCTGAGTAGATGGGGAGAAACTCCAAAGCAATGGGAAATATTCCGGGGTGACAGCTTCCAACTGGAAATATCAGATCCAAGGGAAAGTTTGCTTGCAGCCTTACAAATAAAGGCACTCATAAAAAGCCTTCCCTATCCTGATGAGAATAAAAGAAGCTCTCCAGTGGATGTAAGAATGGCAATTGGAATTGGCACTAAAACTTATGATGCTGAGAGAATCTCCGAAAGCAACGGGGATGCATTCGTTCGCTCAGGGGAGAAATTTGAGCAGCTAAAAGGCGAAATGATCACGCTTGCAATTAACTCTCCCTGGATGGAATGGAACGATGAGATGAACCTCTACCTGAAGTTAGCTGGAATACAAATGGACAGTTGGTCAATCTCGTCGGGCGAATTGATGTCTGAAATATTTGCCAATCCAGATCGTAAGCAGGCAGAAATCGGAGAAGTACTTCACATCAACCAAAACTCAGTAAGTAAGCGCTACAAAACCGCAAATGGTGAGGATATCTTAGCTATGGAAAAGTTATTCAGAAAGAAACTTAGCCAATTACTCTAATGCTCATCTTGATCAAACTGATACTGGCTCATTTAATAGGTGATTTTCTCCTACAGCCTACTTCATGGGTGAAGGAAAAGGAAAACCGAAAAGCAGCCTCACCTAAACTGTACATCCATGTTTTAATCCATGGCTTGCTGGTACTTTTACTTCTTTGGGATATTGAACAATGGCCAATAGCAGTTGCCATCGCCCTGACACATTTGGCAATTGATCTAATGAAACTTTACACTCAGAAGTCTAAAACAAAGACGACTTGGTTTATAGCTGATCAAGGTTTGCATCTGCTCAGTATTCTGATCATTTGGATAGGATTCACAAAAGCTTCTATCGATTGGCAGTCAATAGTGGACGATCCTACCGTACTTGGACTGATCACCTTGGTGCTTTTCCTTACACAGCCTACTTCGATCATACTATCCAATCTACTGAGGAAGTGGGCCGACTCCATTCCTTCCCAGCCTGATCAATCCCTACAAGATGCGGGCAAATACATAGGAATATTGGAGCGTCTTTTCGTTTTTACCTTCATCGTCACTGGTAATTGGGAAGCTGTAGGCTTCTTATTGGCAGCCAAATCCGTCTTTAGATTTGGAGATTTAAAAAAATCTAAAGAACGAAAACTTACTGAGTACATTCTGATTGGAACATTACTCAGTTTTGGTACTGCGATGATCGCAGGTCTAATCTTTTTATCTATTGCAAAATAAATGAACCCAAACACCGAACTGGATTCTATCCAACTCAATTTTTCTTCCAGCGATTTACTGCTTCTCAATCTCGCCCTGGCACTGATAATGTATGGAGTGGCGCTGGATCTAAGATTTGAGGATTTCAAATACCTGGCAAAAAACCCCAAAGGATTCTTCCTTGGGGTATTTTCTCAATTCCTGCTTCTACCGTTTCTCACGTGGTGCCTGGTACTGATCATGAAGCCGCCTCCATCGGTAGCACTTGGAATGTTCCTCGTCGCCGCATGTCCTGGAGGAAATGTATCTAATTTCCTCACTAGCTTGGCAAAAGGAAATACGGCACTTTCAGTCAGCCTGACTGGCTTTTCCAGTATCATTTCCATCGTGAGTACGCCATTGAATTTTGCTTTGTGGGCGGGACTCTATGCCCCCACCTCTAATTTGTTAAGAGAAATAAGTCTGGATTATGCTGATACGTTTATCACGATAGCACTAATTCTGGGCATACCATTGATTCTCGGAATTCTTACACACAAGTATGCTCCTAAGTTTGCCGAAAAAGCGTCAAGGGTTCTTAAGCCCCTAAGTATTCTGATTTTCGCCGCTTTCGTAGTGATCGCTTTTGCAGGTAATTTCAATTTATTCACCAAGTACATTTCCCTGATTTTCCTTTGGGTTCTAGCCCATAATTTTGTGGCTCTGAGCGCTGGTTTTCTCACCGGCAAATTTTTCAAGCTACCATTACCCGATGTGAAAACGATGACTATCGAAACAGGAATTCAAAATTCAGGTTTGGGGCTGGTTTTGATTTTCACTTACTTTGATGACCTAGGCGGAATGGCTATTATTACGGCTTGGTGGGGTATCTGGCATTTGATCTCAGGTATGACTATCGCAATTCTCTGGAAATCAAAAGTCTGAACAAAACTGCATTTTAGAAATGCGCATTATTGAATGAAATACCTATTTAATTATATCCTGAGGCTGTTGGTGAAAATAGCACTGAAAGGATATTTCAAGAGAATTATAGTGGATGGGAAAGAAAACATCCCAAAAAACACCCCGGTTATTCTAGTAGCAAATCACCAAAATGCGCTAATAGACCCGCTACTGCTAGCGACCCATACCAAACTGAACCCACACTTTCTGACCCGAGCTTCAGTTTTCAAAAAATCCTTAGCAGCCAAAGCACTCGATTACATCAGGATGCTTCCTGTTTATCGGGTTAGGGATGGATTTTCTACGATTCAGCAAAACCAGCAAATCTTCGACAAAACCTACGAGATTCTAAAAGAGAATGGAACGGTAATTATTTTTGCAGAAGGTTCTCATAGTCTCATCAGAAACCTCCGACCGCTGAGCAAGGGATTTACGCGTATGGCATTTGGTCTGAAAGAAAAATATCCAGAAACGGAGCCAGTTATTCTGCCTGTGGCGTTAGATTACTCAGCCCACATGCGCTCGGGAAGTAGAGCTAGGCTGACCTTCGGCAAAGTCATTCCCGTGGATATGCCTTCTAGCAAATCCGGCTTGCTCACCAAATCGGTGGAGCGTGCCGTGAAAGAATTGGTGGTGGAAATCCCCGACGAAACCTACGAACAAGATTTGGCTCGCTTAATAGAAAACGACGTTGACCTCACCTGTAGAGCTGAAGTCCAGCTTTTTCTAGAAACGGGTCAAGTTCCAAATCCAGTGACAGAGACTTCGGGTTTGTTCAATAAACTGATGAAAATCTTCCATTTCCCCTTGTATTTTCTGTGGCTTTGGAAGAAATCAAGTGTCAAAGATCCTGTCTTTTCATCCACCTGGAAATTCTTAATAGGCTTTGCGTTAGCTCCTTTATATTACTTTCTGCTCATTTGGCTAGCTATGAATACAGTCCTAGGCACTTGGGCTTTGGCTTTTCTGATCATGGCATGGATCACGCTCATTGCGAACACTAACCCTCAGGAATAAAGCAGTTCATTACCAAATATTCTTTGGGTTATTTTGTAGCTTTGAGCTACTGAATAACCCAAAATTAATATAACTATGAGTCAAGACTTTCTCCCGATCAATGGAACTGACTACATCGAGATGTACGTCGGCAACGCCAAACAATCTGCTCTCTATTATCAATATGCTTTTGGTTATGAACTGATTGCTTATGCAGGGCCAGAAACTGGCATCAAGGATAAGGCTTCCTATGTCCTGAAGCAGGATAAGATCAGATTGGTGCTTACTACTCCTATTTTTCCCGAAGGGCCAATCGCCGAGCATATCAAAAAACATGGTGATGGCGTGAAAGTGCTCGCACTATGGGTAGATGATGTAGAAAAATCCTGGTACGAAACTACCTCGCGTGGAGCGGTCTCTTCCTCCGAACCGCAGACGATTTCTGATGAGTTTGGGACGGTAAAAGTAGCTTCTATCCAAACTTACGGGGAGACTATTCACACTTTTGTAGAGCGCAAAAACTATAATGGCATATTCCTTCCTGGCTACAAACCACGCAAAAGCACTTATACCTCAAAGCCTATAGGATTGAAATACATAGACCACTGCGTAGGCAATGTAGAGCTAGGCGAGATGAATCGCTGGGTGGATTTCTACGAATCGGTGATGGGCTTCAAGTTATTGATGACTTTTGACGACGAGGATATTTCTACAGAATACTCAGCACTGATGTCCAAAGTTGTTTCTAATGGCAATGGCTACATCAAATTCCCAATCAATGAGCCAGCGGCAGGCAAGAAGAAGTCGCAGATCGAAGAATACTTGGATTTCTATCGTGGTCCTGGAGTGCAGCATATGGCTATCGCTACTGACGATATTATCGAAACAGTGTCTGAACTCCGAAGAAGAGGTGTGGAATTCCTAGAGGTACCGTCCTCCTACTATGATGATTTGCTAGATCGTGTAGGGAAAATAGATGAGGATTTGCAGCCATTGAAAGATCTTAACATCCTAGTGGATCGGGATGACGAAGGATATTTATTACAGATTTTTACCAAGCCTGTCCAAGATAGACCTACTCTTTTCTTTGAAATCATTCAGAGAAAAGGTGCCAAATCGTTTGGAAAAGGCAATTTCAAAGCCTTGTTTGAGGCTATAGAACGAGAACAAGAATTGAGAGGGAATCTATAAGAACCAGAGCCGGCTAGCAATAGTCGGCTTTTTCGTTTTATATTTCAGGGAGAAACAACCTATTTTCTTCAACCCCTAGGACCATGAAAACGATCTTCTCCATCATAAGTAATACCATCAAAGGCGGAATTTTCCTCCTTTTCCCTTTAGTACTCATCCTTATTTTTCTTGAGAAAATCATTCACATTTTAAATCCAGTAGCCACTAAGATAAGTGCTAGTCTGAATTTGGAGTCTTCTGTATTTGATGTGCCCTACCTGATCGCTATTTGCATCATTCTGATTTTTTGTTTCATTGCTGGAGTTATTGCAAAATTAGGAGCTGGCAAGTTTATGTTGGAATGGATCGAAGACCATGTATTGAGTCTTTTTCCTGGCTATCAACTCATGAAAAACACGCTCCAGGATTCTGCTGGGCTGAAAAGTGACAAGGAGTTCCCCGTCGTAATGGTACCCATAGACGGCTGGATGATAGGCTTCAAGGTAGATACACTTCCCAATAGCGACATTGTGGTTTTTGTCCCTTCAGCTCCCAACACCTGGGAAGGCAATGTGGTGATTTTTGAAAAAGACAAAGTCAAAGAATCCAACCTCACCCAAAAGGACGCTACACTTATCATGCGAAGGCTAGGTGTAGGATCATCCCAACTACTTGGAAAGCACAGTCTGAAATAGCTCACGAAAGAATTGCATGAGACTTGTAATGATGCTGGTAAATCCCCTAACATCCCTTACACATGGTCACAGCAGCAGATTTGCCAAAAGGCTTGGTATATATCCGAGACACTCAGCCTGGAATACGTAGAAAAAAGCGTGGTCGAGGTTTTACTTTTTTAGATTTAAATCAGCAGAAGCTAGAAGACCAATCGCATCTAGCCCGAATCGATGAGTTGGTGATTCCGCCGGCCTGGAAAAATGTGTGGATCAGTCCTAAGAAAAATAGCTATCTACAAGCCACAGGAGTTGATGAGAAAGGCAGAAAACAGTACCTCTACCACGAGAAATGGTCTGAATACGCACAGAAAATCAAATATGAGGAGTTGCTCAATTTTGGGTTTTATTTACCCAAGCTGCGAGCTCGGTATCAGAAAGACCTAAGACAGAAAACTTGGAATAAAAATAAAGTTTTGGCGCTAGCTACTGCCATCTTAGACGAGTTGTACCTAAGAGTAGGGAGTAAATATTACACCGAGAACAACCAAACCCACGGTTTGACCACCTTGAGAAGAAAACACCTCAAAGAAGAAGGCAAAAACCTACTGATCAACTACACGGGAAAAAGTGGCCAGCAAAGATCCCTTTCTTTGACAAACAAGCGCTTGGCCTCCTTGCTCAAAGATTGCTCTCAACTGCCCGGATATGAGCTGTTTCGCTACCAGGAAGATAACAAATGGTACACTGTAGATTCCTCAGAGCTAAACGACTACATCAGCGAGGATGCTTCTGAGGAGGAATATTACACGGCCAAATTTTTCAGAACCTGGGGCGCAAACTGTGAGTGCATCAAACAAACCAAAGCTGCAGCAGAACAATGTGAAGGAACTCGAAAAAAACCCGAAACCACCTTGATAAGACTGGTCGCTCAACAGATGGGACATACGGTGGCTGTTTGCAAAAGCTCGTACTTGCACCCAGAGATTCTGTCTCAATGCCTCAAACCTACCCAATTGAAAGACTGTCTGCCAGCCGACTTTTCTGAGGAAGGATATAAGCCGGAGGAGATTACCCTCATGAGGATTCTCTGTACTAAACTTAGCTAAGCTTACATTAAACCGGTCTTTGGCATGTTTTTTTGACTTTATCCTGTACACAAGAAAATTAATAACACCTACGTAATATGATATTAGCAGATATTTTCGGGTTGGATGCCCAAGAAGTTTTTGACAAACTGACCGAGAAATTAAGTGGATGGCTGGACATTTTGATTCTCAACTTACCTAACTTTTTACTGGCCATCATTATAGTCATAGGGACAATAGCTATAGCTCGCATACTCAGGAAGTTTTCTGCCAAGTACATCCAAAAACTCGGAACAGGTGAGACCATCAGCCAATTTCTCAGTCAGTTGATCTTCATCGCTGTCATCGTCATGGGAATCATGCTTTCCCTATCGGTGATGGATCTCAGCAAAACTGTTTCATCAATTTTGGCAGGACTGGGAATTATTGGATTAGCCTTGGGTTTTGCTTTTCAGGACACTGCCGCCAATTTTATTTCGGGTGTGTACATCACCTTCAAACAACCTTATAAACTTGGAGACATCATTCATACTCACGAGGGACATGAAGGGGTCGTCACTCACATAAATCTACGTGTGACCAAAATCAGGACCTTCAATGGCCCTATAGTCTATGTACCGAATAGACACCTTTTCCAAGAGAGCTTCACCAACTTCACGGAATATGCAAAACGTAGAGTACAAATAGAATGTGGAGTAAGCTATGGAGATGACCTCGAAAAAGTAGAAAAAGTAGCGCTGGAAGCAGCGAGAAATGTACCTAGTAGATTGAAGTCTGAAGAACCTACCCTTTTCTGGACGGGGTTCGGAGATAGCTCCATTAATTTCACATTGAATGTATGGTGTGCTTACACCAACTCACACCTTGACTTTATAGCAGTTAGAAATGAAGCGATTATTTCTCTCAAAAAAGCATTTGACAAAAACGATATCATGATTCCATTCCCAATCCGTACCTTGGATTTTGGAATCAGAGGAGGCGTTCAACTCGAAAACCAACTCTCTGCGCTAAGAAATTCATCCGAAACCAATTCAGCTTCTTCCTCTGAAAACTAATGGAAACAGATAACACTATGGGCAATATTACCCCTAATCGATTCAAACTGACTCACCTGCCAAGTTTATTGGTAGAGAGTTTTAAGCAATGGAACAATGCGGATCCTTGGAGGCTAAGTGCAGTGATAGCCTACTATGCAGTGCTCTCACTACCTGCCCTGTTGGTCATTGTGATCAATACGGTGGGTTCTATCTGGGGCGTAGATATGGTGACAGGAAGGTTAAACAATGAGTTAGCTTCCGCCATGGGACCTGAGACGGCAGAGTTTCTCACTAATATGGTGGAAGAAACTCAGACCAGCGGCAAATCCACGATCGCTTCGATCATTGGTATTGGGGTATTAATCTTCGGTGCCTCAGGTGTTTTTTTTCATCTGAAAATCAGTATCAACACCATTTGGGGATTGAAGCAAAATGAGGATGTGAAATGGTATCAGATGTTTTTGGATCGTGCGGTGAGTTTTGGATTTGTGTTGGTTCTTGGTTTTTTATTGTTCATAAGCTTCGTACTCACGGCACTCTTGTCTTTTTTCAGTGACTTTATAAACAGCGTACTTCCAGAATTCGTGGTAGTGGTGGCATTCCTTGTTGATTTTATTATCTCTTTTGGAGTCATAGCTGCGCTTTTTGCACTCATATTCAAGTACCTCCCTGATGCAAAAATCCAATGGAAATCAGTTTGGGTGGGTGCTATTCTTACCTCCCTTTTATTCTCTGTATCCAAATATTTACTAGGCATATATTTCTCTACTGCTGAGCCTGGCTCTACTTATGGAGCAGCCGGATCAATCATTTTAGTATTGCTTTGGGTATCGTATTCTTGCTTGATATTTTTCTATGGAGCAGAATTCACCAAGGTATTTTCCATCCGATATGGATACGGCATCATCCCTAAGAAGAATTATTCAAGAGTAAAAAAAAAAGAAATAATTCTTCAAGGTGATTATAAACCAGCTCCAGTGGACCCCTTACCGGAAGATGAGGAGGAAGATTTGGAAAAATAGTTTTAGCCTTTATGAAATGTAAACATAAGGAATTGGCTTAGGTTTTTTGCGGATCTGATAGGAATACCGATAACCGAAAGGAACTCAATTCCGAAGTCTTGACGTATCGTACAACGCGTGTACCTTCCCATGAAATAGCTGATAATCAGATTAGTACTGATAGAAAATTTATTATGATTATCCGCAATAATGCCAGTCACCCTATATTCCTTGCTTATCTGGTTGGAAGACCGAAGCGGCCTGAATTCTTAAGTTTAACATTTGCTACATTGCTTATTCCACCATACTGGTAGAAAAGCGGATAACCATAAATTTTATATTTAAAAGAATATTGAATCTTGGTCGAATGGTTTTTTAATCCCTCACTGAAATTTGATCTCGTGATATGAATTACTTCGGTTAGGGCGTTCACATTTGGAAATAATCCTATTTAGTCAAATCTAAACCATAGAATCAAGGCTTTGCTAGCATTTCCTTTTTGATCCATATTCCTATCTATCGCCATCATTTCTTTCCCCTTATGAAACTTAGTGCTTATAGGTGGAATCTGATAGAGAAAACTCAACTCTGAAGCCGGCATAGGGACCTTTACCCCAGGTGTTGACTGGAGGGGAAACTCCGGGTTGAAAAGCCCCAAAAATAAGTTAGGTGTTTCGGTTCTGACTTCGATTGTTCCACCTTCAGCGCGAAGTAAAAGTGCATGGAAATTTGCATGAAACCCTTTGAATTCAGGATAGCTCAGCTTTTCAAAATTGTACCCCGTTATCGTGTTATTGTATTCCTTTTCCCACAGTCCAAACTCGACTCCCTTTAACCTATTGCCCCATACCCGGTAAGGACCATCCCCTATCCATTTTGCACTTTTCACTTTTTCTGAAGGAAAAGAAAATCCAATACCTGTCAAATCCGCAATAGAATCAGGAGCCGAAATTTCCATCATTAGCTCACCACTTGTAAAAATCGTCCAAGTAATCAGGTTGGGATAGCTTTCAAAGTTGGATTTTATCTGAATTGAGCCGTCTGGTAATTTTTTCCAATTCACGCTTTTCACAGCAGTAGTTAACTCAGCCTGATTTTGTTTGAAATCTATAATCTGAGAGCCTACTTTCACCAACTGAAGCTCGCCAAGCTGTTTCCCAAATACAAAAAGCTTCTGACCAACAGTAAAATGTAAATCAGTGGTAGATTCTCTGACTTTAATCGCTTGATTAGTCAGTGCTGGTCTGGCTTCAAAATAGTGAGGATTACCTATGCTAGCCTTTCTAATAGCTTCCGACCAGCTATAAAGTTCTTCACCATCCTTGCCAATCGCCCTGATTGTTAAAATATCCCCATTTCTCCAATCATCAGGAAGGTTCAAATCTATCGTGGTGGAGTCTCCAGGCAAAACAGCAGGCAATGTAATGCTCCCGGCAGACAACATAGTTGTGCTATCCCAGGAATTGATTTTATGGAGAGACCACTTGATCGAGGAAGTACTGAGGTCTGAAAAAAGGTAGTCATTTCTCAAGCTGACCTTACCATCAAAATTATCCGAAGGATCAAAAGAAGTGATCTGAATTGGTGAAAAAACCTCTTTTATCGTATAAAAACTCCCTTCTTTTTCTCGGAAAGGACCTACTATCCCATCAGGACCATGATTCTCATCAGAATCCAGAATTCCATTTTTATCGTCTCGCTTCACTGCCTCATCAGCAAAAACCCACAGGAAACCACCGGCAAACAGGGGATTTTGTCGATACTTTTGCCAGAAATCATCCAAGCCTGCCCCTAGGCCTCCATCATACAAACCATGAAGCAACTCAGTCGGCATGAAAACCTCACCACTTTTGTCCAGCCTTCCTTCTGGAGAATCGTAGGTAGGATAATGCTTAGTATCTATACCATTCCTATTCAGCCAAGGATAAATGACCGGGCGTTTTTGAATATCAAACTGATGGAAAGCAACTTCATTTTGGAAGTTCCAACCGCCCTCATTACCATGATTCCAAGCGATCACCGATGGGTGATTTGCATCTTTTAGGATTGTTTCTTGGATCAATTGTGGACCGATAATCGTGTCGTATCCATCCTGCCAGCCCGTAACTTCATCCAGTACAAAAAGCCCTAAAGAATCTGCCAACTCCAAAAATCGCTCATCAGGATTATAATGAGCCATGCGCACCGCATTCATATTCATTTGCTTCATCAGCGAAATATCCTCGAGGTGATTGGCTTCGCTGAGCGCCCTTCCAGTAGTCGGATAGAAGGAATGTCGATTTACACCTTTCAATATAACCTTCGTACCGTTCACGTATAGGCCATTTTTGGGACGCAACTCAACCGTTCTAAAACCAATTCTCTCAGTTTTCGCATACAGCACCTTGCTTTTTTGCTTAAGGGAAAAAGTAGCTTCGTACTGGGTGGGACTTTCAGGATTCCAGGTTTTGATTTGGGAAAATAAATGAGTCATCCATACCGAGTCAGTAAGAACTTCGGAGGTGAAAGATCCCACCGTGTTACCATTGGCTAAATCTTTCAGGCGAACTTCTACTTCGGCAGATTTGGGCACTTCGTTCAAGGTGAGCAAAGCTCGGAATTCTCCATTGGCTTTTGCATCAATCGCAATTCGGGTGAAGTGATTTTCAGGTAAAATCTCTAAAAAAACAGGTCTAAAGATTCCACCGAAAATCCAAAAATCAGCTTCCCTTTCTGCTTTATTAACTGATTCATTGGCAGAGCGTTTGGAGACTTTTACTTCAAGCATATTCTCTGAACCAAAATCCAGGTATTCTGAGATATCATACGAGAACCTATAAAAACCTCCTTGGTGGATAGGCCCTACCAGCTGACCGTTTATTTTGACTTCCGTATCGGTCATCACCCCATCGAAAACCAGCTGGATTGACTTCCTTTTCCAAGAAGATTCAGCCAAAAAAGCACGTGAATAATACCCCACTTCATCTCCTACTTTTCTGTCAGGGTTTTTGTGATCATGCCCGTAATTAAACGTACCAAATCCCTGTAGCTCCCAGTTGGATGGCACTAGAATCTTTGTCTGCTCATCTTTTTTTCTCCCATCAGAAATCCTAAAATCCCAATAAACGCCTGACGCTGCATCTTTACCGCTGAGATAAACCCGCTGATAATCCGTAGAAGATTGGGCATGAACAATAGAAAAGGTAAAAATTAGAAGGATAAATTGGCTCAAAAACCAAATTCTGAAAATGTTCATAAAGCCATTGATGCGGGAGTACTCGCCAAAATTAAAGTAATCCTTCAGCTAAAAAAACGGTCGTTTGAATTACAAATCCATCTCTATAAAGAGAGTAGCGAAAACCAGCAAAAAAAATACTACAGAACTTCCCCATCATATGAGCGAACAGATGGCATATTTTGGGTTTTTATATATCTTAGAACTCAAACAATTTTTACAACATGACCAACATAGACCCTAAAATCAAAGCTAAAGCTGACGCATGGCTGAACGGAAATATCGATGAAGATTCCAAAATTCAAATCCGAACACTCCTAGACCAAAATCCAACTGAATTAATAGACTCTTTTTATCAAGATCTGGAATTTGGAACGGGAGGACTTCGTGGTCTGATGGGCGTAGGAACCAATCGAATGAATGTCTATACGATCGGTATGGCTACGCAAGGGCTAGCAAACTACCTGCTGAAGTGCTTCCCGGATGAGACTATCCGCGTGGCGATCACTCACGATAGCCGAATTAACAATACGCTTTTCGCCTCGACTACTGCCAATGTGCTCACAGCGAATGGCATTCATGTCCTGTATTTCAAAGAAATGCGTCCCACGCCCATGCTTTCCTTTGCCGTGAGACATTTCAACTGTAAAAGTGGGGTGATGATCACGGCGTCCCACAACCCAAAAGAGTACAATGGCTACAAGGCATATTGGGATGATGGCGCACAAGTGGTCGCTCCTCATGACAAAAACATCATCGATGAAGTGAAAAAAATTACGTCGTTTGACCTGGTGAATTTTGACAAAAACGATGCTCTTTTTCACTACATAGATGAAGACTTCGATGCCATTTACCTGTCATTGGTGAAGGGTCTAAGCTTGTCTCCGGATGCTATTCAAGCTCAGAAAAATATGCCGATTGTCTTCTCTCCTATTCATGGAGCCTCCGGCAAAATGGTTCCTGCTGCATTGGAAGCTTTTGGATTTGAAAATGTGAATATCGTAAAAGAGCAAGCTGAACCTGACGGGAATTTTCCTACGGTGGTCTATCCAAATCCGGAAGAGGCTGAGGCTTTGACGCTCTCCCTGAAGCTGGGAAAAGAAGTAGGCGCTGAGTTAGTGCTTGCCTGCGATCCAGATGGAGATAGATATGCCGCAGCAGTTCCAAATGCTTCAGGTGAATTTGAGTTGTTGAACGGCAACCAAACCGGCTCACTATTGACTTATTATTTGCTTAGCAAATGGAAAGAAGCCGGAAAATTGAACGGCAAACAATTCATGGTAAATACCATAGTGACCACTGAACTGATCGATAGGATCTGTGAAGGATTTGGCGTGAAATGCTTCTCGGTATTGACTGGTTTCAAGAACATCGCTGCGATCATTAAAGACCTTGAAGGCAAGGAAACCTTCATCGGTGGAGGTGAGGAATCCTATGGCTATTTGGTTGGGGATTTTGTCAGAGACAAGGACGGAGTGAGTGCCTGCGCAATGGTCGCAGAATTGATCGCGTATTACAAAACCCAGGGAAAAACGGTTTTTGACGTATTGGCTGAAATTTACAGTCAGTTTGGATTCTATAAAGAATCGCTGATTTCTGTCACCAAAAAAGGCAAAGATGGAGCCGAGCAAATTCAGGCTTTGATGAATGCTTTCCGCCTAAGCCCTCCATCCGAAATGAATGGAATAGAAGTGGAAAAAATAGTGGATGTCAAAGAAAGCACTGTCAAGCATGTCAAGTCAGGGAAAACTGAAAAGCTAGACATGGACAAATCCAATGTGATGCAGTTTTATTTAGCCGATGGCAGCAAGATCTCAGCGAGACCATCAGGAACTGAACCGAAAATAAAGTATTACTTTTCAGTAAACGCTCCCTTATCCAACCTGGCTGATTACCGAAAAGTAGAAGCTGAGCTAGACGAAAGAATAGAAGGATTGAAGCGATATTTCAGCTAAGAAAAATTCACTAAAATGTAAAAGCACTGAGAAATCGGTGCTTTTTTGCTTTTCTCTTTTCGTTGAATTTTCACGTCAGCGCAAAATAGTGAGGTTGTAGCACAGCTTCTTTTGAGCTATAATTAACCATAGATGATAGATAAATATATTCAAGATTGCAGTCTGCCATGAAGTATCCTAAAGTCATTTACCTCTTTCTAAGTGTTTCATTATTTCAGAATTGTAACCAAAAGGAACCATTTGAAGCGTCTAATGCACTGCATACCATTGAAATCAAGAAAGACTTTTTGCTCAATCAGGTAAACGAATTGAAGTTTAAGGCAACAGATACCATTGATCTAGAACGGCCAGGAAATCCTCCCCTTACCACAATTCAAGATGTAGTCTTTTCTACTGAATCTATTTTCCTCTTGGATAGAAAACATGGTTTGTTGAAATACGATGACGCTGGTAATTTTCTTCAATCGATAGGTAAAAAAGGAGAAGGACCCGATGAATACCTTATGCCCACGGCGATTTATCTAAATGAGGTAGAAAATGTAGCTCTTATAGCAGATTGGGAAAAGATGGTGGTGACATCTTATGACCTAGAAGGGAATTTTATAGCGTCAAGCGGAAAAATACCTGGACGACCTATTTCCTTCTACAAAGAAGGTGATAACCTGTTGATGATTCTAGAAGGTATTGAATCTTATGGGGAGGGCTCTCAAACAGTCCTAGTTAGCTCCATCAATCCTACTACGTTGGACCTCACATCAGAAGTGACTACGCTCTACGGGTTTTCTTCAAAATTCTACCGAATCCACCAATACCTTAGACCATTTGGGGAGATAAATGATACACTACTTTTCTATTTGCCCCGTGTTCGCTTGGCAGGGCTTGCTGATCACATGGATACAATCTACCGAATGGAGGTAGGTCACTTACTACCTGAATATCAACTAGATTTCACTGATTTCCCAAAATCAGATACCATCCAAATTGACTTGATTGAAATAAATCAAGGTTATGCAAGGATAAATTTGCGTTACAAAAAAGCATCGTATCATCTAATGCTTGATTTAACTAGCAAAACCCCTACCTATAGCATGAAACTCCCTGCGGAAAGCTACTCGATGGAAGTATTTCCAAAACAATTAAATAAAGATCTCTTCTACAGCATCATTAGAAATAGAAATGAAGGAGAAGAGGAAAATCCCAAAATTGTCATCTATGCATTAAGCAAAAAAGAGAATAATCTGAGCGATTAGCAGCGTATGATTGAAGCATGTCAAAGCGATCACTTTTTAACCCACAGCACATCAGCAAAATATCCTTCGGAATCCACGAAGTTTCCCATCACTTCAAAACCACCTAAAGCAGCTAAATGGCTAATTTCCGACAGGCTATATTTCTTAGATATTTCAGTGAAAATCGACTCAAATGCTTCAAAATAGAAGGTTTGATTCAATGCTCCAATCGTGACCGTCTGCGCCTTTTGGGAAACCAAGTAGCTTCTGCATTCTCCCGAGACTGGATTATAAATTGGCCAATGAACAAATGAATCGCGGTCAAAATCAGCATCTAGCTCTCGATTTATTCGATCCAGCAAATTCAAATTGAATTCACGTGTCACCCCCTGTTCGTCATGATAAGCATTGAGAATGGTCTGAGGGTCTTTTTTCAAATCAAATCCAATTAATACCAAATCACCTTTTTTGGTCCCTACTCTCAGGTGATCAATTATATTTTTTGCCTCTTCCACCCCAAAATTCCCCAAATTCGCTCCCATGAACAAGATCAGGTTAGGCTTTCCATCCTCCCACACTTGCTTCTTGAGCGAGTCCCTGTAGGTGTCCTGAATGGGGTGGACTTCCAAAGTTGGAAATTCCTCTGCCAAACTTTCCTCCAATTCTACCAATACTGAACCCGAAAAATCTACCGGATAATAGGTGAATTCAATCTTTCGATCTGTAAGATATCTAAGGAGAATCTTTGTTTTCATCCCGTCCCCTGCCCCAAGTTCTACCAAGTTGAATGGTTTTTGAAGAGAAAGAATTTCAGCTAGAATTTGTCGGTGTTGCCCTTCCAAAATCTCATATTCTTTTCTTGTCAGGTAATATTCTGGCAAAGCCATGATCTGTTGGAACAGTTTATCGCCTTTGGCATCGTAGAAATATTTGGAAGGTAAAGTCTTCGGGTTTGAATTCAGACCAAGCATCACATCTTGGGCAAAGGTTCCGAAATCCGTATTTTTTGCATTCATAAGTTAAAGTGATTTGGCCAGGCGAATGCCCATGAATTGCCATCTATAGTTTGGATGAAAAAAGTTTCTGTAGGTAGGTCGAGAATGATTAGGAGAAGTAGCCACTGAAGCGCCTCGCAGAACCATTTGGTTGACCATAAATTTACCATTGTATTCACCAATCGCTCCGGGAGCTACAGTAAAACCAGGGTAAGGCAAATAGGCAGAATTAGTCCACTCCCACCTTTTTCCCCACTCAAATTGATCCTGAGCCACTTCCCATTCAAATTCAGTGGGAAGTCTTAAGCCTTTCCAATTAGCAAATGCAGAAGCCTCATAGAAATTAACGTGGGCAAGCGCCGCGCTTTTATCTATAACTTTTTGTCCCTCTAGTGTATAGTAAAACCATTCGTCGTCTTGCTTTTCCCAGTAAAGTGGCGCTTTCACTTCTTGGTCTTTAATCCAAGCCCAGCCTTCGTCATGCCAAAACTTAGGGTCATCGTATCCTCCGTCATTCATAAATTCCAAGTATTCACCATTGGTGACCAATGCTGACGCTATAGCGAAATCGTGAATATATACCTTGTGGGAGTTCAACTCATTGTCGTAGCAAAAGGAATCACCTTTGTAACCAATCTGATAAACTCCTTCCTTCATCGAAATCCAATTTGACTGTGGTTCATTGGCATATTCACCGATATCCATTACTCTAGGATTCAAAGGATTAAACCAGAGATTATACTTCAAATCAGTAAGCAAAAGTTCCTGATGCTGCTGCTCGTGATTCATACCAAGTATTACCAACTGATTTAGTCCTGAATCGTTTTTCTGAATCAATCCCTTCATTGCCTCATCTACATACGCGCGGTAACTTCTGACCTCAGAGACGGAAGGCCTGGACATGAGCCCGCGATGATTTCTCGCTGTCCTCGCTCCCAAAGAATTATAATAAGAATTAAACAAGAAATTAAACTGAGGATGTTTGACCTCATATTCGGGATCATTTGGCACCAAAATAAATTGCTCAAAAAACCAAGTAGTATGCGCCAAATGCCACTTAGGAGGACTAACCTCCTCAGAAGCCTGTAGGCTAAAGTCCTCGGTGATTAGATTTTCACAAATCTTTAATGAGTGATTTCTGACACCTTGAAACTCTTCTGCTAAAGACATAACTTATTGATTTTTAATTTGATCGACTTAGTATTCACTTGACTTATTCTTTACCTATGTGCACCAAGGCATCGCCGGCATTGATCACTGGCAAGTTATTCATGCCGATGATATGTCCGTTGGTAGGAGCTTTAACAGGTATTTTCACCTGACCGTACGGATCCGAAATTCGTGCCAAGATCTGACCCTTTTTCACCGAGTCCCCTACCTTCACGCTTGAGTTGAAAATCCCGGAAGCTTTGGCCCTCACCCAATTACTTTCTTTAAGAAAAATCGTGTTTTGAGGCGCAGGGGCAGTTGCAAGCATTCCCAAACTCTCCAACATGCGTTTGGTGCCATTTACCCCTTCCTCAATTCCATATTCATCCAGCCGCATAGATTCCCCTCCCTCAAAAACCAAAATGTGTTTTTTGGCTTTATAGGCCTCCTTACGGAATGATTTCTCGATGTATTTTGAATTGACTACGTAGTGCGTGCCAAAAGCCTTAGCCAGTTCTACCGCCGTTTTGTCCTTATAATCCACCCTGATTTGAGGAAAATTGGTGAGCATACGACCGCCAGTATGAAAGTCAATTCCATAATCAATCTGGGGAATTATTTCATTGCTCAATATAAAAGCTATGCTAGCTGCAAGTGATCCTTTTTTACTTCCGGGAAAACTTCGATTGAGATCCCTACCGTCTGGGAACGTTCGGCTGTTTGACAAAAATCCGTAAATATTCACCAGAGGAATAAAAATCAACGTCCCCTTGAGTAGCTCTAGCCCCTCATCCACTTCTT
The DNA here is from genome assembly GCF_039969895.1 of Algoriphagus sp. Lineage (GTDB taxonomy): Bacteria > Bacteroidota > Bacteroidia > Cytophagales > Cyclobacteriaceae > Algoriphagus. Next base: position 143,328 of record NZ_JBDVMZ010000004.1, read on the forward strand.
CAAGCAGTCTTTTGGCGGTCACTACACCATTGATCTCATCGCCATGCACCCCACCACTGATCAAAACTACGGGTCCCTCCTCCTTGGAAGACCGGATAAAAATGGGTAAGTCGATTAATGTATGGGTGGGAAGTTTGGCGATGGCTATTTCCAGGTTCATCGATTGGCCAGGTCTTATCCTTACGCCATTTATAAGCAATTCTTTCATGTGATTATTCTCGTTTTTCAATAGTGATCTCACTAGCTAGTTGGATAAATCTCAGAGGGTACGTATTCCTTTTATTATGCTAATCCTCACCGAAGCTAAATTTTAGATAGTTGACATAAGTTCTTGACGGATACCCATCGCGTTTTATCTTTTCCCCATACCTTCTGAAGCTACAGGAGAGAAATCGGTGCATTTTACTTTTCTCTTTTTCAGGAATGAATACAGGAGGATTGATTGTAAAATAAACCTTCATTAGGTAGATATCATTTCTTAATCGGCCAAAATCTTGCTTATTTCGCAAGGCACTCTAAGCTTATGAATATACAAGAAAACATCTCTCTCAAGGCATTTAACACCTTTGGAATAGACAAAATAGCTCGTTTTTTTACCATAGCCAGAACGGTAGAATCATTAAAAGAAGCGATTACGTGGGCTAAACATCAGGGAATCAAACCCTTGATCCTAGGTGGTGGAAGCAACATTCTGCTAACCCAAAATCTAAATACGTTGGTGATCAAAATTGAGATCGATGGGATCGAAGTAATTGAAGAAACTCAGGAGTTTTATTTTGTGGAAGTAGGTGCTGGAGTGATTTGGCATGAGTTCGTTTTGAAATCCATCGAAAACAACTGGGCTGGAATTGAAAATCTTTCTTTAATCCCCGGAACTGTAGGTGCATCCCCTATGCAGAATATTGGTGCTTATGGTGTAGAGATCAAGGATGTTTTTCATAGCCTAAAAGCGCTGAACAGAGAAACTCTTCAGATGGAGCAATTCGAAGGGCTGCAATGTCAGTTCGGGTACAGAGAAAGCGTCTTTAAGCATGAGTTGAAAGGGAACTATGTGATCTGCTCTGTGATTTTTCAGTTGAGAAAAAAGCCTGAGTACCACACCGAATATGGTGCAATACAGGAAACATTGGAAAATCTGGGAGTAAAAGAGTTAAGCCTAAGAGCGATATCAAATGCTGTGATCGCGATCCGTCAATCCAAATTGCCTGATCCAAAGGAAATTGGAAATGCTGGCTCATTTTTCAAAAATCCAACCATCACTTCTGATCACTACCAATTTTTAAAAAATATCTATCCGTCCATTCCTGGCTACCCTACCCTGGAAGGGATAAAAGTACCGGCAGCTTGGCTCATTGAGCAATGTGGTTGGAAAGGAAAGCGATTTGGAGAAATAGGCATACATGCTAAGCAGCCATTGGTCTTAGTGAATTATGGTGATGGTGAAGGAGAGGACATCAAGGCTTTGGCTTTACAAATCCAGCAATCAGTCTTTGAAAAGTTTCAGGTTGAAATCCACCCAGAAGTCAATTTTCTCTAGACTAATTGATCGTTCACCTCAATTTCCTTTTCATATTTGTCCACCTGCACCCCAAATTTTCTTAAGAAATCCACCCCTTCATCAGTGCCAATTCCCTTATACTCGGCATAAGAATAAAGGTATATGACTTTAGAAATTCCCATGGAGAAAATAATCCTGGCGCAGGCCAAGCACGGAGAAAGAGTGACATACAAAGTAGATCCTTCTACAGAAGTGTTATTCTTCACCGCATAAAGTATAGCATTTTGCTCGGCATGAAGAGCCAGTGAGCAACTTCCCTTGCTATCAGTAGCACACCCATGTACAGGAAACTCTAGGTCGCAATTATGAGTACCAGCCGGCGGACCGTTATATCCAATAGAAATAATACGAGTCTCCTTGGTCAATACTGCACCTACATGTTTTTTGATGCAATGTGATCGTTTGGCCAAATTGACCGCTAATTCCATAAAAATATCATCAAAATCAGGTCTATTCATATCTTAAGCTTTCGGCAAAAGTAGCATTTGAAATCCAAGCCAAATAAAAAATCTAAAATTAATAGCGGGACATTTCCGTTACCGAGTAAAAATTAACTTTCTGGTTTAAACCACGTTTTTTTAAGGAAACACACCAAACTATGAATCGAATAGCGCTTAATAAAATCTTAACTCTCTTATTACTAGCAGGAATGAGTTCTTGTAGCTCCATTGAAATCTTCAAGGAGAATACCGAAGTTCCTATCCGCAAACCTTACACTAGCTTTGTCATCATAAATCAAGAAGTGGGAATGAGAAGCTTTTCATCTGAATTTATAGACACCCAGGTTCAGATTCATTTGCAGGAAGCCTTGGAAGCAGAGGGGATGGTGTATGACACGGATGAACCACAGCTAGTGATACGCTATACTTCAAATGAAGATCCTAGAAAGAGAGAAACCACTCAGAATTTCAATCAATTCCCCTATTGGGGATACCGCGTCTGGGATCCTTGGATGTATAATCCCTACTTCAACAATCAAAACACCACGAGTACAAGCAACTATGAATTGGTTCAAGTTATTGTTGACTTTATAGATCAGGAAGAGGATAAGTTATTGATGACATTGACCGGTGTTACAGAAGTAAGCAGTCAAAAAACTAAGAGCAAAAAAGTATTGAAAACGACAGATAAAATCATTGATTATTTTCTGTTTCAAATCCAAAATGCTCAATAGACAAATGCCCTTAAATTATTCCTATTTGGATCCTTAATAATGCAGCGATTTGAAAATTAATCGACCTTTAGTTCTATTGAACTACTAAATATGCTTTAAAATTGGGTTTTTATGGATTTTTTCATCCTGAGTTGATGAAAAATTTGCATAAGACCAATTACCTTTTAATTTTGTAACATATATTTTGTATTTGACCTCCAAGTTTTTGCATTTCAATGTTAACAATAGTATTAATAGACGACGATCCAATCAGCACTTTTGTTACTGAAAAACTCATTTCTAGAAATGTGAAAGAACCTTGTCAGTTCTACAAATACCAAAGTGCACGAGCTGCATTACAAGAAATTTATACAATCAGGCCAAATTATTTGTTCCTAGATTTGAACATGCCAGAAATGACGGGTTGGGATTTTTTAGATTCTTTCAATTCAGATCAAAATGAAGCTCAGATTTACATTCTGAGTAGTTCTGTTGACGAGAGAGATATTTCCAAAGCAAGTGGCTATAGTGTAGTCAAAGACTATCTTTCAAAACCACTCATTAAAAAATACATCAAAACGATTTTCAATTAAATTTTATTAGCCTACGTATTCCTAGTCGAGGTTAAGCAAATATAAAATTGATCGGAATGTTAGCTTGATTACAGGAGGATTTCCTTAATAGGATTTCCTCTTTTTTTTATTTGCTGAGAAATGATTTTTGTCATAAATGCTCTAGTCACTGCGCTGATAAAGACCTTGATTACGAGCGTTGAGCCATTTTTCATCATTCAGGTGATTCTTAAAGCATCAGTTTCGAATAGACAAACTATTTCGATAGAAGATCTGAAAAGTTTCAAAAAAAATTAATCATCCGTATTGCGCTAATTATTTTTTTACTTTATTTAGTGCCATACAACTATTAAAAACCCCTATCTGAACTACTATGGCGGATTTTGACGACGATTTCGAAGAAGATTTCGAGGACGATGACAACTTCAATGATGATGATGAATTCGGAAATGATTATGAGGATGAGTATGACCTCGATGATGAAAATGAATTTGTCGATGACAACATTGTTGACTTCGATGACGATGAAGAAGAACAAGAGGATTTTGACGATGACCAATTCGATTAACTAGATTCCTTTGGTTAATTGGAGTTAAGAATTTATCTTCGGGCATTCATTAGCAATTCAACAATTTGATCATGATACTACTTGACGTTTTCAGTTCTCCATTAGCTGGAGGAGCCCAAACATTCCTTGTGATTGTGTGTGTATTAATCGGACTAGGTGCCGGCCTTACAGCAATAGACACTCGCAGCACATTCACCAAGAAGAAAAAGGCTGATCATTAATAACTTATATCTTGCTTAAAAGGAGGCTTTCATGCCTCCTTTTTTTATGCCTCATCACTATGTCAGAAACACAAAATTTCGAAAACCACGCAAAATATTTCCCACTGCATCATTTTTTCATCCTTCCCTTGGCTTTGATTTTCTTGGGATGGACCATGATCAGGTTAGACTTTAGCTCGTCAGAAGCTATTTCAAATAGTATTTATCAATTTCTGTTAGCATTTGTCGTATTTCTCAGCTCTTATCTGCCACGCATCTACGCTATCAAAAATCAGAATAGAATCATTCGGTTGGAAATGAGACAAAGGTATTATCACCTTACCGGCAGTCAATTCTTAGAAAAAGAACAGCAATTAAAATCATCCCAAATTATTGCATTAAGATTTGCTGGAGACGGAGAGATTTTAGCACTTATCGATAAAACGATCAAGGAAAATACCCCTCCAAAGGAAATCAAAAAAAGCATCAAAAATTGGACTGCTGATCATCATAGAGTATAAATATGGTCTCCTTAAACGTCCAGCAAAAACTCCCTTTCAAGTAGTGTTATAAGGTTTTTCCTGGACGATTCTTTAAAATCCTGTTTGGAAAAATCCAAGTCAGGTAATCTCAATACCTGGTCAAACTTTTCGTCAGCTTTTTCAATACCAGAAGTTATAAGCACAACCTTTTTTGACTGATGCAGAGCTAGTTGAAGTAACTCAAAACAAGCCTTGCCTTCAGCTGATTGGCTGTCATACCTCCCCTCTCCTGTGATTATCACATCAGCCCATTTCACTTTTTCTACTATTTTCACTTTTTTGAAAAAGTAAGAAGCTCCAAACTCAATAGTGGTGTCAAAAAAAGCTGATAATCCTACCGCGATGCCTCCAGCTGCTCCGAAACCGGGTTGATCTACAAAATTCTTCTTTTGTTTCTTATACACCTGAGCAATTACTTCTTCACAACTAGCTAGGTACGTTTGAAAGTGATTATCAAGTAATCCTTTCTGGGGACCAAAAACTGGAATAGCTCCATTATCACCAAAAAACATGTTTTTCACGTCACATAGGCAGGTAAATCTAACAGGTGGAATATTTGGGGATTTTTGAATATGTCTAATCCTAGAAAGAAAATTAGGTGAAAAATAAGTCAACTCCCTGCCATTTTCATCTAAAAAAATTACTCCCAAATTTGCCAAAATCCCAATACCCAAGTCTATCGTAGCACTTCCTCCCAGGCCTAATACAATTTCTTTTGCCCCTAAGGCCACGGCATCTCTTACCAGAATACCTGTTCCATAAGTGGAAGCGATATAGGGATCTTTTTTTTCGTTGCCGAGTATGGCAATTCCAGAGGCTTCCGAGACGTCTATATATGCTTTTTCTTCATGCAGGTCCCATCCATAAGTACAGGAAATGGGCCTTCCATAGGGATCTAAAGACCAAGCTTGCCTTTGCTCAACACCCAGGTTTCTGGTCAACAAGTCACAAGTTCCATCCCCTCCATCAGCTATTGGCAGTAGTTGAGATTGGACTTTAGGGAATTTACTAGCGAGAAAATCTTGAATTATTCCTCCAGCTTCTTGAGCGCTCATTGTGCCTTTGAAAGCATTAGGAGAAATTAAGACATTCATGATCAGGTGTTTTTCATTCGGTGAAAATAATCCTTCATAGCTACTCTTACTTTGGGTGCCAAATAGAAAGTAGAAATCATCGTAGGTACTGCCATGATAGCATACATCCCATCTACCAAACTAATTACCACATCCAGAGATGCCACTGCACCGGCTACAATAGTGATTAGGTAGAAGTAGTTGTAATAATCGGCTCTTTTGGCACCAAATAAATATCCAAAACACTTATGTCCATAATATGAATAAGTGAACATAGTAGAAAGAGCAAAAATCAATACTGCTATCATCAATAAATACCTGCCATAAATCGGAAGTGCCATGTCAAATGCAGCAAGCGTAAGTCTTACTCCATCCTTCTCTGTAGATTCCCAAACCCCCGTCAACATAATCACCAGCGCAGTAAGCGTACAAACTACCACCGTATCTATAAACGGCCCTAGCATCGCAATTAACCCTTCTCGGATGGGCTCATTGTTTTTGGATGCTCCGTGTACCATGGGTGCTGTTCCTATTCCTGCCTCGTTAGAAAAAGCTGCGCGTCTAGCTCCCACTATGATCACAGCGCCAACAGCTCCACCTGCCATAGCTTCGCCAGTAAATGCATCAGTCACGATTTTCATTAGCATCTCTGGTACGTCGCCTATGTATTTGAACACTATAATCAGCACTGTGATAAAATAAAGTGCCACCATAAATGGAACCAACTTAGAAGCTACTGCAGCAATTCTCTTAATGCCACCCAATATCACAATCGCTACTAATACCATCATAGTTATACCTATAATCCATCGAGTCTTATCTCCAGCATCTAATCCCGCAGGCTCTAAGATTACTGATCTTAAGACGGCAGTTAATTGGTTAGCCTGGAAAATCGCCAGCAAACCCAAAATTCCCGCCCCACAAAAAATGACAGAAAGAAACTTCCATTTTATACCCATTCCTTCTTCAATCACATACATAGGACCTCCTTGAATGTTGCCTTCTGAGTCCTTTCCACGGTACATGATTGCCAGGCTACAGGTGTAAAATTTAGTTGCCATACCCACAAAAGCCGATACCCACATCCAGAATATTGCTCCAGGACCTCCCATGTTGATGGCGATGGCAACCCCACTGATGTTACCTAAGCCCACGGTAGCCGCTATGGCTGCTGACAAAGCTTGAAATGAAGTAATCTGACCCGGTGCTAAATTGTCATCATATTTACCCCGAAGCAATCCTATGGCATGCCCGATTTTTCTAAAAGGAACAAATCCTGAGTGTACTAAGAGAATCATTCCCCCACCCATTAGAATGATAAGCATCGGAGTTCCCCAAATCCAGTTGGCAAAGGAAATAATATAATCGCCCATTAACGTTGTCTATTTATCATGATCAAAAATCTTGATCAGGTGATTTTAAAATTAACATCCATATTAAGTTCATTTTAGTGAAATTCAAAGAATATGGAAAGTTGGGCAATAAAAAACCCGGACTGCTCCGGGTTTAAAATTACCTTCTTTGACTTTACCAGTTCACGGTAGGTGATCTGTAAAACCCTATTCCATTGATATCCCAGCGTTTACCTTGTTGAGCTATTCTTTTTTGGAAATCTTCCCAATTTCTTCGCTCACTAGAAGACCAGGCTACTTCTGCGAGTGCCGCCAGTCTTGGGAAAGCCATGTATTCAATGTCTGCCCGGGTATCAAGAGTTTCTGTCCAAAGTGGGGCTTCGACTCCCAAAATATCTGTTTTGTTGATACCATCTGCATAGGTAGCTGGATCCCAATTGTAAGAATCATCTAGCTCAATATAAGCAGCCCAATGAAGTCCTAATCTAGAGGTAGAATCATACTGCATATCTAAGTAAGTACGCTTGGCTGGAGACATTAAGATTAGGTTGCCTTGTTCTTTGGCAAGCTTTGCGTTTTCCTCCTTCGCCCAAAATTGAGCCACAGCGCCTGGAGCTAATTTAGCTGTTGCGATTTCATCCCAGCCCATGCTTTTCTTGCCATACTTTGTTACAATCCCTTGTACTCGCTCCACAAAATAGATGTAATCATCTTTCTCAGTCACAAGTGACTCATCGCCTCCAATATGAATATATGGGCCAGGAGTAAGCTCGACAAGTTCTCTAATCACATCCTCTACGAACGTATAAGTAATTTCCTTATTGGTCGCAAATGTGCTAAAACCTACTTCTATCCCAGTATAAATCTCCGCTGGCTCGGGGTTTTTATCAAGAATATTAAAATCAATTTCTCCCTCGGTCATCGTAGAAAAGTCTCCATCTGGTAAATTGACACCAGGGTTTAGTTCGGCATAAGAAGCCAATGCAGCATTGGTATGGCCTGGCATATCAATCTCAGGTACTACTGTGATAAATCTATCTGCAGCATAATTCACGATTTCCACATAGTCTTTCTGAGTGAAAAATCCACCTTCAGTCCCTCCTACTTCCGTTTGCCCCCCTATTTCAGTCAATTTAGGCCATGATTTAATTTCTATTCTCCAACCTTGATCATCAGACAAATGAAGATGTAGGTGGTTGTATTTCAGACTTCCCATCTGATCTATGTAGTGCTTCACGTCTGCTACAGATATAAAGTGCCGCGCCACATCCAGCATCGCTCCTCTGTAACTAAACTCAGGAGAGTCTTCAATTTTCCCATTACCAATCACCCAATCCATGTCCACCACAGAGGAATTTTCAATTTCTACCGGCAGAGCTTTGATTAGTGTATGCACTCCATAATAAAGGCCAGCGGCTGAAGTAGAGGAAATTTTCACCTGATCACTGCTGATGTCTATGCTATAGTTTTCTGAAGCTTCACCACTTTTCAATTCCAATATCAAATCTCCTTCTTCTGAAGAAATGGGAATTTCAAATCCTGTTGCAGGGCGCAACTCCTCTGCAAGAAAACTACCTACTCTAGCCAAATCTTCACCAGTCCCAACCAATTGAATGGATGAACCAGCCTCTAATTTAAAAACTCCGCTGGACGAAGAAATAGCACTTGGTATGGGTATAATACCAGCATCTGTAAGTTTTACTTCAATCTGCGGCTGGCATGAACTAATGCAAAGCGCAGCAAATACAACTAAACAACTCAGGGGAAATTTCATAGAATTATGTTTGGGTAAACTTAATCTATTTTTTTAACAATGTTTGAACAGCAACTTGATTTTATAAGAAAACGATTCCTCTATACATTATTCTAGCAATCGCAGGTCAGAATTGTGGAATTGAATTCCTAATTGTAAGTTGTTTTTGATAATTTCAGATTTAGAAGAAAAATAACATGCATATCCTCTATTTTACCAGTAAAATGGCAGAAGTAACACAGGAAATATCAAATTTAAGAAATGAGACCGCTTCGATCCCCGGTCTTTCAGCATGATTGGCAAAAATTGTAAGGCGACTGGCATCATTGCGGATAATAGAATATAATTGAAATAAATACTATACTGTTTTACCATTAACTATTGAATTAATGAAAAGTAAAGGTTCGAATTCTGGGAGCTCCCGGAGAAAATTTCTTAAAGGCTCTGTGTTGGCAGCAGCCGGATTTTATATCGTTCCTAGACACGTGCTAGGTGGCCCAGGTTTTATAGCTCCTAGCGACAAGCTCCGTGTAGCGGGAATTGGTGTCGGAGGAATGGGCTGGAATGACGTGAGTGGGGTAACAAGAACTGAAAAGGCAGATTTTATAGCCCTTTGCGATGTAGATGACACCCGAGCTCAGCGTAGCCGTGACCTTCATCCCAATGCCAAATATTACAAAGATTACCGTGAGATGCTCGACAAAGAGGGGGATAACATTGATGCCGTCACGGTATCTACTCCTGATCATATGCATGCAGTGGCTGCCATGGATGCAATGAAAATGGGCAAACATGTCTATGTCCAAAAGCCTTTAGCTCATGACATCTACGAAGCAAGAATGCTCACAGAAGCTGCAGAAAAATATAAAGTAGTCACACAAATGGGCAACCAAGGTTCCTCGGGAGACGGGGTACGACAGATGGTAGAATGGTATGACGCTGGGCTAATTGGAGAAGCTACCAAAGTGTATTCTTGGACTGACCGTCCCGTCTGGCCTCAAGGTATTCAATGGCCGACCGAACCTGTTACTCCTCCAGCGGATTTGGACTGGGATCTATGGCTAGGCACCGCACCATACAAGGATTATGTAGGGAATCTTGTGCCATTCAACTGGCGTGGATGGTGGGATTATGGTACAGGAGCACTTGGTGACATGGCCTGTCACATCATGGAGCCACCTTTCCGGGTGTTGGGATTAGGTTATCCAAAATCAGCAGAATGCTCTGTAGGCTCTGTCTATGTCGGGGAATTCAAAAGGGGCTATTTTCCAGAGAGTTGCCCTCCATCTTCTCATATTACCTTGAGATTTGACAGACCAGGAAAAGAGGACTTGGAGTTTCATTGGATGGATGGCGGTATACAGCCTAATAGACCTGTAGAATTAGCACCAAATGAGCAAATGGGTGACGGTGGTAATGGAGTTATTATCGAAGGAACCAAAGGTAAAATGATGTGCTCCACCTATGGTAAAAACCCACAACTGCTACCTACTTCAAAGACAAAAGACATTACTGTTCCGCAAACATTGCACAGGGTACCTGGAGGAGATGGAGGTCATTATAATAATTGGGTAGAAGCATGCATTGCCGGACATGGATCTGAAGAATTTAAAAATTTGAGTTCTCCATTCTCTATCGCAGGGCCACTAACAGAATCTGTCCTTATGGGCAACTTGGCTATAAGAAGCTACGACTACAGAGTTCCAAAAGCAACCAACGCGCAGCAATTCGACTATCCTGGAAGAGGAATCAAACTCCTTTGGGATGGGCCAAAAATGGAAGTCACTAACTTTGACCCTGCCAATCAATTTGTAAAGCGGAATTATCGAGGAGACTATTCCTTATAACTGAAAAACGGCTTTGGAATGATTTCAAAGCCGTTTTTTTTTGGATAATTTATAAAATCTACATTGCACTTCATGTTTGGAAACTGAGCATACCCACTGAAAACTTTCTATAGTAAACCTTCTCTCTACGAATAAATTAAAAGCCCTACTTATCGCTCCACCTCTAGCTCTACCCTCCTATTTTTGGCGCGCCCTGTTTCTGTAGCATTGGACGCTGTAGGTCTAGTCCCACCCCACCCTGATATTCTGAGACTTTCAAACGGTACTCCCTGAGTAATCAGAAAATCCCTAACACTTCCTGCTCTTTCTAGAGAAAGCCCTTTGTTGAGACCTGGGTCTCCAGCACTGTCCGTGTGGCCATGAATTCTGAGTTTCATAGTTGGGTTTTCTAAAAGGAAACCTGCTAACTCTGTCAAGGATTCTTTAGTCCCTTCGCCTTCCAGTTCCGAAGTACCTCGCTTGAAATTCACATTCTCAAGCAAAACAATACTTCCCGATTCAGCTTTGGTCATTAGAACCACAGTCGGTTCACCTGACATTATTTCTGATAGCAGAACTGTTTTAGGAAAGTATCCTTCCGCGTTAACCTTAACCTCGTTGACTTGAGAATTGGCTAGCTCAGAGCGAAAAACTGAATCAGCTGCACTTCTAATTTGGGTTGATTCACCAGCCTTCCAGCTGACTGAGTAAGGAACCAGAGTTTTATTTTTCGCGTCCACTACAAACCAAGAAATAGGACTTTCACTAGTTTCTACAGGTGTCTCAGTCATTTTCACTTCTGGGAACCCCACTGAAGAAGAAGGATATATCGGTGTAATTGCTACTTTTTTTGCAGGTACTGCTTTAGCTATGGGAGCTAAAGGTTTTGGAGAAGCCATGACAAATTCCTGAGGAATGACAAGAGGAATGATCGTTTCAAAGGTTAACAAATCTGCAAAGCCATCACTATTCTGTGTACTAGTCCACACTACCTCCTCAGAAGTAATAAATGTGACAGAAACTTCAGATCCAGCCGAACTCACTTGCTCCCACTTCACAGGCTTGCTCCAAGTAGTCCAATCATCACCCATTCGCTTTGCTATGAACAGGTCTTTACCCTCAGCATCCGCATGCATGTTGGAAGAAAAATACAGCTGTCCGGATTTTGTGTCATAAAACGGACTCATTTCTTGTCCTATCGTATTTACAGCAGCTCCAATATTGACTGGTTGAGACCAAGTAATAGGACTTGTTTTTTGACTGACGTAGATGTCCTCGTTTCCTTTGGAGTCTGTACCTTTTCCAGATAGAAAAATCACCTTGCCTCCAGAAGCTACCCGGCCAGTGACTTGACCTGAAAGTTCGCTCAGGCCTTCCACAGTCACTTGACGCAGGAAATTCCAATCCTTTCCAAATTTGGAATATTGGTAAATACCGAATCTTTCCCCTCCTGTATGATAGACCAACAAGGTAAGGTAATCCTCCAGCCCCAATGAAAAATCATAACCATCCGTACTCAGGTCAGCTCGATGAACTGCTTGTAGCCATTCACCTGATTCTGACTTTTGGGTCATCCAGATATCACCAGGATCTGTTATACCTCCTAAATTATTTGGGTGAAAAGCTCGGGTAAATAGTAGGGTATTGTCACCTATCCACACCGGATTCATGTCGTCCTGTGGGCTATTAGCTCCAGAAAGGGAAACTACTTTTTGAGCATGCAGACTAAATGAAATGCAAAAAGCAAGTAGCATGAGGCCACTTGCTTTAAGTAATACGTTTTTGAATTTTCTCATAGATTATTGATCCAGCACAATGGCAAATACCAATGGCGCTACGATCGTTGCATCAGACTCGATAATGTATTTCGGTGTGTCGATCCCTAGTTTGCCCCATGTAATTTTCTCATTTGGCACAGCTCCAGAGTACGAACCGTAGGAAGTGGTCGAGTCAGAGATTTGACAGAAATAACCCCATAATGGCACATTGGTTCTCTGCAAATCCTGATGCAGCATCGGCACCACGCATATCGGGAAGTCTCCTGCAATTCCCCCGCCAATCTGGAAGAATCCTACAGTACTTTCTTCTGAAGCATTCTCAGTGTACCAATCTGCCAAGAAAATCATGTATTCTATTCCTGTCCGTACTGTATGTACATTTTTCACATCTCCAGAGATCACATGTCCTGCAAACATATTTCCCAAAGTAGAATCTTCCCATCCTGGCACAATGATAGGAATGTTCTTCTTGGCTGCTTCGAGCAACCAACTATTTTTTGGATCTATTTGATAAGACTCTTCTAATTTGCCAGAAAGCAAGATTTTATAGAAAAACTCGTGTGGAAAGAAGGATTCTCCAGCTTGGTCAGCCTTCACCCATTCTTCCAATATCACATTTTCGATTCTTCTCATTGCTTCCATTTCAGGAATACACGTATCAGTAACACGGTTCATGTGACGCTCCACTAAGTCTTGCTCCTGAGCTGGAGTCAGTTCGCGGTAATTAGGAATTCGCTCATAGTAATCATGCGCTACCAGGTTGAACACATCCTCTTCGAGGTTGGCACCTGTACACGTGATGATTTGAACTTTGTCCTGGCGGATCATCTCAGCCAGAGATATCCCGAGCTCTGCAGTGGACATAGCACCAGCGAGCGTCACCATCATTTTGCCTCCGTTATCCAAATGACTTTTGTAGCCTTCAGCGGCATCGATCAGCGCCGCCGCATTGAAGTGACGGTAATTATGCTTTAAAAATTCAGTGATTTTCATTCTATAAATTTTCGTTAGTGGGGTAAAATTACCCAATTTTTTACCACAAAAAAACCCAGCATTTGCTGGGTTTCAATATTCAGGTTGGTGGATTAGCTTATTTCGCTGTATCTACTGGATTAGCTGTATATTCTTTATTGAGGCCTTCGATCACCGTTTCAGTGATGTCAAATGCGTCATTTCCGTACCAAACAGCTCCACCTCTGGTGTAGCTAAGGATCATAGCCAATTCATTTTGCTCTGCATATGTCTTAAGGTAGCTCTGAACTTTATCATATACTTCGCTATAAAGTGCTGCCTCGTCAGCTGACAATTCTTGCATTAAGTTGTCACGATAAATCATAAGGTTTTGCTCCTTTTTCCCTAACTCTTCTTGCTTGGCACGTTGCTGATTTACAGTCATGTTGCCGCCAGTCTGCTGGAAATTTTGAACTTCCTGCTGAAAGCCAGTTGCTCTTCCCTGAAGATCACTTTCAAATTTCTTTCCCTTTTCAGTTAGTTCTTCAGATTTGGCTTTGAAGTAATCATACTTATTGATCACACTATCTGTATGGATAAATGCGATATTCAATTCACCCTTTCTTACTTCGCTTGTAGAGCTTTCTCCAGTGGAGCTAGAAGTTCCAGCATTATCACAGCCGTATAAAAGCACTGTAGCAAGGCTCAATGCACCGATTAGTTTTAATCCTCTTTTCACTTTGTAGATGTTTTTGATTACAAGGGCGCAAATATAAAGAAAGTATTGATTTTACAAGAATTGTAATTGGCGCAGATCTCAAATATGAGAAGCCAATCAAAAATATAACTCTTGAGCTATCCTATATACTTGTGTGTGAGCCTCTACAATTTTGCTGACGTTTGGCGAATAGCCGCCACCCATACAGCACATTATTGGCGTTTTCAGTGATTTGGCCAAAGTGAGTACCATTTCATCTCGCTTTCTTACACCTTCTACACTCATCGCCAAACGCCCAAGCTTGTCACTTTCCAACACATCTACACCGCATTGGTAAATGATAAAATCAGGAGAAAAATCCTTTAAAATATAATCAAGATGAAACTGTAAAATCTTTAAATACTCATTATCCCCTGTACCATCAGGGACTGCGCTGTCCAAATCAGACAGTTCCTTTCTCATGGGATAGTTCTTTTCCCCATGCATACTAAAAGTAAAAACGTTAGGATTATTGGCAAAAATACTAGCAGTTCCATTCCCTTGATGAACGTCTAAATCTACTACAAACACTTTCTTTGCCAGTTGATTTGCAAGTAAATAATTCGCTGCAACTGCAATATCATTTAACAAGCAAAAACCCTCGCCTCTATCCGCAAAAGCATGATGTGTACCTCCAGCTATGTTCATCCCTATGCCATAGTGCGAGGCAAAGACGGCTGCTTGGACAGAACCGTCTAAGATGGTAATCTCCCGATGCACAAGTTCGGCCGACAAGGGAAATCCGGTAGCGCGAATTTCGGATTTGGACAAGGTTAAGTTCTTCAGCTTCCCCCAATAGTTCTGCGTATGGGTAGTGAGAATCCATCGCTCCTCTATAGGTTCAGGGACAAAGAAATTCTCTTCTTTTACAATTCCTTCATAAAGCAGCTGGCCAGGTAGCAAATCATATTTCTCCATCGGAAATCTGTGATTATCCGGCAATGGGTGCTTGTAACTAGGGCAAAAGGCAATTTTTAGCATAAAAAAACGCCTGCGTCAAGCAAGCGTAAGATTTTAAATTTGAATTTTAGTTTGGTCAATCTTCGATATCTTCTTCCTCTGATTGGAAGGCATACATGGTATCATCTAGCTCTATGGTGTCATCATTGAACTCTTTGATAAATTTAGAAATCACCTTTTCATCTATGTGATCAATATTCAGCGCAGCATCCAGTCCTATCCCAAAATCGTGATGCGTATCTATATCTACGAACTCTTGGACCTTTACACTTTCCTCCTCTTCAATCTCCATAATAATCTCAGTGATAAACCAACCGATCTCTTCTTCCTCGCTTGTCAATGGTTTCAGATTGCCATTTTCATCCTCCTCGTATGATATCCCCTTGAAATTCTGAAACTTCTGGGCAGCCTTATGCTCCGCCAACTCATACACCTCACTCGCGTGGTGCAACCTGAGCGTGTATAATGCCGCATCATAGATTACTTCTTTACCTTGATACATTCCTACAAAGTAGAAGTTCACAAACTCGTCACTGTTCTCTTCATCCGGAAGGATTTTAAAGGACTTTTTAGTCTTTTTTAGTTCTTCCTTTAGCTCTTCAATACGTTGAGGGTCAAACCCTGGATTAGAAATTGACATAGTTAAATAGTTAAAGAATATAATTTTAAGATGGTTAGCAATTCAATAGTACTAAATCCTGAAGTAATATAGAATCAAAATCTAATGGAATTTAATTAATTCCACAAAAGTTAAAAATGATTTTTTCAAAAAAATGACCAATCCATCAAAACATAATACACTGATAATCAAATGGAATTAAATTCTCATATTCAAACCCCTTTCTTAACTGTCAACCCTATTCTGAAGAAAGAGTTACAAATTCCTGTGCGATAAAAGATTATCAGCCAAAGGAATTTCATTAAGCCTCAAAATAATTCTTATTATTCGATCTCTGACGATTCTCAAGCGAGAAGAGATTGATTAACTACACGATATTATAAAATCCAATGCATTTCCTTCTAGTTGTTACCAAAAATTGAATTGATGATACTCAGTACAATCGCAAATAAGATAGCCCACCAAAAACCATCCACCACAAATCCAGGCATAATCCAATCAACTAGCATGATCATCAGCGCATTGATCACCAAGAGAAACAGACCAAAAGTCACTAAGGTAATCGGTAAAGTCAGTAGAATTAAAAGGGGCTTAATCGTACTGTTGATTAGGATTATTACTGCAGCAAGGATAAATCCAGTCATGAAAGTATCCACATGAATTCCTGATAATAGGAATTCAGCAATTAATACAGCTATCCCTCCCAATAAAATCTTTACTAAAAAATTCAAAGGTTTATTCGTCTTTTCCATAAGTTAAAATACGTGAATTACTTTAAAGATCTCCCTCCACTATTCCAGTCGCCTTACATCCTTTGCCAATCATTTTGGAAGACCGATGATCGATCACCGAAGCGGCCTCAATTTCCAAGTTTGATATTTTCTAGGTGACTTTTGTCTCTTTACTTGTGAAATAGCGGATATACAAGATCAGTTTTAGCCAACTTTAAAAACTGATAAATATCATCCAAAAAAAAATGGAATGCTTCTGCCACGAGATGCGTTACTTGATTTCGTTGCCTTATATTTGTATCCTATTTCAATAAATCCAAATCCGAGTGATAATCATCATTTTCTTCCTTTTGCATTGGTATTTCTCTTTGTTCTGCCAAAGTTTCTTCCTTCATAGATATGCTGCCCATCAGATGTTCTACATGAATAAATTTTGGGAAAAATTCTTCTACTTTTTCACTTGGATGTGGCAAGGTAGCTCATATCTTTCGCCACGTGCCTATGCTATTCTTCACAGAATGCATCATGCTTACAGTGATACTCCACTTGATCCTCACAGTCCGCACCATACAGAGAACCTGTTTACGATGATGTGGAAAACAAAAAACATCTACAACGAATATTTCTCTTTCCGCTTAAAGCCTGAGGAGAGATTCTCTAAGGATATTCCTGATTGGAACAAGTTTGACAAATTCGCTGACACGATGCTCGTGAGAGTAGGTTGGGGCTTATTGTACGTGGCTATCTATGTGCTTTGTATCTCAGTTTTTGAGCTCTCTGGCACACATTGGTGGATGTATTTCTTATTGCCTATTCATTTTCTCATGGGACCAGTGCATGGCGCTATCGTGAATTGGAGCGGACATAAATATGGCTATTCAAATTTCGACAATAACGATAAGTCTAAGAATAGCCTCTTGTTGGATGTGCTGATGCTAGGAGAATTATTTCAAAACAATCACCATAAGCTGCCCAACAGACCGAATTTCGCGGTGAAGTGGTATGAGTTTGATCCGACTTACCCAATCGTGAAATTACTTCATCTCACCAGGATAATTAAATTACGGACTTCATAGTCCATAAGGCCTCAAAAGAGGCCTTTTTTATTGAAATCTACTTAATAGCATGTGAACTGCAGAACTCTCTAGATGAAAAAAAATTAAACTAAAATTGGTTTTTTGTTGCAATTGTGAAACTAAACGAATAATTTTCTAACAATTAAAACTTAACACCTTATTTATGAAACCATTAACTAGAGCCGAGGAAGAGATCATGCAAATCCTCTGGGAAATCGAAAGAGGATTTGTCAAAGACATCCTAACCCCTATGACTGACCCTAAGCCAGCATACAACACAGTTTCAACAATTGTTAGAATTTTGGAGCGAAAAGGATTTGTCAGTCATAAGTCTTACGGAAAGAGTCACGAGTATTTTCCTATCGTATCGAAAGACGAATACCGTTCTTTCATTATTAAGAAAATGCTAGGCGGGTATTTCGACAATTCTTTCGGAAAACTCACTGATTTCTTCAAAAATGACGAAACGCTGAACACGAAAGCATTTCAGTAAGCATTTCGAAGAATCAAAAAGCATAAAAAAACCTGGCATCACTGCCAGGTTTTTTTATGCTCATATGTTAGTATTAATTCACTACCATCAAGAGTTCTTCAACTGCTTTTACTAGTTGCTGATCTATTCCTCTATCAATCTTTCCAGGCATATTTTTCACTTCTATTTCTGGGCGTGTCTCATTATTTTCCATCCACTCTCCTGCCTTATTTTTAGCTGAAATAGGAACAGCACCCCAGCGCGAACCGTCTGGAAGGCCCTCCCATCCTGCAAACGAGCAAGTTCCGGGAGTTGGCATTCCTAAGGTTTTGCCAATTTTGAGATCGGTGTAGCCCGACGCAAAACAATGTCCGTCAGAATAATTGGCTTCGTTGAACATCGCTAACGTAGGCTTTGTCCAGCGGGAAGTAGGTTCAAAACCTACATTACGCGCTTCAGTAGCATAGGTAATAAATTTTTCTCCGGTGAAAAACATCGCCAAATCAGCCACTAAATCTCCACCACCATTGAATCTGGTATCAACTATCACCGCTTCACTCTCGCTGAATTTTCCCATCATTTCTTCATACACATTGCGGTATGGGCCGTCACTCATACCCGGAATGTGTACGTAGCCTAGCTTGCCACCACTCAGGCTATCTACTTCAGCCTGATTCATTCTTACCCATCTTTTATATAAGAGTTGATTCTCCGCACGAAGTGAAATAGGCTTGATGGTGAGTTGTTTTCTTTGGTTTGTTGCTGGGTTGAGCACCTCTATTAGTGTGAATTTGTCCGCTTTTCTATTCAGATACTTAGCCATGTCCGTATCTGGAGCTACAGTCACCCCGTCGATTTTCTCGATGATCATACCTTTTTTCACCTCCAGGTCTGCCTTGTCTAATGGGCCACCCGCTAGTATCTCCGTAATTTTGATCCCATTTCCGTCATAGTCATAATCCCAAAATACCCCCAGAGCAGCAGTAGCATCCGCCATATCAATAGACCTAGAATACCTCGATCCAGCGTGAGATACGTTCAGCTCCCCGATCATCTCAGAGATCATCTCCGAAAATTCGTAGCCGTTTCCTATAGATGGAAGGTATTTCTCATAGTCTGCCTTAGCTTTTTGCCAATCTACCCCGTGCATATCAGGCGTGTAGAATATGCCTTTGGTACGAAGCCACACGTGCTCAAACATATAAGCCATCTCTGCCTCCTGATCATATGTCATTTCCCCAGCTATCTTGATTGATTCTTTCTTCATCCCTTCTGGGTTGATTTTGGAAATACTGCCATTGCTCAACAGGAAGAGATTTTTCTGCTCCTTATCCCACATCAAACTTGCTGAATTGGCATCTAGGCTGATTTCCTGCTTAGTTTCTTTGGTTCTTATATTGGTGCTCCACAGGTTCATTCCTTTCTCAAATGCGGCCAAATAATAGAGCTTTTCACCGTCTTTAGACAAAACAGCATCGCCTAATGAAGATGAATGGATTGTCAGTTTTGCCTTTCTATCTTCTATCCCCTCCCAGTCAAACGTCAAATCCTCTACTTTTTTATCCTTTTCTTTGTCATCTTTTGCTTTATCGTCCTTCTCCTCCTTTTTACCTACTTTTTCAATCTCTTTCATCAAATCAAAATCTTCCTTAGATAGTGAAAATTTATCCCAGGCTGTCTGATCAAAAAACATCGTATAGACATCGCTTTGGCTCTGGCCGCTGGTGGCATAGCTTCGCAAACCATCTCTATTGGAAAACCAAATCATCTGCTTGCCCTCATTCACCCACATAGCATTGTCGTCACTGTAGCCACTATTTGTAAGGTTTTTCATTTTCTGCTTACCGGAAGCGTCTAAAAGAACAACCTCGGAGTTTGACATGGTAGGTCGGTAAGTTGCTAGCAACCACTTACTATCTGGAGCCCAGGTAAAGTACTGATCTCCATCTCGCATGTGAAAAAGTTGCTCAGGAGTCATCAAAGTCACAGTAGCCTTTGTCTCCAAGTCAAGGACTTTCAGCGTGCGCCTGCCTTCTACAAAGGCAAGCTTTTTTCCGTCAGGTGAAAACTTAGGGAGGTAAGCCTCATCTTCCAACGTCACAAGTGGCTCCTCTTTTATAAGTGAAGCCGCAAAAAAGAATGGCTCCTCAGATCTTACTTTTTTACTTTGAAAAATCTGCCATTTACCCTCTCTTTCGCTGGCATACACCAGTGATTTTCCGTCAGGAGCAAACTCTACAAAACGCTCTTGCTCTGCTGTATTCGTAATTCTTTTTGTCAAGGACCCATCTACTGATGTGACAAAAACCTCTCCTCTAGCTATGAATGCGATTTCTTTACCATCTGGAGCTATAGACATTTCCCGCACTCCTCCATTGATGGAGATGTATTTATCTGAGTTACTGATAGCTTGGGTTTTTATGGTAACTGCTACTTTCTTGGGAGCTTCACCTTTGCGAAGCGTATAAAGCTCACCGTCGTATCCAAAGCTCATCAGTCCATTATCAGAAATCGTTAGAAAGCGAACCGGGAAATTCTCCAAACTGGTCAATGCTTCATTTTGGGTGGGTTGGGAAGCAGACATAGCAAAGACATTGAAGCTTCCATTTTTTTCGCTCAAGTAATAAATCTCTGATTCATCAGGGGAAAAAACCGGATTTCTATCCTCACCATAAAAAGTCGTGAGCATTTTATGCTCGTTGCTTTTCGTGTCGTACATCCAAATATCTCTGGCAATTCCAGACTGATGATGCTTGCGCCATTCATTTTCGCCGCCTTTTTTATCGTGGTAGAGCATCTTGCTCCCATCTTTGTTGAGCGTCACATATTCTGCCGGAATAGTAAATACCTGATCCACTCTTCCTCCATTTCGAGGAACTGAGTAGAGCTCTGGCTGTGAACCCGTCGGATATTGCCTATGCTCAGCGATATCCATCCTTTGTGTGCCAAAGATAACCGATTGATCATCAGACGTGAATTCAAAGGGTTGCTCATCATTGGAGTGAAATGTAAGTCGGGTAGCCGGTCCTCCATCAGGACTCATAGAGAAAATATCAAAATTCCCGTAGCGATCTGAGGCAAAGACCAAAGTCTTGCCGTCCCGACTCCAAACTGCCTGGTAGTCATGTGCCTCATGGAAAGTGAGCTGTCGGGCAGCACCGCCAGTACTTGGCACCGAGTATAAGTCACCTTTGAAAGTGAAAACTATTTGCGTCCCATCAGGAGAAATAGCAGGATAACGCATCCAATTAGGAGCACCTTGAGCCACGGCTAGACTACCAATAAAGCAGCCTGCAAGAATCCCAAAAATCTTAAGTCTTAAAATCATAACTAGTTTATTTGTGCTTCAAATTAATCAAAATTGTAATTTGAAATGCTTCTCATTTTTTAATCGGCGGATTTTACAAGGATTGAATCCAAAATCAATCAATGGTTTTTATTCCTTAGGCAGACAAGGCTATATTTGCACCTCGAAAACCAACGCATTAGATGAACTCATTTATAGAAGAATTACGCTGGAGAGGCATGCTTCAAGACATGACTCCCGATATCGAAGAACACCTCACTAAAGGGATGGCTTCGGCCTATCTTGGGTTTGACCCCACGGCAGATTCCTTGCACATAGGTCACTTGGTTGGCGTGATGACTTTATTACATTTCCAACGCGCTGGTCACAAGCCATTTGCTTTGGTAGGTGGAGCTACTGGGATGATCGGAGATCCTTCCTTCAAATCCGCAGAAAGAAATCTCCTGGACAAAGCTACTCTGGATTACAATGTCGCGTCTATTCAAGGTCAACTTGCTAAGTTTCTAGATTTCTCTGGCGCTACTTCCAACAAAGCTGAATTGGTAAATAACTACGACTGGATGTCTGAATTTAGCTTTTTGGATTTCATTCGGGATATAGGCAAACATATCACGGTGAACTACATGATGTCCAAGGATTCTGTCAAAAAGCGTCTTGAAGATGGTAATGGGCTTTCTTTTACCGAATTTTCTTATCAATTGATCCAAGGTTACGATTTTTATCATTTGTGGAAAAATGAGAACTGCAGCATTCAGCTAGGCGGATCTGACCAATGGGGAAATATCCTTACGGGGACAGAATTGATCCGACGAATGGGCGGTGGAAGTGCTTATGCGCTGACCGTACCTTTGATCACCAAAGCGGATGGGACTAAATTCGGTAAAACAGAAAGTGGCTCGGTTTGGCTGGATTCGGAGAAGACTTCTCCGTATGCCTTCTACCAGTTTTGGTTAAATGTATCTGATACAGATGCCTCGAAATACATTCGGATTTTCACGGTTTTGGATCAGGAGACAATCGAAAGATTAGAAGCTGAACATGCCAAAGCTCCTCATTTAAGGGTATTACAAAAAGAAATTGCGAAGCAAATCACCATCATGGTTCATGGAGAATCCGAACTGGACATGGCAATGAAAGCATCAGAAATTTTGTTTGGCAAGTCTTCCACTGAAGATCTCGCAGCGCTAGATGAACGGACTTTCTTGCAGGTTTTTGAGGGCGTTCCGCAGGTGCAGATAGGTCAGGATGAATACAGTGCATTAGGTTCTGTTCTTGATCTATTCGGAGAAATTACTCAAGGGGTGGTATTTGCTTCCAAAGGGGAAGCACGAAAAATGATCCAAGGCGGAGGAGTGAGTATCAACAAGGAAAAGCTCACCGATCCAAACGCAGAGGTCCAATTGACTTTGCTTCAAAATAAATACTTGCTGGTACAGAAAGGCAAGAAAAATTACTTTATCATAGAAGTAAAGTAATCCTTTGAGTATCATACGAAAAAGGCTTTAGGAAATCCCTGAAGCCTTTTTTTATGGAAATAATTCAGAATATAGCGGGCATTTGCTCTGATTTTTTGACCCGAGTTTAATATCTTTGAAGTCAATGATTATCTAAATGATCAAACTCATGGCGGGAGAGAAAAACAAGGAAAAACTAATATTAGATGTTGCAGTGGCGCTTTTCACATCCAAAGGCTACGTGGCCACGAGAATGGAGGATATATCCCAAAGTGCGGGAATAAGTAAAGGCCTCACCTATTTTTACTACAAAAACAAGGAGGACCTATTCATGGCACTGACCAAAAAGGCCTTCGACCAATTCAAAGATGAATTCAGAGAAGTCTATAGATCCAAAGGAAAAACAGGCTTGGAAATGATCTCTGACCTACTTCTGAAGATTGTAGGATTTGCCAAAACTCAGCAAGTCTATTACGATGCTATTCTTAATTTTCTTGACCTTCTCAAAAAATACAACAATCCGGAAACCCGCCAGCTCATAGATCCAAAAACGCTAAACTCAATACATTTTCAAAAGCTTCTGGAGATTCACCATGAACCCGCTAAAATCGGTATCATGATGGTCAGCCAAGGAATCAAAGATGGAAGTATCCGGGCTGAATTGCAGCCAGAGATCACCTTCTACACGATATGGAGTATGATAATCGGCTATGAGAAAATGCTCGGGCCTATAGAATATGAGGGCAAAGACATCAAACTTCACGCTGAAAATTGGGAGCCTGGTTTCTTAAAGTTGCTGCAGGAAATGCTAAAAGGAACCATTCAGGCAACAAAGAAAACTACTGTGCAAACAAGTTTATTTTAAGAAAAACGTACTCAAGAATACAAAAAGAAAGGCTGTCGAATCGAATTCGGCAGCCTTTCTCATCTGTAGAAGACTTCAGTTCTCGCTACTGATTAATGCACATCACCCATCAATTTATTAATAAACGGTCCAGCGATCAATACCAGCAGACCAGCGCCCACAGAATATTGAGCAATCAATAGAAAGCCATCTGTATAGATGCTTAGCGTTTCGAACCCCCCAATATTTTTATCCGTGCTTTCAATAGAGAGTTGCTTGCCAATAAAGCCTACCACCTGAAATGCAAAGGCAGAAGAAAGGAACCAAACGCCCATCATGAATGCTACAATTCTTTTTGGAGACAAATCTGTAATCTTCGAAAGACCCACTGGAGACATAAAAAGCTCACCTACAGAGATCAAGAAGTACATAAGAAGCAGGTAAGCAAACGGCACCATTCCATTTTCATCTGCACTTCCTTGACTTATCGACAGGATGTAAAAACTAATTCCAGCAAACAATAAACCCATTCCAAATTTGTAGGGAGTTCTTGGGTTCAGATTTTTCTTGGATAGTCTAGTCCACAACATGGAAATCGGAATGGCTAGAATAATGATCCACATGGAGTTTAGAGAATTTGTCTGAGAGGCAGTCATAATTCCTCCTAGATCTACATTACGAGCTGCAAAGAGGGTGATTACACTTCCAGATAGCTCATGAAAACCCCAAAAAATGGTCATAAATACCGTAATCAAAACGGCCACGATAAGTTTCTTTCTCTCATCTGGGCTGGACTGAACAATGATATAAGCTAAATACCCCAGGATACTCACACCGATGATTTTGAAGATAATGTTGACCATGTTCTGATCTCCAAAAAAGTCCCCTTCACTGCCTAATGGCTTGTATGCAGCTAATAAATATGCGATAAAAGGTACCGTCAAGAATGATAGGATAGGAATCAAATACCTATTTTTCACACCCAATACTTTAGTATCAATGCTGCCGTTGGCAGGAGGCATACCCCTATCACCGAAAACGCCGTTCCTGATGCCTGTCCAGAAGAAAATAAGTCCTGATAACATCCCGAATCCTGCCAATGCAAAACCATAATGCCATCCATACGTCACGGCAAGCCAGCCGCAGAGCAAAGGTGCGATCCAGCCACCGATATTTATCCCCATATAGAAAATGGTAAACCCAGAGTCTTTTCGAGGATCACCATCTGGATACAGGGTGCCTACAAAAGTTGAAATATTTGGTTTGAAAAAACCATTTCCAACGATGATGAAAGAAAGTGCAATAAAAAAGGCGACGTTGTTCTCCACTGCCAAAACGAAATGGCCTAATGACATCAATATTCCACCCAGAAAAATGGAATTTCTCATGCCGAGAATTTTGTCAGAGATTCTTCCTCCTATCACTGTAGAGGCATAAACTAAGGAACCATAAGATGCATAAACGGCTGCAGTGGCATAATCTCGGTCTGTCAATGCTTCAAAAATAACGTCCACCATATATAAGGTGAGCAATGCTCGCATTCCATAGAAGCTAAATCGCTCCCACATTTCAGCAAAAAATAGATAAAATAAGCCTTTGGGATGGCCAAATAAGGTTGGCTCGTCTAGTTCAATTTCAAGGTCTTTTTCCAAGGGTAGTTTTA
This sequence comes from Algoriphagus sp., assembly GCF_039969895.1. Taxonomy (GTDB): domain Bacteria; phylum Bacteroidota; class Bacteroidia; order Cytophagales; family Cyclobacteriaceae; genus Algoriphagus. The sequence goes on from NZ_JBDVMZ010000004.1 coordinate 168,537, forward strand.
TTTGGGTGAAATCAATTTTACAATGATAAACCTTTTTAGGGCTTGTTTCCAAAGGTAATGTGGCTGAATTATATACTTATTTCTAATTTTTTCATTATGAAAAAATGAGCGCTTTAGTACTGAAAGGCTCAGAAGAAACTAAAGCCAAATAAATATCTGTTTTTGTAGCGCAACCGATTGTAATTAAAAATAAAGCACTTTTTATTGGTTATTGTGGGAGTGTTTTTAGTAGTTTTGTGAAGACAATATTCAGATTGTAAACCCAAATATTTATGCAGGAACTAGATCTGGCTACCCAGACTTCTCCCCTGGCTTTTCTCAAGCCTACAGCCTCAAGAAAAGTACACTTCAATCTTCCACCTGCTGAGCTAGTGGAAATTGCCTTGGCGCAAAATGAAGGAAAACTCACATCCACCGGAGCATTGATGGCGGATACGGGCTCATTCACAGGAAGGTCTCCAAAAGACCGGTACATCGTCTTAGACGATAAAACCAAAGATTCGGTATGGTGGGGTGATATTAACATCCCTTTCGATCCCGAAAAATTCAATGCGCTTCTGAAAAAAATGAAGGCGTTCTTGGCAGACAAGGAGCTTTTCGTGAGGGATGCCTACGCAGGAGCAGACGAGAATCACAGGCTCAAGCTGAAAGTAATCAATACCAAAGCTTGGCACAATCTCTTCTGCTACAACATGTTTCTGAGGCCTTCTGAGGCTGAATTAGTAGATTTCGAGCACGATTTCACTATTATCTGTGCACCAGAATTCGAAGCAAATCCAGAAACCGATGGCACTAAAAACCCAAATTTCGCCATCATAAACCTCAGTGAGCGTATTATTTTGATCGGCGGAACTGGCTATGCAGGTGAGATGAAAAAGGGTATTTTCTCAGTTCTGAACTATATCCTTCCGCATGAAAAGAATGTACTTTCCATGCATTGCTCCGCAAACAAAGGAAGTAAAGGAGATACCGCGATTTTCTTCGGACTATCAGGTACCGGAAAAACTACGCTATCCGCTGATCCAAACAGAAGCCTAATAGGCGACGATGAGCATGGGTGGACAGAGAAGGGAGTTTTCAATTTTGAAGGTGGATGCTACGCAAAAGTGATCGACTTGAGTAAGGAGAAAGAGCCGGAAATTTGGGATGCGATTAGATTTGGTTCAATCGTTGAAAACACGAGATTCAAGCCCAACTCTCGAGAGGTAGATTTTACAAATAAATCGGTAACTGAAAATACCAGAACAGCCTACCCCATCCATTTCATACCAAATGCTTTGGATCCATCAACAGCAGGAATTCCAAAAAATATATTCTTCTTAACTGCGGATGCTTTTGGCGTGATACCTCCGATCTCCAAGTTGAACAAAAGTCAGGCGATGTATCACTTCATCTCTGGATACACAGCAAAAGTAGCTGGAACAGAGATGGGTATCACAGAACCGAAACTAACATTCTCGGCTTGTTTTGGGGCAGCATTTCTACCCTTGCACCCTACCAAGTATGCGACATTATTTGGGGAAAAAATGGAGAAATACGAGACGAATGTTTGGTTGATCAATACAGGCTGGACCGGCGGTCCCTATGGCGTTGGCTCTAGAATGAAACTTCCGTACACCCGAGCAATGATTTCGGCCGCACTTGAAGGAAAATTAGATCATGTAGCCTACAAAAAACATAAGGTTTTTGGTTTGGAGATCCCTCAAGAATGTCCAAATGTTCCTTCTGATATTCTCAATCCTAGTTTGACCTGGAGTGATAGAGAAGCTTACGATAAGCAGGCGAAAGCTCTTGCTGAAGCTTTCAAAGCTAATTTTGAAAAATTCAAAGATTTTGCTTCTGAGGACATTCTACAGGGAGCACCTATGTAAATTCAACCTTTACGGTAGGATAATACTGCTTTGAACTTCAACATCTTTCTGCCCACAACTAGCAGTAAAGTAAATGTAGCAACTCTTCTTAGGTGGATTGACTAGGAGTTAAACTTGCTTTTTATGCTTTCAAATACGAGTACTTATTTACTTCGTAGTCATAGCTAGAGTGCTACTATTTGAAAGAATTGTTATATTTTCGCACACCATGATTTCGAAAGGGAAAAAAAAGAATATAACGAAAAGCATAAAAGATGAAGACAGCAGAATTGATTACTGAGAAAGGGACAATGAAAGTGGAGTTTTACGAGAAGGACGCTCCTATTGCCGTTCAAAATTTCATTGACCTAGCGAATGATGGGTTTTATGATGGATTGACTTTCCATAGGGTTATTCCAAATTTTGTAATTCAAGGCGGATGTCCTAAAGGAAATGGAACTGGCGGACCTGGTCATCACATCAAATGTGAACTAGATGGAGAGAATCAATACCATGACCGCGGAGTCCTATCTATGGCTCATGCAGGTAGAAATACAGGTGGATCGCAGTTCTTTATCTGCCATAGTCGTGATAACACCGCTCATTTGGACAGAAATCACACCTGCTTCGGCAAAGTAGTAGAAGGTCTAGATGTCATCGATAAAATAAAAGCTGGAGACAAAATCGAAAAGATTGTAGTTTCTGAATCTTAAGAAATAGTTTCTCCCTTCAAATACCCTCATAAGTCAAAACCTTTTGAGGGTATTTTTTTGCTTTTTCATCAAAGCTCAATGGCTGGAATGGTTATTGAACTAGAATCATTACTTTTTACTCTTAGCCTTTAGAATCAGGACTGTACCAAGCAATAATTTACATAAATCACCTAGTTGCACGATTCCAGTAGGCTTTTCCTCAAGAACCTGTAAAACTATGAAAGCAAAAATTACCCTAGTTACTCTCCTGTTCTTCAGTTATTTATCGATCACACAGGCTCAACGCTATGGAACTGCGGTAGGGCTGAGATTTGGGAACAACAATCACTATAGAACGGTGGGGTTGACAGCGCAGCAAAGAATTGCTGAGCGATTGACCCTAGAGGGAGTTCTCCAATCGGATTTTAACCTCAACACGACGTTTTCGCTAGTGCTAGAAAAACATCGGCCGATTATTTCTAAGCGCTTTAATTATTATTACGGTGCGGGTATGTCCGTGGGAGTGGAAGAAAGCTTTGTGAAAGACCCTGAGAGCAAGCAAATCATTCATACCTATGGGAATAATACGGTAGGCGTAGATTTGATTGGCGGAGTAGAATTAACGATTCTTAATACCGCTATCTCGCTGGATTACAAACCTAACATCAATCTATCAGGCCGGGAAGAGTTCTATAGAGGACAAGTAGGAATATCTGCTCGAGTGATTTTGGTGAAAAGTAAAGAGCAAAAGAAAAAGCAACGCCAACGCCAAAAAGCCAAAAACAAGGCTCAACGAGTTCCGCTAAACGAGCAGATCAATTCAATTTTCGAAAAGAAAAATTAGAGACCCTTAGCCTTCAAATAGGCCTTTTCGTGCAGATCTGGCCTTTTTACTACCGCTCTGTACCACTTCATCCGTAAAAGTTGCTTCTCAGTTTCTGTTAAAAAATAATCAGGGTGATTGTATTTCTCCACTTTTTTAACCAACTCAAACAGGGCTATCGATGCTGCAACAGAGATATTAAAGCTCTCCGTGAATCCTAGCATAGGAATATGAACCAGACCATCTACATTATCCTGAACTTCGGGACTGATCCCGTCATGCTCATTTCCAAATACTAGTGCTATCTTTTCGTCAGGTTCCAAATCATGTATGGAAATGGATCCAGGCAATGGGCTAGTTCCGTAGATTTTATATCCCTTCTCTTTCAGAACAGAGAAACAATCCTGTACCGCTGAACCTTCCTTGTTATAATATTTGTGCAGATCAATCCACTGGGAGGCACCTCGGGTCACAAAGGGATTAATCTTGTAGGCATTGGTTTTCTCCACTACGTGCACATCCTGAATGCCAAAACAATCGCAGGTTCGAAGAACCGCACTGGCGTTGTGAGGTTTGAAAATATCTTCCAACACTACTGTCATAAATCGAGTCCTTTGGGTAAGGACTCGCTCCATTACGGACTTTTTATTGTCAGTGATGTACTGGCTGATGTAATCTAGCCAATCTTGATCTATGGGGTCTAACTTGCTTTTCTCCATAAGAAAAAATGGGGGCTAAAATAGCCCCAGTTGTTCTTCATCGTCTTTTTTCACGGACAAATCAATCGTACTGCCGATTTCTAACTCATTTTCTGCTTCTGAGTCTTGTTGCTCTTCATCGGAGGCAGCTTCTTTGTTGGCCTCTGTTTTTTTGGATTGAATCAAACTTAAATCTTTGACTTCGTAGGTGCTTAACTTATTACCGAGAGCTTTCCAGCCTTTGATATCGATCAGCATATCCAAATCATACTCCATCACCTCCTCCTCTTTTCCTTTAATCAACGTGACACGCGCCTGTGGTTGTTTTTCGGTGGAAACTAGCTTCAGATAAGAGTTCTTATGGTCAGAAATGAAGTTGAAATTCTTATTCAATGTTGTCGTTTCGATCTGGAAGCGTTTGATATAATAGGTTTTACTTCCACCATCGAAGTAAATGGCTGACAGCACTTTATCAGGATTAAATTTTTCGATCAAGAGTACGTTTGGCGCATCGTATCGATTAGTCAGCTCAAAACTGGTGAGCTCGTAGTCTCCGTTTTTGTAACACACCAATATCTTATCATCTCCGAGGAAATTGCCAATCAAAGTACCTCGCTCATCGGTGTTCAGACGACCTACAATGGAATCATAGTAGATATTTAATCCTCCTAAAGTAGAGACTCCCTCCATCTTCAGTTGAATCTTGCGAACTGGATAGCGAGTAAGGATATTCCCTCCGGCTCCTCTTCCCTTAATCTCAATGGAAGCGAAATCGAAATCAAAAACTTTTACTCGCGCTTTGGCCCCCTGCGTCAGGTAAACCGTGATGATCTCAGCTTCCCCGTTGGCATTGGCGGTTAGATACAAGTGTTTGGTACCTTTGGTGCCTTTCGTGAGCAGGTACTCTTTATCACGAGTGACTGCCAAAACCTGAAATCGCTTGACCATCGCTCTGCCTGTAGCCCCATCGAGATAGATGTAATTATAGACCATTCGCTCGTCTCCCTTGCGAAAAACTGCTACGTGTAAAATATCCTTGCCCATGAAATTCTTCTCCTGGATCTTGGATACCATACACACACCGTCTTTTCGAATCACGATGATGTCGTCCAAATCAGAGCAATCGCAGACAAATTCATCTTTTTTGAGACCATATCCCACAAAGCCGTCAGCACGATTGACATACAATTTGGCGTTATTCGCAGCAACTGTGGTGGCTTGAATAGCATCAAAGGCTCTGATCTCAGTCTTACGCTCTCGTCCTTTACCATACTTATCGAGCAAGTTTTGATAGTAAGCTATCGCGTAATCGGTCAAATGTCTCAGGTGATGATTTACCTCCTTCAGTTCATCCTGAAGTCGCTTCATCAATTCATCCGCTTTGAACGCATCGAATTTGGAAATACGTTTGATCTTAATCTCTGTCAATCGAACTAAATCATCTGTAGTGATCTCCCTGTAAAAGTCTGGCTTGTACGGATCCAAACCGAGATCAATTGCCTTCAGTACATCATCCCAAGTGGTACATTCTTCTATGTCACGGTAGATTCTGTTCTCTATGAATATTTTTTCCAAAGAAGAGAAAAGCAACTTTTCCATCAACTCCCCTTTTCGGATTTCCAATTCCCGCTTGAGTAGAGCTTTGGTCTGCTTGGTATTATATTCTAAGATCTGATTAACTGTCAAAAATACCGGGGTGTCTTTGATGATCACACAGGCATTTGGGGATATAGAAACTTCACAATCCGTGAATGCATACAATGCGTCTATCGTGACATCAGGCGATACCCCAGGCGCCAATTGAATTGCTATCTCTACTTCCTTAGCAGTATTATCTACGACTTTCTTGATCTTGATTTTTCCCTTATCATTCGCTTTCAGGATAGAATCTATCAACGTATCCGTGGTCACGCCAAAAGGTATATCCTTAATAAGTAAAGTCTTACTGTCTTCTTCTTCAATTCTTGCTCTAACTTTGACCTTACCCCCTCTCAATCCTTCATTATACTCCGAGAAATCAGCAAATCCCCCAGTCATGAAGTCGGGTAGCACGTTGGTTTTATTGCCTTTGAGAATCTCGATTGAAGCTAAAATCAACTCACAAAAATTATGAGGAAGAATTTTTGTAGATAGCCCTACGGCAATCCCTTCTACTCCTTGAGCAAGCAACAATGGAAATTTGACAGGAAGAGTGACAGGCTCCCGTTTTCTACCATCGTAAGAAAGTTGCCATTCCGTAGTTTGCGAATTAAACAGGACTTCAAGCGCAAATTTGGATAGTCTGGCTTCAATGTACCTAGCCGCTGCAGCACGGTCACCCGTTCTTACATCTCCCCAGTTTCCCTGAGTTTCTATGAGAAGTTCCTTCTGACCGATATTTACAATCGCATCACCAATCGAAGCATCTCCGTGTGGGTGAAACTGCATGGACTGCCCGATGATGTTGGCGACTTTGTTGAATCGACCATCATCCATTTCCTTCATGGCATGCAAAATCCTTCGTTGCACAGGTTTCAATCCATCTTCGATAGCCGGAACTGCCCGCTCTAGAATTACATAAGAAGCATAATCCAGAAACCATTCTTTGTACATGCCTGTCACCGGGACAGACGTGTGCATAGAATCTTCTCCGTTCGTAGGCAAATTGTTTTCTTCACTCATAGTGTATTCCAGTGTTTATAAAATTGGAAGGTCAATAAAACCAAGCCAACTGAAATCATATTCCCGATCAGGAAATAATTATTAGATATTTTACTTTCGTCTGCTTTGATTCTTGTTCCTATTTTCAAAGCACCCAATAAGGTCAACCCGTGGTAAACACCACTAATCAGGCAAATATGGATAAAGTGACTCCGTTCCACATTGGCTGTAGAGAACCATGGTTTTTTAAGTATTTCATTCTAATCAGCTTAAAATAAAGTAAGCCAGCACTTCAGAAATCAGATAATACCCAATGAACCTACTCTCTGTCCCCATATATCAAATTGACAAGTTTTTTTCTTTTTTGATAGGAGGTAAAATCCAACGACTTAAACCGTCTCCACATCAGCGAAACATCCTTTTCAAGAACTTCCGCAACTATTTTATAGTCCTTATACTTAAAATATCCTTTTATAATCTCTCTATCTTTCCACTTCCACTGTTCTTGCATCTCTAGCAAAAGATTGAGTGATAAAGCCATTTGACGCTTTTTGGGAAAATTACCATTGAGTATAAATCTATCATCATCAGATTTCATCAAAGCCAATGCTTCCCTCGCTTCTGATAATCCAGAACCCAGCATCCCATAAGCTATAACAGGGTTAATCTTCGTTTCGATCTCCCCTAGTGTCGCGCTATATCGCAATAGAATAGGAATCTCTAACCCCCATTTGTATTCCTCCAAAGCCATTAGTATAGTAGCAACGTCTTCTGCTGATTTCACAATTCCCTGAAACTCATCTCCCAAAGTAATTGTCAAGGGCGAAGCTATTATCTCATGGAATGATTCGTTAACCATTCTGATTAGCTCGGCGAAGTTCTTCTGTAGAGCGATTTGGTCTGCATCACTGCTTTTGACCACATCTCCCATTACTATCCATTCTTTCATAAAGCAATATATCTACTTATTAATCATTGTAAATATAGTGCAAATTTAACATTTTTTGCATTTTTGATGCAAAAACTCGTGTTATTGTTATAATCATGCAATTCTAAGCAGCTTCTTCTTCATTCGTTTCATTTGCTTTCGGGTCTTCAAGAGCCAAATCTTTTTCGATCTTTAGATTTTTGATAATAAACTGCTGCCTATCGGGCGTATTTTTTCCCATGTAGAAAGTAAGCAAGTCTGCAATCTTAGTTTCCTTGTTCAAGATGATGGGCTCTAAGCGAATGTCTTCCCCTATAAATCCACCAAATTCTTCTGGAGAAATCTCTCCCAACCCTTTGAATCGAGTGATTTCAGGCTTATTTCCTAGTTTGTGAATCGCTCGCTGACGCTCTTCATCCGTGTAGCAATAGATCGTCTCTTTCTTATTTCTAACTCGGAATAGAGGTGTTTCAAGGATAAACAGATGGCCATTTTTCACCAGATCAGGGAAGAACTGCAAGAAATACGTCATGATCAGCAAGCGGATGTGCATGCCATCGACATCGGCATCCGTAGCGATTACAATCTTTCTGTAGCGAAGATTTTCTATCCCATCTTCTATGTTCAAAGCGTGTTGCAAGAGGTTGAATTCCTCATTTTCGTACACCACTTTTTTGGTCATCCCAAAGCAGTTCAATGGCTTACCTCTCAGCGAAAATACCGCCTGGGTCTGTACATCACGGGATTTGGTGATAGAACCTGAGGCAGAATCACCTTCCGTAAGGAAAAGCATTGTATTGGCTTTGAGGTCTTCATTAGCTTTTGGATCATCGTAGTGCACCCGGCAATCTCTCAGCTTTTTATTGTGAAGATTTGCTTTTTTAGCACGCTCGTTGGCTAGCTTTTTTATGCCGGATATCTCCTTCCGCTCGCGCTCAGACTGAAGTATTCTTTTCAGAATAGCGTCAGCAGTTGCTGGGTTTTTATGAAGGTAATTATCGAGATCAGTTTTTAAAAAGTCATTGATAAACGTACGGACAGTAGGTCCATCAGGGCCAACAGATTGAGAACCCAACTTTGTCTTGGTTTGGGATTCGAAAACTGGCTCTTGAACACGGATGGAAATAGCCGCCACCACACTTTGACGAATGTCTGAGGCATCATAATCCTTCTTGAAAAACTCACGGATTGACTTAACTAATGCCTCCCGGAATGCCGCCAAATGCGTCCCACCTTGAGTAGTATATTGTCCATTGACGAAGGAATAATACTCTTCTCCATATTGATTGGAGTGTGTAAGAGCCATTTCTATGTCATTGCCCTTTAGGTGAATGATTGGATAGCGCTGGCTTTCTTCATCTATTTTATTGGAAAGTAGATCGAATAGACCTCGGTCAGAGAAATACTTTTTACCGTTGTAATTGATCGTAAGACCCGCGTTTAGGTAAGCGTAATTCCAAATCTGATTTTCTAAGTATTCAGGGATAAAGTGGTAGTTTTTGAAAATACTTCCGTCTGGAGAGAAAACGACCTTAGTCCCATTCCGGTCCGAAGACTTGATGACTGGGGGATCATTTACCAAAATCCCCTTTTCAAATTCGGCTACTTTCGTTTCTCCTTCACGGTAGGCCTGCACTTTGAAAAAATCAGAAAGTGCATTGACAGCTTTCGTACCGACACCATTCAGGCCTACTGACTTTTGAAAAGCGCCTGAATCGTATTTTCCTCCAGTATTGATTTTGGACACACAATCGATGACTTTGCCAAGTGGAATACCACGGCCATAATCCCGTACTTCTACCTTGTGCTCAGAGATTTTGACATCTATAGTTCTTCCATAACCCATCATGTGTTCATCGATGGAATTGTCCAGCACCTCTTTGACTAGGACATAAATTCCGTCATCCTGAGCACTACCATCGCCGAGTTTACCGATGTACATTCCAGGCCTTAGCCTGATATGCTCCCTCCAATCCAGGGATTTGATACTGTCTTCTGTATATTTTACTTCTCCTGCCATAAGCTAATAAATGCTAATTCTCCTTAAGATCGAGTAGTAACCTGATTGAATTTGCTCACTAAGATTACAAACAGTCCAATCACCCAAATCACCAAGAGTGCTGGAATGAGATAAAAGAATAAATTGTATTGATCTGCACCGATTTCCTCTTGATTATTGATCGCGTGAGTATATAAAACCACCATGGCCAAGGCCATATTCAGAATCCCACCAAAAGAATAAAACCAACCCAAGAAATAGTCTCGGAATTTATCTCCTACCGGAAAAATACGACTCAATCCTTTGTGACTTTTGGTTTCAAGCAATTTGGGAGGAAGCAAAGTGATCACATTCATCAGGATAAAAATGGCAACCATTCCATAGAAGAAATTGCCTTTACTAAGTTTTTCGGGTGACAAGCCATTTTCATCAAAATTGTAGCTAACCTTCTCAGGCATTGCAGAGTAGAAGTACAATAAGAAGAAAAGGAAGAGGAGGATGCTGAGGAAATAGAAGGCTTTTCCGAATCGGTAATACATAATAATGGCGAATTGAATGCGCTAATATAAAGGATTTGGACAAACTGAATCTGACTAATCAGTGTTCCTTTTATCTTTATATTTGACAAGTAGCTTCGCAAAAACACCCAAAATAATGAACCTCAGTCCTGTAGTAATTGCCATTCCGATGTATTTCATCTTAATGGCAATAGAAATGATCACCTTAAGATTTCAAAAACACCCCGGGTATAGGCTTAATGATGCGATTACAAATATCAATTGTGGCGTGATTTCCCAGGTAACTGGCGTATTCATCAAAGTCCTTTCCATAGGTATTTATGTGCTGATTTACGAAAAACTAGCATTCTTCCAAATTCCAAATAACATTTGGACATTTCTTTTGCTGTTTTTCCTCTATGATTTTTGTTACTATTGGGCACACCGCATGAGCCATGAGATCAACCTTTTTTGGGGCGGTCACGTCGTACATCATTCCAGCGAAGAATACAACCTTTCAGTGGCTCTACGCCAAAGTAGTACGCAAACCATTTGGACTTTCTTTTTTTACTTCCCCCTTGCCTTGCTTGGCTTTGACCCAGTGATGCTAGTGCTTGCCTCCGGCATCAATTTGCTGTATCAATTTTGGATTCACACCGAGGCGATCGATAGAATGGGGTTTTTGGAAAAATTCATGAATACTCCTTCTCACCACCGAGTTCATCATGGACGCAACCCAAAATATATCGATAAAAATCATGCTGGCACGTTCATCATTTTCGACAAATGGTTTGGAACATTTCAGGAAGAAGAAGAGCGCCCAACGTATGGTATCACCACACCTGTGAAAAGCTGGAATCCCGTGTGGGTGAACCTTGCTCACTATGCTAACATGAAAGAAGAGCTCAAAATGATCCCAAAGTGGTCAGACCGAGTAAAATACCTCTTCTACAAACCGGGCTGGCTACCGGACTCTCTCGGAGGTTATCGGGCCCCACAGGAAATAGAACCTGACTATCAGAAATTTGACACCGTAGTCCCTCCTTCCATGAATTGGTATATTTTTGCCCAATACCTATTGATCCTTCTCCTCACTGGGTTTTTCCTTTTCAAAGTGGATAGTTTTACTTGGCTACCCAAAGTTTTGGTGAGCACAATCATCATCTGGACCACCGTGAGTTTCTCTGGTGTCTTTGAGAAAAGAAACTGGTACTTACCTCAAGAAATCCTTAGGATCCTCATGTTTGCAGTGGTTGTCTTTTTCTTGATAGAATCTCTCCTACCTTTGCCGATCCTAATCGGGATTTTGATGATTTATAGCTTAACTTCCTTCTTTTGGCTTTGGAAAAATCAGCAACTCAAATCCCAAATCAGTTCCATTTCACTTTAATCATGAATAAATCAATTCTACTCCTTACGGTTTTAGCAGTTTGCATCACTTTTTCCTGTAGCTCCAAAAGAGACACGGGAAGTATGGATATGGAAAATTGGAAATCTGACCATTATGGATGCAAAAGCCTTAGAATGCAGGATTTGGAGGAATTGACACGACTAAAAAATTCCTTCCTAGGCGCAGACAATCAGGCTATCATCAAGACATTTGGACGTCCAGACCGAGTAGAGTTGGTAGATAAAAGCCAAACTTTCTTCTTCTATTTCCTGGAGCCTAGCAGCATGTGTGATGGAGTAGAAATCGAAAAAGAACCCCTAAGAATTCTTTTTCGACTGAATGCGGTAAGTAAAGTTTCTGAAGTGACGATTACAACCCAGAACCCATAAAGCAAAGTGCAGCTGCCCCTAGCGTACCGGCGTTATTTTCAAGCGTTGCTTTTTTTAAGATTAGGTCTTTACCATAATACTGAGACAAGTATTGCTTGATCGTACGATCCAGCGTAGGCATCATAAACTCCAATCCAGCTGAGATTCCTCCGCCAAAATACACATCAGTCACATCCAGAATACGGATAGCCGACACAATAGCCTCGCCCAGAATCCTACCCACCTCCTCAAAAACCATCAACGAAACCGGATTTCCAGCTTTCGCGGTATCTACTAACAGATGGGTACCTAGTTCTGCCCCTACCAACACACCAGCCCGCTCAGGGTAAGCATCAATTAGACGAGACATGATGTTCAGGATTCCTTGTCTTCCGACTAGTGTCTCTAGCCTGGCAGCACCTTTTGAAAGCATGTGTCCCATCTCCATGGCATTACCGCGTGAACCTTTGAACACTTCTCCGTCCAAAATCAACGCACTGCCGATTCCAGTGCCCATTGTGATAAAAAGGAAATTCTGTGCAGGATCATCTTTGCCAAAATAAAACTCACCTATCGCCGCAGCGGCTGCATCGTTTTCCAGATAAAACTCATGTTTTGGAAACTTCTTTTCCAGTCCACCTTTAAGATCAAAACCATTCAATGCAGGAATCGCAGGGATCTCAATAGCTGTAGTTCTGTCTTTGGAAATCATCCCAGGAAGGCCAATTCCGACTTTTTTTACTGCTGGATATTTAAGAAGGTATTTCTCCAAACCCGCAATAAAAGCAGGTCCAAAACCTTCTGGATGATCTCTATAGGGAGTAGTATTTTCTTTTTCAAAGTCTAAAAGATTGCCCGATCTATCTACAAGGCCTATTTTCAAATGGGTTCCACCGACGTCCACTCCTAGGAAATGTTCTTCCTGATTTTGCATAGTATTATTAATAGGTTTATGGTTTCAAAAAAGCAAAAGAAAAGTATTACTTCCTAGATTCAGACCCAATCTGCCGGAAAATTTTGAAAACTGCCGGGCATACCAGCGTGTTTTTCAACGTAAGCTCCAAAATTCCGTGCATTTTTTTCCGGTTGGTGTGAGGATACTCTCTGCATGCCCTAGGTCTATCTTCATACACCAAGCATTTATTATCTTCTCCCAAAAAAGTACATGGAGAAGAATTCAAGACAAAATCTCCTTCCTCGTCCCGATGCAAATACGCATCAATAAATGCATTGCTTTTCATACGGAATACCTTAGCAAGTCTGTCAATATCTGTATTCAAAAAAATAGGACTCGTGGTCTTACAGCAGTTTGCACATTCCAAACAATCAATTTCTTCAAAAGCCTTGGTGTGCAACTCCTCAAATCTATCATCCAACACCTTTGGCTTGACTTTTTTCAATCTAGCCTTAGTTTTCAGATGAGTAGAATATTCTGATCTACTCTCTTTCTCGAAATATTCAAGGTCTATTTTCAACTTATTAGGTGGTTAAATAATGTTTAAATGCCAATTTTAAAAATAAATTCTTTTATAAAACGTAGATAATCAGTACCTTATTAATCAAATAAACCCTGTAAGCCATGAAAACTCACCCATCAGAAATGTATTTCTATCATTCTCCCAACCAGGTAGTGGACAAACAAACCCTCGCTTATGCTAAGTCAATTTCGCAATTTGTGAACACCATTGACCTAAGCAAAGAGAAGCTCACTGCCACTCAGTGGAACTCACTCTTGCTCAAGCTTAACCTTCGGGCAAAGGATCTTTTAAATCGAGCTCATCCAGATTATCAGCGATTTATCGCTGGAAAAAACTGGGACGAGGAAAGCTGGCTGAATATTCTAATCAAATCTCCCAACCTGATCAAAGCTCCTATCGCAAGCCTTCGTCATCGAGCAATCCTCTGCACCACCCCAACGGATATTCTGAAGCTTAATTCGATGCATTTAGTCTAATGCCATCCGATTCGATCAGAATCGCCCTAGCCTTGTAAAGTTGCCCTATGCATTGTTTGAAATGCTTCTTACTCATCCCCAATTGCTCCTGAATCTCCTCAGGAGTGGATTTGTCGTGCAAAGGCAAAAAACCTTTAGCTTCTAGAATGGAGAGGATTTTTTCAGAACCAACGTCGTATTTCACTCGACCAGGAGGCAGTAGCTGTAAATCCAACTTACCATCTTCACGGTTCTTTTTAATATAGACTTTTCGCTTTTCTCCCAGTTCTAAAGGCTGAAAAACCTCATTTCTAAAAAGTAAGCCTTCGTATTCATTATCAATCAATACCTTGAAACCTAAATCCGTTTCTTCGAAAATCAACCCTTCCAGCTCTTTCCCTTCTTCCCAATCCAGCGGAGCTAGACGCAGGAAATCACGGTATTTATTCACACCGATCAGCCGGTTGGTCTTAAAGTCCACACAGATTTTCACCAGGTATTTCTGGCCAACTTCCATATTTTTACCCATTTCTGACTTGGGTATAAAAAGATCTTTCGGCAATCCCCAATCTACAAACGCCCCAAAAGAAGTCACTTCCTTTGCCTCCAAAACCGCAAACTCATCCAAGAGTGCCAGCGGTTTTTGGGTAACTGCCACCGGTCGATCTTCGCTGTCGGTATAAACAAACACCTCGATCAAGTCGCCTTCCTTCTCTTCTCCGAGAAGGTAACCCTTGGGTAGCAAAACCTCTTCTCCAGAGCTCAACCCCAAATAAGCCCCGTTGTCTGTAAATCTATTGATGGGTAATTTTGATAGTAAACCAAGTTCTGTCATGTGTCAAAGGTAGGCAATATTCGCAGTTTGAAACTGAACTTTTCCGACAAACAAAGTCGGGAATCGAAAGTTAAAAAATTGGAATTGGTGAGTGCCAGGAGTAGCTTTGGCCTCTACTACTGCGAAAATCAGTTAGAATACACCCAAAATATAACATTAAAGTAAAGCACCTCCTTATGAAAAATATCTCAGTCATTGGTTCAGGAACGATGGGAAATGGCATCGCGCATGTTTTTGCTCAGCATGGCTACGAGGTCAGCCTGATCGATATCAAGCCAGAGTTTTTAACAAAAGCCCTGGCAACAATCACCAAAAATCTAGACAGACAAGTAAGCAAAGGCTTGATCACAGAGGACGAGAAAAATACAGCTTTAGGCAAAATCCAAACTTTCACAGATCTACAATCTGGCGTAAAATCAGCCGACTTAGTTGTAGAAGCAGCAACTGAAAACATGGAGCTGAAACTGGATATATTTAAAAAAATCGATCAATTCAGTCCAGAGAAGGCTATTTTGGCAAGTAACACTTCCTCAATTTCCATTACAAAAATAGCCGCGGTAACTACTAGACCGGAGCAAGTCATAGGAATGCACTTTATGAATCCTGTTCCTGTAATGAAACTTGTGGAAGTAATTCGCGGCTACGCTACTTCTGATGAGGTAACAATGAAAATCATGAGTCTTTCCTCTAATCTTTCTAAAGATCCCGTGGAAGTCAATGATTATCCTGGTTTTGTGGCAAACAGAATCCTCATGCCAATGATCAATGAGGCGATCTACTCACTTTTCGAAGGGGTGGCTGGCGTGCATGAGATCGATACGGTGATGAAGCTCGGCATGGCACACCCGATGGGCCCATTGCAACTAGCAGATTTCATCGGACTGGATGTTTGCCTTTCGATTTTAAAAGTGCTCCATGACGGTTTCGGAAATCCTAAATTTGCGCCATGTCCCCTACTGGTAAATATGGTAGAAGCAGGTTTCAAAGGCGTAAAATCGGGCGAAGGTTTTTACAAATATACCCCGGGAAGCAAAGACGCAGTCGTATCTCCACGCTTCTCCAACTAAGAAAATGCATATTGCTGTATCAGGTAACATTGGCAGTGGCAAGACCACCCTTACCGAAAAATTAGCCAAACACTACGGCTGGCACGCTGAATTTGAAGCTGTAGATGGAAATCCTTACTTATCTGATTTCTATGAAGATATGGAGCGCTGGTCTTTTCATCTTCAGGTATATTTCCTGAATTCGAGATTCAATCAAATCAAAGTCATACAGGAAAGTAATAAGCCTACGATTCAAGATAGAACGATCTACGAGGATGCTTATATTTTCGCTGCCAATCTGCATAAAAGTCAACTCCTTACCGATCGCGACTATCAAAATTACCAAGGCCTCTTCAATAGTATGGTCGCTCATGTGAAAGCACCGGATCTTTTGATTTACCTGAAAGCAGATATTCCAAAGCTTGTGGGACAAATCGAAAAGCGTGGCCGAAGCTATGAAACCGCTATGCGTATAGATTATCTGAAAAATCTCAATACCCATTACGAAGAATGGATCTCAGGTTACACCGAAGGGAAATTGTTGGTTATAGATGTCAATAAGTTGGACTTTGTGGAAAATCCCGCGGATTTCTCATTTGTGGTAGAAAAAGTGGAGCGAGAGATTTTCGGGCTATTTGCCTGAGAATTTAAGTGGGTGATTTACTATATCACATAGCCACATAGAAAATCATAGGTTTTAAGATTAAACCCCCATGAAATCTATGTGGCTAGTTGGTAAGCTATTCTTATCCGCTTTTCTCTCAATGAAGAAGTAGAAGCAAACAAGGAAAAGTTAAACTTACTAATTGAGCCCCCTTCGGTCTTTAATCTTCCGACCGGATAAGCTTAGAAGCTAAGGCGACTGTCATCATTAGGAATAATCGCATAGCAGAATAGTTACCCCTGATATTTTCGCAAAAACCAATTTAAAAGCATGGTACGCTGCTCTTCTTTGGGGTTGATCAGCAATTGATCCAATCGCTTCAGCGAACCTCCAGTCATTAATGTTTCATAGGGAGTAATCCTAAAAAGCTTATACCCGTGTATTCTAGTTTGCAGATCAATCTGCGCATCGTTATAAGCGGAAAGCTTCCATCCCACGGCGCCATTTCCAGAGAAGTCACCGGGCTCGTCTGCTTCACCGAAGCAATGCCTGGCCACCGGTGGGCCGTTCCAGATTCTTTGCCGCAGCCCTACCTTTAGGCATTCCTTTTCATAGCTCCTACAGAGTCTCTTTTGAGTTTCTAGAAAAGGAAAATTAAGCTCGAAATAAAGATCTGATTTAAAAGTGATTAATCTGTAGCGATTGAAGTGCAATTCCTCATCATAGACAAACAAGTTTCTATTGATTTTGAAGTCAAATTTCAACTTTTCAAACAAAGGTAAAGAACCCTTTCCACCTAGATCTTTATAGATTTCTTCGAGCCACATTCTTCCCTTTTGATCCAAATAGCTCGGCTGAATCTCTAATTCAAAATCCCGCTCAAAATCCACTTCTCCCTCTCGTAAAATAAGGGCTAGCTGCCGGGTCATTAAGTTATCCATGGTATGTCTTTATCTGGGCTACCGTTTCGTGCCAGTATATAGCACTGTGTAGAGCTATAGGCAATGGCTACTTAGAGTCACCCCCTAAGTCATCTCCTATTCTCTTTTCCAAGTTTCCTTTTGATCCTGGAAAAGTAGTTCTCTGCGAAATATCATATCCTATATAGCACATGATTAACATGAAAATCACGAACAGGATCAAAAATATCTTCTTATTCCTAGGCATTTCATTCTTGTTTTTTGTAGCAATAGGCCACAAAATTAACCATTCAAAGCAGATCTGAGGCAAATGTTTACTAATTATTGAAAGACCTTGGCCTAAAAATATACTTTTTGAAAATGTTGCTTAATTTTAGGAAGACGGACCTAACTGACTTTTTATAGTTAATTACCTTTTGATTTACCCATGTATCAATATATTAGTGAACAATCGATTTATCAGTATTTCGGTGAAGATGATCCAGAAATGATTAAAGAGATGGTTGAGATAATCCTAACCACCAACATCAAGGATCTCAAACAACTTCAAAACCTCCATCAACAGGGAGAATTTACCACTATTAAAAAGCGCTGCCACAAAGCAAAACCTAGCATGAACTACATTGGGGCACTCAAAACCCGAAAAATCATAGAGGATATAGAAAGTGGTCAAGAAGATTTCAGTGAATTAAACACCCTCCTCCATATTCACCTAAGCAACATCGAAACTGAGCTACACCAGTTTTTGAAATCAATCAACTAAGTACAGAATAAACAAACCCATAATGAACATGCAGCGAAAACTACTCTTTCTGCCTTTGCTATGCTTTGTCCTCCTGCAAGCACAGGCTCAATCACCTTTGAGTGTAGAATACATCATGAGAGACCCGATGTGGATGGGTAATTTCCCTTCTTCAGCATCATGGTCAGATGACTCTAAGACTATTTACTTTCAGTACAACAAAGACAAAGACCCTGCAGACTCCTTGTATAAATTAGGATTGGCACAAAAAGGAGTGATTTCTAAAGTGAGTTGGAAGGAAATGAAATCTATTGAACGTAACTCAGAAGACTTCAATTCGGACAAATCTCTAAGACTCTACCAAGAGGATAAAAAACTGATGCTCGAAGATATGAGCTCCTTCACCTCGACCATGCTACTGGAATGGCCTGAGAATTTCAATAACCCGAAATTCATGGCTAATGAGCAGGAAATTTCCTTCGTGTCCAAAGGAAATGTTTTCGTCTATAACAGAGCCACCAAGGCTTTCAGAAAAGCAACCAACATCTCTACAGAAAACAAACCAAAAGACAGCTCCAAATCTGAAGAAGAAAAGGTGGCTTGGCTAGAATCTGAGAACCTTAAGCTACTTTCTGTGGTAAATGAGCGCAAAGAAAATGGCAAAAAGAGAAATGACTATAGGGAAGCCTACCGCAGTGAAGAAGAGCCTTTTACTTACTACACTGGAGGAAAAAGCCCGGTAAACCTCCAACTATCTCCGGATGGCAAATTCGCCACCTTCATACTTTACACTTCTTCTAGCAGCAAAAACACCATCGTTCCCGATTATGTAGATGCCTCTGGGTACACCACCGACCTCAGAACAAGAGCAAAAGTAGGAACTGAGCCTACCAAAACTGAAGTGGGTATATATGACCTGACGCGAGATACAGTCTATTTCATCGCCACTTCGGACTTGGAAGGAATCAAAGATTTACCAGATTATGTGAAAGATTATCCTGACAAAACTTGGGAGGAAAAAGAACGGGATGTGATGCTTTCAAGTCCATACTTTTCTCCTGACGGAAAAAAAGCAATCATACATGCTGGTTCTGCGGACAACAAAGACAGATGGATCGCATCAGTAGATTTGCAAACGGGAGAATTAAAAACCCTAGATCGTCAGCGCGATGAGGCTTGGATCGCAGGCCCTGGGATAGGCAGATCATCCTATGGCGGTACGTTGGGCTGGCTGCCAGACAGCAAGCACATTTATTTCCAGTCTGAAGAAAGTGGGTATTCTCATCTTTACGTGCTGGATGTCACCACAGGTGAAAAAAAGGCGTTGACTTCTGGAAAATACGAGGTATTCAATCCGTTCCTTTCAAAGGATAAAAAATCATGGTATCTGACTACTTCTGAGGTACATCCCGGAGAGAGACATTTCTACAAAATGCCACTTATGGGTGGAAAGATGCAGAAGCTCACCTCCATGACCGGAAACAACGACGTGTCGCTTTCTCCAGATGAGAAAAATCTTGCCATCATTTACTCCTACAGTAATATCCCTGCTGAACTTTATATCCAAGAAAACAAAGTAGGTGCTAAAGCTGAGCAGCTGACTTCTGGTCAAAGCGAAGAATTCAAAGCCTATGAGTGGAGAGATCCGGAGATCGTTTTATTCCCGGCAGAGGATGGCGCACAAGTTCATGCCAGATTGTACAAGCCAGATCCCGCCAAAAAGAATGGAGCAGCCGTAGTTTTCGTCCATGGAGCAGGTTATTTGCAGAATGTCCATAAATGGTGGAGTAGCTACTTTAGAGAATACATGTTCCATAATATGCTAACTGACTTGGGATACACTGTGCTGGACATAGATTATCGTGGATCAGCTGGATACGGCAGAGACTGGAGAACTGGAATCTATCGTCACATGGGCGGTAAAGATCTGTCAGACCAAGTAGATGGCGTGAAATTCCTCGTAGCAAATCACGGCGTAGATCCTGAGCGCGTAGGTCTCTATGGTGGAAGCTATGGAGGTTTCATTACGTTGATGGCACTTTTCAATGCTTCCGATACCTTCAAGTCAGGTGCCGCACTGCGGTCAGTGACGGATTGGGCGCATTACAATCATGGCTACACAGCCAATATTCTGAACACTCCGGAAGAAGATCCGATAGCCTACCGTCGCTCATCTCCTATTTACTTTGCCGAAGGTCTCAAAGGAAACTTACTCATGGCTCATGGAATGGTCGATGTGAATGTGCATTTCCAGGATGTGGTGAGACTTTCACAGCGTTTTATAGAGCTAGGAAAAGACAACTGGGAAATGGCAATCTATCCGGTGGAAGACCATGGTTTCGTAGAGCCAAGCTCTTGGACAGATGAATACAAGCGTATTCTGAAGTTGTTTAATGAGACATTATTGGAAGAATGATTTAGAAAAGAATGATTAGTAACCCTAATTGGGCATTTTCCAAATCCAAATAATCAAAATGGCTGGTCACATGATCAGCCATTTTTTTTTGTCATTAGGAAAATCCCCTAACAGCCGGAAGACGATTGGAAACCTGACTTTTTATAATTCTTCAAGCGCTTATTATATGATCACAAATTTTCCTCTCCCGGTTCATGAATACGAATAGCTCATTATGTTACGTTATATTAATTTATTTACAAAATTTGTAACATTAAATAAATAAAGTAACAAAATGCCCTCTAAAATTGCCGGACGTCTTTTGGAATCAGCTCAGGAGCTTTTCTGGAAATATGGAATTAAAAAGACAAGTATAGAAGAGATCGCGGAAAATGCTGAAACTAGCAAAATGAGCTTTTACCGCAACTTTGAAAACAAAGAAGACATCGCTAAGAAAGTGCTCACCAAATTCATGGATCATACATTTAAGAAATACACCGAGCTCATGAATTTGGATATTCCCTTTGAACAGAAGATGATTAAAGTGATGAATCTTGAGCACGATGAGTCTCAAAATATGAGCAATGAGTTTATCCAAGAAATAATCGCAAACGAAAACACAGAGCTCAAGTCACACTTCACGGCACTTTCAGATAAATATAATGCTGCATTCATCAGAGATTTGTTCAAAGCTCAAGAAGACGGATACATTCGAAAAGATATAAAAATCAGTTTCATCATGAATATGATTACCATGCTGAATGAGCAGATGACTAAGGAATCCTTTACTAGCATGTACTCAGAGCCTAAGGATGCGATCAAGGAGCTTGGGCAATTTTTCCTTTATGGTATATTCCCTCCTAGAGACCAAGAGTAATGATACGAGCGGGACTCATACTGTTAATCTCATGTAGTCTTCTTGTCCACGCGAAAGCCCAAGAGAAAGAGAAACTTATTTTCAACGGGCAACTATCTGCGTTTGGCAATTTTTCTCCTGATGTCAAAAATGAATTTCTCTTTGGTGGAAGATATATTCCTGAGTTATCCTATGCCATACCGTTGGATTCCACAGGAATAAACAAAATCGACTTTTTTGCCTCGGCCAATATCTCAGGATCTGCCAATTTCCATTCACTTGATGACATTAATGCGGACGGCAGCATTGATCCTTACCGAATTTGGGCCAGGTATTCGGGAAATCAATTTGAAGTACGAGTAGGATTGCAAAAGATTGATTTTGGCGTTGCCACTGTCTTAAGGCCACTTCAATGGTTCAACCAAGTCGATCCCCGTGATCCCTTGGCAATCACCAACGGCGTGTATGCAGCTTTGGGTAGGTATTATTTCCTCAACAATGCAAACATTTGGTTTTGGACGCTTTATGGAAACAAAGAAACCAAAGGCTATGAAGTTTTAAAAACCACGCCTAAAACCCCAGAGATCGGAGGAAGGATTCAATACCCTATTCCACGAGGTGAAATTGGCCTCTCCTATCATCATCGGCAGGCGAGTTCGGAGAATCAAGAGTTGATTCCTCACTATGAAAAAATCCCTGAAAATCGGTATGGATTGGATGTCAAATTCGATGTAACGATTGGATTATGGCTGGAAGGATCTCACATCCACAAGTCCATGGACTTGGGAATCCTGACAAATCAAACGCTGCTGAACGTGGGAGCTGATTATACATTCGGGATTGGCAGCGGGCTGAATGTGGTGGGAGAACATTTGCTTGGAACCTCTGATCAAGAGGCCTTTAGCTTTGAAAATCCTTCCAACAGTACTGCTGTGACGTTGGCTTACCCGCTTGGACTGTTTGACAATCTAAGTGCAGTCTCTACTTACAATTGGGAGGGTAGCTACGCTTCCGTATTTCTGAATTACCAACATCAGTTCCCGAAATTCTTGGGATATATCATGGCTTTTTACAATCCTGACACACGTGCTGGACTGATCGAAAGCGAACCCGAATATTCACTCACCGGCCCGGGCATACGTCTGATGCTGGTTTACAATCACTAACCGAAAAATAATCATGGAGAAAAAACCAATTATTTCAATCAAAGACGTCACCAAGCGCTTCAAAGACGGTGAGGGTGAATTCACAGCACTTAGTAAGATCAACTTAGAATATACAGCTGGGGAGTTTGCGGGATTTGTAGGTCCAAGTGGTTCGGGAAAAACCACGCTGTTGAACATCATCGGCAGTTTGGATAAGCCTACTGAAGGTTCTGCGATGGTAATGGGAAAAAGCATCTCGGCTCTTTCACACAAAGAATCTGCACTACTGAGAAATAAACACATCGGATTTATATTCCAGGTTTACAATCTCCTTCCGGTTTACACGGTGTATGAAAACGTGGAATTTGCGCTTTTGCTACAGGACTATTCCGAATCCGATCGAAAGAAAATGGTGATGGAAGCGCTGGATTGGGTAGGATTGACAGACTTGAAAGATAAAAGGCCATCCAAACTTTCTGGTGGTGAAGGACAGCGGGTAGCTATAGCCAGAGCGATGGTGAAGCGACCCGAAATCCTCATCGCCGATGAACCAACGGCCAATCTGGATGCAGCAAATGCACATACCATCTTGAAGATGATGAAAAAACTAAACCAGGAACTGAACACTACTTTTCTCTTCTCCACTCACGATGAGAAAGTGATGAAGTATCTGGATAGAATCGTCAATTTGAAGGATGGAAAAGTAGTGAAAGACGAATTGGTCACAGCCGAACTTGGTGTGCTATGAAACTCGCCTTTCAATTAGCCTATCGAAACCTCATGGGAGCCGGTTTGAGGACAATCCTTAATTCCGCTGTCCTATCGCTGTCTTTTGTGATTATCATTTTCTTCAATGGTATCATCGATGGCTGGGATAACCAAGCCAGAAGGGAAAGTATCAAATGGGAATTTGGAAATGGTCAGGTGTTGCATGAGGAATATGATCCACAAGACCCCTTTACGATCCAAGATGCACATGGGACATACCCTGATGATCCTACCCTTAACCCTATTCTTCTTGTTCAGGGTTCTATTTACCCTAAAGGCAGAATGATGTCAATCGTGCTGAAAGGAATCAAAACTGATCAAGAGATCCTTGCCATTCCTACAAATTTGCTAGCTAGTACCGATGCTGAGATTCCTGTTTTAATAGGAAAGCGCATGGCTGAAGCCGCAAAACTTGCCGTTGGTGATAATCTTCTATTGAGATGGAGAGATAAGAACGGAACATTTGATGCTCAAAACATTACCATCGCAGCCATTTTCGATACGGATGTAGGAACTGTAGATAACGGCCAGGTCTGGCTGGATATAGAGAAACTCTGGGCGATGACAGGTTTGCAGAGCGAAGCGACTATGTTAATCGCTTCTGAAGATAAGCCTTATGATATTTCAGGTTGGAATTACCGCAGTCAAGATAATCTCCTTCAGGAACTTACTGATATTATAACAATGAAAAAGTCCAGTGGCCTGATACTCTATGGGCTATTGATGACTATTGCGCTACTCGCGATTTTCGATACACAGGTATTATCCATTTTCAGAAGACAAAAAGAAATAGGAACCTACATCGCACTAGGAATGACCCGTCTCTCAGTGATTCGGTTGTTCACGGTAGAAGGTAGTATGTATAGTATTTTCGCTATGATTCTAGGTAGTCTTTATGGTATTCCGCTTTTACTATACTTAAGTAAAACTGGCATAGGAATGCCTGCTGCTTCGATGGACATGGGAGTAACCTTGGCAGAACGAATATATCCTATCTATGGAGTTGGGCTAATCCTTGGTACAATTGTAATCATCGTACTTTCAGCTACGATCGTGAGCTTTCTCCCTACTCGCAAAATCTCAAGACTAGATCCTGTAGATGCGATTAAAGGCAAGGTTATATGAAGATTTTCCTCCACTTCCTCAGCGTTTGTTTTTTTAAAAGTAAATCTAATTACCCCAAGCTACTGGACTCATGTTTAAATTCATATTAAAAGGTATTCTTAGAGATAGAAGCAGAAGCTTGCTCCCTATTATAATCATCACGATCGGCGTCACCCTTACTGTTTTACTAAGTGGCTATCTACGGGGTGTGATGGGAGATCTCACCGATCAAAACGCTCGCTTCCAAACTGGCCACGTGAAAGTGGTGACTAAGGCATACCGTGAAAACATGGATCAGTTGCCGCTGGACCTGGCAATCCTCGGGGTAGATTCCTTGCAGGCAGCTTTGGAACAAGCTTATCCATCGCTTCAGTGGGTAGAACGAACTAACTTTGGTGGATTGATCGACGTGCCCGACGAAAATGGCGAGACCAAAGGTCAAGGGCCGGCAGCAGGCATGGCAGTTCAGCTTTTTGACCAAAGTAGCGGTGAAATAGAACGAATGAATATTCTCGCTTCTTTGGTCTCAGGTACTGTACCTACCAATCCTGGAGAAGCCATTATTGCTGCGGAATTTGCAGAAAAACTCGACGTAAAAATCGGAGACGAAGTAACCTATGTGGGTAGCACGATGAACGGCAGCATGTCTTTCAAAGGCTTTGTTGTCACCGGACTGATTCGCTTTGGCACAGCTTCACTCGACAAAGGTGCCATCATCATAGACATCTCTGACGCTCAAAACATGCTCGATATGTACGATGGATCTACGGAGATTCTCGGATATCTTGATGATGCCGTATATGTAGATGAAAAAGCGACGGATACTGCTGATGACTTTAATCAAAAAACTAATCAAGAAGACGAATACGCTCCAGTAATGCTCACGCTAAAAGAACAAAACAACTTGGCTAGCTATCTGGACATGGTTGATGTGTATTCAGGGCTGTTCGTAGGGATATTCGTTTTTGCAATGTCGCTAGTTCTTTGGAATACGGGTTTGCTGGGTGGTTTGAGGCGATACCAAGAGTTTGGTATTCGTCTAGCATTAGGAGAGTCTAAAGGACAAATCTATAGTAGAATGGTCCTGGAAGCTATCATTATCGGAGCTATTGGATCGTTAATCGGAACGGCCATAGGCTTGGCACTGACATTTTACCTCCAATACAATGGGATAGACATCAGCGGAATGGTAGATGGTGGCACGATGATGATGCCTTCTATTATCCGAGCAAAATACACCCCTAACCTACTCTATTTAGGTTTTATCCCAGGTCTATTTGCGATGGTGATCGGAACGATGCTTTCAGGCATTGGAATTTACAAAAGGCAAACAGCCGTATTATTTAAAGAACTCGAAGTTTAACTACCCATATTATGAACTATCTATTAATCAGTCTATTCAGCCTATTTTTCTTCCCAAATCAGGATTATCCTGATGCAGAAGGAATCATCAAGAAAGTAGATGAGAACATGACTGCTAAAACCACTATCACCGAATCTAACATGGTGATTCATAGCAGCAGAAACAGTCGAACGGTGACTTCCAAAGGTTACAGTGAAGGCTCCGATCGCTCATTCACAGAGTATTTAGCTCCTGCTAGAGACAAGGGTACCAAGATGCTCAAACTAGAAGATAGACTTTGGATCTATTCTCCTGATACGGATCGCACCATACAGCTATCCGGTCACATGCTTCGTCAGTCTGTGATGGGTTCTGACCTATCCTATGAGGATATGATGGAGGACAGGAAACTAATCGAAATCTATAATTCTAAAGTGATCGGAGAAGAAGTAATAGATGGCAGAAAGACCTGGGTGATAGAGCTGATCGCCAAGGTGAATGATGCGACGTATCATAGCCGCAAAACTTGGGTTGACCAAGAACGATTTGTTCCTCTGAAAGAAGAACTCTTTGCCAAAAGCGGACAGATGCTAAAAAGAGTGATCCTCTCCGACGTTAAGAAGGTAGGTGGCAAATGGTACCCTATGAAAATGAATTATAAAGATGTACTTAAAGATGGGAAAGGGACGGATTTCATTGTATTGAATGTGGAGTTTGACACCCCGATTCCAGACTACATTTTTAGCAAAGCTTCTTTGAAAAAGTAATACCAACTAGTAGTTTATAAACCCAGATAGAAGAAATAGGCAGCCAAGTGGCTGTCTTTTTTTTGCCTACGTGCGAATGAATGGCTATGAAATTCATGACTTGCATTCTCACGCTCTTCTGAATCACGAGCTATACTCGCTGTCGGGAATTTGCACTACCGAAGCCCTATCATAGCATTTACAAGCTGAATACTTTCGCAACTATCATAGGCATTACAGTCTAAAAAATAAGACCTCACTTACTTTAGGTCAAAATCGGAAGGTTTAAACTAAATCACTTCAATGCGCGGTAATTAAAAAATCACCCATAAAAAAAAGAGTCCCGAAAACTCAGGACTCTTTTTCAATAATTAACTCATCAACAATTCTATAACTTGTGTCGGCGTGGTAATGCCGGCGACTTTATCATCTTCCAGCTCTCGGTGGAGCTCATACTCCAACTCGAAAATCAAACCAGAAACAAAGACTTTGTCCATCCTGAGGTCCTTTTCAAACGAGGCGTACTTACCTTTGCCTGAAATGTCAATTCCATATTGTTGGAAGACCTTAGTTATTTTGCGTAAATCCGTGAAATTTTTCATTGGGTAGGTAGGTAAAACCCTCGCTAATCTTGCCAATCAGCAAGGGTTGTTTTAGTATCATATTTAATTTTTACTTTTCTAATCAGTAGGGAAATGCAAAATTGGATGTGGAAAAACCTAGCGTTGAGGCAACTTCGGCCTGCCAGCCGTGGCTGGTCACCCCTCTTCCGTCACATTTTTCTCAACCTAAACATAGGCCGCAGCTTCGGATTCGAACTCCTCCACATTTGTATCTTCCAATTCGATGTGCTTTTTCTCAGCCTTACCTATTTTCACCATAAATCTGTCAAACAAGTAATAAATCACCGGAACAACTATAAGTGTCAAGAACATAGAGGAAAGCAAACCTCCGATAATTACCCAGGCTAAGCTGTTTTTCCATTCTGCACCCGCGCCAGTAGCCAAAGCAATCGGCATCATACCAATCACCATCGCGATCGTAGTCATCAAAATCGGACGGAATCGGATCTTAACCGCCTTTTCAAGAGCAGCCTTCACTTCTACACCTTCTTCTTTGAGCTGATTGGTGAAATCGACCAATAGAATCGCATTTTTTGCCACCAACCCCATCAGCATGATCAGACCCATGATGGAGAAAATACTCAAGGTACCTTTAGTGAGTGCCAGAGCAAGCAACGAACCTATGAGAGCCATAGGAAGTGAAAACATCACCACCAGCGGATATACATAGGAATCGTACAAGCCGACCATAATGAGGTAGATTAAAATGATGGAGGCCAAAAGTGCGATTCCCAGAGAACCAAAACCTTCTGCCTGATTTTTCATATCTCCATCGTAGTTGATCTGAACCTGCTGTGGCAGCTCCATCGCATCGATCGCGGCAGTCAACTCTGCACCTACCGTACCAGAAGGTACACCCGCTACCTGAGAGGTGATTTTCACAGATGACACTCGGTCTCTTCGCTCCAGTTTGGTAGGACCTTCTGACTGATTGACTGAGGCAAACTGCTCTAGCTTCACCAACTGCCCTTTTCTATTCAGAAAAGTAAGGTTTTGAACATCAGAGATAGACTTCCTGTCAAACTCATTCAACTTCACCATGATATCATATTCGTAGTCACCATCAGTGTATTTGGAATCATCGTTACCATTAAATGCCACCTGAAGTGCTCCACCTACCATATCCATAGATAGTCCCAGCTCGTTCATTTTGAAGCGATCCACTTCCACTCTGATTTCAGGATTTCCATCTTCAAGAGAACTTTCCACTTTTCGAGTGCCTTTCATTCCCAAGAGGATTGCTTCTATTTTCTCCGACACCATACGGATAGAATCCTTATCAGGACCAGATACGATCACCTGTATCGGCGCATCATTGGCTGTACCCATGATCGATATTGGCACACCTGTATATTCCGCTCCAGTGATATTTTCCTCCAGATAGTTCTCCACACTTCTGGCATAATCCGGACCTGTCATAGATCTGAACTCAGGCTCAACAAGCTTCACCGATATTTCAGCAGTAAAAGGAGACGATTGCGAACCAGTGAATTGTCCACTCGCTACCCCCACTGTGGTGAATACTTCGGTGACTTCAGGAAGCGTTCTCAGGTAATCTTCCACTTCACGTGTTTTGAAATTAGTCTGCTCCAGCGTGGCGTCTTTTGGCAACTCCAGTCTCATGATAAACTCACCTCTGTCGCCTTCACTCACAAACTCAGATCCAATAAAACCTTTGATCACCAAGAAAAACGAAGAGACAAACAAGACTAAAGTCAATCCTAATAAAACTGCTTTGTGGGCAAACCCCCATCTCAGAATTCCTATCAACCAATCAACAAAAGCATCCAAACCAGCTTCAAAACCATATACTATTTTTCCAAAAAAGGAATTTTTATCCAAATGCTCCAGCTTCGAAAACCGTGAAGTAAGCAGTGGAATCAGTGTAAATGCCACAAGCAAAGATATCAAGGTCGCCGTGGCTACCGTGATGGAGAACTGTGTCAAAATCCCTCCGATCAAGCCTCCTGTCAAGGCAAGTGGAACGAATACGACCACGATCACCAACGTAATAGAAACTACCGTTGCTCCAATCTCCCGAATACCATCATACGAGGCCTGAGCGATTGTTTTGCCCATTTCCAAGTGTCGGTAAATGTTCTCTATCACCACTATAGCGTCATCCACCAGGATACCTACCACCAGCGATAGCGCAAGAAGCGACATGAGATTCAAGGTAAAACCAGCTAGAAACATAACGGTAAAAGTGGCCACGATAGAAGCCGGAACAGCTACCATCACGATGATCGCATTTCGGATACTGTGAAGGAAAAGAAGCATGATAAGCGCTACCAGAACGATGGCGATCACCAAATCCTTGATCACATCATTAGCTGCTTCTAAGGTAAATTCAGAGGTATTTTGTGAGATTTGAAATGAGACGCCCTCAGCTGCATACGTTTCTTCTAACACGTGAAGCTCATGCTCCAGAATCTCAGAAACTTCTACGGCATTGGCATCAGGCTGCTTTTGAATAGTAAGTCCAATGGCCGAGTTGCCATTCAGTCTAGTCAAAATATCTTCGTCTTTGTAAGAATCAGCTATCTCTGCCACTTCCTTGAGCTGAATCGGAGATTCATCATCCCGGTATGCAATCACCAGGTTTTCTATGTCTTGAATATTCTGGAATTTACCCGCAAGGCGGATCAACACTTGACCTTCCTTATCCTTCAATCTTCCGGTAGGAAAATCCAAATTGCTCGCATTGATAGTCTGAGCGACTGCAATTGGTGAAATCCCGTAACCGTCCAGCTTATTTCGGTCCAAGTTTACTTTGATCTCCCGCTCGGTACCGCCTAGCATATTCACTTGAGCTACCCCTTTGATCTGTGCTAAAGAAGGCTGAATCTTATTTTTGATCAAGTCATAGAAATCTGATGGGTTCAGCGTAGAGTAAACCGCCATCTGCATGATCGGCAAATCATCTAAGTCAAACTTGCCCAAACTCGGTGGATCCGCATCGTCTGGAAGATCTCCCAAAATCGAATTGATCTTACGCTGTGCTTCCTGTATAGAGATATCTACGTCCGAACCTCCTTCCAGCTCTATCGTGATGATGGAGATACTTTCCTGAGATATGGAATTCATCGCTTTTATTCCTTCCAAAGAAGCAACTGCATCTTCGATCTTCTTGGTCACCGAGGTTTCGACCTCCGAAGGTGCTGCTCCAGGATATACCGTGGAAATAGTAATAAGATTCTGATCGAACTTAGGCAGCAACTCATAGGACAACTGCGAGTAAGAGAAAATCCCCAGCAGTGTCAAAACTGTGAACAGGACGACCACCATGGTCGAACGTTGAATGGATATTTTAGTGATTTGCATGATTACTGAACTTTCACTTTAGTACCTTCTTTTACATTGATCAGCCCAGATGCGATTACCTCGTCGCCAGCTTTCAAGCCATCAAGAATCTCTACCGTCCCGTCATCCAGCGGATTGATTTTTACAGGCTGATAGACGGCCACACCATCTTTGATCAGGTAAACTCCAGGATTTTTCAAGCTTCCAGTTATAGATTTTCTGTCGATTTTGAGCACTTTTTCTTCCTGAGCAAATTTGAATTGCGCCGTACCAAACATCCCTGGTTTGATCTCTGCCTGATTTGGACTGTTCATGATCAGTTCTACCTGATATTTGAAAGAAGCATCTGCCTTATCCGAGATGAAATTTACTTTTCCAGTGAATTCCTGATTGGACATAGCATTCACGCGCACCGAGATCTCATCACCTTTTTTGACTTTGGCTATCTCTGATTCCGTCACATTCACTGCCAACTTCAAAGGCGACTTATTGATAATATCTGCCAAAGGCATTCCCGGGCTCACTAGTGTTCCCAATTCATAGTAATCTTCGTTGATAAAACCAGCAATGGGAGCAGTCACCTTGGTATCATCCAGTCGCTTTTTCAAAGCAACTAACTGCGCATCTGCGATTTTGAAGGCATTCTCATTTTCTTCCAATTGCTTCTTGGTGATAGCGTCAGTTTCTGCAAGATTTTCGAAACGCTTCAAATCTTTTTCCGCTTGGTCTCTCCTTAGCTTAGCTATGGTATATTCAGAACTGATCAGACGGTCATCGATCTGCACGATCAAATCTCCTCTGCGAACGTAGTCACCTTTTCTTCTTTGGATCTTGACGATCGCTCCAGAAGTCTCAGACATGAGTTTCAATTCCTGAGAAGGTTCAAAAACCCCATTTGCCTCAAAATTCCTATTGACTGTTTGCTCTTCCACCTTCTCTACGGTCACGGAGATGTACTCACTGGACTTCATGGCTAGTGTGGCTGCTTCGTTCATTTCTTCCTTATTGTTGTAAAGCGTGTAGGCAACTGCGCCTACACCTAGTAGTAGGAATGCTATAATTATAAATTTTTTCATCTGATTGTAGTTTTTGATTTTCCCAATAGCTTAGGCAGAAATCTTGAATGACTGAATGACCGCGATTCTTGTGGTCCACAGCATGCTCAATTTCATGGTTGGTATGAGTTTTCTGTTAGAGTAAAAGATTTTTGATTTTTCCTGAGGAATTCAGAATTTCCAATTGGGCGATTCGCACCTGTATAATTTGATTGTTGTAATTGGCCTGAGCTTCGCGTTGCGTAGTCTCAGCTGCAAGCAAGTCCGTCAAAGGACTAACTCCCTCTTTGTAGAGCAAGGTCGTTTCACTCATGACATCATTGGCCAAATCCAGATTGCTATCCAGTGAGGCAAGGGTACTCAGCGAGTTATAATACTTATTGACAGCATTCTGATATTCTAACTCCGCGGCATCTTCCGCCTGCAGTCGATCTAGATTCAACTGATTAGCACTTACTTTTGATTGTGCAGCTTTATACTTCGTCTGCATTCCATCGAAAATTGGAATCTCTAATCTCAAACCAATCAGAAATCCCTGATACCAAGTTTTATTTTGGCTTAGAAAATCGAAGTTCTCTGAAAAGGCATTCTTGTTGAAATCAGCAAAGCCGACTAGTTGAGGCTGATGAGCCGCCTTGATATTCTTGTATTCGTACTCGTACAATTGCTCCTGCACTCCTAGTACCTGAATATCTTTTCTGTCGAAAATATTGAAGTCATTCACTTCGAAACTCTTCACCTTTTGGTCCATATCTGCTACGGATTGATCGAGGGTAATTTCTGCTTGAACAGGTATTCCCATCAAGAGTTTCAAATATCCTTCTCGCTGATAAATGGCTATTTCGAGATTCTCTAGTTCACTTTTGATTGAGGTCAGGTTCACCTTCACCCTGTTCAGATCTACTTTTCGGGCAAGGTCATTGTCATATTGAGACTGAAGGATTTTCTCCAAACTCTCCAACTGATCTATGTTTGCTTGTAAATTTTCTCTCTGAAGTTCCAATTGAATCACTCCAAGGAAATTCATGGATATTTCATGAATCACATTTTCTTCGGATTGCTCGGCCAAAATCTGGTAAAATTCCTCCCCCGTTTTCGCTGCTTTGAGTCCGATCAGATAGGAGTTGCTAAAGATCAGCTGATTTAACTCGAAACCAGCTTTTAGCGATTGCGGCACTCCAAGCTGGATTACGTTAATTTCACCCGGGTCTCCACCAAAAATCCCTCCTGGAACAGCCTGTGGAAATACATCCAAGAAATTATTGTACTGGCCATACGCAGAAAGCTGTGGCAAACCTGCCCCCCTGATCTCATTGCGCTGGTATTTCGCCTTCTCTTTGTCAAGTACAGCTTTCTTCAGTGTTCTGTTATTCTCTAAGCCGATTCGAATACTCTCCTTCAATGTGAGCGTATCTGGAAGGCTTATTTCTATCTTCGGCTGTTGACCTATCGCAAGGGCAGGCACCAAAAAGAAAAATGCATAGGTTAGGTACTTTCTTAACATGTCGTTGTAAACTAGTTTGTTATAATAATTATAGTTGGTTCATTTTTTAAAGAACTAAGTCTTCAAATTTTTTTAGGCTTTAATTTTATTAAAGCGCTCAAACAAAGCCGGGATTTCCTTTTTGAAAAAGGCCAGAAAGTTTGAGAATTCTATCATTTTACAATTGAATTCAGGATTCTTATCCGTTCTTACTTCGAGCACCTCATCAATGAATTTTTGGATTTCAGCGATGTTCTCTAGTTCCTGCTGAAAGTCTTTTTTCCAATCACTGACTTTCAAAGCAAAATACCTCTTCCTGTCGCCAGGTCGAGTAGAATACACGCATCGGTCCTTAGCCTGCAGGAATGTAAGCGCATTACTTACCGCACTTTTACTCACCCCTAAGTGCTCCACGATTTCATCGAAGGAAACTTCCCCTTCTTCGTGAATCAATAGCAATCCGATAATTCTACCTACTAAAGGCTGCATTCCTTTGTGCTCATGGAATACTCCTATTCTTTCGATCAGTTCCTTATGTCTGGTGGTTAATATCATTTTCAAATTAAGTGGTTATGTCCTCTCAACGGCTCAAAGGTAAACAAAGTTCAGTTAGTTCTGCAAATAGAGAACCAAGTTTTTTCAAAATTTTTTACTGGGAGAACAAAGTCTTTGATCTAATTAAGTTAGCTAGCCCGTATTGAGAGAACTTTTGCATCCTTGAATTCATTGTAAACTAACACCTACCCGAACAATGGTTAGCTTATTTGTCAAAAATATGGTCTGTCCGCGATGCATCATGGCGGTAAAGGACGAGTTGGATCAACTTCAGATCCCCTATTCTAGGGTTGAATTGGGAAAAATAACCTTACCCAAATCCCTAGATATCCCTGAGATCCAACGCTTGGCTGATTCTCTCCGAGACCGTGGTTTTGAACTATTGGAAGAGCGAAAATCCACGTTAGTTTCTCAGATTAAAACACTCTTAATTGAGCAAATTCAACATTCAGAAGAGCTTTTGACCGAGAACTACTCCAATTTTATCTCCGAGCGTCTCCATCACGAATACACCTATTTAAGTAAGCTTTTTTCTCAGGAGGAGGGAATCACAATAGAGAAGTACATCATACGCCTGAAAATGGAACGAGTGAAGGAATTGATTTTTTACAAGGAGAAAAGTCTCTCAGAGATCGCAACACTTCTAGGCTACAACAGTGTGGCATACCTTTCTGCACAGTTCAAGAAAGAAATTGGAATGACAATCAGTGCTTTTAAAAGACAAACAGCACTTGGTAGAAACAGTTTGGATGAATTATGAGGTGTTGGCCAGTTTAAGTTTAAGTCATTCCTCAGAAATTTTGTTGACCTTTCATCATTAAAACGTTTTTAAAAATAATTAGAATTCGTTAATTATGGATTCAATTTAACTAACCTAAGATTCAATTGTCTTTTACCAATACATCCACTTTTGTCACACAGGATACTGAGTGTTTATGGGAAGAGCTCAGATCAGGTAATAGATCGTCCTTAGAGGCGATATATAGATTTCATATCAACGACCTGTATAATTTCGGCATGAGCCTACACGCAGATGATATGCTGGTCAAAGACGCCATTCAGGATGTTTTTATAGACCTCTGGAATTATAGAGAAAAATTAAGTGCTGATGTAGTCATTAAGCAGTATTTATTCAAATGCCTTGCAAACAGAATTCAGAAAGAATTGGGCAAGAATTTGCGAAGGTCAAATCTTCATCGAATGAATATTCAAGAAACATCGGTCAAATCTTTTGAGGAGGTCTTGATCCAAAATCAATCAAGCACAGAAATTTCCAAGAAAATCCAAAAGGCAATGAATCACCTGCCAGTCAGGCAAAAAGAAATTCTTCAATACTTATTTTTTCAAAAACTTACCTACGAAGAAGCGTCCAAACTATTGGAAATAAATATCCGCTCTACCTATACCCTAGCTTGGAAAGCTATCAATACGCTCAAAAAAGCAATAAGCGTCATGCTACCACTTTTGATTTTTTCATAAGGTAAACCGTACCCTCTGATCTAGTTAAAACTTACACTTTTCGAAATCAAGCCAGAAGTCTATTGCCAGATCTAATTTTTTTTTAAAAAAAATGCAGTTCCGAAGGATAACTTTTACTTATCCTCTCCTTAAGATAATGAATAGAATCATTATGGATAAATCAAAACTCTCAGCAGAAGATTTTGTGTTAGACTCACATTTCAGAGACTGGGTACTGCATCCCAACAAACAAAGAAATCTAATATGGCAAGCATACTTAGATAAAAATCCTCAGCACGTCAAGGAGATGTACATGGCTCGTGAGATCATTTTGAATTTACCCACCACTACCTATCAGATCGACGAAGAAGAAATTTCCCTCCTATGGGATGAAATAGACCTTAAATTAAGCAGAGAACCTATCCTCCCTCAAGAAAGTCCTCCAGTCCCTATTCATTCAAAAGCCACCATCACCAAGCATATCTCAACCACTCCTCATACGTTGTTCAACTATTCTTTGTTGAAAATTGCTGCTATGCTAGCGTTGACAGCCTTGCTAGGATTTCTTTACTATTCCCTCCCTGAGAGCCAAATAACTCAACCAATCAACTGGCTCACTTATAGTA
Source organism: Algoriphagus sp. (assembly GCF_039969895.1). Taxonomy (GTDB): domain Bacteria; phylum Bacteroidota; class Bacteroidia; order Cytophagales; family Cyclobacteriaceae; genus Algoriphagus. The sequence goes on from NZ_JBDVMZ010000004.1 coordinate 203,961, forward strand.
CCAACCCGGGAGTAAAATCTACTATCACACTAAGTGATGGGTCTAAAGTCACCCTGAACGCAGGAACAACTATCAGTTATGTCCAAAATTTTGCAGGTGAATCCAGGGAAATATTTCTTGAAGGAGAAGCATTTTTTGAAGTTGCTCACGATACAATTAAACCTTTCATCGTGCACACAGAAGATATTGTCACCAAAGCGCTCGGGACATCTTTCAACATCAAAGCTAACAAATCTGAAAAAATCGCCATTTCCCTGGTCACTGGAAAAGTAGAAGTCAAATCTCAAGAAGTATTGGAATTCCAAGATTATTTAACTCCAGGTGAACAAGTAAACACTTTTGCAAAAGGTAATTCATGGGAGAAAGGCTCATTCGATAAAGAACGTGTAACAGCTTGGATGAATCAAACCATCATTTTTGATGAAACCCCACTGCCTGAGGCGATCAAAATCCTAGAAAATTGGTTTGGTGTAACCATTACAGTAAATCACTTCAAAGATCAAAATTTGACACTTTCAGGAAAATTCAAAAATGAAACCCTAGCTAATATTCTAGAAGGTCTAAGCTACACTGCGCGATTCACTTATGAAATAAATGGTAATAAAATACAAATCAATTTTACACAATAACCCCCTCTTATCTATGAAGCAAAACCTAAAGAAGTACCATGCGAAAACGACTGAAGATGCGTCAACATCTCCAGTCTGAGGTTTCTGAATGTCTCGTCAAAGACATTCAGGATTTTGAACAAACCATAAACCATAGTTTAATCCAAATTGAAAGTAATGAAAAATGACTTACAGTTACGAATTACAACTTTATCTAAGAGATTTTTCCAAATAATCTTAGTAAAGCTCCTTACCATGACTGTTCTTTTTGCTGCTACTGGCAAAATTCAGGACAAAAGAATGGATGAGGTACAAGTAAACATGCACCTACAAAATGCTACTGTAGAAGAAGCTTTTCAGAAAATAGAAGAAGCTACAGGATTTAATTTTGTATATACCAATAAGGAAATCAAAGGAATTCCAAAAGTTCAATTGGATGTCAATTCCAACGTCTTTAATGCATTGGTAGAAATGTCTAAGCAGACAAAATTAGAATTCAAACAGATCAACCAAAACATCATGGTCAGAAAGCGGACCGTGTACATTCCCGAAACTGCTGTAACCATTGAAGAAGCGGCAGCAATTTCCATTTCAGGTGTGATTGTCGACCAAAGCAACATGCCACTTCCAGGTGCTACTATCATGGAAAAAGGCACTACCAATGGCACCGTAACGGATATTGATGGGAAGTTCAACTTAGAAGTTGCTTCTTCGCAAGCTATCCTCGCCATCTCCTTTATAGGAATGGAGTCTATGGAAGTCCCTGTAGGCGAGCGTAGAATTTTTAACATTACCATGATGGACGATACCCAATCCTTAAATGAGGTGGTGGTAATTGGTTATGGCACGCAGACCAAAAGAGAAATCACCTCTGCTGTGGCTAATGTCACAAGTGAGGAATTTGTCCAAACTGGTGTACGCTCGCCAATGGAATTGATCCAAGGAAAAGTAGCAGGTCTGAATATCGTACGTACACAAGGAAACAACCCTAACGGTGGAACTGACATTCAGCTTAGAGGTCTTACCTCCGTAGTAGGTACGACACAGCCGCTGATCGTTATTGATGGAATACCAGGAGGTAATCTAGACCTTTTGCAACAAGATGACATTGCCACCTTCGATGTGTTGAAGGATGGATCTGCAGCAGCTATCTACGGTACCCGAGGTAATGCAGGGGTGATTTTGATCACTACCAAAAAAGGAAAATCCGGTCAGTCGAGATTTGATTATTCTACTTACTTCCAGCGGGAATTTGTGGATAGAAGACCAGACAACCTTTCTGCGAGTCAATACCGAGATCTTATCTCTCAGGGTTTAATAAGCGAAAACAATGACTTAGGGGCATCTACAGATTTGTATGATGAGCTTCTAAATAAAGAGAACTTAAGCCAATATCACAATTTCGCTGCCTCTGGAGGAAGCCCTACCAGCAATTACCGGGTATCATTCTTTTTCAATGATGCGGAAGGAATTGCAAAGGAAAATAGTAGAAAGCAATATGGTGGTAGAATGAGCTTTAGCCAGACAGGTCTTGAGGATAAATTGACATTAGCTACTAACATGGCTATTAACCTATTCGATGCAAACAGACTTGGCGGAGGAGGAGGAGATTTCGAACAAGCCATTCAGAGAAATCCTACAGCACCTATAGTTAATGCTGACGGCACCTTCGTGGAAACTGAGGCTTTCAACAACTACAATCCGCTTTCAAGATATGCAAATAGAATCAACGAAAGAAAGCAAATGAATCTCTCAGGAGATGTGCGATTGACACTGGACATCACAGAAGGTTTGACTGCTTCGATTTTCGGCGCACATCAACGCACGAGCTACAACGACCGGTACTACCAGTCTATGAATGATTTTGCCAATCGACCTACTTCTGAATACCGAGGAACTGGCTACGCCTCCAAGGCAAACTATGTAAATTGGAATAACACGCTGGAAGCAACGGTGAATTACAAGAAGAACTTCAATTTGAAGCACAACTTGGATATCATAGGAGGTTACAGTTATCAGTATTTTACCACTGAAACTTATAATGTAAACAACTCTGGATTCACTACAGACGGCTTCTTAGATTGGAATTTAGGTGCAGGTAGCGCCATTAATAACACACTTTTGCCACGCCCTGGAATGGGTTCCTTCAAGGATGACAATACTTTAATAGCGTTTTTTGGCCGTGCGAGCTATTCCTATATGGACAAGTACTTTGCTCAGGCCACTTTGAGAAGAGAAGGCTCCTCCAAATTTGGAGACAATCACAAGTGGGGTAATTTTCCTGCAGTATCAATAGGATGGGCGCTGACAGAGGAAAACTTCTTGAGCAATAACTCTACGGTAAACAACCTAAAGATGAGACTTGGATACGGTGAGACGGGCAATCAAGGAATTGGAAATTACCTTTCTCTGGTGACGTTGAGTACCGGTGGTGTTTATCCACAAGAAGGTATTTTCTACCAGACCTACGGTGCAGCTAGAAACCCTAACCCAGATTTGAGATGGGAGAAAAAGAAAGAGTGGAACCTAGGTTTCGACTTCTTACTTTTCAATAACAAGCTGACAGGATCCTTGGATTTCTATACTAGGAACACAGAAGATCTCTTGTATAACTATACCGCTCAGCAGCCGGCTTTTGTCAAAGGCTCTTTGCTTACTAACGTGGGAAGCATCAATAACAAGGGAATAGAACTATACTTAAGCTCAACCATCATGGAAAAGGGAGATTTCTCTTGGCAGATGGACCTGACTGCAAATACCCAGATCAATGAAATCACCTCTTTATCAAATGATGTGTTTACGGTATCCTGGATAGAAACAGGTGGACTTCCTAGTCCTGGTAACTTGGGCAACGCCATCCGAGTAGAGGAAGGCGGAGCAGTAGGTAATTTCTACGGTAAGAGATTTGCTGGCTTCAATGAAGACGGTAAGTGGTTATTTCACAAGGCTGATGGGACTACAGGTACAGCAGGAGAAATGAGTCAAGAAGATCTGACAATCATTGGAAACGGGGTTCCTAAGTACATGGCATCCTTGAACAACGTGTTGAGATACAAAGGATTTGACCTCACTATATTCTTTAGAGGCAAGTTTGACTTCGACATCCTCAACACAAAAGAGATGTACTTCGGAAATAAAAAATGGCTTCCAAATAACCTTCTTGAAAGCGCGATCACAGATCACGCTCAATTAAATGATGATCCTCAGTATTCTGACTATTACTTAGAAAATGGATCTTTTGTAAAACTAGACAACATCACCTTGGGCTACACCTTCAAAGTAGGTGGCAAATACGTCAAAAACCTTAGAGTCTATGGTTCAGGACGAAACATCGCTACTTTCTCAGGCTACTCAGGATTAGATCCTGAGCTTCAGGATGTGGGATTCACGACTGGTATCGATGGCAGAGGCTTTTATCCTCGTACCAAAAGCTTCACACTTGGTCTAAATGTTGGATTTTAAATAAGGAATAATCATGAAAAAATATTTCAATAAATTATCCGCTGCACTCACTCCCGTAGCTCTTTTGGCGACGGTATCTTGTACAGACTTGGATGAGACTATTTATAGCGAATTATCAAAAGATAATTTCTACAGTAGTAAAGTGGAAATTATGCAAGGGGTACTAAGACCCTTCACGCACATGCAAGCCTGGCTAGCTCCTACTGGCCAAAGTGGCTACTACTACCACACCGAATCTGCAGCTGACCAGATCGCCTGGCCTCAAAAAGGTCGCCATGGATATGATGGTGGCGATCACGTACGACTGCACCGCCATGAGTGGACTCCACAAGAGAATAGACTTCGTGGTTCTTGGGGGTTGATGTGGGAAGGCTTGGGCTATGTCAATGCCTTATTGACTGACCTTCAGGATGTGGATTTCGCTGCCGCTGGCTTGACCGAGGAAGACAAGGAATCGATTCTCGCTGAGGTGAGAGTGATGAGAGCTTTCCACTACATGAAGATCATGGATATGTGGGGCAATGTCCCTATCGTGACTACTGTAGGTGAACCAATCAACCCCGAGACTAGAACCAGAGCTGAAGTATTCCAGTTCGTAGAGGAGGAACTACTTGCGAATGTTGAAAAATTACAGCCTCTCTCTCAGGCAATGGTAGGAAGAGTATCAAAAGCTGCAGGTTATGCAATGCTTTCAGAATTGTACCTGAATGCTGAAGTTTGGGCTGGCACGCCTAGATATGATGATTGTATCCTTTATTCTGATAAAGTCATCAATGGAACGGGTGGTAGCCTGATGGGAAATATGAGATTAGATGCCACGATAAATGGTCCCTTCTCTAATCAAAACCATCTTTCTCCAGAGAATATCTTTCAATTTGCTTTTAGCCGAGAAGGAGGGTTTACCTTCAACTGGGCTGGATTCTTCTTTGGATATAGCAATATGTCAAGAGCACTGAATGTAACTTATAGCGGCTGGAATGCCTTTGTGGTAATTCCTACAGCATTTGATGCATATCAAGAAAATGATCTAAGAAAGAAAGATTGGTTCTTATTTGGTCCACAAACTGACTACGACACTGGAAAGCCTATCCTCGGAACTGAAGAATGGGCAGATGAGCCATTAGTATATGTTAATAATATTCGTAGAAACTCTGAAGGTGCTACAGGTGAAGGGTCAATGACTGAAGGAGAAGAAAACTCAGGTGCTAGATTTCATAAATACAAATCTGGAACTTCTGACGAAGAAGGAGTTTATTGGGAAAATGATTATGTCATCTACCGTTTGACTGAAATCTATTTCAATAAGGCTGAAGCTCTGATGAGAAAGAATGGGGGACAAGCCAATTCAGAGGCAGTTGCTATCGTGAACGAATCCAGAAAAAGAGCATTTAGTGAAGCAGATTGGTCAACGGCTGCTTATACGACAGCTACACTTACAATGGATGAGATGCTTGCAGAAAGAGGAAGAGAATTTATCTTTGAGGGTAAAAGAAGAGCAGACCTGATTAGATTTGGAAAATTCACCTCTGGTACTTGGTGGGATAAAGACCCTTCGGAAGCTACCAGAGCTTTGTTCCCTATTCCTCAAGTTCATTTATCTTTGAATCCGAATCTGGCTCAAAACCCAGGATATTAAGTTAAAGGGATATCCGAGTTGAAGCCCATAAAAGTACAAGCTTTGCTCTAGTGCATAGCTCTAAAGACAAAACGCAGAAGTATGTCCTGCGTTAAGTTACTTTACTAGGTGAAATACGTTTATTTCTAGGAAATTAATGATAAGTAGTTGAAAACAAGAAGTTTTGTAGGAAGATCTATATCTTCCTGCAAGACTTCTTTTTATATAAAACCCGATTTAAACCTAATTGTATTTATTTAACCCCAAAAAATCACATGATTTTGAACAAACATGTATGCTTACTCACTACTGCTCTGGCTCTCCAGCTGGGTATCGTGAAAGCACAACAAAACCCTGTCAAGCTAACGCTAGATTCCTTTGAAGGAAATAAGGGAAGCTGGACAGAAGTAGGAAAAGTCTGGGCGGATCCAACAGTTCCTAATACCCTCCAATCCACTGATGGCTCCGGCATCCTAGCAAATCTACCTTCGAAGAAAAAAGCTGGCGTCGATATCACCTCCTTAGAAAAATATGGTGATGTAGATCTTTCCTTAGAGTTCCTGGTCGCTCCTGAATCTAACTCGGGCGTTTATCTTCAGGGAAATTATGAAATCCAAATCCTGGATAGCTGGACCACTACCACGCCAAAACCTGGTGACAACGGTGGAATCTATCAGCGCTGGGACGAAAGCAAGCCTGATGGCCAAAAAGGTTACCAAGGCTATGCTCCTCGACAAAATGTTAGCAAAGCTCCAGGCGTGTGGCAAAAGCTGGAAGTATCATTCCAAGCACCGCGATTTGATGCAGCTGGTAAGAAAATAGAAAACGCTCGCTTTCTATCTGTAAAATTAAACGGTGTGACGATCCACGAAAATCTTGAAGTCTTCGGTCCTACCCGTGGTGCCATGACAGGTACTGACGTAGCCTTGGGACCCTTGAGAATTCAAGGTGATCACGGAGCTGTGGCTTTCAGAAACATTGAAATCACTCCATTCGATGCTGCAATTCCGACCGTTTCAAATGTTAGCTATGAAACTTTTCAAGGTTCATTTACCAATCTGAATGAACTAGCAGGCAAAACACCAAATGCCAAAGGTACCGCTCCTACCCTAAGTGAAGTTCCAGCTGCTGTATCAGATGTCAACCTGACTAAATACACCGCAAACTTGAACGTAAAAGAAGCCGGAGATTATCAACTCAATCTCCAAGTCCCTGGTGGGCTATCTGGTTTGGCAGTAGGAGATGAATCCATCTCTACCCTAACTGACCGTGGAGTGAGAGTCCGCAAATCATTGAAAGCTGGCGATAACACTATTCACATCATTGCTTCCAAAAACAGAAACTGGTCAGTGGATGGATTCAATTTATCTATTTCTGGCACTGGTCTCCGAAACACAGACCTGCTCATATCTGAGGCAGGAGCTTCTCAAGAAACTGACCCTATATTAGTAGATGCAGACGAAACTCCAGTTTTGCGCAGCTTCAGAGATTTTCCGGGAGTGAAGAGGTTGAGTCATGTGGTTTCTGTAGCTAGCAAAGATCAGGTGAATTACGCTTACGACATGGAAACGGGAACATTGATCCAGCTGTGGAGAGGCGAGTTTTTGGATGCCACACCTATGTGGAACAATCGTGGAAATGGCGTTTCTATCCCTCGCGGTGCAGTGATCAACTTGAGTGCTCCGGCAGTGAATGCTCTCAGTGGGGATTTCATTGCTTCAGAGGAATTCAGAACAAAAGGTTATCAGCTAATGGACGGTTCAGAGGATATTGAATTTAAATACCAGCTTGCTGGTCAGACTGTCACCGATAAAATCAAGATGCTTGACACCGGCAAAGGAATTAGCAGGTGGGTGACTGGAATTAGCGATGGGTATTATAAAGTCGCATCTGGAAGTCAGATTCAAAAGATCAAGCCAGGCTATTATTTATTGCCTGAGACTGGTGTGTATTTAGAGTACGATGAATCTACTTTTGGTTCACCTATCACACATGCTACAGATGGTAATGAAGGAATCTTCCTACCTGCAAAAGGTAAAATTGCTTACAATCTTCTCTTTTAAGCCAAAGACCATAAGGATGAAAAATATATTCAAAAATAAATTTACAAAAATTGCCTTCGGCCTTGCAGCAGTGATTCAACTATTGCCAGGACAAGCAGATGCGCAAGAATCTCCCAAAGAAGAGGATTTCTTTAAAATCATGCGCGTCACTGCACCTGAAGGAACCCTGCTGGAAGTAGGCGGCATGACCGTGCTACCCAATGGAGATCTAGGTATAGCCACTCGAAGAGGTGATGTTTTTATCGTAGAGAACCCTACTAGCCCTAAGCCTTTCTTTAGAAAATTTGCCTCTGGCCTGCATGAGATTCTCGGGCTTCATTACGAAGATGGAGCTTTCTACCTTGCGCAAAGAGGCGAACTCACCAAGCTGGTAGATACTGATCAAGACGGTACAGCAGACTTGTATGAGACAGTTTATGCCTGGCCTATCTCTGCCCACTATCATGAATACAGCTTTGGCCCAAAAGTAGGACCTGATGGCTCCTTCTTTGTATCGGCTAACGTCGCCTTTGGTGACCAGGAATGGTGGAGAGGCGAAAGCCGTGTGCCTATGAGAGGCTGGATCATGAAGATCAACCGCGACGGAACCATGGAACCTTATGCAACCGGTATGAGATCCCCAGCCGGGATTGGAATGCTTGGTGACAAGTTGGTCTATACCGAAAACCAAGGTGACTACATCGGTTCTGGCGGACTTTGGTTTGTGGAAAAAGGAGATTTTACTGGACACCCTGCAGGATTGGCTTGGACTGGTCTTCCAAATTCGCCGTTGAAATTGACGACAGAAGAATTCAACCAAGTGGTAGATCCACAGAAAATCCCAAATGGTACTGGAGGATTCAAAAAGCCGGAAAACGTCATCGATGCACCTTACATCACCATGGCTCAAGCTAAAGAAAAGCTTCCTGATTTGAAGTTGCCTGCCGTATGGTTGCCTCATGGTATTCAGGGAATTTCTAACGCAGAACCTATCGTGATTCCAGAAGGACATTTCGGACCTTTTGCAGGCCAAGTACTCATCGGCGATCAAGGTCAAAGTAAAATCATGCGAGTGATTCTCGAAGAAGTTGACGGTGTAATGCAAGGTGCTTCGATAGATTTTAGATCTGGATTTCAGTCCGGTATCTTGAGAATGGCTTGGGCTGCGGATAAGTCTTTATTCATAGGCGAAACCAACCGGGGTTGGGGTTCAGCAGGTGAAGCAAATGAAGGTTTGCAGCGCTTAGTTTGGAACTACAATGTTCCCTTTGAAATGAGAACTGTAAAAGCACAGCCAGATGGATTCCTAATTGAATTCACCAAGCCAGTGAATAAAGCAACTGCTGAAGATTTGACTTCTTACGCAGTAGAAAGCTTCACGTACAAGTATTATCCAGTTTATGGTAGTCCTCCTGTTGACAACAAAACCTTGAAAATCTTAGGAGTAGAAGTAGCCCCTGATGGTATGTCTGCTAGAATTGCAGTTGAGGGCTTGAGAGAGGATTATGTGCACAAAATCAGCCTAAACGGTGTGAGAGCTCTGGACGGAAGTTTCTCTTTGGTACATCCAGATGCATATTATACCCTACATAATATTCCAGCTGGCGACAAGATGATGATTAAGCTCACTCCTGCTCAGGCTAGCACTAAAGAAGCAGCACCTGCTGCTCAACCTGCACAGCCGAAAAAGCCAGTGACCCCAAGTGGAATTCCTTCGGAAGCAGAGATCAAAACTATCTTGGCCGCCAACACCTGCTCTGCTTGTCACATGAAGGACAAAAAGGTAATCGGCCCGGCTTATGATGAGGTGGCCAAAAGAAGATATTCCAATGAGCGAATAGTAGAATTAATCTACAATCCAGAACCACAAAACTGGCCTGATTATGCTACCCCTATGCCTCCTATGGCGCAAGTTTCCAAAGAAGACGCTATGAAAATAGCCAAGTGGATAAATTCCTTGAGATAAAAAAGTCAGCCTTATACTAGAAGAAGGTTGAGGTATAGATTTGACAAGTCAAATGATTCATTAAAAAAGCTTAGCGATTCAATTCGCTAAGCTTTTTTGCTTATACAACCTTCATCCGGAAACAGTCATCGAAGAGGTATAAAAGCGTGTAAATTCCAACGGAAACAAACGCTCAACCTAGAAAAATTGGGGGCGTATTTCTACCCGATTCGAAACCTCAAGGTATTTATTGTCTTGTTGTACCATTTATATAAACGACTAGATTTTTTACCCAAAACAGCTAATATTTGTCCTCCACCCTTTCATCCAAGTTTAACTCCTTATCCTATGAAAAAAACATTCCTATCGTTGACTATTCTGTGCGCAGGTTTATATTCTTGTTCACCCAAAATAGCCTCTCTCATCAATCCCGCGGAGGTAGAGCGAATAGAAAGAGTTTTGTCAGCCGATGAAATGAAAGGAAGAGCACTCTTCTCCCCTGAGTTGGATAAAGCAGCGGAATTTATTGCAGGTGAGTTTCAGAAAAGTGGCTTAGAATTTTTTGGAGAAAACGATTCCTACTTGCAGACTTTTTCCATGATCCAAACTAGCCCAAAGGAAATCAGCGGAACCTTAGACAATGAGGCATTAAATTCCAGCAATGTGATCGTCAACACTACCGCGACCACTCTTTCAGCTAAGTCTTTGACAGACTATGAAGTGGTCAGAGTGGCTAAGGATGCCAACTTCAATCAATTGGCTACACCAGCATTTCGAAGCAAAAAGAATATGCTAATCTTGATAGATCCTGCTCATGCAGCTAGCTACGCTAGATTGAGCCGAAATGCCGGCAGAGCGAAATTCCCCACTGAATACACTCAGGTGTTTATTTTGACAGAAAACCTAGATCCAAAGGCTATCGACCTCTCGGTCATCAATCAGGTGAAGGAGCAAAAACTGCAAAACGTAGTAGGCGTGATCCCAGGCAAATCATTAAAAGATGAATACGTGGTTTTTGGTGCGCATTACGATCATATCGGCATAGGCAGACCTGACGCCAACAACGATAGTATCTATAACGGAGCCAACGACGATGCCGCCGGCACTACCGCAGTGATGATGCTGGGCAAGTATTTCAACCAACTAAAAGACAACGAACGAACCTTGATCTTTGTGGCTTTCACGGCTGAAGAATCTGGTGGGTTTGGTGCGATATACTTCTCTGAACAGCTAGATCCTGACCAAGTCATGGCCATGGTCAACATAGAGATGATTGGCACAGAGAGTAAATGGGGAACCAATTCCGCCTACATTACGGGATATGAGAAAAGCTCCATGGGAGAAATACTTCAGAAAAACCTTACAGGATCAAAGTTTCATTTTGAGCCAGACCCCTATCCGAAGCAGAATCTTTTTTATAGAAGTGACAACAGAACCCTGGCAGCACTTGGTGTCCCTGCGCATACTATCTCCACTGCCAAAATGGATGAAATGCCAAACAATGAGCCAAATTACCACAAGCCAAGTGACGAGATAGAAACCCTTGACATAGCAAACATGACAGAGATCATCAAGGCAATCGCCCTAAGCAGCAAGACAATTATAAGCGGAAAAGATACTCCAACTAGGGTAGAGAAATTGGAATGATTTGCTGTAAGGAATACATACTCGAAACGGGTAAAAAATTAGGGGCGAACTATTTTCGCCCCTAATTTTTTAACAAACTCCATAAATTTCATCTGGAGCATCTAAAACGCTTTTTAAGAATCATAATGATTATTGCTTTTCCAACACTGTGGAGAAAAAACCAAGGATGAATGTTTAACTTAAAAGTCGAGGTGCTCCGGTCATCCTTCATCGGTCTTTATACCAGCTATGGAAAGAATATCAACTCACTGGTATCTTGGCCACTAATCAGCTTACGAATTTCTAATCAAACAAATCCGACAATTCGTATGGGCTATTTTCTCCTGTGAAAAAAGAACCATCAATAAAGCGATGAGAAATCCCAATATCTCGAAGCTCCATCATATCGTGATCGTCCAGGGTGATTTTGGCAGCAGCCAAGTTCCCAATGATCCGCTCCTTATTTACTGACTTAGGGATTACGGCTATTTCGCGCGCGATAGACCATGCAATCAAGAGTTGGCCTTCCCCTACTTTATGCTTATTCGCAATTTCTTTGACAACAGGATCCTCAAGTAATTTGGGATCATTTGCATGTTTTTCTGCTCTAGAGTCTGGTGAGCCTAATGGTGAATAAGCAGTGAGCAAGATTCCATTTTCCCTACAAAATTGCGCTAAAGCTCGTTGTGGCAGATAAGGCTGCATTTCTACCTGATTCATTTCTGGTTTCTGCCCCTCCAGCTCCAATAACTCTGTTAATTTTTCTTGATTGAAATTGGATACGCCAATATGCTTGGCAAACCCTTTTTCCTTCACCTCTTGCATTGCTAGCCAAGTTTCACGCAGCGGAACTTCCTCATAGGTATAAAAATCTTCTCGCTCTTTGGGAAATCCTACCCCTTCCTTGAAGGAAATAGGCCAGTGAATCAGATATAAATCCACATAATCTAACTTCAAATCTGAAAGAGATTTCTGCAAAGCGGGCAATACCTGCTCCTTTCTATGGGAATTGTTCCAAAGCTTTGAAGTCACAAAAAGCTCCTCACGCTTCACCAAGCCTTCTGCTATAGCCTTGCTGATTCCTTCCCCTACTTCATTCTCATTTTGATACACAGCAGCACAATCGATATGTCTATATCCTGCCTCTATCGCCCAATACACTGCCTGACTGACTTCTCCTGGTTTGCTTTTCCATGTCCCTAATCCTAGGATTGGAAGCTTATCTCCGTTCTTAAAACTTAAGTTTTTCATGATATTAAAAATTTACTTGGTTGAAACTGTTCTATTTTAAAAGCAAAATTCACTCAAATTAATTCAGACGATTTTGCAAATATTTTTTAAATCTATTCATCACCCACAGATGAATTCTAGCTTGGGTATTCACATATATCAACCAAGGCAACCTCGGTACAAACTCATGGATAGCCGTGATGATGTACTTATTATCCAATACCCCACGAAATTCCAGCCATCCGTGATCGAAGCGCTTCACCAGCCAACCTCCTGAAATATAGAACAACTGACGGTTCACCTCGCTTCTGTCGGGGATCATGGTCAGTTGAAGCATGGGATTTTTCTTGCTCCAGAGGAAATAGAAGACAATTTCTCCAGATTCTAGCATTTCACCATTGATCCAAAACTTGAAAAATGTAGGAAGCCAGATATTATATCGTTGCGCTACCCAAGTGGCCGTATTACCCTCTGGATTGGCCATTCGCTGTATGCTTCGAACGGTATTTTTCACTTTTTCCTGCGGAAAAAAACTTGGCTCCAAAAGCTCAATATCAGAATCAAGTGCCTCTCTTACTGATTCTTGATAAGTAAGATAGGCGATGTTTTTTTCGCGAAATTTAAGTTCCTCCGACACGGTAAGTGTATGCCTCAGACTTTCCACCAGTGGAGAGACAAGCTGGGGCGGTGACTCACCAAACAAGCCAACCCACAGTTTGGATAAACCAAGGGAAAAAACCGGAACTGAAAAAACTAGTCGCTTCTTTCCCATCTCCTCCGCGGTGATTTCGAGCATTTTTCTATAAGAAATCACCTCAGGATTCCCTATTTCTATCGCCTGCCCATAGACATTTTTATTAGCCACACAGGTATCAATGATATCTAAAGTGTCCCGTAGCGAGATGGGCTGAGTCAAGGACTCGGTCCATTGTGGGCACATCAGGACGGGTAGATTTTTGACCAGATTCTTAATCATATCGAAGGAAGAACCTCCCGGACCTACAATGATCGAAGCTCTAATCGCAGTAAGTTTGGCTGATCGTGACCCTAGCGTCTCCTCCACTTCTAGTCGACTTCTCAAATGTCTGGAAAGCTTCTCTCCTGTTTCCTTGGGTAAAAGACCACCCAGATAGATGATCTGTTTTACTTTGTTGAGATGAGCTGCACGACTGAAGTTATCCGCCAAAAGCAGATCTGTATCCTCGAAACTTCCTTGATTCAGGCGGGTGGAAGCATTCATCGAGTGAACCAGGTAAATGGCTACATCCACGCCTTTCAACACTTCCACAGTGCTGGATATGGAATATAATTCGACCTGCTTCCAAGTCACTTCAGGATAGGGATTGTCCTTGATTTTCTTTCGACTCAGCGCTATGATATGGTATTTATGCCGAAAATGATGAATAAACCATCGTCCCACATAGCCGCCAGCACCGGCGATAGCCACGGTTGGCTTGGACACAGAAATAGGTTGATCAGTTAATCCCATAAGTTTGAAGCTTAACTAACCAACCTATTAAATACTATTCCTGTTCAGGGAAATCTATTTTTCTTCTGCTTTTCTCAATCCTTCAGTAGTTGTGAAGTACTTTACAATCATGTTTGGCACCTCCCAGGAAGGCATATTTTTGTTGGTAAAATACTCCAAATACTTCTCCGTAACCTGAGCAAAGTGAGCCTCGTGCCCATTGTGGTACTCAGCAGGAATCAGGATTTTGTAGTTACCCACACCAGTTTTCTCTAAATCAAGCCCAGGAAATCTATCCTGAAGTTGTTCTTTTACCAAAGTAGTCAACGCTTCATCTTGGCCATCCAAAAGCTCTACATATAAAGTAGCTACGTAGCCTTCTGCTTCACCCTGCCGGATAATTAGATTGGCTTTCGTTCCACGCATCATGCTGTAATGCGTATCCGCTGCTCCTTCTGGCGCTTGATAATTCCAAATCACACTTACTTTAGAATGCACTCCCTTCAGGGTATAATTCATCTCCCCATTACTATTGACACGCAGCTTATTGTCGCTCACATTTTTCAATAGAAAATCGGAGAACGAATCTTTTCCAGTCACCAACTTGAATTGTTCCAAATCCATCTCAGTGGCCCAAAGCTTAGCTTCCAGCATCTGCACATCGGTAGTATCCAGAGTTACACTAGGAAAAGCCTCCCATTGAATCAGATCCACCAGATGCGTAGTCACATCCACGATTCCAGTCCCTTCGATATCCGTATCGAAAAACCAATCCGGACGAACTAGTGGTTTTCCTGAGACATACTTGAAGAAATGGTGTACGGACTCTTTGGTGATAGCAGGATTATCCAGTGTGCCCTTTTCCAATTCTCCGAAAACAGCAGGAACCATAGAAAGCTCTTTTTGCAAAATGGTACTGATCTCAAACCGTTCCGTCATGATATCATAAAGGAGCAAATCTTTCTGTTCAGCTTCCTCGAAGGCCTTCAGGAGTTTCTGAAAACCTTCTTTATTGATAACCAGTGGTTTGTCCGCATAGACATTGATCCCGTTAGAGATAGCAGAAGTGATGTAGTCAATCTTGCGATCGTTTTTACCTGCCACCATCATCACATTCCCAGGTTTGGTAGAGATCATCTTTGCCAAATAATCATCGCCAGTACTGACTTGTAAGTTCCAAGCAGTAGGATCTTCCTCACGCTCATTGTATCCAGCAAGGCGAGTCATGTAGTCCTTAAGTTCTGGCCCCTCAGGAGCAAAAACATAGACAGTAGAATCCACTTGCGGATACATGGATTTGTGGATTAGGCCGGCATGAAAATGACCCGGATCTAGAGACATGATCGTGATCTCAGCAGAGGATTCAGTAGTTTGATTCACATGTTCTTTATTTTCGCAGGAAAGTAATAATCCTGCTGCAATAGCTACCAGAGCTGTATTTTTCAAAATGTAAACGAGTTAAGTTTTATATATAATTTTTATGACTATCCGTAACTCCACAATGAGACAAATTCTCTTTGTATTAGGGGTTGGAAGACGGATGACGGAAGACCTAGGCAGATGAGAGAAGTGAGGGTAGGATTTTTACTCCTGTCTATCTTCTTCCGACTTCTGTCTCCTTTCTTACTGCATATCAAATCCTAAAATTTAATTTGGTTTGTGCCATAGGGGGCTCTCTGTGGTCTTTCCAACATGGAGTTAGCTTCTGCATCTCCTATAAATTGCTCAGTATTGGCATCCCACTCCAGCTTTCTTCCTAGCTTCATAGAGATGTGCGTCAGTAAGCAAACAGAGCAAGAGCGATGGCCTATTTCTACCGGAGACAGCAATTCATTATTTCCTTGAATAGCTCCCAGCCAGTTGCCATGATGCTCACTGCTTCTAATCAGCTGGATTTCATCAGGGCCTATGACAGATTGTAAAATCTTAGGGTCAGACGCGTCCAATGCTTTGGCACTATTTCCTTTAGCTACTGGATCTGAGGCAGAAGCTACGTAGTTGCCACGAGACACCCAAATCCATCCTTCTGTACCTTCGTAGCGAATACCATTCGGGTAGCCTCCACCTGTGTACATGATGATTCCATTGTCATATTCTGCTTTTGAGTAGAAATCTCCATGTACGTTCCAAAGCCCTGACTGAGGAAACTCAGCCACTGCCTGAATGTAGCGTGGACCTGTCAATTCTGTATCCATTCCCCAAGCTGCCGAATCGTAGTGATGCTGACCCCATCCGGTGATCATTCCTGCCCCAAACTGTTCTCTTCTCAACCAACCCGGTCTATCATAGCCTGATTCAGGATGCACACCAATCTCAGTATAAGGAACCTCAGGCGTAGATCCCAACCACATGTCATAATTCAAGCTTTTTGGAATAGGCATAGGGGCTGCTTCTGGTCCAGCTGGATCTCCCGGAAGACCAACTTTCACGGTATGCAGTCTTCCGATTCGGCCATTTCTGACAAGTTCGGCAGCGATTCGGAACTGCTCGCTCGAACGCTGCTGCGTACCCAACTGAAGAACCGTACCAGCTTTATTGACAGCTTCGACCAACTGTCGCCCTTCGCGAATAGTCAGGGAAGTAGGTTTTTGTACATAAACGTGTTTGCCAGCCAAAGATGCTTCCATCGCTGGCTGAGAGTGCCAGTGATCTGGTGTACTGATCACGATCGCATCTATATCTTTATTTTGAAGCATATCCTTGTAGTCACCGTATTGTTTTACATCCAGATAGGCTTTTCCCATTTTCTTGGTGTAGTAATTCTCCACCCATTTTTTACCGTCGTCCATACGATTGCTATCCAAATCCGATACTGCAACGATACGGGCCACATCATGCTGCCACACTCCCGGCAAGTCATGATCTCGTGCTATTCTACCACAACCGATTTGACCCACATTGATTTTATTACTTGGAGCATTTTTCCCAAAAACTGACGCAGGTACTATCGTGGGGAAACCTATAGCCGCACTGGCTAGGGCGCTGTTCTTAATAAATTCTCTTCTTTTCATTTTACTACAGGGTTAATTATTACTAGGGTATTATTATTGGCTAAAAGGAAATTCTCAAAAATTACTTCAGACAGGTGACTGCTTATAAATAGGTGGAGCGTCATTTCACAAAGGCAGACCAGTAAGCGTTTGCTTCCTCGGCAGTCATCTCACCATCGAATACAATCATTCGATATTTGAGGGTGTAGCGCTGGTTTGGCAGAAGCTCCCAGGAATCATGACGGATAGGAGTGAATTCAATAAAGACATTTCCAATACCATTATAATTATTTTCTGGCCAAACCCGAAGTGGTTCGGGGTGAGATTTATTGGTATTGTGACTTAGAAACAGTATTCCACTCTTACCAGAAGGATCATCCGTTTGGCCTTGGACGATAATCCATTTGGTATTTGTGCCATCAGCGGTTTTCCGAGTATCTCCATCTGCCGTTAGAATGGTGCTATTGTCTGTTCCCCATCTCTCGGTAGCTCTAAAGCCTATTCCACCACCATATCGATAATCATCCAGCAGAATTCCACCGGGAATATCCGTTTCGATGGTAGTGGTATAGTCCACCATATATCGTCCTTTGTCAGCCGGCTTTACTTTGATGCGGAGATCTTCGGCTATAGCAATACGCTCCGATTCTGGCGCTTTCAAATCAATATGGTTTTGACGGACATTTAGCTCCGCTGCACCACCTGCTTCCTTCTTTGAAAGGACATGAGAAAAGTCCACTCTTCCTTTTTGGTCACCCAAATTCCAGAAGTCAACCTCCCTCCCACTGATGGTAGCACGGGTCCAAGGCCCCCAAATTCCGTAGTGATGGTAGTGGTCTTTTGGTTGAATTCTAGTGAGTGTCTGACCCGATGGAGACTTCAAGGGATGAATAAATCCAGATTTTGCAAAATCTTTTTTCACACCTTCGGGGACGTCCGCGACAGCAGTTTGATAGGTTAGAACTGACTGATTACCAATCACGAAATCAATTCCGCTAGAGGTCTCTTTCAGGGTTACTTTTTGTGCAAAAACCACCACCAGTAAGCACTGATAAACAGCCAGTACGCAGAAAATCCTTTTGAATATCATATAAAAATCAGGTTATTGGGATCGAGTTTTAAAGATAGAGAAACTAAAATAACGACTAACCCCATTCATCCAAATTGGCCATGAAGAAGATTATTATCTACGGAATCGTTTTCCTAGCAAGCATCAATTTTGCCCTTGCTCAAAACCCTAAAGAGATCCCATTGGATCAAGCTTGGAAAGACAAAATCACAGAGTTGGCTCCAGATAAAGCCAATTTTCCAAGTAAAAAGAAAAAGAACATCTTGGTGTTTTCGCTACATACAGGATTCTGGCATTGGGTGAATCCGCATACGGCAGCTATGATAGAGATTCTAGGAGAGAAAAGTGGAGCTTTTGATGTCACCATCAGTACAGACATCGCGATGATGGAAAAAGCCATGTTGAATGAATTTGATGCTGTTGTGTTTGATAACACTAACTCTAAGCCTAAATACAGAAACTTGTTTGTGGACGTCTTCAGCGAAGATGCTTCACTAGATAGCGTAGCTGTATGGAAAAAGGCCAATGAATTGGAAAATAACATCATCCAATACGTGAAAAAAGGTGGGGGAATCCTATTGGTACATGGAGGTAACACCATGCTGAACAACTCCATGGAATTCTCCAAATTGACTGGAGGTAGCTTTGACTATCACACCAAGCAGCAGGCGTTCCAAGTTAGAATTGAAGATCCTACACACCCATTGACCAAATCCCTTCCTGCCGATGGGTACTACCATGTGGACGAGCCTTATTTCTACAAGAACGCTTACGATGACTTGGATTTCCAACCGCTCACCTACTTCAACAACGCGGAAATAGAAGGCCAGAGAAAAGGTTCTGAGAAAACTTCAGGCAAAACCTACGTGTCTTGGATCAGAAAAGATGGAAAGGGAAGAGCAATGTACATCTCCACTTCGCATAATGCGCAAAGTTTTGAAAACGCCGATATCCTAGCCTACTTCTTAGATGCACTTCAGTACGTAGCTGGAGATGTAAAGGTGGACTATAAGCCGATTGGTAAGTGAAAAATTTGAAGTTTGAAATTTAGAATTTGAGATTTCTAAAAAGCCCAGTAGTTGAACTATATACTCGTTCAATTACTGGGCTTTTTTAATTCAAACATCAGAAAACTTAAATCTTTAAGCCTTCTTCACAAACTCACTTTTCAGCGCCATCGAGCCAAAGCCATCGATCTTGCAGTCGATATTATGATCTCCTTCTACCAGGCGAATGCTCTTCACTTTTGTGCCAGCTTTGATTGGTTTTGGTGCACCTTTTACCGGAAGATCTTTAATGATCGTCACTGCATCACCATCTACCAAGACGGTTCCATTAGAATCTTTAACTTCCAAACCTTCAACAACTTCTTCTAATGTCTCACCTAGCATCCACTCAAAACTGCACTCAGGGCAAATCATTTTTCTATCTAGCTCATAGCCATAGGGAGAATTGCAAGCGGGACAAGGAGGTGTATTTTGCATGTCGCGAAGTTAAGGAAATATGCCTAATGGATTAAATGAAATCTTCGTACTAGAGTCAGAGCCCCTATTTTCACTTTTTTCAAAAAGATGGTTCTCCCTGAGTTTTTGTTGAAAACACGTGACTTTATATT
Organism: Algoriphagus sp.; assembly: GCF_039969895.1. Taxonomy (GTDB): domain Bacteria; phylum Bacteroidota; class Bacteroidia; order Cytophagales; family Cyclobacteriaceae; genus Algoriphagus. The sequence goes on from NZ_JBDVMZ010000004.1 coordinate 223,631, forward strand.
AATGGCCAACTTCTTAGGGTAGTTGCCGGATGGGTGAGCCTTTCGGCATTTTCGGTTTTGAGCTTGGTTTCTAGCGGTCAAGGAAATCTCTTTGCCCCCAAGGAACAAGACTTTAAGAAATTGTTGCAAAGCAATTTTTAGACTTAGGCCAAGTTGAAGATGGAATCATTTTTTAAGTCCTAAAGGCAGGACAAAATCCCGCCATTAATTCAGCCCAAAACAGCAATAAACCTCTCAGCGGAAAGAAAAGAGGCTTAAAACTTTCTGCCAGCCCGCCTGAATACGGGTTAATTTTTAGCCGCCAAAAACTAACACAGAACAACTTTTAACTAATGACAAAGAAGGCTCAAATTGGTGAAAGTTTTCACAAAATAGAGACTTGGTTCTCTTTAATAGATTTGAAGTAGAACTGCATTTCTTCAACCATAAAGTCAGCGTAGAGCCAAAAACATTAATAAACTGAAACGAAGCTATGCGTCACAGCTTCCGCTGCGATCCTTCCGGAAGTCATTGCCGCATTGATAGAACCGTTCAACAGATAATCACCAGCCAAATAGACATTATCCGAAATCTTAGCCTCAGTAAATGGAATGCTGTATTTCATATCATCCACCGTTGGGATAGCATAGGAAAGAAAATAAGACTTCACAAATTTAAAGTACTCTGCATTGATCCTCGAAATCTTCTCCAATTCTGCTTGCACTGCTTTGATCAATTCCTTCTCTGATAAATCAGCATCTAAAATTGAAACCGAAAGAAGTGCTCTGCCATTTTTAGCATAAGCGGATGACACATCCGTCATAAATACCAGGTTATTGATCAAATGATTCTCACCAGGGATCAAGCCTATCATAGCGCGAGACATGAATGATTTATGAAGGGAAAAATAAAGCGTAACTACTGATTTTGGTTTGGCAAATTGCCCCTGCATCTGCTTCATAAAGCGATCCGGCTGCGTGGCAATAATAATTCGATCTGCAAAGATAGTTTCCCCACTTTCCAACTCTATCTCCTGGCCTTGAACTGAAGTCACTTTACAATTGAAATGAAACTCTGTTCGCTCTAGTTGACGACGGAGCATCTTTGGAATCTCTATCATCCCTTTTTCCGGTACAGCCCCCATACCTTGAGAAAACATCTTGAAGACAAACTCAAACATCCTCGAGGAGGTTTGTAGCTCCTTTTCCAGAAAAATCCCTCGGAAAAACGGTTTGAAGAAGTTGGAAATAATCTGATCTGTAAACCCATAGGCGATCAAGTACTGATGGGTAGAAATGGAAGGCTCTTCGAAAATCTGCTCAATAGACTTGTTTTTGAGCATCTGGGTTAGATTGAACATTTTCACTTTGTCAAAAAAGCTCCCCACATGGGAGAATGCCATATTGACTACTTTGAGCGGATTGCGCAATGGATCAGAAACTACAAAAGTCTCGGTTTCACCAAAAATCACCGCTCCTGGTTCAAAAAACTTCAAGTTGAGCTCCGCTAGATTTAAGTATTTTTTGGCCTCAGGGTAGGCTGTCAGTAGTACCTGAAAGCCATGATCAAGCAAATAACCATCTACCTCATCGGTTTTCATCCGCCCCCCTATTCCACTGCTAGCTTCTAGAATTACAGGAGAAAATCCTGCTTTTTCTAGCTCTAAAGCAGCCACTAAGCCCGCTACACCCGCACCGATAATGTATATTTTTTGATCATTCATTTCTTGATTATTAAAGATTAAAGAACTAGTTTCTATTAAACAAGATTTCTCTGAATTTGTAACTGAAGCCTACAGAGATTGTTTAGGTAAAATTTTATTAAAATAAAATTAGTTATACAAGTTCCTCAACCTAAAGTCATTGCCTATTCCCTTATTTTTTTATTGAGCTAGTTTTCTCACTTAGGCACTCTTAAATCTGTCCTTTCACCCAGGGAATACCAAGTAAAAAATAGTGACTCAAAATTTCTCCAAACACCACCGGGTTTTCTACTAATACCTCCAAAACCACGTCTGCGATAGTTTTTCTCCTAGCTTCATTTGCTACGACAAACCAAGCTTGAGAAAGTTGAATGTTATCATCTGTCTTCACTTTATCCGGACTAGCGAGTATGCATGAAGTAGCTCCGCTTAAATACCAAGCCAAAGCTATATTTTCCGGGTAATCTCGGTCTAGCGTCGAGCAAGTAAACCAAAGCGTAAAGTTCAGGCAGTTTCCGCTGTGAAAGTTCAATAGATCAGAGGTATGCAATTGATCATATCCACGAAGCTTATCACCTTCTCCATGTCCCCAATACACCCAGTTTCCCTCCATTTTTGAAATAATCGGCAAAATATCCAGTTTGAAATAATCACCAGGGTGATAAGTTTGACAATTTCTCCCCTCCCCCAGCAGAAGCAATTTGGTATAAGCAGGCTGATACTGGCATGTTAGGTGAGTTTCATTAAGCAAATTCTCATTTGACTCCAAGTCTAGCCTAGCTAGCTCTTCCTCTACTTGTAACCAACTATCAGAAAAGTAAATGGATAAAATCCACCTGAAGGTAGAATTTGTCTGAATCATATTTGGCCAAAGGTCAATTCTATCACCAGAAGCAAAATAGTTTGGAAGAATAAGCATCGCAGAGCTGACGTCTCTTTTTGCTAAGGTCTTATGGAGGTGGGTGACAAATTCCTTCAAATCGATCAATGAGTCCTCAGTATATGGAATGCAAAAATAGAGAGGCTGAATTGAATTCAACCTCTCTGTAAAAATAGTAGCCTCTTTATACCAGTCTTCTGGTAAAATGACAGCTCTCATTAGCTAAAAGAATTAATTATTGATCAAAACCAAATTAGTCTTCAGTTGCAAATCTGCTAGCCTAAACGGCTTGATAACGAACCTCGACTTATGAACTTGCTTAGCAAATGGACGCAATAAATCCACAGGAATTTTTGTCTTTTGGCCATCGAATTCGGCTTTCCAGAATTCCTCCACCACTACCGCTTGTTGTTCCCGCTCCAAATTTGACAATTTACCCTTTGCGTTGACAAGGTCAGCTTCGGATAGATTATATGCTTTTCCAAAAAACTGTGAATGAAGCGCTTCTATCATATATACCCCACCGGAAGTAACAGCCTGCCACACATGGGTCAACTCATGAATCAGGGTATCCATACGTAATGTTGATCCCGATTTATAATTGATCACATACATAGTGGTGAATGGACGATTTTTGTTCATCCACATGATCAGATCTGCGGCAAGACTTGCATCAGTCAGTTTCACCCGATCTAAATCTATAGAAACTCCAAACACTTTCTCTGCCTGTATTCTTTCTTCAGCATTCAACCCTCTATGTGAACCGAAAATATCCATCAAAATAGCAAAGATCAAAGCTGCAATGGAGGCTCCAAGTTTGGTGGCTTCTATCATCAAGGTTACCGCCGATTTCCCGATTTCTATCAATCCTTTAATCAAGCCGCTCCTGAAGGCGTCTCTCACATTGGTAGCTATTTCTTTCAGTACCTCTCTCCAATGATTCACTGTACCGATCAAAGCAGTGATGAGCGTACGAATTACAGAAAGAGACTTAGTCGCGATCACCTCTAAAATATCCTTCATTTGAGTCCAGATTACACGCAGAGCCTCCATTAGTCGCTTGACCTGAGCTGCCGTAAATCTGGCTATTTCATTTATTATCAAGGTCAGTGCTGTAGCCATGTCTTTCAGAGCACCTATAATATTGGCTAACTGCTGAACAGTTCTGTTTACGACTTCTTTCAAAATATCAAAAATAGTGGCCCCCATTTCTCGAAGTGCCTCTATCGCCCTTCGTGCAATAAGTCTGGAGTAGTTCACCACAGCGGTCATAATCTCTCCTATCGTCCTTCCGATTTTTCGTAATTCCTGAACCAATCTTTTAGCAAAATCATGAGCAAAGCGATCCAGTCTGTATATGAAGTCAATGACTTTCTTTCCAGCATCCAGCAATGATTTCACTACAGCGTTCAATTTAGCTGTAGCCATTTTTGCAACCTCAAGTAGCAATGAAGTAAAAGAGCCTAATAAAGCTTCCAGTTTGACCAAGGCGGACTTTAAAGTGCTTGCTGCCTGACCAATAGCCCAGTTCAGCACTTCAATTCCTTTCTTGCCAGCTTCTATCACTGCTTGAATAAACTTATTCAAAACAGCCAGACTTTTTTTCACCGCTTCCTGCAAAACCATTGCTACTGATTTGCCGGCAGCCATCACAGCTTCTACAAAATCTGAAATCTTATCCTGGGCCCATGAGGCAACTTTCGAAATGGCATCCGCAAGATTTCTGCCTGCGGCTGCAATAGCATCCGCTACTGTATTAATCGCGCCTACCACCGCATCTACCACAGAGCCCGCCGTGTCTTTCACCCAGCCCCAAAAACCGTCCGTATCATCTGGAACAGCACCCGTTTTCAAGATTTTGCCAGCTGCGCTGAGCCATTCTGCTATATCCTTGATATCGCCTCCTTCAGCAAAATAATCTGTCATTAAGCCTCCGGCCTCATTTCTCTTCATTCTGGCAATCTGATGTACCAATAAAGGAGCTTGTTTATTCTTCAAAAAACTTTGCACGACCACTTTTCGGGAAGCAGGAATGGAAGAAGCAGACCAGGAGGCAAGCTCAAATGCTTCTTCATAATCTCCTGTTTGGCTGCGTAGCAATATTGCTTTGGAGGTCAGATCCAGATCTGCCGAACTCTTGTCGGCACTGATTTTCAAAACTTGCTGGATATTTTTTCTATCCACGTTCAAAAGATGCATGCTTTCAAATCTTGTTTTCAAGCTCTTGCTTGATTGAATAGTTTTCAATTGAGACTCACTTAGATTTCCCATCGTGTTAAAAGTTTAATTTTTAAAAATTGATTTATGATGAAGCTAAAGTAGGGTGATCCCTTATCTATGAGCTATCCGGATTTACTAAAAAAAAATTTTATAAAATGAATCTTTGCAATTCTATTCATGAAGGCCCTATCCTGTCCCGAGGAAAATGAGAGCCGTTAAAAATCAACTAACACGAATTTGACTCACTTTCAATTTCCCACTTTACTAGCCAGACCGTACAGTTCTGATCGGATATTTCGAGGCGAAGCATGGAGTATATTCTATTAAATTTCAGATACTTATACTACTCAAATTAAAAAACAAGCGCTATTCCTTCCAGCTTCTATTAGCTTTCTTTTCAGATTGATTTTTCTTCGCTTTCAAGCGTTTTTCAATAGCGCCTTTTTTAGGTTTAGTGGCTTTTCTGATTCTTTTCTTTTGAAAAGCTTTGCGAAGCAAATCCTCAAACTTCCGGATAACCAATGCCTTGTTCTGTATCTGAGAGCGCTTTTCTTGGGATTGAAGCAGCAGCACACCTGTCTGGTCTGTCTTAGTTGATAGTTTGTCGAGGAGCAAAAGCTTTTCCTCCTCATTTAAAACCTGAGAGTTGGGAATATCAAATTTGAGCTGAACTTTGGTCTCCACCTTATTGACATGCTGACCGCCGGCTCCACCACTTCTGGAGGTGAGGAATTGAAGTTCACCAAGAAAGTCTTCCCTTGTGATTCGCTCTGCAATATTTTTCTCTTGGTAATCCATTTTCTCGAAAGTTCTATTCACGCTATAATTCAAAACAGTATATGACCAGTCAGCCTGAAAATAAAATTAGGCGTAAACTTTTGGGCAAAAAAGAGAAAGTAAATACTAATTTGTATGTCTATGCCCTTTTCTACCAATAAAGAAGCAAGGTAATAAAGGAAAGGTCAACCTTAAGATTTAAGAATACTACTTTGATCGGACTCCCGATCTTATAAGTAGAGAATTTAGGGCCACTGGCATCATTGCGGATCATCATACTTATTTGATATTCAACTTAACTCTCAAACCCAGAACACATGAAAAATAGAAGAGAATTTCTGATTAAATCTACACTCGGATTAGGTGGACTTGCCCTTGCGCCTTCCTGGCTACACGGTGCTCCTGCCATCATCAAATCACTCAATAAACCAAACTCGCTGATCAACGGCGTGCAAATAGGATGCATCACGTATTCATTCAGGTCCATGCCAGATCAAAGTGCCGAAGCCACCCTTAAATACGTGCTTGACTCAGGGCTTTCTGCCATCGAGCTGATGGGAGATCCGGCGGAGTCTTTTGCCGGAAAACCAAAAAACCCAGTCAATATGCGGGAAATGTATCCGCTATTAGCCAAGCAAAGGAGAAATGAAGAGCTATCTGCTGATGAAAAGGCGAAGCTGGCGGATCTCACTTCCCAATCCGACGCCTATGCAAAGGAAGCAGAAGCTTGGAGAAAAAAAGTAGGAACGGCTCCATTTGAGAAAATGCGAAAAATGTATAACGATGCCGGTGTAAGTATCTATGCCTTTAAGCCTAATTCCTTCGGAATCAATGCCTCTGATGAGGAAATAGCCTATGGCATGAACGCTGCCAAAGCACTGGGAGCATCACATGTCACCCTTGAGCATCCTTCTGATGATGCACATACGCTTAGGTTAGGGAAGTTGGGCGAAAAATATAAGATGTCTGTGGGCTACCATGGTCACGAACAGGAGACTTTTACTTTCTGGGACACAGCATTAAAGCAAAGCAAAAGAAATGGCCTCAATTTGGACGCTGGACACTACATAGCTGCCGGCAATACTGACCTGATTCCCCTGATAGAAAAGCAGCATAGCCGAATTCTCAGCATGCATACCAAGGATAGACAAACGCCTGCAAATGGTAAAGGAAACCTCGCCTGGGGCACTGGTGACACACCTATTCCTGAGCTACTTCAACTGATGGCAAAAAACAAGTATAAGTTCCCCGCTACCATAGAGTTAGAATACAAAATACCTGAGGGATCAAATCCTGTAAAAGAAGTTCAAAAGTGTGTTGAATTTTGTGAAAAAGCGCTAGCTTAGGGATAATACTCGATTGAAACTTAAGTTTTTCAACCTATTTTTTGAAGCGGCTTTGGAATGGCCGCTTTTTTTTTGCAGAAAAAAAACCGCAGCTACCACTGCGGTTTTAATTAATTTATGCTTTGGATTATTTAGAGAACATGGTGAACATCCACATTCTTTTCTCAATATCTCCCACAAAGCGAGTCAGCATGTCTGCGGTAGCGATGTCATCAGCTTCTTCGGCTGCTTTGGCAGCTTTACGATGAGACTGAGCCAAAATTCCCAAACCATCAATCACGTGCTTCACGCATTCATCTCCATTAGAGACATCCGTGATTTCCTTGTGAATCGTATTTTTCAAATAGTCAGTGTATGAATGTAATGGCTTAAATCCTATGGTCACAATTCTCTCGGCCATCTCGTCAATATTTTCATAAAGCTGAGTATATAATTCTTCGAATCGTACATGAAGATCGAAGAAATTTTCTCCTTTCACGTTCCAGTGAAATCCTCGCACATTTTGGTAGAAAATATGATAATCAGATAGTAAGTCATTCATCTTATCTGATACATTTTTCATTGCTTTTGTGTCCAATTTCAAATGATTTGCTAGGGTTGCTTTTGCTGTGGTTGTCATATGTGATGTATTTAAATTTTAATTTTTGAAACTATGCTACTATAAGTTCAAGTGCTGTGCCACGCTGTGGGTTCCCATAGGAAAGAGCGAGATCTTGAGTTATACAAAGAGACTATTTTGAAGTTGGGCTTGAATGAAAAATAAAACGTAGATCTTCTAGTCTAGGGAATACACTGAAGTGAAATCGATATGAAAAAAATTCCCCATATCGTTGAAATTAAGCACAAAAAAAACCCGGAACTGTGTCCGGGCTAGGCGTTCAACTTTTACTATAAATCGTATTGCTTCATTTTATTGAAGAGAGTTTTACGGTCAATTCCTAGTTGCTTAGCAGCTTGAGTTCTATTGTATTTCACTTCTTCCAGGACTTTTTTGAGAACTTCTGCCTCTGCTTCTGCAGCTGCATCTTTCAAATTTAACGGCATTTTGCTCGTTTTATTTTCCGACTTTTCTGAATCTGACTCATAAAAGTTGAATTTCTGAGCATAGACAATTTCTGGTGGCAAAGCCGAAACAAGCATTTTGCCACCGTCAGTAAGTAAAGTAGCCCTACGAATTACATTTAGCATTTCTCGAAGGTTGCCAGGCCATGGGTATTCTTTCAATACATCCATGACTTTCTCATCAAATCCAAATACTTTCTTGTTCAATTCTGCATTAGAAAGCTCAAGGAAGTGGTAAGCAAATGCTTCAATATCTGCTTTTCTGTGACGTAGAGGTGGAACTACAATACTAAACTCATTGAATCTGAAGTATAAATCTTCTCTAAACTTCCCCTCAGCGACAGCCTTGCGTAGGTCTTCATTGGAAGCTACCAGAATTCTTACATCAATTGACTTATCCTTTGTGCCTCCAATTCTTCTCAATTTACGCTCTTGAACGAGCCTTAATAGGCCAACTTGTGTCTCATAAGAAAGATTGGCAATCTCATCCAAAAATATAGTTCCTCCATCTGCCAGTTCAAATTGTCCTGGCTTCTCTGTCAGTGCTCCTGTGAAAGAGCCTTTCTCATGCCCCCATAGCTCAGATCCTGCGAGTTCTTTGGTCAGCGCACCGCAATCCACCGCAATGAAAGGTTTTCCAGCGCGCTCACTTTGATCGTGGATAGTACGGGCGATGTTTTCCTTACCAGCTCCACTTTCACCGTAGATGACTACGCTCAAGCTAGTAGGTGCTACAAGAGCTACCTCTTTATACAATTTCTTAGATTCTGGCCCAGTGCCTCTGAGATAGCTGGACTCAGATTTTGCGGCTTTGGGAGCTGTCTCTTTTTTCTGTTGAGTTGCCTTAGAGACTGTCTGAATATTGGATTTATTGGCTTTAGAAGCTGAAAGCGCTCGCTCAATAAGATTGATTATTTCATCAGGAATGAGCGGCTTGGTGACATAGTCGAAAGCTCCATTTTTGATTACTTCAACTGCTATTTTCACATCTGCATACCCTGTGATAATGGCGACTTGGGTTCCGGGAGATATTTCTCTCACTTTCATCAATACGTCCCTACCTTCCATATCTCGTAACTTAAAGTCACAGAAAATGAGGTCGTAAAAAGTATTTTTGACCATATCCAGGCCATTTTTCCCTGAAATAGTCGTTTCTACCTCGTAGCCTTTCTTGGTGAGAAATCGCTCCAGAAGTTGACAGATATCTATGTTGTCATCGATCACTAGAATCTTAGCCATGATTTACTTAGTATTGGTTGGGTTGGATATTTGAGTCTGGACCACCTGATCCAGTCGCGCTATGTTGAAGGGTTTGCTTAGAAAATCAAGCGCTCCATATTGGATGGCTTCTATTTTTACTTCGTTATGATCAAAGGCGCTCATCATGATTACTTTATGATTGAACTTTCCCGAATTGATATGCTTTAATTCATTCAGCCCATTTCCGTCTGGTAGGTTTACATCCAGAAAAACCAGTTCAGGTTTTGACTGGTCAAATAATTTTCTTCCTTCTCCTAGTGTTCCGGCTGAAACCACAGAAAATCCTTTTTTTTCCAAAAAACGGGTCAAAAGATTTCTGATTTCTAATTCGTCATCTATTACAAGTATTAATTTTTTCTTCATCTCTGGCTCATCTGCTCCGTGATCACTAGGGTAATTCTTAAAATTTGAGAAATGGTAAATGTCAAGCAAGTTTAAAGAAAAGGTGTAGCTATTAGCCACACCTTTTCAAAATTCTAAACCTATTTACTTCACTTTATCTACTTTTTCCTTGGCAGATTGCAACGCCGCCTTAGTGGCATCGATACCGTCTGATTTTGCTTCAAGCATTTTTGTTTTGACATCTCCGAGAATATCTTTGACATCACCCATCAGCTTATTCAATTTTTTCTTTTGAGGACCAAAGTCATCTTTATTTTTGTAGAGGTATGCTCCTACTAGAGCTCCTGTCAAAAGTCCGCTAAGCCAAAGTGTTTTATTTATTCCTGATTTGTTCATGGTTTTTTTACGTTAGTTGTGAAAAGATTTCAAATTTCTTTGATTAATAATGAAGTGGAATGACCGAGAAAGACTAAATTCCTCTTCCTGAGATCAGTCTGAATAGCACGGCTATTACTGCCAATACTAGTAATACGTGGATCAAACCTGATGCGCTGTAAGCAAATACTCCTACTAGCCATCCGATAAGGAGAATCACTGCGATGAAATACAATAAAGAGCTCATAATTTTGGTGTTTAGGTTGTGTGATTTAGTTTCATCACATTATTCAACTGCTATGCCTTTATTCTTAAATACCTTAAAAACGCCCCTAAATGAGTTATAAGAGCCCTTTCCTAAGTTTATAAACTAATTTTCAGCCAATATTATATTCTTTACGAGAAAATAATTCCCCAATCAGGGGATAATCACAATGAAAGACGAACATAAAACATCCCTTCGCCAAGTCAAAACATATTCTATCGTCACGTTGATCCTAATTATAATAGGAAGTGGCGTCTCCTATTGGACAGCCGGTCGGATAGATTTCTATACCAAGGAAGTAATGCACACCTCAGACGTTCTACAGCGGACAGATGAGCTGTATGCCAGTATTCTAGAAAGAGAGACCAATATTAGAGGATATGTGATTTCGGGAAATGAGGACTTTTTGACTTATTACCAACAGTCCAATATTGACGCAGATCTACTTCTGAATGAGCTTCAAGCATTGACGGAGGACAACGCTCAGCAACAAAATAATATTGAAGAACTCAGGGGTCTAATCCAATCCAGAGTCAGGACATTTGATGCTAGTATTGCTCATATGAAAGAGCATGGAGACATATCTGGATTTTTGGATCCGAACGTGGTCGATAATGCATTGCATGGCTATCTGCTAATCAAAGCAGCAATAATCCGCATTAACGATGTAGAAAACGCCCTTTTTATAGATAGAAATCAAGGCCTTATTAATAACATCAACGCGCTTCCTTTTATCGTAGGGCTCATTTCTATCTTTTCTATCACCATTGGGTTGGTGACTTTTTTCTCTATCTACCAATACAACAAAGCACAACAAGTGGCCAATAGAGAAATCAGCCGCTATCAGCAAAAACTAAGAGATCAAATCCAGCTTCTCGATGACTCAAACAAGGAATTAGAGCAATTTGCCTACGTAGCCTCGCATGATTTGCAGGAGCCATTGCGCAAAATCACCGCATTCTCTGATCTTCTCAATGAACAATATGCTGACAAACTAAAAGGAGACGGAAGTATTTATCTGAATAGAATTACAGCAGCCGCGGTACGCATGCGGCTGTTGATTACAGATCTGTTGGAATACAGCAGGGCTGGTAAAATCGATAGTGAAAATATAAAATATGTCAAACTAACTCGAGTTATCAATGAGATGCTAGAGGATTTTGAAATAGCAATCAAAGAAAAATCAGCAAAAATCACGCTGGGGAAACTTCCTAAAGTGGAAGGCTCGGAAACAGAATATCGGCAGGTTTTTCAAAATTTGATTTCTAATTCACTTAAATTCTCCAAGCCTGAATCCATTCCGGAAATCACCATAAAATCAGAACCGGCAGCACCAGAATTAGTCGCTAAATTTTCTACCCTAGATCCTTCACAAAAATACCATTTGATCAAACTCAGTGATAATGGTATTGGATTTGACCAGCAATATGCAGATAGAATCTTCTCAATCTTTCAGAGGCTGCATGGCAAAAAAGATTTTGAGGGCACAGGAATTGGTCTGTCGATCACTCGAAAAATCATAGAAAAATATGGCGGAGTAATCTTTGCAGAAAGCAGCGCCGGTAAAGGTGCTACTTTCAATATACTATTACCCGTCCTAAAACAAACTTAAGTGCGCTAATCACTAAAACTTTTGTTTAATTATAAAAATCATGCTTATCTTTTCATTACTATTCAACTTGTGTTCGCCCCATACTATATGCTCATGTCCTTTGAAAAACCCATCCAAATCTTAGTTGCTGAAGACGATGAAGATGATAAACTATTGATTTTAAAGGCCTTTGAAAGGACTTTACCCAAAGAAAAAGTCACCTGCGTGGATGACGGAGAGGCACTACTGAAGTATTTGAAGCGAATCGCTCCCTATGATGATCTAGAAAAATACCCTAAACCGGACATCATCTTACTAGACCTCAATATGCCAAGGAAAGACGGTAGAGAGGCTCTGGCTGAAATCAAAAGTAATGACGAACTAAAATCTATCCCTGTAATTATTTTCACCACCTCAAATCACGTGGATGACATACAAGTCACGTACAAAATGGGGTCTAGCAGCTACATTACTAAGCCAGCCTCTTTTGATGAACTTGTGAAAGTCACCGAAGAAATCGAGAACTACTGGTCCAAAACAGTTTTGTTGCCAGGCTAAAGAAAAATTATGATAAGTACCGAAACCATCAAAATACTCTATGTGGATGATGACCAGGATGATTTTTTCTTGGTGTATAGTTTACTGAAGAAAATACCGGATACTAATTACGAACTCAAAGGTGCCAATAGCCTAGAAGAAGCACTTGAAGTATTAGATCAAGGTTTTGATGTTTACTTAGTAGATTATAGACTGGGCAAGGATACTGGCCTAGAACTGATCCAAGAAATAAAGTCTATCCAAAAACATGCTCCAGTAATCATGCTCACCGGTATGAACTCTGGTAATCTGGATAGAGAAGCCCTTACTCTTGGAGTTTCTGATTACTTGATCAAGGGCGAGTTTGACGCCAATCTCTTGGATAGAACGCTCCGATATGCCATTCGTGATGCTAGACTGATAGAGTCCCTTGCAAGTGCTGCTGTCAAATTCCGCTCAATTTTCGAATTGGCTAGTGATCCTTTTCTCTTGATGAATGATGAAGGGAAAATTTTGGAAGCAAACCCTGCCTTTTTGAAAAAATTTGGACACAAAGCCTTCAATCCTATTTCTAAGAGAGCGTACTTTTTCAAAGATTTATTGGTCGATGAATCCTCCAAGCAGGAACTGGATGATTTGTTTTTCAACATGCAGGAGCTCTATGATATGGAAGCATTGATGACGGTGGATTCAGGTCATACGATCAATAGTCTTATCAGTATTGTGAAGCAGGACATGGGAGTCTTCCAGGTTTTGATTAAGGATATGAGTGCCATCAAAGCCAAAGAGGAAGAAGAGCTAAATTTGAAAAAATTCTCTTCCACAGGCAGAATTGCAAGACTCCTTGCCCACGAAGTGAAGAACCCGCTGACGACGATTTTACTCTCTGCGGACCAATTGCACCTAGAACTTCCAGAGAACGTACTGGCAGAAAGTGGCGATTTGATCGATGTAATTCGACGCAACTGCGATCGCATCAACCACCTCGTCACACAGCTTTTGGACAGCACACGATTCACAGAGCTAGATTCCAAAAATCACTCCATCAACACACTGCTAGACGAGTCTCTTGAGCAAGTCCAAGATCGTATAGAATTCAAAGGTATTTCTGTTACCAAGCAGTATCAATCTGACATTTGCGATATTCAAGTAGATGGAGAGAAGGTGAAAATAGCCCTGATCAACTTGCTCGTAAATGCCATAGAAGCAATGTCTGAAAACACTGGTAAGCTTTTGATTAAGACCAGTGTGAAAAACAATCAATGTAGAATTGAGATTCGCGATAATGGTGAGGGCATACCAAAGGAAAATTTAGAACGATTGTTTGAGCCTTTCTTTACAAGTAAAGTAACCGGTTCTGGTTTGGGATTGACCAACACTCAAAATATCATCCTGAGTCATGGTGGCTCAATACGGGTGAAAAGTGAAATTGGAAAAGGCACTTCGTTTTTTATCTCCTTCAATCTTTCAAGCTAAAGTCAGAGTTATTTTCCTTCTGAATCTCCAGGGAAAAAAGATGCCTTTCGCACAGCAAAACCTTTCATTTAAAAGTTTGTCGCTTGGGAGAAGGTTACGACTAGAAGAAATTTAGAAGCACGGCTATCAAAAAGACAACTAGAAATGATAGAATTCCAAGGAGAATTAGCCGCATTCCAATTCAATCATTGGCAATACCACGTGCCGCTTACTGAGGAAATATCCAGCCAGATGATGGATGCAAAGCACCGCCGGGTATTAGTTTGGATAAAAGATGAAGGACCATTCCACATGGCACTTATGAAAGCCAAGGACTATTGGTATCTATTGATCAATCAAGAACTCAGAACACGATTCCACCTCGATGACGACACCTCTTTTTCCTTAAAAATAGAAAGAGATCACAGCGAATATGGACATGAGATGCCCGAGGAACTTCAAGTGCTAATGGATCAAGATGAAGAAGGTGCTTACTATTTTGAAGGTCTCACCCCCGGAAGCCAGCGAATGATGATCTATACAGTCAACAAAGTCAAAAACCCGGAAAGTAGAATGAAGAAAGCATTAGCTATCATTCATCACCTCAAGCTAGCTAAGGGAAAACTAGATTACAAACAACTCAATGAACTCATCAAATATTACAATAAGTTATAGCAACTCACCGATTTGCCTAACTGACTTTTAGTAATTTGAGCCAAACACAAAGTTTCTAATCCCATGCTAAAACTGCCAGAAATAAACTGTGATTTGGGTGAGGGAATTCCTAATGAGGAGCTGATCTACCCGCTCATTGATACCGCCAGCATTGCCTGCGGAGGACATTTCGGGAATAAAAACACGATAAGTCAAAGCATCGGATTGGCGCGAGCCTACCAGAAAAAAGTAGGTGCTCATCCCTCCTATCCAGATCAAAAAAACTTCGGAAGAAAAACCATGGAAATTTCACGTGAAGACCTCCAAAAGTCCATCCTGAATCAAATCCAGACGTTTGAACTACAAGCTGAAAAAGCCAAGCTTCCCATGGATCACATCAAATTCCACGGCGCCTTATACAACGATGCTGCCTCCAACTCAGAATTCGCCGACCATTTGACAGATTTTATCGCAAGCAATTTTTGGCAAACGGCACTTTTCATACCACCACATTCTCAGCTAGCGTACTTTGCTGAGCAGAAAGGTTTAATTCTGAGGAATGAAGTGTTTGGAGATCGTTGCTACCAAGACAATTATCAACTTATGCCTAGGTCTGAATCAGGAGCACTGATGGTTTCAGTAAGCGAGATTTCTGCGCAGCTCGAAACCCTGCTCCACTATGGCTATGTGAGCTCAGCCTCTGGAGAAAAACTTCAGATGAAAGCCGATACAATCTGCTTCCATGGAGATAATCCTGAAATAGCAACTATTCTATCCTCGATTAGAAAAAGGTTTTGGACATGAAACCTGCTTTAAGCCAAATAACTCCCCTGCTCTATGAGTTTGAATGGAAATCAGCCATTTCTGATACGCTACTTCAGCGTCAGTTAAGTTTCAGGTCAAAACTCCAGCAAGCATTTTCCAAGGAAATCTTAGAGCTCAGGATGGGTTTTAAAACACTTGCCTTTGTCCTGGGAAGGCCAATCGCAGCAAAGGAACTAAGTCAATGGCTAGCTTCTCTAACTTTAGAGGAGACACTGCTGACACTTCCAGAGAAAATCTGGCAAATCCCAGTTTGTTACTCAGATGAAACTGGGCGAGACTTGGCAACTTTGTCAAAAGCCAAGAACATCAGCAAGGAAGAACTCATCTTTCATCATACTCAGCCCTTGTATAGACTTCATTTCTATGGTTTTTTACCTGGCTTTATGTATTTGAGTGGGTTGTCCGAAATGCTTCACAGTCCGAGAAAAAGCGTCCCCGATCGAGCCGTTCCTGCAGGGTCGGTCGCGATTGGTGCAGATCAGACTGGTATTTATCCGTCGGTCAGTCCAGGTGGCTGGCATCTCATCGGACAGACTCCAACCCGTCTTTTTGACCCTAATCAGACCATCCCAGTGTTTGCAGAACCTGGTGAGCGCATAGAATTTATTCCTATTTCCGTACTTGAATATGACCTTTTGAAAAGACATCCAAACCCACCCAATTTCAGATGATTCGGGATATTGGCTATATGACAATTTTGAAAACAGCCCCTGGAACCTCCGTCCAGGATCAGGGAAGAATGGAATTTGGGGCATTTGGGGTTCCTAGAGCAGGGATTATGGATCAGCGCTCATTCGATTGGGTCAATCATCTGTTAAAAAACAAAAAAACAGCTGCCGTTTTAGAGATCTTACAACCTGGTCTAAAGATCCAATTTGATACCCCTACACTCATTTGCTTAGCTGGTGCAAAAGCGACCGTAAACCTAAATGGGGAATCCATTCCAAGTTTTGGCTTAGTACAAATTCGTGCTGATGATCTAATCGAAATTGGTGCGTTTGATAAAGGTGCTGTTTTCTATATAGGAATCAAAAATGGCTTTCAAACTGAGCAAGTAATGTCTTCCCGCAGTTGGTTTGCAGGAATTACGAACGTTGGTTTTGCAAATAAAGGTGACCAAATACCCTATTTCACCACTCAGGAAGTGCCTGCATTCACCGCCTCTAAAGTTAGATACGATTTCGCATGGCAGTCTCAAAAAGTGATTGAGGTCTATCCTGGGCCAGAATGGAAGTTATTGGACAAGAAAACGCAAGAATTGATTGAATCCGAAGAATTCACCATCTCCGAACTCAAAAACAGAATGGCGATTCAACTCCTTGAATTGCTTCCCAATGAGCTACCCCAAATGGCTACTGCACCTGTTTTTCCAGGTACGGTACAATTAACCTCTGGAGGAAAAATAATTATTCTAATGAAAGATGGGCAGGTCACTGGCGGGTATCCACGGATTCTTCACCTGATGGATGAGTCACTAGCTATTTTGGCACAAAAGAATTCTAGGGATAAGATCAGGTTTAAGTTGAAATGGCTGATTTAAACCAAGAGGTATGATTATTGGATTTGATGTGACGGTCCAGCTTCTGGAGAAGCAGGGCAGCAGTAGAAGCAGGACAACAGGAAACTCTGTGAAAGCTTTATGCACCTTGCAAATAAAAAAAAGACTTCTAAAAAAATCCACCTCCATCTTGAGGAAAGGCATATTCCCTAGTATCTTACACTTTTACACCGAACCCAAAACCACATGAATACGACCTTAAAAAATCAGATTGAAACTCAGGGAATGAACCCTGAAACCGTAGAACAACAGATTCAGCATTTCCAAAATGGTTTTCCTTTTCTCAACATTACCGCACCAGCTACCCCGGGTGACGGAATCAAGGTGATGTCGGAAAAAGAACTTAGCCATTATATGGCTACCTATCCAGATCAAGCTTCCAAAGTGGAGGTTTTGAAATTTGTCCCTGCCAGCGGCGCAGCATCTCGGATGTTCAAGGATCTCTTTGCTTTTCTGGAAGGTGACGGAGATATCAGCAAGTCAGCGTTTGTTCAGAAATTCATGAACAACATCGAGAAATTCGCATTCTATGAGGATTTGGACGAGGTACTGGAAAGTCAAGGAAGCAGCATTTACCAAGCGCTAGCTAGCAAAGATTACAAAAGCATCTTGGCGGCCCTGCTTCTAGATGAGGGACTTGGCTATGGGAATCTACCGAAGGGTTTGTTGAAATTTCACCGCTACAAAGATGGACGCAGAACTCCCGCATACGAGCATCTAATCGAAGGGGTGCAATATGCTATCGGCACTGGCTCTCTGGTCAAAATTCACTTCACTGTTTCGCCAGAGCATGCCTCCAAATTCAAACAGGAGATTGAAAGGATTCTTCCGGGTATAGAAAAAGAATTTGGGGTCAATTTCGAAATAAGCTATTCTCAACAGAAAAAATCCACCGATACAATCGCCGTAAATACGGATAACACACCGTTTACTGAAGAAGATGGAAGCCTATTATTCAGGCCTGCGGGTCACGGCGCTTTGCTAGAAAACCTCAATGAAGTTTCAGCAGACTTGATTTTCATCAAGAATGTGGACAATGTCGTTCCTGACCGATTGAAGGAGGAAACCAAGAATTATAAAATGGCAATAGGCGGTTTGCTGCTCGAAGTTCAGGAGAAAGTTTTTGATGCTTTGCGAAATTTAGAAAAGGGGGAAAATGAAACCTCACTGAAAAAAGCCGAGGAAGTTTTCACTAATGTAGTGGGGGCTAAACTTCCAGAAAACTTCTCTAATCTATCAGATGAGGCAAAAGGAGCATTTTTGAAAATGAAACTCGATAGACCGATGCGGGTTTGCGGAATGGTAAAAAACACCGGAGAACCTGGTGGTGGACCATTCTGGGTCAAAGAGGCAGATGGCTCGCAATCTCTACAAATCCTGGAAACTGCTCAAATTGATCTGAATGATCCTGCATCAAAGGGGCATTTCAATGCTGCCACCCACTTTAATCCAGTTGACTTGGTATGTGCGACGAGAAACTACAAAGGAGAGGCATTCGATCTATTGAAATATCGCGATAGGATGACGGGCTTTATTACAGAGAAATCAAAGAGTGGAAAAGATCTCAAAGCACTGGAATTACCTGGACTTTGGAACGGTGCCATGGCTGGTTGGAATACCATCTTTGTGGAAGTTCCGCTGATCACCTTCAATCCTGTGAAAACCGTGAATGATCTGCTGAGAGAAGAACACCAGTAAAAATTAAAAAGCTGAAGTCTGAAGTCTGAAATTTCAGATTTTTGACTTCAGCTTTCTTAATTTACTCCTCTTTTTTCCCCGCGTACAAATCATATTTTAGCAAGCGGCAGTCAATCGTTCCATTCCAGAACTCGATCCTTCGACTTGCTTTTAGCCCGATTTTTTTAGCTAATTCCAGATTTCCTGTGAATATATACCCTCGGTATCCTGCACATTTTTGTTTGAGGAAATCCCCCATTCGTTTATAAGTCAATTCTAATTCATCGTTCTCCCCTAGCCTTTCACCATATTCCGGGTTGAACATGATCACACCACGTGGTCTTTCTGGGATTTCTGTTTCGGCAAAGTCACAAACCTGGAATTCAATCATGTGATCCACTCCTGCTGTGATTGCATTTTCCTGAGCGAAAGAAATCGCTTGCAATGAAATATCCGAAGCAATAATCTTCAAATCAGGAAGCTCCATAATTTTACTTTCAAGCTTTTTCTTCTTTGCCAAAAAGGCGTGTTCCTCATAGCCCAAAATATGCTGGAAAGAATAATGATCTCTGTAAAGCCCTGGATAACGCTTCGTGGCCATCAGGGCCGCTTCGATCGCCAAAGTCCCTGAACCACACATAGGATTGATAAAAGGAACACGGGTGTTCCATTCCGTGGCATAAATCGTAGCTGCTGCCAACGCTTCCATCATGGGAGCTTTTCCCGGGATCTTTCGGTAGCCATGCTTGGCGAGTGTATCTCCTGATGTATTGATATAGACAGAGCATTGGGTGTCTTTCCAGTACACCTGAAAAACCAATCCATCGAAATCGGAACCCGAATCAGGCCTTCTCCCATGAATCTCGCGAAAACGATCTACAATGGCATCTTTGACCTTCACATTGACAATCAGCGGTGTAGTGATACTCTCATTCTCAGCAACTGAGCTAACGGAGAAATAACCATCTACATCCAAATATTCCTCCCATGGAATAGCCTTGAATCTTCTATAAATATCGTCTGCATTACGCAGGTAAAAAGATTTGATTTCGTACAAAACCTGTGAAGCTGTGCGCAAATGCAGGTTGAGATCCATGCATTCTTCCATAGTGGCACGAAGTTCTACTCCAGTTCTAGAGACAGATTCAGGCACAAAACCGAGTTCGCGAACTTCCTTTTCCAAGTAAGAAACTGAGCGATCCTTACAGGTGACAAAAACTTTTCCTTTGAGATTAAAATCAAGCATGCGCAAAAGTAAGCAATGCGTAGGACATGTTTTTTTCAATTTTAAGGATGATTATTCCTTGAAGGATCTCTCCAGAAAGCAATCGGCATGTCGATTCCAAACAAATTGCCTGTCATAGGGAAGTCACCAGCCAATTTCAAATCCTAACTCAAGTGAATCATTTCTCCCAAAAGTGTTAAGCAATTATAGACGAATCAAACAGATGGCAAAGGAGCTAAGCAGTGCTTTTTGCGTCTAACTATTAGCCAATGCTAATATCAAGAAGCAGGAAAAACTCGCAAACGATTGCGTAACTTAAAAGAATTCCCTTTGGTGCAATGCCCCTAAATCTTGAATTTTAGAAGGAAAAATATACCTCAATTCTATGAACTATACCCGAAATATCCTCGCGGTCCTGCTTACTTCAATCACCATGGCTAGTTGTTTGGGCCAACAAAAAGCAGCTGATGGCTGGACTGATTTATTCAATGGCAAAGATCTGAAAGGCTGGAAATCAGTAGCTGGAACGGCTACCTTTGAAGTGGTAGATGGTACCATAGTAGGAACTTCAGTAGCAGGATCTCCCAATACTTTTCTGATCACAGAAGAAACTTATGACGATTTCATCCTGGAACTGGATCTAAAAATAGAGCACCTTTCCAGCAATTCCGGCGTGATGGCAAGAGGACAATTTGACCCAGCTGCAAGGGATGGTAAAGGCTTAGTTTTTGGCTACCAAATCGAAGCCGATCCTTCGGACAGAGCTTGGTCTGGCGGTGTCTATGATGAGGCTAGAAGAGGTTGGTTGTATCCCCTTGATCTTAACCCAGCTGCCAAAACAGCTTTCAAAATGGGAGAATTCAACCATTACAGAATCGAAGCCATTGGGAATGAAATCAAAACTTGGGTGAATGGCCAGGAGGTAGCTTACGTAGTGGATGATATGGATAAAAGCGGATTTATAGGCCTGCAAGTCCATGGAATCCGAAATGCAGAAGATGCTGGACGAAAGACTACCTTTAAAAATGTAAGAATACAAACCAAAAACCTTAAACCAAAGGCATTTAATTCGGATATTTTCGTAGTGAACAACAGCCTTAATTCCCTTACTAAATACGAGCAAAATAACGGTTGGAAGCTGCTTTTCAACGGTCAAAATTCTGATGGCTGGAGAAGTGCTAGAAAAGAAACCTTCCCGGAATCCGGCTGGACAATCGATGAGGGAATACTTACCATTGAATCATCTGATGGACGTGAATCTGCGAACGTGGGCGACATTGTGACAACTGAGCAATATTCAGCCTTTGATTTAGCTTTTGAATTCCGATTGACTGAAGGAGCTAATTCCGGAGTGAAGTATTTTGTGACTTTATCGGAAGGAAATGTAGGTTCTGCAATCGGCTTGGAATATCAAGTGTTAGACGATGATAAGCATCCAGATGCCAAAATGGGAAAAGATGGCAACCGTACGATGGCATCACTTTATGACTTAATCAAAGCGGATAAAAACGCAAGATTCATCAAGCCTGTGGGCGAATGGAACAAAGGTCGAATAGTAGTATCTCCCGACAATAAGGTGGCACACTACCTCAATGGCGTGAAAGTAGTAGAGTATGTACGCGGCTCACAGGAGTACCGGGATTTGGTAGCTATCAGTAAATATGCTAAATGGAATAACTTCGGCGAAGCTTCAAAAGGTCATATCCTTCTTCAGGATCATGGAGATGAAGTGAGTTTTAAAAACATCAAAATCAAGACATTGAAGTAAAACACGGGTTCATTATGAAAAACAACAGAAGAGAATTTATCAAAAAATCAGCCGCAGTATCCTTAGGAATATCAGCGATGGGTTCTGCTGCTTTTTCTGCAAAATCCTATGCGAACATCCTAGGAGCTAATGAGCGATTGAATGTAGCTATAGCAGGTTTAGGCAGACGTCTTGGCGCATATTACGAGCCTATAGCAATGAAATCCAGCAATGTAAACCTCCGCTATCTTTGCGATGCAATGGAATCTCAGATGCCAAAAGCTGCTAAGAATTTTGCGAAGCACCTAGACTATACACCTAAGCTGGAGCAGAATATCATGAAAGTGATGGATGATAAAGAGGTGGATACTATAGTCATAGCCACCCCAGATCACTGGCATGCACCGGGGACCTGGCTGGCATTAGAGCGTGGCAAACATGTCTATGTAGAAAAACCCTGCTCTCACAATCCCCATGAAGGAGAATTACTTATTGCTTTGCAAAAGAAGTACGATAAAGTAGTGCAGATGGGAAACCAGCAGCGTTCAGCTCCTGAAAGCCGCGAAATCATCAAGGCTATTCATGATGGCGCGATAGGAAAAGCGTTTATGGCAAAAGCCTTTTACAGCAACAATCGTGGCGCAGTTCCATTGCCGCAGGTAGCCCCTCCTCCTGCTGGATTAGATTGGGATTTGTTCCAAGGTCCAGCTCCTCGTCGTGATTATACCCATGACACCTGGGATTACAACTGGCACTGGTACGGTTGGGATTATGGTACTGCCGAAACTGGAAACAATGCGACGCACGAGTTGGATATCGCTAGATGGGCCCTTCAAGTGGACTACCCCTCTGAAGTACAAGTGACCGCAGACAAAAGACATTTTGCCGACGATGGCTGGACGATGTACGATACCATGGATGCGACGTTCAAGTTTGGAAACGGCTCAGTCATACAGTGGGATGGAAAAAGCAGGAACAGCTACAAAACATACGGAAGTGACAGAGGAACAATTATTTACGGAACTGAAGGATCAGTCTATGTGGACCGAGGTGGATATAAGCAGTTTGATCGAGCTGGGAAGGAAGTGAAAAGCAATCTCTCCGGTGGAAACGAAGCAGGAACTGCCCTAGGTGGTGGCGGAGATATGAGTACGATTCACATTGTCAATTTCTTCAATGCTATCCGAGGGATAGAAAAGCAAAACTCAAACATAGAGGAAGGTGCAGTAAGCACCCTGCTCTGTCACTTAGCCAATATAAGCTACAGAACTGGTGAAACTTTAACCTGCGATCCTAGCAATGGTCATATCAAAGGTTCGAAAGCAGCTTCGGCACTTTGGACTAGAGAATATGAAAAGGGTTGGGAGCCGCCTAAGCTTTAGGAATGCTGCAAACTCTTTGAAACATGCTTAAGATGATCGGTTTTTATTGGTAATGAGCAAAGGAGGTATGGATACTGGCAGGATTGAGAAAAACCAAAATAAAAAACATATCCATTGACAATGGTAGGACACCACTCAATCAGGCTAGCTCCCTTATTTTCCTTGCATGATTGAAAAGAAGTCCGAAAACAAATGACCGAATCAGCTTCAATGCTTGACTTTACTAATACTTAAGTTACTATTATCCATCTACAGATATATTAGAGGTTAACCGCAAAGGATTTGATAAAAACAGGACAGCAATACGCTGTTCTGTTTTTTTTAGTTCAACAATTGATGATAGATCTACCCACCTCTCCCCCGCTCTATTTTTTAGCTAGCTTTTAGCGAAATTTTTTAGTGTGCAAAGAAAGAATCGATTGTTTAGGAAGCCACTTTTTTGGCCCTCAAAATCAATAGGCTTTTAACGTCAGACAATTGAATACAACTTTTCAGAACACCCTATAACCTATTGAAAACCCGACCACTAACTATATTTACCAACTAAACAACAGATGCACCGCTTAGCTGCGCAATCGATTTCGTAGATAGAAAAATATATTGACAAAAAATAATATCTAAAGCCCTACCTTAATACTTGTAATTATGTTCCGAATTACCCCTTAATAGAGGTTCAAAATTTGGAATTTAATTATGTAACCCAATTTCATACTAACAAAACCCAAAATTATGAAATCAAAACTTTACACTTATCTAAGTGTACTATTCTTGCTGCTGCTATCCATATCAACTGGGTATGCGCAAGAGGTACAGGTGCGAGGCACCGTTTATGATGAATCAGGTCAGCCCTTACCTGGAGCTACCATTCTACTAAAGGGTACGACGACAGGTACTACATCTGATTTGGATGGAAAGTACTCTATCGGAGTTTCACCCAATGGAATTCTAGTATTCTCCTTTATCGGATACAACGCGATAGAGAAAGAGGTAGGTAATCAATCCGTGATTGACGTCAACCTTTTACCAAATATCGATGAACTAGACGAAGTAGTCGTTGTAGGTTATGGTACTGCCAAAAAGAGTCAGTTAACTGGAGCAATTTCTTCTGTTGGAAGCAAAGAAATCCAAGAGCTACCGATTACTGATGCCAGACAGGCACTTCAAGGACGTGCAGCAGGTGTGGATGTAACACAGCCAGGCTCCAAGCCAGGTTCTGCTCCTCAAGTTAGAATCAGAGGTAGAAGATCGTTCAACGCATCAAATGAGCCACTTTACGTAGTGGACGGTATTCCACTTGCAGGAGGGATAGATGATATTAATCCACAAGATATCACTTCAATGGAAGTGTTGAAGGATGCATCAGCAACTGCTATTTATGGCTCTAGAGGCTCCAATGGTGTAGTCTTGATAACTACCAAAAGGGGTACTGTCGGTAAAACAATCGTTTCTTTAGATGCCTATTATGGTATTAATAAGGAGTTGGGTAGAATTGATGTTTTCAACGGTCCTGAGTTTGCAGAGTATAAGAGAGAGTCCCGAAGAGCGGGTGGAGAGATTCCAGAAGGCCCCACCACTCCAGAGGCTGATGCTTCTATATTTGAGCCGGTCGAATTAGAAGGTATTGCGCTAGGAAGAACTACAGATTATCCAGCTGGACTTTTAAGAGACGGTTCTATTCAAAGCTATCAGTTAGGTGTAAGTGGAGGATCTGATAAAACAACCTTCTTCGTATCCACCAATTACTTCAGAGACGAAGGTGTTATTATCAACCAAGATTTTACTCGATATACCTTCAGGGCGAATATTGATCACAAGATCAGTAAAAACATCAAATTTGGAACATCGACTCTAGTAACCTACAGTGAAAGAAATGGTGAAAATTTCAACCCACTAGGTGGCGCACTCGCCGAGAACCCTCTTGGTAAGCCGTACGATGAAGATGGAAACCTTATTTTCCTACCTACTCAGGATGGATTGAGGACAAATCCATTTGCCGAGATAGTACCAGGTGCACAAGCAGATTTGACTAAAAATTATCGAGTGTTCAATAGTATTTTTGCGCAGTGGGATATCCTTCCAGGACTGAGCTACAGAATGGTTTTCGGTCCAGATTTCACTATTAGCAGAAACGGAAGATTCACTGGCTCACAAACCAACGCAAGACGAGGTGGTGCTGCTACAGGAAGTGTGGACGATAGGTTCTCTTTCAACTACACTTTGGAAAACATCGTGAATTACACGAAGACCTTCAAGGAAAATCACAATTTGAACATTACTGCACTTCAATCAATACAGCAAGATAGATTTGAACAAAGTACAATTTCAGTATTGGGCATTCCTGCTGAGTCTCAGCTTTACCATAGATTGGGTGATGCTTCTCAGATCACAGGAGCGAATACAAACTTGGTAGAGTGGTCCTTGATGTCCTTTATGGCAAGAGTGAATTACGACTTCAAAAATAAATATTTGGTAACTGCCACCTTGAGAGCGGACGGAAGCTCTAGATTCGGAGCGAACAATAAATTCGCATATTTTCCATCAGTAGCCGTAGGTTGGAATATTCATTCTGAAAACTTCATGCAAGGTTCATCGATAGATCAATTAAAACTAAGAGCGTCTTATGGATCTATTGGTAATCAAGCGATAAATCCATATCAAACTCAAGCCTTATTAGGTAGAACCAGCTATGCTTGGGACAATAGTGCAGCATTTGGTTATGGACCTAGTACTATTGGTAATCCAGACTTGAAATGGGAGACTTCTACTACCTTAAATCTAGGCTTGGATTTTGCAATTTGGAACAGTAGGGTATTTGGCTCTTTAGAATATTACATCACGAATACAAGTGATTTGTTGGCACCTCAACCCTTACCTAACTCAATTGGTTTCGGTGGGTTTACCACAAACATCGGAGAGACTCAGAACAGAGGAATAGAACTTACACTTTCTACCCTGAACATTGAAAAAGGAGACTTTACTTGGTCTTCAGATATCATTTTCACTAAAAATACAGAGGAAATTATTTCTCTTCCTAACGGGGATGATATCTCTGCTGGTAGATTTATTGGTCAGCCTTTGACCATTTTCTACGATCTAAAAAAGATAGGTATCTGGCAGCTAGATGAGTTAGATGAAGCAAAATCCTTCGGAAGTGTACCCGGAGAAATCAAAATTGAAGATTTTAACGGTGACGGGGTAATCAACTCACTTGATAGACAATTCCTTGGTTCTGCCGTAGCTGATTTTGCGATAGGGATGACAAACAGGTTTAATTTCAAAGGCTTTGACTTATCGTTTTTCCTATTTGGTAGATTTGGATCAATGCTGAGATCTCAGTTCCACACGCAAAACAATTCACTTGCAGGAAGATATAACAACTTGGATGTTGACTATTGGACACCTAATAATCCAACGAATTCATATCCAAGACCAAACGTAAACCAGGAGAGCGCGAAGTATGCAAGCTCTATGGAGTACTTTGATGGTACTTTCATTAAAATAAGAAACATCAATTTCGGATACAACTTCGCCCCAGAAGTAGCCAGGAAAATCGGAATGACCAACTTGAGAATTTACACTAGTATTCAGCAGCCATTCATTTTTGCAAACTACCGGTCCGAGCATAAAGGAATAGATCCAGAGGTCTTCATTGACGGTGAGCAAGGTGTTGGTGGTGGAGTAGTCAATTCTAACGTATCCCCTGCAGTAACTTCTTATACATTTGGTATCAATGCTAAATTCTAATCCACTATGAAAAAATTAGCTTTAAATATAAAATACTGGGCAAAGTCAACCGCCCTTATACTCGGCTTATCTGCGGCAGTTTCTTGCGACGGATTTCTGGAAGAAGATGTCGTTGCTCGAATAGGCAATGATTACTTGAATACGCCCAAGGGTATGAATGATGGTATAAACGCAGCCTATAGTTCTATGCGCCTTTGGTATGGTACCGAAAGAGGTAATAACTTTACGATTTTCGGAACAGACATCTTCACAAATGGCGCAGATGGTTCATGGAAATTCATGAACACATACACTAACCAATTTGATTCTCAAAACGGTCACGTTCGTGAATTATGGGACGGATTATATGCAGGTATAAACACCTGTAATGCAGTAATTGACCGATCAGTAAATCTCACAGGAATTTCCCAATCACTCATAGATCAAAGAGTGGCGGAAGCCAAATTCATCCGAGCGCACCATTATTTCCTCTTGGTTCAATTATTCGGTGGCGTAGATCTTCAACTTTCTGAAACAATCGTCCCTACCAAAGTGGTCACGCGATCTTCTGTGGCACAAATTTATGCTGCAATTATTGCAGATTTAGAAGCTGCCATTCCAAAATTAGAAGCGAAAGCTAAATCAACAGATTACGGTAGAGCTACCAAAGCTGCCGCCGAGCATCTTCTAGGAAGAGTATATGTGACTAAAGCCACTTCAGAGGCTGGAGAAGCTTCAGATTATGCAAAAGCGGAACCATTGCTACAAAGTGTAATCAATAATTATGGTTTCAAATTAATACCGGATTTTGGAAATGTCTTTGCGTTTGGAAATGAAATCAATGATGAGGTCATCTGGTCCACTCAATACACTTATGATCCATTAAACACAGGCGGAGGAAACAATTCACACGTGTTTTTCCTGATGGAATATGATGTGCAGCCAGGCATGCAAAGAGATACAGAAAATGGACGACCATTTAAGCGTTACAAATCAACTGACTACACCTTAAACACCATCTTTGCGGATAGAACCAATGATTCCAGGTATAAAAACACCTATGTGGACTTCTTCAAATCTAATAAGCCAGGGACGTATAACACCTCTTTTGATAAATCAAAAGCAACGGTAACCTTTGCAGCAGGTGATACTACCATCTGGCTTCCAGGTTACAATATGCCAGCATCTGAAAGAGCTAAGTATCCTTACCAAGTCCTAACACCTGAGCTTTACACGGAAAGATTGTTTCCTTCTCTCAAAAAGCATTTAGATCCAGGAAGAGCAGATAGAACTCAATTTGCTGGGGGACGAGATTACATCGCAATGAGGCTTGCTGATACCTATTTATTACTTGCTGAGGCTCAGTTTAGACAAGGCAAAATTGATCTGGCGACTGCAAATATCAATAAGGTAAGAAGAAGGGCAGCCTTCCCAGGAAAAGAAGCTGAAATGGAGATCACTCCATCAGAACTTACTTTTGAATTTATCACGGAAGAAAGAGCAAGAGAACTGATCGGAGAGCAGACTAGATGGCTGGATCTGAAAAGATGGGGCATTTTGGTGGAGCGTGTAAAAATGTACAATCCACAAGGAGCACCAAACATCCAAGCCTTTCATAATTTGAGACCAATTCCTCAAAATCAGATAGACCGCGCAGAAGGCGAAGCATCAGGATTCCCTCAAAATCCTGGGTACTAAAAATCGAAATAATTAATTAATTAAAAGCTGTCCTGGAGATTTCAGGGCAGCTTCTTTTTTGTCATTTTCAAAACACTTTCCGTGTATTTATAAGTCAATATTTCACGCCCATTTGCTTATTAGCTACAGCGCATTTTCCAGAGAAGCATAGCCTACCACTTGGCACATCTCATAGGTAGATAGAGCCATTTTTTCGAAGAATCTTCTCCATAGATTATTTCTATTTTTTTTAACCATGATAAAAGAAACAGCCTTTCCGACTGTTTTAAGCAAGAGATAAATAGGAAAACAGGTTAATAATGATAAATCAGAGTCGAAATCGTTTCCGTTAAAACCACCGGATAATATTAGGTCATTTGCTCAAAAGTATGGTAAATTGATTTGTTGGCTATTCGTATTTCAGAATAACTAACGGCTAATTAATAATAATCCATAACAATTAACCCCCTACTTATGCAGAACACTAGTTACAAGAGCCTCTGGTTGTTTGTAATTTTCCTATGCATTAGTGTCACCATGACCTATGCACAGGAAGTACAAATCACAGGTACTGTTTTAGACGAAACAGACATGGGTTTACCGGGAGTAACTGTGCTACTTAAAGGCACCACTACCGGCACCACGACAGATTTGGATGGAAAGTATTCCATCAACGCGCCAAAAGAAGGAGTATTAGTCTTCTCCTTCATCGGGTATGATCCGATCGAAATGCCAATTGGCAACCAAACCGTAATAGATCTGAGAATGAACCCCAACACTTCTGATCTCGAAGAGGTAGTAGTAATCGGATATGGTACGGCGAAAAAGCGAGACATAACTGGTGCGGTTTCTTCAGTGAATCCGAATAAACTGGAAAATGAAAACCCAAATTCTGTACAGGACATTCTAAGAGGAAACGCCGCTGGATTGAACGTAGGCCTCAGTACTTCTGCCAAAGGTGGAGGCTCCCTTCAAATAAGAGGTCAAACCTCTCTCAACGCTGGCAATTCTCCTCTACTAGTATTGGATGGAGCTATCTATTACGGTGAACTCGCTGATATCAACCCTAACGATATTGAAAATCTAGAAGTACTCAAAGATGCAAGCGCAGCCGCAGTATTCGGAGCTAAAGCCGCCAACGGTGTAATCTTGATAACCACCAAGAAAGGAACTATTGGTAAGCCTACAATCAAATTCAATGCAAATGCCGGACTGGCTACTATGGCTACATTCCCTGACGTTTATGGCCCGGATGAGTTCGTGAGTTGGAGAGAGGATGTTTTTAAAAGCATCAATGCAGGTGGATATGACCCATACGAATTCTCAGATCCAAGAACGTTACCAAGTGATATTTCTCTAGAAGAGTGGATGGCCTACGATGGTTCGTCGGGAGATCCTGTCACCGTTTGGCTCCAACGATTGAACATGCAGCCAGTGGAGATAGAGAATTACAAAGCTGGTCGATCTGTGGACTGGAGAGATAAAATTTTCCAGACGGGCTTCAGACAAGATTATACTGTCAGTCTATCAGGAAGAAATGAAAATTTTAATTACTACTGGTCTGTAGGTTACCTCAATAATGAGGGAATCATCATTGGTGATGAATACGAGACGATACGAACTAGAATAAATCTAGAAGGAAAAGTCAACAAGTGGCTTACCGTAGGAATGAACGTGCAATTTGCAACGCAGGATGAGAGCGAAGTTGATGTGTCTTGGGGTCTTTACCGAACGCTATCACCTTGGGGATCAGAATTCAATGAGGACGGATCTTATAAATGGAGACCAAATGATGAACAAAGTGGTGGAACACACCCCTTCTATGACAGAAGCTATATCGATCGAATAGATAGAGACGTCAACATTAACTCTACTGTGTATGCTTCAATCAAGTTACCGTTCGGATTTAATTTCAGAACCAACTTCACGCCTAGATTTGAGTATTATGAATACTTCAACCACCAATCTGCAAGTCATGAGGTTTGGGGTGCACAAGGCGGAATAGCCTCTCGAAGACAGCGAAAAGAATACTATTGGCAAATAGACAATATCTTGACTTGGCAAAAGACCTTCGCCGAAAAGCATGATTTCAATGGTACCTTCCTAGTTAATGCCGAGAAGTTCCAGTCATGGGACAACACCATGACAAACAATGGTTTTGAGCCACATGATCGTCTAGGTTATCATAACATCGGCGGTGGTATCAACCCAATTATTTCAAGCAATGACGAATACAGCACTGGCGATGCCTTGATGGGTCGTTTGATCTATTCTTACGACGGCAAATACTCAACTACTCTTTCAGTGAGAAGAGATGGATATTCAGCTTTTGGACAGAGTAACCCAAGAGCTCTTTTCTATTCAGCAGCTGTAGGATGGGTTTTCTCTGACGAAAACTTCATCAATATAGATTGGTTGGATTTTGGCAAAATGCGCTTCTCATGGGGTAGCAATGGTAATAGAGATATCGGTAGATATGTGGCCCTTTCTGATCTGAGTACTGGTAAATACTTCTATCAGAGACCAAACGGGGAGCTATACCTAGTTAATCAGCTTTATGTAAATAGGATGCAAAATAGCAACCTACAATGGGAAAGAACGGAATCATTCAATCTAGGAATTGATTTCTCAGTGCTTAAAACTCGTCTAACTGGTACCTTGGAGATGTACAAAATGTCCACCAGAGATCTGTTGGTAGAAAGAAGTTTACCTGATTTCCTAGGCTTCAACTTTGTATGGGACAACCTCGGTCAAGTGGATAACAAAGGATTCGAGCTTACCTTAAACTCCACCAACTTTGAGCGAGGCAACTTCGTCTGGAGAACGACCGGTAACTTCCAACTTAACAGAAATGAAATAGTAAGCCTATATGGCGATTTGGACGAAAATGGTGTTGAACTAGATGACCCCAGTAATGGCTGGTTTATCGGTCGCGCCATTGATCAAATTTGGAATTACAAAACGGATGGAATCTGGCAATCCAATGAAGAAGAGGCAGCCGGTGAATACGGCGTAAAACCTGGAGACTTCAAAGTAATAGATGTAGATGGCGATGGCAGATTCACTAATGCTGATAGACAATTCCAAGGTTACACAGAACCACGTTTCCGTTGGAGCTTGAGAAATGAGTTTACATTTTTCAAAAACATCGACCTCTCCTTCATGATATATTCTTATTGGGGACATGAGGGCTCTTTCAATCAAATGAAAAATAGAGATGGCTTCCTTGACAGAACTAGTTCCTACGTGACACCATATTGGACAGAAGAAAATCCAAATAACGAGTGGGCGAGATTAAATTCTAGTGAAGGTAGTGCTGGTGGCTTCAATATATACCGCAAAAAATCTTTTATCCGCCTTGAAAACATCTCAATGGGATACAATTTCCCTAAGCAATTGACAGAGAAAGCTAACATCACAAACCTACGCGTTTACGGAAACATTAGAAATGTAGGGCACTATGCGCCTGAGTGGGACTTCTGGGATCCGGAGAATTCAGGGCCTATCCCGAGATATTTTACACTTGGAATTGATGTCACATTATAAGCCTAAAATTACATTGCTATGAATATTAGAAGTAAAACAAACGCACTAATAATCCTTTTTGCAGGATTTATACTAGCTGTCACTTCGGGATGTAACGAAGACTGGCTAGAACCAAAACCCTTATCTTTCTATTCACCAGAGAACACTTATAATGAAGCTAGTGGCTTGTGGGCTGCCTTAGTGGCCTGTGAACGAAACATGAGACATGAATATACTGGTGATGGATCTCCTATACTTACGGAGCACATCTTTTCTGAAGTAGCTGTAGAGGGAACTACGGATAAATCAGGACCAGCACAGGATATGAATTTGCTAATTACACCAGATGCAAACTTGAACTCTGTCAATACCAACAGAATTGGGTGGTATTGGTATGAAGGATATAAAGGAATCAAGTATGCAAATACAGTAGTGTCACGTATAGATGAGCCACAGGATTATGAAAATGAAGCAGAAAGAAATCATCTCCTTGCTACAGCCTACTTCCATCGATCACTTCGTTATTACAGATTAACTCAGCAATTTGGTGACATCCCACTAATACTTGAAGAAATCGTCGCTCCTAAGCTAGACTTCTATTCCACAGATCGTAAAGTGATCTTACAAAAAATGAAAGAAGACCTAGAATGGGGTGAAGAATGGATACCAGAAGTAATGGATCGGGGAAGAGTACCAAAAGGCGCTCTTCAACACCTACTCATCAAGATCAATCTAGCTCTGGGTGAATTTCAAGATGCACTAAATGTCGCCAATAGATTAATAGATAGCGGACCTTATAAACTAATGACTCAGAGGTTCGGAGTACATGCCAACGACCCTTCCAAAAATGTAGTTTGGGATCTTCATCGACCAGAAAACAAGTCTCCAGTGACCAACACAGAGGCCATACTTCTAGTAATGGATAGATTGGATACAGACGGAAATTCGAGTGGTATTATAAGTATGAGAAACGCAGTACCCTTCTGGGGATCAAATATTAATACACCTACTGGAAACAAAGGAACATCTGATTTAGCAAATTTAGCTATAGATCAAGTGGGTGAATTTGGAAGAGGAATAGGGAGATTGAGAGGAACCTGGTATCATCAAAGTATGATTTGGGACGATGAGAATGACCTTAGACACGCACCTGGCAACTGGATGAATATGTCAGACCTCGTCTATAACAACCCTGGTATTAGAACTACTGATCCATATTATGGAGAAAACCTTGAATTCAGAAATGAAGATGGAGTTGTTTTGGTTGTTGACACCATTAGAAGTTGGTTTTCTTGGCCACATTATAAACTTTACGTGCCGGACCCTCAGCGTCCTCAGCCACAGGGAGGTCCTACAGATTGGTACATTTTCCGATTGGCAGAATCTTATTTGCTGAGAGCTGAAGCAAAATATTGGCTTGACGATTTGGCAGGTGCTGCTCAAGATATCAATGCAGTACGAACCAGAGCCGGTGCAGCTCCTTACACTGCCGCTGATATTAACATAGGTACCATATTAGATGAAAGAGCCCGCGAGCTTTACTATGAAGAGCCTAGAAAAACTGAATTGACAAGAATTGCAAGAATTTTTGCACAGACAGGTAAGACAGCCTACAATGGCAAAAGTTACAACGAATTGGAATTCTCCAGAAACAATTTCTACTATGACAGAATCATGGAAAAGACAGATTTTTACAATAAAGGCGTATTTACTAGACATGGTGACACGTACACGTTGAGTCCATTCCATGTACTTTGGCCTATCCCGCAAAATGCTATTAATTCAAACACCAAAGGTCACCTAAACCAAAATGAAGGGTATTATGGTTTTGAGAATAACATCCCTCCACTTACAACCATAGAAGAAGGTGATTAAATTAAAGTGAATTTCTTAATTGGAAAAAAACCTTGTTAAAGAGAATTTTTCAATCAGAAAGCAAATCACGGAGACCAGCTACACCGCTTGGTCTCCGTTTTTTTTTTAGTAGTAAAATTGCTAAGCAGTACCATATGAATCCTTCCTATTGGAGCAAAAAAAAGCTGCTCTGAGAGTCAAAGCAGCTTGTAATACATACCGAAATATGCCTAGTCCCTCAACGTCGATTCCCGAATAGTAAACTTGGAAGGAATAGTAATCACCTTGTCTATCAGCTCGTAGTGTTTAGGCTTGGTTAGTTTCTTGATTAGCAGTTTAGCGCATTCGTTGCCTATTGACAGGGCAGGCTGAGTGATGGTAGTAAGCGATGGATTCAGCAGCCCAGCGATAGAAGAGTTAGCAAAACTTACCAGTTTCAGATCATAAGGCATGACTAGTTTGCTTTTTTTCACTGCGTGGTAGGTCGCAAAAGCCAACTTTTCGGCAGAAGAAACTATCCCATCCGGTCGATCTGGAGAAGCAAGCAAGCCCTCAATCTTTTTGATGTTATCTTCCTCCTCATGACTGCAGTACAAGGTCAGCTCAGGCTTAACCTCCAACCCCGAGTTTTTTAGTGCTTCAGCATACCCTCGCTGTCTTTCCTGGGTAATTGAAAGATCTTTCCCAAGTGTCAAAAATGCTATTTTTTTACATCCCTGTTTGATCAGGTGATTTGTGCCTTCTAGAGCACTTTCGTAATCATTAGTGATAAACTTAGTAGTGGGAATATCTGCTCTGACCCTATCGAAAAAAACGATAGGAAGCCCTCGATCATGTAGTTTTTGCAAATGTGAAATATCACTGGTCTGGCTCGTCACAGACATTACCACAGCATCTGCCCTGCCATTCAGCAACAAATTCACAATTTTTCTCTCCCGCTCGAGATCTTCATGGGTATTATAAATCAAGAGATGGTAACCATGCTCCTGGGCTATTTCCTCGATCCCGTCCACCACCTGCGCAAAAAAGTTATTGATCCGCTCCGGGATAATTACCGCGATGGTTTTGCTTTTATTTTCCCGCAAACTCCTAGCAAAGGGATTCGCATGATAATTCAGCTTTTCGGCCATGCTAATCACCCTTTTCTTGGTTTCTTCACTTATCTCGTAGCTATCATTTAATGCACGTGATACAGTGGAAGGGGCAAGCTTTAGTTCTGCTGCCAATTCTTTTAAACTTATACCTCCGGCCATTATTATCGGGTTATTGTTACAGGGATGAAAGTACAAATCCTTTCTTAATTAGCCCTATTCAGTGATACTTTTTCGAAATCGATTCCGCATATTATTCCTCAAATGCAGCTGATTCAAGGTATTTTTAAGTGAACAATAAGTTGTAAAAAAACAAGCATACATATCCAATGCCCTATTCAACTACGAAATCCTCCTTTCTATCAGAAGATTTTTTATTGCAAAATGAGTTTGCTAAAATTCTCTACCATCACTACGCTAAGGAGTTACCCATCATAGATTACCATAACCACCTCCCACCCGCAGAAATCAACGCCAACAGAAAGTTTGAAAACATATCCAAAATCTGGCTGGCTGGTGACCACTACAAGTGGAGGGCAATGCGGACTTTTGGTATCAATGAAAAGTTCATCACCGGCAACGCCTCAGATGAAGAGAAATTCACCCAATGGGCCAAAACTCTACCTTATACTATGAGAAACCCCCTATACCACTGGTCTCATCTGGAGCTGAAGAGATATTTTGGAATAGAAGATTTGCTCGCAGAGTCCAATGCTACAGAAATCTACAACCAGTGCTCTTCCCAGCTGAAGCAGGACGCTTTCTCTACTCAGGGGCTTTTGGCGCAGATGAAAGTGAAAGTAGTCTGTACGACCGATGACCCGATAGATTCTCTAGATCAGCATGTGGCCTTTCATAAGCAAGGAACCGACCTCGGCATGTATCCTGCTTTTCGCCCCGACAAATCCTATGGCGTAGAAAACCCGACCTCCTACCTCACCTACCTCGCGAGCTTGGGTGATTCGGTGGGGTTTGACATTACTTCTTATGAGAAATTGTTGGAGGCATTGAGTGCTAGGATAGAATACTTCCATCAGCGTGGATGTAGGCTATCAGATCATGGCTTGGAGCAACTTTATTTTTTCGAAGAAAATGAATTTTCAATCGACAGCATTTTCAAGCAGGTGACCGCTGGCGAAACTCCTACCCAACAAGAAATCAACTACTTCAAATACAACACACTCCTAGCGCTTTGCAAAATGTACCATGCAAAAGGCTGGGTACAGCAGTTCCACCTAGGTGCGCTTCGCAATACCAATGATCGCTCACTTCGAATGCTTGGTCCAGATACAGGCTTTGATTCTATAGGAGATTTTAATCAAGCCAAAGCAATGGCTGGCTTTTTCAACGCGCTCAATTCTGAGGACCAACTTTGCAAAACTGTCATTTACAACCTCAACCCTCGGGACAATGAGGTGTTCGCCACCATGATCGGCAATTACAATGACGGATCCGTGCGAGGTAAAATACAGTTTGGCTCTGGCTGGTGGTATTTGGATCAGAAAGATGGAATGGAAAAGCAAATCAACACACTTTCCAACATGGGACTAATCAGCTGCTTTATAGGCATGCTCACAGATTCCAGAAGCTTCCTTTCCTATCCACGCCACGAATATTTCCGCAGGATTCTTTGCAATCTGTTTGGTCAGGACGTAGCCAATGGTGAACTTCCTTGGGATGAAAAATGGCTCGGCGGGATCATTTCAGATATTTGCTATCACAATGCCAACGATTATTTCGATTTTAGCCCAGAAAACATTCAAGTATAATTATGAGTCATTCACTATTTTCTCTTGAGGGAAAAAAAATAGCTTTTTCAGGAGCCACTGGAGTGCTTGGCACTACCATGAGTCTTTACCTAGCCAATGAAGGTGCAGAAATCTTAATCCTGGGCCGCACTCCCGACAAGGTTGACGCCCTAGTAGCGCAAATATCCGAAGCCGGAGGCAAAGCACAGGGCTACATCTGTGATGTCACTGATGAAAGTAGCGTGCTGCAAGCTTACTCAGGAATAGAGTCGGACCACGGATATATTGACATACTGATCAATGCAGCCGGAGGCAACATGCCGGGCGCAGTGATCACGCCTGATAAAACACTTCAAGATTTGGAGTTGGATGCTTTGCGAAAAGTAATGGATCTGAATTACCTGGGAACAGCTATCCCTTCCAAAATACTCTTTCCCCTGATGCTGAATAAAGGAAGAGGAAATATCATCAATATCAGCTCCATGGCTGCTTCTAGACCTATGACTCGCGTGTTGGGTTATGCTTCTGCCAAAGCCGCTATAGACAATCTGACCAAATTTCTAGCGGTAGAACTTTGCTCCAAACATGGAGAAACCTATCGGGTGAATGCCATTGCTCCGGGTTTTTTCCTGACTGAACAAAATAGAGCTTTACTCACCGAACCTGACGGGAGCCTCACTGGACGTGGAAATCAAATCATTCGTAATACGCCTATGCATCGCTTCGGCAAACCTGAAGATCTCAATGGCGCCCTACATTGGCTATGCGCTGATGCTTCTGCTTTCGTCACTGGAACCATCGTGGCCGTGGATGGCGGATTCGGAGCCTACGCAGGAGTCTAATAATTTCAAATCTCAAATTTCAAATTCATACTATTATGACTTATAAAATGGAACAAACCATGCGCTGGTATGGTCCTAATGACCCAGTTAGCCTGAGAGATATCCTTCAATCCGGAGCGACTGGAATCGTCACAGCACTTCATCATATACCTAATGGTGATACCTGGTCGAGAGAAGAAATAAAAAAACGGAAGGATATGATTGAGGCTGAAGGTTTGACCTGGTCTGTGGTAGAATCCGTCCCCGTTCATGAGGTCATCAAAACCCGCTCTGGCAATTACCTAGAGGTAATCGAGAACTACAAACAAACCCTTCGAAATCTAGCCGCAGAAGGTATTTATACAGTTTGCTACAACTTCATGCCTATTTTAGACTGGACTAGAACAGACCTGGAGTACGAACTCCCAAACGGAGCAAAAGCCTTACTTTACGAGAAAAAAGCCGTTCAGGCATTTGATTTATTTATCCTAGAAAGACCAGAAGCCAAAGATGAATATTCTCCTGAAGAATATGCCGAAGTGAAAGCTTACTATGATGCGCTTAGCCCTGCGAAGCGACAAATGATCTTTGACAACATGCTCAAAGGGCTTCCTGGCTCCGAGATTGGTTATACCTTGGATGAATTTAAAACCATGCTAGCTACGTATGACGGAATAGACGCTAAGAAATTAGCGGAGCATCTGAGGTTATTTCTAGACGCAATCATTCCTGTAGCCGAAGAAAACGAAGTTTCGATGGGAATACATCCCGATGATCCCCCATTCCCACTTTTCGGCTTAGCTAGAATCATGAGCACCGCAGATGACGTACGCAGGATTCTTAGAGATCAGCCGAGCCCTTACAACGGACTTACGTTTTGCACGGGGTCATTTGGTGTGAGAGCGGACAACGATCTTCCTGCCATGGTAAGAGAATTTGGTGATAATATCCACTTCATACATTTGCGCAGCACCAAAAGAGATGAGGCCGGAAATTTCTTCGAAGACAATCACTTAGATGGAAATGTACCCATGGAAGCGGTGATCGATGAACTCATTCAAGTGCAGCAGAAGCGAGGAAAAAGCCTTCCCATGCGACCAGATCATGGTCACCTGATGCTGGATGACTTAAGAAAAAAAACCAACCCAGGCTACTCTGCCATTGGCAGATTAAAGGGTTTGGCGGAAATCAGAGGCGTGGAAGCGGGGTTACTTTACAGTCATAAAAAATCAAATACCTAACAAATGCCACTCTGAAAATTGATTTATTGTTGGTCTGTTCACACTCCTGAGAATCAAATATTAAGCACTTGAAATGACCGAAAAAGAGAAAATGCTTGCTGGTGAACTTTACCAAGCTGGAGACCCGGAATTGGCAAATGAGCGCCTGCAAGTCAGGAAATTAGTAAAGACTTTCAATGACTCTAATCCTGAAGATGTTGAGTCACGAATTTCGCTGATCAGACAAATTCTTGGAAAAGCAGGTAAAAATATCTGGATAGAGCCGCCTTTCTATTGCGACTACGGCTCAAACATTGAAGTTGGAGATGATGTATTTTTCAACTTCAACTGTGTGGTTCTTGACGTGTGCAAGGTCAAACTTGGAGACCGGGTATTTGTAGCGCCCAATGTGCAATTTTATCCAGCCACTCACCCACTAGATCCCAAAGTCAGGGGAGAAATGTGGGAATATGGCAAGCCGATTTCGATTGGGAATGATGTCTGGATAGGCGGCTCGGCGGTGATTTGCCCTGGAGTGACTATAGGAGATCGTACAGTAATAGCAGCTGGAGCTGTAGTGACCAAGGATTTCCCATCAGATGTGGTCATAGGCGGCAATCCTGCGAGAATCATTAAGCAGCTAGTGTAGATAGCTGGATTAAAGCTTATTCTTGACTTTGTCAGGGTAAAGAGCCTATCAGAGTTTCTCTTAAATGGGCTAGGCTAGATAATAAGGAACAGAGACAAACTTTATTCTTCAGTCCTCATACCTGCTATTCTCAGCAAATCTGAAATCAAGCATACATGTGGACAAGCATATTACTTTATTTTGAAAAACAATTGCTTATTTTTGGCCACTAGTGTTTTTGAACCTTTTGTTTTAATTGAATGAAACGAGTTTTAGTAAGTGGTGGCGGCGGATTTCTCGGCAGCCATCTATGTGATCGCCTTTTGAAAGAAGGAAATGAAGTTCTCTGTGTAGATAATTTTTTCACCGGTAACAGAAGAAATATTCACCACCTGCTTGACAACAAGAATTTCGAATTGCTTCGTCACGATGTTACCCATCCACTTTATGTAGAAGTGGATGAAATCTATAACCTAGCTTGCCCTGCTTCTCCGGTACATTATCAGTTTGACCCAGTACAGACTACCAAAACCTCTGTGATTGGTGCGATGAATATGCTCGGACTTGCCAAAAGGCTGAAAATTAAAATCCTACAAGCAAGCACTTCGGAAATCTATGGTGACCCAGAAGTACATCCACAGCCAGAATCTTACAAGGGTAGTGTGAACACGCTTGGACCAAGAGCTTGCTATGATGAGGGAAAAAGATGTGCAGAAACACTCTTTTTTGACTATCATAGACAGCACAAGGTAGCGATTAAGGTCATGCGTATTTTCAATACCTATGGGCCGAGAATGCACCCGAATGATGGGCGAGTTGTGAGTAATTTCATCGTACAGGCTTTGCGTGGAGAAAATATCACCATGTACGGAGATGGTAAGCAAACTCGCTCTTTCTGCTATGTGGATGACAACATCGAGGGCATGTACAGACTGATGAATAGCAGAGATGGTTTTACCGGACCGGTTAATATTGGGAATCCGGGAGAGTTTACCATGTTGGAACTTGCTCAACAAATCATCGAACTCACCAATAGCAAAAGTAAAATGATCTTTATGCCTTTGCCTCAGGACGATCCTATGCAAAGAAGGCCGGTTATAGATCTTGCGAAAAAAGAATTGGATTGGGAACCTAAAGTAAACCTGAGAGAAGGATTGATCAAAACGATCGAGTACTTTGAAACAGTAATTTAAATTCCACCACCAACCTAGAGGCTGTCTCAAAAAAGACTTTACTTATCAGCCTGAGTAGAGTCGAAGGCCGTTTGCAGCAACTACAGCGGCATTTCGATTTCAAAACTCTCGCTACTCAAGTAAGTAATGTAGCAAACAGCAGTTTTGAGACAGCCTCTATTTAATCGCTTTAGCGATTGCTTCGGCTTCGAATGCTGGATCGTAATCAGGATTTTTTGTTGAAGGCATAGGTGCCCCCTCATCTTCTCTCCATTTTTGTAGTTTCCGTAGTAGTTCAGCTGTTATTTCAGAGTTAGACAAAGCTAGATTTTTCGCTTCAGAAGGATCATCTCTTAGGTTATAGAGTTCCAATCCCCCATCTTCAAAATACTGATGTAGCTTCCATTCACCTGATCGAATCACAGAACCAGGTCGTGTCCGGAATAATGGATCTCTAGATCCATCTTCTTTGGGATCGTAAGCCTCCAGATAAATAGGGAAATGCCAAAACAGATCTCTCTTGGCCAATTTTTCCCCAAAAAATAAAGGCAAAATGCTTTCTCCATCCAGTTCAATAGAAGTATCAGAGGCAATCAATTCCCTGAACGTCGGGAACAAATCCATTTGGGTGACTGGAGTATGGTCAATTCCACTCTGAATCTGACCCTGCCACTTTACCAACATGGGAACTCGAATTCCTCCTTCGTAGTAGCTCCCCTTACCTGCCCGCAATGGATCTTGATAGCTGATAGCTCGAATACCACCGTTGTCAGAAGTGAAGATTATCATCGTTTTATCTTCTAGGCCAAGGCTTGCAAGCGTCTCCAAAAGCCGCCCGACATTCTCATCCATACTGAGGATCATTGCTGCATAGACTGGATTGCTTTGTCCTCTACTCCCAGGTTTATTTTTATACTTTTCCACCAATTCTGGCTTACCCATCAGCGGCGTATGAACAGTATAGAATGGGAGATACAGGAAAAAGGGCTCATTTTGGTTTTCCTTTACAAACTGAATAGCCTCATCAGTCAAGCGATCTGTGAGGTATTCATCATCTTTTTTTGCTTCCAAATTGATCAGGTAAGGACTGAAATATCCATCCTTACCAGGACTCCCTCTGTGGTTACCGCCGATATTTACTTCAAAGCCAAAATCCTGTGGATCGTCGGAAATATGCCATTTCCCAAACACACCCGTTCTGTAGCCTTGTGCCTGAAAAAAATCCCCGAGGGTATAGCTATCCGTTGGAATCTTCTTAGCATTTGGTGAAGGTATCAGCTGTCTTGTTTTAGGATTTCCACGATCTGCCGGATCTACGGTATAAATTCCGTGTGTCATTGGATATCGACCAGTGAGCATTGTAGCCCTACTTGGCGCGCAATTGGACGCTGCAGCATACGCATGCATGAAGATTTTGCTCTCTTCACTGAGCCGGTCCAAGTTCGGCGTCTCGTAATATTCCGAACCCATAAACCCCAGATCCGCCCAGCCCAGGTCATCCACATTGATCAGGACTACATTTGGTTTTGCAGCTGTTGCAGTTTCTCGCTGCGCAAAAGAGCCCGAAGTTCCACAAGCAAGCAAAACACTTAGACCAACACTCTTTATCACTGTCTTTACCATCAGAATTTAAGTTAATGAATATGATTATCCGCTTCTCAACCAGTAAGGTGGAATAAGCAATGTAGCAAATGGTAAACTTAAGAATTGAGGCCGCTTCGGTCATCGGTCTTCCAACCAGAAAGCAAGGAATATAAGGTGACTAGCAGTATTGCGGATAATCATATTAATGAAAAAGTCACCCAATGAAATGAACGATCTACTTCCTATTTACTACTTAAATTAACCTCTCACATCGTACCTATCACCTGCTAGTCCTTAGTCACCTTAGATCCCCACCAGTCAGTATTCGGCTGCCAACCTGGCGTCAGTACTCTTATTCGCTCTGCCTCCAGGTTTGGCAATCTTTCATTTTTGTTTTTATCCAAAACTACCTGATGCAAAACTGGATCGTACTCAGGATCAGTGATTGGTCTGTTGGCGTTGGTTTCAGCTAGCCAGTTGGACAATTTCTCAGAAAGCAGTTTCACCATAGGCTGATTCGCAGAAGCCAGATTTTGCTGCTCACCGGGATCCGTTGCCAAGTCATAGAGTTCTACGCTATCATCCTCCCAATAATAGATCAGCTTCCAATCTCCTTCTCTAATTATAGAGCTTGGATCGCCTCCCTGATTGCCATAGTGAGGATAGTGCCAATAAAGCGTTCGCTCACCTAATGGCTGTCCGTCCATCGCAGGAGCCAGACTTACCCCTTCCATCAATTGGGCGGCAGGCGGCTCTACTCCCGCCAAATCTAACAAGGTGGGATAAAAGTCAATCCCGCTAGCAGGAACAGCTAGGGAAATCATCTCTTTTTGCCCGGGAACTTTGATAAAGTATGGAACGCGCAAGCCACCCTCCCACTGATAGCCCTTACCTCCTCGAAGTGGTAGATTGGAGGTGGAAAAATTATCACCTGAGGCCACGCCGCCATGATCTGAAGTAAATACAATGATAGTATTGTCATCCAGTCCTTTCTTCTTCAATGCCTCCACCACAACTCCAACTGCTTCATCCATAGCCTCCACGAGGCCAGCGTAGATGGGATTGTCCTGAACTTGTCGGATAGGCATTCGTCGCTCCATCGTGTAGGCATGATCAGCCAGTCCATCAGCTGTGGCTTTTACCCTGTATTTTTCCCATTTCTCCTCTGTGGTTTGGATAGGTCCATGTACCGCGTAAAAAGACAGCATGGCAAAAAATGGTTTCTGATGCTCACTTTCGATAAACTTCGCAGTCTCGCTCGCCAGCCGCATACTTAGATTTTCTCCATTTGGACCTTGCTCCATCTTGGGGTTTTGATAAGGGGCAAAATATCCTCCATTGGGACTACCAGAAGAATGTCCACCGATGTTTGTATCAAAGCCATGATCTTCTGGATAGGATCCCTCGCCTCCCAGATGCCATTTTCCCGCAAAAAATGTCTCATAACCGGAGTTTCTAAGTGCTTCTGGAAGTGTCACATACGATGAAGCCAAGGCATGATCGTAGGTCGGTGGAAGCAGCTTCGTGTGACGCTCGTACTTTCGCCAAGCTTCCCCTTCCGGCG
Organism: Algoriphagus sp.; assembly: GCF_039969895.1. Lineage (GTDB taxonomy): Bacteria > Bacteroidota > Bacteroidia > Cytophagales > Cyclobacteriaceae > Algoriphagus. The sequence goes on from NZ_JBDVMZ010000004.1 coordinate 267,097, forward strand.
CTCCTATCCAATCTGTGATGTGATGAATAGCTGGCGTCACTCCCGTCATGATGCTCGCTCGCGCTGGACTGCATACCGGTGAAGCTGAATATCCTTGTGAAAACTGATACGACACAGCTGCCAGTGCATCTATATGTGGCGTCTCATAAAATGTACTTCCTGTGACACTCAAGTCATGATATCCCAGGTCATCAACTAAAATGAAAAGGATATTGGGTCTTTCAGAACTTTGGGCCAAAACCTGAAAAAAAGAAAGCAATAGCCCAGAGACAAGAGTAAATTTCTTAAGCATAAGAAGGTTTGGGTTGGAAAGAAAAACTAAGATGGTCAAGATCGGTAAGAATCAAAAAAGGTATAGCGATGTATGGTCAAATAAATATTCATTTCAAACCAGCTGATTAGTAAGCGGTATATAGGACACAAACCACAGCGGATCTTTTTACCACGGAGATCACCAGGGTCAAGCAGAGACCGCAAGAATGTGAAAGGAATGTAGGGGCGAAATATTTTTCGTCCTATCCAATAAGCGGCCTAACCACTAATCAAACCTAGCGACAGTAATACACCATAGAAACCCTCCAAATTCAATTTTTGAAGTATCTTAACACAACTTTTATTTAAAAATCACCCATTCGTGCAAGAAAAATCTACCGAAGAAATTCAAGAAAAACTACCAAGAAACCTAGGCCTATGGGGAGTTTGGATGCTCGTAGTCAATGGATTGATCGGCGCAGGAATATTCGGACTGCCGTCAGGAGCTGCCAGACTTGCGGGAGAATACAGCGTGTTAATCTATGTCTTCTGTGCGCTTCTTATGCTTCCAGTCATTTTGAGTTTCGCGGAAATCGGCAGTTATTTTCGAGGAACTGGAGGTCCGATTCGCTATGGAAAATTAGCCTTTGGCTCATTTGTAGGCTTCCAAGGGGGATGGCTTTATTATTTGGCCCGCCTGATTTCCTTTGCTGCCAACACCGTATTACTTACTGATAGCATAGCTTACTTCTTCCCAATTATGGGAGATGGCCTTGGTCGTTTAATTTCTCTGGCTTTGACCTGTGGACTTTTGAGTCTCATCAATATCCTTGGCTCCTCAGAATCCATACGCTCCATGACCGTCTTTACCGTCATTAAATTCTCGGTGCTAATTGGTTTGATCTTCGGAGGATTTCTATTGATCGGGCCAGATGTAATTCCTCGCTTCGATAGTCCCCTTCCCGCAGGATCGGACTTAGGAGCAGCTACCTTGCTTTTGATCTATGCGTTTGTGGGTTTCGAAGGCGCGATAGTGCCAGCTGGTGAAGCCAAACATCCAAAACGAGATATGCCGCTGGGTTTGATTCTCGGATTAATAGTCGTCACGGTCATCTATATGTTGATCCAGTTGGTATCGCAGGCAGCTGTACCCTCATTGGCAGAAAGTAGCAGCCCCTTACTTGACGCATCTTCAGCATTATTTGGAAATACCGGAGCAATCATTCTGATGGTAGGCGTAGCCACTTCTGTTCTGGCAAACCTGATTAGTTCCATGTTTTCAGCCTCGAGGATTACTTATGCTTTGGCCTTAGAAAAATCTCTTCCCTCTTGGTTTGGAGAAGTTAGCAACAAATTCCTGACACCAGCCAATTCTGTATTCTTCTTTGGAATAGCCGCTTTTATTTTGGCAGCGATGGGATCCTTCACCTTCCTTGCAGCGATGACCGTCTTATCCCGCCTCTTTCTATTTATTATGACCTGTGCAGCCATACCTGTTCTCAGACCTAGATTTCGGAATCAGGGATTTTTTATTCTAAAAGGCGGCTACCTCATTCCAATATTAGGAATAGTTGCTTGCCTCTGGCTGATGCTTCAGGTAAGTTGGACGTCTGTCTGGCTGACTGCCGTGTTGATCGGCGTTGGAACGGGTTTGTATGGGTTGGGGAGATCTCAGCGTGGGAAAAAGAATTAATTACAAAATGAAGAATTACGATATCAAGTAGAACTACATAACCAAACAGAAGCTTTCTCACAACTTACTGTTTGATGGTTTGAGCACTAGAAACGGGAGCTAACAATCGAAATACCGCTGATTTTGCTGCTGTTGCCCCTCGAATCTATTCTGATGGATAATTTCAGACTTCTTTTGAAACAGCCGTTTGTTAGCCTTTTCAGTCGTAGTTAGTGTACAAAGGAACACTCAATACTTTTCGCTGAGACTGAAGACTAACCTTAAAACCCTCCCTTAATCTTCTCCGCTATTTCCGACAACTCTTCCTTGGAAAGTTTCAATTTCGGCCGATTGAAATTAATGTCATCCATCGTACGAAGAGGCACGAGATGAATATGCACGTGAGGAACTTCCAGCCCGATTACCGCAACACCAATCCTAGTACATGTGATGGTTTTGTCCATAGCCTTGGCTACTTGCTGCGCAAAAAGATGTAGGCCTGAAAGAACTTCCGGTTCCAAATCAAAAATATAATCAACTTCCCGCTTGGGTACGACGAGTACATGACCTTTGACCAAAGGCATGATATCTAAAAACGCGATGTAGTTTTCATCCTCAGCTACGATGTGACCTGGGATTTCTCGATTGATGATTTTAGTGAAAATGGTAGCCATATTTTTTAAAAGAAAAATCCCGACCTACGCCGGGATATATTTTAGAATGAAATGTCTAAGATCTCAAATTGTAGTGTTCCTGCTGGAGCTTTTACTTCTGCAATATCCCCTACTTTTTTTCCCACTAAGCCTTTTCCAAAAGGAGAAGCAAGCGAAATCTTGCCAGCTTTCAAGTCAGCTTCCTGTTCTGAAACTAACGTATAGCTTACCGTCATTCCGTTTTTAACATTTTTGATTTTCACCGTAGTCAAAATACCGACTTTGGAAGTATCTAGCTGAGAGCTATCCAGCACTCTAGCATTACCTACTACCGCTTCGAGTTTTGCAATTTTAAGTTCCAAGTGACCTTGAGCATCTTTGGCTGCATCGTATTCGGCATTCTCACTCAAATCCCCCTTATCTCGCGCTTCAGCGATCTGATTGGATATATCTGTTCTACCTTTCGTTTTCAGCATTTGAAGTTCATCCTTCAATCGCTTCAATCCTTCTTCAGTATAATATTGTATTTCTCCCATAATCTACTTGTTAAATAGCTACAAAAACAAAGTAACGGTCGCAAGACGGGACCGTTACCTTGTTAATACCTTGTATTTGTTCGTCAAAGATAGTAAACTTTGAAACAATCCAAAGTTGGATAATCTAACAATTTCATGAATGGTGAGGGAGTTTTGTTTGAGATAAACTCTCTCTGTTGGATTTACGCATCAGATTTTCTTTTTCCATTCTCATTATATACTATAGTGATGGACTGCTCGCCTTTCACCATAAAAGTAACTTCATAATAGGTAATGGCATTTTCTTCAAACTTCCGCTTGTTAGTGATATTATCTACAGACAGAGCGTCATCGTTCTCAATTACCTCTAGTACCTCTGCAGGAAGCTCCACTGATTCAGTTTGACCCAGCGCGCCATCTAGCAATGTTCCATCCCGTCTTACAATAATTGTATCTGATTCGTGCATGGCTCCGCTAATTTCATTTTGAGCTTCTATACTTTCCTCGTTGATATTGTCCGATTTTTCACCACATGATACAGTAAAAAGTGCTACAGTAGCAAGGCTAAGAATTAGGTTGATTTTCATGATTGTTATGGTTTAAACTATTTTCCAGATAGAGAATATTTTCTCTGATTACCTAATCCAAATACCTGCCCAAACCCAAATCCTCCTCCTAGTAAGCCTCCAATATATAGCTATTCGTGAATTTACCCATTTCAAAAAAATCTATAAAAGGAAGCGGTTACAGTGCTGTAAAGCCCGTAAACTTCGCTTTATTCCAGATTTATAGAGCTAGGGACTAAAATCTGAACCACAAGGAATTGTGAAAAACATCCAAGAAAACAGTCTTTCAAGTCCACACTAAGAAACACTCCTACTTCGCTCATCATGACCAATCTATTTCCCAGATTGTGTATATACTTTATCAAAAAGCAAAAAATCTAACTCATAATTGAGGTTGTGTTTTGCAGCTCTCCCATGAAACTTCTTGGGCTAAAAAAGCCTAAAATGCCTTTTTGATCTTCTTTACTAACACTTCATTTATTTTGATGTATGACTCAAATGTCCATCCAGCCACATGAGGACTGAATAACACACTTTGGCGTGAGGCCAATTTCTCAAATTCAGCTTTCTGCTCATCAGTAAACTTTTGAAACTTTTCATTTTCCAAAACATCCAATAAGACACCTCTCAGAAGTCCTTGATCAATAGCTTCGTTCAGCGTTTTAAAACTGATTACCTCACCGCGAGCGGTATTGATCAGCCAAATAGGTTTGGCAAAACTTTGAAGCTCTTTTAAAGTGAAAAAACCGCGGGTCTCGGAAGTCAACGGCACATGAATACTCAAGATATCAACTTCCTTTTTCAGTTTCTCCCAGGATACTTCCTGCACCATATCGTCTCCATAACCCTTCTTGAATTTGTCAAAAGCGATTATTTTAACCTTAAATCCCTGAAGTCTTCGGGCGAAAGATTTACCCATATTCCCGTAGCCCATGATCCCGACTGTCTTACCCATCAGTTCATGTCCACGATTTCCCTCCCGATCCCAGATTCCTTTCCGTACTTCTTGGTCAGCATTACCCAAGTGATTAAATAACGCTAAGAGCATACCTACCGCATGTTCTGCAACTGCATCCCGATTACCTTTTGCTGCATGGAACAGCTTAATTCCTCGCTCAGCCATGTAATCCAGGTCTATTTTATCCAAACCAGCTCCAGCCCTGCCTATGAACTTTAGGTTCACTGCATGCTCCAGAAGCTCACGATCCATGGGAGTTTTTGATCTGATGATCAAGCCCTCGAAAGTAGAGATACAAGCTATAATTTCATCGCGTTTGATCTCTGGAGAGTATATCACTTCATGCCCTTCTTTCTCTAATAAGGGCATGATGCTCTCATGCATTTCGTCTATGATTAGAATCTTCATTTGTCTCAAAAATCAAATAGATAATAAGGACATCGCCACTAAAAAGTAAACAGCGAGGCCAATCAAGTCATTTGCCGTGGTGATAAATGGCCCAGAAGCCAATGCTGGATTTACTCCAAATTTATCCAATACTATCGGCGTGATCGTCCCCATAAATGAAGCCAGCAACACCACAGAAAATAATGCAATAGATACGACCAAAGCAAATTTCACCTCATTGTGATAGATCAGCACCACCACGCCAAACACGAAAGTGGCTAGAATCAACCCATTCAACATGGCTACCAACAATACTTTTAGAAATCGCTTGGCCAAGGAATCATCAAATATCGATTTGTTGGCTAGAGACTGCACGACTAATGAGGAGGATTGAATTCCCACATTACCTCCCGTCGCTGTGATCAGCGGAATGAAAAATGCCAGAGCGGTTACTTTGCTCAGACCTTCTTCAAAAAAACCTATGAACCCTGCTCCTAGCAGACCTCCACAAATCCCGATCAATAGCCAAGGAAGTCGAGCCTTGGTGAGCTTAATGACACTATCGTATTCATCGACCGTGTCAGAAATACCCGTCATTGCCTGCATATCTTCTTCGGCTTCTTCACGGATTACGTCCAAGATATCATCGACAGTGATTCTCCCTACCAGTTTTTTCTTTGCGTTGATGACAGGCACAGATTCCAAATCATACTTTCGCATCACCTCAGCCACATCCTCCTGATCCATGTGAGTAGGCACAGAGATCACTTCTTCTTCATAAATATCCTCGATTTTCGTATCTTCTGAAGCTAGTACTATGCGCTTCAGGGAAACAATTCCCATCAGTTGCTGACGATTGTTCACCACGAAAATTGAATAAATCTTACTCACATTCTCAGCCTGCCTTCGAATCTCATTAATCGTCTGCACCACATTCCAGTTTTTATTCGCTCGAATGTATTCCTTTGCCATGATACCCCCTGCCGTATCTTGATCATAGCGAAGAAGTTCTAGGACTTGGTCAGATTTTAGTTTGTCCTGAAAATGGCTGATGATATCCTCCCGCTCTCTTTCTAAGAAGAGATTGAGAATATCTGCGCCGTCATCCGAATCCATCAATTCGATCAGGTTAGCCATTTCCTGAACTTCCAGTTCCTTCAGGACTCGGTGCTGCGTGGTAGCTTCCAGTTCTATGATAATATCGGCTGCCAGCTGAGGATCTACTACCCTAAGAACATAAATGGCCTCCTCCATGGATAGCTCATCCAGCAGTGCCGCGATATCAGCTACATTTACCCCATCAAGAGTTTCCTGGATGAAGCTCAGATCTTCCGCTTCAATCGCCTGCTGTAGGCTTTCTAGGTACTCTTTCGAAAGTTCAAACTGCTTAATGATTTCCACGGGAAGCTTCTATTGTTTGGGTTAAAAATATAAAATCTGCTACATCCAGCTGCTCAGCACGCAAATCCAGAATTGGGTGGGAATTAAATTCAGCGGGAAGTTGAAAAGGCTTCATGCAATTCCTCAGTGTTTTCCGACGGTTGCCAAAACCGGCTTTCACCACCTGTTTAAATAGCTTTTCGTTGCAATCCAGTTTTTGAGTCTCGTTTCTAGTCAATCTGATCACCCCAGAGTTGACTTTTGGAGGCGGGTCAAAAACATGAGGAGGCACAGTAAACAAATACTCAATATCATAATATGCCTGTAGCAATACAGACAAAATCCCATAATCCTTATTTCCTTTAGGCGAGGCGATTCGCTCCGCTACCTCTTTTTGAAGCATGCAGACTACCTCGGTCACCTGGTCCTTCACTTCTAACACTTTGAAGAAAATCTGAGAGGAAATATTGTAAGGAAAGTTACCAGCGATGGCAAACTTCTGATCAAATGATTCCTGTAGATCCATTTTCAAAAAGTCTCCCTCGATGATTTTATCACCTAGTTCAGGATACTTTTTGTGTAAGTAAATAATTGATTCCTTGTCTATATCGATAAGGTATAAATCTAAATCTCCTTTGATTAGAAAATCAGTGAGCACTCCCATCCCAGGCCCTATCTCTAAGACTTTGGATACATTCTGATGCCCTTTGACCGCCTGTGCTATTTGCTCTGCAATAGTTAAATCGGTCAAAAAATGTTGTCCCAAGTGTTTCTTGGCTTTGACCTTTTCCATCGGTTAGCTCTGATAAATTTTTATAAATTGCGAAACCAAAATTAAGACAATAATTCTAAAGGACTAGCTTAGCTGATGGAGCAATACCAATCCAGAAGGCAAATCCAACTTACATTCTCTATGAATCAACGCAAGATCAAACCCATTATCGGCATAAGCATTGGCGATATCAACGGCATAGGCGCAGAAGTCACTATCAAGGCCTTGCTCGACAATAGAACCTATAAGACTTTTACCCCGCTGATCTATGCACATGGTAAAGCACTGACTTTCTATAGAAAGCAATTGGGAATGGAAGATTTTAATTTTGCCCAAATCCGAACCATTGAAGAGATTCAGCACAAACGCATCAATGTAATCAACGTAAGTGAAGAATGCCCTGAAGTGATCCCCGGTGCAGAAACCCAGGAGGCTGGCAAATTCGCATTGGAAACTTTGAAAATGGCCGTGAATGACCTCAAAGAAGGGAAAATCCAAGCGCTCGTCACTGCGCCGTTAAATAAAAACAATGTAAATACAGACGAACTTCATTTTGTAGGTCATACCGAATATATCACTAATGAAGTGGGGGCCAAAGAAAGCTTGATGCTGATGGTGTCGGAGCAGTTTCGCGTAGGCTTAGTGACAGGTCATGTGCCTTTGGCAAAAGTGGCTGAAAATATTACGAAGGAAAAAATCATTCAAAAAGCCAAAATACTTCTGAAAAGCCTTGAGAAGGACTTTGGTATCAACAAACCGAAAATCGCAATCCTCGGTCTTAACCCTCACGCTGGCGAAGATGGATTGCTCGGTGAAGAAGAAGAGAAAATCATCAAGCCTGCAATTCATGCGCTGAAGGATCAAAATAAATTGGTATTTGGCCCTTACCCAGCTGATGGTTTCTTTGGCATGGCGCATCAAAACAAATTTGACGGGGTATTGGCCATGTATCATGACCAAGGCTTGGTACCGTTCAAATCTATGGCGTTCAGCACCGGTGTGAACTTCACGGCTGGACTGCCTGTGGTGAGAACGTCCCCCGATCATGGTACCGCTTACAACATAGCGGGGAAAAACCTTGCAGATGAAGGGTCTATGAGAGCTGCCATTTTCTTGGCGTCAGACATAATTGAACTACACAACCCGCAGGAATCGGAAGATTGAGAAGGAAATCGAAAGATATTTAGAAGAAACCAAAGATTATTTCATTTTCTCTTTCATCCTTTTATAATAATTCACTATTTTTGCGGTCTTAAATCAAGAGGAGGTATCGTGAAATTCTGGAGAACATTTGATATTGAGGTCATTAAGTTCCTCGAAGGCGTCCACGAAATTGAATTCGAAATTGGAGATTCATTTTTCCAACACTTCGAAGACAATGAATTAGTAGAAAAAGGCAATTTGATCGCAAGGATCAATATGAAAGTCGGAGCTAACGTAATTGAAATGGATTTCCATATCGCAGGAAAAGTCACCTTGACATGCGATAGAAGTTTGGAGCAGTTCGAGCAGCCGCTGGATTTTCATGAAAAAATGATTTACAAATACGGCTCTGAAGAAAAAGAAATCGACGAAAACGTTTACATGATTACCAGGGACACCCCGAAAGTCAATGTAGCTCAGTTGATTTACGAGTTTATTTTATTGGCATTGCCATTGAAAAAAATTCACCCTGACTACAGGAACGAAATGGATGATGAAGAGTATGAAGGTGAGGGAATTTACGCTTATATAGATGGGCAGGATTCTATTGACGCAGAAGATGAATCAGAATCCACAGAAGATAATAAACCAGTTGATCCTAGGTGGGATCTTTTAAAAAAGTTAAAAAACAAGGAATAATCATAAACCACGCATAAAATGGCACATCCTAAACGAAAAATTTCGAAAACCAGAAGAGATAAAAGAAGAACTCATTACAAATTGGAGGCTCCAGGGCTAGCAAAATGTCCTACAACTGGCGAAATGCACCTACCTCACAGAGCGTTCTGGTTGGACGGTAAATTGTACTACAAAGGACAAGTTATCATCGAAAAAGAAATATTGGCTTAATCAGTCAACTGAACTTATTAAAATCCATTTGCTTTCAGCAGATGGATTTTTTGTTTTCAGGGCTAACCCGAACAGCTTGTCTATCAAGTGGATTACATTCCACTGATGGATTTCTTTTGGTAGAGAAAGACAATTGTAATATTTTTACCTTCCTTACAGGATAGAACACATCCCCAACATAACAGTTTGAGAAGATTTCCTTTTGATCGCCTCAGCTAAAACCCAGCATAATGGACAAACTTAGAGCCATGATCACCGGAGTACAAGGTTACGTTCCGGAATATAGGTTGACTAATAAAGAACTTGAAAAACTCGTAGAAACCAATGACGAGTGGATTACTTCAAGAACAGGAATCAAAGAAAGAAGAATACTAAAAGGAGAAGACCAAGGCACATCTGTAATGGGGGCTGAGGCAGTTAGAGGTCTTTTAGAAAAAACTGGCACTGATCCACTCGATGTAGATTTGATCATCTGCGCTACGGTAACTCCCGACATGCCCTTTCCAGCCACTGCAAACATCATAGCAGATTTAGTTGGCGCCAAAAACAGTTACAGTTTTGATCTGGGCGCTGCATGCTCAGGATTCTTATTTGCCCTGCAGATGGGAAGTCAATTCATCCAAACAGGCACACACAAAAAAGTCATTATAGTAGGAGCAGATAAAATGTCCTCGATCGTGGATTATACTGATCGAACTACCTGTATTCTTTTCGGAGATGGAGCTGGCGCAGTGATGTTAGAACCTACCACGGAGGATATGGGCATCAAGGACGCTATCTTGAAATCTGACGGATCAGGGTCTCCCTTTTTGCATATGAAAGCCGGTGGAAGTCGAAGACCTGCCACCCAGCAAACCTTGGATGCAAAGGAACACTTTGCCTACCAAGAAGGCTCCACAGTTTTCAAATTTGCCGTAACCAATATGGCTGACGTAAGTGCGGAGATCATGCAAAAAAATGGCTTGACAGGTGAGGATATCGCGTGGCTAGTTCCTCATCAGGCTAACCTTCGAATTATCAACGCTACTGCAAATCGAATGGGCATTGGTGCTGAAAAGGTGATGATGAACATCGAAAAGTATGGCAATACCACTGCTGCCACTATTCCTCTTTGCCTTTGGGACTACGAAAGCCAATTGAAAAAAGGCGACAACCTAGTGCTTGCGGCATTTGGTGGTGGTTTCACGTGGGGATCTATCCTGATCAAGTGGGCTTACGACCCAAAATAAAATTTAAAATAATAATACGATAATACTGTTATGGCAAGTACTGCAGATTTTAAAAACGGACTTTGTCTGGTAATGAACAATGACATCTACACCATCGTGGAGTTTCAGCATGTCAAACCAGGAAAAGGACCAGCGTTTGTGCGAACAAAAATGAAAGGTATCACCTCAGGGAAAACCTTGGACAAAACCTTCAGTGCTGGAGAGAAAGTAGAGACCGCACGAGTTGAGAAAAGACCACATCAGTTCTTGTACCGGGACGACTTAGGTTTTCATTTCATGGACACTACTACCTTCGAACAAATCACTTTACAAGAAAATCTTCTTGAAAGAGCTAATTTGATGAAGGATGGTCAGCTTTGTGATATTTTGATTCACGACGAAACAGAAACTCCACTGGCTGTAGAACTCCCTGCATTTGTAGAGTTAATGATTACCTACACTGAGCCTGGTATCAAAGGTGATACTGCTACTAACGCTTTAAAAGCAGCTACTGTAGAGACAGGAGCTACTGTGATGGTGCCGCTTTTCGTGGAGCAAGACATTATGATCAAGGTAGATACCAGAGATGGTTCCTACTCTGAAAGAGTAAAATAACTTAGTTAAGCTGCGTGATTTCTCTAAATTACACAGCTTTATTCTTTTATAACCCATTTAAAAACTGCCTTTTTGGCCCCTAAATAATAGCCCTATGAAAGCAAAAGAGATTCAAGAGTTAATCGATTATATCTCCAATTCTGGTTTGGCGGAAGTTAAAATCAAAACTGACGAGTTTGAACTTTCTATTAAAAAATATGCAGAATCGGCTGCTCCAAGAATGGTAGAAATGGCTCCTGCACCGGCACCAGCACCTACAGTTGCCGCAGCTCCAGCCCCAGTAGCAGCCCCATCCCCAGCCGCTCCAGTAGCAGCAGAACCTGCCTCGTCTAATCTAGTGGAGATTAAGTCCCCAATGATCGGTACATTTTACTTGACTTCCAGCCCAGATGCAGATCCGTTTGTGGCGGTAGGAGATTCGATCAAAACAGGTCAAACTGTTTGTATCATTGAGGCGATGAAGCTTTTCAATGAAATCGAATCAGAAATTTCTGGCAAAATCGTGAAAATATTGGTAACCAATTCCACCCCAGTGGAATACGATCAGCCTCTATTCCTGGTAGATCCAGCAGGATAATTTTTTCACTAAAAAATAAATCGCTGTGTTTAAAAAAATACTAATTGCAAATAGAGGAGAAATTGCCCTCAGGATCATCCGTACTTGTAAAGAGATGGGAATTCAGACTGTGGCTGTGTACTCTACTGCGGATAAGGATAGCTTGCATGTCAGGTTTGCTGACGAGGCTGTCTGCATAGGTCCAGCACCTAGCCGTGAATCATACCTCAATATTCCCAGAATCATCGCAGCTGCAGAGATCACCAATGCTGACGCGATTCACCCAGGTTACGGATTTCTCTCCGAAAATGCAGAGTTCTCTAAAATTTGTGAGGAATACGGAATCAAATTCATCGGAGCCAGTGCTGAGATGATCAACCAAATGGGTGACAAGGCTACCGCCAAAGCAACCATGAAAGCTGCAGGTGTACCGACCATTCCAGGTTCGGAAGGCATACTGGAGACCATGGAAGAAGGCATCAGGCTGGCCAAAGAAATGGGTTATCCTGTCATCCTGAAAGCTACTGCAGGTGGTGGTGGTCGAGGTATGCGGATTGTAAAGGAAGAAGCTGGCTTCAAAAAAGCATGGGATGACGCAAGAATGGAATCTGGTGCTGCCTTCGGAAACGATGGGTTGTACCTAGAAAAATTCGTAGAAGAACCGCGTCACATCGAAATCCAAATCATCGGAGATAAGACAGGTAAAGCTTGTCACCTCTCTGAACGGGACTGCTCTATTCAGAGAAGACACCAGAAACTGGTCGAAGAAACCCCTTCCCCTTTCATCACAGACGAACTACGCGAGGAAATGGGCAAAGCCGCCATCAAAGGCGCTGAAGCTATCGGCTATGAAGGTGCAGGAACGGTAGAATTCCTAGTAGATAAGCACCGTAACTTCTTCTTCATGGAGATGAACACGCGAATTCAGGTGGAGCACCCGATCACTGAGGAAGTTACTGATTTCGACTTGATCAAAGAACAAATCAAAGTAGCAGCTGGGGATACCATTTCTGGCAGAAACTATTATCCTAAGCTATATGCAATGGAATGTAGAATCAATGCGGAAGATCCTGCTAATGGCTTCAGACCTAGCCCGGGAAAAATTCAAAATCTCCATATCCCAGGCGGTCGTGGTGTAAGAATAGATTCTCATGTGTACGCTGGGTATGTCATTCCACCAAATTATGACTCTATGATTGCCAAGTTGATTGTCAGCGGCCAATCAAGAGAAGAAGTCATTGTGCGGATGAAAAGAGCATTGGAAGAGTTTGTGATTGATGGCATCAAAACCACCATTCCTTTCCACATAGCCTTGCTGGAAAATGAACAGTTCAAAGCTGGAAATTTCACTACTAAGTTCTTGGATGACTTTGACTTCTCTGTGATCAAAAAATAAGCTGAGAGATCTCACCTTTAAAAAAAGCTGTCCTTAGGGATAGCTTTTTTTATTTCTGGCTTTCGCAAAGCTTACTCAGACAAGAAGCAAATTCAACTTATCAGCGAGCTAAAGACACACCTTTATTACTTGATTTTTTAGCATAAGTACTTGTCCTTCTATCAAATAAAAAGAATGAAAATTCAACATGAAGGATGGCATTTCCCTAGAATATTGCTAGGTTGAAGATGATTTTACAATCGATTTAACCCAACAATGACACCTACCCAAATTTTACGATACGTTGCTTTCTGCTGTTTTGGCTTCGTCTTAGTCAGTTGCAATTCCAATGAGAGCAATGAAGTCATGCTTTCTGACAGTGAGCAGATCAGCTACAACTTTCATATCCGTCCCATTCTCTCTGACAAGTGCTTCGCCTGCCACGGTCCAGACGCCAATAAAAGAGAATCAGATCTGCGCTTGGATACAGAAGCTGGCGCTTATGCTGCTCTCAAAGATGACCCTTCTCAGTTTGTAATCAAGCCAGGAAATCTTGAGGAGTCCACCGTTTACCACCGCATTATCTCTGAAGATCCTGGAGAGCTAATGCCTCCGCCAGAGTCTAACCTGGCCTTATCTGACAGAGAAGTACAACTGATCAAGCGGTGGATCGAGCAGGGAGCTAAGTATGAACCGCATTGGGCTTTTGTAAAAGCGGAGAAACCATTGCTTCCAGAAGAATCAGACTGGACAATCAATGAAATAGATCGCTTCACACTCAAGAAGATGAAAGAAGTTGGCCTGAAGCCCAACCCCACCGCCAAGTCCCACGAGTTAATCAAAAGAGCCAGTTTAGATCTAACAGGATTACCACCCAGCCCAGAATTATTGGATAGGTTTGGAGATTTTTCAGGTGAATTTACCTATGAGGATCTTCTCGATGGCTTACTCAATGATCCAGGTTTTGGAGAAAAGCTCGCCATACTTTGGATGGATATTTCCAGGTATTCAGATAGTTACGGTTATCAGGACGATAATATTCGAACGCAGTGGCCATACCGAGATTGGGTCATTCATGCTTTCAACGAAAACATGCCGTACGATCAATTTGTCACTTGGCAGCTAGCTGGGGATCTTTTGCCGGAGGCAAATAAAGAGCAGATTTTGGCGACTGCTTTCAATAGAAACCATAAATACACCGAAGAAGGCGGCGTCATCGACGAGGAATACCGAATCGAATACGTACTTGACAAGACCAACACCGTAAGCAAAGGCCTACTGGGAATCACTATGGAATGCGCCCAATGCCACGACCATAAGTATGATCCTTTTTCTCAAAAGGAGTATTTCGAGATGTTTGCTTTCTTCAACAATACCCCAGAAAAAGGCTATCAAGGCGATGTATCTCAATCCAAACCTGCCAAAACTCCTATCCTCTTTGTAGATCAGGAAGACCTCTCGGGGATTATGAGTTTTATCAACTATGCAGACACCGCTAAGTTGAGCATCTCAGTGATGGGCGAGCTGGAGGAGCAGCGTCCAACCTATATCCTAGATCGAGGCGTTTACGATGCGCCCACCACCAAAGTGGAACCATCCACGCCGAGTTCTATCATGGCGTTTCCTGCAGAGCTGGAAAAAAACCGTTTAGGACTGGCAAAGTGGATCACCGCGCGAGAGAATCCGCTGACTGCACGCGTTTTTGTGAATTTAATGTGGCAAGAGATTTTCGGCCAGGGGATAGTCAAATCTGCTGGCGATTTTGGAATGCAGGGAGATTTACCCACGCATCCTGAGTTGTTGGACTGGCTAGCAGTGGATTTCATGGAAAATGGTTGGGACATCAAACGACTGCTAAAGCAAATGCTAACCTCTGCTACGTATAAGCAATCAGCAGTAATGACTGAAAAACACTTAAATACTGATCCTGAGAATTTATATCTAGCTAGAGCGCCGAGGCTAAGACTTCCTGCGGAAAATATCCAAGATTTGGTATTGGCCAGCAGCGGACTATTGGTCAGAAAACTGGGCGGACCAAGTGTAAAGCCCTACATGCCAGAAGGGATCTGGGAAGCGGCTACTTCGGGAAGAGGCGTTTTGGCTACATACATTCAGGACAAAGGCGACAAACTTTACCGCAGGGGTTTGTATAATTTCATCAAACTAACTGTACCTCCGCCAAAGGCAATCATCTTTGACTCTAGCAATAGAGACCGCTGTGAATTGGGAAGAAATCGAACAAACACACCCCTTCAAGCGCTGGTGATGATGAATGACCCGATGATCCTGGAAGCTTCCAGAGTACTCGCCAGCAAAATGCTAGATGAAAACCCAGATGGTGAAGAAGCGATAGCTACCTCATTCAAGCGAATAGTATGTAGAGAGATGAGTAGCGAGGAAAAATCCATACTCCTCTCCTATTACGATGATCAACTGAAGCGATTCAAAGAAAATCCAGACTTGATTTTACCGACGTTAAGTGTAGGAGAGTTCCCTCTGGAAGAAAAGAATATCAACCCACAAACCGCCGCGCTCATGCAAGTAATCGTGAGCATGTACAATCTGGAAGAAACCATTACCAAAAGCTAACATGGAAAAGGAACTATTAGAAGAAGGGCTGAATCATAACAGAAGAAAATTTCTATCCAGACTAAGTCTGGGGGTGGGAAGTTTAGCATTAGGATCTCTGTTGGTTCCTGATCTTTTTTCAGGGAAAAAAGAAGCAGAAGAAGCCATGATGAGTGCGCTACCACACTTTGCACCTAAGGCCAAGCGGGTTATTTATCTCTTTCAAAATGGTGCTCCAAGTCAGTTAGAATCCTTTGACTACAAGCCAGTGTTGAATCAGAGAATGGGTGAGGAACTTCCAGAATCTATCCGTGGTACGCAGCGACTCACAGGTATGACGGCAGGTCAATCTTCCTTCCCGCTGGTGGGTTCACATTACAAGTTTAATCAATATGGAGAATCAAGAGCCTGGATATCAGAGGTGTTCCCTCATACGGCAGGAATTGTCGATGATATTTGTATCGTAAAGTCCATGCATACCGATGCCATCAATCATGATCCTGCGCTAACCTTTTTCCAAACGGGAGCTCAGGTAGGCAATCGCCCGAGCATGGGTTCTTGGTTGAGCTATGGGCTAGGCTCTGAAAACAGCAACCTCCCTGCTTTTTCTGTTCTTTTGAGTAGAGGTAGAGGAAATGGTCAGGGTGTTTATTCCAAACTGTGGAGTAACGGATTTTTGGATGCTACCCATCAAGGAGTTCAATTCTCAAATTCTGAAGATCCAGTTCTCTACCTCAAAGATCCAGAGTCTATGAGTCGATCTGAAAGACGAAAGATGATCGATAAAATAGCCGAGATGAATAATTTGAACATGCAGCAATTCAATGACCCTGAGATCTCTGCGAAGGTAAAGCAGTACGAGATGGCTTACAGAATGCAGACCGCTGTGCCGGAAATGACTGATATTTCCAAAGAACCAGAAAGCATCATCAAGCTATACGGACCAGATTGCCTAGTCCCAGGGACCTATGCAGCAAATTGTCTTTTGGCTAGAAAATTATCGGAAAGTGGTGTTCGCTTCGTGCAACTCTACCATCAGGGTTGGGATCAGCATGGCAATCTGCCAAATGAAATGCGCCTTCAAGCCGAAGATGTGGATCAGGCTTCCGCGGCTTTGATCACAGATTTGAAGCAAAGAGGGTTACTAGACGAGACTTTGGTGATTTGGGGAGGAGAGTTTGGAAGAACTAATTATTGCCAAGGCAAAATACTAGTGGATAACTACGGGCGCGATCATCATCCCAGAGCCTTTTCTATCTGGATGGCAGGTGGTGGCGTGAAGTCAGGAATGGTCTATGGCGAAACCGATGAATTTGGATACAACATCACCGAAAACCCAGTGCACGTCCATGACTTCCAGGCCACGGTACTTCACCTCATGGGAATAGATCACGAGCGAATGACCTACAAGCACCTCGGCAGAAGATATAGACTGACTGATGTCTCTGGTAAAGTAGTAAAAGACTTAATTGCTTAGGATCATATATATGCTCAAAATTTCTTCGATTAGATCTATTCTAGAAAGCACTCTTTTTGTCTGGATAGGTCTCACTATTATCTTCACGCTTGCTGGAAATTCGTTGATTTTGCCCGATTGGCTTCAAGTCTTTGGGCGAAGCCACCCTATTTTATTGCACTTTCCTATCGTGCTACTCTTGATGGGACTGCTTTTCTTCTGGATTCCTGGCATTGATAGCAAGCCTGAAGTAAGGGAGATTGGGGAAATCAGTTTTTTAGCCGGCTGTAATTTTGCGGGAATCACGGTGATCGCGGGACTTATTTTGGCACAAGAAGAATATACTGGCGAGCTACTCAACTGGCACAAATGGGCTGGAGTGATCGTCTTTTCTGGCTGTGTTCTGCTATATTTTTATCGTTCGATTCAAGCCAAAGCTATGCGGATATCGAGTCTGCTTTTGGCTGGTGGGATCATCGCCACGGGACACTGGGGAGCTGGCTTGACGCATGGAGAAGACTTTCTTTTGGCACCTATGAAATCAGACGAGGTTGAATTAATTCCGCTAGCAGAAGCGGAAATCTTCGCTGATGTAGTTCAGCCGATTTTGCAAGCAAAATGTGTCAGCTGCCACAAGGAAGGAAAAATCAAAGGCGAGCTGAGAATGGATCATATCGAAGGTTTGCAAAAGGGCGGAAAATCTGGGCCTTTTGTCCTGGCTGGGGATTTCGAAAAATCACTCCTCATCCAGCGAATCAATCTTCCTGAGGATGACAAAAAACACATGCCTCCGAAAAACAAAGCTCAATTAACTGACGAGGAGCTATTGATTTTGAGTGAATGGGTAACTTCAGGAGCGAGTTTTGAGCAGAAATTGGTCACACTTCCAGCTAAAAGTGAATTATATCAACTGGCTTCGGTGAAATTTGAAGGGAAGAAAATCTACTCCTTCGATGCCGCAGATGCAGAAGACATCGAAGCGCTAAACACCTCTTTCCGCTCTGTTCAACCGCTTTTCCCTGAGTCGCCTGCATTAGACGTTTCTTATTTCGGCATTTCTACTTTTCCACCAAAGTCTCTTTCAGATTTAAAAAGTGTAAAAGATCAGGTGGTACGATTCAGCTTGAATAAAATGCCGCTAGCAGGAGTGGACCTCAAGTTTTTAAAAGATTTCGAGCATTTGGAGGAGCTTCATGTAAACTTCACTGACCTGGATGCTGAGCAATTAAAAGAAATTTCTGAACTAAAAACCCTTGAAATTTTAGCTCTTTCTGGAAATACAATTGAAGCAGCTTCCCTTCAGCATATCTCCAAGATGTCCAATCTAAAGAAGCTGTATTTGTGGCAAACTGGGTTGAGCCTTGACCAGCAAAAAAGTATTCAGACGGCGCTTCCTGAAACTGAAATAGATTTTGGATTTGATGGAAAAGGGATTCTTTACAAACTGAATAACCCTATTATTTCCCAAGAAAAAATGATTTATCAGGATAGTTTAGAGCTGAGCATCTCACATCCTATAAAAACAGCGCAAATTCGCTATACACTGGATGGCACGGAGCCAGATAGTATTTCGAGTGCAATTTATACCCAACCTATTTTCGTCAGCAGCACAGGAAAACTGCTTGCAAAAGCATACGCAGCAGAATGGAAAGGTTCGGGGTCGTCCGAGGCGATATTTATGCGATCCGGTATTGCACCAATTGATTTTAAGCTAATCAATGAGCCAAATTCAAAATACAAGGCTTCAGGGGCCGCTACACTTTTTGATCTCGTGAAGGCAGAAGCTCCCAATCACGGACAAAAATGGCTGGGTTATCAGGATGACCCAATGATCGTAGAAGTTGAATTTGACCACAAAGCCAATCAACCGAAAGAGCTCTCCATAAGCCTATTATATAATGAGGGTGCTCATATTTTCCCACCCTCCAAAATCACGATCGATGGCTTAGTGAATGGAAAATGGCAACAGCTAGCAAGTACAATTCCTTCTGCCTCTACTAGTGCTTTGTCGGCCAGGTCTGAGCTGTTGAACTTTGAGCTGGCGAGCACCAACTACGAGAAGTTAAAAATCACCCTTACTCCGCTTCCAAAGCTACCAAATTGGCATCCAAACGCAGGAAGTAAGGGTTGGGTATTTGTAGATGAGATGATATTCAATGAGTAAGAAGCTTACTTGCCACTAGGAATTCGTTTCAGGCTTGCTCAATATTTCCTTGTAAAATGCGATATTCTTCTTCACATCTTCGTCAAGTTCTGGCTCATCTATGTCTTTAAGCTTATGCATTTGTTCCAAAATTGCTTTAGCTACTAGTACCCGGGCAGTTTCCTTATTATCCGATGGAATCACGAACCAAGGAGCGTGAGGTTTGGAGGTCTTGTTGATTGCTTCTTCATAGTACTTTTGATAGTCATCCCATCGTTCGCGCTCTTTTAAATCACCAGGCGAAAACTTCCAATTATGCTTTTCCTTATTTAGTCTTCGCAAGAGCCGCTGTCTCTGCTCCTCCTTGCCTAGATGTAAGAAAAACTTCAAAATCACGGTGCCATTCTCGCTGATTTGTTTTTCAAAATTGTTGATTTGGTCAAAACGACTTTCCCAAAATTCCTCTGTGATATCATCCAATGAATTGATACCTGGAATATTTTCCCCCAAAATATACGTAGGGTGAACTCGAGTGACTAACACATTCTCATAGTGCGTTCGGTTGAAAACACCATATTTGCCGCGCTGAGGAAGGCAAACAGTATGTCTCCAAAGAAAATCATGCTGAAGCTCGAGCTTTGAAGGAGTCTTAAAACTATGCACCACCACACCTCTGGGATTAAACTCTTTGAAAACTTCCCGAATCAAACTATCCTTCCCCGCAGTGTCCATTCCCTGTAGGCAAATCAAAACGGAATACTTATTATGAGCGTACATGGTGTCCTGATGATCACTGAGCTTCTCTCTCAATTTGTTCAGTTCCTTGTCTTTTTTCTTTTCCGATGCCTCTAGGTCAATGGAAGTAGGAATGTCTTTTAGTGAGATAGGTTCAGTCACTTTGAAGTCGTCAATAGCTATTTTTTTCATGCGGTTTCTGATTTTGTGCCTATAAAAATTCTGTTTCCAAGTATAGAACAAGATAATATTTTATCTTAACCCAACAGAAACCCTTAACCTTTTATCCTTAATTCCCTCACTGTTAAAATGACCCCAACTTCTATTTTGCCAGGCTTGACCAATCGATATCTGGCTCTCGATGTACTACGAGGAATGACAGTAGCTTTCATGATCGTAGTGAATACCGCTGGCGATTGGAGCAATTTATTTGCGCCCCTGGCACACGCTAGCTGGCATGGCTTCACTCCCACTGATCTAGTCTTTCCTACCTTTTTGTTTGTGGTAGGAAATGCAATGAGCTTCTCGATGAAAAAACTTCAAGAGATGAATTCAGGAGCTTTTTTCAAGAAAGTAGGAAAAAGAACCATTCTCATTTTTATGATCGGTTGGCTGATGAGTGCTTTTCCTTTTTATGATGTAACCTCGATTTTGGAAGTGCGCCTTTTCGGAGTTTTACAGCGCATTGCCCTATGTTATTTCTTTGCCGCTATGGTGCTGTATTATGGAGGCATTAAAGGAGCTTGGACGTTCAGCGGGTTCGCTCTTTTGGGCTATTGGGGGATTATGTATTTTTTTGGGGATGCTGGTGACCCCTATAGCTTGACTGGCAACGCCGCCCTAAAACTGGATCTAGCGCTCATAGGTCCAGAGAGGATGTATGGAGGAGAAGGAATTCCTTTTGACCCAGAGGGAATACTCAGCACCCTACCCGCTATCGTCAATGTGATCGCTGGCTATTTGGCGGGTAAAATGATCCAGAACCTAGGCAACACAATGAAAACGCTTAAGAACCTCATGATGATAGGTCTTGGGCTAGTAATAGCAGCTTATCTATGGGATATTTTTTTCCCTATCAACAAAAAAATATGGACGAGCTCCTATGTACTTTTAACTACAGGAATTGACCTGATCCTGCTCGCTGCTCTGGTGGGAATAATTGAAATCAAGAACTGGAAAGGTTGGACATATTTCTTTGAGGTTTTTGGAAGAAATCCACTCATTCTATACGTGCTAGCCGGTTTATTGGTCACTGTGCTTTCTTTAGTACCAGTAGGAGGAACTACGCTGAAAGGCATCATCTATCAAAATTTCTTTACTAGTTGGCTCGCTCCAAAAACGGCCTCCTTCCTCTTTGCATTTAGCTATATGCTTATGATTTGGTTGATTGGATTTTGGATGGACAGGAAAAAAATCTACATCAAGGTATAAAGTCAATAATTTGCTATTCAGTCATTTAAGCAAAAAAAATGTAACTTCATAGCAACTTTTACTTTAACCTACATTTTTATGAAACTAAAAATCGGAGTTTACAATGTAGAATGGATGCGCGATCTTTTTGATGCCGAAGGCAATCCCAAAACTACAGGAAAAGAACATGCCCGAAGTCAACAGCTAGCGGAAGTGATCCAAGCGATGGATGCTGATTTTCTGGGAATAGTCGAGGGTCCAAACACCTTAGTAGATGGCTCAAAAACAGCATCCGCACAATTGGAAATCTGGACTCAGACGTATATCCCTGGATCTAATTACAAGGGAATTCACGGATTCCCATCAGCAGGTCAGCAGGAACTTTGTGCGATTTACAAACCGGATAAACTGAAGGTTCTTTTCACGCCCGTGACCAAGGAAGGAAGTCGATTTGACGAACCGTTTCTGCAAGACACGACCAATCGACTGATCAAGGAGCAGTACCGACACTATCGCCCGCCACTAGAACTGAGTCTGTTGGGTATGGATAATGCTTTAATCACTCGAGTGATCATAGCTCATACTAAGTCGAAAGGGATTTTTGACATGGTGGATTACGCTAGGTTTGAGCAGATTTCTGCTCGAGATCGACTGAAGTTATTTGCAGAGTGCATGTCCATCCGGGAGAGATGCGATGAATATTTAGAAAAAGGCCAAGAAGTCATTGTCATGGGCGATATAAATGACGGATTTGAATTGGATTTCTACGAAAACAAATTCTCTAAAAGTGCGGTCGAAATTCTTCTTGGAGACCTGTGGAAACCAGAATTTGTGCTTAAGCCAGTTCTTCCAAAACCAAAACTAACTAGCTATGGCTACACGCCTTTTTCCAGCAAATACAAAGACCGAATCACGGGAGATCAGCTGAATGTGCTGATAGATCACATCTTGGCAAGTCAAGGGATTAATTTCTCGCAAGGTTTGGTTTGGAATCCTCTACAGGAAAAAAGTAACCCTGCTATACAGGCAATCAGTGAATCGCTGAAAAAGGCCTCAGACCATTTCCCCGTTCTCTGCGAAATAGATATTTCAAAACAATAAACACTATGGATCAGGCTGCGCAAACAATGATTGATAATTTAGAGAAAAACACAGGCAAAAGTCTAAAGGAATGGATTAGGATAGTTCAGAAGGAAGGCTTTGAAAAGCATGGCGAGATTCTTAAATTTTTAAAAAGCGAACATGGGTTCACGCATGGTTTTGCAAATCTTGTCGCACATAAAGCCCTGAAATCAGACGCCGGTTCTGCATCAGAAACTGGTGACTTAATAATCAAGCAATACAAGGGCAAAGAGCATTTTTTGCCAATTTATGAAAGACTACATGCAGAGCTTACTGCTTTAGGGAATGATGTAGAGTTTGCACCTAAGAATGCGTACGTGAGTGTCAAGAGGAAAAAGCAGTTTGCGATGCTTATCCCAGCTACCAAAACAAGATTTGAAATTGGTCTTAACCTGAAAGGCCTGCCTGCTGAGGGTATTTTGGAAGCAGACAGCAAAACTAATGGAATGTGTAGTCACAAAATTCAGCTTTCAAACGAAGCAGGTGTCACTACAGAAGTAATCCGTTGGATTGAGAAGGCTTATGATGCTGCAGGTTGATTTTTTAAACAGAAAAAATTGAATTATTCCAAGAGGTATCAAGCTGAATTCTGAAAGGGGCAATAAAAAAGCAGGAGAAGATCTCCTGCCCTTTATTTGAAAACTAAACCAACTATTATTTAACTACCACAATGAATTCAAAAATAATACATTTATGATAGAATCAAAATTCCAAATAAAAATTTGTTAAAGATTATTTCTTCTCAGGGAAGTTACCTCGTTTAAATGCAATTCCTAATGCTAAGCCTTGAGAAAATTGGATTTTACTATCCTGATCCAAATCATAGATCATTAAACTAGTCAAACTAACATTGACCAAATTGGAAACTTTGGCTGTCAAGCCGAAGTCCAACCGATGATCGATCGCATCGAAAGCCAAAGTTTCATAGTTAGCAAACATTTGATACCTAAGCATAAGCGAGAGGTTTTCTGAAAGCTTCTTATTGTAATCAGCCATCAGGCTGAACGCTAGCCATTCAGTTCTTACCGTTTCGCCTATCTCTACCCCATAATTTTTAGGCACATTCAAGTACAAGTCTTTGTCCGTTACAAATGTCCATCTAGGAGAGAATGGCGATATTCTAAGGCTAAATTCATCATTGGGCTTATATTCAATACCCAAAGAAGTGGTAATGTAAGCTGGATTGGCAAACTTAGAAATCAGGATTCGATCAGCATCTTCAGGGAATTCATATCCAGGTGCAAACTGCGATAAGAAATTAGCTGCAAAGAAATAATTCCACTTGTCGTTGAGTTTATATCCGACTTTTGAATCGAGAAAAATCCGGTCATTAGATTTGCGACCTTCTTCATCTTTATTTTTCACCACACCGTAGATAAAATCCATGGTATTGTCCCATGACCATTTGTCTTTTGCATAATTTGCTCTACCATTCAGATAGACACCTACCGCAATAGAATTCACACCGCCACCTTGCCAGTTGCCACTAAATGAAGCCTGATTGAGGTTGAGACCTCCCTGAATTTCTTTTAGCCAGTAGCTAGTATCTTGGGAGGATAAGGTAGAATCACTTTGGGCAAGCACTTGCCCAAAGAGCAAAACTGAAAGGAAAAATGTAAGAATTCTTTTCATAATAAATAGATGTTATATTAATTCAACTTAACTAAACACAAATATGGAAAATGACTTGGAAAGAGAATTAATAATTCGTGATTATTTGGCTAGACAGCGAACAACTCTTTCAAATAGCAGAACTTTATTGTCATTTATTCGCACATCTCTCTACTTTCTAGTGTCGGGCACTGCCCTATTTGAGGTAAAGGAATTAGACCATGTAAGAGAGCTTGGCTACTTGGCATTCGGATTGAGTTTGATTTTTTTAATTGTTGGTATCGTAAACTATTTACGCATCCGAAATAAACTTAGAAAAGGAAATTATCTAAAGATGTAATTAATGACTTTCGAAATCGGTCTTGTTTTTTCAATCATTATTCTCGCTGTCATTTTATTTTTTACAGAGAAATTCACCATAGACACTGTTTCTATTGGAGTGATGGTGACTTTTCTACTTACAGGGATATTAGATATTGAGGAGGGATTGTCCGGTTTTTCCAATCCAGCTACCGTTACTGTTGCCGCCATGTTTGTGGTTTCGGCTGCAATTTTTAATACCGGGCTTTTGGATAGTTTCACACACAAACTAAGCTCTCAAGCTAGCAAGGGGCAAACACATCTGCTATTCACACTAATGGGATCAGCAGGTTTTCTATCAGCCTTTATAAGTGATACAGCAGTGGTCGCATTGCTCATGCCAGCCGTGATCCGATTGAATACAACCGATAATATCCCTGCCTCTAAGCTTCTGATGCCACTTTCTTTTGGTGCTTTGATGGGTGGAATCTGTACGCTCCTAGGCACCAGCACTAACATCCTAGTAAGTGGGATAGCCGAAAAAGCCGGCCTTCCCTCTTTTGGAGTGTTCGAGATGAGTTTAATGGGCTTAGTGTTCTTCGCAACAGGATTAATCTACATGCTTACGATTGGTAGGTGGCTCACTCCTTCCAGAAAAACTAAATCAGAATTGGGGGACAGTATTCAGCTGGGAAATTACCTTTCAGAACTTATTATACAAAGTGATTTCGAACAGTTAAACGAACCGTTATATAAGCAAACGCTTTTCGAAAAGCTACCAATCAAACCACTTCAGATCATCCGATCCGATGGCAGAAAAGTACACGTCTATCCTAACACAGCCATACAAGAAGGTGATATTATCCGAATCACTAGCGACAAAGGAAATTTAGAAAAAGTAAAAACCACTAAAGGAATAGAACTGAAGGCGGATCTGAAATGGCATGCTGAAAACATCACGGATGATGAGGAAAGACTCTATGAAGCAATGGTCACACCCAATTCTTTTTTAATAAACAAGAGCATCAAAGGTCTGAATTTCAAAAAATTATACAACCAAGTTTTAGTCATCGGAATAAGGCATAGATCCGATATGCTAGAATCCCTCCTCTCTAAGACAGCCTTGCGTGCAGGTGATGTGCTACTACTTAGGGCAACTGAAGATTCCATCCAAAGTATAGAAGGTAGCGACGACTTACTTTTACTTTCTGAAACCAAAAATAAAAGCCTAAATAAAACTAAAAGCATATTGACCTTAATTGTGCTGGGTTTAATTATTGGTCTAGCTTCATTTGAAGTATTCCCGATTGTGGTCACTGCGGTAGCGGGAGCTATTGCATTGATCATGTTGAGATCGCTGAGTGCCGAACAAGCCTATAAAGCCATAGATTGGAAAGTAATCCTTATGCTAGCTGGAGTCCTATCTATGGGGATGGCGCTGGAGAAAACCGGCGGGTCTCAATTGATTGGTGCTTCTATCGTAGAGGAAGTTGGTCAATACGGCCCAAGAGCCGTCATGAGCGCGCTTTTTGCGCTTACATTCATCCTTACCAATGTGATGTCTAACAACGCTACTGCCGCACTTCTTGCACCTATTGCTATAAGTATCGCCGCAGCACTAGAAGTAGATTCTCGACCTATGCTTATGGCGGTAACATTCGCTGCTAGTCTTAGCTTCATGACTCCTATGGGCTATCAGACAAATACCATGATTTATACTCCTGGAAATTATAGATTTAGTGACTATATAAAAGTCGGTACTCCTTTGAATCTACTGCTGTGGATAGTAGCTACTATATTTATCCCCTATTTTTTCCCATTCTAAAAAAATAGCACCGAGGTGAATCCCGATGCTATCTGATTTTTTAAGTAGGTGTATCCGCATTGTTACCGATCAAGTGCCTCAAGCCTTATGGAATTGAGTTGACTTAAGAATTGAGGCTGCTTCGATCACCTTCTTTCTACGTGATCGGTAAAGAATTTAAGGTGACTGGAATCCTTACAGGTAATCATGTTTTTTAGAAATATGAGTTCATTAGGTTCTATTTTACCAGTTCAACTTGCATGATACTATCAGCATCCAGCTTAAAGAATTCTCGGTGAACATTAAATTCTGGGACATCACCTGCTGGCCTTTTCGCAATGTATGTTCCATCCTCCTGCATTACATAAGCATTGACGTTATCTTTTAGATTATACGCCAAAATATTCATCAATTGCTTTTCCAGCAGTGGAGATTCCACTTTGAATAGTGCTTCCAATCGCTTGTCAAAGCTTCTCACCATCATATCCGCACTTCCTGCGTAGGTTCTCGTCTCCCCGTTGTTATGGAAATGATAAATTCTAGAGTGCTCCAAGAAATCGCCGACGATAGATAACACTTCGATATTATCACTCAATCCAACCCTCCCCGGTCTGATGCAGCAAATACCCCTGACGATCAATTTGATAGTAACCCCGGATTGGGAGGCACGATAAAGAGCATAGATAATCTCGGAGTCTTCTAGGGAATTGACTTTGATAAAAATCCCACTTGGAAGTCCATTCTTGGCATTTTCCGCTTCATTTTCAATGTATTCAATCAACTGATTTCTCATATCACGTGGAGCAGTGATTAGATTTCGGTATTGAGAAGGCATGGAGTGGCCAGTGATTACATTGAAAAACTCCGATACATCATTGGCCAAGACCTCATTGGTAGTCATCAATCCAATATCCGTGTAAAGCCTAGCTGTATCTTCATTGTAATTCCCAGATCCCAGATGCACATAGCGAGTGATCTCGCCGCCGTCTCGCTTGACGATGAGAAGAAGCTTGGTGTGTGTCTTCAGATGGGATATTCCGTAGATCACAAAGCAGCCTGCTTTTTGGAGCTTTTTCGCTTCCCTAATATTATTTTCCTCATCAAATCTAGCTTTCACTTCGAATAGGACAGATACGTGCTTTCCGTTTTCTGCGGCTTTCAAAAGTGCCTTGGTGATTCTGCTATCCTTCGCTAGTCGGTAGATAGTCATTTTAATAGCCATCACATCAGGGTCTTCTGCAGCTTTTTCTATCAGGTCCAGAATCGGGTCAATGTTATTATAAGGATGATGAAGAAGAATATCTTTTTCTTTCAACACGTCAAAAATATCGGCAGCCCCCTCATCCTGGTAGGAAAGTGGCTTCACCGGATCGGGTATTTGAGGTAGGCGTTCCCGGAATTTCTTATTGCCGACGATCTGCCATAATCCTGTGAAATCTAATAAGCTATTTCTTTTCACCAGAAAAACTGAATCCATTTTCAGATTCCATCTTTCCAACAGGGAGTTCATCATCCACTTACTATAGCCTTCTTCTATCTCTATTTTGACCACTCTCCCACTTTTCCGTTCCATTAGCTTTCGCTTCACTTCTTCTAGAAAGTTGGCATCCATATCTTCACTTTCTTCCAAAGTGAAATCACCATTTCTGGTAATTCTGAATAGACTGATTCCTTCAATTTCGACATTGCGGAAAAGAGAGACAATATTTTCACGTATCACTTCTTCGATAGGTATCAGCAATAGAGAATCCTCCCGCTCGATCTCGAAAAAGCGTGGAATATTCGCAGGAATCTGCACGAAACTCATCTTGCGCATATCCTGCCTATCTCCTGGGCTAGTAGTCACCACACCAAATACCAAGAGCTTATTCATCAAAATCGGAAAAGTACGGTATCCATCATATACCATCGGAGTGAGCATGGGGTAGATGGCTTTGACAAAGTAATCGTGTACCTTCTCTTGTTCCTTGTCGGTGAGCTTAGACGTATTGCAGAGAATAACACCTTGTTCGATTAACTCCGGCATCATCACTTGAGTGAAGTGATCATGCTGAGCTGTGTGGAAAGCCTGACTTTCATTCATCAATTTAGCCTTAAATGGCTCCTCTCTTAGGCCCGAGTAATCAACTCGCTCCTTGTCATAGTCCAAGTAGTTGTATAGTGATCCTACACGAATCATAAAAAACTCATCCAGATTGGATGCGGTAATTGCCAGAAATTTAAGTTTCTCAAAAACGCTACGATGCATTTTCTTGGACTGATCCAAGACACGCTCATTAAATTTCAACCAGCTTAAATCCCTACTCACCAGATCACTCTGCTGTATAATCGAATCGTATTTTTGAACCTCCGCTAATTTCATTGAATTCAAAGTTAATAATGTGAAAGCAAGTTAAGTTTTGCTTTTTTATTTTGGGTTTATCCTTAAAATATTTAATAAAAAAGGGGCTAAAAAGCCCCTTAAGAATGATTATGTATCGATTTTGGCGTATTTCGCATTCTTCTCGATAAACTCCCTCCTCGGAGCGACCTCATCACCCATCAGCACGCTAAATAGATGGTCAGCTTCTGCGGCAGATTCAATATTCACCTGTTTGATGGTTCTCACATTGGGATCCATGGTAGTAGTCCAAAGCTGCTCAGGATTCATTTCTCCTAGACCTTTGTATCGCTGAATACCTACACTGTCTTCTCGCCCATCCTTTGCCATTTCGGCCGTGAGGATTTTACGTTCCTCCTCTGTCCAGCAATATCTCTCGTCTTTTCCTCTTTTCAATAAATACAAAGGAGGCAAAGCAATATATACATAGCCATTCTCGATCAATGTTCTCATATATCTAAAGAACAAAGTGAGAATCAAGGTTCTAATGTGTGATCCGTCAATATCAGCATCCGTCATGATGATGATTTTGTGATAGCGAAGATTCGAAAGGTCTAATTCCTTATCGTCATTCACAGTACCGATTTTAACACCCAGTGCCGTAAGAATGTTTTTTATTTCTTCGTTGTCATAAATCTTGTGTTCATGTGCTTTCTCCACATTGAGGATTTTACCTTTCAAAGGCAAAATAGCCTGAAAATCCCTATCTCTTCCCTGCTTGGCAGATCCACCTGCAGAGTCCCCTTCGACTAGGTAAAGTTCACAAACGGTTGGATCAGAATTCGCGCAGTCCGCCAACTTACCAGGCAGACCACCGCCGCCCAGCACATTTTTACGCTGAACCATCTCGCGCGCTTTTCTAGCAGCATGTCTAGCTTGAGCTGCCAAAATCACCTTCCCTACGATAATCTTGGATTCCTTCGGGTGTTCCTCAAGCCACGATTGAAGTGTCTCAGAAACAGCCGAATCCACAGCACCTACTACATCAGAATTACCCAACTTGGTCTTGGTCTGTCCCTCAAACTGTGGCTCTGCCACTTTCACAGAAATCACAGCTGTGAGCCCTTCACGGAAATCATCACCAGAAACCTCCATTTTGAGCTTGTCCAACATGCCAGATTTATCGGCATAGGATTTCAATGTTCTAGTCAGCGCTCTTCTGAATCCTGTGACGTGGGTCCCCCCTTCGTAGGTATTAATAGTATTTACATAGGATACTACATTTTCAGTATAGGAGCTATTGTAGCTCATTGCCACTTGCACTGGCACTCCATTCTGCTCTGATTCGATGTAAATCGGGGCATCAATGATTTTTTCACGACTTACGTCTAGGTATTCGACGAATTCAACCAACCCTCCTTCAGAGTAAAACTCATCAGATTTGAAGGTTCCATCGTCTTCTTTCTCTCTAAGGTCAGTTAGGTAAATCCGGATTCCAGCATTCAAAAATGCCATTTCCCGCAGCCTGTTGGCGATAGTTTCGTACTTGTATTCTGTAATTGCAAAAATACTGGAGTCAGGTTTGAAGTGAATTGTAGTTCCTCTTCGATCCGTTTCTCCTACTTGTCTGGCTGGATATTGCGGAACACCGATTTTAAATTCCTGCTCAGTGATCACGCCATTTCTATAAACGGTTGCTTTCAGATCCTCCGAAAGAGCATTCACACAGGATACACCCACGCCGTGCAAACCGCCAGAAACCTTGTAAGTGTCCTTATCGAATTTACCACCGGCATGAAGCACAGTCAATACAACTTCCAAAGCAGATTTTTTCTCTTTGGCGTGCATATCTGTAGGAATACCGCGGCCGTTATCCTCTACTGTGACAGAATTATCTTCATTTACTGTGACTTTGATCGTATCGCAATGGCCCGCGAGTGCTTCATCTATTGAGTTATCTACAACTTCCCAGATCAGGTGATGGAGTCCTTTGACGCCGATATCACCGATATACATGGCAGGTCTCTTACGAACCGCCTCAAGACCTTCTAATACCTGAATATTACCGGCACCGTATTCGGCTGGATTCTTAGCTTTTTCTTCACTCATATGTTTTGGAGAAAACCCTCAAATTGGGGCTAAAAAGGTGATTTTAAGTTCTTTTTTGGATGTCGCAAGATAGGTAAAAAATGTGACTAAACACAGCTTTTCCCCATTCTACATTATCGGAAAAACCTTGAAAATATAAGCCCATCAACAAGCTGATTTACAAGGCTATTAATACTGATTTGAGCTTAACATCACCAAAGTACAGGCTTCTAATACAGCAATACCTTCGGCTTTTGCTTTTCTATAAAATATAGGATTCTCTGTTCCTGGGTTAAAAATAATCCGCTCAGGTTTTAAACTGATCAAATAATCGATCCATTCTTCCTGATTGGCAGTACCCACATACATCGTGATGGTGTGTATTTTCTCCAACTTAGGCTTAGACCTTAGATCCAAGATATCTTCACCAAAAACAACCCCCGATTTAATTCCAATTGGTACGAAGGGAATTCCTGCTTTAGACAATCGATTAGCTGCAAAGTAAGCGTAGCGTGATGGGTTGGTAGTGGCCCCGACGATCAAAGTAATTTTATCAGACATCTCCTCTACTTCCAAAGGTTTTGTCACGCTCGAAGGTATCCATGTGCCTGTGCTTTTTGGTCTCATAGATATCCGCAAGAGTGATTAAAATTCCAGTCTCTTCTACCTCCCCGAACTCGTCATTCAGGGCAGTGCCGAACGTCATCATCGTTGGAGAAAGGTTCATGTAGGTATTGATCAAAGGCGGAATATTCTCCCCATAGGTTCGAATCCTACCATTCAGCAATTTGTACCCTTCTTTGTATTCCAAGCCCTCAAAAGGATTTCCAGACTTTGGAAGATCGGTTTCATAACCCAGCTTCAATTCATCTTTTGGGGTCACCAGTTTGTCTTTATCGGGAAAATAGTAGTTCATAAACATGAGTAACAAGTCCCTGGCTTCGCGGTTGAAATGAGGGTACATCGTCACTTTACCAAATAGGTATTTGACGTCTGGATTCATCAACACCACTGCTCCTAACCCATCCCAAAGGTTATCCAAACTAAAAATCCCCTTTCTGTTATCTAATGCAGGCTGGTACTTAGGCTGCACAAAAGAGCGGCCTAGCTCTATAGTAGAGGGTATAAAATCTTTTATAAATCGCTCAGTAAAATCGAATAAATGCGTGGTAGAAAGATTCAAACTTCCGTCTCCGTTGATAGAATTACTGCATTTGATTAATCTGTAGCCAGCCACAATCTCCTCATCTTCAGGATTCCAGGTGATTAACTGTTCGTAGCAATTTTGGCAAGTGTCATTTTCATCCAGATCCAACTCAAGGCCTGTTCCGCCTCCAGCAGCTCTAAAGGTCAATTCCCGTAACCTTCCGATTTCTCGGACGACATTTGGGGAGTTATGGAAATTAACCAGGTAAACCAAGTTGTCTCCATTATTAGTGTATCGTAAAAACCTCTCCGGCACTAGCTCAGCTTTCAGTAGCTCCTTATCAATTGCCGGAATTATCGCTTGTTCTCTATTCATCCTTTTTTACCAAGTTTGTAAACAACTTCCTTCACCTCCTCAGCCCATTGACTATCCGTTTTGGAAGAATTCAGGCTCTGATAGGAAATCTGTTCACCTACCGTGATCACTACCTTTTTTCCTTGCTGCTTATATAGTTCATCAGCTAAATAGAACATCTCAATATTGGCTTTTATCCCAATTTTCTTTCTCCAATATGCCAAATTGTAAAAAAAATTGGAATTTTTACCCCCTATAAAACAAGGTAGGATATCTTTTTTATATTTCTTCGCTTTGGAAATAAAGCTCTTTTTCCACTCCAAATCTTTTATCCCAATCTCATCTTTACGTGACACCAATCCTGCCGGAAAAACTATAACGGCATACGATTCTGAATAAGCTGATTCGATAGCAGTCAGTGTATCTATCGAATTTTTGCCATGTTTATTGATGGGGACAAACAAGGGATCAAAATTTTTCAACGCCATCAAGATATCATTGACGAGAAATCTCATATCTGTCCTTACCTGGCTAATCGCCTGCATCAAAGCTATGCCATCAATACCGCCCAGTGGATGATTAGCCGCGAGAATAATTCCTCCTGTTTTTGGAATATTCTCCGCACCCACCAGCTCCACTTCTATATTGAGTTCACTGATTATGCCTTTTGCAAAATCAATCCCATGCAGATGATCCACTCGATCAAGTATCTGATTCATCCATTCTTCATGTGTCACTCTCTTGATATAGTTCAGCACAAACCCAGGCATCCACTTCAAAAGTGCAGGGTTTTTAGAGGCAATAAGTTTCTCGATATCGATGAATTTCTTAGACATCACTTAGGTAAATTGGCAGGCGGGTCTTTAAGCAAAAGGCGAAATAGTTCTATTGCTGCTTTAAAGTAAGGCTAAAAGTACAATAAAACAGATTTAGCTGTACGATTCAAAGAGCAAGAGCTAGTACTTCCCTGAAAACCAATTCAGTTAATTTCTCTAAGGCAAAAACCCTAAACAGCCTAAATCTTAGTTGAAGTAGTATGAAGTGTCTTTAGATAAACTACTCCAAACTTACGCAAGAAGCCATCCAAAACTCGAATCGCCAGGCACCTTCCTGCATGCCTCCAATTAATTCCCTATTTTTGCTTCCTGAAAAATAGACAGCTTATGAACGAATCCATCCTATCACTTTGTCCTGGCCCATGGAAAGATTATGAACTCATTGACACAGGAGGATTTGAAAAATTAGAACGATTCGGAGAATTTATCCTGAGCAGACCAGAGCCTCAGGCTATTTGGGACAAAACTCTTCCAGAAAGTGAATGGAGAAATCGAGCCCACGCGCATTTTGCAAAAGAGAAAAGTAATCCTGAAAAAGGAAACTGGGAACAATTGAAAAAAATGCCTCATAACTGGGCTATCAAATATGCTAATCCTGAAGGATTGAACTTAAAGTTAAATTTGGCTCAAACTTCCTTCAAGCATATCGGGCTATTTCCAGAGCAAGCAGTCAACTGGGATTACCTATACAAAACGATCAAGCGTTCTCCAGTAGAAAAACCGAAAGTCCTCAACCTTTTTGCTTACACCGGAGCTGCAAGTGTAGCTGCCAAAGCTGCTGGCGCTGATGTCACGCACTTAGATTCGGTGAAGCAAGTCGTGACTTGGTCTAGACATAACATGGAATCATCCGGTCAAACTGATATCCGTTGGATGGTGGATGACGCGATGAAATTCATCAAGCGGGAAGCTCGCCGCGGCAATAAATACAACGGAATCATTCTAGATCCCCCAGCTTATGGTCGTGGGCCTGATGGAGAAAAATGGGTGCTGGAGGAGCAAATCAATGAAATGCTGAAAGTTTGCGCTGAGATTTTAGATCCAAAAGATCACTTCCTTTTGCTCAATATGTATTCGCTTAGCTTCTCCTCCCTCATCGCTGCTAATCTGATCAACACGACCTTCAAAAATGTGAAGAACGCAGAGCATGGCGAACTTTACCTTCAGGACAATCAGAACAAAAAACTTCCGCTGGGAATCTTCTTTAGGTTCTCGAGCTTTTGATCTAAACTCTAGTAATGAATAACCGTCAGCTTTTCCTACAGCATTTAGCCCAAACCACAGATTTCCCTTTGATGATAGAAGTGGAAAAAGCAGAAGGAATCTACCTTTATGGGGCAAATGGCGAGAAATACATAGATCTGATCTCAGGAATCGGCGTGAGCAATGTAGGACACAGACATCCACAAGTGCTCGACGCAATCCACCGTCAGCTGGACAAATACCTTCACCTCATGGTGTATGGTGAGTATGTCCAAAGCCCACAATCCTTGTTGGCTAAAGCCCTCACCGATACCTTACCCGAGATTTTAGACAACGTCTATCTGGTAAATAGCGGCAGCGAGGCGATAGAAGGCGCTTTGAAACTAGCGAAAAGATATACGGGAAGGCCTAAGTTAATTTCCTGCGTGGACGCCTATCACGGAAGTTCTCACGGTTCTTTGAGTGTGGGAGGAAATGAGATTTTCAAGCAAGCCTACAGGCCGCTGCTACCCGGTGTGAGCCATATTCGCTATGGTGAGATTTCAGACCTGGAAATTATTGATAAGCAAACAGCCGCAATCCTGATTGAAACCGTGCAAGGTGAAGGTGGAATCCGCGTTGCTTCCAAAGAATATTTCCATGCCCTTCGGAAGCGATGTGACGATACAGGAACCTTGCTGATTTTGGATGAGGTTCAATGTGGCTTTGGAAGAACTGGGAAATTCTGGGCATTCGAGCACCATGGAATCATTCCTGATATCTTAGTTTGTGCCAAAGGAATGGGCGGAGGAATGCCAATCGGTGCGTTCATTGCAAATAAGGAAGTGATGGGTGTATTCAAAAACAATCCAATCTTAGGTCATATCACGACCTTCGGCGGCCATCCGGTAAGCTCTGCAGCTTCTTTGGCTACGATAAAAATACTTTTGGAAGAAAACCTTATTGAAGAAGTTGAAGCGAAGGCGGAATTATTCAAGGCGCTATTAGTTCACCCAAAAATCAAAAGTATCAGAAATAAAGGTTTGCTGATGGCTGTGGAATTCGAATCTTTCGATGTGCTAAAGCCGATTATCGACACAGCGATTGAGATGGGAGTGATTACTGATTGGTTTTTATTTTGTGATGATTCCATGCGAATAGCTCCTCCCCTGACGATTTCGGTAGAGCAAATTCATGAAGCTTGCGAAGTAATTTTAGCGTCAATTGAGAAGGTATTTCCTTCATAAAAGCTGACACTTTTTTTCTGGAGAGAAACTTCTTTAGCTCTCTCCGGGTTATACCCACATGAAAAACCAAGAAAAAAAAACTTATCCCGTTCAAAAATCAGAAGACCAATACCGTAAAGAACTAGATCCAGATTCTTTCCGAGTTTTACGAGAAAAAGGAACAGAAAGGGCTTTTACTGGTCAATATTACCTCAATTCGGAGACAGGCATTTATGGTTGTAAAGCCTGTGGGAATGAGATTTTTCACTCTTCCAAGAAGTATGACAGCGGATGCGGATGGCCGAGTTTCACTAGTCCCATCACTCCAGATGCTATTGATGTTCACATGGATTATACACACGGAATGATTCGAGAAGAGATTTTGTGCGCCAACTGTGGCTCGCATCTCGGGCACCGATTCCCCGATGGTCCCAAAGACAAGGGAGGAATCAGGTACTGCATCAATTCGGTGAGCTTGGATTTTGAGAAAGGAAACTAGTCGTCAGGTATAATTACTTTAGAGACTCAAATCTTTATGATCATGTCAAACAAGAACTCATAACTAAAACAGTTACTATTTTGGATTAGCTTCCAGTGGAAAAGATTAAGGAGATAAATGATTTTGCTGATTTTATCTTGAAAAAGCTTGAAGACAAAACACTCCAAGATGGAATCAATCATCTGGTTCAAAAGGGTAAACCGTACAACTTTTTAGAAAAAGAAGATAATATTTATACAGTAGAAGATCTTAAAGTACGATACAAAGGACAAAGGGAGACATTATTCTCGTCCCCTTCACGGCTACAGATTTATCAGGATTAAAAAATAGGCCAGCCTTAGTTTTATTAGCTTCTGAATTTGACGTTACCGTCGCCTTTATTTCCACTCAGATAAAAGTATCCTCACCATTTGATTTGCTAGTTCATCCAACGACAGAGAATGGACTGAAAAAAGACTCTATAGTCCGAGTTTCAAAAATTGCCACCTTGGATAAAGAGATCATTTTGGGCAGATTAGGTAGAAGCTACCGATGATTTAATATTAATTGATTTGAAATTGATTCAGGCCTTTGAAATTAAAACCTGACATTTTCTTCACATACCTGCAAAGAGTTCTTCAAACCCCTAAATATCCTCAATTTTAACAATCACGAAAGCCAGTTCATCATCGATATTTTCAAAAATCCAGATGTTACCATCTTTGGCAAAATGAACGTTGGGAGATTTGGTTAATTCCGGGATTTGAGCTTCGGCGAGCAAGTTAAATTCTTTGTCGAAGATGCTGAGATAAACCTCTGCTCCAGTGCTGACATAGGTATCATATTCCGTTAGCTCATCGCTATAGTGTTTCTTATCTGAAAACCTGAAATAGCGTTGGTTTTTCTCATCCCAGAAAAAGCTTCCATAAGAGATTTCCTCTCCGATTTTGCGCTCCACATCTTTAATTCCTCCAGAGGTATATTCTACCGTTTTGGGAGGATTGTACTCCTTCTTGTAACCTAACAAGGGAGTGTCCCATTTTTTCAAGTAAACACTATCACCTTCCGAATCATATACCTGAACCTCATTGAAAGCGTTGGAACTGATCAATAAATCACCGTTGGCAAATAATGGATAAGCTCCTGATCCATACCCTCCTGCATCATTTCCATCATAAAGAATCTTGACATACCGCTCAGAATTCTTAGCCCAATCAGGAAGTTCGATCTTTTTAAAAGTTCGATTCTTCAGATCAAAATCAAGTATAAAATCGGTGTTACTTTCCCAATGAGTAATTACACCTAAGAATCGTTCAGGGTTGATCTCATCCTGGTAGAGGCTTCGTGGGTAATAATCGGTGCCTCCTAGGTATTCTTTAGCTATCTCTCCTAGTTC
The DNA here is from genome assembly GCF_039969895.1 of Algoriphagus sp. Classification (GTDB taxonomy): domain Bacteria; phylum Bacteroidota; class Bacteroidia; order Cytophagales; family Cyclobacteriaceae; genus Algoriphagus. The sequence continues at coordinate 304,234 of NZ_JBDVMZ010000004.1, forward strand.
CAAATCTCTCAAGAGCTGACCATTCTGATCAAAAATTTTATGAAAACGGTAATTCAATACCAATAAATTCTGATTTGGCAGAATCGAAAGTTGAGGGTAATCGCCGATTCCATTCGGGCCTTCTTTTTCATATTGGATCTTTTTATCCAAAACCAGCTGATTCAGATCAATTTTCTCCGCAGAATTATCCTTTCTATTGAAGTTGAGTAGATAGCTTTTGTCATCTGACAAACTTGAAGAATACAACTCATCTTGCAAATAAAGAAATTCATTTCCTGGGTCGATCATAACCGTATCTAGTGATACCTTGATCTGATCAGAAATTGTTGCTTTTTTTTCTTCAGTAGAAGAACAAGAGCTTGCAAGTAGTAAAAGTAAAATCCCAGTTAATAGTTTCATAGGGTGTATTTTTAGAAGTCGAGTAAAAATCAATTATTCCAAAAGATAATTGACAACCTCTAAATACATGGAATGTAGGATGTTAGAAAAAGTTAAAAGTTGAATTAGACTCGTGGATTTTAACTTTCAAACTTCAGACTTTAGCTTTCAGAGAATTCCTTTCTCGGGATGTTTACCCGTAACTGTTCTTCCAAAAACTTTCATCTCCTCGATCTGCTCCTCCATGTTTCCGTCAGGATAGATCACCGGCCCAATCCCAGCTTCTTTTTTCTTATAGTCTAGATATCCTATGACCACTGGAACATTTGCTCCAAGGGCGATATGGTAAAATCCTGATTTCCATTTCTTCACTTGGCTCCGAGTTCCTTCTGGAGTTACCATGATTACAAGCTCATCTCGTTCGTTCAGCATGGAAACCATGGACTCGGTGTAAGTTTGTTTTCTACCACCTGGCACACGCTTTCTGTCTATGGCTATCGCGCCCAATCCTTTGAGCAACCAACCCAATGGACCAACCATTACTTCTTTTTTGATGGTAAATCGTACAGGAATATCCATGAGAAAGAATGCGGATCTCGCGTATAGGATATCCCAGTTAGAGGTGTGAGGAATCGCGATGAGCACCGCTTTCTTAAGCCCCTTAGGCCAATTGTCATTCAGTGACCAACCCGAAATCCAAAATACCAATCTGGACAAAAACTTCATCATGCTTTATTAACTTTTTTAGTATCAACTGCCAAATCCAAAATCGTAGGATTAGAATCAATATAACTCACCGTATAATCGTATCCCACTCCGAAGAGCTCTGCAGCTTTTTTAATGTCAAAAACACCATATTTGCCGAGTCCAGGAGGCTCAATAAAATAGTCACATTTGGATTCTCTGCTATAGACATTGTAATTCATGGCCATAATCACAGAGCGTTCTATCAATTTCTTCATGTTGCTGACATTGCTTTCTTCTGGTAATTGATTGCAATTAACTCCGATCACATAGTCGCAAACTCCTTCGAGTGGTTCTACAGGTAGATTGTTTAGCACTCCGCCATCTACCAGATAGCGCTCACCGATTACAATAGGGTCAAACATACCCGGAATGCAAGACGAAGCCATGATCGGACGGATTAATTCTCCTTCAGAATAATAGCGAACTTTACCCTTTTTGATGTCCGTGGCAGCTACCGACAGCGGAATCTTCAGTTGAGCAAAATCATCATGCTTTAGGTACAACTTAAAAAGGCTCCCAACAGAATCCATTTTCAGGAATCCAGTCAGAGAAATAGCCGGACGCATGAACTTGAAATAATTGGTTTCAACGATGATTTTTAGAATTTCGTCAGGCAGATAGCCTTGACAATACATAGCTCCAGCTATCGCTCCAGCAGAAGTCCCAGACACTTTGGTTGGTTTGATGCCTGCTTCATTTAGAGCTTTCAAAACCCCCAAATGGGCTATCCCACGAACACCCCCGCCTGATAGAGCAATTCCTATCTTTAGATTAGATTTCATCCAATCGAAAAGTTTGATCCAAACGCACTCCCTTCTCAGTCATCTTTACGGTACAGCACTCGTGCTCAGCATCGTGCTCCAAAAATAAAATATACTCTTCTCGCGCAGCTTCTTCTAAAAATCTGGATTTTTCATCCATCGTTAGCAGTGGGCGGGTATCGTATCCCATCACATAAGGTAAAGGAATATGACCGACAGAAGGAAGTAAATCAGCCACAAAAACCAGTGTTCTTCCTTTATATTGAATCTTGGGAAGCATTTGCTTATCGGTATGTCCATCTACAGTAATGAAATCAAATCCATGCAAAAATGACTTTTTCTCAAGATCCAAAAATTCCAACTGTCCAAGTTCCTGCATCGGAAGAATATTGTCTGTTAAGAAGGATGCTTTCTCTCTAGGATTCGGAACAGTTGCCCACTGCCAGTGATCCTTGTTGGACCAGTAAGTAGCACGTGGAAAAGTCATCTCGAATTGCCCATGAGACCCGTACTTCACTCCACCTCCGCAGTGGTCAAAATGCAAGTGAGTAAGAAAATTATCGGTAATTTGATGTGGGCTTACGCCAATCTTTTTGAGGCTTTTATCCAAAGAATCATCTCCATGAAGGTAGTAATTGGAGAAAAATTTGGCATCCTGCTTATCCCCGATTCCATTATCTATCAATACAATTCGGTCCCCATCCACTAGGAGCAAAGATCTCATAGCCCAGGTGCAAAGGTTATTCTCGTCGGCTTGATTTGTTCTTGACCAAAGTGTCTTGGGTACCACGCCAAACATGGCTCCTCCATCCAATTTAAAAAAACCAGTATTGACTACACGTAATTCCATAATATGAAAGAAAAATCCCGGACTTTGATCGAAGTCCGGGCTTTAAATAGTTTACTCAACTACTACACCCATCGAGCAGAATTTGTCGATGCGCTGTTCAATTCGTTTTTCCGCCTTGATTTTATCTAACTCCTTTAATGCTGCTAAAATAGCTTCCTTCAAAGTAATCGCCATTTTCTTCATATCTCTATGAGCTCCCCCTAGCGGCTCAGGTATGATCCCGTCCACTAGGCCATTGCCTTGCATATCAGTAGCTGTCAATTTGAGAGACTCCGCAGCCTGCTCTTTGTAATCCCAGCTTCTCCACAGAATCGTAGAGCAGTTTTCTGGAGAAATAACAGAATACCATGAATTTTCCAGCATCAATACTCGGTCTCCGATCGCGATACCCAGCGCACCGCCTGAAGCACCTTCACCAATTATGATACAAATCACAGGAACCTTCAGCATGAACATATCTCGGATATTCCTGGCGATCGCTTCTCCCTGCCCTCTTTCCTCAGCTTCCAACCCTGGAAATGCGCCCGGAGTATCAATCAACGTAACGATAGGCTTGCCGAACTTCTCAGCCATTTTCATCAAGCGTAATGCTTTTCTATACCCCTCTGGATTCGCCATTCCGAAATTTCTGAGCTGCCGCTGTTTAGTATTTCTACCTTTCTGCTGCCCGATGAACATCACGGATCTGCCGTCAAGATCTCCTAAACCACCCACCATTGCTTTATCGTCAGCTACATTTCTATCTCCATGGAGTTCGATGAAGTCATTGGTCATCTCATAAATATAATCCAGTGCATAGGGCCTATCTGCATGCCGGGAAAGCTGAACTCGCTGCCAGCGGGTCAGATTTTGAAAAGTTTCTTTTTTCAAAGCGAGGATTTTTTCTTCAAGGGATGTAATATCCGAACTTAAATCGATATTTCTGCCGATGGCCAACTCCTTCATTTCCTGAAGTTTTTGCTCTAAATCAGCTATGGGTTTTTCGAATTCTAATACCATTCTGGAGATTTTTGTAAAAGCCAAAGATAAGAATATACCCTTGGGAATTAAAATTTTTAATATTCCGCGAGCTTTTAAAAATATAACAGGGTTGAAAGAGTACTAAAACAAAAAAGTCCCGAATTTCTTCGGGACTTTATGCGGAATGGACGGGACTCGAACCCGCGACCTCCTGCGTGACAGGCAGGCATTCTAACCAGCTGAACTACCACTCCAATGGGTTTCAGTATTTACTCGAAATAATTTCAATTGACGACATATTCATCAATTTTAAGCGGAATGGACGGGACTCGAACCCGCGACCTCCTGCGTGACAGGCAGGCATTCTAACCAGCTGAACTACCACTCCAATAGTTTAATTTGTCACTAGTTGATGAACTTTTTCATCAATGTCAATCGAAATGATGGATGCTAACTTGAGACCTTCCCGATGTATCGGGACAGGCATTCTAAC
>NZ_JBDVMZ010000005.1:0-35198 GCF_039969895.1 Algoriphagus sp.
TTGAAAACAGGAGTACAAATGCATCAGCAGAATCATTCAATGCAAAAATAAAAGCATTCAGGGCTCAGTTCAGAGGAGTCACCAACATTGAATTCTTCCTGTTCAGACTATCTAACATCTATGCGTGAATAAACCTGCTCCCCAGATATTCCGACTGATCCAAAAAGATTAGCCGCAAGTGAATCAAAAAAAATCCCCTAATAAATATCTCATTATCAAGGGATTAAAGCCTTACTTAGCTTTTTATTGTAGAGAGGAAGGGGAATGAACCTCGCTATTATATAATTGATAATCAGTTAATTACAAATTAGATTTTCAGAGAACTACACGATTGACGCAATCCAATATTTTGCAGCATAAATAATATTACAAAATACTATAAATCAGACTATTACAATCGAATAAAGCTTCCTGTATACTTCTTGTTTTAAAGAACTTGTTATCGGGATCGAGGTGAATTTACAAAAAATCGGAATTATAGCCTAATTAAAACTCACCTCCCTACACTTATATATAATAGATAGAAATCCCAACTATCATTATTCCAGATGGACAATAACTAAAAAATCAGACACCCTTTAAGTAAGATTTTGAAGATTTAAAAAAAACTAAAATTTCCTTTTGATTTATAATTTATCATTGTAATATTGCAATGAATTAAAAACACAATGGGAGTTACCAAAACAGATTTATTTTCTCTGGAGCAAAATGAACTGGCACAGGTGGCCAAGGTTTTTGCTCATCCGGCGAGGGTAGCGATTATCCAGTATTTACTTAGATCCAACACCTGTATCAACGGGGACTTGGTTCAGGAATTGGGGCTTGCCCAGGCCACAATCAGTCAGCATCTGAGAGAGCTCAAGCAAGTCGGAATTATTCAGGGCACCATAGAAGGTGTCTCGGTGAGCTATTGCATCAACCCGGTGAAATGGGCGCACATTCAACAGCTTTTCAATGAAGTCTTTGATCAGTTTAAAGCTCCGGATAGCACTTGTTGTTAATTAAGAAGTAAAAAAATTTGTATCCATTAATCGTATTATCGCAATAAACAAATCAAATTATGCAACTATCAGAAGTTAAAAAGGCACTTAGCCAATTGGATAACATAGCCTTTCAATTGCCTGACGGATCATTGGTTCCAACCCATTTTCATGTCACCGAAGTCGGGAAAATCTCCAAGCACTTTATTGATTGCGGGGGAACAGTAAGAAATGAAAACGTCGCTAATTTCCAACTTTGGAATGCAGATGATTACAACCATCGACTACATCCGGAAAAACTAAACAGCATCATAGAACTTTCCGAAAGAGTGCTAAGATTGGAAGATCTGGAAGTTGAGGTGGAATACCAAGCTGAAACCATCGGTAAATTCGGTTTGGAGTTTGACGGAACCAACTTCTTGTTGACACTCAAACAAACTGACTGCCTTGCCAAGGTAAACTGCGGAATTCCACAGGAAAAACAAAAGTTGAACCTGGTAGACATGCCTGCAAATACCTGCGCCCCAGGTTCAGGATGTTGTTAATCTAACCTGTAAATATACTATGAACCCTACACATGTGGATTTATTACCGGGGCTAGCCCTTACTGTTGAGAAAGCAAGATCATTGCCTATCCCTGAGGACAGGAAAGAATCACTCCAGGTGCTGATCACTTATATCCAATCTAAAGTTGGTTCCGGGGAAAAAATTAACTTAAACTTTATCTGTACCCACAATTCCCGAAGGAGTCAATTCTCACAGATCTGGGCACAGACTGCTGCGGACTATTTCGGTGTTCCTGCAGATTGTTATTCCGGTGGAGTCGAAGTGACTGAATTTAACGAAAGAGCCGTGGAATCCATCAAGAGGAGTGGGTTTCGGGTGACCAAAAAAGGAAGTGAGAATCCGGTCTATTTTATCTTTCATTCCGATGATTCAGAGCCGATTTCTGCCTTTTCAAAACTTTTTGACGACCCGATCAACAAGGCAAAGCGGTTTGCCGCTGTAATGACCTGTGCCCATGCGGATGAAAATTGTCCTGTCATACCGGGGACAGAAAACCGGATTCCCATCCGGTATGAGGATCCCAAAAAGTTTGATGGAACTCCGGAGGAATCAAACCGCTATGATGAAAGATCCCTGCAGATCGCTTCTGAGATGTTCTATGTATTCAGTAAAATCAAAAACCGGTAAGTATGGCCTCTTCTCAAAAAAAGCTGGGATTTCTGGATAAGAACCTCACCTGGTGGATTTTTATTGCCATGGCCGTAGGTGTAGCAATAGGATATCTGTTTCCCTCCAGCTCTGATTTTATCAATTCCTTTAGCTCGGGGAGTACCAATATCCCCATAGCCATCGGCCTGATCCTGATGATGTATCCGCCCCTGGCAAAGGTGGATTATAAGCTGTTGCCAAAAGTGTTTAAAAACGTGCGGATTCTCAGCATTTCTCTGGTACTGAACTGGATCATAGGTCCGGTACTGATGTTTGCACTGGCGCTGATTTTCCTGCAGGATCACCCAGAGTACATGGCAGGACTGATCCTGATCGGATTGGCCCGATGTATTGCCATGGTGCTGGTATGGAACGATCTGGCAGAGGGAAGCAGTGAATACGGAGCGGGTTTGGTCGCGCTGAACAGTGTCTTTCAGGTATTTATGTACAGCTTTTATGCCTGGCTGTTTATAACCGTGCTTCCTCCTTATTTCGGATTTGAAGGAGCCATCGTGGATATTTCCATCGGCACCATTGCCGAGAGTGTTGCTATTTATCTCGGGATTCCTTTTTTGGCAGGAATTCTCAGCAGGTTGATCCTGGTGCGCATTAAAGGGGAAGATTGGTATAAAAACGTGTTTATTCCGGCAATTTCCCCATTGACACTTATCGCATTGCTGTTCACCATTGTGGTGATGTTCTCGCTCAAAGGCGACCTGATCGTAGAGATCCCCATGGATGTGGTGCGTATTGCTATCCCGCTTCTGATCTATTTCACCTTGATGTTTATCATCGGGTTTTTCTTCAGCAAAGCCATGGGTGCCACGTATGACAAAAATGCCGCTATCTCGTTCACTGCCGCAGGAAACAACTTTGAACTGGCAATTGCGGTTGCTATCGCCGTATTTGGACTGGACTCGGGGCAGGCATTTACAGGAGTGATCGGACCCTTGGTGGAAGTTCCCGCATTGATACTTTTGGTCAGGGTATCCTTTTGGTTGAGGGATAAATATTATGGAACTCCGAAACTTGCTGATTGATGCGAAAGGAAGTTGATCTGGTAATTATTGGGGGAGGGCAAAGTGCCCTTGCATGTGCATACTTTCTTCGCAGAGCTGAGCTGGATTATCTTATTTTGGATGACCAGGAAAACTGCGGTGGCAGTTGGCCACAGACCTGGGAGACCCTCACACTCTTTTCTCCCTCCCAATTCAGCTCTCTTCCGGGCTTTATGATGCCGGCATCCGCAGGCGCATATCCTTCACGGGATGAAGCTGTTGCTTACCTCTGCGCCTATGAACAACGCTACGGATTCCCGATCAGACGAAAGGTCCGTGTTATAAAAGTAGAGCTTCAGGATGGGGTTTTTCAGATCCATACTGCGGACGGGGACCAGCTAAAAGCAAAAGCTGTGATCTCCGCCACGGGAACCTGGCAAAAGCTTTTTATTCCCGAAATACCGGGACGGAAAAGTTTTCAGGGAATCCAGATCCATTCTGTGGAGTATCAGAATGCCGAAATCTTCAGAGGAAAAAAAGTACTGATTGTGGGTGAGGGAAATACCGGAGCCCAGCTGCTTGCCGAGGTCAGCAAAGTGGCCACTACCTTCTGGGCGACCCATAAGCAACCGGAGTTTTTGCCGGATGATGTAGATGGTCGGGTATTGTTTGATCTGGCAACCGCAAAATATGAAGCTGAGAAACAGGGTAAACCTTTTGACGCATCCCAGTACCATCTCGGAAATATTGTGATGACCCCTACAGTCAAAGAAGCCCGTGACAGGGATGTGTTCAAATCCAAGGGGCGAATTTCTTCGATAGAAGAGGCTGCAGTAGTTTGGGAAAACGGAGACAGAGAGGAAATTGATGCCATTCTCTGGTGTACCGGATTCGGTTTTGCTACCGATCACCTCTCAGGGCTGGTGCCTACTGATTCAAGGGGTAGGATTTCTACCGAAGGCACCCGCTGTAAAGAAGTACCGGGGCTTTGGCTGGTAGGATATGGAGGCTGGACCGGATTTGCCTCGGCTACTCTGATAGGGGTTGGCCGGTCTGCCCGTCAAACAGTAAAAGAAGTCGTGGAATATATCAAAGATTAAAGTGAAGATTGCTTTTTTTTCTGACGTACATGCCAATCTGCCTGCTCTTGAAGTAGTATTGGCGGATATTGACCAGGAAAAGCCGGACAGGATATACTGTCTCGGCGACCTGGTCGGTTACCATGTCTGGCCTCAGGAGACGGTTAACCTAGTGAGAGCGCTGCGGGTACCGACGCTGATGGGTAACCATGAGGAGGGGCTTCAGATAGCTTCACCGGCTCCGGGAACCAATGGTGCGATCACGCAAACCTTGATCAATGAGGAAACCAGAGATTACTTGCTGGGGCTTCCCCGGGAATTGACGGAATCGTACGAATTTGGGGGAAAGCATTTGAATATTTGGATGGTTCACGGCAGTCCAAAGGCTATCGACGACTACATGACCGAGGATTATCCTGAGCAGGAAGTGCTGAACATGATGCGTGAAAAGGATGCTGATATTTTACTGTGCGGTCATACACATATCCCCTATCACCGCCGTATTCAGGATGGAAATAAACTGAGGCATGTGATCAATCTGGGTTCGGTCGGCAAACCTAAAGACGGGGATCTGAGGACAGGATATGTCCTGGCTGATCTCCGCGATTTGTTAACCTTTGATGACGGAAGGGCCTGGAAACTGGAATTCCGAAGGCTTTCCTACGATGTCGAATACGCAGTAAAGAAACTGAGAAACAGTGAATTCCCTGAGAAGTATGCGGATGCCCTGGAGCAGGGTAAGTAGCCAATGCAAATTTTTGACAACCAAAACACGAGCATATGAAAATTGCCTTTTTTTCTGATATACACGCCAACCTTCCTGCATTACAGGCGGTATTGGACGACATTGACCAGCAGAAACCCGATGCGGTGTACTGTCTGGGGGATCTTGTGGGCTATAATATTTGGCCGGACGAGGTAACGGAAGAAATCAGAAAAAGACATATACCAACACTTGCCGGAAATTACGACGAGGGAATTGGGCTCCACAGCGATGACTGCGGCTGTGCCTATAAGGATGATGTCGAAAAAGCCAACGGGGCAGTATCCATAGCTTTTACCAATCAAAAAGTCACCGAGAAAACACGCACTTACCTGAGGTCGCTTCCCAGACATCTTTCGATCGAGTTCAAGTTTGCTGACAGGAATTTGGAGCTGTTGATGGTGCATGGAAGTCCACGGAAGATCAACGAGTATTTGTTTGAAGACCGGCCTGAAAAAAGTCTGATGCGTATCCTCGAAGATTCAGCTGCCGACATACTGCTTTTTGGCCATACCCATAAACCCTTTCACAGGAAACTTTCCAATACCCTGGAAGAAAAAGAAGCTGAGCGTCACGCAATCAATATCGGTTCAGTGGGCAAGCCAAAAGACGGAGATCCCAGAGCCTGCTATCTTATTATGGAATTTGACACCCGACTGGAGACCACGGATCCTGAGGCTATCCGGGTGACTTTCCGAAGAGTTGAATACGATATTGAAAAGGCGGCTGTTGCGGTAGAAAAAAGTGAGTTGCCAAATGCCTACGCAAAGGCTTTGAGAGAAGGGAAATAAGCACATAAAAAATAGAAACATCATGACTGACAAGTCAGCTCTTCTGCGATCAGTGATTACAGAGTACTACGGATTTTTGAAAGCTTATCTCATAAGAAAATGTAAAAATGAGCAGGATGCCGAAGATATTGTCCAAGAAGTAATGCTGAAACTGACAGAAAACTTTCAGCGGGGCAAAGAGATCTCCAATGTCAAGGCCTGGCTTTTTCAGGTTAGCAGAAACACACTTTCAGATTTTTACAAGCAAATGTCCTATGAGTTAAAAGAAGTACCAAAGGAGTTGGGGCCTTCTGTAGAAGAACACTGTGGGCTTACTGCTTATGATTATCTGATTCCGATGATAAGTTTTCTGCCGGATAAGTATGCACAGCCTCTCCTGCTTTCAGACATTGAGAAAATGGCACAGACACAGATAGCCAAAGAGATCGGCCTTGGCATTTCCGCAACTAAAATGCGTATTCAGAGAGGAAGAGTAAAACTAAAGGAACTGTTTGAAGACTGCTGCAATATTGAATATGATCATCAGGGGAACTTTGTCAGTTGTACTGTTAAAACCTCCTGTACACCATTGGTCAGTCACCTCTCCTCATTCCAGAAAAAATATTGTTGAGTAAGATGAGGTTCTCAAAAAAACAGGAATAACCTGTGTCTTTTTACCTACCGACAGAGACTACATAGTATAGTTTAACCAAAAAAAAACAATGCTATGAGTACATTACCAAAAACTAAAGTAAAAATCCTTCATTCATCTTGTTGCTCGATATTTCCCCCGATCCGTGAACAGGTAGAACGGGTGGCTGCCGGAAAGAACATACAAGTTGAAGTAGAGGAATTGTCTGAAATGAAAGACACTATGCTCTATGGAGCATTGCGCTTTCCTTCCCTGGTAATTCACGGAAAGGTTTACAGCTACGATGAATATGCGGAGGATGAAAAACTTGTGGCACTTCTGAAATAGGCTGTGATGAAAGCGCTTGAAAGTAAACTTTCGGATTTAGCGGGATTTCTGTTATTTGACCTGCTGGGAATCAGTGCTGAAAGCACGTTGGGAGCTACAGTTCATTATTTTCTGGTGACGTTTACCGTATTGATTTCACTGGTAATCCTGGTGACCTATCTGATGGGAACCATCGTCAGTTACCTACCCATGGAAAAGGTGAAAAGCTATCTGGAGGCTCACAGACATTCTGGTTTTGGGAATCTTGCTGCCTCAGTTCTGGGGGCGGTCACTCCCTTTTGCTCCTGCTCATCCATTCCTTTGTTTGTGGGCATGATACAGGCAAGGATGCCTTTGGGAATAGCACTTTCCTTTCTGATCACCTCACCTGGTAAACGAAATTGCAATTGCATTGTTCTGGGCTGCTTATGGTTGGAAAGTAACAGTGGTATATGTTCTTTCAGGAATAGCCTTGGGTGTTTTGGGAGGTATCATTCTGGAAAAGCTTGGAATGGAACATTACATTGCAGAGTGGCTGAAAAACCTTGGTAAGCCAGCTGGGGAGACCCATTCGGCAAAAAAGTCTTTCAGAGAGCGCATACCCCTGATTCATGCAGATGTTTCTCAGACGATCAAGAAGTTGGCCCCCTATGTGTTTATCGGAATTGCGGTCGGTGCCCTGGTACATGGTTATGTTCCTGAATCTTTCTTTGAAAAATATATTTCAAAGACAAATCCGCTCGCTGTACCGCTGGCAGTAGTTCTGTCCATTCCGCTGTATATTGATGCGGTCGGTATTCTTCCTGTATTGGATTCGCTGGTTGGCAAAGGTGTTCCTTTGGGAACTGCCATGGCGTTTATGATGGGCTCAATAGGCTTGTCATTGCCCGAAGCTATGTTACTAAAGAAGGTGATGCAGAAGCGGTTGATCATCGCCTTTTTCGCGACTATTGCCACCGGGATGATACTTTCAGGATGGCTGTTCAATTTGTTGTTTTAGGATTTGAGGTAAATCCCGGTATCTTAAGAGTTTATCTGTGGATACCGGGTACTTAGTTTTTTTCTGTTCAAGTTTGGGGGTTCTTTATTATAATGCATAGGCCGTCATGTACAAATTGTATTAAGGCCCCCTTTTTCTAACTGGATAAAAAAAGAGCTCGTATTAAAAAAGAATCCCAAATAAACAGCTGGACTAATAATGGATAAAATCAACAAATATCAGACGGTCGTTATTTTGCTTGCCGTGGCGGTGGGATTGGGTTTGGGGTCAATAGATATTCTTACAAAATACAGCGCCAAGTTTATTGTTCCGCTGCTAATGGTCATGCTCTATGGGCTCTTTTTGAGCATCAATGCAAGTGAAGTAAAAAGCTCTTTCCTCAATTTTAAATTCTCACTGACCAGCATCCTGATTAATTTCATCTGGACGCCCGTTATAGCCTATTTCCTAGGGAGCCTATTTCTGGCAGACGAACTCCCAATTTGGATAGGTTTTGTGATGTTGATGGTGACTCCATGCACGGATTGGTAACTGATTTTTACCGGAGTGGCAAAGGGAAATGTCCCATTATCCGCTTCTATTCTTCCTGTTAATCTGTTGTTACTAGTGTTGCTGCTCCCGGTTTATCTATTGGTTTTCTTTGGAAAATCGGGAAATGTGGAGCTAAGTTCAATTGTTGAGAGCATACTTTTGGTTTTGGTGGTTCCTTTTATTCTGGCTTTCCTCACCAAGAAATTTGTTAACAACATAAGCAAGGCGGGGGAAAGCGTCATAGGCTTTTTTGAAAAATCGCAGGTGCTTTTTCTGGCGCTAGCAGTAGTAGCTATGTTTGCTTCGGAAGGAAAAAATCTAATCGATAATCCAGACATTATTTACAAATTGATCCTCCCTGTTCTCCTGTTTTTTGCCTTCACTTTTTTCTTAGGACAGGCTGTGAGCAGATTACTGAGATTTAATTACGCAGACAAGGTTAGTCTCATCCTGACCACCATGGCCAGGAATTCTCCGATATCTTTGGCTATTGCAGTATCGGCATTTTCGCATGAACCACTGATAGCCTTGTCGCTTGTCATCGGGCCATTGATAGAGTTGCCAATACTGGTCCTTACCTAACAGCTTTTGTTGAAGGCCGAAAGAAACTGATAATGCGTATTGTTTGTAACTAGCGGAATCAAACAAGTAAAATGAGGAATTTAAAGTTTATAATCTTAAGCCTTCTGATCGCAAGTGCTTGTAAGGAAAAAGGTGCTGAATCAGAGGCCTTAACTAATCAGCCTTATACTGAAGGCAAACCTTCCCCAACCATTGAGCATGATGGAATGTAAGTTGGTATATATGATTTTGAAAACTTCAAACCATTTCTTCAACGGGATAATGACAGCATCTATATAGTCAATTTCTGGGCTACTTGGTGTAAACCCTGCATTAAGGAATTGCCGGAAATAGAACAGATCGGGCAGGAGTATAAAGACAGAAAATTAAAAATAGTATTGGCCAGCTTGGATTTTCCTGACAAGATCATTTCCCAGCTCATTCTCTTCGCTAAGAAAAAAAACCTACAGTCTAGGATACTCGTCTTGGATGAAGCAGATCCAAACGCATGGATTCCCCAGGTGGATTCAACATGGTCTGTTGCCGTACCCGCTACTTTGGTATATACTGGAAACAAAAGGGTTTTTCATAATGGCCCGGTCACTTATGAAGAATTGCAAAAATCTATAGAACACCTACTATTAACTTCAAACTGAAATGAGCATCCTAAATTTAATCTCCATTAATCTTCTTGCAATTTTATCTCTTCAGCCTTCAGAAATTGTAAGGGGGGATTTCAATTCTAGTCAGAGAATAGAAGTTACAAACACGGTAGTTATCGTTGAAAACGGCTATGAAATCGGTGATCTGGCCACGGATTTTAATCTAAAAAATGTAGATGGGGAAATGGTATCTCTCGCCAATTACGCAGATGCAAAAGGATTTATTGTTGTATTCACCTGTAATCACTGCCCATTTTCCCAAGCTTATGAAGAGCGTATCATCGCCCTTGACAAAAAATATAAAGCTCAAGGGTTTCCAGTGATAGCTATCAATCCGACAGATCCTGAGAAATATGAATCCGACAGTTTTGAGAACATGCAGAAGCAGGCCAAAGAGAAAGGATACACTTTCCCATATCTGCTCGATGTAGGACAAAAGATATTTCCGCAATATGGTGCTACCAACACGCCACATGTGTACGTGTTAACTAAAACTGCTGAAGGAAATAAAGTTGCTTACATAGGCGCTATAGATGATAATGCCAAGAATCCGGCAGCTGTTCAGAAAAATATGTGGAAGCAGCTGTGGAGTCACTCCTATCAGGCAAATCACCAACAGTGATACAAACCAAAGCTATTGGCTGTACTATTTCAAGATAGAAGTACACGTAGTTTTATTACGAAGCTCTAAGTGATATAGTTTTTCATTAGCAAAGGAGAAAATACCAATTAATCCCTATATAGGTTAAGATGGACTTGGCAACAAAGGACATGATTACTGAAAAAGAAAATGGAAACGATTTTTCAAGACTTTGATTTGAAGCCTTACCCCCTTTAAAATGATAATCTTTACACAAAAGGTCAAAAAATTGATTGAGAGAAAGAATTTTCAGGCGTTGTCTAAGTTACTTTCAGAAAATCCGGATCTTGCCAACGAAGGAATTACAATTCCTTTCGAATTTTTCTGTAGACAAAAAGAACACCCACTTCATAGGATTTGCGATGCTATTTTTGCGAGAAAAATTTCGGATGATGATGGAATCATATTTGCTAAGATTTTTTTAGAAAATGGAGCACAAATAGATGGTGACAAAATTAATGGTGGTGGGACTCCCATTCTTGCTGCAGCTAGTCTTCACGCTGAAAAACTCGGAATATTTTATATTGAAAGTGGTGCCGACATTCATTTTACGTATCAGAACAATGGTGAAACTGCATTGCACTGGGCATCATTTTGTGGTAGGGATAAATTAGTCGACCGGCTAATATGGTCTGGGGCGGAAATTGATGGACAAGACAAAACTTACAACAGCACACCACTTGGCTGGGCAATCCATTCTTTGCAATCAAATGATACAGTAAATAAATTCCACCAAGTAGATTGCATAAAACTGTTCTTACAACACGGTGCAGAGACAAAAAAGCTGGATAAAGGAAAAAACGACTACTTGCAATTGATGGCTAAAAATGATTTAGAATTGCAAACCTTAATGAATTGAAAAACTAGTAAAACTAGATGTTACTCTTTGAAGATAAATAAGGGCTGTCAATATTTATATTTTTTCAATGTTTAAGAACAACAAGGCTTGTTCTCTTGAATAGGAGGACAAGGCACTGTTCCATAGGAGCAATAAACACAGCAATCTCCCTTCTTAGGTTTCAATATCACTTTACAATTCTCACATTCATAAAAGAATTGACAGGCGTCTGTCGGCATGGTTTCTACTTTTTGATTTCCGCACTCAGGGCAGGTGATTATTGATTTTAGTAGGACATTCATGCTAATTACTTTTCCTTTCTTTCTGTTACTTTGTATCCTGTTCTATTTATTGCTGTTTCAATTTCAGAAACATTCGTTTTTAAGCTGTCAAACTGTATAACAGCATTGCCGTTATCATATGATGTGGTCGAGCTGATTATTCCAGAAAGTTTATTCACTTCATGGTTTACATGTTCTTCACAACTTGCGCATGTCATCCCATTGATAGAAAACTCTACGGTCTGGAGATTTTCATTGTCAACCAGTTCCGTCTGGCTTCCTGTCTTGGGGTAGAAGATGTGCGAGTAACTTGGAAAGGCAAGCATGAGCATAGCAAATGCAGTCAAAATACCCAAAAATGTTTTGGTTTTAATCAACTTCGGTTTAGTCGGCGTTTCGCAATAGCAATCCGCTTCTCTTTGAGGTTTCAAAATCTGATACCAAGCAAAACCAAGTGTCAAAATTGTAAAAGCAATAAAGTAAGGTCTTGCTGGTTCAAGCCAAGAAAAAGTGGATGCGATCCCACTTGTCCCCGCGACAAGAGCAAAAACAGGAGTAATGCAACATATGGAAGCCGTAAAGGATGATAGAACTCCTGCCCCGATTAGTGTATTATCTTTCTTCATACAGTTTCAAAAACTTTATTTTCCTCAATTAATGTGAATATCGGTTTAAGCAGGATTTTATACTCTTCAGCTAAGGAGTAGAAAATAGTTTGCGCTTGTCTTTCAGCTTCGATGACCTTCTGATTTTTGAGTTTCCTGAGGTGTTGAGAAATTGCCGATATGGTCATTCCTAGAATATCACTCAAATCACATACACATAGTTGTTTCTCTTCATAAAGCAGGAAAAGAATTTTCAACCTGACCTTATTCCCAGCCAGCTCAAGTCCCTTTGATAAATAGTCGAAGGATTCGTGAAGCTCAAAAACTCGGCTTTTGCAGCGGTTTAGTTGTTTAACGTCCGCTTGTTGCCTAATACAAGAAATGATTTCCATGAATACAAAAATAAGAAGACTTCTTATTTAAGCAAATGCTTAAATACATTTTTATTTTTGTTCTAAAAATCCAATACTCTGCAACGTCAATATCCTAAAATCAAATATTTTTGCTTAGTCTGAAATTATCCTTACCTACCGTTATTTCGAATAAAGTCACTTCATATTTTTCTATTTGCCCACTTTTAAAATTCTAAATGCCCCTTGAACAACCAGGACAAAAACAATTGTTCCTATAACAAGATCAGGCGTACTGGATTCTAGCCAATGAACTAATAGGCCTGCGGCAATTACACCTAAATTAATAATCACATCATTTGAAGTAAAAATCATACTTGCTTTCATATGAGCCTCTTCTTTGTTTTTCGATTTTTGCAACAGATAAAGACAAATTCCATTCGCCATGAGGGCCAGAATTGAGACAATAATCATTGTTGAAAAATCTGGAAGCTTCTCGACTCCAAAAAATCTTCTTAATACCTCTACAAATCCGATGATCGCAAGTATGATCTGAAAATATCCAGCCCATTTAGCAATCCGCTTTTTCCTATATATTGTTCCCCCCACTGCAAATAGACTTATCCCATACACAAAGCTATCCGCAAGCATATCCAAGCTATCGGCAACCAGCCCCATAGATTTGGAAATAACTCCCGTAGTCATTTCGATTAGAAAAAATGCAAAGTTTATTGCGAGGACAGACCATAGTAACTTTTTTTGGTGAGTGTGTTCTTTAAAGACCGTTTGGTCAGTCTGTTGGGTGGAAATTTTCCTCCCTCCTAAATTTAAGTCCACAATAGACTTTTCGATTGCTTCAATTTCCCCTTGATGAAAAACTGTCAGTTTCCGGTTAGGAATATCAAATTCCAAATTCTCAATACTGGAAATATCGTCCAAATTCATCCTGATAAGATTCTCCTCCGAAGGGCAGTCCATTTTGGTTATCTCAAAGATTGTTTTTTGCATTGTTGATTAGCTTGCCTATTGACTGCAAGATTTTTAAGATTTAAGTATATATTATCTATCAGAACTCTTCAGGTCAATGTTGATATGGTCGGTATCTATATCGCTTAAAATTACATGAATCTGTCCTTTTATTGCACTTGCATCCGACAATAATCGAATGTCTGAAACTATAACATGCACAGTGACTACAGCTTTTCCCTCCGTTAGCGACCATATATGCAAATGCTCTACATCTTTAACTTTGTCCCGGCAAAGTATTTTTTGACGAAGTTCAGGGAGATTGATGTTCTTCGGAACTTTTTGAAGCAGTATTTTTAGTGCCTGTACCAATTTATGCATAGCAAATACAAGAACAGTAAGGTTAATAACAATGGCCAGAATAGGATCCAATATTGGAACATCAAATAGCAACATGACAATGCTCCCAACAAGAACAACAACCCATCCAAGAGCATCCTCTAAAAGATGAATCATCATAACCTGTTTGTTCATCGATTTACCGGATTTCAACTTCCAAACACCGATTCCATTTAAGGCTATACCCAAAAATGAAATGCTAAGCATCCAATATGCATCAGGGTTCTGTGGATTTATTATTCGGTCAATAGATGCATAAACTATATATATATATATATATATATATATATATATATATATATATTGATCCGAGCAATAATGTCAACGCGTTTATCATCGCTCCCAATAAAGAAAACCGGGCATATCCATCCTGGATTTGCTACAAAAAACCGGACAAACATTTAAGCTCGGTTATCGATTGATTTTTATATCGCCTGCCGCGGGCTACTCAAATTCTCTGGTGGATTTTGAAGGAAAATCCCCAGAGAATTTCGAGTTTCTATTTTCTATGCGGCAATGATTGATTGTGTTTTACCGAACTGTTCTGGGGTAAGGAAATTCAGGTAGGAGTGTTTCCTTTTTCTATTGTACCAGATTTCGATGAATTCAAAGATTTCCATTTGTGTTTGATAGATAGTCAATTCTGGAATATGATAAATAAGCTCTGATTTGATGATTTTGAAGAAGTTTTCAGCTACTGCATTATCCCAACAATTTCCTTTTCTGCTCATACTCTGGTGGATTTTATAGGTTGTAAGCAACTTTCTAAATTCTTCACAGGCATATTGAACTCCCCTGTCAGAATGAAACATCAGTTCCCATGGATTCGCCTGTCTATTTAGGATTGCCATCTTGAAGGCGGCTATGACGGTTTTTCCTGTCAAACAGATCCATGACGATGGTCAGATAAATCCATCCCTGCTTAGTTCTTACATAAGTGATGTCCGATACCCATTTTTCTCCAGGTCGGCTGGCACTAAAATCCCCATCCATCAAATTTTTCGAAGGAAGATATCCATGATTCGAATCTGTCGTCGACACCTTGAATTTCTTGCAGATAATGCTGCGCAGGCCTAGCTGTTTCATCAGTCTGGCTACCTTGGGTCTGGAAACAAGCATTCCCCGATCCTTGAGTTCTATCCTCATCTTGGGACTCCCCAGGCGAGATTTGGTCTGTTGATGCAGTGCTTGAATAGCGGCTTTCAAAACCTGATTCTCCAAGGCCCTTTTAGAAGGTTTTCTGCGTAGCCAGGCATAATAGGCACTTCTTGATACACAGAAAACTTTACACATCTTCTCAACAGCAAATTCCGATTGGTAGTCTTTCATGAACCTGAATATTTGTTGTCGCTCTTGGAGAAGATGCTTACAGCCTTTTTTAAGATAACCCGTTCGATCTGCGCTTCTTTTAGTGACTTCTTTAATTTAACTATTTCCCGCTGCTCAGCAGTCAAAACAGGTTAGCCATTGCCTGTGAAACTGGACACTCCGGTTGATGCAAATTCCCGGCTCCACCGCCTGACCATATCACCAGGAATACCTAATTCCCTGCCGATCTCATTGGAGGATTTACCGCTTTTGTGTAGTTCAACTGCCATCAATTTAAAGACCTTGTCGAAAGTTCTTCTTGATCTGTCACTCATTGATTCAAAGTTAGGAGAGCTTAACTTCCTGTCCAATCAAATGTAGCAGCTTCAAATGCAGGTCTTCAGGAGCACATTTACATCCTTCTTCACACAGGGCATACTTCGTAATCCCTGTTCCATCCTCTATGCTATGTATCAAGCCTTTTTCTTCAAAAGTTTTTAGAGTTCTATATAAGGTAATCCTGTCTGCCTTTTCGAAAGCTGCTTCCAGGTCCTGCAAACTTACCGCTGCTATTTGCTTTTGCAGTGTTTTCAAAACCAGCAGGCGCATTGCCGTTGGACGTATTTCTTTCTCTTCTAGTTTATTTTCTATATTTGAAAGCATAATTAAATCCTTTATAAAAATAGATGTATCCTCTGATAACCACTTCTTTACTATAACTCTTTAGCTCTCTTACGCGCATCCCGTGCCTGTTTAAGGATTTTCCATCCTCCATGTAGCACCACTCCAACCACAATAAGGCTGATGATCAAATCCGGAAGAGGGGAGTTAAGCAGCATTACCCCGATACCGGACAATACTATCCCTAGATTAACAAGCATATCGTTACTGGTAAATACCATAGAGGCCTTCATGTGTACGCCCCTTTCACCTTGAAATTTCAGCAAGCGCAAGGCAAGAAGGTTACTTGCTGCATTTACTATAGCCGTGATGATCATCGCCCAACCTATTGGTTCAGTTTCTATTATGAAACGCCTTATCACTTCACCTAACAAAAGCAGGCCCAGCCCAATCAAAAGAACACCGGAAAGGTTTGCAGCACGTGATTGAGCTACAACACCTTTGCCCACAGCGTAAATGCTCACAATGTAAACGGCTGAGTCAGCCAAGTTATCGAGTGCCGCGCCCAATAATCCTGTGGAATTTGCTATAAAGCCAACAATACCGGCCAATGCCACCTGGAACATATTGATCCCAAGGACCTGTTTTAATGTTTTTCTTTCCGCTTTATTGGATGAGTCAAGTTTGCCCTCGTTTTCTTCGTTGTTATTATTACCGCTCATGATTGGTCTGTTATTTTAGTGGAATTATTTCACGAAACTTGCCACAGGAGATGTTTTCTTTAAATTGCAAGCAGCATTTATAAACGATTCGTGGTTTTAATTTTTTATGGCAATCTTTTTATTTTACTTATTATAAAACCACTAGTTGGCAGCGTGGGCATACGGGATAAGCTAAATGTCAAATCCTGATCGGGCACCTCATAAGTTATCCGATTAGACAGAAAATCCACAGCTTGTTTCATCGATTCAATGGTGAGCCATTCACCCGCACACCTATGTCCGTGTAAATGTTCTCCTCCACCCTGCGGAATTAAGGTAAAGGGATTGCCGTCCCAGTTTATAAATCTCTCGGGATGAAATTTATGGGGGTCTTTCCATAATTCAGAATCGTGAAGCATGCCATATATATCCAGCAACACCAACCTGCCACGCTTAAATGTATATCCCTTCCATTCAAATTCTTTCCGCACAATAGCACCTACCATAGGGGTAAATGGATAAAACCTTCGTACTTCCTGTACCAGCATTTCTGTAAGGTTGTCTTTCCCTGTCTGTATTTCTTTTTTGTATTGTGGGTACCGATGTAAAGCAAGCGCAGTAAAAGTAATGTAGGTGGCTATGGCTACGGTGGGCCTTAATACATTTATCAGCTCTACTGCTGCAACCTGTGGATCCAACAATTTGCCATCAGGCTCAGGGTGAAAAGCAATTGTGTGGGCGGCAGTACCCTTTTCTACATGGATTTTACCGTTACGGATTTCCTTAATAAGGTTAGCAATCCACTTTTCAGCTCTTTTCCGGGCCTGCTTTCCTCTCCAGTGCCGTGGGCCAATGGCTCCGAAGGCATCTACCATAGTCCCGAAATCCCTGGCCCTTTGTTGCACTTCTTCTTCTCGCAGCGGCACGCCCGACCATGTACAGACTGCACGGCAAAGGAGCTCCTGTACTTCGTTAAACAATATTATTTGCTCTTCTTTTTCCCATTTACTGATGTATGTTTCCCAATAGCTTTGTTGGATTTCCAGGAACCCCCGAAGGCTGTCCGGTTTCATCAAAGACATAAACATTTCTTTTCTTTGCCTGTGTGCTGAATTATCCAGTGTCTGGACCCCCTTCTGGCCGAACAATGTTTTTTGCACCCTTTTAGGAGTAGCACCTTTGCGCTGAAACTTTTCAGTGTCATAGAAAACCTCCGCGGCTTCTTTTCCACCCATGCAGATTGCTTTCTTTAACATCAAGCGGGTCCTAAAAATATCGGACCCAAGCTTTTGACGCTTTTTCTGAATAAATTCATAGCCGTCACGAAGTAGTATCAAACTACTATCAAAGTTTTTGTCTTTCGGAATAGTTGTCATGTTCTTTACATCTTTAAATAATTATCTTTCATTTTTAGACCAGTAACTTAAACTTAATACAACGTAATCTAAGTTTTGTGAAATGACTAAATATCACATAATTTAGTTTACAATGCACTCAAGGCCATTAGACCGTCATCGGTACTGAACCTTCGTCCACCCCAGCGTGTTTAGCACCTTGCGTTCCTTTTAGCCTGCCACTCAACTTCAACTAACTAATGGTCTCATGTACTTTCTGAAACCCGCTTGTGTAATTTACCCCCAGTTTACGATTGGGGATATCAAATAATAGTTGCTTTACCTCACTATAAGGCTCCAGCTTCATGCGGATCATCTGCTCCTCTGATGAGTAGTCCATTTTGTTGATTATAAAAGTTGATCTTTTCATATCCTCAAATTGACACCAAAAATAATTTGCCTAAAACCTCCCCCAAATATCCCTGATGTGGCACGGTTCAAGCGAGAGGCTCGGTAAATTTCATTGGTGATATTCTTTTCATTGATAAAAACCGTCATATTCAGTTTTTTACCCAAAATAAAATCATAGTTCACGTAGGCATCTATCGAACTATAGGCGGGCAGCTTTCCGATTGCCCCATCGGCAGACTCGTTGCTAAAATTATGGAACTCGGTAAATTGCCCGCTTACGAAATGTCCACTGGCCCCAACGGATAGGTTTTGGAAATCATAGTTCAAACCAATGCTTGCGTTTCATCTGGGTGTGTAAGGCGCTTCGGCATCTGAAATGCCATCCTCTCCAAAACGGATAACACTTTTCGTTATGTTCTGAAAATCAGCTTGATCTATGTTTCATCAGTAAGTAATACTTCACCTCCCGAACCGTCCGAAACATATACTTCATAGGCACTTCTGTTGACGTTTACTTTATCGATGTACTCGTTTTGGGTGGCGGTGCTGTGGATGACTTGCGAAAAAAGATCTTTGTCCACCAATCTACCTTCCAATACTTTGGATTTCATTAAATTGATGTTTCCAAAAAGCCGAAGTTGGTGCTGGTTTATATTGAAAAGTTCCGCCCCAACAGCAGCCTCAAGCCCTTGCACATTAATTTTACCTAATTCCTGAAATACTTCATTTCGGCCTCCCGCATAGAAATTCCGGCTGGTATTGTTGAAGTAGGTGAGTTGCCCGTCAATGCGATTGTCCCATAAATTTCCCCGCCAACCGATCTCCCTGTTCCATGCCAATTCGGGTTCAATGTTGATGCTTTGTCCTGCAAGCGGGTTGGTAACAATGCCATCTTGCTCCACCAAAAACCCGAATACCTTGGACGGGGCTATCATACCCTGATAGATGCTTCCATAAAATTCCCCATCTTGAATGCGGTAATCTACTGTGATGCCCGGTAAAAATTGCGTGTAAGCATTCGGCTCTCTCCCTTCTTCCGTACTGTTTATGTCCGGGTTTTGGGCAAGGGCCAATAAATCCTGTCGGTACATATCCACGTATTCCAAACGAAGGATAGGTGTGATGCCCCATTTTCCGATATTAAATTCATTTCGGATAAAACCGTTGAAAGACCATAACCTGTACCACAAATCTGTTGTGGTTCTTCCGTTCCTTGCCCAGCGGCTGCTGTCGGCAACCAAAAATCGGTCTTTGAAGGTTTCACGGTGCAAATTAATAGCTGCTTCCAGGTGTTGCTTTTCACCGAAAGCTTCCCAGTCCAAATTCATTGTTTCCTTAATACCTGACACGATGTAAGCCCAACGGCTGTCAGTAGTACTTTCCCGTCCATTGAGTACCCTGCCTACAATTACGTAATCTTCTTCATCAAAATCCAATCCTCTTAAATAACTGTACCGGTCATTGAAAATCGTGTCTCCAACATAATTCCTCACCTCTGATGCTTTCACCTTTGTCGTGATCTGTCGCCACCAATCCCGTTCATAGTCGGATGCATATATTTTTGAGATGAAACTGATATTATTTTTGGGAATCCACTTATGGATAATGTCCAATCCATACCTCCTCATAGTAAACTGATCGGCATCTAAAGGATTTTGGGTAGGGTCGGTTTCAAAAGTAAAAGGCGTTTGTGAACTCAACGAAGCCTGGTTATCCTCAAATTGGCCACTCACTTTAAAATACAATGATTGGTTTTCAGAAAGTTTGGCAAATATCTTGGCATTTAAATTCAGCACTTCTACCGAAGAATTATCGGTAAAACCGTCAAACTTTTTGTAAACGCCCTCGACCAACGCCCCGAGATTGTTCCAGGTGCCGCCATAAGATAGCAAAGCTGTTTGGTAATTTCGTTGACCGCCAATCAATTTCATTCTCAATTCAGGTTTCTGAGGTGGCAAGGCGGTAATGTAATTGACAGCACCATACATATTGTTTGGGCCGTAGCGAAGCATATCCGCACCTTTATATACTTCAATGGAAGTGATGCGGTCGCTCACAGGGTTGTAATAAGCTCCGGGGGCAATGTACGGGGCAGGCGCAGAAGGTGTGCCGTCTTCCATAAGCAATACTCTCTTGGAGCGCCTTCCCCAAGAACCTCTGATACTTATATTGGGACGGTTGGAGAGTCCCATATCCCCCACAATGTTCACTCCGGGTACCATCCGAAGCACTTCTTCCGCACTTAATGGATTGATGTTTTTCAGGGCAATCGGACTTATTCTGAAATTGCTTCCTTTGAATTCCTCCTTAAAATTATTGGGTGATGCACTTACGATGACTTCATCCAAAGTTGCACTGGCCCTTGTCAGCGCTATTATTCCCAAATCAGCAGTGTTGGTGTTGATTGAAAGAGTTTTCGTTTCATAGCCCAAATATTTAACTTTGATTGTATATGAGCCATCCGGAAGTTTGATCTCGAAAAATCCCGATTCATCAGCTACTGTACCAACGCCCTTGGATTCGACAACGATCTGAGCGCCAATAAGCGGTTGTTCGTCCTCACTGTCAACCACCCTTCCATTTACTTTTGTTTGGGCAAAGATGTAATACTCAATAGTATTAATAATAAGGTCAAGGGTACATTTTGTTTTGCCATTTTCAGTCTTATTTTGTTTGCTAATTCTATAATTAAATTTCAAATATTGAGTCCTATTTCATTCTTATAAGCCAACAATCTCAACGTATTAAAGACTACCAACAAGGTTGAGCATTCATGGATTTAAAGGTTTAAATATGTAACGCCCTGTCTTCGGTAGCTGCCAGACAGGCCTCCTTAAAGGTCTCGGAAAAAGTGGGATGCCCGTGCGACATCCGTGCAACATCTTCGGCAGATGCCCTAAACTCCATTGCCACCACCGCTTCTGTATAGCTATCGGCAATTCGAGGGCCAATCATATGCACGCCCAATATCTCATCGGTCTGCTTATCTGCGATTACCTTGATAAAACCGTCTGTGTCCATACTTATTTTTGCTCTTGCATTGGCCTTGAATGGAAAGGAGCCTGTTTTGATACTTCTTCCTGCTTCTTTCAATTCTTCTTCCGTCAATCCTACTCCTGCAACCTCGGGTTGAGTGTACACAATATTTGGGATGAGCGAATAATTGATATGTGGTTTTTGGCCAACAATCCGTTCGGCTACAAATACGCCTTCTTCACTGGCTTTATGGGCAAGCATTGCTCCCCGGATCACATCTCCTATGGCATATACACCCTGTACGCTGGTTTCGAGGTTTTCATCTACCGTTATCTGTCCTTTCTCGTTGGTTTCCACTCCTATATTTTCAAGGCCTAAATTGGCGGTGTACGGTTTCCGGCCAATGGCCATAAGGCAATAGTCGCCTTCTAAATTCATTTCTTTTTTATCGGACAGGTTTTCCGCTTTCAATTCAACTTTGTTGTCCGTTGCTGTTGCATTGGTCACTTTATGTTCCAAATAAAACTCAATTCCCTGTTTTCTTAGGGAACGATGCAATTGATGTCCCAGTGCGCCATCCATAGTGGCGATGAGGCTATCAAAATATTCCACAATAGACACCTTAGAGCCCAGGCGGGCGAAAACAGAACCTATCTCAACCCCGATAACGCCTCCACCAACGACCAATAAATGGTCGGGAATTTCCTGTAGCGCAAGGGCCTCGGTAGAAGAGATTATCCTTTTTTTATCGATTTTAATATTGGGCAAGGAAGCGGGTTTGGACCCTGTGGCAATGATAATTTTATCGGTTTCTATAGTTTCCGTTTTAGCTTCGGCCTTAATCTCAATCGTGTTTTTGTCCTTGATGGTGCCGTGGCCTTCATAGACGGTAACTTTGTTCTTTTTCATCAGATACCCAACGCCATTGATGATTTCCTGTACCACATCCTGAACCCTTTGGTTCATTTTTTTGATATCGACATTGGCTTCTTTTACATCAATCCCAAAATTTTCGAATTGATGTTTGAGTTTGTAATAATGCTCAGAGGCTTCAAGCCAGGCTTTTGACGGGATACAGCCCACGTTAAGGCAGGTGCCGCCAAGCGTGCTGTACCTTTCAATAATGGCTACTTTTAATCCTAATTGGGCGCAACGTATAGCGCTTACATACCCGCCAGGGCCAGAGCCTATAATTGTTACATCATATTTTTCCATATTCGTAAATTTTTTAATTAAATAAGGTGGGGGAAACCTTAAGCTGACCAGGGGCGCAAGGGTTCAGTTTTAAGGTACTCCCACCTATTATTTTTTACTACAATTTTTACATACCCCTTTTAATACCAGGTTCAAATCGTTTATTTCATAATCGTCCGGCAAGTTTTGTTTCGATATTCTATCCGGCAAGCAAATAGTTTTTCCGCAAACGGTACAATGAAAATGCATATGTAAATCTGTACCGTATTTACCTTTGGCCTTTTTATCGGAAATTGCAAATTTTGCCACTCCTGTCCCATCATTAATCTGATGAATTAGCCCTTTATCTTCAAAAGTTTTTAGGTTTCGATAAAAGGTAGTTCTGTTTGCCGTTTTGTTTTTTTCGCTTTTAGCGATAAAGACTTTTTGCATTTCGTTTAAACTTACTGCATAGGTCTTCCTATTGAGGTATTTGTGAATTTTCAACCTCATTTCAGTGGGACGTATCCCTTTTGACGATAATTTTTTTTCCGTTTTTGTCATTTTATATTCTTTCGAAAAACAGTCTAAGTCCGGATCTAATCTTTTTTATAAGCCAAAAGCCTTAACGCATTAAAAACCACCAGAAGCGTCGAACCTTCATGGATTACTACAGCCACTCCAATATTTGCCAAGCCGAATATGGTTGAAGGTATAAGCAGGGCCACAATACCAAGGCTAACCCAAAGGTTTTGCCTGATAATCGCCTTTGCCTTCCTGCTTAAGCCTATGGCAAAGGGCAGGGTTTCCAACTTATCGGCCATTAGCGCAATATCCGCCGTTTCCAAGGCTACATCACTTCCCGCAGCACCCATAGCTATGCCTACAGTGCTGTTTGCCATGGCAGGGGCATCATTAACGCCATCGCCCACCATTGCCACCTTGGATTCCTTTTCTTTTAATTCTTTTATAGCATCCACTTTTTCTTCCGGCAATAGGCTCCCCCAGGCATCGGTCAATCCTATTTCTTCTGCTACAGCGTCTGCTACCTTCTGGTTATCTCCGGTAAGCATGATCATTCGTTTAATGCCGATTTCTTTTAATTTTTTGAGGGTTCCCTTGGCGGCTTCACGAGGGGTATCCATTAATGCAATGATGCCTATATATTCTTCATTTTTTCGTATAAGCATTGTTGTATTTCCACCACCTTCAAGACCACGCACTTTCGTAGCTATTTTTTCGGAAGGTGTACTCTCATCAAGCCCTTCGTACAGGTCGAGGTTACCTATATAGATTTTATCATTGCCAAACGATGCTTTAATCCCTTTACCCAGAACTGCCTCCAAATTAGAGGCATTTGGGATTTCCTCGCCTTCCAGACGCTCTTTTCCATCACGAACTACAGCTTTGGCCAGGGGGTGATCACTCAAACTTTCCACAGCTACTGCTATTTTGAGAAGTTCGTTTTCAGATATATTTCCAAGTGGCACCACTTGGGTAAGTTTTGGCTTTCCTTCCGTTAGAGTTCCGGTTTTATCAAAGGCGAGGGCGGTAATAACCCCCAGGTCCTCCAGAGGGCGCCCTCCTTTAATTAATACCCCGCCACGGGCAGCTCTGGCCACTCCACTCAATACAGCACTTGGGGTCGAGATTGCCAACGCACAGGGACTTGCAGCTACCAGTACCGCCATTGCCCGGTAAAAGCTCGCGCTAAAGGGTTCGTCAATAACTAAAAAAGCGAACAAAAGAATCCCGACCAAAATAAGGACGGACGGCACAAAATATTTTTCAAATTTATCGGTGAGCAACTGGGTAGGTGATTTTTGGGTCTGGGCCTCGTTAACCAGTTTCACCAATCGGGAAAGCGTTGAATCTTTGGCTGCTTTGATCACTTTAATTTCCAAAGTATTGTTCCCATTGATCGTTCCGGCAAAAACGCGGTTTTCATCCTTGATATCATCTTGCGCCGAATAATCCTTGTCAACATCTTCTACGGGAACTTTATCTACCGGTACACTTTCCCCGGTAATCGGAGCTTGGTTGACACTGCTTTTTCCGTTGACCACAACGCCATCGGCAGATATTTTACTGTTCGGCTTGACCACGATAATATCGCCTATACCCAATTTTTCGATACCCACCTCTTCGGTTTTGCCATCTTTTTTGAGCAAAGCTGTTTTTGGTGCGAGATCGGCAAGGGCCGCTATGGACTTTCGGGCCTTGTTCATTGCATAGTGTTCCAGGGCGTGGCCAAGGCTGAACAGGAACAGCAAGAGTGCACCTTCGGCCCATTCTCCCAGAACAGCGGCACCTATGGCGGCCACCAACATTAAAAAATCGATTTCAAAACCACCTTTGGCAACGGTCTGTATGGCCTCTTTTGCCGTAAAGTAACCCCCAAAAAAGTAAGCACCTATGTATAAAGTAAGACTGACCCAATCTGGGATGGATGCAACATAGGAAAGTCCGAAACCTATCCCGAGAAGGGCGCCGCAGATAATAGAAAAAATAAGCTCCGTATTTTTACCGAAAATCCCACCGTGGGCGTGCCCTTCTCCTTCCTCGTGGGTCTCGCCCTCTTTGTGCTCGTGCCCCTCTGTGGAAGTTTGTTCTTTAGTATCTTCCTTCTTTGAACGCTCCTGTTTTTTGGATGCTTTGGTGTAATCATTTTCGTTTGAAGAACTCCGCTGAATCTGAAGGTATTCTTTTTCAATTTGTTTACTTATTTCATCAAAATTCGTTTGCTTTTTATCAAATTCAAGTCGTACCATTCCAGAGCCTGAAACGGAAACTTCCAAAACTCCATTGATTGCCAAAAGGCTTTTCTCGATGGAACGAGCGTGCCTTGTATGTCTAATCCCCTCAACCTCTAAAAGAAGATGACCATATTTTTCTGTAATTTCTGCCCCGGCATTTTCCGCCAAAGATTGAATTCGGTCAATAGAGATAATGTCCGGATCATAATGAAAGCACAGTTGCGGCACCGTATCTTCCTGATCATCTACTATATGTACTTTTTCAAGACCCTCTTTGGCCTCTAATTCAGCAATGAGCCTTTGCACACAAGTGTCTTTTTCATTTGGCACCTGAGGTAGCAATACCGGAATTTTTAGTTGTAGCTTTTTCATATCCCTATTGGTTTAATATCCATCTTTTAGCTTCTTCCTTTTCGGTAAAGTCGAAATATTTAACTTCCGAGCTTGTAAAAAAATCAGTGGCTTTAGCAGCCCATTCCTGCCATTCTTTTTCACCCACAAAGGCCATCTTTCCATAATCTGAAATATGGGCGGTATCAACTTTTAAATCTTCCCATAAGCCTTTGAGATCGTAGCCCTTAAAGTTAACTAGTTCAAAAAAGAAATTCACCTTATTTCCATTTTTGACAATATTATGTATCAAAGGATGGATTTTCTCTATATCCTCTTTAGTAATCTTACCGCTTATTGAAGCGGATATCAAATTGCTTTTTTCGACATTTTTGATTCGTATCATTGTTTTAAGTTTTTATGAGCAGATTGGTCTATGTTATATTTTAGCTTCTTTGCTTTTTGGCATTTTACACATGCCCCCTTCAAAACTAAATTTACTTCGGTTATTTCGTATTTGTCAGGTAAATTTTCCTGTGGAACTTTATTGGGCAAACAGAAGGTTTTGCTGCAATTCATACAGTGAAGGTGTAAGTGTAGATCCAGCGAATTCTTATCAGAATATGCATATTTTGCGGTAGCCGTACCGTCATCAATTTGATGTATAATCCCTTTCTTTTGAAATAATTTTATACTCCGATAAATTGTTGTTCTATCTCGTGTATGTTTACTTTTTTTAACGAAAGCCGTTTCTATTTCCCTTAATGTTACAGCATAAAACTTTCTTTTGAGATATTTATAAATAAATAATCTCATTTTGGTAGGTCTAATCCCGTTGTTTCTAAGTGTTTCTTCGGCTTTGGTCATCTCATAAAATTAAACGCCACTACATTTCTCACATATTCCCTTTACTACCAGATTGATATCCTCTGCCACATAGCCTTCGGGCAGGTTTATCTGAGGGATTTTGTGCTCTGTAAGGCACACGGTTTCCCCGCAACTATTGCAATGAAAATGTAAGTGAAGGTCGTTTCCCACCTCACATTCACAATTGTCTTCGCACAGGGCATATTTAATGATGCCGGTGCCATCCTCAATTTGATGCACGATTCCTTTTTCTTCAAATGTCTTCATAGTACGGAAAAGCGTACTCCTTTCCGAGCTTTCGAAATCCTTTCCAAGGTCGCCTAAGCTAACGGCCACATTCAGTTGTGCCAGCCGTCTATAGGTCATCAAGCGCATTGCCGTAGGGCGGATGCCTTTGCTTTCCAACTTTTTTACTATTTTTTCCATTTGCTATAAAAGTATTTAGGGGTCGTAACGCTTTATGGATTCCCCGGTTTTTATCTGGAAGGCATCTTCAATATCGGAAAGATAAATTATTCCGTCACCGGGTTCAGTTGTTTTTGCATTCTCAAGGATAATATCTATTGCTGATTGTGCTTCTTCGTTTTGACATACCAGTTCTAACTTTACAACCGGACTGTCTGTTACACGGAAATCTAAAGAAGGTGATGCGCCTTTTGCTTTAAAAGCCCCGGTACCTTCCCCCTGGGAAAGCGTCATACTTTTGAATCCACTTTCACTAAGGGATTCTATCACTTTTTGAACTCGTTTCGGTTTTATAAATGCTTTTATAGAGGTGACCGTTTAATTTCATATATTTATGCTTTTAAACAAGCAGATAATGGATGTTTTCAAAGGACAAGAGCTTATAGAGTTCAGTAGAAGGTTCCAGACCGAGTTGGATTGTAAGAAATATTTGTCCGAACTTAAGTGGAAAGATGGATTTACGTGTCGCAAGTGTGGTCATCAGGGTAGCCAGATCAGAAAGGATTACGCACGTACCTGCAATAAATGTAGCGATACAGAAAGTGCTGGCGCAGGCACCCTTTTCCATAAAGTCAAATTTGGTCTTGTAAAGGCATTTTATATCTGTTTTGAGATGAGCACAAGTACCAAAAGTCTCTCTGCGATGTATATGGCCAAACGGTATGGCATTAACCGTAAAACAGCCATGAGCTTCATGCATAAAGTACGTGAGGCCATGAAATCGAGCGGAAATCATCCGATGAAGGGAGAAGTTCATGTGGACGAATTCGTAGTAGGGGGCCAAGAAGCCGGACATACCGGAAGGAGCTATGGAGGTAAGAAAAAGAAGGTAGTATGCGCGGTAGAACTTACTGATGCAGGAAAAGTCAAACGGTTTTATGCTTTACAGATCAAGGATTTTTCAGCCAAATCACTACGTCCCATCTTTGAGAGCCACATCGACAGGGGTGCCCAAGTTCAGACAGACGAATGGAAAGGGTATCGTCCTATCAAAAATGACTTTACCATCAAACAGACTCCCAGTGAATTAGGCTTAAATTTTAAAGCAATTCACACCATGATCCATCAGGTAAAATCGTGGTTAAGGACGACGTTTTCCTGGGTAAGCAAAAGGCATATAGACCGCTACCTAAGTGAGTTTTCCTACAGAATCAACCGCTCACAGAGCAAGGACACGATCTTCCACAATTTGATCACCAGAATGGTCAGTAAGAAAAAAATCCATATTGCTGACTTAATATGATATTAACTGGTCACCTCTATGCTTTTATTTCTTTCATTGCTGTAATATTAATTTTAGTATTAAGGATGAACCCTCTGGAATTTTAATTAAGACAAACATTTAACAGAGAGTCCATCCATCTAATTTTTTTAATTTAATGACCATGGGAAGTCTGGCTTTTCTGCATTTCAGAAACCAGATAATAGGCATTATTATAGGCAACCAACGTACCTTCAGGCAAAGGCTCCAGTAATTTAATTTCTACCCAGCCTTCATTTTCTTCTCCTGTTATCACTTCCACCGGCTTAAAGGACCATTCGGTTTCCCCGTTTTCCTGGTGCTGTTCAGCGATGAAGATGTAGGATTTCCCTTCTTCCTCAATAATGGCTTCCCCCGGCAAAGCCGTCACTTCCGTACCGGCGCCGGTAACGATCCTCCCGTTGATATACATACCCGGAACAAGCATATCTGTCTCTTCCTGTATCTCTGCATGCACATGAACGGCTTTGGGATTCTGCTCAAACTTTTTGCCTACCGAGAATATTTCGGCAGTAAAAGTTTTACCGGGTATTGATTCCATCAAAAGAATGACCTTTTGCCCTTTTTTCACTTTGTACACGTCTTTGGCAAAAACCATCAGGTCGGCATGCACATGATCTGTATTGATTACTTCGAACATCTCGGTTTGAGGGTCTACATACTGTCCTACCTGTATTCTAACTTCCGTAATAGTGCCGTCAATAGGACTTACCACGGGTACATACTCATAGATATCCCCACTTCTTACTTTCTCCACATTTAAGTTTAATTGCCTGAGTTGTGATTCAAGGCCTTGTACTTCAGCTTTTTCAACCTGAAAGTCTGATTTCGCCTGTTGAAACAATTTGCCTGAACCTATCTCTTCTTCATAGAGTCTTTGCTGGCGATTAAATTCTTGCTCCAGATTCTGCATACGGCTGTAAGCAGTAATATAACTAGTTTGTACCCTGGTAAGGTTGGGGTGGGAAAGGTAGGCCAACACCTGTCCTTTTCTTACCTTATCTCCCTCAATTACTTTGATGGAAGCAACATTAGCTCCTAATATAGCCGTTACGGTAGCCGCATTCTGTGGTGGTACTTCCAGTCTGCCTGTAACTTCCACTACATCGGAAAGTGGCCGGGTGGGCAGGGTATCTACTTTTATGCCCAGGCTGTTGAACTTGAGCTCGGAAAGATGCACTTCCCCCATTCCGCCATCGCCTCCTTCTTCTCCTTCATTTCCAGCTTCTTCTCCTGCGTGGCCTTCCTCTTCTGTAGCAAGGGCTTCACCGGTAGCTTCTTCGCCTCCCCCGCCATTGCAGGCAGAAAGGAATGATACCGTAAGGAGCAGGGTAAACAGTTTTATGATGTACTTTTTCATTTATATTTCTTTATCTATTTCTATTAATTAAATTATTTTTATTCGGAAGTTTTGAGATAGTATTCAAGCTGCGAGCGGCTGTCGAGATAATTTCCCAATGCCTCCCAGGCATCAATCTCTATTCGTACAGCATCCCTTATATTTTGTAGAAAAGTGACATAATCAATTGCTCCTTCTCTATAGGCAATGATTGCTCCTTCCCGCTGTTCGACGGCTAATGGAAGCGCCTCCTCCTGATAATATCTCCACGAGTTAAGCCATTTAAGGTATTCCTCGCGTGCCCCGGTATAAGCTGTTTTAAGCTCCAATTGCGTTTGCTGTAGATTTACCTCAGCTATCTCACGATTTATCCTGGCAGATTGTGTTCTGCCTAATTCCGGTCCGAAAAACAAGGGAATGCTGATGCCTACCTGATACTGATAAAAGCCGGTTTGGCCATCAATCTTCTGCCTTCCGTACTGCCCCTGAAATTTCGGAAGAAACTGCGACCGCCTTTCCCTCAGCGTTGCATCAGCCACATCCACCCGCTGTTCATACACATTGAGCAGGGGATGATTATCCAAAGGTATTAACAAATCGCTTATAGGTTCGTCTAACTCATCAGCAGAAACCTCAGGCACCGTGTAAAGTGTGTCACTGGCAAACCACAGGTTGAATCGCTGCAAGGCTTTAAGATAATCCCTGTATGCCTGCTCTTTTTGAATTTCAACCTCATTCCCTTGATTTACGGTGGCCAAATATTCCAACCTAGAGATTGTTTCTGTTTCCAGCCTTATTTGTGCAGCTCTTTCAATATCCGTAAATGAAGAATCCAGGCTCCGCAGTGTCTCATACGCATTTTTAGCAGCATATACCGAAGCCCAAGCCCGGCTCACCTCCAGCTTCACTTCCAGGATGGAAAGTTCAAGAGCTTTTTCTGCCAGGGCCACTCTTTCTTTCTGCAATTTCAGGCGTGGGGCAATACCAAACACATCAATTTGTTGCTGCTGGATTCCTATTTGAGTATACACCCCAAGGTCAGCATTATCCAAGCCATTGCCGATTTCTTCCCCTCCGGTAAATATCTGGGTGTTGCCCAGGTCCCAGGCCGTTTTCTTTAAAGCCTGCTGGCTTTCTATCTCAAGGGCAGCCGCTCTTATTCTCGGAAAAGCTTCTACCGCCCGCTTTTGGGCCTGCTCTAAAGTAAGGGCCGGCAAACTATCCTGTACAGCCTGTACAGGGTTTTGCTCCTGCGCCTGCGCCGGGCTGCTAAAACCTAAAAGGCTTCCCACAGAAATCAGCGCCACGATTACCCCGGCAGCCGGAGATAATCTATTCCTTCTTCTCTCCTTAAGGCTTTCCACGAAGGTGTAAAGTACCGGCAGTACCACCAGGGTAAGTAGCGTTGCTGTTAACATACCACCAATTACAACAGTCGCTAATGGCCGCTGAACTTCCGCTCCGGCCGAAGAAGAAAAGGCCATAGGCATAAACCCTAAAATATCTGTTACGGCTGTAAGCATGATCGGCCTGATCCGCTCCTTGGTACCGATGAGAATCCGGTCCCTGATACTGGTAACACCTTCTTCTTTCAAGGAATTGAAGCGGTTTACCAGCACCAGGCCGTTAAGTACTGCCACTCCAAAGAGCACGATAAAGCCTACGCCTGCCGAGATACTAAAGGGCATGTCCCGGAGCCACATGGCGAAAATACCACCGATGGCCGCTAAAGGAATGGCCATGTAAATCATAATGGATTGCGAGAATGAGCCCAGCGCAAAGTAAAGCAGCACAAGAATCAGTAACAATGCGATGGGCACTACAACGGTTAACCTGCTTTTGGCCTGTTGCAGGTTTTCAAATTCGCCTCCATAGGTGATATAATATCCGGGAGGTAAATCCAGTTCAGCATCCAGCTTTTCCTGAATATCATTGACTACCGACTCCACATCACGGCCCCGAACGTTTACCCCTACATAGGTTCTCCGATAGGTGTCGTCACGCGATATCTGCATTGGGCCCGGCACATAACTGATATCAGCAACTTCTTTAATCGGGATTTGCGTACCATCAGGAAGGTCAATGTACAGGGTCCGCAAATCTTCAATGCCCTGGCTATGGGCTTCGGCAAGACGGATCACCAGGTCGAAGCGTTTTTCTCCTTCGAAAACAACCCCAGCCACTCCGCCTGCAAATGCGGCACTTATATATTCATTGATCTTTTGAATGTCCAGCCCGTACTGCGCTATCTTATCCCGGTTGTATCGCACCGTCATTTGCGGCAGGCCCGATGTTCTTTCCGCATTGACATCTCCGGCTCCGGGAACAGTTTGAATGATCTCTGCCATTTCCTGAACTTTGGAAGAAAGCACCTCCAGATCATCCCCATAAAGTTTTACTGCAATATCTTCTCTCACCCCTTCCAAAAGCTCATTAAACCGTAGTTCAATTGGCTGGGTAAAAACAAGATTGACACCGGTCAGATGTTTATTGAGCAGGTCCTGAATTTGGTCAATGAGTTCTTCTTTGGTTTCAGCCGACACCCATTTTTCTTTGTCCTTTTCAAGTATAATATACATATCGGCAATATCCATAGGCATGGGATCGGTAGGGATGTCCGCTACACCAATACGGGCTGTAGCTGTTTTTATTTCCGGGAAATTATCCAGCAGCAGGGTCTCTATTTTTTTAGAGACCTCTATAGATTCCGTCAGGGAACTTCCCGGACGTATAAGTGCCTGCATGGCAATATCGCCCTCATCTAACTGAGGAATAAACTCGCCACCCATCCGGGAAAAGACAAAGCCTGCAACACCCAATAGCACCAAGGCAGCAATGATCACAATAGCTTTAAATCGGAGAGAAGCTTTTAAAAGCGGAAGGTAAGCCCACTGAATACCTCCAATGATCTTATCGCTGATCTTTTCGAGCCACCGTTCAAAACGTCCGAACCAGTTTTTCTTGTTTTCAACTGGTTTCATAAACAAAGCGGACATCATCGGCACATAAGTAAGACATAATATAATGGCACCTATCATCGCAAAGCCAAACGTATAGGCCATGGGCTGGAACATCTTCCCTTCCACCCCGGTAAGGAAAAGGATAGGGGCAAATACAATCAGGATAATGATCTGACCGAAAAAGGCCGATCCCATCATGGTACTCCCCGCATCGTAAGCTACCTCATCCATTACCGCCTGGTTGAACTTGATTTTCCCTGACCGGATGCGCTTTTGGATTTCATACACTGTGCCCTCTATAATAATCACCGCCCCGTCAATGATAATCCCAAAGTCAATGGCTCCAAGGCTCATCAGGTTGGCCCACACATTGAACTGCTTCATCAAAATGAAGGCAAACAGTAGGGAAAGCGGAATGGTAGTGGCGGTAATGAGGCCTCCACGTAAACTACCCAACAGAAACACCAGGGCGAAGATTACGATCAGGGCACCTTCAATAAGGTTTTGCGTTACAGTATCGGTTGTTCTGGCAATAAGGGCGCTTTGATCAATAATAGGTCTGATTTCAAGCCCCTCCGGCAAGGATTTTTCTACTTCCTCCATCCTGTCCTGAACCCGCTGTATCACTGCGTTAGGGTTGGAGCCCTTCAGCATCATAATAATACCGCCCACGGCTTCCTCTCCATCCTGCGTGAAAGCCCCATAGCGCACCTGATGTCCGAAATTCACTTTTTCGGCTACATCCCTAATGGTAACAGGAGTGCCATTTTCATTGGTAACAACTATTTTCCTGATGTCATCTAAGGTCTGGATCAGTCCTTCTCCACGAATGAAGTTGGACATTCTGTTCTTTTCAATGTAGGCACCACCGGTATTTACATTATTCCGGGCCAGGGCCTCATACACTTGGGAGATGCTTACATCCAATGCATTTAATCTCTCTGGGTTGATGGCTACTTCATACTGCTTGATGTATCCGCCAAAAGAATTCACTTCCACCACACCTTCCAGCAGGGTTAACTGTCTCTTCACAATCCAGTCCTGAATGCTGCGAAGCTCTGTAGGACTATACACCGTATCATAGCCTGCCTGCGGTTGAATGGTGTATTCATAAATCTGGCCCAGACCGGTGGAAATAGGCCCCATTGTCGGACTTCCGAACTTTTCCGGAATGGTTTCGCTCAACTCGTTCAATTTTTCCTGAACCAGCTGCCGGGGTAAATAGGTACCTATATCATCTTCAAAGACGATGGTAACCACCGACAGTCCGAATCGGGAAATAGACCTTAGCTCTGTTACACCGGGCAGGTTGCCCATTGCGATCTCTACCGGATATGTAACAAACTGCTCTATATCTTCTGTACCCAGATTTTCAGATACGGTAATCACCTGCACCTGATTATTGGTAATATCTGGTACGGAACCCAGATTCACCGTATACATGGAGTAGATACCCAGACCAATGAGTGCCAGGGTGAGTAGGCCGATGATGAATTTGTTCTTTATTGAAAATGAAATAATTTTATTGATCATCTCTTAATTTTTTTATTTTAAATGGACAGAGAAGAAGTGTAGTAAACGTAACAGATTGACTATTATCAAGAATATTGAAATCAGAATGATGAAAGTCCACTTTAATATTCTAAAAGCTCTGTATTTAGCACTTCTTTTCTTTTTTCTTTTTTTATTCGATGTCAAAAGGTTTGGATTTTGAATGAATAAATAATTATGGGGAGTTGTATGAATGCCTGTTGCTTTACTCGTTCTATTGCCTCCAACTAAAAATTCAGTGCAGATGTGATGCATCACTGAATAGTATTGGGGGTAATTGAAAAGAAAACCTAAAGGATTTTTTTAAACAACTTGCAATTCCTTCTTTACTACAAAGGAAAAGCATGAACAAGCAAGTGTAATTTTAGAAATACCTTCTCCTGCGGCAGAAAAGCATAACAGGAAAGTTGACCGGTATTTAAGCTTTCGGGGGTTGGAAAGGCATATCTAGATATTCGGAAGAAAAAGAAGGGGCATAGAATCCGAATTCATATTGCGAAGCAAATTCGAATAGCATTAATTGAAAATTCTCATTTGAGGCATAAAAAACAGAAGGATAGCAGCAATGCGTGTTCCCATGAAAGGGAAGGTTATCATGGTTTTCTTCATCATGGCTTTTATTGTCAGATCCATGATCAATATAATCTTCAACAACAAATTCTAACACAGAATCGCCATGCAACGTTTGGTGATCCTCAAAATGTGAAAGCAAAAACGGAATTTTTTGAATCTGACAGGATAGATCGAGATTCATTGATAGCATCCCCAAAAGGAGCAAAGCAATAAAAGATCTGTTTCTTATCAGTTTCATGTTCTGCAAATCTATGAAATAAAGTAATGCAAGGCTATTGCACAAAATCGCTAATCCCAGATTCAAGTGATGAGGCATAGCTACTACCCAATCTGAGCAAGGGTGGATTTTTTTTGTCTTTTTTTATTAGCAGTAACCTTATCTGGATTATTACGTGTTTTAGAATTCAACTGGATTTATTTTCATTCTCATGTGAAAAGCCTATAATTGTAACAGTGAAGAAATCATTTTCCATAGTTTTAGCATTCTTACTTCTTTTCGCAAACATCGGTTTGGCGAAGAGCAGCCATATATGCATGGGATCTGAGATGTTAAATGCAATTGGCCTTTCTGCAAAAAATTTGGATTGCGGAATGAAACATCAATCGGAATCTCCTTCGAGTGATCAAGGAGGTTTAAGCAATGCTGATGAATGCTGCCAAAATAGTTTCGAACTCGTTCACAACGATAGTGACCAGAATCTTAAAATAGTACACCTTGACGCTGCCCAACTTATTTTTGTAGCAGCTTTCACACAAACATTCATTTTTGGAATAGATCCAGTTCCTACAACTGAATATTCCAACGTATTTATATCTCCCCCTGCGATTGATAAGAACTATACTGTTCTTTTTCAATCTTTCTTGATTTAATCCGGATAGGTAAACTTAGGTCTTGCAGACCGCCTTTTTCTATGAGCTCAATTGCTTGTAGCAAAGTTTATCCAGTATTCCATTTTCTTAGGATTATTTCATGCTT
>NZ_JBDVMZ010000006.1:0-242075 GCF_039969895.1 Algoriphagus sp.
GGTCTTGGTCAGATGCCTCAATCTCCCGATTTCTGCTCCGTTTTTTCCCCTTCCTTGCTGAAGGGAGTGCAAAGGTAAAAGGTTATTTTTAAACCGCAATACCTAGCGCGAAATTTATTTTTGAAAGTTTTTCAGGTTACTCCCCTCGCCTCTCTCTCTACCCATCCGTTAGATCGGTGCGCAAAGGTAAGGACTCTTTTTTCTCTTCCTAGCTCTACGCCTAAATTTCTTTTTTTTCAATCTTATCTAGAAAATTTTCCCTAATCCCTCTAACACCGTGTGCGTCGTTTGGGAGTGCAAATATCCGAGATTTTAATTGAAGTACAAGAGAATACTAGAAAAAACTTGGATACTTAACTTAACTCACTGACTACAACTGACAAATATTTGAAACCGATAAAAATTGGGACATGAAGAAATATATAACCTTAAGAATTCTTTTAATCCTGCTAACTATCACAATCACAAAATTAAATTTTGATCCAAGTACCTAGAACCTAGTATCTGAAGGTTGGTAAAGCTGGATAGTACTTTTTACGTGGATCCTGAGACGAAAAAACATACCTCACAGATACTTCATGTGCCCCTCCCGAAACATTCTGCCCCAACTTAGAAATAGAATAATCATAGCTATATCCAAAGTCCAAACCTGAATCCAATTCGATTCCTATAAGCCCAATTAAAGATTCATTATTCGGTAGATTGTATTTAGTCGGCAAACCTCTGTACCAAAAGCCGAGAATAAGCGGTTCGAAAAAAAACTCAGCGCCAATGTCTAGCTGATCAAAAGCACCCTGCGACTTATAATTAAACGCCAAAGCAAGCGATCGCTCCTGATCTGTATTATTGAAAAAATCATTAATATTCCCTGGAGCGAGATTAAACCTTACTCCACCATGCAGTGAATATTTGATCGGTAGTCTATTTGAGTCAAATTCCAGATAACTAATCTGAGGCTTTAATAAATGAAAAGCAGAGACACCAAACCAAAACTTATCTTCATAATACAAAAGCCCAGCATTAACATCTGCAGCTCGCAATCGACTATCCCCAGTGAATCCATCCCCAGGCTCACCTAGTATAATTCCTTTATCTATGTCTAACTGAGTTCCCAAAACAACTTGATCAAAAAGAACATCTCTCGATATAAAACTCCCTTGAACTCCCATATGCAGGAAGCGTTTTTCCCCCAGCCTCAAACGATAACTATAGAGCAACCCAACTTCATCGGTTCTACTTTGAGTGAAAGATTC
Source organism: Algoriphagus sp. (assembly GCF_039969895.1). GTDB lineage: Bacteria > Bacteroidota > Bacteroidia > Cytophagales > Cyclobacteriaceae > Algoriphagus. The sequence goes on from NZ_JBDVMZ010000006.1 coordinate 1,254, forward strand.
TCTCGCGCCAGAGACGACCAAACCGAAACCTGAATTATACTTCTCTGAAAAATGATCTCCATAGGCCGTGTACGCAAGGAAACTCTGGTCCAAAGCAGGCCATTGATTCCTGAAATTCACACCTACCCGAGTCAGCCCAGTGCTTCCGGCCAAGGCAGGATTGAGGTAAAAAGGATTGGCATAAAACTGGGAATATTGAACATCCTGCCCAAAGGATTTGAACCCAAACACTATAAGTATGATGGTAATTAAACAAAGCCTCCTCATCTGATCAACTTGAATTTACCCGCTCTTTCCACTTTTTCTCCATCTGTAGCTACGCCATTGAATCGGTAAACAAAGAATCCAGCATCTAAAAGTTTGCCATCTAGTTTTCCATCCCAACCTGATGAATTCAACTCATATGTTCTAAAAATCAAATCCCCCCAATTATTAAAAATCAATAGCTCGGCTGACACTAGCCCCTTGTATTTTGGAGAGAAAAATTGATTCTCGCTAGCCAAAGGGGTAAATCCTGTGGGAAACATCACTCTATAACTACGAACGATAGAAACTTTTTTCACTACTGATGCTTCGCAGCCCCACCTATTTGTCACTGTGAGGGTCACGTCAAACTCCCCCTTCTTTCCAAATATATGAGTTGGGTTTTTATCTGTAGAAATAGTGCCATCTCCAAAATCCCATTTCCAACTTTGAGCGCCATTGGGGGACAGGTCTCTAAACTGAAATATATCATCTGGAAAAAATCCACCATCTTCCTCCCCTTTCACTCCGGTACCTGATATTTCAAAATCAAAATTTGCAATGAGCTCTTCCTCTAAAATTACGATTTGCACAGGCTCGGGCAAGGAATAACATGCTAGATCGGCATGCTTGACCTGGAGTTCATAGGCTCCAGAAATAGAAATTTCCTTCATTTCATCGTCCAAATACGTCTGTCCGACACCTGTCAATTTATAATCATACATAAGTGGGTCGTAGTTGGAAATGGATTCTGTAACATCGACAGCCTGCCCGGGTGTACAGCCAACCACAGGTGAGGTGACCTGAAAACCCGGGAACTCCGGAAAACTAACTTTAATAATATTGGAAATAGCAGGGCAATTCTTACGATTATAGGCTTTCACCAAATATTCGCCCGCAGTGGAGATGGTTATCTCTTCCAAAATTTCTCCAACAATAAGTTCGTCGTTCTTATACCATTCGTAGCGCTCATAAATCTCCCCTCCTTCAGAATTCAAAACCACTGATTCACCTCCACAGAGTCTTACTTCTTCTATAGCTTCAGGATTTCCTTTTTCGAAAATACTCACTGGCTCCGGTGACTCCTGGATTTTTAAGGTCATGGAATTACCAGAGGAAGTTTTACCGTAGGAATCTGTAATTGTGTAATACACCGTCACACTTTGGTCGGTGAAGCCCGTTTTTGGAAAAAAAGTAAAATCTCCGCCCTCTGAGCCTGCTGTAAAGGTTCCTTGAGGTAATTCTAAAACTCTATTTTCTTCCCTACACTTTCCTTGAGCACAGATATCCGAACTTTCTTCTTCTATGTCTTCAAGTGATGCATAAAATTGCAAACATCGGATTTCACTGTCCTCATTGGGTAAAACAACTTCTTCATCCGTAATAAAATAAGTATTCTCCTGCCCCTCACACGAAGCAAAATCAGAAAAATCCACCCCAACTGGATTTTGTAAGCCCTCATCATTGGAGACCTCTACTACTAAGTTTCTAATTTCATGGATATTGGTCTCGCCCCCTGTAGAAGCAGCAAACCCAATTTTTAAATTACCCGAAGGCTGGTATGGAAATGGAATTCCGGGAAATATCGTAATCGTCCTAGGCTCATTTTGAACAGTAGTCACTACCATTTCCATTTTCAGCAGATAACCTACTCCTGCGGGATTTGGCTCTAGTTCCAAAAAAACCTGTCGGTAACCAATTTTTGCAGGATCTGTAACCCGAGTGGTGCCTTCCCCTCCGGAACTGAGAGGAAATTGATATTGCACATCAAGTGACAAACCAAGTGATCCTGATGGTGGATCCAAGGTCATTTTGCCATCTACAAACTCATAACCATTCAGCCCAGAGCCACTTTTCCTAATCGAAATACTATTAGGGTATCTGCTAGTAGGCGAATTTGAAAAACCACCGATTTTACCCTCACCTGTGTTGCTATAATTACCAAAGGAATCGAAACCTATGCCCAGATATCCGCCTGTCATGCCTGACACAGTACCGCGCTGAGCGTAGCCAAATGAACCGCCAAATCCCCCAGGTCTGAAATTTTGCACAGCTGCATCAAACAAAAAAACCGTAAGCCCATCGGCTCCAGTGCCTCCATACATAAAGTATTCGAAGGAAGCTTTTATCCCGTAGGCTGGAGAAAAAGGAATATCTATATACACATATCCGTTTTGTTCTCTTTGGGCATCTGTCAACCTCAGAACACCATCAATCAATCTCGCACTGCCTCCAAAAACCGTCTTCGACCCGATTGACTGTTGATCCGAAAAAGTTTCACAATAAGGAAAGCCTACTTGGGCACTAGTCGTGAAGGACAAAAAAAAGAAGAGGACGACTGGTAGTAAAAATTTCAATCTAAGGTTAGGTTTAAGTTAGGCACGCCAAAATACACTTAAAACCCCTAAAAGAAAAAGGCCCTTGACTTTAAAAGTAAAGGGCCTTAGGTAGTGGAAATTCTACTAACGTAAAATCGTTTGGGTACGATCTGGACCTACAGAGATAAGCTTTATTGGAACATGGAGCTCAGTTTCTAAATATTCCACATATGCTCTCAATTCAACTGGAAAATCCTCGAACGTATGTATATTTTCCAATGAGCAATTCCAGCCCTTCATTGTTTTATAAACCGGAATCACTTCTTGCTCGGTAATCTCAAAACTTAATTTGTCAATCCTTTCTCCGGTAGGAAGTTCATAATGAGTACAAACTTTGATTTCCTCAAATATATTTAACACATCGCCCTTCATCATAAAGAGTTGGGTAACCCCATTGATCATGATAGAATAACGGAGTGCTGGCAAGTCTAACCATCCACATCTTCGTGGGCGGCCGGTAGTACTTCCGAATTCATTTCCTTCCTTGCGCATATCCTCGCCATCCTGGTCAAATAGCTCAGTTGGAAAAGGTCCGCTACCCACACGGGTACAGTAAGCTTTGAAAATACCGAACACTTCACCGATTTTGGAAGGGGCAACACCCAGGCCGGTACAAGCTCCGGCAGTCATAGTACTACTACTCGTCACAAAAGGATAGCTGCCAAAATCCACATCCAGGAGAGATCCTTGCGCTCCTTCGGCTAGAATTCTCTTCTTCGAATCCAATGCCTCATTCACCACATACTCGCTATCAATTAGATTCAGTGTTCTGAAAAACTCAATAGCTGCGAAGAATTGCTCCTCCATTTCAGCTAAAGCATCCAATGGATGATTGTAAAAAGAAAGGGTGGTTTTATGCTTAGCTACAAGCGTATCGTATTTTTCTCTAAAATCAGGACTCAAAATATCGCCTACGCGAAGTGCCGTTCTACCTATTTTATCCTGATAGGTAGGTCCTATACCCTTCAAGGTAGAACCTATTTTTTTATCACCTTTTGCTTGCTCGGAGGCAGCATCCAGCAATTTGTGGGTAGGTATGATAATCGTGGCCTTTTTGGAAATCACCAGATTTTTCATGTAATCAATAGAGAACTTGCCCAATCCGTCGATTTCTCTTTTGAGAACAATTGGATCGAGAACTACTCCATTACCTATAATATTGAGTATCTGTGAGCGAAAAATCCCAGAGGGAATCTGATGCAAAACGTGCTTTATTCCGTCAAATTCAAGGGTATGTCCAGCATTTGGACCTCCTTGAAAGCGAGCAACAATTTCATATTCGGGCGCTAATACGTCCACTATTTTTCCTTTTCCTTCGTCTCCCCACTGGAGACCTAGAAGTACATCCATCTTCATTTGATGTGCGATCTTATCTGTTACACTTGACTTTTTGAAGCGTGAAATTTGTGATAAGCCAATAGAAAACCTAGAGAAAGAGTGTAATTATTTCGAATTCACCGGGATCAGCTAGCCAATTCAACCACTTCACATAAACTGCTCACTACTCTATTCAGATACTTGCAATTAGCTGAATCATTCTTTCATAGGAGGTTAAGTAGCCTATTGTTCACCTAAGACAATCTCAAAATGGCTATGAGTACTGTACTTCACTTCTCTTTATTATGGACTGACCTGATGCAGGCCTAACGCTCAGAAACCTTAAGCTGGCTCCATGCTTTTCTTAGTCTTTCTGTAAATGTAATTTGGATAAATAGCACGCTTGGCAAAACGGTTAATTTTATCACTATTGATCATTTTTTGAAAAACCGCCGGTGTCACTCCGAAGTATTCATAGGTGGTACCATCTAAGAACGTGATTTCTAACACCATGCCTTTGTGATGATAGTCTGCAATTCCCTCATTGATCGTTGCAGTGTATGCTTCCTTATTTGCATCTCTAGTCTCAGGCGCTATGCTCATCAAAAAATGGTAACCATCGATCACTCTTCGACTTTGAACCTCTGCTTCTACTTTCATAGCATCACCATCCTGGAATTTGTCAGGATGCCACTGCTTCACCAGATCTCGATACGTTTTCTTCAAAACCGTCAGATCAATTTCCTTTTCAACTCCGAAGAGTTTTTTGTATTCATTGATACGCTTCATGAGTCATTTTATTTGCGGGCGCAAAAGTAAGGCTTAATTTGACGTGAAGTACTACTTCTTCTAGCCTTTGTGAGTTTCTAAATTTAACGCTGAGCTAAACTCCGCTCTCGGCAAAATCTCGAGTTTTACCGCTTTATTTATTAGATTTCAAAAGCCTTATAAGTTCAAAATAGAACAAGGAATTTCAACCGTAGCTTATTTTTGATCTTTTGACCAGATTGTCCGTACACTTTAGTAAGTGAAAAAACTTATCATTCCAGCCCTCGCCGCACTCTTATTTATAGCAGGACTCATCTGTCTTGTACTGCCTTTTATCCCGTTAGGCTGGCTTCTCATCGCACTGGCATCTCTGCTGATGGCTCCTTATTTCAAAATTATGAGGAAATTTATCGGCTGGTTGACCAAAATAGATAAAACTGGTTTCGTAGAAAAAGCCGGAGAAAAGGCTTCCCATCTATATGAATGGGCTGGTGATCACAAAAGAGCCGAAAAACTGGAGGCCATCCTAGATGAAAACACCGCAGAATCAAATCAGCCCAAGACTGCGTCAGAAAAGAAATGAGAATTAATCACAGTCCGGAATAATAATTAGTAGTTCTGGAAAAAGATTTTGCCGTCGCGCCATAGAATATTTTTCAATTTCAGAGACAGCTCAAGCTTTTTGAAATAATAACCTATTTTTGAAAACAAAAGACGTAATCATTAGCTTTGGCAGCTACTTAATGACAGCTAAGTACCGTTCGCTATCCAATTATATCACCTAATTGAGATGCTTTATATAACTTACCCTAACTAGCTGACATAGAAAAAGCCGAAGTACAATAGAAAAATATGGAAGGAAAAAGTAATAGTCAGGCTAAGAAAATCAGCTTATTCATAGTTCTTCTAATTTTACTTATTGTTGTATTCAATGTGTTGGCCAGTCGCTTCACGCCCTCTACAAACCAGGTGAGGGTGCAGGGATTAAGTTTACCCCTTACACCCATGGTGAGTGGCTACGTATCCAAAGTAAACGTAAGTCTGCATAAAGAAGTAAAGCAGGGAGACACGCTGTTTTTGATTAACAGAAAACCATTTGAAATAGCAGTTGCTCAGGCAGAAATCAATCTGGAAAATATCACTCAAAGCATCACAGCGGGTGTGGCAGGATTGAAAGCTGCTTCTGCACAACTCAACCGGGCTAGAGTACAGCTAGAACGAGCCACCAAAAACTGGGAAAGAACAAAGCGGATCATGGAGCAAAGCAAAGGCGCCCTGGCCGAAGCAGACAGAGAGCGCTCAGAATCTTCCTACTTATCAGCAATAGAGGGAGTATCCACTGCTGAGGCAAATCTCGAAGGTCAACGAGCGGCTCTTGGACCTATCTCAGAAGAAAATCCAGCACTAAAAGGTGCGCTAAACCAACTGGACAAGGCTAATTGGGAGTTGTCCCAGACCGCAATTATCTCTCCATCTGATGGCATCATCGAAAGCTTCACAATTGAGGAGGGTTACTTTGCCTCGCCCAATAGAGCTCTTGCCTCTCTGGTTTCCAATAATACTATTTGGATTCAGGCCAATTTCACTGAGAAAAACCTGACACATCTAAAAATAGGTGATGCAGCCAAAATTACATTTGATATCAATGCAGGGGAAATTTACACTGCCTCAGTGAAAAGTATCGCGTATGGAGTGAAGACTCAAACTACTTCACCTGGCGATCTCCCCACAGTAAGTGCGCCACAAGGCTGGCTCAGGGAGCAGCAGCGCTTTCCAGTGATACTTGCATTGGACGATGAGCAGATGTACAAGAAACTAAGACAAGGAAGTCAAGGCAATGCCGTGGTTTATACAGGCGAAAATTGGCTTTTGAATCTACTGGCTGATGCACGGATATGGGTAAGTTCAAAGGTCGCTTATGTCAGATAAATTAGCGTTACCAAGCGTTCAATTCTCCCAAACCACCGCTATAACTCGTTCTTTGCTTGGGGTGGTTCTTTCTTTACTGATAGCCACAGCAGCAGGTCTTCTTACTCCTCAGACTGCTCCTATATTTGCGGTATTTCTTTTGTCCCCCGGCTCAAAAGCTTTGGGCATCAAAAAATCTCTAGGTGCTGTAGCTGTATTGTTTTTCTTGGGATTGGGTGGTGTACTGCTAGGAAGTATGATTCAGGATTTCATGGTGGAAAGTATCCTGATTGTCGGACTCATCATTTTTTGGTCATTGAGACTGGTATCTATTCCAGAGCCTATTCGATTGATGTTCCTGATATATTCTATATTATTTCCATTACTGAGCTTGACTTTTGAACTATTGGCTCCTTTTGTATTCATGGAAATACTTATGAACCTAGGTATCGCATTAATAGTAGCTCAGTTGGCTTTTATCCTTCTGCCGGAAAGCAGCCCGATGTCCCTACCAGCCACTTCGCAACAGCAGGGCTCATCAACCTTCAACTTAGATAAAATCGCATTGAATGGACTTATTGTCATATTTCCCGTTGTGATACTTTTCTTTTTTTATCGTCCAAATAATCTGATTTTAACTTTGATTTACATAGTCATGCTGGGCATGGATCCGCTGATCTATAAGTCAAAAAAAGTCTTCGTGATTCTGCTTGCCAATTTGTTTGGGGGAATAGTAGCTGTGGTAGCTTATAATCTCCTGACCATCTCTCCTACTTTCTTTTTTTATTCGATCGTACTGTTAGCAGCGTCAGCCTTTTTCACCTTCAATATGTATTCTGACAAAAAAACACGGGATATGTACCCTATGGCCTATAGAACTTTTTTTGTAGTGATGGGAGTAGTATCCAGTACTACAGATCAAGTAGAGGGAAAACTTGTAGATAGACTTCTAGGAATCATCCTGGCTGTAGTATATGTGGTTTTAGCCTATCATGTGCTGAATATTTTCAACAATCCAAGAATAAATGAAAAAGTATAGCGCATTTCTTGGATGCATAGTGCTTGTTTTGGGAGTAGTATCAAGCTGCAAAATCCGAAAAGAGTATGTCTCACCAGCACTGCAAGAATCAAGTTCTTTTTCCACACTAACAACTGACACCTTAGCCCTAGCTGATGTATCTTGGTGGGAATTCTTCAATGATTCTACTCTCACAAAGCTCATTGCTCAGGGTATGGACAATAACCTGCCCCTGAAAAACATCACTGTTGCTATCAGGCAGGCTCAACTACAGCTGGATATAGCCAAAGCACAACTCTACCCAGCTATCAACTATACTATCAGAGGAGAGTCTTCTACCAATTCCATCTCCCCATCCCTGTCCAATTCCATTGCTCCTGCGGCACAGGTCTCCTACACTGTGGACGTATGGGGACGAATAGCTAATCAAAACGAAGCAGCTTTGCAGGCCTATTTAGCCACAGAAATGGCGGTTTTCGAAGTGAAAGCAACATTGGTAGCGCAGCTGGCGGAACTCTATTTCACGCTGAGAGACATAGATAACAAAATTGAAATCTCCGAACAGATGCTTGTTTCCATGCAGGAGTTTGAACAAATCATGGAAGAAAGATATTCAGGCGGCTTTATTTCAAAAGTGGACGTCAACCAAATAAGTATAAGTGTAAAAGATATAGAAGTGACTATTCAGGCATTAGTCAGAGCTAGAAAACAGCTAGAAAATGCCATAAGTATCGCATTAGGAAATGTGCCTCAGCAAATCCCGAGAGGCAAAAAACTACAGGAGCAGATTTTCCCATCCGAACTACCTACGGGTGTCCCTGCTGGTTTGCTGCGTAGAAGGCCGTCAATTCTACGCTCAGAAATTCTATTGAAAGCTCAACTCGCTCAACTTGGAGCGGCAGAGAGTTTTCAATATCCAAACTTTGAGATTGGGTTGAATGTGGGTGCTGAGTTACTAAACCCAATGGCCGTTTTTGGAAGTTTATTTGGTAATCTGACCGGCCCAATATTCAACGCAAAACGTATCAAAAACACCATCTCATTACAGGAAGAACAGTATAATCGAGTAGCCCTGGATTATCAGCAGTCCTACCTCTTGGCGTATGGTGAGGTAGAAGACGCGCTCATTGCCATCAAAACGTATCAAGAAGAAGTGGCTATCCGGAGCAAACAGCTTGCACTTGCTCAGGAAGCTTACGACTTAGCTTGGGTTCGATACAATGAAGGTGCCACCTCTTTCCTTGAGTTTTTGAATGTGCAAAGTAGCTTGCTGGGCGTACAGCTCTCAGCCTCAGAAAGCTATAAGTCGCAACTCCAGTCAGTAGTTCAACTCTACCTTGCGCTGGGCGGTGGCTGGTAAGATTGCAGCTTGAGATTGTCAAAATGAAGAATTGCTTCAAAGGCAGTTAATCCTTTGCTCCTGAGGATTCCTCCTGCTTTGCAAACCACTTATCAACTACCCGCTTACTAGCCCATAAGCACATAAAACTTGGCCTAAAATTGGCTAAGGGAAATTCAAAATTAATTTTCTACTACTTCCTCTTTTCAAAACTCCAAATGAATTTAAAAAAATCGTTTGTGCTCTTCGTTTTTATGATTACTGCCGGTTTGTCCCAGGCGCAAACAGAAATCACAGAGCAGATCAAAACAGATCGGGACAATCAGCTCAAGGAACTGAATGAAAAACTGAAAAACAATGAGGAAATAGTCAATCGATTAACCGAAAAACTAGCTGCGACAGATAATAAAACTGCCTCGGACAAGGAGAAAATCGAAGACATGGAAAAACTCCAAATAGCTCTCGATACTCGACTAAAAATCCTGGAAGAAGCTCCAAAAACGAAGATTAATCTAAATGGGCAATTGGCATTCACAGAGCTCCTGAGCATTCAGCGAGACATACAGCCTCTGGAATTATTTCTTACATCCCAGTCGTTTTTTGACCAACTAGGAAGCATAGGCAAAATACAGCAGTATAAATCCTTCACTAGCTGGAAGGCAGATTTTGACAAATGGTATGAGAAGGATGGCAAATCGGATGCGATGAACAGCTTGTTACAAAATTCCCTGACGATGATTTCTGCATCCTCATCTGTTGTACCCATTTATGGCACTATGGTAAACACCGCCATATCAGGAGTCACCACCCTGATGGGAACTCTGGGTAAAAAAGAAAAGGATCTCTACGACAAAACTCCTGAAATGCTGAGAATACTAACGATTTCCAGTCAGTTTGAACAGCAGAAATCTATCATAGATCACGAGTGGACGCTTATTAATCAGGAATTGGAGCAACTACAAAAGGAAAATGCAAGTCTCCTTGATGAGCAGATGACTTACTTCGGTATCGACAAAAAGCAATTCGAAAGAAGGTATCTGAAGGCAACTTTGGACTCAGATCGTGAGCAGTTTAAAAATGAATGCAGAAAATCCATTTCGGATAAAATAGCCACATTGGACAGATCTGCAGATACTCGAGGTAAGTGGCTAGGTCAGGTAGAAACCTACATGTACAAAGTTCAGTCCCTTCGTTTACGCTTCGGCCAGTTGACCTCCCGCATGCTTGCCAATATAGATCAGTATGAAACCCTATTGAAAAACTACTCTGATCCAGCAACATTCCCAGTGGAATTCACCTCCAAAATTATTGCTATGAATAGCCCATTAAATAATTTGCGGAATAAATTTTACTCCAGCTTCAATCCGGCCAAATACGTGGAAGATTCGGCAGTTATGTACATTGAGCGTCAATAGCATGTACTGTGTTGCTGTAGAACAGCAATCATTCCCTTTCATAAAAATTGATTTCCGGCGCTTTTTATTCATAGAAAAAATAACCCGACTGAGGTCACCTCTAGCGCTTGATTTGGATAGCAGGACTAAATCCTACCTGTTTTCAAAAGTCAGGGAATAGTGAAACAAGTATTGCTCCCGTAGATCAGGGCAGTCTAATTCTTGAAAAATTAAAGTAGTTTAATTTTTGTTTTTATCTCTTTCCTCATTATCGACGGTTTCCTCCTGCACATCGTTCTCTTGGTCATTTTCTCGTTCTATTTCGTTAAACTCTTCTTTTTTAGGAGGACGTGCGCCTTCGGATTGGCCAGGCGTTTTGCGGGTTGATCCCTTATCTACTGAATCTCTTTTCTTGCTTAAAAAAAACAGGGGAGAAAGGCTTCTCAATTGACTTTGATGAGTTAACATAATAATGGGTTTAAGTGGTCTTTAAAGTGAGGCTGCATGAAATCTACCTGAAAAGAAATAGGACATTTATTCAAAATTGCTCCCCATTTCTTCAATCTCCTCTATCGGCACTCGCTTGATAAACTCATCATAATATTGATTATCCTCATCTGAATAAGTACCGTAGGCATTTAGGATAAATCCCTTTTCACCCGAATCTCCATGCAAAAGGTAGATCACCGCCATATCTCCAGGATCAGATTCTCCCTCAAAACGATAAACTTTCACGATTTTAAGCTGCTCGGGCTGAAGGATCGTCTCCGAACCATCAAAACTGGCACCTGCTCTTTTGATCGTCAGTTCCTTACCATAACCTCTCTCAGGCAGAAGATTTAACACTTGTGAATAGGTTGTCATTGATTTGGATGTGCTCATGATTTCTAAGATTTAGTGAAAAAGATAATTGCTTTAAGATGAAGGCAGCAAGACAAAGGCCATCTTATCAAAAGCCTTAAATCCAGTAATTTAGGCTTTACCCCAGTTTTTTCTCCACAAATTCAATCCTATATCAGAGAAATATTCACCCCAACTTGACCCTATTCAATTTGTTTTTCCTGAGTAATCTTATCCACTACCAAAGCGATCGCGCCGTCACCAGTGACATTACAAGCCGTACCAAAACTGTCCATCGCAATATAAAGTGCGATCATCAATCCAATCATTTCCTCGCTGAAACCCAGCATGGACTGAAGCACACCGATAGCTGCCATGATCGCTCCTCCAGGAACTCCTGGTGCCGCCACCATCGCTACTCCAAGCATAAAAATAAATCCTGCAAACATCCCGAAGTCATACGGAACTCCCTGCAAAATCATCAAGGCAACTGCGCAAGCAGTGATTTTCATGATACTCCCCGACAGGTGGATAGTAGCACAAAGGGGAATTACAAAACCGGCAATTTTCGGAGAAACCCCGTTTTTCTCTGCCTGCTCCAGCGTCACTGGAATCGTGGCCGCTGAGGATTGTGTGCCCAAGGCAGTGAAATAAGCAGGCATCATATTGCCCAGCAATTTCAACGGGTTCTTCTTCACAATACCTCCAGTGATCACATACTGTAAGATCAGCAAGAAAATATGCATGGCGAAAATTACCCCTATGATATTCAAGAACACAGAGAGAATGGAGAACACTTGGCCACTATGGGCCATATTTGCAAAAATCCCCAAGATGAAGATGGGTAAAAGTGGGACAATCACGTTTTCAATCACCTGCATGATGATCGTCTCAAAGTTCTTTACCACCTTCTTCAGCATGGAATTTTCCTGGTAGGACAGACCCAACCCAATCACAAAAGCCAATACCAAGGCAGACATCACATCAATCACCGCCGGAATCGTAATGCTGAAATAAGGCACTAAGTCTTTTCCACCTTCTGTAAGCTCAGAAGCCTCATTGATATGCGAGGAAAGTAAGGATGGGAAAATCGTAGCGGAGGTAAAATAGCTCATGAATCCTGAAAAAATCGTAGATCCATAAGCAATCGCGGCAGTAATCAGAAGCATTTTCCCAGCACCTTTACCCAAATCTGAAATAGCAGGCATGATCAGTCCGAGGATAATCAGAGGAATGGCAAAGTTCAGGAATTGTCCAAAAAACGCGTTAAAGGTTGCGAAGATTCGATTAACAGATTCTGGTAAGTAAAGTCCGAAAACTATACCCAAAACGATCGCGACAAATACTTTAAACAATAAATTGGAGAAGAGACTCTTCATTCTTTAGGTTATATTGGGGTGACGAGGTACAAAGCCTCAATTTAATCGTGGATGTGCCGAATGGCAGCTGAGGCAGCGTGGCGTAGGAACTTGTAACATAGATTTGCGCTCCCGCAGCGTTTTTTACAGGTTGATTCAATAGGTAATGGGGATTTCTACCATAGTCTGATCCCAAGCCAAACGCATGACAGCTGCACCGTTTTTGAAATCCTCAAATCGAATAGAGAAATTTTCCACTACCGAATCTAGGGACTTAGAAGGAACTGTAAATCTAGCCACGTCGCTAGCCTTTCTATACCCATGAGTTCCCCAGAAATCCAAATCCGAATTTACAATAATGGTCCATTCTGTAGCGCCAGGAACTGCAAAAAGGGTGTATGTGCCCGCACTCAATTTTTGTCCACCCAAAGTGATGTCTTGAAATGCCTTAAATTCAGTCGCTTCATTTGCTCCAAGCCTCCAAACTTTGTCGTAAGGCGCCATTTTGCCAAAAACTTCGCGTCCATTTTTAGCCGGTCGGCTGTAGTACACCTTTGCGATTACCTGCTCACCATCCACTCTATCGTGTGCAAAGTTGTCAGGTAAATAAGCTACATCCAAGGGACTTTTATCCAGCGACGGGAAGGATTGACCTAGTGACAACGTAGAAAAACTACAAGAAATCAGGAGAATTAGAAGGAAATTTTTCATAAGGTTAGCTTAGTGTAAACTTGTGGCAAAGTAGCAAAATTAAACGGAAGACAATTTTCCATTCCTGTAGATTCTACCCAAAAAACTGCTAAGACTGTTACCATGAAGCCCTTTGATCAGGAAAATAGAGCTGAGTTCAAGGGGTTTTTCTAAACAATAAAAAATGCTGGATCGGTAGAAATTTACCATTCTTGATCAGCTCAAAGCCATTTGCACTCAGCTCCTTTTTAGCTTGTTTTTCGGTCATTTTGTGAAGGGGCTTGATCGGAATACTTGGATCCTCTCCTTTATATTCCAGCAATAAGATTTTCCCATCAGGCTTTAAAGCCTTATAAATAGCCCCCAACATTTCTTTAGGATAAGCCAATTCATGATACACATCCACCATGATCACCAAATCAACTTCTCCTTCAGGAAGATTGGGCGTTTGCTCAGCTCCTTGTACTGCAATCACATTTGACATACCCAGCGACTTACTTTGAGCACGTATATAAGCTACCGCATCTGCCTGAATATCTACCGCATATACCTTCCCAGAGGGCACCAAAGGCGCTATCCTAAAGGTGTAATACCCTGATCCAGCCCCTATATCCGCCACTACGCTCCCGGAATCTATTGGCAGATTTTTCAAAGCCATCGCAATACCTTCCTCACGCTCCCGCTCTGCTCTTTCCAGCCAATCCTTCCCAGCAAACCCCATGACAAAAGAAATTTCCCTGCCCAGATAGACTTTACCTGTACCATCCCTACTTGGAGTTGTAAAAGTGTAGGCTTCCTCTGTGGCAGTCTGTGCCTGACAGCCATAGTTGATGCTAAAGAAAGTGAGGAAGATAAGTGCAAGGATTGGCTTTTTCATAGGGATTCGTTTTTCAGTTAACTCCTTAAAGGAATGCTTGTTTTGAAACAAGTCCAGCTTCCGGAAAATCAGGAAAACAGTAAATTAACAAGGCTGCCAAGCGAAAGACCCGCTCACCTACCTCTTCCTTCGCGAAACCACTGCATCCCAAGATTGAAAATATGAGATCCCGACTATTTATAGAATCGGGATCTCGTTTTGTGCGATTAGTGAGGATACTAACCTTGGAGGCATTTTTAACAGCTCCTGTCTGTGTCTCCACAAACAGGAATTTAGTGGCAGTATAAGTGGTCTGTGAGGACACAGACCACGGAGGTAGGCCTTTCTGCCTATTTAGTCCAGCTTCTGGAGAAGCAAGACAACAAGAGTTACAGCATTCACTGCGAAACCTTCGAGTTCTTAGTGGTTAAAAGTAACCTACTTCCTCATTTTCTTATAAGCATTGATCAGGCCATTGGTAGATCCATCGTGCGTAGTGATTTCCTCATCGCCATGCAACTCCGGAAGAATGCCGCTTGCCAAAACTTTGCCTAGTTCCACACCCCACTGATCAAAGCTGAAAATATCCCAAATTACGCCCTGTACGAAGATTTTGTGCTCATACATAGCGATCAAAGCACCTAGCGTGTAAGGAGTAATTTCCTTTACCAAAATAGAATTTGTAGGCCTATTTCCTTCGAAAACCCGATGTGGGGCTATTTTTTCAATTTCTTCTTCCGACTTACCGGCAGCTTTCATCTCTCTTTTCACATCTTCCAGAGACTTCCCATTCATCAGGGCTTCGGTTTGTGCAAAAAAGTTGGAAAGCAACTTCTGATGATGATCTCCTACAGGATTATGGGAAATAGCCGGAGCGATAAAATCACAAGGAATCAAATGTGTGCCTTGGTGGATCAATTGATAAAAAGCATGTTGCCCATTGGTACCTGGCTCTCCCCAGATAATCGGACCCGTGGTATAGTTTACTTTTTCTCCTGATCGACTGACATACTTGCCATTACTTTCCATATTTCCTTGCTGAAAATAGGCAGCGAAACGATGCATGTACTGATCGTAAGGAAGGATAGCCTCAGAACTAGCACCAAGGAAATTGGTATTCCAGATACCGATCATCGCCAGGACAACCGGGATATTTCTATCAAACTGAGAATGGCGGAAATGCTTATCCATCGCATGTGCTCCGGCAAGTAATTTTTCGAAATTATCGAATCCAATCGTGCAGGCAATCGGCAAACCAATCGCTGACCATAGAGAGTATCTTCCTCCTACCCAGTCCCAGAACTCGAACATGTTCTCGGTATCAATTCCAAACTCCTCAACTGACTTGGCATTGGTAGAAAGTGCCACGAAATGCTTGGCCACAGCCGTATCTATTTTCGCATGCTCCAAAAACCAGTCTCGTGCAGTATGCGCATTGGTCATGGTTTCCTGAGTGGTAAAGGTTTTGGAAGCTATGAAGAAAAGTGTCGTCTCAGGATCTACTCTCTTGAGCGTCTCGGCGATGTGCGTTCCGTCCACGTTGGACACGAAATAGACTTCAATATCCGGATTTTGGTAAGGCTTCAGGGCCTCAGTCACCATCACCGGACCTAGGTCAGATCCTCCAATTCCAATGTTTACCAGTGATTTGATTGGCTTTCCTGTGTAGCCTAGCCACTCTTTATTTTGAATTTTATCAGCAAAAGCCTTCATCTTTTTCAAGACGGCAGAGATATCCTCCATGATATTATGACCGTCAAGATATACGGCCTCATTGGCAGGGTTTCTCAAAGCAGTATGCAACACAGAACGACCCTCTGTCACATTGATCGGCTTTCCAGTAAACATATCCTCAATAGCGACATGTAGATTGCACTCACGTGCCAGATCGAAAAGTGCGTCAAGGACTTCCTGATTCAGCCTGTTTTTAGAAAAATCAACTAAAATATCTTCCAAAGAAATGCTCAATCTGTCAAAGCGCTCGCGCTCATCAAATTGAGATAGAATAGTCGTGTCTTTATGATCTTCAGCAAGCTGCTGTAATCTTGCCCAGGCAGGAGTGGTCGTAGGATTAATTGCGTTCATTGGTTTGTTTAGATAGGAATGAGTCACAAAAATAAGGTTTATCTTGAGGGATGAAAGGATTTATGGCTATCTGCACTAATGGCAGTATTACAACTTCCTAGATTGAAAGGCTAGATCTCCGATGTCGGAAGATCGAAGCGGACGATAGTAAAGTTTTAGCCAATCGGCGCCAAAGACACATCACGCCAATCCTGCATCTCCGATGCGGCAGAATCCAATACAGAGTGTAGGGTAGTTGATGAATTTACAAACGGTAGCCCTGAAAGTGCGGAACTTCACAGTTTCGCACTTTCAGGGCTATCCTCTTATTTTAGTTCTATACTCCCGGTTTTTCCTGGGGACATGAATTGTTTCAATCCTACGGATCTTTTTTTGAACTATGAATTAAATTTATGAAGCGTTGATGGGTTAAAAATTTGGCTGTGGGTTCAAAAGAGAATAAAGATTTCAAAGAAACCTTCCGAGTTAATATAAAAAAAATAACGATTGTGTATTTCAAATTTTACTACCATTTCCTTTGAATTATTCATTAGCAACATGAATTACTTTTCCAGCCTCATCAAATGTTATCACCACTCCTTCAGAGCTACCGAAGGGAGCATGATATATATAACTCGAATCAGCTTCATTCAAATATACATGTGAAAGCCCTTTAGTTTTTGGTTCTCCGATAAGCTCCATTACCATGTTTTTGGTCATCCCTTTTCTCACAGATTTAGCTTTCTCCATCTTGTTTATCCCTATTTGATCAGATATCAAAAAGAAACCAAGACCTATACTAACTATGACTATAATAAATATTCTAATTTTCATATCTACTTCGACTAGATGTATCGCAACAATTTGGATTTTAAATCTCATTTCTATACATAGAACTTAAAAGGAATTGTTTCAAGTAAGTCACGAATACAAAGGAATTTCGGTCAATAGCTTCTCCGCTGGGTTTAGACAGAACACGAGGTACCTGGGTGAAGTTTGGCTGCCCTGCAAGCTGGCCCAAGGCTAAAACAACTCGCGGCAGTAGGTTGTTTTTAACGCCTTGTCCTACCCCAATATCCTTACCAATTTTCAATTGGCTAGAACAATCAAACTCAACCCAGACCACCTACCCTCTTGAGTGAGATTTTTGACGATGGAATGAAAATATAGGATTCGTCCGAATTGCAAATTCTAGAAATAGTAAGGTGTAGATACAATCTACACCGAGTGCTAACGATATACCTACTACACCCAGCGGGGGAATTGCGACTATAATCTATTTTGAAATATCATTCAAGAAACCGTTTTCTAAGCTGATGAATTAAACTATCCATTAAGTTTTAAGATCATTAATCTACAATCATCAAAAGCACATAAACTTCGCAAAACCTCTCCCATACACCTTCTTCAGTTTTCTTGTAAAAATTAATCTGTTCTATCCAACCAACTCTATCCAACATAACTGCGAAATCTCCTTTTATAATCGGCGCAGATACATATCTAATCATGTTAGAATCATATTCGGAGACAAGTTTGACTTCAAGGCTTTCTAACTTTGACGATTGTATTTTCTTAGGCCCCAATTCATTTGTTACAATTGTACTTAAGCTACCCAAGATTTCTTCATCAATATACTTTGAAAACTCACTGGTTTTAAAAATAGCATCTTCACGATATCCACAAAATCCTTCTTGACTACTCAACCATTTTAAATTTAGATAATTACTCCAATAATACCCAAAATTTGTGTTTTCATAAACCTTACCCTTCAATAATTCTAAATTAAGTATGGCATATTGTTCTTCCGTGAGTTCTTGGTCTTGCCCGTAGAGCAAGCCAAAATTCATAAATAACATTATAAAATATAGATATTTCATTTTCTTAATCAACATGGGTTACTTTTGGCATCAGCAGCATTGGTCGCTTCATCTGATAGTATCTTCAAATATTCATTTAACTTATCCCCGGCTATTGCTACAAAAGCTTCATTTGGCTCCCCTGTATCATAGTCCAGCAATCCCCCACATGCCATGGCGATATAATACTCAAAATCCAATTGGTTCTGATTATTACCATAGTTCTCATCCCACATAGCTAGAGAAAAAGCCATCCCCAAAACATATTGTCCCATCAACTCATGATGGGCATCTGCTAAATTAGAAATACCATTATGCTCAAACATACCAAGAAGCAAAATCGACCAAAATCCAGATCTACTCAGATTTTTGTAATTGGGGGGGGTATAATGTTTTTCATATTTTGGGTTTAGATAAGTGGTTAATTACTTCTTCAGTTTAGGCTTTCTAGGATTTAAAAGCAACAGTAGTTTGAAAATTTTCTTGGTTTTTCTCCCGTATAAGCTCTCCTAGGCAACTACCTTAACTAGCAAAACCCGCCATTTCTGACGGGTTTTGCTTATTTTATTTTCATAAGGAAAAATAAAATCAAAAAGATCAACTCCTCCTTAGCTAATCCTTTACCATAACAATCTCGCTATCAGAACCATCTTTATGCAAAAGTTTCAATCCACCCGTTTTGGTAATTAGATATTTTGCAAGGAAAGGTTTCTCGAAATATTCAATATCCGAATCGGAGAGCACAACTTTAAGCTCTGTGATAAATCCCCAGAAATCTTCTAGATCAATATATAATTTTCTATATCCTAAGAAGGAAATAATTACTTTGTCCGCCTCCCTACCAGTAGTATAAATTCTAGCTTCCCCATTTTCATTGGTAACTTCTCCGCTCAGTGTTGCTTTTCCTTTCATTATTGAAACTTTAGTATGTGGGATAGTCTCACCTGAATAATCCACCACTTTTATCTTCAATGAGGCTATACTATCTCCAAAGTTTGAGTCAAGTCCGAAATCACGTCTAATTGTATCCGTTTTGGAAATGACTTCAAAATAGGATGGACGTGGATGCTCAATACCCTCATGAAACAAAAGCAAAGTGTCCTGCTTCACAAAATAGTATCCTTTGCTGATAGTCTTTTCGCCATGTGTTCCATAAAGCACATAGTCAAAATGATGATCCTTCTTAAATTCTATTTGTAGGTTGCCATGATCCACACCTCGGGGAGTCCATGAATACTTACCCTCCAAATCCTCTTGAGCAAAGCTTGAACTTAAGGAGTAAAGATTCATACAAATAAGTAGTATCAGTTTCCTAAAAATCTGCATCATTTCTTCAAGTGAATTACGAAATCTTAATAACTAAAGATATCATATGATTATCTACCAAACAAAAAAACCCGCCATTTCTGACGGGTTTTGATTTATCATCAACTAAAACATTTCAGTTATTCAAACTAATATTATGGAATAAAATCTACGTGTTCAGCAGTGTCAATTTCTAATTCCACATTAATAGGAATTCTAGAAGGCTCTAAATTATCGACGATTTTTGGAAGAAAGCCTACCATCCCAAAGTATAATACACAATCCTCTATATCACCTTTGTAATCTATTGAATACAACCCTTCACCGTCAGAGACAGTACCCTCGAGATAATGACTTGAAATATCTAAGGAATCTCTGTGTTTAAGTAGAACCGAAACTTGCCCTATTGGCTCCTTTGTTTTCGAGTCCACAATCATACCTGAAATATTGTTTTGACTAGTACATGAAAACAAAACACATAATGTAATTGTGAGAACAACAAATTTAACAACCTGCATCATTTCCCTTTTTACCACTTTCTCCATTTTGTTCATTATTTATAATGTTTAAAATTCTACTCCTATCAGAAGATGAAGGAACACTTTCTTGAAACCAAGGACTTAAAACATAATTGTTATTTCCAGAGGGATCATAATGCGTTAAACCTCCCCAAGCTAAATCTTTATAATATTGGAGAGAAATTGAAAGCCCATTTAATTGACCATATTCATATAATGATATTGCAATTTTATCTACAAAATTAGAAGCAAATAATGCATGCCCTTGGTTAGGGACTAATTTTGGAACTAAAGAAAACCAATTATCTCCCATGAGAACTGATTTCTCTTCAACAGTCAACTGCAAATTTTGAACTGTTACGAAATATGCATGCACGGATTCATGCAAAATAGTTCTGGCGATAGATATATCAGTTGCGTTTGACAAGTTTGTCGAACTAAAACTTGTGGAAACCCCGTTATTATATGATGTACTAGTGGATGCATTACTCAAACCAGTATCCGAACTTTTCACAACCCAATTATATCCGGGAGTATCCCCTGCAAATTGCGAAACGATATTGCCTACCCCAGTAGTCAAGGACTTCAAATCAATTAATATATCTTTAATACAAGGGTTCAGCTGCGTATCATCAATTTGATCCTCCCATTCATCAATTAACTCTTCATCACTAGGAATATAAGGCCCTCCTCCTCCAGACCCACTACCCGATCCTCCACCAGGTGTAGGTCCAGTCGGACCCGTGTAAGTCCCAGCTCCAGAACCAGGATTATATTGATCGGAACATTTTGGATCCTCATAGGCTATAACATCAAAACACTCGATACCAAACTCTGGCAGAACGCATGTCCCACTACTACAATCCATCTCTTCATCATCTCCAAAGTTGAAGCAAACTTCTTCCATGATTGGCGTGCAGTTAAGCGCCGCATTAGCATTTAAGCTGCCTTTCTTGCCAGATTCATTCTTTGGGAAATAAGTATATACCTTCTCACCCTTCTCCACATACCAGCCAGTACTCAATTCTTCACCCCAGGATATCATCTGTATATCACCAGTGAAATCTTCGCTCCAAACTGTATAATTATTGACTTGTAGCTTTCTCTGCTTGGGTACAGACACCTCAGGGAAATACTTGATGATAAACTTGGTAAACCATCCGTCTTCTCGTTTCTCTAAAATCAATCGGAAGAAGGAATCTTGCTGCTTTCTTTTGATGTCGTTGATCGTCTTGGCTGATCGGATGGGCACTGAGAAAACATTGTATGTGATTTCCACTTCAATCACTCTGCCTTCTTCATGGACTATAGCTTTGTTCCAATGGATTTTCTTGATCTGATTTCTGACTCTAGCATTCGAGGCCGATGTGATTGGCACCTCAAACTCCTCCTGTGGTCCAAACCAAGCCTTGGATTCTTCCACTGCCTGCTACAAATCGGAAACGGGAACAACTGCAGGTTCTTCCTCAGGTACGCAGGAATTAAAAACCAGAACCATACATAGGAGCAAAATCGACTAAAATCCAGATCTACTCAGATTTTTGTAATTGGGGGGGTATAATGTTTTTCATATTTTGGGTTTAGATAAGTGGTTAATTACTTCTTCAGTTTAGGCTTTCTAGGATTTAAAAGCAACAGTAGTTTAAAAATTTTCTGATTTTTTCTTCTAGTCAAGCTCGCATATCCATATATCTAAAAAAACTAAAACCCGCCATTTCTGACGGGTTTTGCTAATATAAAATCCAGCACCAAATCCAACATTTGCGGCAGCCTACACCGGTCACCGGACATCAAACATCCAACTCCCTACTCCTTCAAGAAATCCCTCAGCACATAATTCAAAATCCCTCCATGCTTGTAATAAGCAATCTCCACTTCTGAATCCAATCTGGAAAGCACTTCGATTTTCTTCTCTTGAGACTCGGATTTGACAATCACTTCAAACTTCTGACCTGGAGTCAAACCCGATTCGATTCCTACAATACTGAATTCTTCTTTGCCAGTTAATCCTAAGCTCTCAGCACTATCTCCCGGCAAGAACTGTAGTGGCAATACACCCATTCCAACCAAGTTGCTTCGGTGGATACGCTCGTAGCTTTCTGCTATTACTGCTTTTATCCCGAGCAAAGTGGTTCCTTTAGCAGCCCAGTCACGAGAAGAACCCGAACCGTATTCTTTGCCCGCTAGAACTACTAATGGAACACACGCTTCTCTGTATTTCTCGGAAGCTTCGAACACCGTCATTTCTTCACCGGAAGGAATATAAGTTGTAAATCCACCCTCTTGCTTACTCAATTGGTTTTTGATCCGCACGTTGGCGAAAGTTCCTCTCACCATGACCTCGTCATTTCCTCTTCTCGATCCATAGGAATTAAAGTCCGGTCGCTCCACACCTCTGCCGTTCAGGTATTTCCCCGCAGAAGAATCCGGCCTGAATGATCCTGCTGGCGAAATATGATCTGTGGTGATAGAATCCCCAAGTTTCAAGAGCACACGGGCGTTCAGAATATCTTTTGCCGAAGGCACATCTATAGAAATATCCTTGAAGAATGGTGCTTCCTTGATATAAGTACTGCTATCATCCCAAGGATAGATTTCTCCTTTTGCAGATTCCAGCTCTTTCCAGATATCGTTTCCTTCGAAGATCTCTCCATAGCTTTTTTGGTAATCCTCCGGAGAAAGAACCTTTCTGGAAATTTCGGCTATTTCCTCATTGGTAGGCCAGATATCTTTCATATAAACTGGTTCCAGATTAGGATCATAGCCAATGGGCTCGTTATATAAATCCACATCCACACGACCTGCAATGGCATAAACCACCACCAGCATCGGTGACATGAGGTAATTCATTTTCACTTGCGGGTGAACTCTAGCTTCAAAGTTTCTATTTCCAGAAAGCACTGAAGCCACTACCAAATCATTATCCTCCACGGCTTGCGCAATGTGCCTGGGAAGCGGGCCTGAGTTCCCGATACAAGAAGTACAGCCGTAACCCACGGTATGGAACTTCAAAGCTTCCAGATCTTCCAGCAGTTCCGCTTTCTCCAGGTAATCCGTCACCACTTTAGAGCCTGGCGCCAAGGAGGTTTTTACCCATGGCTTCACATCCATTCCGAGTTCCCTAGCTTTTCTAGCTACCAATCCTGCACCCAGCATCACCGAAGGGTTTGAAGTATTGGTACAGGAAGTGATCGCGGCAATGACGATGGAACCATCGTACAATTCAAATTTATCGTTATGAAGTTTGACTGAAACAGATTTCAGTCCATTCTTGATTCTTGTTTTGATCTCGGTCTCAGCCGGAGCCTTAGCGTCTGACTGATCATCCGTCTGCCCACCACCCTCTTCTACAAAGCGTGCTACTTCTTCTCTTTTATCGATTGGTATATAGTGACGTCCATGAACGGACTCTAATAACTCACCAAACTTAGGTTTAAAATCCTTCACCAAAATTTTATCCTGAGGTCGTTTTGGACCAGATACTGTTGATTCCACTGTGCCCAAATCCAATTCTACCACAGAACTATACTTGATCTTATCCTCATCGTTTCTCCAAAGCATGTTCGCTTTGCAATAGTCCTCCACCAATTTGATCTGATCTGCTGATCGATTGGTTTTACCCATGTAATCCAACGTGCGATCATCAATCGGGAAATAGGTAACCGTACAACCAAACTCAGGAGACATATTGGAAATCGTCGCTCGATCTGGCACAGAGAGATTATCCAGCCCAGGGCCGAATACCTCCACAAATTTACCCACTACCCCATGCTTTCTGAGCAATTCGGTGATGGTCAAAACCATATCTGTTGCTGTAGTTCCTGCAGGTAATTTGCCCGTAAGCTTCAATCCGACCACTTCTGGCATGATGAAGTAAATCGGCTGTCCAAGAATAGCTGCTTCTGCCTCGATTCCGCCCACTCCCCAGCCTACAACTCCGATTCCATTGACCATAGGCGTATGCGAATCCGTGCCGACAAGGGTGTCAGGAAAAACCAATCCATCCCGCTCGATCACACCTTGAGCTAGGTATTCCAAATTTACCTGATGGCAAATACCCATTCCCGGAGGAACGACTGAGAAGTTATTAAATGTTTTTTGAGCCCATTTCAGGAATTTGTAGCGCTCTGAGTTTCGTTCGTATTCCTTTTCTACATTTTTCTGATAACTGTAATTTGTGCCGAAATAATCCACCTGAACAGAGTGATCAATTACCAGATCTACAGGAATAAGCGGATTTATTTTGCTGGCATCCTTTCCTTTTCGGTTTGCCTCAGACCTTAGTGATGCGATATCCACCACCGCCGGTACTCCCGTAAAATCCTGCATTAACACTCTTGCCGGCTTGAAAGGAATATCTTTGTCTGAAGCTTCTGGTGACCAAGCCATCAGAGTCTCCAAATGCTCTTTGGTGATGGCGAAGTCATCGAAGTTTCTGAGCGCATTTTCTAATAATACCCGGATAGAAAATGGCAACTGACTAATGGATTGGCCATTTGCCTGCAGTTTTTCCAAACTCCAATAGCTGTACTCGCCAGTCGCGGTTTTGAGGGTAGATTTGATGTGGTATGGGTCTTGACTCATAATAAAAAGGGGCTTTAGTGAAAAAAAGAGTTAATTGATGTCACTCAAATTCATGTTTAGTATTCCATCTCTGGTAGATGAGTCCCAAAGTCTTGCCATTTTACAAGAAGAATACCCAACTTTAAGTTAACTTAAACATTTCAAACTTCCTTATGGGCTACCTATTGTTAAGAATTTTCAGTGCGTTTTTCATATTCGCCACATTTTTTCCCCTAGTAAAACTGGACTATTGGTGGGTCAGGATTTTTGATTATCCCCGACTTCAGAAACTCATGATCCTCCTCATCCTGCTCGTGTTGTGGCTAGTTCCTTTTGGCGGGTCAGTGACTTTGGAATCTTATATCTGGGTGGTCTTACATGCTATTTGTGCATTTTACCTGGTTGGGAAAGTGGCTCCATTCACCGTATTGGGAAAAAAAATGATTAAAACGGTTCCTTTTTCAGAAGAAGCCGGTATTCATATTCTGGTGGGAAATGTATATCAATACAATACAAAATACCATAAAGCAATCGCACTCATAGAGAAAATTGACCCTGATTTAATTTTCTTTGTAGAAACGGATCAGAAGTGGGAAAAAGGCTTAAGCATCTTAGAAAAGCGCTATCCTACCCAGATAAAGCTTCCCTTGGATAATACCTATGGATTACTTCTATATACCCGAATGGAGATCATCCGTCAAGAGATCAATTACCTGATTGACGAGGAAGTGCCCTCGTTAGAACTAGACGTAAAGCTTCGGAATGGGGAAATAATTACCATTTACGCGATTCACCCTACACCTCCTGTACCTAGTGAAAATGACAAAAGCACTGAACGGGATGCTGAGATTTTGCTGGTGGGAAAAAAATCTAAAAATAACCCAAAGCCTTCCTTAGTTATAGGCGACCTCAATGATGTCGCTTGGAGCTACACTACGGAGTTGTTTCTCAAAAACTCAGAGATGGCCGATCCACGCAGGGGAAGAGGTCTTTTCAACACATTTCATGCTAAGGTCCCGCTTTTCAGATGGCCCCTGGATCATATTTTTCTGAGTAAAGATTTTGGATTAGCCAGCATCAAGGTGCAACAAGGGATAGGTTCGGATCATTTCCCCATCTCACTACAAGCCGTGCTGACCAAAACAAAAGATACGCAAACGATGAAGGCAAATGGAGATGAAAAAAAAGAAGCCCGTGAGAAAATTTCTAACGGGCTCAGTGAAAATGGAAAAGAATAAACTTTCTTAATTATTGGCTTTTTCTTCTGCTTTTTGCTTTCTCTTGAATCCTTTATTGAACGGCCAGGTGTATTCCAATGCTTCCATACCGCGGTTCAGATTATAAGTAGCAGAATCAGCATTCTCCAAGGTACTCTTCAGGCTTTCGGCAAACTCCGGGTCGTTTAGAAGCATTCCCACAGAGTTATTTGGATCACTGAATTTCTTGGTCACTTCAGTCAACTCAGCGGTCATCTGCTGGGCATTTTCAGCTGCTACATTTAACCCTTCCAACGTCTGCTTGATTTCAGTCACCATAGTGGTGTCTGTCACCAGCTCATTGAATAGATTTCCTTTTTGATTCAATTTGGCAGTAAAGTTTTGCAGTTCGGCGATCATTTTATTGCTTCTCGCAGAAGCCTGATCTAGGTTTCTAACAATCGCTTTGAAGTTTTCGGCAATCAGGGAATCTGTCATGGCAGCGCCTACCATTCCTTCACCTTCTGCGAGCTTACTGGTTAGATTTTTCAGGTTGCCCGTGATCTCTACCAGATTCTCATTGTTCACTTGAAGCGTTTCCATCATCTGATCAGTATCCAGTGGCATCACAGATTCTAGTCTATCGCCATCCTCTACGGGCGGAGCTAAGGTCGTTCCACCATAGATTACAATGATTTTATTACCAATCAAACCATCCGAGCTAATGGTAGCTTTGGAGTCCTTTCGGATGAATTCCACTACTTCCTCCTCCACATTCATTTCTATTTCTACCTGAGAATCTCCATAGAAATTGATTTTTCGTACGGTTCCGATTTTCACACCAGAAAACCAGACGTTATTTCCTGCCTGCAGACCACCGATATCATCGAAAACCGCTTTAAGCTGTATTGATTTTACAAATTTCTTCTGCTGACCACCTAGGGTCAAAATCCCAGTTACCAGAATTGCTATGCCTACGAAGACAAATATTCCTACTATGACTGATCTCTTATTTTCGCCTCTCATGAGTTGATAAAATTATAATCGTAAAATGATTTTATACGTTCGTCCTCTGCATTTGGGAAAACCTCCTCAAAAGGCCCCACCGCATCAAACTGTCCATCCAATAAAACTGCCATACGGTCTCCAGTGACTTTGGCACAGGTCAAATCGTGTGTAATGACGATAGATGAGGTGTTGTACTCTTCCCGCACCTGCACGATCAAGTTATTGATATCCATGCAAGTAATCGGATCAAGCCCAGCTGTAGGCTCATCGTACAGCATGATTTCAGGTTCCAGAATTAAGGTTCGTGCTACACCGATTCTTTTCTTTTGTCCTCCGGAAAGCTCCGAAGGCATCTGATTAATCGATTGAGGCAATCCTACACTATCTAAAAGTCCTTCGATTTTCTTATCCTTTTCTTTCCTGGAGAGGTTTTTCACATTCCTTACCAAAGGAAATTCCATGTTCTCTTTCACCGTCATACTGTCATAAAGGGCAGAGTTTTGAAATGAAAAACCGATTTTGAGGCGCAATTCATTCAAAGCTTTGGTGCCCAAGTTTGCAACATCTTTTCCTAAGACTGTCAGAGAACCACTATCCTGTTTCAACAGCCCGACCATGATTTTGATCAAAACTGACTTTCCTGATCCTGATTTTCCCAAAACCACCAGGTTCTCCCCTTTGAACAGATCCAGATCCACTCCTTTGAGCACGTCTAGGTCTCCAAATGACTTCTTTAATCCACGTATTTCTACTACTTTCTCTTCCATTGCTTACATCATTCGAATTGCATTCACGATCTGAAGAACCAGCAGTTCTTCAATAAATATCAGGAACATCGCCATCACCACCGCAGCATTTGCAGCGCGTCCGACACCCTCCGTTCCTTTGGAAGAATTATATCCTTTGTAACAGCCCACTATACCAATAGTGAAGCCAAAAAGTAGGGATTTCAATACGGATGAAATAATGTCCAAGAAGCTGATCGCATCAAAAACCTGAATAAAAAAGGTAAGCATGCTGACATTTTCATTAGAATTCACACTAAGAAAAGATCCCATCAAAGCCACAAAATCCGTGAACATTACCAGCACAGGCAGCATAAATGTGGTGGCCAATACACGGGTGACGACTAGGAATTTGAACGGATTCGTGGCTGACACTTCCATTGCATCGATTTGTTCAGTCACTTTCATAGATCCGATCTCAGCACCTATGCTCGAACCTACCTTACCGGCAGCAATCAAAGCCGTCACTAAAGGCCCCATCGCACGCACTACCGCAATGGAGATGAGGGAAGGAAGCCAAGAGGTAGCCCCAAATTCTGATAAGGAAGGACGGGATTGGTTGGTAAAAACGATACCCACAATGAAACCAGTCAAGGCTATCAAGGGAAGGGATTCTACGCCTATCCTGTAGCACTGCTGTACCACTTCTTTGAATTCATAAGGCGGTAGGAACACCTCCTTGAAAAACCTCCTTACAAAGTTCCAAGCATCTGCCAGTCCGGTAAAAAACTTATCTATTTTCTTTGAAAGCAGGGGCTTTCGGTCTGCTGCTTTTTCAGTCATACATTCTTAAAGATGGCTCGAAATTAATTAAAATATTGGTAAGGATAGAAGAATATAGCTCAAAGTCCAAGGATTGCCAATAGGTCAGATTCCCCTAGTGGTTTTTCCAAAATATTGGTGATTCTACTATCCAAATTTGCTCTCTGAATTTGGGATCTTTCTACAGATCCAGTCTGCAAAATGATCTGAGAATTAGGTGCTACTTTTTCAGCTTCATTCACAAAATCCCACCCACTCATTTCCGGTAGATTCACATCCACCAGAAGCAAATCTACAGTTTCTGATTTTAAGAAATTCAATGCCTTGGTCGGAGTATCGAAATAAACAAATTCGAGACCAGAGTCAATTTTCAAAAGTCTTTTTTCCACTAAGATCTTTTGGATTCTATCATCATCTAGCAAAAGGATTTTTTGAATGCTTCTAGATTTCATTGGGGTGAGTGTGGTGAAAAAAAGGGGTGAGTTGGATCTGCTAAGTTTAAAAATTCTAAATCAAAATCTCAAGCTTGTTCCATAGCAGCGGCATAAATACAAGCCGGCATAGCCTCAGTCCTTCCATTTCTTCCTCAAAGCTTTTACCCCATGAAGCTATGAGATCATCAGGCAGACGACTTGTATCACTAGCGGAACATCTGATGATATTTAGCCAAGACTAATCTTTTTAGCTTAAACAAATTAAGCTCTCTCTAAACCGCTAGCATCAATCAATTAATCAGATACTTATATGAATTCAATTAAAGTCAAACTTACTAACTTGACGCAAAGATTTTAGTCTTTTAGAAAAGACTCAACCGTACAGGGATATTACCGTACAGTAGAAAATTCTGTAAAAAAAATGCTTAGCATCGCGGTGAAATCAGGCAGAATTTCTGCGATTTCCCTTAGGACATGAGGTCCTGATAGGATGGAATTTTTTTACTTGAGAAAGTATAAACACCAAGCTTAAAGCTTCACAATTGTACTGTTTTTAAAAATAAAGGACCTCTGCCTGACTAGGTTTTCCCACATGTAAAATTGCTAACTTCGATAGTATGACCTCAAGAAAACCACTGGTAGCAGCTATGAATTCCAATAGCAAAATGCTAGGGCAATTAGCATTTTTTAGGTAAAAGCAGGCCCTAGGATATTACTCACTTCGCCCCGATCCCGTCCCAATTTGAGAACCCAGAATCATCTGAAAAAGTCATAAATGTAATCCAAACCTCATTCACATAATTGGGTTAAAAAGTGCCATTTTCATGCTGTTGAATTTTCCGGAAAGCTGTAGATTTTTACTACCCATTTACACGAAGTTCCAAACCTTTTTTGCTTAAAAAAACCAGTGGAAAAGCTGAACATTTTCTTTTCTCAAACAGGAATTCAATCTGCAGAATTCGATCTTTTTGCGCGTATAATTTTCGACAACCAATTCTTAAAATCACTGGAACGAACAGGTGATATCTCCCCCATTTTTCCAAAAATAATTACCTTCATGACCAAGGAGCAAATCGAACGCTCTGGTACAAATCTTAAATTTCCCCTCTCTGATGAAAAAGCTATTCTTCGTGATCATGCTAGTCTTTGTTGCCAGCACTTATTCTTTTTCCCAAACTACTACTTACGACGAAAAACTCGCCAAAGAATTGGGAGCTGATGACTACGGAATGAAAAAATACGTGATTGCTTTTTTGTACCGAGGCGAGAGAGTCCAAGAATACACAGAAACCCAGCGAGCAGAAATTCAAGCGGGTCACCTCGCCAATATCAATCGATTAGTGAAAGAGGGCAAAATGGTCATGGCTGGACCTTTCTTTGGGAATGAGGAACTGCGGGGGCTGTTCTTTTTTGCGGTGGAGAGTCTGGAGGAAGCCGAGAACCTTACAGCTTCCGATCCAGCAGTCCAAGCTGGGGTGCTGAAAATGGACCTTAAAGAATGGTATGGCTCGGCAGCGCTGATGCTGATGACTGAAATGCACAGCAAGGTGGCCAAAGTAGAAATCTAGAATAAGGAGAACTTCAGTTTATCTGTCAAAAGCTCAAGAGCCCGGATGGCTTTCACTGAATTGCCTTTTTCGTTTAGCTCAGGACTCCAGACGGCTATGCTAAACTTATGCGGCATTACCGCAGCTACGCCTCCTCCTACCCCGGATTTGCCCGGCATACCCACTCGAAACGCAAATTCTCCCGCCTCATCGTAAAACCCACAAGTCAGCATCAAGGCATTGACGCGTCTAGCATTGCTTTCTGTTAGGATCTCGCGATTCGCAAAAATAGAATAGCCGTCATTGGCTAAAAAAGAGAAAGACCTGGCTAGGTCCACACAACTCATCTCTATAGCGCACTGGGAAAAATACACATCAAGAACCTCTTCAATCGGGTTGTTGAAGTTTTTGTAAGACTTGAGAAAATAAGCCATGGCGGTGTTTCTCTCGCCGTGGTTCTTCTCTGACCTCATCACCTCCTGATTGATTTTTACACAAGTTTGACCGGCAAGTTCATTGATAAAGTCAGTAAGCTGAACTAATGGATCGTCAAAATTGCTGCAAAGCGCATCGGTAATCACTAACGCGCCTGAATTGATAAAAGGATTTCTTGGAATGCCTTTTTCATATTCGAGTTGTGCGATGGAATTGAAAGGATCACCGCTAGGTTCCACATTCACGCGGGTCCAAAGTTTGGAATTGAAGGCTTTGAACACCATCGTAAGCGTGTGAACTTTGGAGATACTTTGGATGGAAAAAGGCTTCTGGTGGTCACCCACACCAAATACATTACCCTTTAAATCGACCAGAGCTATTCCAAACTGATCCGGATCCACCGTTGCGATCTCAGGAATATAGTCAGCGACTTTACCTTTTAAGTTTTCTGCTTGCACCTCATGGTACACTTCTTCAATAAGTTCCTGATAGTCCATGCTGGAAAAGTGTAGAAATTTGGGAGAGAAAGAAAGGGATTGAAGGAAATTGATTTGAAATAATAGCCCGATGTCCAATGTCAGGTGATCGGGGAAGTCACACTATACTTCAGTCTAAAGTATCATCTTAAATCCTAGCCTCAATAACTATGATTGATATCTATTTATTCACACCTAATATTCTTCTAATGATGCTTCAAAAGCATTGATTAAGAAACAAAACCTAGAATTGAGGCCGCATCGGTCATCCGTCAACGGTCATCCAGTCAATTTTATACTGTAAAAGCAGATACTCATCAATTCAAACTAATTATCAGAAAAAAACATGCATCAGAATCTTATGTATATAATTTTTCTATATATTTGACTTAGCTAGGTAATCCAGCGAAACGATGACAAATAATAATTTAATCAAAGGCTCACTACAAACGATCATCCTCAAGCTCCTGGAAGAGAATGAGCGCATGTATGGCTACGAGATCACCCAACGAGTAAAAGAACTGACTGCCGGTCAAATCAAAATCACTGAAGGAGCACTCTACCCTGCTCTACACAAATTGGAGGCTGAGGGATTGCTTAGCACCGAGATCCAGCAAGTGGATAACCGCGTGCGGAAATATTACAGCCTGACCAAAGACGGCCAAAAGGAAGTCACCAGCAAAATGTCTGAGTTGCAAGGCTTCGTGGAAAACCTCCAGCGAATCCTGACTCCAGACCTTAAACCTGGTTTTAACATTTGATTTTTTTTTAATATGAGACAACTTTCAGAACAGGAACTTGATCAGGTAAAAAGAGTTATTTCGGCGAAGGAATTGACTTCTGCGGAAATTCTAGTGGAGATCTATGACCATTATGTAAGTCATTTGGAGAGTTTTGAAAGTTCAGAATTCGAGGAGCAGCTTTTTGAATTGGAGCAGAAGTTCAAATACAGCTATTGCCATGCGCTTCAGGCAAAATTTCTAAAAGCTTCAAAAAAGGAGATATTCAACCTACAGTGGTCAATTTTTAAGTCTTACTTTACCTGGCCTAGGATTGTTGCTACGGCGGTACTTTTTTCTCTTTTACTTCTACTTTGGGGCAATATTGATAGCAGGACTAAAGGGATTACTCTCGTAATTCTAGTTTCAATTATTTTGATACTGTCAGGATGGATATGGTATAATTCATTTAAAAAAGTAAAGAAAATAAAGGCGTTAATAAGGAGTAAAAACATCATTCAATCTTCACTCCTTACAACTGTTATTATGCAACTCTCCCTTGTCACTTCCTCTTTGAATATGATGATAATGGTTCCGAAAATCCTTGGAGCACCAGATTTTTTTGAAAGCACTTACTTCTTAGTCTCAAGCTTCAGCTTGTTTTTTATTTATGTTAGCTACACCTTGACGCTTTTTGAAGCCTGGAAGATCAAATCTAAAACCGCACTGATATGAAACTATCCCTTTCCCAAATCGCCCAAATTGAATCCTCTCTTTCCAACGGTAACATCTTCTATGATGACATTAAAACAGAATTAGTAGATCACTTTGCAACTGAGATTGAAGAAAAGATGGACGGGAGCACATCCTTCGATATTCTGCTCCAAGAAAAACTTAATGGATTTGACCAGAAGAAATTTCAACGAACTCTCCTACTTCAAAGTCATGTAGGAATGCTGAAAACTATTTTCAAAAAAATGCTTTCTTTTTGGCTGCTCTTTAAAGTAGTGGTCATGACCTACATAATTGGGGGTATTGTTAATCTTTTCTCCACCTATACTCCTGAATTCGCAGAGCAGGTTTTGAAAACAAGCTCTATTTTAACATTTCTGGTGATTGCAATAGTTGGGTTGATAAGAACCAGGTTGCTGAAAAATTCTCAAATCGTAGCGGCTGTTAATACGCTCTTCATGATCGGCATGCTAAGTCAGTTTGTATTACAACTAGACTGGCTGCAATGGACAGGCCTTTCTAATCAAACCTTACTTTATGCATTTACTTTCTGGTTCTGCCTTTTGCTAGTGGTCGGATTCAGAGTTCTATCTAGGACAGCAAAAAGGGCCCAATTAACATGAAACTCTCCCCTTCTCAAATCACCACCCTCAAAAAGCTAATCTCCTACAAGGGCTATCCTGAGATCGATCTGCAATATGAGATCCTAGATCATGTGGCCTGCAAGGTAGAAGTGCTTTTGGAAGAAAAGCCCGACATGACACTCGAAGATGCTTTTCGCAAGGTCCACAGTGAATTCGGTATTTTCGGTTTCAGTAATTTGGCAGAGTCTTATACTAATAGTATAGAAAGGCGATACCGAAGATTTTTCTGGGAGGAGTTCAAATCAATCTTCACTAGTCATAGACTTTTCTATCCTGCTGCTGTAGGATTTATGCTGTATTGGCTGAGCGTCAATAGCACCCTATTTGGAGAACGTCTGAGTTTACCTGTTTGGGGTGGAGCTTTTACGGTACTAGCTATAATCTTCATCATCGCTAGGTATTGGAAGGCTAACAAATCAATGAAAAATTATGTATCCTACAGAAGTTCAATTCATTCATTTACATTCTTCAATCTAATGATGCAAATCAGCATATTTGGAATGCGCAGATTAGAAAATCCATACTACAATTTTGATTTTAGCCCCCAAAGTATTTTGACTTGGCTATCAATTCTGGCTATTTCCGCATGCTTTATATGTATCTTTTTAATCCCACATGTCCTCAAAAGATCCATCGCTGAAACCAGAAAACTTCAGGCGATCTAAGAATCCTAATTGATTTCTGCACTAGTACTACCACAAGTCCAACATTTTCAAAATCACTATTCAATTCGCGGTATTTCAGACTTTTAACCTTAGATTTTATAATTCCATAACCTTACTCCAAAATATTATTTGTACTTTTGCAGCCTCAATAAGCAAACCATGCAGAATATTCGGAATATCGCGATCATCGCACACGTTGACCACGGCAAAACTACACTCGTGGATAAAATCATCCACGCATCTAAGATCTTTAGAGAGAATCAGCAGTTCGACGACTTGATTCTAGACAACAACGATTTGGAACGTGAAAGAGGAATAACCATCCTTTCCAAAAACGTATCTGTACGCTACAGAGACACTAAAATCAACATTATCGATACACCTGGTCACGCCGATTTCGGTGGTGAAGTTGAGCGTGTATTGAAGATGGCTGATGGCGTGATTCTTCTAGTGGATGCGTTTGAAGGTCCTATGCCGCAAACTCGATTTGTATTGGGTAAGGCACTAGACCTTGGATTGACTCCTATTGTAGTCGTAAATAAGGTAGATAAAGAAAACTGCCGTCCTGACGAAGTTCAGGAATCAGTATTTGAGTTGATGTTCAACTTGGATGCTACTGAAGAGCAATTGGAATTCCAGACGCTTTACGGTTCTGCAAAGCAAAACTGGATGGGGCCTGATTGGAAAAACCCAACCGATTCTATTATTCCTTTGTTGGATGCGATCGTAGATCATATCCCAGCTCCGAAAATCGATGAAGGTACACTTCAGATGCAAATCACTTCTCTAGATTACTCCAGCTTTGTAGGTCGTATCGCAATCGGAAGAGTCAAAAGAGGAACGATCAAAGTAAATCAGCAAATCGCCCTGATGAAAGCTGATGGCTCGGTGAAGAAAATGAAGGTAAAAGAACTTCATACGTTTGAAGGTCTTGGCAAAGCCAGTGTAGAAGAAGCATTTGCAGGAGATATCTGTGCGGTGACAGGAATCGATGATTTCGAAATTGGTGATACCATTTCTGACGTGGAAAATCAAGAGGCTCTTCCAAGAATCTCTATCGATGAGCCTACGATGAATATGCTTTTCACCATCAACAACTCTCCTTTCTTTGGTAAAGAAGGAAAATTCGTGACTTCCCGTCACCTGAGAGATCGCTTGATGAAAGAAACTGAGAAAAACTTGGCACTACGAGTAGAGCCAACTGATTCTGAAGATAAATTCTTGGTTTACGGACGTGGTATCCTTCACTTGTCAGTTTTGATCGAAACGATGAGAAGAGAAGGTTACGAACTTCAGGTAGGTCAGCCTCAGGTGATCTTTAAAGAGATCGACGGTGTGAAATGTGAGCCTATTGAAACTTTGGTAGTAGATGTACCTCAGGAAACTGCCGGTAAAGTGATCGAACTAGCAACTCAGCGTAAAGGTGAATTGCTGATCATGGAGCCAAAAGGCGATCTTCAACACTTGGAATTCAATATCCCTTCCAGGGGCTTGATCGGATTGAGAAACAACATGCTTACTGCTACGCAGGGTGAAGCTATCATGAACCACAGATTCACTTCTTACGAGCCTTTCAAAGGAACTATGCCAGGCAGAACTAACGGCTCGTTGATCTCTATGGAAGGCGGACAGTGTACTGCTTACGCGATCGACAAACTTCAGGACAGGGGTACTTTCTTCGTGGATCCAGGAGATGAGCTTTACACAGGTCAGGTGATCGGTGAAAACTCCCGTGATAATGACATCGTGGTAAACGTGCAGAAAGGCAAGAAATTGACAAACATGCGTGCTTCAGGTTCTGATGATAACGTGAGAATCGTGCCAGCTAAGAAGTTCTCTCTGGAAGAGTCCATGGAATACATCCAAAAAGATGAGTACCTTGAAATCACTCCTAAGTCTATCCGAATGAGAAAAATCTATTTGGACGAAGGCGAAAGAACTAGAATGGCTAAGAAAGACGCTTAATAAGATATAAGCTTAATCAACTAGTAGAATCCCTCAGACGAAAGTTTGAGGGATTTTTTTGTACGTAGGGTAAGAAATAAAAAAACCCTCTCTCAACTAACTAGTAAATAGTAATTAATTTGATGGAATTCTAAAACACTTATAGCTTAATGAAAAATCTATTACTTCTTCTAATCATCCTAAGTATTACTTATGGAGTTTCATTGTCTCAGACGAAAAACGACAAACTCTTTCTGCAGCATGAAACCAAAGAGGTAAATGTGAAAGAGGTAAGTAATAACACCATCAAATACACTTACCCTGGGGAAGATGTTATTTATTCAATAAGCAAAACACTTGTGGACAAAATTGAATTCTCAAACGGCAGAGCTGAAGTTTTTGAAAGTCCTTTTCAGGAAGTCAATTCGATAATGGATGTTCCGAAGGTTTTTGTGACTTTCAATCCTACTGATGTAGAAGGTCTGGAGATCAAGGGTGATCTTTTCTCTAAAGCCGTAGGAGTAACTACCTTATCTAGCGTCAACAATGTAAATAATAGAGCACTTAAAAAGCTGAAAACAGAAGCTACCATGATGGGAGCAAATGTACTTTATATAGGCAATCAGTTTCAGCGTGGCAATCAATTCGGGAACGAATACACGCCTGGAAACAGCACGATGACCACTTACTCGGCTAAAGCTTATTCCTCAAATTCTCTAAACATTGCAGCGGCAAAAGAAATGATAGAAAACCATCAATTCTACCAGCATCAACGTATAGAGTTAGCAAGAAATGACTGGAACCCGACTTTTAAAGTTTTTCAAAGAGTAGATAAAGATCTTATGCCTATTCTTTTTGATTTGGGTGAAATAATTGAAAAAGACGGTGATTTATTTCTAGCACCGAAAGAATTCAAATTCAAAGGTGCACACCTTCAGGTGGTGAGAGTGGGGGATGATATGATCACGCTGATGCAAAGAACTGATAAATCTGTAGTGAATTATATCTTGCTATCAGACAATAACGAGCTTGTCAAAAATCAGATTAAAATGGTTCAGCAACGAAAGGAAAATAAAAACAATAAAAACTAAGCAAAAAAAACCGGATAATCATCCGGTTTTTTTACTCTACCAAAGCCCATGTACTTCCTCCCGGATGTAAGTATCGTAGATCTGTTTAACACCCAGCATTTGCTCATCAGTCAATGCCGGCAATTGTCCAGCAGTTACATTCGCTTCCAATTGGGAAGATTTGGATGCGCCCGGGATCACTACACTTACTTCCTCGTGCATCAATATCCAACGTAGCGCAAGTGCTGCCAATGAACCATCTCCTTTAAAAAGTTCTCGCAACTCCTCTACAGCCGGAAAAGCCTTTTCCAATGGAACTCCCGAAAAAGTCTCTCCCTTATCAAATGCTTTTCCCTCCCGATTAAAATAGCGGTGATCATCATGACAGAAGGTCGTTTCTTCGGTTATTTTTCCGGAAAGTAATCCACTCGCCAACGGAACCCGAACGATCAATCCTACCTGCTTTGCGGCAGCAGTACCAAAAAGCTCTTCCGCCGGCTTCTGTCGAAACATATTGAAAATCACCTGAACACTAGACACAATCTCATATTCCATCGCAGCTTTAGCTTCCTCCACTTTCTCCACACTCACACCCATGGCAGCGATTTTTCCTTCAGCTTTCAACTTTTCAAATAACCCAAAAATATCGTCCCGCTGATACACTGACGTAGGCGGGCAATGCAATTGAATCAGATCCAATTGATCTAATCCTGTGTTGCTCAAGCTATCTTCTACATGACGTTGGAGTTTCTCAGCCGTGTAGGTTTCGTCAATGTGTGGATGAATCCTCCTGCCGCATTTGCTTGCGACGTAAATCTTCTCCGATCTCTCCCGCACTGCCTTCCCCACAGCTGCCTCGCTAGCGCCTGCATCATACACATCAGCCGTATCTACGAAGTTGATTCCTTGGTCAAAAGCAAGGTGAAGAATCTCCTCGGCGACTTTTGGATCAAAAGGTTTACCCCAGCCACCTCCTACCTGCCAGGTTCCCAAACCAATTTCTGACACCTTCCAGCCTGTTTTACCCAAGGTTCTATAGTTCATAATGATGATGGTTTAGTGATAAAAAAGAGTTGAATCCCAAAGAGAAATCAAAATAAGACCTCATGATCTAAAACTAATTAAAATTTTTATCTTTAGAGCCACGGCTAATCCTGAATTTCTTCCGTTAGAAAAAGCCAAAACGCACGCAAACCCATCCTATATTTTCATGAAATCAAGACGACAATTTATTAAAACTATTGGCGTGGTAGGTGCCACCGCCGTATTACCTATAACTTCAATCGCTAATCAAATGGCTAAGCAAAAAATGATTCACCAAGTTTACTTTTGGCTTCACGACGAAGCAAATACCCAAGAATTCCTCACTGATGCTGTTCCTATGCTAGGCAGATGCAAGACCGTCGGCAAATTCATAGCCGGTACTCCGGCTGCCACTGAAAAACGTGACGTGGTCGATCACAGCTACCAAGTCGCCTGCACGGCATTTTTTGACAGCCTGGAAGATCAGCTCGTTTACCAGTCTGACCCGCTCCACCTGGAATTCATTGAGAAATATTCTCACATGTGGAAAAAAGTGCAAGTTTACGACATAGCTATCTAATACATCCAAAAGCACCTTTCACTCGTAGGTAACTACGCTAAAGCTAACCGATATGACTAATTCAAAGTGGATAGTAAGGAGTCTCATGTTCTTCTTCTTCTCCTGTGACCAGACTGAAGACATTATTCCTGAACCTCAGTCAGACCAAGTGAGAGGTGCTATTTTTGAATCCATGCAAGAATGGTACTACTGGAACACAGAACTTCCAGCTACTGTAAACACCGCTGATTACTCCTCAAACGAGGATTTTTTAAATGCCATTATCAACAAACCCCTAGACAGATTCTCTTACTTGACTACTCAGGAAGCTTTCAACAATGCTTTTGTGGGTAGAAATGCTGGCCATGGATTTGGGTTCGCATTTGATGCCAGCGAGAGGCTATTCTTGACCTTCGTGTACGAAGAGTCCCCTGCGGGAAAAGACGGCTGGAAACGTGGATGGGAAATCACCGCTATAAATGGTAAACCCATCGCTCAATACCGCAACAGCACAGGAGGCTATGACTTCCAGTTAGGGGCGCCCGATCCCGGAATCAGCAATTCCTTCACTTTCAAGCTGCCTGATGGAACTACCACTTCCCGAACAAACGTGAAGGCCGAGTATCAATCCAATTCTGTTTTGCATCAGGAAATCATCTCCCTAGCTGGCAAAAAAGTAGGCTACTGGGTGTACCAATCTTTCAAAGCAACTGCTGGTCAATCTCCTACCAAAAGCCTGGAAGTAGATGAATCGATGAAGTATTTCGAAGAAGCGGGAATAGATGAGTTGATCATAGATCTTCGCTACAATGGCGGCGGATCCGTAGCTGTAGCAGAGCAAATCAACAACTATTTGATCCAGGCCTCCAACAGCAACAAATTGATGTACACCAACAAACTGAATTCACTGAAAACAGAAAATCAAAAAAGTGTCAACTTCCGAAAAGCAGGAAATCTG
Source organism: Algoriphagus sp. (assembly GCF_039969895.1). Classification (GTDB taxonomy): domain Bacteria; phylum Bacteroidota; class Bacteroidia; order Cytophagales; family Cyclobacteriaceae; genus Algoriphagus. The sequence goes on from NZ_JBDVMZ010000006.1 coordinate 40,626, forward strand.
AAGCTGGACAAACTCATCTTCATCACAGCCAGAGGCACCGCTTCGGCCTCAGAACTAGTAATCAATTCCCTCAGTCCGTATTTCGATGTCACCCTGGTCGGCGACAATACCTTTGGAAAGCCCGTCGGATCCTTCCCCCTTTCGCCCTACAACAATACTCTTAAAAACAATAACGTAGAGCTTGTACCCATCACATTTGCCATTGCAAATTCAGAAGGAAAAGCCGATTACTTTGATGGCTTCCCCGCTGACTTTGCCGTAGGCGACACCCCTCAGTTCAACTGGGGAAATCAAAATGACTTACGATTAGCCGCCGCGTTAATTGTCGTAGAAAATGGCTCGGTGGGAGGAAGACTACTCACTACCTACTACAGGCCCAAGTGGGAAATGATCGATCAATTCAGCGGGCTTCAGCAGGAATTTCCGGCGTATTAGCAAGCCTGGATCTTGAGTAAACCAGTTTGGAAAGCAAACCTGCACACGCTAGGTTTGCTTTTTCACTTTTCACTCAACCCCAACCTGATGTCCAAATTCTCTTCCGTACTACTTTCATTTTTGATTGGACTTTGCTTTTTACCTTCTAGCAGTGCCCAACCAAACCCTCTTCCTCCCAACATCATCGTTTTTCTGATCGACGACATGGGCTTGATGGATACCTCAGTTCCTTTTCTCACTGATGCCGAAGGTCATATCCTCACCTATCCACTCAATGAGTTTTACCAGACACCGAACATGGAAATCCTTGCTAGCCAAGGCATCCGATTCTCAAATTTCTACGCTCATTCGGTCTGCTCTCCTTCACGAACCTCAATGCTCACCGGGCAGAATTCCGCTCGCCATGGCGTGACCAACTGGATCCGATCGGAAGAGAATAACAGCACAGCTTTTGGCCCTGAGGATTGGAATTGGCAGGGATTGGACAGGAACTCCACCACGCTTCCGAGGATTCTGCAGCAGCACGGCTATAAAACTATCCATGTGGGCAAGGCTCACTTTGGGCCATTTAACTCTCCAGGTGAAGATCCGCTGAACCTGGGTTTTGAGATCAACATCGCTGGGAGCTCGATCGGTCAGCCGGGCAGTTACTTAGGTGAGGAAGGCTTCGGTCATACGGGAGGCAATAAATCCAGAGCAGTACCCGGACTGGAAAAATACCACGGCCAGGATATTTTCCTGACAGAAGCACTGACACTTGAAGCCAAAGCGGCTATTACCCAAGCTCATGAAGAAGGCAAACCTTTTTTTCTGAACATGTCTCATTACGCTGTGCACGCGCCGTTTTATTCAGATCCCCGCTTCGCGGAAAAATATAAGAACTCCGACATGCCTGAAAAAGCCAAGGCTTATGCCACGTTGATCGAAGGAATAGACAAGTCACTTGGAGATATTATAAAACATCTGCAGGAGCTGGGCGTGGGTGAAAATACGCTAATCCTTTTCCTTGGTGACAATGGGTCGGATGCACCCTTGCCAATTGAAGATGACTACAGCAGTTCTTCCCCGATCAAAGGCAAAAAAGGTAATCACTGGGAAGGGGGCATGCGTGTGCCATTTATTGCGGCCTGGGTGAGTACTGATCCTGATGAACCCATCCAGCAAAAAATACCCATCGCACAGAATACTATTCAACAACAACTAGGCAGTATCATAGATCTTTTCCCTACACTCCTGCAGCTGGCTGATATTCCTCTACCGGATTCGTATGAACTAGATGGCTTTAGCCTCCAAACACAGTTTATGGGCATCCTAGACACCACGCGGACCGAGCGATTTTTAAATCACTTCCCTCATGGCGATCATCGCTCGAACTATTTCACGAGTTTGGTCGATGGCAATTGGAAGTTGATCTATCATTATCCAATAGAAGGAGAGCCTGCTTATGAGCTTTTTAACTTGAAAAAAGACCCCTTCGAAACTGAGAATCTGGCAGACTCAAATCCTGAGCAGTTGAATAAAATGAGGAAAATCTTAGCTGAGGAATTGAGAGAGAAAAAGGCTAGTTTTCCAGAAGTAGGTGGAAGGCGATTGGAGCTAGTGATACCGGATTGAGAAATGAAAAACAGTTATTCTGCTTATCTCCATCGACTACTAAATTTGAAACTGCAGAGTAAGAGCGTATCGTTTTGCTCTAATGATTCGTACTAGAATTTATGAAAATCAACTTCCTTTTGTTACTTCTATTATTCTTGGCTTCTTGTGAAAAAGAGGAAACGCCTATCAATGAATTCAGAGTTGTTGTTGAAAGTACTGCTGATATTTCCTGTGGACTTCCTGTCATCAGATTTCTCGACAAAGAATCCGAAGTAAAGAGATTGACTGATTTCAATACACTAAGCTATAACGCCTATAGCCTAGACAATTCCCTGAACACTGCAGGTGATACCTTAATTATCCAATTTATCAAATTGTCAGACGAGAATTTTCGCATTTGCAACAGACTTGGAATTTCTTATCCAGGGATAAAAATCGTAAGTGCAAGACTTGCAGATTGATTAAAATTAGTGGTAGGTCTGCCGACTGCCGCCGTGGTTTGTGTCTTCACAAACCCCAATAAAAAAAATCTCAACAAACAGCCTGTTTTTTTAAACTTCCTGCACTTTCTCCAAACCCCGCATTTCGTATGGGGCTATACATGGTTCGATCCTTTCAGAATCATAAAATGACTTGGGATGACCTCCGGCTAAAGTGGAGGCAGATGAATATCGAAGCAAGAAAATAGATATTTGGCTTTTATGTGATCTATGTTTTCTATGTAATTCAAAAAATACTTTTCCTCGTTTGGCGAACCCTCCTACCCTTGATTTTCAGCCGTTTGCCCAAAACAAGGGCTATAATAAAATCTCATCATTGATGCTGTCTGCCGTTCATTTCGGCAAAAAATGTCTAGCCCCTACAAACCAATAAACACCAACAACAAATTTCAACCCAGTTGCGCACTCCGCGTGACCTTTGCGGCTACAAAAACCTATGGCAATAAATTAAACCCACCATGAGTCAAGAGTAGTGTGTTTTCATCTATTCCTTCAGTTAGCAAAAGCTCAATTGTATCCTCACTTTCCAAACCTGTTTTCACAGCTACTTTCTCTAGCTTATAGCCAGCTTCCGTCTTTTCCCGCTGCACCAACACATAGCTTTCTCCTCCTGACACCACCACAGCGGTGGCTGGAACCACCCAAGCTTCCTTAGGGTCTAGGATAAGTTTGGCTTCGATAAACATCCCCGGCACCAGCAGCGCCTCCTCTTCTCTACTCGACAGATCAGCATGAACAGTAATCTGTCGATCCTGATTGATCGACTGACCCACCATCTTCACCTCAGCGGTCAGTGTCTTCCCCGGCGAATCAGGTATAGTGAGCGTCACCCGCTGTCCTATGTGAATACTTGCAGCATCTTTTTCAAAAAACACCAACTCTACATGAAGGTGATCCTTGCTGATTAGCGTCATTGCTTTGCCTCCTACTGCCAAAAATGAACCTTGTACCAAATGTACCCCGTCCACAAATCCTGAAATTGGAGACAAAACAGGAACTTTGGAACGGATATTTTCAGGTTTCAGCTTATCCGTATTGATGTTGATCAGCGCCAACTGTCGCTTGAGACTCTCTGCTTTAGCTTGGGTTCCCTGATAATCCGCCTCTGCCTTCAGGAAATTCTTCTGTGCTGATATTTTTTCCCCGAAGAGGGTTTTCTGACGTTCATATTCTGCCTCCAAATAAGCGAGTTGGCTGGTAGCTTCCAGATAATCCTGCTGCAGTCGAATGAAGTCGGGGTTTTCCAAATAGAAAAGCGTTTCACCCTTTCGCACGGGCTCGCCCTCCAGCTTACTCAAGCCACTGACATAACCGCCGAAAAAGGCCGAGATCTCCTGAATCCCCTCAGTAGGAACTTTTACCATACCCTGCACCGCTACTTCTTTTGAAAACTCTTGGATCTTGGGACTTCCCCAAGCCATATTCATGGTCTCAAATTGTAGCTGGGAAACGCTGATAAATGGACCAGAGGAGGTCCCAGCCTCCACTTCCACTCCGGTGGTTTCAGATTCTTCAGAACCTGAGCAGTGGACAAAAAGAATACTGCTAGCCATCAGGGAAGCGTTGAGTAAGGATTTTATGAGTAAGTTCTTCATCAGTTCAGAAGGTAATTGAGTTCCAAAATGGTTTGTTGATAAGCAAATTTGCTTTGTAGGTATTGAAGGGTGATCGTTCTGGAATTCTCCAGTAGCTGCACATATTGTAGAAAATCAATTTCCCCCTCCTGATAAGATCGTTGCGCTTGCTGCAGAATTTGCTGCGAAAGTGATTTGCCTTCAGCCTCGTAATAAGCAATCACCCGTACGTTTTGATCGAGTTGACGCTGTAGCTGCTGAGCCCGACTTTCCAATTGATTTTGGTAGTGCTGAGCCTCTAGGAGAATTTTCTCTTGCTGGAACTCACTACTTTTCACACTGGCTTTTTGAGCACCAAAAAACAAGGGAAGCGATATCCCAGCATGGAAACCAGGATAAACTTTGGCATTTTCTCCTGGGTTTGTCCCCCGAAACACTTCCAAATTGATATCTGGAAGCATCTTTCGCTTTTCTGCCTGAATCTGAAAGGTAGATTGACTGATGGCACTTTCGTAATACGCTACTCCCGGATGTGCCGACCAATCCTCCGGCAACTGGGAATCCAGAGATATTTCTTCCTGAGAGAGAGTCAGCTCACCTTCCCAATTCAGTAGGAGTTTCAGCTGATCCAAAGCCATCAGGTGGTTCTCAGTAGCCTCACTTTTCTTCAGCCCAATCTCCTGACGCTTGCCATCGGCGGTAAGTTTTTCGAGGTAGTTGCTCTCTCCAGTTTCAAATTTCCGGGAAGCGGCTCGGGAAAATTCCCCATAAAGGGAATCCAGGTAAGCGTAATTTTCCATCAATTCCTGCCAATAGAGAACTTCGATAAACGCTTTGCTCACCTCTCCCCGCATGCGTCGCTTTTCTAGATCCAGCTGACTGAGCTGCATTTCTGCTTCCGCTTGCAAAGCGTTTTTCTGCGCGCCATATAGCGTAGGAAAAGCCAAGCTCTGACTTATCCCCCACTTTCTGTTATAAATCCCGTTTTCGGCGATGTCATTTTTGTCTTCTGCATAATACAGATTCGTTTTATCGAGATTCCAGCCTTGCCCAATCTTGGCATTAGCCATTTCCAAGGACTTATCCGCGGCTTGTATGGTCAGGTTTCGCTTCATTCCTATTTCCACGGCTTGCGCCAAAGTGAGTGGCGTTTCTTGGGCTGATGCAGCCATAGACGTCAGCGAAATAAGAACCAAGGAGCTCAGAACTTTCTTCGAAAAGGAAGAAGGTGAAGCTCCTGACTTAGTTTTGAATAAAACATACAGCACCGGTAGCACAATCAAGGTCAAAATAGTAGCAGAAATCAATCCTCCTACCACCACAGTAGCCAAGGGTCTTTGTACCTCCGCTCCCGCGGAACCCGAAATCGCCATAGGCAAAAATCCCAACGCAGCTGCTGAGGCGGTAAGCAAAACAGGTCGCAATCGCTCCATTGCCCCTTTAATTACCAGTTCTTTGAGGTTGGTGTACTGAGCTTCCATAGATTTGAAGTGTTCGATCAACACGATGCCGTTGAGTACGGCTATGCCGAAAAGCGCGATAAATCCCACGCCCGCTGAGATACTGAAAGGCATATCCCGCACCCAGAGCAAAATCACTCCTCCTATCGCTGACAGCGGAATAGCCGAATAGATCATCAGCGCATCGCGGGTGGAGGAGAATGCAAAATAGAGGAGGATGAAAATCAGAAATAAGGCAATAGGTACAGCGATCATCAAGCGATTTCGGGCTTGCTGCAAGTTTTCAAACTGTCCGCCGTAATCCACGCGATAACCTTCTGGTACGTCTATTTGATTGGTGATTATACCACGGATATCATCCACCACAGATTGAAGATCGCGATTCCTTACGTTCACTCCGATCACTACTCTTCGCTGCGTATTGTCACGGGAGATTTTCGCAGGGCCTTTGGTATAGCTGATTTTGGCAAGCTCTGAGAGCGGAACTGAACCGCCATTTGGCAGCTGAATAGAGGCTTGCTCCAGATTTCGGATATCCTTTCGGAAAGGCTCCGCAAACCGAACCACCAGATCAAATTGTTTTTCCCCCTCAAAAACCTTCCCCGCACTCATTCCTGCAAACCCCATAGTGACCACCTCATTGAGGTCAGAGATATTCAACCCGAACTTGGCAATTTTGCCTCGGTCGTATGCTATTTTCATCTGCGGCAAGCCATCTACTTTTTCCAAAATTATATCAGCAGCACCCTCCACTCCTTGAATAGCAGCTTCAATTTGTTCTGCAGTTTGGAGCAAAACATCCAAATCCTCCCCAAAAACCTTAATCGCCAAATCAGCTCGAACACCCGTGATCAGCTCATTGAAGCGCATTTCTATAGGCTGGGTAAATTCGAACTCCATTCCCGGAATCACTTCCAGTACCTCTTTGAATTTCTCTGCCAGCTCATCCTTAGTCTCCACAGTGGTCCACTCGGAGCGCGGCTTTAGGGTCACGATCACGTCACTTTCCTCCATAGACATAGGGTCAGTGGGAATCTCCGCCGCGCCGATTCTAGTCACGATCTGATTCACTTCTGGAAACTCCATGAGAATTTTTTCTATCTGAGTGATGGTTTCTACTGTATTGGTAAGGGTAGTTCCTGTTTTCAAAAAGGGCTGAATCACGAAGTCGCCTTCATCCAGCGTAGGCACAAACTCAGAACCCATGCTCATAAAGAGCAGAATAGTTCCTGCCAAAAGTGCAAATGCGGCTCCCAGTACTGCTTTGGTGTGATCCAAAGCCCAAATAATCGCCGGTTGATAAATCTTGTTTATTCCATTGATGATTCGGGTAGAAACGTTCTTTGGGCCTGGGGGAGTAGTTTTGAGAAAAAGGGAAGAAACTACCGGGACGTAGGTGAGTCCCAGAATCATAGCTCCTATCAAAGCAAAGGAAAACACCTCTGCCATCGGGCGAAACATTTTCCCCTCCACACCAGTCAGAGATAATATCGGGATAAAGACGATGATAATGATAATCTGCCCAAAAACCGCAGAATGCATCATTTTGGAAGCTCCTGTGAAGGCTATCTCATCTTTCTTTTCCTGACGCTGAGTCTTAGAAAGCCCAACCAGCTGATGATGAGATCGGGTAAACTGGAAGGCGATGAATTCTACGATAATCACGGCTCCATCGATGATGATCCCAAAATCTATCGCTCCCAAACTCATCAAGTTGGCATCTACGCCAAAGAGATACATCAGTGAAAGGGCAAAAAGTAAGCTAAGAGGAATCACCGATGCTACCACCAAACCTGACCTGAAATTGCCCAATAGTAATACCACCACAAAAACAACGATCAGACAGCCCAGAATCAAGTTCTCAGCGATCGTGAAGGTGGTCCGGCCTATCAATTCAGAACGATCTAAAAAACCATTGATAACGATGCCTTCTGGGAGGGAAGTTTTCATCTCTTCCAAGCGTTCTTTTACTCGGTCTATGGTTCCTTTGGAATCCGCACCTTTCAGCATCATCACCTGACCGAGCACTTTTTCCCCTTCCCCATTGGCCGTGATCGCACCGAATCGATTGGCATGCCCAAAGCCTACTTCAGCAATATCTCTTATGTAAATCGGTGCACCATTTCTCTTCTCCACCACTATATTCCCGATATCCTCCAGCGTACTAACCAACCCTTCACCACGGATGAAAAAGCTTTCATTTGTCTTTTCTATATAGCTTCCACCTGCTATGGAATTATTTTTCTCCAGTGCATGAAAAACCTCAGAAAGTTCAATCTGCATTCCTTTCAAGCGCTCTGGATTGATCGCCACCTCATATTGCTTCAGAAAACCTCCCCAGGTATTCACTTCCACCACACCTTCTATTCCTGAAAGCTGACGGCGGACCACCCAATCCTGAATCGTCCGAAGATCAGTGATGTCGTAGGTCTCCTCATAGCCGGGCTCGACATCGATGATGTACTGATATATTTCACCCAGTCCCGTAGAGATAGGGCCCATGATCGGAGTACCAAAACCTGCAGGGATACTTTCCTCAGCGATCTTGATCCGCTCAGCGATGAGTTGCCGAGGGAGGTAGGTTCCCATTTTATCTTCGAAAACAATCGTCACCACCGAAAGCCCAAACTTAGAAACAGACCGGATCTCGATAACTCCGGGAAGGTTAGCCATTTCCAGTTCCACGGGATAGGTCAGATACTTTTCTACATCCTCTGTAGCCAAGTTTCTGGAAGTGGTGATCACCTGTACCTGGTTGGTGGTGACGTCAGGCACTGCGCCTATCGGCAAATTGCTCAATGCAAAAATTCCAAACCCTACCCATGCGGCTATAAAAATGAATACGATAAGCTTATTAGCTATACTCCAGTGTATAATGCGATCTAACATGTGAGCGAGGGTGATGAGTTACAAAAATGGCTTCAATAGCGCTCATCACCCGAAAAACTCCCTTAAGATTGCCTTAAATCTCTCAGTTAAAAATCAATCGAAAGGAACTGCCCAGGCCTTTTTCACTTTCCACTTCCACCTGGATATCAGACTCAACGGCAAGCTTTTTCACGATAGCCAGACCAAGCCCTGTTCCTGGGACAGAATGTCCAGTTTGGTCCAATTCTCTGTAGAACGGATCGAAAATCTTCGCCAGCGAGTCCTTGGACATGCCTTTTCCAGCATCACTGATTTGTATGAAGGATGCGCCTTCATGATTTCCCACCTGTAGTTGGATTGTGGTTTTTGGAGCAGAGTATTTTACTGCATTCCCAACCAGATTGGTCAGAATTATCTGTAACGATTTTTCATTGACCTGAGTGTAAAGCGGCGTGGCTAGATTGGTCTCAAAGTCAATTTTCCTTCCTGTTTCTTTCTCGGCTTGCTGCGCAAAATCCCGAGTAAATGAAATTAACTCCACATCCTCCCTACTCATCTTGCCTTTGCCCACACGAGCCAGTGAAAGTAATTGCTCAATCATCTCAGACATACGATCAATACTTGCCAGCGCCATTTTGATCTTTTCTACGTATTCATCCGTTTCCCTTGGCTTGCGGATGAGCACTTCCAAGGTTCCCCGCATCACCGCCAGAGGTGTTCTCAATTCATGCGAAGCGTCTGAGGTAAATTGTTTTTCCCTGATCAGCGACTGCTCCAACCTGCCCAACAGCCCATTAATCGACCGAGTCAATTGGGCTATTTCATCATTTGGCTCAGTCACCGGAATCCGTTCATTCAGATTACTTTGGGAAATCAGGTTAGTTTTTAAAATGATTTGCTGAATTGGCTGGATACTTTTTCCCGCCAAATACCGCATGGCAAGAAATAAGGAAATCAATATCCCAGGGTAGAGCAGAAGAAGGATATTTCGCAGGTTGGTGAGTAATTCTCTCGCATCCTCAAATGACTTCGCTACCAACATGTAGCCTTCTTGCTTTCCAGCGTGGTTGAGCGGAATTTGCATCTGACGAACTTCCCGACTCCCGGTTTTCAGGGTCCAAGCTTCGCCTTTTTTAGCACGATCGGGGTAGAAGCTAAGTCTATTTGCACCCAGGTTAGGGGATCTATCCATGGACTTGCCTTGCATGTCCACGATTTCGATGAAGATCGGATTGAGCTGGATTTGGCTATGCTCCTGCTCCTGCCATTCGTCCTTGTGTACGAAGCGAATTTCTCCATTCACCAAAAAAATTTGACCCACGTGCTTGTCAGTCTCCAGCTGAAGTTCCCTATCTATGCTTTCAACCACCGTGAAGTTAACCACCAAATAGATGATCGCGAAAACCACGAGGACGATCAAGGCCGTGACCAAAGTCAACCTACGAGCGATGCGTTCTTTATAGGAAACCATCATAACTCCCTGGCGATATAGCCGATTCCACGAATCGTCTGTATATAATCTTCACTGGTGGTGAATTGAAGCTTTTTGCGAAGGGAATTCATAAACACGTCAATCACGCCCGTGTTGTATTCGAAGTGAATATCCCAGACATCTTCGATGATTTGAGTGCGACGACAAATCTGATTTTTATTTTTCATCAGGTATTCCAGCAGTGCAAACTCCTTTTGCGTAAGTGGCACTTCCTCGTTGCCACGCAAGACTAAATGCCGATCGGTGAAAAGTGTGATCGGACCCAACGTATATTTCTCTTCCAAAACCTCTTTGCCTCGCAGTTGGACACGTATCCTTTCCAGTAATTCTTCGAAATGAAAGGGTTTTTTGATGTAATCATTGGCTCCGGACTGAAGCCCGGCAATGGTCTCCTCCACAGTGTCCTTTGCCGTCAAAAAAATGACCGGTGTGTGCGCATATCGCGCTCTGAACTCTCGGCAAACCTCCACACCGCTTTTCAATGGTAGCATCCAGTCAAGCAGCAACAGATCATATGCTCCACTTAGGGCATGTTGAAGCCCTTTTTCACCATTTTCGGCCACGTCCACAGCGAAAGATTCTTCTTCTAAACCTTGCTTCAAAAATCCAGAAATACCCGGTTCATCTTCTACAACTAGAATTCGCATGTTTGATTTATTTTACCACAGATAGCTCAGAGGTTTAGCAGAGGACGCAGTTAACTTGTTGAGAGCTCGAAAAAGTTACCCCTTTTTCTTCTTACTCTTCAAATCTCTGTCAAGATTGTTTGCTTCGCAAAAGTTAGCAAATCAAATCAAGCTCGGTACTTGTTAGTCTTAAGATTCTCTTAAAGTTTCTTGAGAAAACTGCAAGAACGGCCCTCATTTAGAAGACATTTGCATTAAATCAAACCATTGAGATTTGATAGGGAGCTAAGGAATTTTGATTCTAAAAATCAATAAGATCAGCTTGTGTAGAAGCAGGTCAACCACAAGCTGCCCGCTCCGCGTAAAACTCCGCGTAATAAAAAAACCTTCCACATCCAGAAGGTTTTCAATTACTTAGGCCATTTCAGCTATTCGGTCTTGGGTTGGCTTCGCCTGGTTTGGTTTCTTCTTTGCAGGTTTTTTCTTACGCTTGTTCCACCAGATCAGCGTACCGGTGATCGGTAAGGAAGTCGCAATCAGGCAGGCCACAAACCATAGAAATTTAGAGAACTGCCCAAAGATATCCCCCGTGTGAAGGGACTTGACCGACCGACCAATCTGCTGTCGGAAAGGTAAGTCAGAGAACAAATTCGCTTCCGTAACAGATAAATCTGAAGTTGACAGAGTCAATTGATCAGAGCCAGATCGGGCAAAAAACCCTGTTTTATACTTGCTCACAGCGATGGGATCGGAGGAAGTGGATGGAATTGAAACCCTGATATTTCCTTTATAAGGAAGCTCTTGATTGGTTTTAGTGAAAATATCTTCCAGAGAGAAAGACGCGAGATTAACTTCTTCTACGGGTGCAATAGCCTCAGGCTGCTGTTCAGTTTTAGCCGTTTTTTCATTTTTTGCATTGGGCTCCTGGTAAGTATCCCAGGTTTTTTGCCAGCCTTCTCTATACCAAGTATAAGACCAGAAAGGCCCTGTAGCTGACATGATGAATAAAAGTATAAGCGAGTAAAATGCCAGCGTGTTGTGGATATCGTGATTGACACGCTTCCAGTTACCTGACCATTTGATTTTGAGGCCTTGTTTCCAGCTTTTCACCTTATTTGGAACCCAAATCACAATACCCGTGATGACTCCCAAAAGAAAAAGTAAAGTAGCTACGCCATTTATAAATCTACCAAGATCTCTATTAGAGATGCTTTCCAAGATAGGCGTCTCCACCCTATCCAATAGCAGCCATCTGTGCAGGCTGAACATGTAACCCATGAATTCGGCAGTCTGAGTTTTGTCCGAGGTATTCCCGAGAATCTCTGCCGAATACGGGTTTACAAAATAAGTATTTCCTCTACCCTCTTCACCTTCTTTCTTCAAGGTAAATTGCACACTGCGATCAGACTCTTCATTCCACATCAAACCTACAACTGAAGACTCCATAGTTTTTTCTAAAGAACCCTTCAGCTCATCTGCAGACATGCGATTTCCTGTCTCCTCCACAAAATACAGTTCCGAATCCATGAACTCGCGAATCTCCGTGTTGTACACGTAAATCGTCCCACTGAAGCAAACCGCAATGACCACTAAACCAGAAATCAATCCAGCATACAAGTGTATTTGGTCAAAAATATTTCTGATACTTTTCCAAGTGGATGATTTCTTGGGTTGCATAGAGTAGTTAGTTTATTAAGACTGAAAATAAATACCAGCTCAAAAGTAAAAAAGATTTTTATTATTTAGATTTAATCTAAGAAAGAATTGAAAAAAATTTAATAGGATTATCCGTTTTTCTACCAGTAAGGTGGAATAAGCAAAGTAGCAAATGTTAAACTTAAGAATTGAGGCCGCTTCGGTCTTTCACCCAGATAAGCAAAGAATACAGGGTGACTGGCATTATTGCTGATGATCATAAAATATAATTATCCACCATCTTATCAGCACCAAAAATTCTTTGTACGCAGGGACAGAATACCGATACTCAAAGCCGACTCAATTATAAACTTGATTTAAATTTTTATAACGCTCTAGACCTTTAACTGACAACAAACATGAGATACCCCTATAAATCATGATTTACTGACTTACCAACTCAAAAGCATATAATGCCCATCAAAGCTGCTTGGCAAATATGCAGCTAGTGTACCTGCCCTCATCTAACGTCCAAAATGAACTCCTGAGAATTGGTCAGTTCTTCTTTTCAGCCTAACTTGAAAATTCAAATAACCTTCCAATGCGCAAAACCATCTTATTCCTCAGCTTCACAGCACTTATATTTTCTCTCTTCTCCTGCCAAAAAACAGCTAAAAAACCTCTTCCAGAGCTCTCGCCAGAATTCACAGCAGTATTAGAAGCACATGGGGACTGGCAAAAATGGTACTATGCCAAGGCACAGAGCTATGCCATGATCCACGAGACTCTGATGATCACTGAGAGCTCTTTTGTAAATCTAGAAAGCAGAAAAATCAGGATTACCAATCCGGAATTTGAAATTGGTTTTGATGGGAGCCAGACTTGGGTAAGTCCAACTAGAGAGGCGTACAAAGGTAGGTCGGTGAAATTCTACCACAACTTGTACTTCTATTTTTTCAATATTCCCTTTGTGTTCACAGACCCAGGAGTGACTGTGGCGCAAGTGGAAGATAAGACAGTCAATGGACAAAAATACAAGACACTGGAAGCCACTTTTGCTCCGAATACAGGTGCAAGTCCAGATGATCAGTATTTTATGCTCATTAATCCTGACAGCCAGCGATTGGAATATCTTCTTTACAGTGTATCGGACAGCAATAACCCCAACCCTCCTCTCAATGCCTTGAAGTATGAAGACTACCGGAACTCTGATGGGGTGTTATTCCCGCGGATTCTTACGGGTTTTACCTACGAAAATGACTCAACAAAAAGCATACGCTATCAGGTGAGTTTTGACGATCCGCTCCTACTGGATGAGGAGTTTGAGTCATCTATTTTTGAAAAACCGGGAAAGGGAGTTTTTGCTGATTAATCGCGCTAATCAACTTTGACTTTGAGACTGATGAATGTGATTGTCCTTGATGGTAAAGAAATTAGCATCCACTTCGAGTGATATACTGTTAATTTTCAGCTGGAGGTTGTCCAAATATTCGTGTAAGCCAAAGTTGATGATTTCTCCAACTTCTGCAAATTCCAACTTGGAGCGAAGTTCACCCATAGCTTTTTCGGCTGAGTTCAGGTAGCCACCTCCTAAGTTGCCCGAAATGTTATGAAGACATTTTTCAGCTTCTTTGAGGCAGTAGTAAATAGACCGAGGAAAGTATTTATTCAGCACCAAAAACTCGACAACACAGGAAGGATCGATATTTCCATACAATCTTCTGTAGGTATTAAAAGCAGTCACTGACTTTAAGAGTGCCATCCAATGTAGGAAATCCAGCGGTGTGCCAACTTCCTGATCCGATGGAAGGAGGATATGATATTTCACATCCAATATTCGAGAAGTCTTATCCGCTCGCTCTAGGAATTGTCCCAGTTGCCTGAAGTACCAGCCGTCCACTCGCGCCACCGAACTATCTGCTATACCATATATCAATAGAATTTGATTTTTCACTTTTTCAAAAAATGGTCTTGGATCTTCCTTCTTCCATACCTTTTTCTCCAAGCCTTCCTGCATCATATAATACAGTTCGTTGGCTTTTTCCCAAGTTTCCTTACTTAGGTTTTCACGTATGATTCGGGCATTTTCTCGGGCAATGGTGATGGCAGAGAGCATGGAATTAGGGTTTTCAGCATCAAAACCCAGGAAAAACAAAACTTGATTTTTCTCATACCCTGAGAATTTCTGCTCATAGATAGCCAAGTCCCCAGTAGCGGCAATCAGCGGATGCCATTGTTCTTTGAGGTCAATCGGCAGATCCTGCATAAGGTTGAAATTTACATCAATAAATCGCGCATAATTCTCCGCACGCTCCAGGTATCTTCCCAGCCAATAAATACTATTTGCTACTCTACTTAGCATATTCTTTCTGTTTAAATATATGGTGTATCCGCATTTGCCTTAGTAAAAGTCCAAAAGCGATTTAGTACATAGTGAACAAGTGCAATGAGGGATCTTCCGTTGTTGCTCCTCATCGGCCTCCCCAACTGTTAGACAAAGTAGATTGGATTGCGGCATAACAGACCAAGACAAATAATTTAATACAAAACCCAAGTATCCTTACTTCCGCCACCTTGTGAACTGTTCACTACCAGCGAGCCTTTCTTCAAAGCTACTCGAGTCAGCGCTCCAGGAATCACCTCTATCTCCTCTCCGTACAAAATATATGGCCTCAGATCCACATGTCGTCCACTGATTCCTTCCTCAGTAAGCGTAGGAACTGTGGAAAGAGAAAGCGTAGGCTGAGCGATGTAATTTGTAGGGTTATTCTTGATCAGTTCGCGAAACTTCGCATGCTCCGCTGCGTCAGCCTTAGGACCAATGAGCATCCCGTAGCCTCCGGCGGCATTTGTTTCCTTCACTACCAACTCCTCTAAGTGGTCTAGTACATATTGTCTGTCCTTTTCCTCCCTGCAGAGGTAAGTCGGGACGTTGTTCAGAATTGGATCTTCATTTAAATAGTACTTAATAATTTGGGGAACGTAGGCATATACTGCCTTATCATCCGCTACACCAGTTCCAGGAGCATTCGCCAGAGCAATATTCCCTGCTTTATACGCTTCGAAAAGACCAGGAACTCCCAGCATAGACGCTGGATTGAAGGTCTCTGGATCTAGAAAAGTATCGTCGATCCTACGATAAAGCACGTCAATTTGCTGCAAGCCTTTGGTTGTCTGCATATACACGCACTTGTTTTCCACAATCAAATCCACTCCATTCACTAGTTCTACTCCCATTTGCAAAGCGAGATAGGAATGCTCGTAATAAGCGGAATTGTAGATTCCAGGTGTTAGGACTCCGACCACAGGTTTTGGCTTATCTGATAGATTCTGAAGCATGCGAAGCAGCTTGGTCGGATAATTTGAGACCGGCATCACTCCTTTTTGATTGAAGATATCCGGGTAAACGCGCTTGATGATTTCCCTGCTTTCGAGCATGTAAGAGACTCCCGAAGGGCACCTGAGGTTATCCTCCAAAATGTAATATTCCCCATCCTTCGCTTTCACCAGATCAGTTCCAGTGATATGGCACCAAATCCCTTTTGGAGGTGTAAGACCTATACACGGCTCGAGGTAGTCCTTACTTTTCAGAATCAACTCAGACGGCACAATTCCATCCTTCAAAATTTTCCGCTCATTGTAAATGTCCTGAAGAAACAGGTTGAGTGCTTGGGTGCGTTGCTTGAGACCTGCTTCCAGTTTTTTCCATTCTGAGTTGGGAATAATCCTGGGAATAATATCTAAATGGAGAATTTTCTCTCTTCCCTGATTGTCATGATAAACATTGAAAGTCATCCCCATAGAGCGCTGGGTCTGATTGGCAGAATGCTGGAGCTGATTCATTTTGCGAGAACTTGTCTTTTTGAGATGGCTAAATATCTCATTGTAGTGCTCTCTAATCTCACCTCCATCCGTGATCATTTCGTCGTAATGTTCTCCTGCATTGTATCCGTCGGTCTTCATAGTGTGATCATATTTAAAACAAGCTTCAAAAAGATAATGTAAATTGAGTTATTGTCAAAAATTTAAAGGTTTAAGCTAGAAATAAATACCAAAAAGTGAATTAAAATCAATTTTATATAAATATTTGACTAATTAGTTGTCAATTCAATAATCTAGCTTTCATCCCAAGTTTTACTACAACTCCCCATAAGATAAGTAATTATTATTGGTTTGGAATGGTAAGCAGACCTCACAGTTGATGAAAAAATTCTATTTTCGGCCATGGTTAAGAGACTATTAAACATTCAAGACAACGAACTAATTAAGCGCATCACTATCTGGAATCAGATTAAGGACGGGGTTTTCATCGCCATAGGAGTAGTGATGGCTAGTATTGGTCTGAAAGGATTCCTACTACCCAACGGTTTCTTTGACGGAGGTGCTATGGGTATGTCACTTCTCCTAGAGATGCTCACTCCTGTGAACCTCTCCTTGCTGATCATCCTGGTCAATTTGCCTTTCATCTTGCTAGGCGCCAAGCAAGTTTCTGTACAATTTGCTATCAAGAGTACGCTTGCAATCTTTGCCTTAGCCCTTTTAGTCCATTACATAGAAGTGCCGGCAATTACCGCTGACAAGCTCCTGATCGCTGTTTTTGGAGGCTTTTTCCTAGGTAGCGGAATTGGTTTCGCTATCAGAGGTGGTGCGGTGATAGATGGTACGGAAGTACTGGCGATATCCGTGAGCAGGAGATCTAGCCTCACCGTAGGTGACTTTATCACTGTTTTCAATGTATGTTTATTTATTGTAGCAGCGATTTTTGTGGATTTGGAAACAGCCATGTATTCCATGCTGACCTACTTTTCAGCTTCGAAAACTGTCGATTTCATCATCAATGGGGTAGAAGAATATCTAGGTGTGATGATCATGTCGCCTTTGGCATCAGATATCAAGCAGATGATTTCTTACGATCTCGGCAGAGGTGTCACTGTCCTGCGATCTGATGGAGGATATGGAAAAAACGCTGAATCCATGCCAGATAGGAAAGTGTTATTCTGCGTCATTACCAGACTAGAAGTGACCAAGATGCTGGTGGAAATTCAAAAAATTGACCCTACGGCTTTTGTGATTCAATACCCTATCAAGGATACCAAAGGTGGGATGATTAAAAAAAGGCCGTTGCATTAGACTTTAGTAGCTAGACAATAGATTTTAGAATCAAGAGAAAAGAGCCAAGAAATTCGAATTAATTTCGACTTCTTGGCTCTTGAATCTAGAATCTTGGTTCTCAACTACTAATTCTACCTGAATGATGCTCTACTTTACAGAAAGTCATTCCTTTTTATAAAAGGTTTTTCCAACGCGACGAATATGATCAATCAGTTTTTCATTCTGAATTCGATCTAGACTTTGTAAATCAATTGTTTGAGGGAAATCACTTTCATTTAATTCTGAGATTAGTTCACCTAAGGTAAATCGATCAATCTCATGACCATCAATAACCAAATCCAAATCGCTTCTGCTAGTATAATTACCTTTGGCACGTGAGCCATAAACAAGTACATGGGCGATTTGTGGATACTTTTTGAAAATATCAATTAGAATATCCTTCGTTGAATTTGACAAGCCAAATTTCATCACTAAATCTTAAGATAATGTATCAAAAAGAGCAGAAAGTGCTGGAGAATACTTTTTCTGAATATCTGGAATCACCTCCTCCATTACAGCGAAATCATAGGTATGGCTGAGCAAATTTCGATCATTGATCATGTTTAGCCAGATTTCAATTTGATCAATGTATTTAGCTTTGAATGCCTCTTTCACAACCATTTTAGGAGAAATCTGTGTAAGAACTAGCCCATCTGACTCCATTCTATCCTTAAGCGTTTTCCAACCTAGCTCAAGCGTAAATTCAAATCGCTGAATAATTCCTTCTTTCTCCAACTGGGAAGTTTTAGCAAGATCAAGAGATTGGATCTCCTCCAAAAGTTTCACTGCTTTTGCAAAATTCTCAAACCTCTGTTTCCAAAGAATATCATTTTCCATACAGAAATCAATTTAAGGAATTATTTGATGTATGTTATAAATTGAGAAAGGGCGAATAATTGTTCGCCCCTTCCAAAATCTTGACTCTTGGTTCTAAATTCTCAAGTCTAGGTACTTGATACTTATGTCTTGCTACTTAAGAAATCGTCGATCCACTCGCTGTGCTTTCGTGCGGCACCAATAGCTTCAGCTTGCCGTCTTTGTCTTCGGCCATTAGGATCATGCCTTCTGAATCAATACCCATCATTTTTCTAGGCGCAAGGTTGATCAGCATCGTCACTTGCTTTCCTATCAAAAACTCCGGCTCGAAATGTTCTGCTACTCCACTCAAGACAGTTCTGTGACCTAAGCCTATATCCACTTTCAATTTGAGTAGTTTCTTGGATTTCGGCATCTTTTCCGCTTCCAAAATAGTCACTACGCGCATGTCCAATTTCGCAAAATCATCGTACGTGATTAGTTCTTTCATCGGGGCAACGGGTGCGTTTTCAGCTTCATTCATTTTCTTAGCATCTACTAGTTTTTGTATTTGTTTCTCCACCGTTTCATCTTCGACTTTTTCGAAAAGCAATCCCATCTCACCAAGGGAAGTTCCTGCTTTCAAAAGCTCGGACTGACCTGCTTCAGACCAGTCTATTTTTTCCATACCAAAGAGATCAACTAATTTGGCAGCAGTGAACGGCAAGAAAGGCTCTGATACAATCGCCAAATTAGCAGCGATGTTGAGCGCGATATTCATGATCGTCTCGGTACGCGCCTGGTCAGTTTTGAAAACCTTCCAAGGCTCCGTATCTGCCAGGTATTTATTCCCCAAACGAGCCAAATCCATCATTATGCCTAATGCCTCACGGAATCTGTAGCGCTCGATGGAGGAAGCGATTTTCTCAGGAAATTCCGCCAAAGCATCCAAAACCTCCTGATCATACCCTGTCAGCTCACCGCGCTGAGGAATGATTCCTTGGTAATATTTATGTGTCAAAACCACCGCTCTATTCACGAAATTCCCGTAAATCGCCACCAGTTCTGAGTTATTTCTAGTCTGAAAATCCTTCCAGGTGAAATCATTGTCCTTCGTCTCAGGCGCATTTGCAGTCAACACATAGCGAAGCACGTCTTGTTGACCCGGGAATTCCTCCAAATACTCATGAAGCCAAACGGCCCAGTTTCTGGAAGTAGAAATCTTATCCCCTTCTAGATTCAAAAACTCATTGGCAGGCACATTATCCGGAAGGATGTAATCTCCGTGCGTCTTCAGGATAGCGGGGAAAATAATACAGTGGAACACGATATTATCTTTTCCAATAAAGTGTACCAGCTTGGTGTCTTTATCTTTCCAGTAAGGCTCCCAATCAATTCCTTTCTCCGCAGCCCATTCTTTGGTAGAGGAAACGTAACCAATAGGGGCGTCAAACCAAACGTAGAGGACTTTGCCTTCAGCATCCTGCAATGGCACTTTGATTCCCCAGTCCAAATCACGCGTCATGGATCTAGCCTGCAATCCTTCGCCAGCCTCTAGCCAGGAACGACATTGCCCAAGCACGTTGTTTTTCCAATCTTCCGCGTGATCTTCCAGAATCCACTTCTTGAGGAAATTCTGATACTTCGCCAGGTCCAAAAACCAGTGTTTTGTTTCCATCAATACTGGTGTTCTTCCGCTTAGTTTTGACTTAGGATTGATGAGCTCTGTTGGGCTCAAAGAACTACCACACTTCTCACATTGGTCACCGTAGGCATTTGGATTGGCACATTTTGGACAAACCCCCTCGATGTACCGATCAGCCAAAAACTGATTGGCCTCCTCGTCATAATATTGCTTCGTAGTCTCTTCAATAAATTCGCCTTTTTCATACAGATCCTTGAAAAAACCCTGTGCCGTCTCATGATGAATAGGTGCAGATGTACGCGAATAGTGATCGAAACTAATCCCGAATTCCTGAAAACTGCCCTTCATGAGCTCATGGTACCTATCCACAATTTCCTGTGGAGTTTTGCCTTCTTTTTTCGCTTTGATGGTGATCGCTACTCCGTGCTCATCACTGCCACAGATGTAGGCAACATCTTTTCCTAAGCTTCGCAAAAAGCGCACATAGATATCGGAGGGAATGTAGCAACCCGCTAAGTGCCCAATGTGAAGTGGCCCGTTGGCATAGGGAAGTGCGGAAGTGACTGTATATCTTTTGAAATTGGTATTGCTCATCTTGGATCTAACATTCGGATTTATCTAGTCTGCCTCTTTGTGATGGTTTAGGCAGAATCAGGGCGCAAAGATAAGAAAATCGAATCAAGGCAATTAGGCATTCTCAAATTCCTTACGCGCCTCTTCGGTCAAAATCCCATTGTAAATGATCGAAATGGCTTGGTCATAAAGTGCCGCCGGCGGAATCTGCACACCCTTTTGAATAGACTCGGGAAATTTACCTATGAACTTGGGATCCATAAGGGATTGTACGGCAGTAGCATAGAGCAGCACTACCAATTGGATATTCACTGACGGGACTACCAACCCTTCCTTTTTTCCCTGTTCAAGTAATTTATTGAAACGGGTGTAAGCTGACTGGTTAATATACTGCGTGAGGTCTTCCCAAATATCGGGGGCGTGCTCGCGCAAGTCTTCGAATAGCTCTGGATTGATCGGCCCCAGCAAAGAAGCCATTACCGTCAAAGTAGATTTGAGTTTTAGGGGAAAAGAAATGTATCGATTATCCACAATTGCCTCCACCTTGGCGGTGAGCTTGGTTTTGGTCACCTCAAAGGACGCTCCCAGCAATTCCATTTTGCCGGGATAATACTTGTAAAGTGTTTTTTTGCTCATAGCTAATGCCTGAGCTATATCGTCCATGGTGGTTTGGCGGTATCCTTTTTGGAGAAAAAGTTTGTAGGCTGCCTCCAGAATTTTGGTTTCAACACTCGCTTTGTTTGGCATGAGGAAATGGGGATAACTATAAAAAAACAAAGATTCTAAATAATGGGAGGATTTGCAATTGAAATAGTTCTCGCAGCGGCGCGGCGACGTAATGTAATGGTATTAAAAATTCTCCCGAGAAGGCGGAATCTTTTTGGAAATAAAATTGAATTTGTTATCCTTTGAGATAACTTTGATTAATGAATAGAAAGATAATCTTTTACGAAAACCACTTCATTGAATTTTACCGAAAGCAAGACTTAAAAGTAAAAAGCAAAATTCAATAAGTTTTCGAATTGATTAAGCAAGTTGACCTTGTTCCCGAGAAATTCCTGAAACATTTAACTGGAACTAATGGACTTTATGAAATCCGAATTGAGGTTCAATCTAATATCTACCGCATATTTTGCTGCTTTGACGAGGGGCAATTGGTAATCTTATTCAATGGATTTCAAAAGAAATCGCAAAAGACCCCTCATAAAGAGATTGAAAAAGCAGAGCGGATTATGAAAGAATATTTTGATGGTAAAAACTAAAACTATGAATGACTATAAAAATATAAAAACATTTGATGATTTAATAGAGCTCGAACATGGAAAGATCGGCACTGAAAGTCGCAATCAGTACGAGGAAGGTGCTCAAATGTTCATCGTGAGTGAAATGCTCAAGTCAGCACGCAAAGAAGCCAACCTTACTCAGGAGCAATTGGCTGAAAAAGCTGGGACAAAAAAGAGCTACATCTCTAAGCTTGAAAATGGAAAAGGAAACATCCAGCTTTCTACATTAATCAGAATTTTTGAGCAAGGATTGAATAAGAAAATTGGATTGACATTTTTATAAACTAGCAAAGTCGTGGAATATACCGGCCTAAAGAATTTAATTTTTGCTCTGATTTTTGCATCAGTAACAGACAGAAGAAAGTGTTGGTAAATAAATAAAGCAAAACTTATATATACGCACATAAGCACCTATTTAATTCTCTATTAAATCCTTACTCTCCAATTTGAGTAAAACCTCTAAAAATAAAAAATAAGCAATAAAGCCCCTTGAGTGAATAGTGGCAAACCACTAGGCGGATGGCTTTGGGTTATCATGGTAATATTAATAGGCAGTGTATTTCAAATTTCAATCAGCGTGAATACAACCTTAAATGAATTGCTAGCTGATGATTGGAATTTGTATTTTCAAACTAAAGACGAGCAACTATATACAAGAATTAACATCTATGTTTACTTGATTCTTTCTTTGATAATAGGTCTTGGTATTCTTGTATGGAGTCTCGCTAATTTCTTTAAACGTAAAAAGGAAATTTCCTCCCTTATTTTTAGGACTGCTTGGCTATTTCATCTTGACTGAAATATTAAGGATCTACTTTATTGGCCACTACGCATCATTAACTGGGCAAGATGCTACTAACCTTGAAAGCGGACTTGCAAAAACTGGAATTATAGCAATGGTTGCTGGGCTGTATTTGAACAAAGGAAAACGTTCGCACCAAACCTTTGTTAATTAAAATCTCTCGCAATCTCATTGACCTTGTAACTACTGCTCAGAAGTACAGGATGGTCTGTGAGGACACAGAGAACGGTTGTTACAATAAAACCTTCGCGCCTTTCTTCGCGTCACTTTGTGGCTAAAAAATTCAACCGAACGTCAAAGCCGAAAATTCAATTGCTCCTTCCCTATCGAAATCCTATTTTTACAAGCCCGAATTTTTCCAAATAGCCCATGAATCCACAGGAAGCAAAACAGCGAATCGCCCAACTTACCCAGCAGATCAACCATCATAACAATCTTTACTATCAGGACAGCGCTCCTGAAATCTCTGACTTTGAGTTTGATAAGCTTTTAGAGGAATTGGTCGAGTTAGAGACAAATTTCCCTGAACTACTTGATCCAGACAGCCCGAGTCAGCGTGTTGGAGGGACGATTACCAAGGATTTTCAGACGGTGGAGCACAGCACCAAAATGCTTTCTTTGGGAAACACTTATTCCGTGGAAGAATTACTCGCTTTTGATGAGCGCATAGCCAAAGGACTGGGACATCCCAATTTTGAGTATTTCTGCGAGATGAAATTCGATGGAGTTGCGATCTCTTTGGTTTATGAGAATGGTCGGTTGGTTCGCGCTGTTACCCGTGGCGACGGATACCGAGGAGATGATGTCACTGCGAATGTTCGCACGATTCGAAATATTCCTTTGGAAATACACGACGGCACTATACCTGCTAGTTTCGAAGTCCGTGGTGAGATCTTTTTACCTCTAAAGGAATTCCAAAAAATCAATGCAGAACGTGATGAAGCAGGCGATGCACTCTTAGCCAATCCACGAAACGCAGCATCTGGCACTCTGAAAATGCAAGATTCATCCGTAGTGGCCAAGCGTAGGTTGAATTGCTATTTCTATCAGTTACTTGGGGATGACCTCAGCGTCAATACCCATTCGGAGGCTATCTCTCTCATAGAAAAGTGGGGCTTCAATGTCTCCCAAACCTATAGAAAGGTGGAGAATATTCAAGAGGTGATTCAATACATAGAAGACTGGAAAGAAAAGCGTTTTACACTTCCAGTAGATACGGACGGGGTAGTTCTGAAAGTTAATAATTACGATCAACGGGAGGAATTGGGTTTTACAGCCAAGAATCCCCGGTGGGCCATTGCATACAAATACAAAGCAGAAAGCGCCGAAACAGAACTACTTTCAGTCACTTATCAGGTGGGACGAACTGGCGCCATCACTCCGGTGGCAAATCTGGCTCCAGTGAGTTTGGCAGGTACCACCGTTAAGCGTGCTTCTCTCCACAATGCCAATGAGATCGAACGCTTAGATTTGCAGGAGGGTGATTTTGTATTTGTGGAAAAAGGCGGTGAGATCATCCCAAAAATCACTGCTGTAAATCCTGAGCGAAGAAATTCTGAGTCAAAGCCGATTGCCTACATCACTCACTGTCCGGAATGTGGAACTGAGCTGGAGCGAAAAGAAAGCGAAGCCAAACATTATTGCCCAAATTCAGAATCCTGTCCGCCGCAAGTACTCGGCAGAATAGAGCACTTCGTGTCTAAGCGTGCGATGGACATTGACTCCATGGGAACAGAACGAATCAGAGCTTTGATTGATCAGGGTTTCATCATAGATCCGGCTGACATTTATGGTTTAGAAGAGAGAAAAGAAGAATTGCTAGGCCTGGAGATGTCTCAGGACCACTATGAAACTGAGGGTGATGGCTTGCTTTATATAAAATTAGAAAAGGCACTTTTTGCGTTGACAGAGCAGATTCCTTTCAAACAAATCCAAGACTTTCTGATTGAACACACAGAGCTACCTTTGGCAGAAACGCTAAAAGCGTTTCAGGATCAAATCAGAAAATGGAAGAAGAAAGTACCTTCCAACACGGGAATGATTGATTATCTGATTTCAAATCTCAAAGATCACAACCTTCCAAAACTGGAAGATTATGTGCCAGTGGCGGTGGTTTTAGATCTTTTCCTGAGTAGAAAAGTAGATTTCCAGCAGGTGCTTGAAGTCAGTAAAAAGGAAGGAACTGTTCACGGAATACTACTCAAACTGAACCTTGACCTAAATCAGGACCTAACCGAACGCATCAAAAAACTCAAAGCCAATACCTTTCAGGACGGGGTCATCAAAAACATGATGGAAGGCATTGCAACGTCTAAAAATCAACCTTTCGAAAAGGTTCTCTTCGCTCTGGGAATTAGAAATGTAGGAGAAAACACCGCCCAGTTGCTTGCGCGTCATTTTGGAACTATAGAAAAACTAGAAGCCGCCACTTCCGAGCAACTGCTAGCTATCAATGGTGTAGGCGAAACTCTCGTCCAAAGTATTCACGACTTTTTTGCCCAGCCAAAAAACAAGGAGATCATAGCTAGACTAAAAGGATTTGGGTTGAATTTCGAGGTAGATCAAAGTGATTCAATCAGGCTTGGAAACTCGCTGGAAGGGAAGCGGATTTTGGCTAGTGGAAAACTGACCCATTTCAAACGAGATGAGATAAAAGATGCCGTCATCGCACATGGAGGTCAGTATATCTCTGCTGTTTCCAAGAATCTAGATTTCATCATCGAAGGCGAAGACATGGGCCCAAGCAAGAAAGAAAAAGCCCTGAAATTAGGCGTACCGCTGATTAGCGAGGATGAATTTTTAACTATGATTGGTGGGTAGGAGCGAATCATATTTGCCCTCGAATCAATATTCGCCGTGTCCATTCCATTCGGCGAAAAATGTTGCACCCCTACGTATTACCCCTTTTTTTCCCGAAAACACCACATCAATTCCTATCATCCCATTATCTTTAGCCTCCCAAACCAATAAACCATGAATCAACTCAAAGGAACCGGTGTAGCCCTTGTCACTCCATTTCACGATGATTACTCTATAAATTTTGATGGTCTTAAAAAGCTTATTAATCATGTTATCGAAGGTGGGGTGGATTACTTGGTGGTTTTGGGTACTACGGGCGAAACAGTAACGCTAACTTCCGCAGAAAAAAAACAAGTGCTGAAAGCTTGTATTGAGTTCAATGCCGGGCGTGTTCCCCTGGTCTATGGCGTGGGTGGAAATAACACCATGTCGATTCTGAGCGACATTGCAAACACTGATTTTACGGGAATTACCGCTATTCTTTCTGTCAGCCCTTACTACAACAAGCCTACACAAGCAGGAATCATCGCTCATTATAAAGCAATCGCTGATGCCTGTCCAGTACCTGTTATACTATATAATATTCCAGGCAGAACCATGTCTAATATCACCGCCGAAACTACGCTAAGCCTGGCTGAGCATTCCAATATTATAGGAATGAAAGAGGCTAGCGGAAATCTCGAGCAGTGCATGCAAATAGCAGCTGGAATGCCTAAGGATTTCCTGCTGATTTCGGGAGATGACCTGATGACCAAAGCACTGTATAGTATCGGAGGATCTGGAATTATTTCTGTATTGGCAAATGCTCTTCCAGCTACCTTCAAAGCTTTATGTCATGGAACTGAGGAAGAAAGTCTGCAAGCAGCATTTTCACTCCTGCCTTTCAATCACCTGATGTATGCAGAGAGCAACCCTGTAGGCATCAAAAATCTACTTTCCCACATGGGAATTTGTGATGATCAGGTGAGACTACCTATGCTTCGTGCCAGTCTAGAACTGAATCAAAAGATCAAGGCAGAATTCCAAAAACTGAAGTAAGCATGCAAAATCCCAGGTCCATATCTGAGCTCAATCGGCTGATTCAACAAGCGCTAGAGACGGAATTAGATCCGGTGATTTGGGTGATTGGTGAAATCGCGGATTTCCGCCAGGCACCTCAGGGTCATGCTTATTTTGAATTGGTGGAAAAGCAAGGCAACACCGTCCAAGCAAAAATCAAAGCCAATCTCTGGTCTTTTGCCTACCGTTCAGTGGCGGCTAGATTTGAATCCATCACCGGTTCTAGCATCAAAAACGGCATGAAAGTGCTCGCACAAGTGGCGGTTAATTTTCATCCTGTTTATGGCCTAAGCATCAATGTGAAGGATATCGACCCCTCTTTTTCCTTGGGAGAAAGAGCCAGAATCCGACAAGAAACCATCGATAGACTCACTACAGAAGGAATTATCAGGCTGAATGCCAGGCACCTCCTCCCTGCTGTGATTCAAAAAATCGGCATTATCAGTAGCCCAACTGCTGCAGGCTATGGGGATTTCGTCAATCAACTGGAAAATAACGCCTACGGATATCAAGTTTACCACAAGCTCTATCCTTCAGTGATGCAGGGGAATGAAGCTGTGACTTCTTTGATTCGGAGTCTCGAGCAAGTAGAAGCTACGAAGGATGAATTAGGAATAGAAGCCGTGGTGATGATTCGAGGTGGTGGAGCGCAGCTGGACCTAGATTGCTTTGATGATTACAGGCTTGCATCCAAAATCGCAAATTTCCCCTTGCCAATCCTAACCGGAATCGGGCATGAACGTGATGAAAGCATCGCTGATTTGGTAGCCCATACCAAACTAAAAACCCCTACCGCAGTGGCGGAATTCTTGTTGTCTGGCTTTCGTGAATTTGAAGAGAACTTGGGTTTGGCTATGCTTCGACTCGATCGGGCCACCCGTCAAAAACTCTCTGAAGAACAAACCAAAATCCATCAACTCTCACATCAGGTCAGAGCCCTTTCTGAAAGTCGTCTTAATCTGGAGGCTGAAAAATTGAATTCCTCCATCAATCGAATTCGGGTTTCCAGCAAAAATATTTTGCAGATTCAGGAACACTCTTTAGTTAGTTTTAAAAAAAGTATAAGTAGAGGAATGGAGGGCTTTTTGCAAAAACAAATGCAAAACCTAGACTCAAAGGAGCTATTGCTGCGTCAGCTAAATCCTGCTGCTATTTTAGCCAGAGGCTACACCCGAACAGAAATCAAGGGTAAACCCATCAATACGGCTCAAATCCAACTTGGTGATGAGTTGCAGACGCATACTTCTACACAAAAAATCAGTAGCACAATTACACAAATTGAGGAAAAATGAGTGATCTAAAATACGATGAAGCGATGAGCCGATTGGAGACAATTTTGGCGGAATTAGAAGAAGGCAAGAAAAGTGTGGACGAACTTGCCGACCTCGTAAAAGAAGCCTCCGCGCTCGTAAAAGCTTGTAGAAACAAATTAAAAACCACTGAAGAGGATATTAAAAAGGCCTTTGATGGAGCTTAAATTTCAGCACTAGTTATACTAATTTTCATCTTCTACTGTTTTTAATACAATCTTGCTTACTTGGTTGGCATATTTGTTGCCAATTTTGCAATCAAATCCTGCCTTATCGGCCTTTTCCCTTTTTAGGTTATGTTTAGATTATACAAGTTCTTCGTATTAGTTTTTTTTCTTTTTGGCAGCATGCATTTGTCTGCTCAAAGTTTCTACAAAGAGATGCAGTCTAGAGATAACATTGTCAGCATAGGTGTAGGCCCATCCTTTGCCTATCTTGACAACGGCGGACAATACAGGTCATTTAACTTTGAGTTTAAGCCTTCTGTTTCAGCTTCCTTGATCAAGCGCTTAAATGACAGGTTTGAAATCCGAGCAACCGGTGGCGTGCAATGGATCTCCAGTGGAGGAAACCCCAGCACCTCGGTTACGGACATATGGACCAGTAATAATTCTGCATTTACAGCCAATGGCTCTGTGATTTATTTTGATGTAATGCCAAGCTTCTATGTAATACCCTTCGGGAATCACATGAATCGCAGCATGTTCAACCTTTATGGTGGATTAGGCCTAGGCGTGATGCATTCGAACACCGAACAAACCAAATCTTTCAATGCTGAAGAAAGACCTGTTCGCAAAAAAGTCACCACAGGATATGTTCCCATTCGTGCCGGGCTTAGCTATTCCATCGGCCCATTTTCTGATATCGCCTTAGAAGGAACTATGCTCCTATCATTTACAGACAACTTAGATGGAAATATAGGCTTCAACCGATTCGATAATGACATTTTAGTCCAAGGTCAGCTCGTTTATAGAAGGTACTTTTTCTCGGACTTCTCCCGATAAATAAAATCCCACTGGGTACCCCATTCTTTTCCCCAAAGCTACTAGACATAGAGACCTGTAAGTCACGCATTTGATGTTGTCCGAAAATAGGACTACCTTCAACTAGCGCGTTTACAATCATTTTTTCTATGCCAAGCGATTCACATGCAGTATTCATCTCCTATGCCTGGGGCGGGGAAAGCGAAATTGTCGCCAATGAAATTGATCAAGCGATCAGTTCTGCCGGTATTACCCTCATAAGAGACAAGAGAGATCTTGGCTTCAAAGGGCTGATCAAGGAGTTCATGGAACAGATCGGGCAGGGTCATGCAGTCATCTTGGTCATCAGCGACAACTACTTAAAATCACCCAACTGCATGTTTGAACTCCTAGAGGTGCAGAAAAGCGGAGATTTCTATCAGCGTGTTTTTCCTTTGGTCCTGCCTGATGCTGCGATCTATAAATCTACGGGGATAATTTCCTACCTGAAGTATTGGGAAGATCAAATTGATGAGTTGAATGAGGCGATCAAGAAACTGGACAGTTTTGCTGACACGCAGGGAATTCGGGATGACATCGATCTCTATACTGACATCCGAGGCGCTATCGCCAAGCTAGCGGCTACTTTTCGTAACATGAATACTCTGACGGTTGCGGAAATGAGATCTCAGGACTTTGCTCCATTATTAAAGGTATTAGGCAAAAGAGTAGCGGAAAATACTAGCACTATACCCAAACCAAAATCAAACTATGGTAAGATATTGTATCACATCCCGGATTTAATGCAGATCCAAGAGTGGACACGCTGTATCGTGCGTTTGGCTTGGGACGAACTTTTACTTACAGAAAACCTAACTATACCTGATACCGAAAAAGAGATAGATGACATCCGCATGGGTGAAGTCATGCAGGTTTGTATAGAAGAAGGGCGGGATGGCAATACGTTTGAAATCCAAAGCTTAAGTTCAAAAGAACAGATAATTCTAGTTGATGACTATACTGAGTGGCTTTTTGATATCAAAGCTTTGCGTGAAGGAACGTTTACTTTGGTGCTACGGGTGACCCTGCTTCAAATTATAGAAGGTTTTGGTGAGCGCAAAAAAGACATCGTGCTAGAACGAAACGTGACAACCAGAGCATTGGCTCCTGAGACCTTACCAGTATTCGAAGCTGCGTCTGTCTCTCTAGCCAAGCCCATCCCCCATACTAGCGTGGGGTCAGCAGCTGACATACATGAATATCTAGAAAGAGAAGATGGCGAATTCAGTCCGCAAAAAACGACAATACCGGATCCACCCATCAAGGCAGCCCCTTCCATGCCAGCCCCACCGAATAAAAAACCCAAGTCAGTCCTAAGGAAATTGATGCCTTACGCCGCTTCAATCACCTTATTGATAGCTGCTATCTTATTTATCCTTCCTGAATTGAATGAGGAATATAGCGCTAGTGAATCCATATCCTATTCTGAGTCGGTGAACAGCCCTATACCTTCTGATGTACTAGAGGAAGCTATAAGCGAGGCTATAAAAGTTGGATCACCTCAACCCTTTGAAGGAGAACAAGTTCTATTACTGGTGATGGATCCATCACAGGAGTCTTTACCAACTTCAGAGCAAACGGTATCCATTTTTATGATAAAGCCTAGTGCGCTTGATTCCATGCGTCTGGACTCCATGCACATAGAGCTATTTCCGGCAGCGGATACGAGTAGGCTACTTATTGAGCAACTGAAAACCTATCATGCCTCGGAGATAGAAGATTCTGTGAAAGTAGTTCGCCAGATTTTGAAAAAGAAAAAGTCTGCTGGTAACTTAAACGCACCTGCAGCAAGGGTTCAATCAAACAATTAATGAGTAACCTCCAAGAATTTCCTTGGAACAGAAATCAGCAAATTCTGATAGATCCCAGGTATTCTCACGAGGAAGTAATCCTTATTTCCCTTCTCAATTACCTCACCCGTCATATTCTGAAGTGGCCCTCCGATCACAACGACTTTTTCACCGGGATCAATCGTCGATCCGTCTGATTCCACTCCCACCCCAGTCTCAATGACACGCTTGATAATATCAAGGTCCTCTTCTCTGACAGTGGCATGATTTCCTGAGAAATGAACAAACTTAACCGCACTGGGAACTTGCAAACATTCCCATAGCTTATTGCGGGTTGTTTTTACAAAAACATATCCATTGAACATGGCACGCTGTACTTTTTTCTTCCGATCAGACCACTGACGAAGTTCCTCTATCATAGGCAGATAAACTTCAAAGCCATTCTCTCTCAATCGATCAGCCACTTTCTTTTCAGATCGTGAAGCTGTGTACATCACATACCACTTTAATTCTTCCATCTATTTATTCTACTAATTGGGGAGGCGAACTTACAAATTCCATCCTTGAAAGGGAAGTATAAGCACCCTGAAAACGCAAAAAACCTCCGAGACATCGCCCCGGAGGTTTTAACAAAAAAAACCACCAACCTTAATCCAATCAAGATTTAAGTTTGCTGATTCTCACGTTGAGTTTATCTGCTAACAAATACATGACTGGTACGATGACTAACGTGAGGAAGGTCGCAAAGGTTAACC
This sequence comes from Algoriphagus sp., assembly GCF_039969895.1. Taxonomy (GTDB): domain Bacteria; phylum Bacteroidota; class Bacteroidia; order Cytophagales; family Cyclobacteriaceae; genus Algoriphagus. The sequence continues at coordinate 71,796 of NZ_JBDVMZ010000006.1, forward strand.
CAAATATTACCGTCCAGGCCATAGGACCCCAGAAAGCAGCGTTATCTCCACCTACGTAAAACTGTGCGTCAAATTCGCTTAGCAAGGTTCCAAAGTTAATATTCATACCAATCGCCAGAGGAATCAATCCCAGAACAGTAGTGATAGCAGTCAGCAATACTGGGCGCAATCTAGTCTTACCAGACTCTACAATACTTGCGATCATCAATGGAAATGGCAAATGTTCCTTCGGCCCCATATTTAGTTCGTCTCTCTTTCGTTCACGAACTAGATTGGTGTAATCTATGAGTACGATCGCGTTGTTCACCACCACACCGGCAAGGGAGATAATACCTATCCCAGTCATGATCACGACAAAGTCCATATTGAAAATCACAAGCCCCAGGAATACACCAATCGTGCTCAATACTACTGATGCCATAATGATAAAGGGAGTGGTAACGGAGTTGAACTGAGCCACTATAATTAAAAATATCAAAGAAACTGCGATTCCTAATGCTCCCACCAAAAACTCCATGGACTTCTGCTGCTCTTCTTGCTCTCCAGTGTATTTGACAGAGATCCCATCCGGCACTTCATAGTTTGCCAGCAAACCTTGTATCTGTGCATTGACAGCCGTCGCATTGTAACCATCCAAGACATTGGAATAGATTGTAATGGCTTTCTCCAGGTCCTTTCTTTTCACAGAACCATAAGTAGATCCATACTTCACATCAGCTACTGCCGAAATAGGAACTTCTCGCTTCTCTCCAAATTTATCTCTAAAGCCAATTTTCTTATTTACCAGGGTATTGATATCATATCTGAACCCTTCCTTCAGTCTCAACTGTATAGGATAATCATCTTCACCTTCTTTGTATTTGGATACTTCCAGACCGAAAAGTGCTGTTCTTAGATCCGTGGCAATTTCTGATGTAGAAAGCCCAAATCTTCTTGCTTTTTCACGATCGATATCCAAAATCACCTCAGGGTTACCCAGGGATAAATCAGACTTTAATTCCTCCACACCTGGGACATTTTGATCATTCAGGTATTCTCTGGTTTTGTTTACAAAAGCAATCAACTGATCGTAATCTTCGCCAGCAAATTCCAAGTTGATCGCCTTACCTACTGGTGGGCCATTTCTTTGCTTATCCACTGTCACCAGCACACCAGGATACTTTTCGGCTAAGGTTCTGATTTCCTCCATCGCTCCATTGGTATTGATTCCTTGTCGATCGATGTAGTCCACGAACCCAATCGTGATTTTTGCTTTATGTGGTGTTGGCTGATTGCTGGGACCCTCCATAGGATCACCAGTTCCTTCTCCCACTTGAGAAATCACTGATTCCAATATGTCGGTATAATCACCCAGAGCTACCATGAGCTCGTCCTCCATTCTATCCACAAATTCGTTGGTTGCTTCTATGTCAGTTCCGATCGGAAATTCAATAAATACATTCACCAATTGTGGCTGATTATCAGGGAAGAAAAGTACCTGAGGTGCTCTAACTACCAACAATACCAATGAAAGGACTAAGAGTAAAACCGTACCACCAAGGAATGCATAAGGCCTTTTGCCATCCAACGCATATTTCAAAGTTCCTTCGTAGAAGTTTTCCAACTTGACCAAAAATACCGTTTGGAACCATCGGATTGCTCCTCTCAAAACAAATACATTGAATACAGTAAGAATACAGCCAATTAGAAGTAAAGAACCGAAAGCCGTCCAGCCTATTAGATAAAACAAGGCAGACAAGACCAAAAGGACCCCAGCCACAATGATAGATTTGCGCTTTGGCTTTTCCACCATCACGTCTTCTACTTTCATGTAAAGAGCAGTCAACACTGGATTGATTACCAGCGCCACGAAAAGTGAAGAAGAAAGCACAATGATCAGTGTGATAGGAAGGAATTTCATAAACTCGCCCACCGTGTCCTGCCAGAAAGCCAAGGGCAAAAATGCCGCGAGTGTAGTAGCTGTAGAGGTAATAATTGGCCACGCTACCTCTCCCACGCCTTCTTTTGCAGCTTGAGTTGCACTCTTTCCTTCAGACATTAGTCGGTAGATATTCTCCACTACTACGATGCCGTTGTCCACTAGCATACCCAGCGCGAGGATAAGTGAAAACAGCACCATCAGATTGAGTGTAATCCCGAATGCGTTCAGAATCAAAAATGAAATGAACATAGAAAGCGGAATCGCTATACCAACAAACAAAGCATTTCTGAATCCAAGGAAGAACATCAACACCAACACCACTAGGATTACTCCAAAGATGATGGAGTTTTCCAAGTCGCTTACTTGCAGTCTTGTTGCCTTGGATTGGTCATTAGTAATAGTAATCTCTAGATCAGGAGGAAATCTGTTCGCTTTGGTTTCATCGATAATCTCCTTGATTTTATCTGCAGCATAAAGCAAATTTTCTCCACTTCTCTTCACCACATTGATCGTGACTACCGGAAGATTCTTGCTTCTGGCATAGCTAGTTCTCTCTTTATAAGTGTCTTTTACCTCAGCTACATCACGTAAGTAAACGATTTTCTGATTGTCAGTTTTAACGATGATGTCCAAGATATTCATCGGATCGCCAAATTCTCCATCTACTCGGAGCGTGCGCTGAAAATCTCCTGCACGAATATTTCCACCGGAAATGGTCACATTCTCAGTCTGAATAGCCTGGGCGATGTCGTTGAAACTCACCCCCACCGACTCCATTTTATAAGGATCCGCATTGATCTGAATCTCACGCTCCACCGTACCTGCCAGATCCGCTTTGGATATTTCTGATAGTTTCTCGATTTCATCCTCGAGATATTCTCCAAATTTCTTCAGCTCCGCCTCAGAATAATCCCCGGAGATATTCACGTTCATAATCGGGAAATCTGAAGTATTCACCTCCAAAACATTTGGATCCTGATCTAGATCAGTAGGCAATTCACTTTTGGATTTGTCCACCGCATCTTTCACATCCTGAATAGCTTTCGAGATCTCTACTCCTGGATTAAATTCCACCACGATGGAAGAGAAATCTTGAACAGAAGTAGAGGTGATATCTTTGACATCGTTCAGCGACTTCAGCTCTTTTTCTATCGGTCTGGTGATCAGGTTTTCCATATCGACCGGTGAGTTACCCGGATATGGCGTGCCTACATAGACAGTTGGTATAACTATCTCGGGGAAGCTTTCCTTGGGCATATTGCGATAGGCACTCAAGCCCAAGAAGGTAATGATCAGCGTGAGTATGACCACCGAGGTGGAATTGTCCACAGACAAACTGGACAATCCAAACTCACGCGTTTTTATAGGTTTTTGATTTTCCGCCATCTTCTTACTGCTCTGCTATGTTCACGTTGAAATTGTCTCCTACTTCTCTGAACCCTTTGTCCACTAATACTTCATTTCCTTCTAATCCTTCCAGGATTTCGGATTCGTTGTCGAAGGTTTTTCCACGCTTCACGTATTTCTTTTTGGCTATGCCATCTACTACTACAAACATGTAATCACCGCGGTTGTCGCTCAAGATTAAATAGCTAGGGACAATCACCGCATCATTGTTATCATAGTCCTGAATCTTCAAAACAGAAATCATGTTAGGTTTCACCATCGGTAATTTTGGAAGAAACACCTCTACTTTGAATGTTCTGTTGTTTGGGTTGATGATCGCACCCACTGCCGATACTTTGGTTTGAATACTTTGATCTATGGAAGGGAAATTCACATCTACCGAATCGCCCTTAGCAAGCACGCCTACATAAGTCTCTGAAATATCAGCTTCGATGAATAAATCGCTTTCACCCACAAACTGGAACATCGGAGAGCCCGGTTGTACCAATTCTCCCAATCTTACCTGTACAGTTTCAACTGTTCCTGAGAAAGGCGCACGAATTACCGCCTTGGCAAGCTCCGTTTTGATAGAAGCTAGATTTCTTTCCAGTCCTTCTTTTCTGTTTTTGGCTTCCAAATACTGCACTTCCGTACCTATCTGCTGATTCCAAAGTCTCTCCTGTTTTTCAAACAAGGTGCTGGCAAGCTCCAGGTTATTCTCGAGTTCATCGATACTTCTCTGGATGGACTCGGAATCTATTCTGGCTAATACAGCACCCTTTTCTACCCGCATACCTTCCATAGCCGGCACTTCCAAAATCCTACCGGAAGTCTCAGCACTGATACTCACATTTTTCTTGGAAAGCACAGAACCAGTCACTTCTACATAGTGCTCAAATCTGCCCCTTCTAGCTTGCGCCGTAGTGATCAGAATTGATTTGTGATTTGCTTTTGCAAACTCAGGGTCAAGCTTCATCAGCTCTGCTTCCAACTCCTTGATCTGATTGGAAATCTCAGTTGATGAGGTCTTTAGACTCTCCAATTCAGCTTTCTTTGCCGCCACTTCATCTTCTGTAGCACAGGAAAAAGCGAGAAGGGCAAGTGCCATTAGGGGTAAAAATTTATATGTTGCTTTCATAGGTTTTAATTGAAATTTTAAGGTCATATGGAATCTGGCACTAGTGAAAAGAAGGTGAAGTTTTCGAAATGCTCAATTGCATAAGTTTTTGATGATGGAGTTGTTAAACTACGTTTCGGATGAAAATAAAATGTTGGTTTAGTTATCGATACCTACTTGCAAAATCCCAAGAGCCTTTTCCAAATCCACCTTAGAAATCAAGCCATCGTATAAGGCGGCCAAGAAATTGATCTCCGCTTCTATCAGGGCTGCATCTGCTTCCACGACTTCTAGATTAGAACCTACCCCTTCGTTGTATTTGATTTTGGAAATATCATAAACCTCCTGAGCCAGCACTCTATTGTCCCGCTGAACGGCCAAAACCTCCAGGTCATTTGCCAAATTCTGTTTAGCTTGATAGATCTCCAATTGGATGTTTTGATTCAGGAAGAACTTCTGATTCTCCAACTGCTGGATCTGAATTCTGTTACGTTGAATTCTTGCGCTTTTAGCTAAACCGTCAAAAATTGGAATATTCATTGACAATCCAAACATGGATGAACTAAACCAATTCTTCGAATCATAAGTCTGACTAAAAGAATCTCCAGCTCCTGACCGCATGAAATTGCCATTAAAATTCAATGTAGGCATGTACTGGGAATTGTTGTATTTCAAATCCAACTGAGTCAACTCCAGGTTAGTATTCAACTGGTCCATTTCTATCCTTGGAGTACCTTCCATGGCTAACAAACCCATTAGCTCCTCCTCAGGATTCAATTCTGCTAAGGTCTCAGTGATCACTATGTCAAAATTCTTAGGCAAACCCAATTGGATTTTTAATAATTGCTTGGAGATATCATAGGCAGTCACACTTCTTTTCAACTGCGTATAAGTATTATTACGCTGCACTCTGATCCTTGAAACATCCAGCTTTTCAGTAAATCCTGCTTCGTTCAAAGCTATTGTTTCATCCAAAAGTGAATCAATCCTGGTTAAGTTAGCCTGTGCTAGTTTGATACGCTCCTCATTCACTAGAACTCCAAAGTAAGCCTTCTTGACATTCTCGATGACATCATTTTCGACTTTTACCCGATCAAATTCAGTGAGTAACTTGAATGTTTTTGCAGCGCGAAGACCTACAAAAAATGATCCGTCAAATATCATCTGAGTCATGTTTACCCCTGCATTTGCGGAGTAACTCACGCCAAATCTCAATGGAATTACATCCGCTGGATTGGTAGGATCTCCAAAAGGAGGCTCGTTTGGAACGAATTGAACGGGAATCAAAGGATTGTAATTCAACCCTACTGAACCATTAATTTGCGGCAAACCAGCGGATGTCTCTTCCTTCACAGTAGTCTGCGCTATCATCACCTCAAGCTTCGCATTTTTCGCATCCACGTTGTTTTCCAAGGCATATTCCAGCGTACTCTTCAGGTCAAGCTGCAATACCTCTAGCGGTGGCGGGGCGTCCTGAGCATTAGCCTGTATCCATAGGGAACTCAAGGCAATTACCACTAAATAATTCTTCACTTTAAACATAGTATTATTCTAAAAGGGATCTGTTATAGGTTGAGCACGAGCATGTTGAGTAGCTTGGCTATAGGTTGATTAAGAGTTGTTTTGTTTTTGAAAATAGGCTTGTCTGCCCTTTTCGGTAAATATTCCATGTAGAAAATGATCTAGCATTTCGATATGTAAGGTGAAAAGACTAAATTCTTTTTTGAAAGTGTTTTGTGGATTCATCGCAGAACTAATTTGATCAATCCGCATAGTTGCTAAGATCCTAGTGTTTATTTCGGGACGAAAGTAACCAAGAATTTTGCCCTTCTCAAGCACGGCGACGATGTCTGTCACAATAACTTCTTCTTTGTAGGTATTGAACATTTCCCAGACCTCGGGAAAATATTTCTGAATCTCCAGCAAAGCCATGGGATTCAATTTAGATAAGCGCTCCCGAACCATTTTGGAGGTATATACCAGGTGCTCAATCACACCATCCTCACCTTCCAAAAATTTATTCAATTCCGATTGATCTACATCAAGAACCATTTTAAAAGCATCCTTCACGAGCTCTTTTTTATCCTTGAATTCTTGGTAAATAGTTTTCTTGGAAATCCCCGCTAAGCGCGCAATGTCCTCCATCGTTATGGCTCTAACCCCATACTGGCTGAACTGCTCGCTCGCTATTTCTAAAATCTTCGTTCTCATTTATTTTAAACGACTTGTAATCCGGATGCAAAACTACGGAAACTTTCATCTATTCAAAAGTTTCCCCCGTATCAAAAACGAACAATATTCGGGATTAATAAATAAATAATAGTGAAAAGTGTGCAAAAATGAACAGAGTAGCGATTTTTCTAGAATTTTCAATGGAGAGAAGTAAGTAGCTAGTAGCTAGTAGCAAGAAAAAGTAGTTAGGTTTTAGAACCAAAAACTAAAATTAATCAAAGGCATCATTGCGAGGAGTTAAGAAGAAGCAACCCTACTACTCAGACATTGCGCTTTGTCGTCGTTTATCCGCAGAATAACCTAAATCAAACCAACCCCAACTCCTCGACGATCTCACAAATCCACTATCGAAATTCGTAACTATAAGTATCCGCAATGATGCCAGTATTCATAATTCCCTTGCTCAATCGAAAAGAAGACCGCTAACCGAAGTGTCCTCAATTTCCTGCTGTTTATCGGGATTGACCAAAATCCTACTATACTTTTGGCGTTTTACTGGTATTAAAGCAGATATACATGAGTGTACCTAATAATTTGCTTCGTTGTTCTTATCGCACGCCCCGCACTAACGAATAGGGTCAAGAGACTACTCCCTGCTACTGACCACTATATTTTTCAATCTTTCAATTTTCAAATTTTTCAATACACCCTTCAATTGCTTACCTTTGCATCTTACCAGCCAAAGGACATGATTTTCTTCTTTGAATCCCCTCAAAAAACCGTTTACGCTGTACAATCTCCTCAACCTTTCGCATCCGAAGACCTAGAAAAGCTGACTTGGCTTTTCGGCGGAGCTACAGCGATTAGCAACCCTTCAATTTCTGGAAAATACTCAGGACCCCGCAAGGAAATGATTACGCCATGGTCCACCAACGCAGTGGAAATCACCGCAAACATGGGCATTCCGGGAGTTATCCGTATCGAAGAGTTTTTTCCACTCAATGAAGGAGATCAAATCGACCCAATGCTTCAGCACGCATTTGATGGACTTGATCAGGAGATTTTTGACATTCACTTAGAGCCTGAGGCTATCGTAGAAATTAGTGATATCGCTGCCTATAATAAAGAGCATGGCTTGGCACTGAGTCAGGTAGAAGTGGATTACCTAGACAATGTCTCCAAGCAACTAGAGCGACCGCTGACAGATTCTGAGGTTTTTGGATTTTCCCAAGTGAACTCTGAGCATTGCCGTCACAAGATTTTCAACGGTACCTTTATCATAGATGGAGCAGAAAAGCCACAGACGCTTTTCCAATTGATCAAAGAAACTTCCAAAGCGAATCCAAATCGAATTGCCTCTGCTTACAAAGATAATGTGGCCTTTGTAGCCGGGCCTAAAGCACAGCAATTCGCTCCGAAAACAGCGCATCAGGCGGACTTTTTTGAAACCCGTGAGATCGACACGGTTATTTCTCTAAAAGCTGAAACACACAACTTCCCTACTACCGTGGAGCCATTCAACGGCGCGGCTACAGGAGCAGGTGGAGAAATCAGAGATCGTATGGCTGGTGGTACTGCCTCTATTCCTTTGGCAGGAACCGCAGTGTACATGACTTCTTATCCTCGCTCCGAGAAAGGAAGATCTTGGGAGTGCAACCTAGAGGAACGACCTTGGCTGTACCAAACGCCTATGGATATCCTGATCAAGGCTTCCAATGGAGCTTCTGACTTCGGGAATAAATTCGGTCAACCGCTGATCTCCGGGTCTCTATTGACTTTCGAGCATGAGGAAGACGGCAAGCACCACGGTTTTGATAAGGTAATCATGCTGGCTGGTGGCGTGGGCTTCACCAATGCCAAATACACTAAAAAAGACGCGCCGAAAGCCGGTGATCAGATTGTGATCATGGGCGGCGACAACTATAGAATAGGAATGGGCGGCTCAGCGGTTTCTTCCTTGAACACCGGAGAACTTTCCAACGCAATCGAGCTAAATGCAATTCAACGATCCAATCCTGAGATGCAAAAGCGTGTGTCCAACGTGATCCGCGCCATGGCCGAAAGCGAAGACAACCCAATCATTTCCATCCACGATCATGGAGCTGGCGGACATTTGAACTGCCTTTCTGAGCTGGTGGAAGATGCCGGAGGAACTATCCACATCGATCAACTTCCCGTGGGTGACCCTACCCTTTCCGCTAAGGAAATCATCGGAAACGAATCTCAGGAACGTATGGGATTGGTGATTGGCAAAAAAGACGTAGATACCTTGCATCAGATTTCTGACCGTGAGCGCGCGCCATTCTATGTGGTGGGAGAGGCGACCGGAGACATGCATTTCAAATTTGAAAATGGCAAAACTGGCGAGAAGCCGGTGGACTGGAATCTGAGCTATATGTTCGGTTCTTCTCCTAAGACCATTTTGGAAGATGATACGACCAAGGCAACCTTTGCGGAAGCAAGCTATGAAGCTGACCTGATCCAAGCCTATGTACGCGAAGTACTCCAGCTGGAAGCAGTGGCTTGTAAAGACTGGTTGACCAATAAAGTAGATAGATCCGTGACCGGCCGTGTGGCGACGCAGCAGACCGTCGGTGAGATCCAACTTCCGCTGAATGATGTAGCTGTGATGGCCCTTGACTTCACCGGAAACAAAGGTATCGCAACTTCCATCGGTCATGCGCCAGTGGCAGCCTTGGCAGATCCGGAAGCAGGTAGCCGATTGGCAATTGCTGAGGCGATGACTAACCTGATTTTCGCACACATTCAGGACGGTTTGCAGGGAATCTCCCTTTCTGCCAACTGGATGTGGCCAGCCAAAAACAAAGGCGAAAACGATAGACTATATAGAGCAGTTGAGGCCGTATCCAAGTTTGCCATTGATCTGGGTGTGAATATCCCTACGGGAAAAGACTCCCTTTCCATGACTCAGAAATATCCTGACGGAAAGACGGTGTACTCCCCGGGAACGGTGATTATCTCCTCCGTGGGTGAGTGCTCTGATGTACAGAAAACAGTGAAAACTGCCCTGAAACCTATCAAAGGAAGTAGAATCCTGTACATAGATTTCTCCAAGGACGAGTTCAAACTGGCGGGTTCCAGCTTCTACCAGGCCTTGAACAAGGTAGGAACAGAAACTCCGGACATCAAAAACCCTAGATATTTTGCAAAAGCATTCACGGCAGTTCAGGATCTGATCGATCAAACTTGGATTCTTGCAGGGCATGATATTTCTTCCGGTGGCTTGGTGACGGCATTATTGGAAATGTGCTTCCCGGTGCAGCATATAGGTCTGAAAGTGAAACTAGACCGTCTGCATGAGCCGGATATGGTAAAAGCCTTATTCGCAGAGAACCCAGGCATTCTGATTCAGGTAGCTGACGATCACGCCGTAGAAGCCTTGTTGGTGGAAGCGGATATCGACTATGTGGAACTGGCAAAAGTGACTGATTCCGGAAATATCGAGTTTGCAGGAAAAGACCTGACACTGGATATCGCTGATCTTCGCGATGTATGGTTCAGATCTTCTTATTTATTAGACAGAAAGCAAAGCGGAGAGCAATTAGCGAAAGACCGCTTTGATAATTATAAAAATCAGCCGCTGGCATTTGAGTTTGCAGAAGGCTGGAAAGGTGACTTTGCAGCTTCAGGACTTGATCCTTACAGAACTAACAAAGGCAAAGCGAAAGCAGCGATTATCCGGGAGAAAGGGGTGAATGGAGATCGGGAAATGGCCTATGCGCTTTGGCTGGCTGGTTTTGAAGTGAAAGATGTGCACATGACGGATCTGATCGCAGGCAGAGAAAATCTGGAAGACGTACAGATGATCGTGTTTGTGGGTGGATTCTCCAACTCCGATGTACTGGGTTCGGCCAAAGGCTGGGCAGGTGCATTCCTCTACAACCCTAAGGCAAAGCAAGCGCTGGACAACTTCTACGCAAGACCAGACACCTTGAGTTTGGGCGTATGTAACGGTTGCCAACTGATGGTAGAACTAGGCTTGGTCACTCCTGATCATACCGACAAACCAAAGATGCTACACAATGCATCCCATAAGTTTGAATCTACTTTCGTAAACGTAACCATCCCACAAAACGAATCTGTGATGCTAGGGTCACTTAGCGGACAAAGACTAGGCGTATGGGTCGCACACGGAGAAGGTAAATTCTATTTACCACAAGCAGCAAACGACTATAACTTCGCGATGAAATACAGTTACGAAGCCTACCCAGGCAATCCAAACGGTTCCGATCATGCTACGGCAGGTATCGCCTCCGCAGACGGTCGCCACCTGGCTATCATGCCACATATTGAGCGAAGTTTGAAGCCTTGGAACTGGGCGCATTATCCTGCTGATAGACAGGATGACTTTACACCATGGATGGAGGCATTTGTGAATGCTAGGAAATGGGTGGAAAAGAATTCTGAAGTCTAAAATCAGAAAGCTGAAATCTCAAATTACTTATAAATCCCTTAGAGCAATCTGAGGGATTTTTTTTTGATTAAAGTGACTTTTTTATTGAAAAATACCCTGTACAGGGTATAGTTTTTTAAAATAATTCATCAAAAATTGCACTACAGAAATAAGTAAAAATATATAATCTTAAAAAAATAGTAGATCTTTTACTATCCATTGATTATGAATAAATTACTGTTTTTTATTAATTTATTTATTAGTTTCAATAATAACAATCAAGGTGGAGACCAGAAACCATTTTAAAAACGGGGCGGATTCCGAAAAGCTAAACGAGTAGGAAAATTTAATTTATTACAAACAAATGAAAAAAGGATTTTTAAGAGCTGTAGCAGCAACATTATTAAGTTGTTCCCTACTCACATCTTGCTTTACCTACACAAGTGTAGTAGGCGAGGGGGCACAAGGTAACAAAGAGGTAACAAAATGGAATCACTATGTAGTCTATGGACTAGCTCCAGTTGGGGTTTCGGACAGTAAATTGATGGCTGATGGGGCTACTAATTACGAAGTGACTACCACTCAATCATTTGTAAATGGGCTTATAGCTGCGTTAACGCTGGGCATATATACGCCTACCATGACAACAGTTAAAAAATAAACATTCATAACACCATAGAATGGATTTTCTATGGTGTTTACCTTTGCACTTTATGACAAAGACAGTTTTCGCCATTTCCACTTTAATATTTATTATCTTAATTTATAGAATCATACAGATATTGGTTAATGATCTTAACAGATTAACATCTTATGGATATGGGTATCTAGCTGGTTTGACAATTCTATTTATAGTTGTTTTTTTTATCGCCATATTCTCTGGAATTAAAATCAGAAAAAGGTCCCTTTCGAAAAAAAATACTTTTTAGAAAAGATCAACCCCCGCTAGGCGTAATCTACTCTCATGCACTCTTGAAGTTCAAGAAGATGTTGGCCAGGGTGTAGTTTGACCGCCCTGCAAATCGGTCTAAGGCTAAAATCTTACACAAAGTGATTTTTAACGCCGATCCCACCCTACCATCATACCCGATTTGAAATCAGAAAGCAGAAAATTGATAAAATCCCTTAGAGCATAATCTACCCCCAAAAAGCTAGACACTTATTGGGGGATAGTCCAGCAATCTGAGGGATTTTTTTTAAGCCTTTTTTATCTATATTGAACTACTTTTTTCAAAGCTTATGAAAACAATTTTTATCAGAAACGGCGAAATCAAAAAGAGGGCAGTGGTGCTCTTGTCTTTTTCATTTGATCAAGCGCTGATTGATCTCGTGAAAACCCTTCCTTCCTGGACCTGGTCTAATCAGCACAAAGCATGGATCATCCCCTATTCCGAAGAAGTGATTTCTCAACTCTTGCCGGTTTTTCAAGGCAAAGCCTGGCTTGACTATTCCGAGTTTAAAAAGGTGAACATGCTTGAATCAGCACCTGCTTCACTTCCCGCCATTGATCCTGCTTTGCAATTGGAAATCGAAAAATTCCAGGACTGGATGCGGAACAGGCGCTATTCGGAATCCACCATCAAGAATTATGTATTAGGTCTGGGTCTTTTTCTCCGGTTTACCGGCAATAAAAATCCCGCAGAAATCACGAATGCAGATTTGGAATCCTTTCATAAAGATTATATCATTAGTAGAAAATACTCCGCTTCTTTTCAATCCCTGGTGATCAATGCCGTAAAGCTATACTTTACGAATAGACTCAAGCGAAAACTGGACCCCATAGCAATCGAACGACCTAAAAACCCAAAACTTTTACCTCATGTATTATCTAAAGAACAAGTGAAAGCAATCCTGGAAGCCCATCAGAACATTAAGCACCGAGCGATGCTCAGCCTGATCTATGCCTGTGGACTGAGGAGATCAGAACTTTTGAATTTAAAATTGCAGGATATAGATTCCACCCGGGGAATGCTCCGAGTGAATCAGGGCAAAGGGAAGAAAGATCGTTTGGTGCCAATTAGTGAGAAACTAGTGAAGCTACTTCGGGAATACTATCAGTATGAAAAGCCGAAAGAATATTTGTTTGAAGGCACTGTAGTAGGAAAGACGTATAGTCCTACCAGCCTACAGGAAGTCTTAAAATCAGCAGTAAAAAAGGCAGGTATAAAAAATGCAGTCACTTTGCATTGGCTTCGACATTCCTATGCGACTCATCTTTTGGAAAATGGGACAGATCTTCGATTTATTCAGGAATTACTAGGGCATAATTCAAGTAAGACAACGGAAATATACACACATGTAAGTCAGAAGAGTCTTCAAAAAATCAGGAGTCCCTTTGATGACTTATAAAAATATAAAATAAGGTAAAACCGTATCTATCGACCCGAAAATAGAGAGGTATATACGGAAAAACCGTAACAATAAACAAGTTATCGCTCAGTGTAAAAAGACAACGACAGTGAACAAAATGAACGACAGAAATAGAAAGCCAACCGCACATTCAGGCACATTTGCTTGCCCCAACACACAGGCGACCGCTTCGCAGGCAAAAGAGCCTGAATTTTGCCAACGCACGACAACGGAATAATGCAGAAAGAGAATCAAATACTTTTAGAACTTTTAAACGGAGTTGACAATTGGTCTGACCTGAAACCTAAATTAGAACAGTTTAACACTTCGCAGACTGAGACGACAACCAAGAAAACTCTCGCTGGAAAAGTATTTGAAGTATTTGCAAAGTATTATTTCCAAACAGAACCGAAAAAGACAGAACTTTATGAAAATGTTTGGTTTTATGATGATGTTCCTTTAGAAATTAAACAACAATTACGACTACCATCTGTAGACCACGGAATTGACATACTACTGCAAGACTATGAAAAGAGATTTTATGCTGTACAGTGTAAATTTAAAAATGATGAAACCAAAAGCCTAAGTTGGTCGGGAGATAAAATTGCCAATGTATTTGCATTAGGGACAAACTGCGATAAGGTTATAGTTTTCACAAATGTCTCTGACATTACCCAAGTTGCAAAAAGCTTTGAACAAAAATTTGAACTAATTGCATTTGATGAGTTAATTTCTATTGAAGAAGATATTTTCGAAAATATTTTTCTTTTAGCCAAAGGAAATCAACCAAAAGAGTTAGAGAAGTACTCTCCACAGCCACACCAAGAAATAGCAATTACAAAGGTTCTTGAACACTTTAGAACGAACGAAAGAGGACAGCTTATTTTACCTTGTGGAGCAGGTAAGTCGTTAACATCATTGTGGATTAAGGAAGATATCAATCCCGAAACAACTTTAGTTTTAGTGCCTTCATTGGCATTATTAAAGCAAATAAAAAATAATTGGTCAAGACACAAAAATGACCATTTCAAATACCTCTGTGTCTGCTCCGAAAAAGACATTGATAAAGACCAACAAGATGCTGTAAATGTTCACACCTATGAAATTGGTGGACCTGTTACAACTGACCCACTTGATGTAAAGGCATTTTTAATGAAAAGTGGAAACAAGGTAATTTATTCTACTTACCAATCAATTGGCGTTATTTCTGATGCTTGCAGGCTTGTAGATGAATTTCAAATTGACTTGGTAATTTGTGACGAGGCTCATAGAACAGCTGGGAGTAAAAATAAAAACACATTCACGTTAGTTCACGATAACGCTAATATTCCTGCCCTGAAAAGGCTCTATATGACCGCTACTCCCAAAGTAGTTTCAACAAAACTTAAGACAAGACTGGGAGAAGATTATGAACTTTTGTGCGATATGAGCAATCCTGATGTTTATGGTTTGGAGGCTTTCAGGATGAGTTTCGGTCAAGCAATAGACGAAGGTATTTTAGTTGATTATAAAATCATAGGAATCGGTGTTACCGATAAGCAAATTAAAAAATTCATTGAGGAGCGGAACTTCATAGGAGAAATATCAATAGATGAATTAGCTCACAATTTTGCTCTTGATTTGGTAATGAATAAATACAAAGCGTTCCACGCTATTTCTTTCCATTCCAAAGTGAAATTTGCTCAAGACTTTGCTATAAGACACAAGCAATTTTTTGAAACCATATTTTCGGAAAGTGTAAACGGAAAACAAACTACAACTTACCGAGCAAGAGTTCTTAGAGATTTTAAAAATAGTGAAATTGGTCTAGTGACCAATGCTCGTTGTTTAACAGAAGGCGTTGATGTACCTACAATTGATTTGATTTATTTCTGCGACCCAAAAACTTCAAAAATCGACATTGTTCAAGCTTCGGGTAGAGCATTAAGAACTAATAAAGCCAAAAATAAGGAGCTAGGTTTTATTGTAGTGCCAATCTTTCACCACATTGATGAAGATGTAGAAAAGGAAATTAAAAAGAAGCCAATTTTTGACCATCTTATACAAGTAATACGCTCACTCTGTGACCAAGACGAAAGATTACAGGCAGAGATTAATGATATTGCCTTTAAAAAAGGGAAGAAATCTAATTCCAAAATACAAATTGACTTCTCGGATGACGAAACTGAAAAGATTGTAAAACTTGAAGGACTTGAGAAAAAAGTAAAGGATGTCCTTTTTGATGAAATCATTGAAAAAACAAGAGTTTTTTGGGATGTGATGTTTAAACAACTTTTAGATTACAAAGAAGCCAATGGACACACTAATGTTTCGAGAAGAGAGGATGGTCTTAAACAATTAGGAAATTGGATTCTAGAGCAAAGAAGACAATACCATAATGGAAATATAAAACCTGATAAAAAGAAAAAACTTGAAGAAATTGGGTTTGATTGGAAAGGTGAAAACAGAAGAGAAATAACAGACCTAGATGAAATCTGGAAACAAGGATATGTCAAACTAGAAGAATATTTCAATCAAAACGGAAACTCCAATGTACCTGCCAGATATGAGGAAAATAAATCTCTAGGCACTTGGGTTGTATCGCAAAGAGTGAAATATGACAATGGCAAACTTGCTGATTGGCAAATTGACTTATTGGAAAAACTTAATTTTGAATGGGACCCAAAAAACAAATTCGAAGAATACTTCGCTGACCTAATAAATTTCAATAAAGAAAATGGTCATTTAAGAGTCCCAACACAAGGAGAAGATAAATACAAGGCATTAGGAAGGTGGGTTAACAAACTAAGAGTTGTTTACAATGCAGGAGAATTAGATAATAAAGGTGATTTGGTAGCACCTAAAAAAGGTAGAATTCGCTCGGCACATTTACAAAGATTAAATGATATTGGATTTGTTTGGAAAGTTGGTAGAGGTGACTGGAACACAAGATTTAAGGAACTCCAAACATATTTCCATTTAAATGGAAATTCGAATGTAGGTCAAGCGGAAGATATGTCACTGTACTATTGGTGCTATAGAATTAAAAAGAATCCAAAAAACCTATCAAAAGAAAGATTAGCCAAATTAAAATCGATAAACTTTGATTTTACACTACGAGCAGCAGAAGATAAGGTGTTGCTAACTTGGACTGAAAGGATTGAGCAACTTAATGAATTTTTTGAAGAAAATGGAAATTACAATATTCCCAAAGACAGCAATAAGTATAAAACACTCGTAAATTGGTTAAGACATCAACGCTCAAAGCAATTAAAAAACAAACTTACTAGCGAGCAATTAGATTTTTTTAAAGAGATTAACTTCTCCTTAGAGGAATATTTTTCTAATGAAGAAAGTGTTTCTTGGGATGAAAATCTACTTCGCCTACAGAAACTAAATGATGATACGGGTAGCTTTTACATTGCTTCGAATGACAAGGAGTTTGGTTCGATATTAAATTGGCTTCGTTACCAAAAATCTCTATACAAGCAAGGTCTGTTACCAAAGAATAGAATAGATAAATTAAAGGCAATCGGTTACTCATTTGACATTAGTTACCGTGGCAAAAAAGGTAGAAGAGGAGTATCAACCAATAACGAACCAGATGAAAATTGGCTTAACAGGTATGAAGAATTAAAAAAATATTTTATCGAAAATGATACTTTTCTGATTCCTCAACAAGACAGTGAATTAAAAACCTTGGCGAGTTGGGTTAGGTATCAAAAAAGTCAATTCAGAAAAGCACTTCTTGGAGATACCAAAACCAAATTATTAAGTGAAATTAAATTCCCTTTCAATGAGAATTTTCGTGGTAAGACTTTAAACTCAATAAAACGGGAATCTGAGGCAGAAACGAATTCTGATAAGCTACCAACTTGGGACATCAAATTTGAAGAACTGAAAAATTATTATGAAACAAATGGAACTTTTAGAATACCCAGTGATGATAATTCTTTACAGCCACTTGCAAGTTGGGTAAGGTATCAAAGACTGCTTTACAAAGAGGATAAACTGGATATAGAAAAAATTCAAAAGCTATCTGATATTGGGTATTCATTTGAACTAGATTTCAGAGGTAGAAAGCCTTTAAGTGAAGACTCGAACTATGAAGATTGGGAAACAAGGTTGCTCCAATTAGAAAGCTACTTTTTAGAGAACAAAACTTTCCATATAAAAGGAAATGACACAGAAAACGCAGACCTTCTTCAATGGTTGAGATACCAAAGAATTTTGAAAAATAAGGGTAAGTTATCGTTGGAGCAATTAAGTGCCTTTGAGAGGATTGGTTACTCATTTGAAACCAAATATTATGGACAGGGAAGAGAAAAGAAATTAAAAGAAGAAAAAATCAAAAAACCTGCAAATAATATTCAATCTTGGGAAACGAACTATATGAAGTTGTTAGATTATAAAATGACTATAGGGCACTGCAATGTACCAAGAAGTTACGAAGATAAAACACTTGCAAATTTTGTTAGCCGACAAAGATATATTTATAGGAAAGGTAATCTACCTCCAGAGCAAATAAAGAAACTTGAATTTTTAGGCTTTGAATGGGAAGTTGGACGAAAAGTAAATTTCATTGATGCTTGGATGGAGAGATATACCGAATTAACAAAGGTATTTAATGAATCTGGTAGCTGCTTTGTTTCCAGGAATGACAATAAACCTCTGGCGAATTGGATTATTCAGCAACGAGTAAAGAGAAAAAAAGACTCACTAACAAATGACCAAGTTCAATTGCTAGATGAAATAAATTTTGATTGGGAACCTGAAACTAAAGGCGGTTCACCTGATGACGAACAATGGTTTTTAAATTTTCAACAGCTAGAATTGTATAAAGAGAAATTTGGACACTGTAATGTTTCACAGATAGACAAGGTATATAAGAAACTTGGTAGATGGTTAAATGACCAAAGAGTAAATTATTCTAGAGGCAAATTACTTGACCACAGAAAAGACTTACTTAAAGAACTAGGCGTAATTTGGAATGTCAAAGAACACGAGTGGAACACTAAACTTCAAATGTTAAAAGACTTCTATCAAAAATACGGTCACTTTGATGTTAAGCAAAGCGATAAAGAGTTTAGAGGACTATATAATTGGCTTTTTAGAATAAAGAAAAATGGAACAAGCACAGAAAGAAAGAGAAAACTTGAAGAAATTGGCTTTGACACTACCGATATATTAACAAATGAGAGCAATTAACCCAACGCTTCACAGCCACACACATTACCAAGCCACACTAGGCAACGCTCAAACCAAAGCTTGGCAAAGAGTGTGTCTGTCCAACCGCACCACCAAAACGACCGACAAACCAACTGACGAAAAAGAACACCGAAGCGATAACAGGCGTTTGGCTCAATGGCGGGTGAAGTGGTTAATTGAACATTCTACCTCGCATCAACTTTTGTGGTGTAGTGACAGTTTTGTGCTCCGAAATCCGCCACTGCGCCAAGCGCCAAAACGTTGGGTGCAAGCCTAAAGGACGACCACAGACCAAATAGACAAATCGAATGAAATGGAAAAAATAAACTTAATAAGAGAAGTAAGAGAACTAAAAACACATCTATCCTATTCTAAAAACATAGGATTCTTTTTTGGTGCAGGGACTTCTTGTGCATTAAAAATACCAAATGTTGAACAATTGACAGCAGGTATAGAAGCAGAACTTAAAGAAGCGAACAAAGACAACTTTCTTGCAATAAAGGAAGACTTAAAAACCATTATTACAGACCGAAATGTCAATATTGAAGATATCTTAAATCATATTAGAAGGATTCGAGAGATTACAGGGGAAGTCAATACAAAAAGCTATCAAGACATAACAGGCGAATCAGCCAAAACCCTCGATATTGAAATTTGTAAAATAATTTATCAAATCATTGCTGCAAAAGAAGCGGTAGCCGATATAAGTCAAACAAAAAAGTTCTTTGCTTGGCTAAGTATGCTAAATAGAGATTTTTCAAAAGAAATATTCACAACAAATTATGACCTAATAATTGAGAAATCTTTGGAAGGCAGCCAAATCCCATACTTTGACGGTTTTGTTGGTTCATTTGAACCATTCTTTTGGCAAGAAAGCATTGACCAATTTGTATCAAAAAATGACTTGACACAAAATTGGATTAGACTTTGGAAAATTCACGGCTCATTGAGTTGGTTTTGGAAAATTGACCCAGCCACCAAGTCACAAAAAATCATTCGACAAGGGAAAATTGAAAAAATAGAAGATGAAAAGAATGAATTGGTTATTTACCCTTCAAAGGAAAAATACGATTCATCCAAGAAACAGCCTTTTATAGCTTATTTCGACAGACTGAAAAACTATTTACTTAGCGGTGAACTTCTTTTTATTTTTTCAGGATACTCATTCTCTGACCAACATATCAACGAAATTATATTCAACTGTTTAAGACAAAATAATAGATTAACTGCCTTGGTTTTCTTTTTCCAAGATACTGAAGTAGAGAATTTACATAAACTAACGTCTTCATATATGAATCTCATAGTATTTGGTCCAACAAAGGCTATTGTAAACGGCAATTTGGGAGAATGGCACTATTCAGCAGATGATTTGAAACCAAATGAAAAATCAGAAACTTATTGGGATTCCAAAACAAACACGTTCAAACTTGGTGACTTCAATGAACTTGTAAACTTTCTTGTTTCCAATTCAGGAAAAAGAGAAGCAATAGAAAACTTTACGAAATGAAAACCGAGATAACATATTTAGGCCACATTATAAGGGTTGACTCGGGAACAATTGAAGTTGAAGTTTCTAACGAAATACCTTCGGCAGCACCAATTATAAATGGTCGCCTTTATAAAATAGGACAAATCGGAACATTCGTAAAAATTCCGATAGGCAATATTACTATTTACGGAATTGTTTCATCAGTGAGTAATACGCCAAGCAAATCAGATGAAACGCTTCTAAAACATAGTTTTGGTTCAAGGTTCTTAACTGTTCAGCTTGTTGGTGAAAAAGTCGGAGAAGATGATTTCGAAAAAGGTATTGGGACATATCCAACAATCAATGATGAAGTTCACATAGTTATTGAAAAAGACCTTTTTGATATTTATGGTAAAAAAGATGCAGGTTCTATAGAAATAGGCAAACACTCATCATCTGAAAATTTAAGCGTTTATGCAGATTTACATAGATTAGTTTTAAGACACTGTGCAATTTTGGGTTCAACAGGTAGTGGTAAGTCCAATACAACAGTTAGTATCCTCAAAGCAATTTTGAATGGCTATCAAGGTTCAAGAATTATTCTTGTTGACCCTCACGGAGAATATTCTTCGGCTTTTCCTGAAGCCAAAGTTCTAAAAATTAATGACCCAGCCAATCCATTATTCATTCCATTTTGGTTAATGTCCTTTGACGAACTTGCATACTTTTTAGTAGGAGCAAAACCAACAGATGACCAAAAACCAGACTATCGTTTATTTCGAGAATTAGTTACAAACCTCAAAAAGGAGAATTGCAATCTAAAATCGGGTATAGTTAATCCGGACTTTGTTACAAGCGATTCGCCAATTCCTTTCAGTGCGAGAAAACTATGGTATGAAATGAATTGGTGGTTAAATGCCAGTTTTAATACTACAAAAAAGGATGAACAAAATTTGGCTACTGCAATCAAAGAAGATGACGGAAATGCGGAAAATCTAATTGGTGCAAAATTTACTTCACATCTTTCAACAGACAACACCAAACCACCTTATAAATCACAGCACCAAGAATTTTACTCTTACGAGAAGAAAATTTTATCAAGGCTCAAAGATTCACGATTTGATTTCCTTTTTAATCCAGGAGACTTCAAAGATGCCGATTCAAATAAGGATTTACATCATCTTTTAAATGAATGGATTGGAAGTGACAGTAAACTCTCAATCTTAGATTTAAGCGGAGTTCCTTTTGAAGTCCTTGATATTACAGTTGGATTAATAACAAGATTCGTTTATGATAGTATGTTTTGGGGGCGGAATGAACCCTATACAGGAAAAAACAGACCACTCCTTTTGGCTTATGAAGAAGCACACAACTATCTTAACAAAAATGACAATAACAGTTATTCAAAAGCAGCAGTAGAAAGAGTATTCAAAGAAGGAAGAAAATTTGGTTTAGGGGCTTTAGTAATTTCCCAAAGACCATCAGAAATTTCAGAAACAATCTTAGCCCAAGTGGGAACTTTCATTGCGTTACGATTAACTAATTCGGGTGACCAGTCAATAGTTAAATCCTCAGCCCCCGACAACTTAAACAGCTTGATTGACTTACTACCTTCGTTACGGACAGGTGAAGCGATAATAGTTGGAGAAGCAATTAAAATTCCCTCAAGAGTAAGACTTAAACTTAATGTTCCAAGACCAACAAGTGATGACCCAAAACTTGTTGAAAAATGGCAACAAGAACACCCGACAAATGAAGAAAATTATAAAACCGTTGTTACAAGAATAAGGCAACAAAAATTTTAAATATGGACAGACAATACGTAGAATCATCAATGATTGCGAGTATTGGGTATGACCCGAATACTTCAACACTTGAAATCGAATTCAAAAAAAATGGTGCGGTTTGGCAGTATTACGACTTCCCAGAAAGCACCTATTATGAATTTATTGGAAGTGATTCAGTTGGTAAATTCTTCTTGGCACACATTAAAGGACATTACTCAGAAAACCAAGTAGGATGACGAAAGAAAGAAGGCCAGCACCCAACAGGCATTTGGCTCAATGGCGGGTGACGTGGTTAATTGAACATTCTACCTCGCATCAACTTTTGTGGTATATTGACAGTTTTGTGCTCCGAAATCCGCCACTGCGCCAAGCGCCAAAACGTTGTGTGTGATTTTAGAGAAACAACCCAAACAATACTAAATGACAAACGAAGAATTTAATGCCTTTGCTTACGAAATCATAAATTGGGGAAATATTCCTATCAGTTCCAAGAATTGCGGAGTAGGCTGTATCTTTTGCAAAGTGCATAAAGACCCAATACTAAAAAGGTTTCCGCCTTTGCCACAAATTACAGTTGAAGACCTTTATGAAGGTTTTAAGTTTATAAAAGATAGCCATAACTTTGTACGTTTGGGTGCAGGGGTTATGGTTGCTGCACACACAGACCCATTCTTACACCCTCTTATTTATGATTTCATTAGCAGGGCATCAGACTATTTTCCACATAAAAAAATCACAACTGTTACGACAGGGAGTTATATTTCAGAAGATAAGATTGATTATTTGTGGAGTATCAAAAACTACGGAATAGACCTTTCCCTTGTAACTATGCAGGAACAACGAGAAATTATTGTTCCACGCCCCACAAGAGAAAGACTTGAAACCATATTGAAAGAAGCCCCAATAAGAAAAATCTCATTGATGTTTACAGGAGATTTAGATGCTCTTAAAAGAGATTTAGACAAACTTATTGGTTTGGATTGGCACGTTAAAGCAAAAGAAATTTTGGTAAGACGAGTTGAATACACGAAGTTTTCACCTGAAAAATTAAACACAATTTCTTATCAAAGCATTGAGAAGTATGAGGAATGTCTCAAATTTTTGAAATCAAATTACCCTTTTATCAAATTTACAGTTCCTTATCTTGATGAAGTTTATTTAAACGGAGAGGAAAACGAATATTTTACTGCGGGTAAAGAAAGACTTTCAAACATAAAAAATAGGTTTTCAAAAGAACAGACTACTTTTTTTAATATCGTTTGTTCTGCATCATCTTACAAGTATTTTAGCAATGACTTGATAAATTTTTCAAATGTGAAAGTGCATCTTGTTGAAAATCAACTTTATGGTGGTTCTGTAACTATTGCAGGGTTACTAAATCACGAAGACATTATGCGTGATTTTATGCCTACAAAGGCAGGCGTGGTAGTGTTGCCAAAAGAAATGTACGACCACGAAGATAAAGAAATTACAGGGCGACATATTTCTGAACTACAAACACATTATAAATCAGAAATATGGAAAGCGTAGATTTTTGGAAAATATTGCGAGTATTAACTACCAATGCTTGTAACTATAAATGTGTGTTTTGTCATAACGAAGGGCAAGCAAAATATAACGGTAGTTATTCCGATTTTTTGACATTGAACAACTTTAAATTTATTGTTCAATCATTGCAAGAAACAGGATTAAGGGAAATACAATTTAGTGGTGGTGAGCCTTTTATGAACCCTGAAACTATACAAATGATAGTTTGGGCAAATAATTACACAAATTTAGAAATTGGTTGTGCGACTAACACACAGTTTTTTGATGATGAAGTGATTAAAATACTTTCAAACACCCGAATTAAATTGCATATACAGTTTCCAAGTAGCAATCAAAGGAAGTTTGAAAGTATTACTAAAACCAAACTTTTTGAGCCTTTGATGGAAAATTTAAAGAAACTGAAAGAAGCAAACATTCAGTTTTCTTTAAACTATGTTTTATTAACACCTGATATTAGTGATTTTAAGCAAATTTTACCTTTCCTATACGAGAATGAAATCGGGCTGAAACTTTTGCCCTATGTAAATGACAAAACATTGAAACATAATGAATTTAAGAAAAATATCATTCCGTTTTTAGATGGTGTTAGTTACAAGTATGAAAATCAAAATAATGGTTCTTTGAAATGGTGGCTTAAAACAGACAATGGTAAAACAATCACTATCAAGTATATAAACTCACCTTGTTTTGAATATGAGTTTGATATTTGTAAAAACTATGCGGAGGTTAGACTATTACCTGATTTAACAGTGCAGTCTTGTTTGATTAACCCGATTGATAACCTTAAAATTGATTTTGAACTATGCGAACAGAACCAATCGCAAGTGAGGCAAATATTCCAAAAAGCGTGGAAGAATTTTACACACTGTTGAGAGAGTATAATCTTGGGTTAGATTACTCTGATTTGCCACAATGGACAAAAATATTCACAGAAAAAGAGCCACCTATTTATTGGGTTAGACTTGCAGAAATATTAAGTCAATATCCAAAGTCATATTCAGTTTTTGAAATAGGCTCTGGGCTTGGTGATGTGTTAGCATTACTTAATTTATTAGGTTTTGAAAAAGTTGCTGGTATAGAAAGATTAGAAAAATTAGCAACTATTGGTAATCAAAAATTATTCAATCTATTCAACTCAAAAGACATTATTATTGGAGAATACCCTATAAAACTTGAAAATATAGATACACTAATACAAGTAAACTGTGTGTATTTTGAAGGGTTATTTAGTAAACAAGCCTATATAAATCAAGTTTGGCAGTTCTACAAAAATGCTAATCCTAAGCATTTTTTATTAGAAGTTATTGATAGTTCTTTCACAGAACACTCAAATACATTTCCAGACTTTGTGAGAATTTCAGAAGAAGATATTTACAAAACATTTAGTGGCTTAAAGATAAGTTCATTTTTGACTTACCAATTTCCTAAAAACTCATCAACTAAACGACTTTACATTATATCCAAATGAAACAACTTGCCATAATCGTTACATCTGAATTTGGTAAACAAGGTGGTGGACTTTCAAAAAGTTGCCACAAATTTGCGATTTTATTGCATAGTATCGGATTTGATGTAAAAGTTGTAATATCTACTTTTTCCGTATGTAGCGAATATCAAACAGAAGGGAAATTTGAGATTATAACAAACTCTATCAAAATAGCAAAAGGTGGGTATAAGCCCGAACTTTGTAAGCATTTATTTTTCAGAGGCTATATTGAAAATATTTATCATCAATTAAAAGATGCCAAACCTAATCTAATAATTGCTTTTGGCGGTGGAGAAAATGCTTTACTTGCAAGTGAGTTAAAAAATAAATTTTCTTGTAAGTTAATGATAATGTTGCGTGGTTCAGAAATAAATTTGTCAATTTCTGATAGTAACCTATTTCACGCAAATTGTGAAAGTTTAAAAAACTCAGATGCTGTTATTGCTTTATCAAATGAATTACTAAATCGTGCTAAACAAATTTATTTCAATCCGAATACCGTTTATGCTACTATTCCCAATACGATTGATTTTAAAGAAAAAAGCCAAACGAATTTAAGACAAACCAACATCATTTTTGGAGTAGGAGCAAAAAATATAAATGAAAAAAAAGGTATTGCTAATTTAATTTTGGCTACTCAATATCTAAATAATTTAGGTACTGAAAAGTTTTATTTACGAATTGCGGGACAAGTAGATAATGATTTAAAATCGGAATATGTAGATTACTCAAATCAGTTAGGAATATCCGATAAAGTAGTGTTCTTGGATAATCTTAACGAGTTTGAATTTACACAAGAGATACAAACTTGGGATTTTGTTGTTCAGTCATCATTTTGTGAGGGTTTTTCTAATACTATTGGAGAGGCGATTTCTTTGGGTAAGTTATTCTTTACAACTGATACAGGCTTTATTGCTGAGAACATTAGACATATTGCAAAGGAACTCATTTTTGAGAATTTTTGCCCTGAAACAATAGCAAAGCAAATTTATGAGATTTATTTTTCTTCCAATATTTTGCAAAAAGCAATTTTGATTAAACAAAACTTTCAACAAATCGCATCAAATGAAAAAGTAAACGCAGGTTGGTTAAAAGTATTTAGCAAATTACAACAAGTAAGCACATCTTTTCCAATATCTAATCAGCATATACTTAGCGTTATTTTGCACGATATTTCAGAGGAAAATTATAGCAATATTGATATTCCTAAAAATGAATTTGAAAATTTATGTAGTTTAGTTTATTCAAAAGGATTTCGTTTTGTGTCTGCAAAAGAGTATTTTCAAAGTGATTTTAAAGAAAATTTGATTATTTGTACGTTTGATGATGCTTACCAAAATGTATATGATTTAGGACTACCTATTTTTAGCAAATACGGTTTTACTGCAACTGTTTTTGTTTGCAGTGATTACATAAATGTTTCTAATTCTTGGAACAAAAAGGACAAGAAAAACAGAAAACACCTTGATTTACAAAACTTAAAAGATTTGGAAAATCAAGGGTGGGAAATTGGCTCACACGGCACAAATCACTTTTCATTTTTGAGATTAGATACAGAGCAAATAATGGATACACTCTCAAATTCCAAATATGAATTAGAAAAGCATTTTAAAAATGTGGTTTCGTTTGCTTATCCTTACGGAGATTACAATTATCACATTTCTAAAACTACAAAAAGTATTTACGAAAATGTTTTTGCTGTTGATACAGGAGGAACTCATATACATTTAGATAGACACCAAATTAGAAGATACTCAACTGATGAACTAATAAAAGTATTGCAAATATGAAAGTTGTGGGTATTTTCAGAGGCTTCCCTGGATTAGGTAGAGTAGTTTCAGGTGTAGAAACATTACGAATTTTTCAAAAATATCACAATGCAGAAATAAGCGTTTTTTCTTACTTGCAAGGTTTTGAGTATTGTAAAGATATTTTTGAAACTTATAATATTTTCGCTGAAAAAGATATTTCAAGTATCGGTATAATCCCTGTAAGTCAAAGCGGAGAGCTAATTATTGATGAAATAGAAAAAATCAATCCTGATATTATCTTGATAGATGGTGAGCCATTATTGCTAACAACTATAAAATTACGTTTTCCTAATATAAAAATCATTACTTTACTCAATCCTTTTGATGTTGCAAATCCGCATAATAAATTGAGTAGTCAATTATTTTTCAAAGATTGCTATGCAAAGGCAGATTATGCAATAGTTCACGGAATTTGGAAAGTTGAAAAGCCAAAAGAATTTACCAATAATTTTTATTCAATTCATACCATTTTACGAAGTGAAATTTTAAACATACAATCCAATAAAAACACAAACAAGATAGCCTGTATTTTAGGCGGAGGCAGTGTAAATGGCACTTCTTCTTTCTTTCAAAATACGCTTGAAATTGCAAAAAAAGCCTTTACTGTTGCTGAATTATATCCTAATTTCCAAGTTGATATATTTTGTTCGTGTGAAGATATTTTTCAAGAGGTAACTTTATTGAAGAACAAAAACAAAAACGTAACTATCCATAAAGAGTTAAAGAACTCAACAGAAATGTACTCTAATACAAAATTTGTATTGGCAAGAGCAGGAAGAAATACTATCAGCGAATTATTGCATTTACAAATATCTTCATTGCTGTTTGCAACAAGTTGTAATATTAGAGGTTCTGAGCAAAACCAAAATTTAAAGTCAGTAAAGGAGATTACACAAGGGCAATTATTAGGTTTTGACATTATGACTTCTGAAAATCTAATACCGAATTTCGCAATTAATATGAATAATAATTGGCAATGGGAAAGTGGAAATAAGGATTTAGAAAATCTTATTTTGCATCACTTCGCTTGACATAATTAAAATACTGTTTTTCAAATTCTTTTAGTTCCGTTTTTTGAAAAAATTTATTTAATTCTGTTGCAACAAATAGATTATCCACCTTGCTAAGATTGCTTTTTTCATAATGTCCATTTTTTTCTAAAAAGTCAGTTAGTTCCATTGGAAAAAAGTTTCTATCCACATAAACTATTCCATTAAATTTTTGGGCTTGCTCAAAACCCAACAACGCAACAGAAAAATCAAAATCTGTTTCTTTGTTGTCAAACCAAAATTTTTCAAAGTGCGTAAGATATCGCCAATGTTTTTTAGCGTGTAAAAATCCTTTTCTGTATATGTCCTTGTAAAATTGTTCATAGTCGTGCAATCCATAAACTTCTTTTCCAAAATAATAATGATAACCTATTTCAGCCATTTTATCATAAGTATCACTTTCAGGACGTAAAGATGTGCCTTCTTTTGGGATAAATTTGATTGCTTCTTTGAGATATTTGGTTCGGTATAAATGAGGACCACCGCCACGTGGCACACCATAAAACTTATCTAAAATTCGCCCTTGAATTTCAAAAAAGTAATCTTCTAAATTTTCTGCAACTGAAACCAAAGTATAAATACAATCATTTGTTACAAAAATATCAGCATCAATAGCCAAAGTCCAATCTTTATTGTAATCAATACCAATCTCAAAAGTTTTTTTTACCGCACTACTAAACGGGGTTTCTGAAATTATTTGAATATTGTTTGATGAAACTTGTGAAGATAGTAAATTTAAGCACGCACCTAAGGTTCTTTCGTTAGTATGCCTAATTATTACAGTTACATTATTTCGCATAAATTGGATTGATTTGAAAGTTTATAAAAACATCATTACAAGCAATCAAAGCATTTTTATCAATTTTAATTAAGCCATACCCCGAAAAAGAATTTTCAAATCCCCATTTAATATTTCTATCAAATTGAAATGAAGCAGCAGGAGGAGAAAAATAGATAACATTATTTCTAACTGTTTTATATGCTTGGTGCTGATGCCCATATAAAACTAATTTGACGTTTTTGTACCTATCTACCACATCAAAAAAATCATCATAGTTTTTCAGCATTCGTTCATCTTTCCAAGTTCCTGAAAAAATTGGCGGATGATGTAAAACGATAACACAATGATAATCAAGATGCTTTGATAACTCATTTTCTAAAAATAGTAGTTCGGTTTTTTCTAATTTGCCTCTTGATTTATTTTTACTTTCATCATCAGCAAATACACTATTTAGTAAAATAAAGTGATAATCTCTAACAGTAAATGACTTTTCATTCAGAAGTTGCCATTGAGTAGAAATTTTTTGTAAGACACCAAGATTATCGTGATTACCTGCAACCCAATAACAAGGCAAATTAAGAGTAGATACAACACTATTGAATAAATAATAAGATTTAAAACAACCTTTATCTGCTAAATCACCACTAAACACAACAAAATCTAATAAGTGTTCTTTCTTTTTGATACTTTCTATTATTGCACAAAATAAATCAAAAATCGGTATATTATGCAATAAATCCGACCTTTGAGGCATTAAGTGAATATCTGTAACTTGAACAAAGTTAATCATTGAATTATTAGATTTGTGCAAAAATACGTAACTTGCGACAGAATAAAAAACCACACACAACATTGCATTTATGCAAGGCGGGCAGACGTGCTAAATTGAAACATTTGTGCTTTCTATGGGCTTTTGTGCGTGTGGAAACGGAAGTGCTACTAATCCCGCCCTGCATAAATGCTTTTCCGTTGTGCCCAAGGTTAAAAAGACACTGCTTCAATGAAAGATAAGGTATCAACATATGACTTGATTAAAACTTATTTTAAGATGAAATCAGAACAATTAATCGCTATTTCAAATCAAGCGATAGTTGAGCATTCTTCATTGAAAGGAAGTCATCGTGAAAACCTAATTGATATTTACCTTAAAGAAATCTTACCTAAGAGATTTGGCATTGGAAAAGGAATGGTTTACGGTGTTTTAGGAAAAAGTAAAGAATCAGACTTAGTTATTTGGGATGAACACAATTTTCCAAGCTTAAAACTTTTAGGACACTCAATGTTCTTTGTTGAATCTGTAAAATCAATAATGGAAATAAAAACCAACTGGTCAAATGATGTTTTCAATGACATTAAAATTAAAAAGATTGCAGCTTCTAAAATTTCAAGTTTACCGCAATCCCCAAATATTGACCAAAGAGTTCAATTTTTAGAACACAAAGTCGAAGCAGTTGAAAACAACGAAAAGGTAAATGTAATTTTTTCGACACCTAAAGTATTGCCATTCATTTCATTCATATTCAATGGTGGAGAAAATTTCACCATAGACAATATAGAAAATGAAGAATTAAAAAATGTGCATACAGAATATCCGGACTTGACTATTTTTCTAAAAGCTGGGAAGGTTCTTGAAAAACAATATGTCTATGACGAAAACGATACCACAAAAGGAAATGCTTTTTTGAATTTACACAATGCAGGAGAAAATGCCCTTTTAATTTTCACTTCCTTACTGTTGGAAAAATTAATGATTAACACAAGTTTTTCGGACTATCCTATAAATTTTATAAAATATGGACCACCCTTTTATGAGCATAAAATTGACTTCATCGAATTTCCTGTTGAAGGACAATTTCCAGGAATTTATTACGGAGCAAATTTAAAAAATGAATAAAAACCCAGGGCATAACAAAGCATATAGCTTATGGCGGGTGAGCGACTGTCAGCAAGGTTTTTGCTCCGTAGCCAGCTTTGTTTTCGGTGGACAGATAAGTGCTTCGAAACCGCCACAAGCCATATGCAAACCGTTGTGCCTCATTGTAGAAAGCCGACCGCACATTCAAGCACATTTGGTTTTTGCCGACACACAAAGCCCAAACAAAAAACCAAAAGAGCTTGAATTTTGCCAACGCTCAATAAAGACGACCGGCTGACTTGAGACGCTGAGAAATACGTTCTTTGAAATCCTGTGGAGAAATTACCTTGACTTGTTCTCCGAAAGAAAGAATCAATCGTTCCAACTCGAAATTTGGAATGACTTTGATTTTGACTTCAAGACCAGTTGGGTCATTCTTGTGCTTTTGACTTGGATGAATGGGCTTTGTAATGACATAGGGAGCAACTTCAGGAGAAAATTTCAAGACGATTTCCTGTAAGTTCCCACTTTCGGGGCGGGTAACACCAACTAAATCAAAAAAGTACTCTTCCCAATCGGTTTCTGACTGTTTGCATTTCTGGGCAGTTTCAGACAATGACTCAATTCGATCTAAGGCAAGATTCCAATTCGGAACATGGTTATCAGAATTAAGCCCAAAGACAAACCACCGATTGTTGTACTGCTTTAAATAGTATGGATGAAAAGTGATTTCGTATGGTTCAGAACTTTTAAAGTCCTTGTATTTGACAAGTAAAACTCGCTCATTAACTATGGCATTGAACAGTGGAGTTAAAAAATGAAGCCCCTTAAGGTCAATATTGCTCTCAAAGCTGATGATTTCACTTTTACGCTCAATTAAGCCAAACTTAGATTCAAGCATTGGAATCATTTCATTGACCCACTCAAACTGAGGTGTGCCAGAGAAACGAGAAAATATTTGAAGGGCTGACTTTATTTGTTCGGCTTCCGAATCATTCAAAGGTTGGTTGCTGATTGAAAACGACAAATCTTCATATCGGTAATAAACCTTTCTACCATGACGGATTCTGCCAAGAGGGATAGACCAGCCTGCTTCACTTTCCATGAAACGGATGTCATCAAACAGTTGCCTTCTTTGTATTCCTTCGCTGTTTGGGTCAAAATCAATCAATGCTTTATTGCATTCTTCAAGTAGGTCTTCCCAAAAATACATCCTGCCCGTGTTGCGAAAACAACGGTCTAAGACTTGATAGCGGATAAGTGCATTTTTGTTGACAGACATAACTTAAAGACTTTTAAGTGCAGGTTAAATGCACAGCACAAAGATACTTTTATTCCCTGAATGAGCAATGTAATGAATGGAAATACAAAATACGCTTTTGTAACTTATTTTTATCTGTATCTTTACCGTGCAGATTGAGTGCACAGAAGCACTATACTTTTGCAGAAGTTCTTTGAAACACTTGCCACACGATATTGATTCGTGGGTGCTGGTCTCAGATTTCGGTTTGAGACAATGATCGGCATCTAATTTCTCTGTCTAGGCCGGCCAGCCTTGGAGAAATGAATGTCCTAGAGGCATTATTGATCGTTTTAGCATTCTTTTAAGAATCTGAAGCTTTGTTTTGAATCCTTTTGAAATGTTCTTTATGAATTTATTTATAAAGAATATACACAGATTCATCATCATACAAAAAGAGTATCCGGCAGGTGTTTTCAAAGTCCTTCAAAACTTTAGACATGAAAATTGAACAGATACATATCGACCAAATACGGAAGCAATTTGCAGAACTGCAAAGCAAGGAGGAATTAGTGAAACTATTAAGTGACGCTAAAAACATGCTTTATGGTGAGGAATGTAAGCCGGTTCAATTAAAATCATTGACCTATTATGCTAATCCCACACTTTGCAAAAAGCGTTATCAGACTTTTACCATCAAAAAAAAGTCAGGTGCAGACAGAATAATCCATGCACCCGTGAAAGGGTTAAAATCTATCCTTCGCTCGTTAAACTTTGTGCTGCAATGTGTTTATGAGCCACATGAAGCAGCAACAGGTTTTGTTTTAGAGAAGTCAATCGTTGACAATGCCAAAAAGCATGTGGGGCATCATTATGTGCTGAACATGGACTTGAAAGATTTCTTTCACACTTTCGACCGTAACAGAGTAAAGATGGGCTTCATGTTTGAGCCATTTAACCTGAACGGTGACAAAGAACCTTTGGCTTTCCTTTTAGCAAGTCTTTGCACACATCCATTTGAAATAGATGGAGAAGAAAAAACGGTACTTCCACAAGGCAGCCCGACATCTCCGGCTTTAACGAATATTATTTGCAAAAAGCTTGACCGCAGACTTTCCGGACTTGCCAATCGATTTGGGGCAACTTATACAAGGTACGCTGACGACATTACATTTTCGTCACCGCACAACATTTACACGGATGAAGCATTTACCAAGGAGCTAAATCGAATTATTGAAGAAGACCAAAAACTGGTTATCAACCCAAAGAAAACCCGTTTGCAAAAAGCCGGATACCGCCAGGAAGCAACAGGCTTGATTGTAAACGACAAGGTAAATGTCCGCAGGAGATATGTGAAGCAAATCCGTATGTGGCTGTACTATTGGGAAATGTATGGTTATGAAAAAGCGGAGCAGATTTTTAAACGGGATTACATTGCCGACAAGGGTCATGTAAAAAACATCAATGCTCATTTGGTGAATGTGTTGGACGGGAAATTGGAGTTTTTGAAAATGGTCAAAGGAATAGAGGATGGGACTTACAAAGGGTTAAAAGAGCGATTTGATTTATTAGTTGGTTATACTGACCCAACAAATCAATTATTTGATATTTGGGAAAGTGAAGGAATTGATAAAGCTATGGATGTTTATTACAATGACAATATTTAACAAGAATGCCGAAAGATAAATACGACTTTATATTGAATTTAATAGAAAACAAGAAATTGAGCCCTTCTCAAAAAGAACGGGTTTTAAGGCTTTCTATATTAGAAACAAAGAAAGATGTAATAAAAAAGGATACAGAGTTATTTAAAAGGATTGAGGAGATAGAGAAAAAACTTATTGGAGAAAGAAACGAAGGAGACGGAATCAGTAAACAAAAATCAAAAAAACATAAACCAAAGGACACCTACGAACTTTTGAATTATTTCAGTAGTACTGATGGTGGAATGAAAAACCTAACACATTCTTTTAACTTCGGATTCATTGCTTATGACGACTTAATGAAAAAATGTAAGGAAGAGTTTGAACAAGGAAGAAAGAAGTATCCAAATGTTCCAGAAGCTCTATTAAAAAGAATTGAGGATTTTGCATTTTCTGAAAGTCCAGATTGGTATATAATGCGAGGTGACGAAAAAATTGAAAAAAAAATTGGTTGGTCAGAACCTGCATTCGTAAAGTGGTATAAAGAAAAGCAAACACATCCCGCTAATGATGCTTATTATAATTCCGAAATGATTGTTCCTTTTAAAGAAACTATTCAGGTAAGATCAGACATTGGCAATTTAATAAACCTTATAAATGAATTGTCAGATAAAGTATTTCAAAAAGAGACCAAGCCAATTATAAAAGAAGCAATTCATACTGCACAATTCTATACTGATGTTGACCGCTTAGGCTTAGCTATCTACCATATTTTCACCGCTATAAAACAGGCATCTTCAAAAAACTTCTGTGATGAAGTAGAAATTGACTTTGAAATTCAAGACGGTTTTAAAATTATAAGAATAGTTCACATAGACTCAACTCCTACAAAAAGCGTGAATGATTTTGATTTTTTAGGGGGTGACTTAGGCTCAGTTAAAAACAATTTATGGAGTTTGTGTAACTATGATATTTTGGCAAAATTCCACGAAGGAGAATATCGGAAAGTAATATTATCAGACAAACCAAAAGAAACAGAAAAAAATGAAGCAACTGGAAAATGGATGGGAAAAAATTTCAAAATAGAAGAAAAGGTTAAAGGTTTCACTCACGTTTTAAAATTTTATTAAGATGATAGTAATTTTAGACGATACATTTATTGCAAGGCACAAATACAGCGATGTTAGCTATTTAGCAGATGAGAAATACAGGAATCTCTGTATGATTTTTGATAGGCCAACTAAGAAGGATTTTAGGAATATAGTAGTTGATTTTAAAAACATTCACCTTTTGTGCAATCACAGGTCATTAAAATTATTTAATGAAGACCAAAATATAATTGACGGAAAACAAGCCATTCAGAACCTATTTATACAAGCTCAGTCGGAGAATATACCAAGGCTTGAATTTGGGAGAGATATGCATTCTAATTTTAAAGCAAAAACGCTTGATAAAGATGTTTTCTATTCCAATTTGAAATCATTTTTGGATAATTACATAGACACTAAACAAATGGAATTAAAAATTCTGTTTTATGGTGAAAATTATGCGGAGTTGGAGTATTTGAGTACCATTGACAGAATGATGGACGAAATTAATTTCTCAAATTCAATTGATTTCAAAAACAACGAATTGATATTGACAGGAATCAGATTGGTCTTTCCGGATAGAGAGCCTTTGGATATTGTTGATGAATGGATGAACAAAGGATTAAGTAAGAAGGAAATTATTACGATAATAAATAATCAAATTTAGTCACATGGAAAGCATTTATCTTATTTCTGATTTTTCAAACAAAATCAAAAGACTTGCAGAAAGTTTGCAACTTCCTGCCCAAAATATTATTTCCTATCAATATAAAGAAAATGAAAGTGGATACCACACTTGGCTTAATGACGAGTTCAAAGCTAAAGAAATAGATAAAATAATTATTCCTGTATCTATTTCAAATGATGATACAATCAATACAATAGGTCTATTACTGGGATTACATATTCGATTGAACTACGAATTGTCATTAGAGAAAAGGTTAATCCCAATAATTTTTCTTTCAAACTTCACGGTCGAAAATCTAATTAAAGTGAACTCTTTTGACTCTGACAACAATCCTCAAAATCTAATTTTTACCAAAGGAGTTTACTTTTCTTCTTTTGATATAGAAGACATTCAAAAAACCATTATATCTTCCACACCATGCTTAAAGGCTGATTACTATAAAAATGTATTGTCTAAGTTAAACATTAATAGGAAAGAAGCCTTAGGTGGTCACGATATTGCTAATGCTTGGGGCTGTTTTAAGGTGGCTCAAGTAGTAGGCTTTGATGACAGAATATTTCAACTCTACCCGATAGCAAAACACCTAAAACAGTTGTACGCTAAAAACTTAATCTGTAAAAACCAAACTTTTTCCAATGAAAAAAGAATAGATCTCAATCCCATAAAATGTAATGGAAAAAAAATATTATTTATAGATGACAAAGCTGATGAAGGTTGGGCTGAGTTGATAAAAAACTTGTTTAGGGGAGCAGGTGATAACTTTAAATATGTGGATAGTTCTAAGTACAAAGCGGATGATTTGCATAAATCATTTAAAGACTTTGATGGTTTTTATAAAGAATGTCAGTCTCATATCGGAAAAGATTGGGATTTGATTATCATAGACCTAAGACTAAATCCTGAAAAAGAAGATATAGATAATGAATTGACAAAACCAACCGATTTTTCTGGATATAAATTGATAGACGAATTCCTTACGAAAAATGAGGGATATCAAATTATAGTTCTGACCGCATCTAACAAAATATGGAATATTAATGCTGCACTTAAAAGAGGCGCTTATTCATATTTTATAAAAGAATCTCCCGAGTTTAATTTCCCCATATCTGAGACAAAAAAGCTTTTGGATAAATTTAAAAATGATGTGAAAGTATGTTTTCATAGAGGATATTTAAAACAAATCTTTAAAGAAAAGGACGACTTAATTCATTTTATTAATGAAATGGAATATGGTTCTGATTTTTTGGAAACACTTAAAAATCAACTAAATCTAGCATATTACCTTCTATCAAAAGCAGAGACAAACGAGCAGTTTGCTTATGCCTATGTATCGTTGTATATGATAATTGAAACGATAAACAATCACTTTGTGGTAAAAACTACTAATGATGTATGGGTGTTAAACATTACCAATGAGCCACTTCTTGACTGGAGCTATGACGCAAAAGCCAAATCATATATTAATACAAACACAACAGTCTTTGGAAGTAAACCACCAGAATGGCAGAAGTTGGCAGGATTGCATTTTCAAAACTGGAATGGGCAAGAACAAAGCTTTGTTCAAAAAATCTACCAATTAATCACTAAACGTAATGGCTTTATACATAACGATAAAAGTATATTAGATAAAACCAAGAAAGATAAAAATGGTGAAGATGTCTTAGATAATGAGAAGAAGCCAATTTATCTGAATCACGATATTTACAAACCTGAAGGTTTTATAGAATTATTCAAAGTTATACAGAAAGTTATTGGCTCTCTATAATAATGCAGATACACCGCACAGATAAAAATAACCTTTGCATGAAAGAATAACAGCCATGAAAATTTTTGACCATTTCCAGCATATTAACCTTACTAACGACCAACGCAATGCCTTGGAAAAGCTTCATGCTTTTTTAGAAAGTGATGAGCGGGTGTTTATTCTCCAAGGATATGCTGGTAGTGGTAAAACAACCTTATTAAAGGGGTTTGTTGAATATCTCAAATCTTTAGAAAAAAAATATCAATTGATGGCTCCAACTGGCAGAGCAGCAAAAGTCATCAATCAAAAAACAGGTTTTGAATCTACCACCATACACAAAGGCATTTACAGCTTTGAGGAATTGCAGGAAGTCAAACAAGGTGAAGATGAAAACGATGTTTCGTTTTTATACCAATACAAAATCAGAAACAATCCTGAAGTTCATAATTCGGTTCTGATAGTAGATGAAGCTTCTATGGTAAGCGATATTTTGAGCCAAGGCGAGTTTTTCCGCTTCGGTAGCGGTCATTTACTGCGAGACCTAATTACTTATGGAAGAATTCAAGAAGCTACAACAAGCAGCAAAATCATTTTCATAGGAGACCCTGCACAGTTGCCACCAATTGGCATGACTTTCTCTCCTGCACTTGATCCAAATTATTTAAGTGAGACTTACAAGGTTTCTGCTTCGCAAGCTGAAATGAAGGAAGTGAAACGTCAAGATGCCAACAATGGCATTTTGATTTCAGCCACTAAAATAAGGCAGTGCCTTACTTCTGGCTACTTCAATGATTTTGATTTGAGAGAAAATGGACGGGACATTTTCAATCCAGCTTATCAAGATTACTTAGTAACCTACAAGGCACAACAAGACCAAAAAATAATCATCTGCTACAAAAACAAAACAGCACTTGATTTGAACCGAGCTATCCGCAGAGAAAAATTTGGAGATGATTTACCCATTCAGCAATCTGACACAGTAATTATAGGAGGAAACAATTACCGTTTAGGAATCATGAACGGTGAATTTTCGGTTGTTTCAGAAGCCAGCCCTTCAGTTGAAAGCAGAGAAGTAAGTTTTTACATTGAAAAAGGAAAAACAAAAACAGTAAGATTAACTTGGAGAAGAATTAGCCTAGTTTTACCTGATGAAAATAATCAGCCCAAAACCATAAATGGATTTATTTTAGAAAACTATCTATACGGTGATAATTACTTAAAACCCGAAGAGCAAAGAGCCCTTTATGTGGATTTTAAAAACAGGCATCCCAAACTCAAGAAAGGAACAGAGGAATTTATGGAAGCCATTATCAACGACAAGTATTTCAATTGCATACTTTTAAAATACGGTTATGCAGTAACCTGCCACAAAGCTCAGGGTGGTGAATGGTCAAATGCATTTGTATTTTGGGACAGAGGAACACAAGCCGACTTCAACTTTTATGAATCGGAACATAACCGCTCAGGTAAGACCAATTCAGAATTTTACCGTTGGGCATATACAGCAGTTACCAGAGCATCCAAGAAACTATTTTGCATCAATCCACCTTATTTTTCATCCTTTTCAGGCATGAATTTTATTGACGTGAATGTTCAACAAGCCTTCAATGAGTTGACAGGTCAATCAAATCCGACAACTGAAATCAATATCAATGAAGTTTTGCCGGAATTGGAAAAATTTGGTTTAGTTGATGCACCATTGACTATCCAAGATCATTTCATTCACAGGTGGTACATACTGCAAAAGCATTATATAGATATTGAAGCTTGGCAGAAAGTTGGGTATGAAGTACGATATATCTTCAAAAGAGAAGCCCAAACAGCAGCATTCAAACACTGGGTTAATGGTCAGAATGTTTTTAAAAGCAATTTTCAAAAGCTACCTGCACAAACCAATTCTGATGAGTTATTTGAAACCATCACAAAAATACTAGAGTGTGCTATTCCGATTGTAGTAAACAGGAACAACATTGAAGGTATTCTGACCCAAATTGAATTTGATGCAGCAATTGAAGAAGAGAAGCCATTCTTGAAAAATCTATTCGATTTTATCAGTAAAGGTTTATTAAAAGAAGAAATCATTTCCAACATTCAACATCTCGAATACCGTGAAAGATATACCATAGAAAACAATGGAAGGTCATGCATAATTGACTTTGAATATGATAAAGCAGGTTTCTTTGGTCGAGTGCTTCCTTTAGAAAAGAAATGCGACTGTCCCAAACTTCTTGCCAAAATCAAATCCATTGTAAACAACCTAAAAGAAGCTGATTATGTCATTTAAAGAAATCAAAGAACTTAGACAAGCAGGTAAGCTTGATGAAGCTTTGCAAATGGCAAATCAGGCTTTGGAAACAGAACCCGAAAACATTTGGAATAAGCGGGCTGCCGCATGGGTGTATTATGATTATCTCAAAAAGAACGCTCAACCTGAATCATTTGAAGCATTCAAGGAAAATCTAATTAAGATTAAAGATTTGCAATTGCCTGAAGATGAAAAAATGGTGTTTGACAACTGTTCCTGGCAAATCGGCAGTTTGGTTTTTGCATTACAGAAAACAGAGCATGTTGATTATGGTAAAATCAATGAATTGTTTGAAATCATCAGAGACTTTCATTTCACCAAGCCTTATGAGGCGTATTCTTTCATTTACAAGGCTTTTCACAAAGGCTATCAAAACTGGTCAAGCTATCTAACTTTTGCCGACTGGTGGAATTTTGATAATCTTAGATCCGAAGATTTCTTAAAGGAGGAATTCAATGGTAAAAAGAAAATGTCTATTGCCGAACAGGCTTACATTGCCTATTCCAAGAAGCTTTTGGAAGGAGAACCTTTAGATCCTTTTGGACAACAACGAGTGATTGACAAAGAGAAAATTCAATCATTTTTACCAAAACTGGATGCTTTGATAGATAAACATCCTGACTATCAATATCCGCCCTATTTCAAGGCAAAGCTCCTTTTGGCATCAGGTAGTGATGAAAATGTTCTATCTGCATTTCTACCTTTTGCCAAACAAAAAAGAAATGACTTTTGGGTGTGGGAACTGATGGCAGAAATATTTTCAGAAGATAAAGACATTCAGTTTGCTTGTTATTGCAAAGCCCTGAGCTTAAAAACGCCCGAAGACTTTTTAGTTAAGTTAAGACAGACTTTTTCTGAAATGCTCATTGAAAAAAAAATGTACAATGAAGCCAAAACGGAAATACAAAAAGTTGTAGCAACAAGAGAAAAACACGAATGGAAGTTGCCAAATCAATTAGTGCAATGGACAGAACAAGAGTGGTATAAATCTGCCATAGCTAAAAAGGACAACCAAGATTTGTATTCAAGCCACATCAAGCAAGCAGAGGAAAAATTGTTTCAGGACATACCGGAAGAAATAATTGCAGTTGAGTTTGTGAACGAAAACAAGAGTATGCTGAATTTTGTGAAGGATAGGCGGAAATTTGGATTCTTTAATTACTCAGGCAATTTGACGAAACCACAAATTGGCGACCTTTTAAAAGTACGTTTTAATGGAGACGGACAAGATGGGTTTTATAAAATCCTGTCTGCTAAAAAAGCTGACTCTAATGTGGCATCTGATGCATTGAAAGATTTTGAAGGAACAATAAAGGTAATTTCTCCACAGAACTTTGGTTTTATAGAAGACATCTTTGTTGAGCCTAAAATTATAGAAGAAAGCAAGCTAGCTGATGGACAGCACGTAAAGGGAAGAGCGACACTATCATTCAATAAAAAGAAAAATGAATGGGGCTGGAAAGCAATAGAAATCAAATAGCCAACCCTCACAGCCACACACATTGCCAAGCCGCTCAAGCCTACGCTAAAACCCAAGCTTGGCAAAGAGTGTGTCTGTCCAACCGCACGACCAAAACGACCGACAAACAAAAGGACGAAAAAGAACAACGAAGGCACTACATCACCTATTCGTAAGAAGTGGTTTCTTGCTTCGTCGGGCAGGAAAGTGGTAAATTTAAAGTTCAGTTCTTCGTAGGAAGTTCAGTGGTTAGAATCCCTGCCTGCGTATAGCTGCAAACCGTTGGCAACAATTAAAACGAACAAATCAGATGATTATGAAAATATACATTTTGACTTTATTTCTGTTCATATCGGCATTGAATCTATTCGCACAAGATTTTAACCCTGATGAAAGATTAACCGATTTAACGGGTAAAAAAGAAAACATTGGAATTACGGCGGGATACTCAATTGATGGTGAAATCCAATGGACAAGTTCAAAAGGACTTACCTGCAAGGAGAATGAAATAGCTTTTTCTACAAAAACTATTACAAGGATTGCGTCTATTGCTAAAAATTTTACCGCAGTAGCTATAATGCAATTAGTCGAAAAGGAACAGATTGAACTTGATGCACCTATTGAAAGATACTTGAAGAATTTGCCAGAAGACAAAAAACAGATTACTGTTAAACAGTTATTAGCTCATACCTCAGGAATTCCTCAATATCAAGGAGAAAAAGAGAAAGAGAATACAAATCATTACAACACATTACAAGACGCGATGAGTGTATTCATTGAAAGACCCCTATTGTTTGAACCCGGAACTAAATACTTCTATACCACCTATGGTTATGTCATATTAGGTCGTATAATCGAAGAAGTCTCGGGAAAAAGCTATCAAGAATATATGCAAAAAAATATTTTTGATATTGCGGGAATGAACAACACAGGTATCGAAGAAATTAATGATGATTACACAAATAAGTCTTGCCTCTATCATAATAACGGAAGAAAAGCAAAAGAAGGAAAGCAGAATGATTTAAGTAATAGAATACCAGGTGGTGGCTTCTATAGCACCTTAGAAGACGTAATGAAATTTGGAAATGCTTTGCTTGAAGGTAAGTATATCAAACAAGAGACACTTGATAAAATGACTCAAACAGAACCCGTTGAATATGATGGAAATAAATATGGATTAGGTTGGTTCTTGTATGGCCCACCACCCAATGAAAACTTGGTTATAGGGCATAGTGGTGGACAGACAGGATGTACAAGCCAGCTGATGATAATACCGAAATCAAAAACAGTGATTGTAGTTTTATCAAATACCTCAGGTAATTACCCTGATATTGCAACCTTTGCTGTTAACCTGATTGCATATTCAGAAAAGAAAAGGTAACTGTTGCCAACAATGGCTATACGTAATGCGGGAGAATGTGCTGATATGAAATCACTTACATTAAATAAACTTTTCGGTATGCGGACAGTGAATTGCTCCGAAACCCCGCACCACGCTTATAGTTAACCGTCATAGGCTATTTTAGAACGACACAATAATGTCAACAAAACTAATCCTCTCTAGGCGAAGTTTGGTCGCTCGTGGCACTGGCTGTAGTTTTCCCACCTTTCAAACCGGTCCTAGGCTAAAATCATTCACGGAATGATTTTTTTTAACGCCTCGTCCTACCCAACTATCATAACCGATTTGAAATCGGAAACCAATTCAAGCTAACTTAATCAAATCGAATTACAAATTCATTTTACGTAAAAAAGCTTCAGTGAAACTTTTTAGGGAGAGGCCAGCATTCCGGGTGGGAAACTACACTTAATCTCAGATCACCCTCCCCAACCAAAGCAAACGATTCCGTAGTCTTGGTCAACCTCAAGACCTCTATTTGCTTAGCATTTACTAAATTGACTGATAATAATCCCTTAAAAAACGCTATGAAGTCAACATTACTTACCTTTTTACTCGCCTTCTCTCTGATGCTTTGCAAAGCACAGGACAACAGACCTGGACCACAGTTACCGCCTGAAACAGGCGAAACATTCAAAGTAGGAATTGCTGGATACACCTTTGTGAAGTTTGACCTGGACAAGACACTCGAAACATTGAAAGCCTTGGATGTTCATTATCTCTGCATCAAAGATTTTCATTTGCCAATGACAAGCACTGATGATGAAATTGCTGCTTTTCATGAAAAACTGAAAGCCAATGATGTCACAGGGTACGCTGTGGGTCCTATCTACATGAAATCCGAGGCCGAAGTTGACAGGGCATTTGATTATGCAAAAAGAGTTGGGGTGAAGCTGATCGTGGGCGTTCCTAATGTGGAGCTGCTTCCTTATGTCGATAAAAAGGTGAAGGAGTATGATTTCAAATTCGCCATTCATTTGCACGGACCAGATATTAAAATCTATCCCGATGCCGACGATGTGTGGAACCACACCAAAGATCTGGATCCCAGAATTGGGATGTGTCTGGATATTGGCCATGACACAAGAAACGGAAAAGACCCTGTAGCCGATATGGAAAAATACCACACCCGCGTATTCGATATGCACATCAAAGACGTGACTGCCCCTACCAAAGAGGGATATTCACTCGAAGTAGGCCGTGGGGTCATCGACTTTCCGGCAATGGTAAGAATGATCAGAAAAGTTGGCTACACTGGCGTATGCAGCCTGGAGCATGAGAGAAATCAAAACAACCCATTTATGGGGATTGCCGAATCCATCGGGTATTTTCGGGGAGTAATTGAAACGACCAAAGAATAAACTTTGGCTCAACCTTAATTCCATTAAGGCCGAATTCTAAGGAATTCAACCTTTTTCAATGATTCTATTCTGAATCTAATTGAATTGAGACTTACCTGTTTTTTGTAGATCACCTTGGTAGGAAAGCTTCAGCGCACTTGCTCAAAAAACAGAAAGAGTTTAAATTCCAATCCTCAGAAAATAAGTCGGCTAGCTAAATGTTAGAGTGAATCAAATCACCAAGACGGAAGCACGATGCAATTCTTGACGAGAAGAGTTAAAAAGATAATCACTCTCCTGTCTTTTTTACATACTTACTCTACAAGAGCCATGGCTTCGGTAAACAATTTCGAAAGAGGAGGCATTCGTTGCGGTTGAGATTTAGAGATTGAGGGATATGAAAATTGGGAGATTCCCTGCCGCTGTTAGTGTCTTCACTAACAGCGAGAGCAGATAGTCTCCATTTAATTATGGTGAGTGGATTCATTTATCGAGGCAGCAGCGACCATTCAAATCTGAGCCCTCAGCAAATCCAAAAACTTTCGATCCAGCTGCTCTCCATACCAATCTTCGTATTGCACATCTTTTCTCCCAG
Source organism: Algoriphagus sp. (assembly GCF_039969895.1). GTDB lineage: Bacteria > Bacteroidota > Bacteroidia > Cytophagales > Cyclobacteriaceae > Algoriphagus. Next base: position 115,628 of record NZ_JBDVMZ010000006.1, read on the forward strand.
AATTCAATACACCAAAGGCTCCTGAGAATTCCCAGATTCCAAAGCCAATACCATTCTCTTTTAAAACGGTCAACACATCACCGAACCAGCTGAGGAATACCTCATGAGGAGTTTCATTATAGCCACCGCATTCTCCGCAATGCACGCCAACTCCCTGATCGATCAAGGCTTTCCAAGGCGCATAGTACTCGCGGATGTTTTCAATATCAAGTATTTTCTCTCCTTGCTGTAAAGGCCAATCAACTGGCGGCACGATTGAAGGGTCCTTATAAACCCAACTTGCTTTATAATGTGATATTGGAAAAGGATGATATCCCCTGCAGCTTTGCGCCAGCTCCAAATCTGCCAACTCAGGCATGGCTGTCCCGCCTCCACCGTTTCCATCGGCGATTACCAATCGGGATTTCTTCACAGATTTGATGGTATTTAGCGCAGCTTCCGCCACCCGATGATAATCGAGCATATCAACGGGTCCTCCGGGGCTATGCTGATCATTGGGGTCGAGACGCTGATAGGGTTCATTGACCAAATCAAAGCTCAAATTCTTCTTGGAAATTCCTTTGTATCGGTTGGCCCACATCTCCCAATGCGCACAAAAGGCATCCAAAGCCTCCTGATCTTTCCAAAGATTATAGGGCTCTACAAAACCCGCATTGATGCAAAAGCCAGGTGCTCGATGCAGATTCAAACTCACATGCAAACCCTGAGAGATACAGCGCTCGACGAGTTCATCCACCTTCTCCAAACGACTTTCGTCAAAATTCAACACCTCATCTGGAAGGATAGGCCTGCTTCGATCTATATCCAGATAGCTTGGATAGGAAATAGGAATACGGGCAAAATCAAATCCCCAATCGGCGATCCATTGGATATATTCGGGCTTGGTCGGCCTGCCTCCATTGGGATCGTGCGAGAAAAAATCGAGTAGGTTAAAGCCTTTCCAGGCTGGAAGTTTGTTTTTAGCCTTGGAAACTTCGGCAAAAGCCTGAAGTGATGAACCAGCAGCCAAGCTTAGTCCTGTGCCTAGCAGAGCGGATTTCTTGAGAAAATCTCTACGGGAATCTGAGGTATTCATGGGTTATGTAGGTTTGAGAACCTTAAGATAAAGATCCAAAGTATCCGCACCAACCCAACATCTCCTTAAATCGGATCAACAGATATCAGATAATACTTAAATATATCTTCATCCGGATCTTTGGAAGATTGAATTAAGATTTTTCCTTCTACGGTAATGTGAAACCATTTCAGATCGGCATGAATGGCTTTCAAGTTAAATTCTCCTACCTTTTCAAATGAATTGTTGAATAATTCTAAAACCAACTTGCGAGACTTCTTTTCACCAGCACCAACCATGCGATACAACAATCGGCTATTTAGCCTATGTATAGCTCCAAAATTCACATCCTTTTGCCATTTCGAGCTGGATTCATAAAATTCCTCAAAACTCTTTATTTCGCTACTTTCTATTGGCTTGTCCTTTTGAGATTTGAACAGTTGAGATTCAGGAAAGAAATCCGCTTGCTTCAGATCATCTAGCCTCACCGTACTTATTTTATTCATAAACGGATAGGAAACTATCATCACAGAATCCGAGAGCTTTAGATAAGGATTATAAGCATTTGACACAGTGGCTCCTTTACCGAATTCAAAAGAAATCCTCTGTCTATTCAGCTGCTCGGAATCAAATCCAAACGGTATTTGTGTAAAGGATTCAAAATCATAAATCATCAAAGTAAACTTTTCCCCTTGTGAATCTTTGATAATTAAGGAAAGATAATCTCCTTTTAATGAAACCGGTTGAAAAATCCCACTTCCTCCAGCCTCCACAATAGACTTGATTGAACCAGTACCATCATCAAGAGCCTTAGTTATTTTCATCTTAACCGTCTCACCATCCTTGTAATAGTAAAACTCATTGGCTGTAAAGAAAAGAATTCCGTGCTCTGTATAATTGAAGGTAGCAAAACCAGGAATACTACCCGGTCCCTCTTTGGGAACCTCCACACCAGGTACCAGCCTCATTTTCTCTGGGCTAAATGATACAGTGTCTAATCGCCTATAGAAGGAATTAAAAACCAAAAATGACTCATCCTTTTTTTATTAAGGGGAGAAATAGAAAAGGGCACATCTGAGGATATGCCCACTTTTCCGAAGTCCAAATTAAGTTCTTCAGTAAAAAAAACCTTTAAATTTTAACTACAATGAAGATTACGTTAAGCGAAAAGGTATTAATATAAGCGGAAAAGAAATTTAGAAAATATTATTTTCATTCTAAAGTTGGCATATTACCACTACATGCACTAAAATCCCCATCCTCTTCCAATATCATGTAATATGAAATAGTAATACCACCTCCACTACAATGATCTTCTATAAGAACTCTAGTACCTGCGCAGTTTAATAATCGCGCATCGTTCATAGCGTTAGCTGCAGCACGAGTTCCACAAACAGAATAAATTACGTCTGGCTTCATCGGATAAGCTGAAAAGCAGACCATACTAAAAGTCAACCCAACTAATAATTTTTTCATAATCAATAAAGAATTAAGTATATCCCATTCGCATCGTGCAGGGAAGGAAAAATCCCTAAAAATTCTCTTTTACCGGTAACCTTGAAATTTCGTTTGAAATCTACCCCTCCCAGACTAAAAAAGCAAGTAAATTGAACAATTTTTTATGGAAAAAATAAAATCATTAGTTTAAAAATTAATTAACTGCTAATCAAGTAACAACAAGTTTCACTCCTCCACCAACCTCACCTTATAAAACAGATTATAATCCCGCTCTACTTCTCCGTCAGCAGCTTTGATGAGTAGCGTACCGTCCGGCAAACCAAAATTTACAACACCTGCCACTGGAAGCTCATTGAGGATTCCGATTTGCTGATCTCCTTTGACAATAATATAGCGGGGTTTTCTGTACTTACTGAGAGCTTCTCTGAATTCCGGATCCCTGAAATATTCTTCGGATTTAGCCCTAAATCCATTGAAAATATCCTCGGGCATGGGAGTGAAAAATGTAAGTATCTGATATGGCCCAAAAGCTTTGATATCGTTAAACCCAGGGTAAACTAATCCATTCAAATCAAGAGCTACCTCATACTCATCCCGATCAGGATGGTTCAATTCTACTGCTGATTGATAAACAGCGGTATTTCCTTCCAACTTATAAATACCAAGTTGATTCCCCATTTGCGGTAAGGAGGCCAGGGTTTTGGTAGTTGGGTTAAAGGATAAACTTGGATGAGTTGCCCCGATCCACTTTTGTTCCTTTTTAAAAGTCCAGTCATCAGGATATACATTTAGGTAGTAAATGGAGTCCTGATCCAAATCAAGTATAAATCCTGAATTTACCTTATTGTAAAAATCAGCTCCAATGGTCTCCAAATCGATATCAGCGATAGAGAAGGAGTTCGGTTCCTCTCCTACTATCTTATATTTCCCAACTTCTTCATACACTGCAAAACTCTGTTTATTGGAATTGATGGAAAGCATCATCATCTCTTTCACCGTGCCCTTTGTTATTTTGGTTTTATTAAAATCAGCGTCGAAGAAGTGATAAGGCATCTCCATAGAAAGCTCCTTAAAGACATAGCCGGTGTCTCCATAAAACCTCCCCTCAAAAAATTGTTGAATCTGATTTGGTCCTTCTCCTCCTAGTTCATGCTTTTCGAGGATTTCTCCTTCTCCATTGACCAGAAACACCCTTCCTTCTCTGGTATTTTTCATCAGATATAGATCCTTTGAGGGATGGTAATCCAAAATGGTAACCGGCTCTAGCAAATCCACCCTAATCGAATCATAGACCTCAAACTGAAGTTCTTGAATTGGGCTAGTTGGAGCTGAAGTGGTTTCTTTTTCGGAGCAGGAGAAAAGTATAATTGCAAAAAGTGTGGAAAGGACAACAAAAGTGGATTTAGTCATAGCTATGAGTTAAGTTTCTAAGTTAGTCGGGAAAGCTGTGGATTATAGGACAATGCGATAAAGAAAATTGACTTATCCCCGTATTTTTAAAATTTATTTTTAAATTTACGGGGATGATAAAGAGATTAATAGAAACCCTCTTCTTAAATTCAACTGCTCGTTTTCCTGTCACAGGAATTGTAGGGCCTAGGCAAGTAGGTAAAACTACTGTCGCAAAACAGTTATTGCTTGATGCAAACACTATTTATCTTGATCTCGAAAAGAATTCAGACATCAACAAGCTCAAAGATCCTGAGTTATTTTTCTCCCAAAATGAAGACAAAACCATCATCCTCGATGAAATCCAGCATCATCCTGCGATTTTCCCACTACTTCGAGCAGTCATTGATGAAAATAGAAAACCGGGGAGATTTGTAATTCTCGGATCTGCTTCACCTTCCTTACTTCGCCAAAGTTCCGAAAGTTTGACCGGCCGAATCAACTACCTCGAAATGACTCCCCTTTCTATTTTGGAAATAGAAGGAAAAATAACAATACAAAATCTCTGGATTTATGGAGGGTTTCCTGAGCCTGCCTTGTCACAGGATTCGGACTTTGTCCAAGATTGGTACCGCAGTTTCACCACGAGTTACATCCAGCGGGATTTACCACAATATGGATTACCAGCAGATCCTATGGTAACACGGCAATTCTTGATGATGATTGCCTCTGCGCATGGTGGAATTCTCAACTATTCTACTTATGCCAAATCCTTAGGCTTATCTGTACCTACCATCAAGACATATTTGGGATTTCTTTTGGATGCATTTCTATTGAGAGAGTTAACTGCCTGGTCAGTCAACACGAAGAAAAGACTGATCAAATCACCCAAGCTTTACTTCCGTGATACAGGAATGCTGCACTATCTGCTTGGGATCAAGAATATGGACAGCATCTTTGGAAATATTGTCTTGGGCAGTTCATGGGAAGCTTTTGTCATCAATCAAACTGCGGCCGTATTGAAATCCGATGACGAAATGTACTACTATAAAACACACGATGGCGCAGAAATTGACCTCTTGATCAGGCGTAATAACCAATGGCTTGCAGCCGCAGAAATCCAATTCAGCCTTAGCCCCAATCTCACCAAAGGCACCTACCTAGCAATGGAAGATTTGGGGATAGAGAAATTACACGTCGTGATTCCCAGAGAAGAAAATTACCCGATGGCCAAAAATATTCAGGTGGTGGGGATTATACATTTCATCCAAATGATTTCTGGATAACGATCTTTTTGCTTGAAAGGCTACCCATAGTATGTCCCTAAAGAGTCGGCTTTGAGATCTGCCAATTTTATAAAGTCATCAAAGAGCAGCAAATATTGCCGTTCACATCTAGAATTAAATAAGTTTTAAGACTTTCACACCTACCCAAACTTATTTTGATAGATACTTACTACAGCACTTAACTCATTAAAAACAAGGTTTGAAATTCAAATTCCATTTCATCCTGAAAAACTACTAAAAGCGGGATTTAGGCTAGAAATGTCACACACATTTTTTTAGGTAGCTGCATTCCTTCAAACACACCTATTGATTGGTGATCCTACAATCTACCTTTTTATCTTTTTTCTCGCCAGTTTTTGTTGAATCTATCTTTTTTCTCACCCCTTTAGGGGCAAACTATGGGTAGAAATACAACAGGCTGATTATTTCAGCTGTGCCGTTAGGTACAGCCCTATTCCTCCACCGGTTTAAAAATATATCGTTTATCATATTCGATTTCGTGGATTTTCAATAGTCTTTCGTATTCATCAAGGAAGCATTGCTTCTTATGATGCTTTTCTTGATTTTGGATATAATTAATTACTCTTGGAACTTGGTCTTTGCTGTAGGAGAATGCGCCAAAACCGCCCTGCCATATAAATTTGCCTTTTGTGAACCCTTTTGTATTGATCCATTTTGAAGAATCCTGCTTTACTTCTTGCATCAGATCAGAGAGTGATTGGGTTGGTCGAAAACCCATGAGCAAATGAACGTGGTCTGGCATTCCATTTATTTGCAACAGCTTGTGATCGTATTTTGAAACTATAGTTGAAATGTATTTGTACAGCTCATCTTTCCAAGTTGGTTGAATTAGCGATTTTCTATTTTGAACTGCAAAAACAGCTTGAATGTGAATTTGTGTGTAGGTATTTGCCATGATTTGAAAAATTAGGGCCGTACCTAAAGGCACGGCTGGTTACAAATTATATAAATTTAAGCTACCGATAGCAAGTCCCTAAAGGGACGCTCTTGAAATCTGCCAATTCTATGAAGGCATCAAAGAGCACCAAATACTGCTGTTAACATCTAGAATTAAATAAGTTTTACAACTTTCACACCTACCCAAACTTATTTTGATAGATACCTACTATAGCGCTTAACTCATTAAAGACAAGGTTTGAAATTCAAATTCCCTTTCATCCTGGAAAACTACTAAAAGCGGGATTTACGCTAGATATGTCACACACATTTTTTTAGGTAGCTGCATTCCTTCAAACACACCTATTGATTGGTGATCCTACCTCCTTCTATCTTTTTTCTCACCAGTTTTTGTTGAATCTATCTTTTTTCTCGCCCCTTTAGGGGCAAACTATGGGTAGAAATACAACAGGATGATTATTTCAGCTGTGCCGTTAGGTACAGCCCTATTCCTCCACCGCCTTGAAAATATATCAATTCAACACCTTCGAAGAGATTCCTCCTCCTTCGTCATTGGAATGACCTGCCTTCCGGTAGGCAGTCACCTCAACCGTTATCTAACGCTACTTCGCCGCGCCGCCGCGAGAAAAACCATTTCCTTTTGCGCTTTGGCGCTTTAGCGGGAGATATTTTTTCCTCAAGAAATTTTTTCCACAGCAACACCGGCAACACCCAGAACACCCCAATCATACTAAACACCAATCCGCCAATAGTCCCGATCGCAAGCGAAAACCAGAACACCTCATTTTGCCCTTCCATGATGAAAGGAATCAACCCGAAGCAGGTAGACATAATTGTCAACAAAATAGGAATTGCCTTGCCAGCTACGGACTTCAGCACATTTCGATTGTAAATCCCTTTTTCCCGATTGTTCAGATCATTTACAATGAAAATTCCAGCATTGACCGCCAAACCTCCTAGCATCACAAAGGCCGCATAACCGCCCTGATCAAAGTAAAAATCAAAAAGTGAAAAGATCAGAAACAATCCAATAAAGCTGATCGGGATGATCACAATGATGTAAATCGGTTGCTTTAAGTTCTCAAACAGCACCGCGCAGATCATAAATATCCCGATGATAAGTAATCCCAAAAGCGAATATTGCCGCTTCTGCTGCTCATAGTTCCAGCTATACGAATCCTTCTTGGCTTCATAGCCAATCGGCATGATTTTCTTCATCTCAGCCAGCACTTCATCGAGGTATTCTTGCCCAAACTTCCCCGAACCCATGTACTCAAAAGCCACAATACGGATGTATTGCCTATTTTCCTTATGAAGAGAATTTGTAGTAGTCTCCTTATTTAGCGTGCCGTAATCAGAGATTTTGAACACCCGATTTTCTCCTCCGATTAAGCCTTTTTGCTCCATGTCAAACTTGCTAAAATCCTTGGATTTGCGTTCCCGAATCATCACTCCATAGTTTTTTTCTTCCAGAGTCAACATAGCTGATGCTCCCTGAGGTTTGGACATATCCTGCAAGGCAGTGATCACTTCGTATTGGTTGGTTTGCCCAAGTGCCATTCTGTTCTGATCCAGGCGCAGCACATATTCCTCCGTTTTTCGCTCGCCATATCCTGCTCGCTCATTTGTCTTTACTTCTTGGATTCGCTTATGTGCCAAAAGCTTTTCTGCCATCACATTAGCCTGCCGCTCCAGTTCATCGAAGTTGTAGCCCATCATTTTCACCCGGTAGCTAGGAATCTGATCACTAGATCCACCGGTGTAAAAGCCTTGGCCAACCCCATACACATTCCATTGCGCACCAGACCAATCAGTTGATTTCACAGACAATTTTCCTTTCAGCTGATAAGGCAAAGCTCCAGTTTCATAAGCTTCTTTGAAAGTAATCTCTATCCTCGCCCGCTGTCCATCACTCACCGTAGTCACAAATTGATCAATCCCTTCCACGTCTTTCAGGTAGGACTCAAACTCACGCATGATGAAATCCATCTGGTCTAGAGTGTTCCCGAATGGGAGTTGGCAAGTCACATAAAGGCGCGTCTTGGCTGCTTCACGGTAGCCACTTTTCTCATACACCCCTCGCACAAACATCCGCATCGCCCCGCCCAGCGCTTTGTCCACATACGGTCTCACTTCCTCTTGGTAGAAGGTATTACCCACCGTTTTGTTATACCATTCATGCTCATCCCATTTGGCGGGGAGAAAAAAAATCGGAGTACCAAAAAGTAAAATCAACACCACGATAAAGCTCTTTCTATACTTCGCTGTCCATGCGATACCTTTCTCATAGCTTCGCAAAGCTTTTGCCCGGCTTCTCAACTTCGGTAAAGTCAATTTCCTTCCCTGACTCACCGACTCTTTGAACATCACTTGATAGAATGCCGGGGTAAATACCAGGGCTATCAAAAGCGAAATCCCCAACATCACAGAAACCACAATCGAGAATTCTGTCAGATTTTTACGATCCTCCTCAGGTAGGAAAAAAACGATCATCAGTGCTGCGATAGTCGTCATCGAAGCAGCTAAAAGTGCTAGGAAAACCCGACGGTTCTTATGCTTATGCAGGTGATCGATCATGATGATCGCATTGTCCACGATCAAACCAAAGCTAATCGTCAAGCCCGCCAGAGAATACAGGTGAATATCTACTTTAAGAAAATAGAGGACGATGGCGCAAAGGCTCAGATTTGCCAAAATCCCTAAAAAGAGAATACTCAGGTACTTGATATTTCTATTGATGAGAAAAATGAATACTATTAAAATCAGGATTGAAAGTCCTGAGCGTTTGTAGATTTTGTTCAGCTCTTTTTCTAGGTATTCGGTGTCGTCATTTTCCAGTCGAACCTCAAAACCAGCCGGCAATTGCTTCCCCGCACTTTCTATCGCTAGTTTTAAGTTTTGCGCCAGCAAGACCTTATTCACTCCGTCCCGATTATAGACCGATAGCGTCACCGAGTTATTGCCATTGATTCTAAAGTAGCTGGTCGGTTCGGCTTCTTCGAGCGTCAGCCTAGCAACATCACGAAGGCGCACTTCATTTCCTTCCATCTTACTCACCACCAAGTTTTCCAGCTGATCCTTATCCTTCAGCGAGCGATCTACTTGCACAAAGAGCGTTTGCCCTTGACTATTCATCACAGCTCCGGGGAATGTCATGCCAAAAGCACTGCGCACACTATTGTCCAACTGACTTTTGGTGACGCCAAAAGCCTGCATTTTTTGAATGTCGTAAGTCACATAGAGCTGTAGGTCATTTGCTCCACGCACGTTCACCTCCTCCACTTCTTCGAAGCGAGTCAAGGCCGGTTTTAAGATATCCTCGGCTATTTTCTTGATTTCAAAAGAAGCAAATGGCCCATTGACACTGTAGGTCAAAATCGGGGTTTTGTCATCCGATCTCGCCTGAGAAGACTGAGTCACCGTGGGATATCGAACCCGCTGATCCATCTGAGGATAAATCTGCCTGACCATGGCAGAAATCTCAAATTTCTTCATCTCCATATCCGCGTTCTTGTCGAAAACCAGCGTGATATACCCACCATTGTAACTTGAGGTAGAATTGATCTCCTTCAGTTCTGTCAATCTGGAAAAAGCCCCTTCCAGGGGAGAAGTCGCGAGTTTCTCCACGATTTCAGGCGAAGCATTGTTGATCCCATAGCTGACAGAAATAATAGGCGAGCGTTCCTTTGGATTCAAGTCCACAGAGAGCATAGGGATCACCGCCAATCCTAGAATCGACACGACTACAAAGACAATCAGAATTCTGAATGGAGTCATATTAAGTCGCTTTCAGAGATTTCTTTGAAACTGTAAACCAATATGCCAACGGCACAAAATACAAGGCAGTAAGTGTTCCAATCGTCAAACCTCCAATCACCGCATAAACCAGAGGTCGCTGCAAATCTGCACCAAGTCCCGAGCTAAACACAATTGGAATCAAGGCCAAAATTGTCGTAATCGAAGTCATCAAAATCGGCTTCAGACGAATCTGCCCAGCTCTATGAAGCGCCATTTCCAATGCTTCACCTGCTGAAATATCATCTGATTCTACATAAGTCAGGCGAAGTCGATTGATCGTATCGATCTTCAGGATCGCATCGTTCACCATGATTCCCAGCATCACGACTAGTCCGATGGCAGACATCACATTCAGCGAAGCTCCGCAAATCCATAGCACCAAAAATGCTCCGCCTATTCCAAGTGGAAGGGTAAACACCACAATCAAGGGCTGAATAAAACTCTCAAATTGCGCAGCTAGAATGAAATAAAGTAGCAACACCGATATCAGTAAAATCCCGATCAGCTGACGGATATTTTCCTTATCTCTGAAATACTGCCCTACCATTGTGACGCCTAGATTCTTCTCCTGTCCCCAGCGAATAAATGAACTCGCATTTTCATCCGGATTCTCAGCCGTTACATTGAGCGATTGATAGATTCCGCCCTTATCGGCTGTCACATACTTGTAATGATCTTCGTATTCGTACTCCACAAATTCACCCAAAATGTATGAAGTCGTATCTGACACGATCACTCGGGTATTCCTCAGTAAATCTTCAAATCTCGCATTTGGCTCCTTCAACCTGATCGGAGTAATCTCTCCAAATCGTCGAATATCCGTGATGGTGTATGTACCAAAAAGCTTCGCAATCTGATTTTGCACCGCATCCACAGGGATTTGATAAGTTGCCATTTTATCTGCTCGCAGCGTAAAAACCACCGAGGCTTCCTTCTGCAAACCCGGTCCTCGCTCCCATTCTTGTATTGGAAATTGGCTCAACCACGGATCCATTTTCTCCTCAGGCACAGGCTCTTTCGCTCCTAGATCTTTCCAGCGCACTTCGTAAAAAGGCATGTTGGAATTGAATAGTTGATCAAAAGCATTTGGCGCATCACCCAGTGTGAAGGATGCTTCCGGATAATTCTGCTTCAGATTAGCCTCCAATTCCTTGATCGCAGCTTCTTTTTCTTCTACCGATGGGAAAAGAAAGTAGAGTAAGGATTGTTGGATGGAGTTTTCCCCATCGAAAAGCAAAAACTGCTTCACTCCCACGTCAGCTTCCACCTGATCGTATTTTCCTTCCATGCTTTTTAAAAGAGTCAGTACACGATCTCTATTTTCCGAAGCCGAAATCGGCTCAGACCAATCCACATCCAGCGTAGCATCCAGCTTTTCGATCTCCGGCAAACCAGTTGTTTTGAGCAACAGACTAACTGCCAAACCGAGTGGAATCAGTAACAAAAAGATGAGCATAGCCACCTTTCTATTACCCGTTATTTTGCGATAGCCAAACTCATACAATCCAAGAACTCTGGTGAAAAACGCTCCCTCTCCATCATCGTAGGCTTTTTTGCTTCGCGAAAAGAGAAGGTAATAAAGCATAGGAAGCAAAATAAAAGCCACCGCAAGCGATACCGAAAGAATCGCCGTCACCGCTACTGCCTGATCAAAGAACAAGGCTCCGGAAATCCCGCTCAAGAAAACCAGCGGAACAAACACCGCCAAGGTCGTCAACACAGAACTGACCAGCGCTCCCATCACCTCGTCCACGCCTTCCACGCAAGCTTCGAAAATCGACAAACCTGCCTCCCGCTTTCGGGTGATATTATCCAAAACGATAATCGCATTATCGATCAGCATCCCAATCCCAAGTGCCAAACCTGAGAGGGAAATGATATTAATAGATAGGTCGAAAAAGTAGAAAATTAAGAATGAGATCAGCAAAGAAGATGGCAAACTCACCCCGATGATCAACGGAAGTCTGTAATCTTTCATAAAGAGAAAGAGCACTGCAAAAGCGAAGACTCCACCGAAAAGCAAGGAAGTTTCCAAGTTTGAAATGGCCGCGTTCAATAGATTGGACTGGTCCTGAGTGAGCTCAAAATCCACCAATTCGTAATCCTCTTTGAATAATTCCAGCGCATCTTTGAGCGCCGGAATCAGCTCATTCATTTTGGCGGAAGCCTGCTTATGAACCGTTATCACCAAGCTTTCCTGCGTTCCGAAAAGATGGTATCCCAGTGTTTCCTGTGTCTCGTAGGTGACTTCAGCCAATTTTCCCAACGGGATTACCACCTTGGAGGAAGCCATTATTGGCAGACTTTTTATATCTTCAGGAGAATCCACTCGGGTAGCCAAACGAAGGTAATAGCGGAACTGTCCGTCTTTCACGGAGATCCCATCAAGATCAGCATTTCCGGATTGGATCGCTGCGATTACATTTTGCTGGGTCATGCCTAAGGCCGACAAAGCTTCTTCATTTGGCTTTACCGTGATAATCCGCTCTTTTTTCCCATTAATATCCACCAGAGAAACTCCTGGAAGCTGCTCTATCCTTTTCTTCAGGACATTCTCTGCAAGCAAACTAACCTCCACTTCATCTGCTCCTTCCTTTGGCACCACCTGTACTCGAGCGACGGGAATATCTGAGGTGTTGATACGGATGACTTCCGGTCGGCCAAGATCCTCAGGAAGGCCATTGGTCATGCGGTCTATTTTCTCATTGACATCGATGTAAGCCAGCTCCATCTTGGTGCTGTAGTCGAAGGTCAGGCGGATGGTTCCTACTTCCGAACCTGCTTTGGAATCCATCTCTTCCAAGCCATTCAGTGTGATCAAACCTTCACGAATTGGGCTGAGTACATTTTGCTCGATAGCCTCAGGAGAGGCGTTGGGATAAGAGACTTTGACCACAATCTGCGGCACATCAATCGGAGGCAAAAGCGAAATAGGCAGCGTACGAAGGACGATGAAGGCAAACACCATCAGCGCCATAAAAGTCATAAAAACTGCAATCGGCCGGGCCAGTAAAAATCTAACCATGGCCTATTCTTTTACGATTTGAACCGGAGCCTGATGCGCAAGTTGCAGGTTGTTGGAAGTGATTACTGTGCTGTTTTCTTCCAATCCATCAAGAATCTCAACTTCCTCCCCGTTGTCCTTGCCCACCTCTACATAGTTCCACTTCGATTCCTTGTTTTCTATGGAGAAAACTACCGCTCTGCCCGATCTATAGACGAGTGCATCCTTAGGAACGACCAGAGAATTATTTTGCGGAGCGCGGATGATCGCCCGTGCATTCATCCCTGGAAGGAGGCTTTTATTGGCTGCCAAGGTGATGGAAACCTGCACCAATCCGTTCTCATCCACTTTGGGATTGATGCCGGTTACGCTACCACTGATGGCGGTTTGGGTATTTGAGATAGGATAAACTTCTGCTTTTTGATTGATGGAAATAAGGCTGATATCAGACTCTAAAACCTTTACTTTTAGAATGAACTGGCTGGTTCCTAAGATTTGGCAAAGCACTTCGTTTGCTCCGACTAAACTCCCAGCTCTATACTTGAGATCTGCTATCTGACCGTCAATCGGAGCCTTTACCACGCTTCGGTCAAAGGCCATCTGCGCCTCTCTGAGCTCTACTTCTGAGAGAAACACCCCGTTCTTAGCTTTGAGCTGCTCGTCCACTACGGCCATTTCATCTGTTCGATTAGATGAAAATAAATCAGGATAACCAAACTTGGCAGATTCATAGTTTGCATTCGCATTGCGGAGTGCAATCTTCGCTTTTTCCAATCTAAACTCCGCTTCCGTGGGATTCAGCTTGGCGATGACGTCTCCTTTGGCGACGAATTGACCTTCGCGGACATTCACTTCAAGGAGATAGCCAGCTTGCTCTATTACAGCGAGAACTTCTGCTCCAGCTTCCAGTTTGCCGGTGGCATTGATGAGGTAATCGAAGCTTTTGCGCTCTGCGGTGGCTACGTTTACTTCAGTGGCGGCAACTTCGTTGCGAAAGGATTCTGTGGGAGCTTCTTCGACTTTTTCCTTTTCTTCGGTACAGGCTGAGGACAGAATAATTAAGAAACCTAAAAGTGTGAGGGTTACGTTTTTCATCGAGGTAGTAGTTTCGGACCTTAAGAAACTAACTAATCTTTCAAAATCAAAACGAAAAAATCGGATGGGATGTTAATGATTGTAAAAAACTGGAATTGAATTATCCATTTCAACAACAGGTGGTGTAATAGCTTCATCCACTGGCCGCAACCTCATAGTCGCTGGCGGATTGTCTCCAAAGTACTCTATCAGCCGCTCAATCTCACTGGGATTCTCGACCTCTATTCTTACTCTTGCTATTCCATCCTCCAGCAAGCCTAACTGAGTCCCCGCTTTACGGGACAAATCTATGATTCGCTTCGAAGTTTTGGGGAGTCTATCATTTATCCGAACCCAGACAAAATCACCCGTATCTTCTCGGGATACTCTTACCCAAGTATCAAAAGGTAAAGTTTTGTGTGCGGCAGTAAGGCTATCCATGTGAAAAATCTCCCCATTGGAGGTTCTTTTTAAATGGAATCTTCGCCCATAAAAACTAGCAGTTCCTTCTTGAATCAGCAAGGCATCAGGAGCCAATGGGGGCTGAGTCGGCTCCGGTATTAGCGAAGCCACCAAAATAAGAAGCCAATTCCACATAGGTAATTTGAATTTCGCCTGCATTTTCAATAAAGATGCCAATTTATGTCAATTGTATCAAATGCCTTGCAGTAAGTCTTCTCGCGGAGTAACTTAGTTTTATCGCTAGTGCATACTTAAGGAAAAAACTCTACTTAGACACTTTCAAACACTAGCTTCAATGCTTCTTTGGTCTTCCGTCTTCGGTCTCCCAGCCATCCAAACAAACGGAAAATCAATTGGTGTAATTTAAGTATCAACATAGAGAAAAACATAATTTTTAGACCAAACAAATGATCAAAATTCTCCACACCGCAGATTGGCATTTAGGCAAAAGACTTCAGGAATACTCCAGGCTCGAGGAGCAAAAGTTGGTTTTGGAAGAAATCCAGCAAATAGCAGATCGAGAAAACGTAGATTTGATCCTGCTAGCTGGAGATATTTTTGACACCTTCAATCCTAGCCATGAGGCGGTGGAATTGCTCTACAAATCGCTTCGCCGGCTTTCAAAAGGCGGGCAACGACCAATTATCGCCATCTCAGGAAATCATGACAGCACCCAGTTCGTCGAAGCTCCAGATCCCCTCGCTCGTGAGATGGGAATCTTTTTCTATGGAAAATATGACACCATCATCCCCACTGGAAAGCTTGACAACGGCATAGAAATCATTCAATCTGGTGAAGGTTTTGTGGAAATGAAATTGCCGCAAATTGACTTTCCTGTTCGAGTTATTTTGGCTCCTTATGCCAATGAAGTTTCTATGAAAACCTATCTCGGCGAAGGAGATCGTGAGGAGGAGTTCCGCAATTTGATGGCAGAAAATTGGAAGGAAATCGCAGATCAGTACTGCGATGAGCAAGGAGTAAATCTTTTCGTAGGGCACTTTTTCTTTATGAAAGAAGGTTCAACACCCGAGCCAGAACCAGAGTCTGAGCGTCCAATTCTTCACGTAGGCGGAACACAGGCACTTTTCACCAGAAATATACCGGCTCAGATTCAGTATGCAGCTTTGGGTCATTTGCATCGCTACCATTCAGTTGGACACGAGCATTGCCCGGTAGTGTATTCCAGTTCGCCCCTCGCCTACTCTTTTAGCGAAGCGGATCAACAGAAGCAAGTGGTCATCATCGAAGCCGAACCTGGAAAGCCAGTAATCTATTCTCCAGTCGGTTTAAAAGAAGGACGTCCACTATATCGCAAAATTTTTGATAATCTTTCCGACACTTTGACTTGGCTAGAGGAAAATCCTTATTGCTTCGTGGAATTGACCTTCCTGACCGAAAGCAGCATAGAAGCGGCCACGCGGAAAGCCATTATGAAAGCGCATGATGGCATCGTTAATTTGATTCCTCAGATTAAAAATCCACTGGGACAGACCAACCAACGTCTGCAAGTGGAAGACCTCGGAAAGGATATGGAAAGTCTGTTCAAGCTTTTCTACCAAAGTGATAAAGGTCAGGAGCCAAATGCAGAACTGCTCGCAATTTTCAAAGAAGTCATCAGCCAAAACGACCAAGCATGATTCCTATTAAACTCGATATACAGGGATTGTATTCCTACAAAGAGAAGCAGACGATAGAATTTGATAAGCTGACGGCAGCGGGGCTTTTTGGGATTTTTGGCGCGGTAGGATCAGGAAAATCCTCCATTTTGGAAGCTATTCTCCTGTCACTTTACGGAAGTACAGAGCGACTTTCTGACCGTGGAGAAAAGAACAGCATGGTCAATTTGCAGTCTGATCATTTGCTGTTGAACTTCGAATTCAGTTCTGGAAAAAATAACGCGAAGACCTATTTAGCTCGGTATTCTGCAAAGCGGAATTCGAAAAATTACGAGGACATCAAACCTGCAGAGCATACTTTTTATGAAAAAGTAGCTGGCAACTGGGAGCCGATCACTGCAAAAGCCGAGGAAATCATCGGCATGAAAAAAGAGCATTTCAAGCAGACGGTGATTATCCCGCAGGGAAAATTCCGAGAATTCATCGATCAAAAGCCGATGGATCAAGCCAAGATGATGAAGGAACTGTTCGGACTGGAACGCTTCGATCTTTCAATTAAAACAGGAACACTACTCAAAGCTGTGAGGGAGCAGAAAATCCGACTCGAAACACAACTTCAGGGCTTGGAGGAATTCTCAGAAGAAATCCTTACGGAAAAGCAAAATCAATATGTAGCGTTAAGCGGACAAGCCACAGAAGCAGCTGCTAAACTGAAAAAAGCTGAAACTGATATTCGCATTCAAGAAAATCTCCGTACCAAAAACCAGCAGTTACTGAAGTTCCAGGCGGATCGAGAAAGTCTGCTTTTACAGCGTCCAGAGATAGAAAAACAACGAAAGTTGCATTCCGAATTTATCACTGCTAAAACCTACCTACGTCCTGTTTGGGAAAATATTCGTGATACTAAAGCAGACTTTGAAAAATACAAAGTAAGCGTGATTGACAGCGAGCGTTTCAAGCTTGAGTTTGCGAAGGAAGTCGCTGAGTTGGAAAAAGAAGAAGAAGAACTTAAAATTAAGAATAGAGAGCGACCTCAGCGGGAAGGGAAAATCAGAGATTTGAAAAAAGTCATAGAGATTCAAAATCTGGAAACACAACGTCAGACAGCAACCGAAAGTGTATCAAACTTGCAACCTCAAATAGACGCCAAAAAGCTATCTCAAAAAGGTTTAGAGACTAAGATTAGCGAATTGGAAGCTGAAGCGGAGAAACTCAGCACAACGGATAGTTCGGTTTTGGCTATGCTGATGAGTTCTGCGAAAGAATGGAAGCAGTTGGAAAATCAATTAGCTAGAAATGAATCGGACGCTACTGAAATTAACATTCAAGCTAGCGGCATTCAATCCAAAATTAATCAGATTACCTCGACGGTTCCTAGCACGGAAGATTCCTTCGAAGGCTGGATTTCTTCTCATAAAACTGAGATTCAAGAACTAGAGAAGCAACGGGATCTACTCATACAAAAACAGGGACTCGTAGCGCATGTGCATCTTCTTCATGATGGTGAGCCTTGTCCACTTTGCGGCGCTATAGAGCATCCCAACCCCCTGGAGAGTGAAGGAGAGACGGAATTAGCACAAAAATCAGCTCAGATTCAGGAGGCTAAACTTAGGCTGGAAAGCATACAAACTTCTAAATCTTCGCTAGCAGAACTGTTGTTCCAACTGGAAAACCTCCAAAAAAATGCAACCTCCAAAACTACTGAAATCAAAGAGTTGGATCAAAATCTAGCCTCACTGAGAAGTAAGCTCACTGAAAAAGCAATCGATTCTCATGAAGCCCTTTTGGCAAAAATACAGGCAATAGAACAGAGCAGTCAGACCCGAGAGCGCATTTTGCAGGAGGTAAAAAGGTTAAGAAAAAACTGGGATGGAGACCGCGTGTTGATTGAGCAATCCGAAAAAGAGATTCAACAGGCGCAGTTAAAATTGCAGTCTGTGCTATCCAATATTTCCTCCAAAAAAGAAGAAATCCGAGACATGGCTTTCTGCAAGCAGTTTTTCGCCAAAGAAACTTCCCAAATCCAATCGGCAATAGACAAGGTGGAGAAAGATATAGAAGATGCACTCCAAGCGCTAGAAGGCAAGCAAAAGCACCTGCGTGAAAAGCGCTCAGCCGCTGATAAGAATGCCGCCGACTTGATCAATTTCACTCAACTCCGAGACCAAAGTTTAGTGAAACTTGAAAAATACAGTTCAGACTTTGAGTCACTGAAAATTCAGCATGGGTTTACGGATGAGCCACATTTAATCCGCTTGTTTCAGCAATCGATAGACGCAGAAAAAGTAGCGCTGGAGATCTCCCAATTTGACCAAAAGTTGGCAATCACAGCGAATAGAATTCAAGAGTTGGAAGCTGAGGAAGGGGTTTTGGTATTTCAAGAAGAAGCTTTTCAGGAGCTTTCGACCCTATTCCATGAATTGAAAATCACCGCTGAATCTTCCCAAAACCAAGTCCTTTTACTTGACAAAGAAATTCAGGAAACCACAGCCAAGCTAGCTGAAAAGAAGGTACTACAGGCTGATTTTGCGAAGCTAGAAATCCGCGAAAGCTACCTGAAGGAGCTGGACAACATGTTCCGAGGCAGTGGCTTTGTGAAGTTTGTCAGCTCGATTTACCTCAAGGAGCTCTGCAATACAGCAAATGTACGTTTTATGAAGTTGTGCAAAAATCAGCTGAGTTTGGATATCGACGAGGACAATACGTTTTGGGTAATTGATTATTTGAACGGGGGCAAAAATCGCTTGCTTAAGACACTTTCCGGAGGTCAGACTTTCCAAGCTTCGCTGTGTCTGGCATTGGCATTAGCAGAAAAAGTAAAAGCACTCAATCAAGCAGATCAAAGCTTTTTCTTTATGGATGAAGGGTTTGGAGCCTTGGATAAAAATGCGCTTCGAGTGGTTTTTGAAACCCTAAAGTCACTTCGTCATGAAAACCGAATCGTAGGAATTATCTCTCATGTGGAAGAGTTGCAGCAAGAGATTGGCGTTTTCGCGAATGTTGAATTGGATCCTGAAAGAGGCTCTCGGGTGAGTTATTCTTATTAATATTTAAATTTTACTCAATATACTGAGTTAATTTACGCAGTGTATTGAGTAAAATATTTAAATATGAATTTATCAACTGAATACCAGCTATTTACGAGATAATTTTTAAGGAAGAATTTTGCATTTTTAGAGCTAAAAATTGAAATAATGCCCTGCCTTTTAAAGCTAAATATTAGATATCCTTTTTTGTTGAAAGCAGTAATCTCTGTGCGAACTCTGCAGTGAAACCCATAAAAAAAAGACAGCCAATCAGCTGTCTTTTAAGTGAATAAGTCAAGCACATCCATCTGCAAAAATTCCACCCATGGGATACCATCGGTACCGATCACAAGTGATTTTTCTGGATGATAGGAAACTGTGAAAGCATTCATACCAGCTAGTCCACCGACCTTGGAAGTCTTCACTTCTAGGGCAATAATTCGCTTTTTATACTCCACCACGAAATCTACTTCATCGTTTCCTTCCCGCCAATAATAGATGTGCAATTTTCGCTCCTTGAAGGATTGATTGACCAGATGCGCACCCACGGCAGACTCTACCCATCGACCCCAGGCCCGATGGTCAGCTTGTAGCGTGTGGATAGTTTCATTAGAAATCCCCGACATGATTGCCGTATTGTGCACCATGAACTTTGGACTGGAGGAACGCTTACGAACGAGATTGGGGCTGTACTTCTCCAATCCACTGAGCAAACCTGCTTCATTCAATAATTCCAGGTAATTGGCCAGCGTGGTGGTGTTACCCGCATCCGCTAGCTGACCCATGATTTTGGTGAAACTCAGCACCTGCCCTGAATAAGATGAGCCTATCTCAAATAAGCGCTTCATCAGTGCCGGCTTGTCCACGCGCGTCAACATCAGTATATCCTTAGAAATACTGGTTTCCAACAGTGCATCTCTAACATAATTCTTCCAGCGGTCTTCGTCTTCTTTTAGGAGAATCGCCCCTGGATAGCCTCCAAACCAGATGAATTCTTCAGGACTGATCCCAAATGCATCTTTCATCTCCCGATAAGACCAGTGCCCTAGATAGGTGGATTCGAATCTCCCCGCGAGTGATTCGGTCAAGCCTTGCTGAAGCATCAACCTCGAAGATCCGAGCAGCACCACGCGGATATCGCGCTCTTCTGCTGTATCCCTATCCCATTCTGCTTTCACCTGCTCGCTCCAATTATCTATCTTCTGCACCTCATCAATCACCAAAATATAGGGTGTCTCCGGAGCCGAGCTTTGCTTGATACGCGCAGCCTCCCACTGCTGAGCTATCCAAACTCTATCCGTTGCGGGCACAGCATCCGCAGCAATGAGTGTGTTGGGCCAATTGATGTCTTTCATGATCTGGCGCACTAGGGTAGTCTTACCAACTTGGCGTGGGCCATAAATCACTTGGATAAACATTCTTGGCTCATCGTGAAGTCGTTTTTGTATCTGATTTTTCTCTGATCGTTGATAACTCATACACTTTACTCTTTATACTGCGTAAATTTACTCATCTTATTGAGTAAATTCCTATTATTAGATCCATTTATTTTATTATCAAGAGGTTACAAGATAATTTTTAAGGAGATTTTGGTGGTAAAATGTATAAAAAATAGGCGATTTAGGGTGAATCATTTAGTCTATAATGTGAATAAGGCAGATAAACTAAATGGGTATTGTTTCGAAAAAATTATTGATAAACTTACGTAAGTAAGGTACTGCTTCTGGAGAAGCAGCACAGCTAAGTTGGGCCTACTAAGGCTCAGTAAATTAACCAGGTGAATACTGTTTCTTGGGAAGCAGCACAACTCAAAAGTCGAGCAAAAAAAATCCCTTGACAAGCTGCCAAGGGATTTTCGTAAGTAAGAAAACCTATTTACAATATATTCTCATTGACCCAGTTAATTTCTTCCTGACGGATCGTGTGATTAGAATCTTTGAAGATTAATAAGTTGACCTCTGCACCCATCCTGCTCAGTAGGGTTTCTGATTCTTTTATTCTAGAAAGTGGAACATGAAAATCTTTTTCGCTACTTCCAATGAAGACCTTCACACCAGATAAATCTCCAGAATACTTATCCTCCCGGACTTGCTCTCCTATCAACCCTCCGGTGAATGCAACAACTGCTCCGGGTTTCTGAGGATTTTGCGCAGCAAACTCAAGACTAAGGCAAGCTCCCTGGGAAAACCCTATGAGAACAATATTTTCGGCTGAGATTCCTGAACTCAAAATAGAACCCCAGGTATCAGAAATTGTTTTCATAGAATCCTCCAAAGCACTTCCATTTGCCTCATCCGGTGCCATGAAACTATAGGGATACCAAGTTCCACCAGTTGCTTCTGGTGCCAATAGCGCATAATCATCGAGGTTAAGATACTTTGACAAGGACAAAATACTATCAGCGTTTGCACCTCTGCCATGTATAAGGATAGCAGCTTTTTGTGCTTGATCCAGCGGAAGGCCGGCAGTTTTCATCTTAGGCATACGACTCCACATTTAAGGTGACAGGTATCAAACTCTCTTCTAGTTTTGCACGATTGGGTTCAGCCCAGTCAGGCAGTTTGATCAATTCTCCCAAGTGCTCCTCGTCTTCATCGATGGCAAAACCTGGTTCATCAGTCGCCACCTCGAAAAGAACTCCTCCCGGCTCGCGAAAATAAATTGATTGAAAATAATTTCTATCCTTCACTTCAGTGACTTGATACCCATTTCTCATCAGGATTTCTTGAACTTGAAGTTGAGAAGCGGCATTTTCTGTTCGAAATGCAATGTGATGGACAGTTCCGGCACTTTGGGAACCTCTAGTTCCAGATTTATCAAGAACGATGTCCACGATATCACCTGGTTTTCCTGCTGTTCCGTAGCGGAACCTACCATTTTCCTCACCAATAAAGCGATAATTCATATGCTCAGTCAAAAGCTTTTCAGTCAACTCCTTTGCTCGAAGATTTAAAGTAGCTCCATAAAATCCTTTGATAGAATGCTCGATTGGTACCTGACCATAAGACCAACCCATTCTATCGTCTTGGTCATTTGCCACCAACTCTATCCCCATACTATCGTGATCTTCAAATCGGATAAACTTGTCACCAAATCGAGTTAGCACATCAGAAATAGGGATTCCGAATTTTTTCAAGCGATCTACCCAAAACTCAAGAGATTCTGAAGGAATAGAAAAAGCCGTGTAGGTCACTTCACCAGCTCCCTTTGTTCCTCTCCTAGCTCCCGCAAAGGGGAAGGTAGTAAAAACAGTTCCTGGCCTACCCAGCTCATCTCCAAAGTAGAAATGATAAACGCCAGGCGCGTCAAAATTGACCGTCTTCTTCACCAGCCTCAAACCAAGAATTCCGGTGTAGAAATCAATATTTGCTTGAGGGTTACCAGCTATGGCAGTGATATGGTGGATTCCAGTGATTAATGGCTTCATAGTTTTGGGGAAAATGGAAAGGAAATAATAAAGGTAAAATAGGTGTTTAAAGAGGCCTTCGGGATTTAGAAAAACCCCAAAGGCCGCTATGTATTAAGCCTGCTTCACTAGCTGAACGCTAAGGATCAACCGAACTTGATCACTCACTACTACAGAACCAGCTTCAGTCACTGCTGACCAGGATAACCCAAAATCTTTTCTGTTTATCTTTCCTTGGATCTCAAATCCGGCTTTCGTTTGACCATAAGGGTCTGCAGCAATACCTCCAAAATCAACGTCAAATTCAACTGCTTTGGTTGTATCTCTCATCGTCAAATCTCCAACTAATTTATAATCTCCACCTTCATTCACGATTTTTCCAGAAAAGGTCAATTTAGGATGATTAGCAGCATCAAAGAAATCACCAGACTTCAAGTGATTGTCTCTATCCTTTTGGTTAGTGTCAATGCTGTCGATATTCGCTGAAAAAGAAACTGTAGCTCCGCTAAAATCCTCAGATGAACTTTCAGCTGATCCTTCAAATTCTCTGAAATAACCAGTTACTGTAGAAATCACCAAGTGTTTTACTTTGAAAGACACTTCTGAATGTGTAGGGTCGATAATCCATTTTGTAGTGCTCATAATTTTTGAATTTTTAGTTTAAATTTTAGTTGTATTACTATTTATTGTATAGACATGTATTAGGTTAAAATTTTTTACCCTCTCAATTTGTCCAGAAGGTTATTAAGTGTTTCGATTTCCTCGAGATTCAAGTTGATGAAGTTTTTATTTGCTTGCTCCAAAAGGGGCCGTAAATCATGAAGTAAATCCAATCCCTTTTGGGTAATCAAAATATCCACTTGTCTGCGGTCATTCGGACATTCAGAGCGCAGCACCAAACCTTTACTTTTTAGCTTTTCCACCAAACGGCTTGCATTAGACATTTTGTTCAGCATGCGTTCCTGAATGGATGAAACGGTGATAGGAACACCGGCCTGCCCTTTCAGAATCCTCAGCACATTGTACTGCTCGGGAGAAATATCGTAAGGTTTAAATAGCGCATTTTGGGCTGTTACCAGGTAACTCTGAGTATAAAGAATATTCACCACTACCTTATTGAAGGGGTCTTTAAATTCTTTTTGCTGGATGGCATCTTCGATTTTTCCCATTTTCTTGTAAGTGTATTTAATGTATATACATATAAATGTAAGAAAAGGTTTTCAAAACATCAGATTTTTTGAAAAATTATGAATCTAAGTTGACTTTATATCAGCTGAAAAATCACCCCGGCATCTTCACTGTCCAAAAGTTAGCTCCACTGAATCAACCAATCTCCTATCAAACGATTGACTTCTCTTGGTTTCTCAATGCAGCTACTATGACCTGCTCCTGGGATAGTATGAAGTTTTGACTTTGGGATACTCATCTGGATAAACTTAGCTTTGAGGGGAGTAGTGGCTACATCTTCGTCTCCCACGATCACCATCGTGGGAGATGAGATTTGGCTAAGTTCATTTTCAATACCTTTCCTATAGATCACTCCTTCTACAGGTCCAGTTATACTCTTTTTATTGGCTTTAATCTCGGATTTCCAATAGTCAATTTTATCAGAATTCATCGGATCAGTGAGCCAACTTTCAGCAAACATAATCTTCATCACCTTGTTGGCAACTGGATTCAGCAAGCCAAACCACTTTACAAATCCGTTAAGGGTCTTGTATCTCGGGAGATTTGAAACCGGCTCTGCGTTGGCGGATGTTTCCATCAAAATCAAACTTTTGATCAATTTAGGATGTCTAGCTGCAAGCCTCATCCCAACAAAACCTCCCATAGAAAGGCCTGCAAAATGAACTGGTTTGTCACAAAGGGCGCTGATCAATTCCGCTGCGTCTTCAGTGATGGTATCCATATCAAAAGGGCCTGAGACTTCGCTTTGCCCCTGCCCCCTATGGTCGTAGGCAATTACCCGAAACCGTGTTTGAAGAAACTCTACTTGATCTTTAAACATCTTGTGACTCCAGAGCAAGCCATGTGAAAAGACAATGGTTTCCTCTCCTATTCCTTGATCTATATAAAAAATATCAACTCCGTTTACATTAATTTGAGGCATTCTATTCTTTGTTTTCGAATTATCTAATCGTGTATATCCGCTTTGATACGAGTAAAGAGCTTAATGCAAAATAAGATTTGGTCAACTTAAGAATTGGGGCCACTCCGGTGACTAGTCTTCGGACTTCTGTCCGGTTGAGCAAGGGAATTTTGAATTTTGGCAAGATTGCGAATAATCATCTATCTAATTCTATTCACTTTTCAATTTCAACTTACCAATCTAAACCAGGCTGAGTGATCACAAAGCCTTCCTTAGCTTTTTGCTTTTCAACCATAACTTTCACATCCTCCAAAAGTTTTTTGGCATCATAGACAATCCCATCTTTGACAGTATATTTCACCCCTCCTACCCGAATCGGCTGATTATTTTCATCAATTCTAATTGCTCCCGTTCCGTAAAGTACCTTGAGATTTTGTAAGGGATTCTCTTCAATAATTACAAAATCAGCCAATTTACCTACTTCTACCGAACCTATTTCCTTTTCCATACCGACTAGCTCCGCACCGTGTAGTGTAGCAGAACGAAGAACTTCCAAGGGATGAAAACCAGCTTCCCGCAGCAATTCCAGCTCTCGGATATAAGCAAAACCATAGAGCTGATAAATAAAACCAGAATCAGATCCAGCTGTTACCCTGCCTCCTTTGTTTTTATATTCATTTACAAAAGTCATCCAAAGACGATAGTTTTCTTTCCACTGAATCTCTTCTTCAGTTGTCCAATCGAACCAATAAGAACCGTGAGATTGGCGACTAGGGGCATAGAATCGCCAAAGCGAAGGAAGCGTATAGACATCATGCCATTCGGCTGTACGAGCTCGCATCAGATCGCGATTAGCTTCGTAGATATTGAAGGTAGGATCCAAGGTAAAATCAAGTGCCAACAACTCATCCATCACCTTATTCCAGTGGTCTGATCCTGGCTGTGCGGCTTGCTTCCATAGCTTCCCTGCCTCCCCAAATCGGTGCTGCTCGTTCTGGTAATTATAATCCAACCTAAAATCCTGGATCGTTCGATTTTCAAATAATGCCTCTGGCAATCCATACCAATGTTCCATAGACGACAATCCTGCCTTGGCTGAGCTGATCACATTCCAGCGCGCTACGTCCAGCTGCTGATGATGCATGGCTGATCGGAGTCCAATTTTTTTGTTTTCGGATATCGCGGCCTCCATAACTTCAGGATTTGCTCCAAAGAACTTAATGCCGTCAGCTCCTTTTTTCGCATTCTCGTTCACCCAAGCTTTTGCCTGCTCTGCTGTGGTTATTGGCTCTTTAGCACCTTGTCCAAAACTGGTATAGGCCAAAATTCTAGGAGCGGTAATCTCATTGGCAGCAGATCTCTTTTTTTGATCCAAAGTCCAATCAAGACCATTCCCGGCTGAAGGATCACGTATCGTAGTGATCCCATGTGCCAACCAAAGTTTGAACACATATTCGGCCGGAGTTCCTTGTCCACGTCCGCCAATATGCCCGTGAGAATCCACAAAACCTGGAAGCAAGTAGTGTCCATCCAAGTCATAAACCTTGTCATCTGGCCCAGCTTTTGGTCGGCGATTCTCGCTTATCGGCAAGCCAGGATAGCCTACCACCTGTATCTGGGCTATTCTGTTTTTCTCCACGACTATATCCACTGGACCCACTGGAGGTGCCCCTGTGCCGTCGATAAGAATCACTCCTCTCAAAATCAATCGACCATATTGGCCGTTACCTTCGCTTCGATCAGGTGCAGGTTCGATTTGGGAAAAAGAAGAAAAGGAAAGGAATAAGCCAAAAATGAGTAGAAGTAAACGTTTTTTATGCATACAAGGTGTGTAATTGAGGTCAATAAGTTAAGGCAAAAAGTGACAACAAAAAATCAAAAAAGGATGAACAGTGAACACAAAAAAGCCCTAAGGGAATTCCAAAGGGCTATTTATGAAGATTAGCAGGGATGATTACAAATCCTTAAACTTTTCCATAATATCCTCAGAAATCCCAGTGAAGGAATATCCACCATCATGAAATAGATTCTGCATCGTAACTAATCTAGTGTAATCTGAGAACATCGTCACGATGTATTCAGCGCAGGCCTCAGCAGAAGCATTTCCAAGTGGGGAAAGCGATTCTGCAAAATTATAGAATGAATCAAAGCCGCCAATACCCGTTCCCGCAGTGGTCTTGGTAGGTGACTGAGAAATAGTATTGACTCTTACTTTCTTTAACTTACCAAATCTATAACCATACCCACGAGCGATACTTTCTAGTAAAGCTTTGGCGTCAGCCATGTCCGTGTAAAAAGGGAAAACTTTCTGCGCGGCAATATAAGACAAGCCCACAATCGATCCCCACTCATTCATGACGTCTTGCTTTTCTGCTACCTGCATCATCTTATGAAACGAGATGGCGGACACATCGTAAGATTTCATCGCCCAATCGTAGTTCAGGTCTCCATAAGAGCGTCCTTTTCTGATGTTTGGAGACATCCCGATGGAATGTAGGATGAAATCAAAGTTTCCTCCAAGGTATTCTTTGGCTTCTGCATAAAGCTTCTCAATATCTTCAGTGCTGGTAGCATCCGCAGGAATAACGATGGTATCACATTCTTTCGCGAGATCATTGATAGCACCCATTCGCATCGCAATCGGCGCATTAGTCAGTACAAACCTTGCACCTTGCTCTTTGGCTTTAAGTGCTGTTTTCCATGCAATTGAGTTCTCGTCGAGAGCACCGGTGATGATTCCCAGTTTTCCTTTTAGCAAATTTTCTGGCATATAGCTAGGGGGTTATTTTCAAAAATATTGCCCAAAAATAGGAAAAAATAATGATTCTGGGCGCACATTGATTCGGCTCAAGACTTACCTCTTGAGTAATTCTCTCGCACTTTCAATGGCTGAAACTGAAGGTGTAGCTCCAGAAATCATTTTCGCTAACTCCACAACTCGCTCTTCTTGATCAAGCAATTTGATCTTACTCACCGTTTTTTCAGAAGAGTTATCCTTGTAAACAAAATAATGAAGATCGCCCTGTCCAGCTACCTGAGGCAAATGCGTAATGCAAATCACCTGGTGCTTTTGGGAGATATCCTGCATCATTCCGACCATTTTCAAAGCCACTTCACCAGAAATCCCCGCATCTATCTCATCAAAAATCAATGTTGGCATCGCCATTTTATCAGCCATCAAGTATTTTATTGCGAAAAGCAATCGGGAGAATTCACCCCCAGAAGCAACTTTCTTCAAGGGCTGTGGTGCAGCACCCTTATTGGCTGAAAAAAGTAATTCAATTTCATCCACTCCATTAAGGTTTGGCTGCACAGGTTTAAGCTCCATCAGCACCTTGGAATTTTCCATTCCCAAACCAGCGAGTAATTTCTCAAGGGAGTTTTGAAAACCTAAAAAACTATCCTGTCTTTTTTTACGCAGCAATTTCCCCGATTCAGCTAGCTGATTTTGACTATCCTCTAAGTCTTTTTTTGCTTTTAACAGCGTTTCATCCAGATTTTGGACTTGAAAAACTTTATCAGCCAACTCCCGCTCAAGCTCCATTAATTCCTCCACGGTAGCCACTCCATGCTTTTTCTGAAGTTGATAAATCTTACTCAGCCTATCTCGCGTCTCGTCGAGTTTTTCAAAGTCAACTTCAACTTTACTCTCCTCATCTCCGAGGGTCTCCTCAATATCTTTCAATTCGATATTGACAGCTAAAAATCGCTCCTTAATCGACGTAAACACATGTGCTAACCGCTCCAACGATTGCATTCCCTGCTGAACCTGAGACATCCCTTGGCTGATTCCAAACTGCTCATCTTTGAAAAGATTAAGCATCTCATTGATTTTGAGTTTGATTTCTTCCGCATTCTCCAGCACTTCCTGCTGGGATTCAAGGTCAGCTTGCTCGCTTTCTCTCAAATTTAAAAGGCTCAATTCCTCTAGTTGAAACTGATTGAAATCAGCCTCCTTTTGCAATTCTATAGCCTTTTTGCTCAATTCGTTGTAGGTCTTATGAGCGCTTTGAAAGGTATGGTAATCAACTTTATACTGACGAAGCTCCTGCTGAGTCTGGGCAAACGCATCGATTAATTTCAATTGGTAACTTCCCTCCCCTAATTGAAGCGTATCGTGCTGCGAATGTACATCCATCAAGAACCCACCAAGTGTTTTCAGAGCATCCAATAACACAGGCGTGTCATTCACAAAAGATCTGGACTTGCCTGCAGGACTGATTTCCCTTCTTATGATACAAGTGGGTTCGTAATCTAACTCGGTCGCATCAAAAAAATCCTTCAAACCATAATTTGCGATATCAAAGACTCCCTCGATAACGCATTTTCTATCCTCATGGAGCAATACTTTAGTATCAGCTCTATTCCCTAATAGTAACCCCACGGCTCCCAGCATGATGGACTTTCCCGCGCCAGTTTCCCCAGTAATCATACTTAACCCGGCGCTGGGCTGCATGTGCAGTTGATCAATGAGGGCATAATTAGAGATGCTTAAAGATTTGAGCATGGGTAAAGTGTTCGTTTGAGCAAAACTAAAAAATCGAGCTTAGCTTTTCAGCAGCTCATTGTACTTTCTCGCATTATTTGGATCTACCTCTAGCAGTAAATCGACAAGTTCTGTCCGGATTTCTAAGGAGGCATTTTTCATTACGGACGAAATCTCGTCACTTTTAGCATCCATAAAGGAAATAGTAAAGATACCATTTGGTTGATTTTTATTTGCTTCAGCCAAAATCCGAACTGCCTCTAGAATATTATTGTAGGCCTCCTCAGGTCGAATCAATAATATATCCAGTCCCTGACGATGGTATAAATAATAAGCATCCCGAATCGGAGAAAATACCGAGGACACATAGATGTCATTGTTCAGAGCATATCGATTTCTTCGATCAGAAGAGCTCTGAGTCCAACCTGGTCTTCCGGACTGCTGGGCATTGTTCACGATGTCGTTAGCAGCAGCAAAGAATTCATCCCCGCCGCGACTTTCGAAAGAATCATAATCTAAGCCCAATGCAATATGTGCGTAGAAAGCCAGTAGAGAGCTGATATTATTTAAGAAAGTAAAGCGATTAAACTCAAGTGGCTGAGATTCGAGGTAGTCAAAACTCCAGTTTCTATCCGCAAAATTAAAGACTAAGCTTTCGAAATTTGTCCCATATACAGGTCTAACAGTCTGAATCTGGACAGTAGCTGAGTAAGATCCCACCTGAGGAACATCATTGATTGTGATGAGCAGGTTGCCCTTGATACGCTCCTCCGGACGAAATTCATCTGTAGTCCACGACCTACCATTGAGAAACTGCTCAAAATTAGTCTTCATTTGAGCAAAAATATCCGTGTTCTGAATTCTGGCGCGTTCGCTATTGATCGTCACCGTGAAGTTCAGCTCTTGCGCAAAACCACTGAATGATAAGCATATAAAGAGTAACAGGAAAATCCCTTTTTTCATCTCGTGCAAATTACATTAGGATGCCATGAACTAGTGCTGAAGGAAAACTCATTCCAATGGATATGGCTCTTCTTTTCGCTCAACTTCATAAACTTAAAAATAAGGAAATATCTAAGGTCAAACCCAAACCGGGATGTTTTTGATTTGATCGATTATCAGCTTGGCGATTTGATTTTTAGGAGCAACATCAGATTCTACAGCTACACCGGATGCATGTAAAATATGCACCTTGTTGGTATCCACCTGGAATCCAGCCCCAGCATTCTTCATAGAATTCAAAACGATCATGTCAAAATTCTTCTTAGAAAGCTTCTGCTCGGCATTTTCGACTTCATTTTCTGTTTCTAATGCAAACCCTATGTGAATTTGGTTTTGCTTCTTTTGAGCGCCAAGTTTAGCCGCGATGTCCACGTTCTTGACTAATTCAATAGAAAGTGAAGCAGAATTTTTCTTTATCTTCTCTGGAGCTATTTCTGCCGGGGCATAATCCGCCACTGCAGCAGCGAAAACACAGATGTCCATCTGAGCATGTAGAGCTCCAGCAGCTTCATACATTTCCCTAGCAGATTTGACATCCTGCCATCTGAAGCTGTCTTTGTCAACAGGTAGAGAAATTGGCCCGGAAATCACATAGACTTCTGCTCCATTTTGAAGAAAAGCATGAGCCAAAGCAAGTCCCATTTTCCCGCTAGAATGATTGCTAATGTACCGTACAGGATCAAGAGCCTCCTGGGTTGGCCCCATTGTGATCAGTACTTTTTTACCTTTGAAATCTGATTTACTGGCAAAGAAATCCTCAACAGCAGCCAAAATATGCTCTGGCTCCATCATTCTTCCTTGGCCAGATAGTCCACTTGCTAATTCACCCGATTCCGCATGAAGGATCTTGTCGCCATAGGATTCCAACTTTTGAATATTTGACCGTACCGATGGATGCTGATACATATCCAGATCCATCGCAGGAGCTAGCATTACTGGACATCTTGCAGAAAGGTAGGTGGCAGCAAGTAGGTTGTCGCACGAGCCATTGGCAAATTTGGCCAGGGTGTTGGCACTGATAGGTGCCACCAAAAATAAATCTGCCCAAAGTCCAAGCTCCACATGATTGTTCCATTCACCCGTCTCATTTTTTTGAAATTGGCTTAGAGCTGGTTTCTTGGAAAGTGTAGCTAGCGTGAGTGGGGTGATAAAATCAGAAGCAGAAGCGCTCATGATGATTTGCACTTCTGCTCCTGACTGAATTAACAAACGAGTAAGAAATGCGGACTTGTATGCTGCTATGCTACCAGTGACGCCTAAAATGATTTTCTTACCGATAAGGCTCATAGAATTATTCGCCTGCTGGTTCTTCTGGAAGTCTGTGGTAAATTTTACCCTCCATGAATTCTTCCATAGCTAGCGTGCTCGGCTTTGGCATTCTTTCATAGAACTTGGAGATTTCGATTTGCTCCTTGTTTTCAAATACTTCTTCCAAATTGTCAACTGTAGAAGCGAATTCTGAAAGCTTGATATTCAATTCCTCCTTCAAGGTATTTGACACTTGCTTTGCACGCTGTCCTATTACATGTAGAGATTCGTAGATATTCCCTGTTTTATCAGCGATTTTATCAAGGTCTCTTGTAACGATGGATGGATTAACTGCCATATTCTTATTTGATTATAGTTCTATTTAATTTCAACTTTTTCCAAAGGCTTATTTTCCAGTGCTTTGGCCTTTTGTTCAGCTAGACGTTCATTATACTCATTTTTCAAAACTGTATGAGCTGCCAATTCTTCCCTGGCTTTTTCTTCTATTTCTTTCACTTTTCCAGTGAAAGCACTATTTGGATACTTTCGGTAAAACTCCCCAGCAAAACCCAATGCATCATTCAAACGCTCTTCTTTTTTGAAAAAAGTACTATTCTCAGCATATCCTGTACCTACTTCAACTAGCTTGTAAGCAAGCTCTTCGTTGTGCTCACTGTCAGGGTAATTCTTGGTGAAATTCTGAAAATTAATAATACACGCTCGATAGAAATCTCCAGGATACAGCCCATCTTTCAATCGGTAATACATGGATGACTCCATGTAGGCTTTCTCTTCGAATCTAGCCTGCAAATCTACCAACATCTCCATCGCACGCTCGTAGCTGGCTGAAGAGGGGAATTTGGTCACGAACTGCTGAATCGCTGCTACTGCTTCTTGTGAACTTTGCTGGTCTAGATTGGCGTCCGGCGAATCAAGATACAAAGCATACGCATTCATAAACAATGCTTCCTCAGCTAACGGGCTTCTGTTGTAGGTTCGATAGAAATTGCTGAAATAACCAGCCGCCTCAATGTATCTCTTAGTCTTGAAGTGACAATTAGCGTAATTGTAATCCGCAATTTCAGCCTTTTCACTTCCTCTGATCACAGGCAAAACCTTGTCATACAGAATGATAGCTTTATTGTATTCTCCTTCCTGATAATACTTATTCGCACCTGCATATAATTCCTCCCAGTTCGTGCTTTTCTCAAGCTTGCTAAATGGGCCACAGGAACCTGCCGCTAGTAAAATAATGAGTAATAGGATGGATTGTACGCGCATTTTCATTTTCAAGACCGCAAATATACGGGATAATTTTTTGGATTCAAATGGATGACTGCTGCTTAGCCAAGTCTTACTTCTTGACAACGAGCTTCTTGGTCACAATATTCTTATTGTTCAAGAAAAGAGTGTAGAAATATATCCCAGGAGTGAAATCTGACACATTAATTACCAGAACATTTCTCTCTGGATCAAGAGCATAATCTGCCACAGGATTACCTATGAAGCTATTAATTGCTATTCTGGCATTCGCAGATTGATTTTTGATCGTGTAGTCAAATTGAGCTATCCTCACACTTGGGTTGGGGTAAACGTCGCTTAGCACAATGTCCTTGTAGTCAAACTCATCAACTTTCACTGCGGGATCATCCACTTCATACCTCGCCTCAACGACAAACTGATCCCGAAGATTGCTTTCGTTTACAAATGTCATATCAAAAGATCCTCTGGTGGAAGCTATTCCCATATTAAAATCCAAATACAAGTCTGTCAATAATTCACCAGGACCTAATGTTAATTTTATTTTGGCTAGCTCTTTCTTAGGATCAAAGCACTGTTCTCCTATACAGATTTTCACACTCTGAGAGGAGCCGATATTTCCACGAAGAGTTTTGAGTAAATAGGTTTTTACCTGATTGGTTTCGTTCTGCAGGATGATAGTTTTACGTTGTGTTGATCCCAAGTCTCCTTGAAATTCTATACCATCACTCAGTACACGCACCTGTTGAGCTTCCGAAAATACGGGAACTAACAGCCAAAGCCATGTAAAAAATAGGAGTAATAATTTCATGTAAAGTTTTAATCGATACGCACTGAGTTGTTTGAACGGTAATCAATATACGCACAAAACTAAGCCGATGGCTATGGAATCGAAGAAAAATCCGGTTAAAACATGTTAACCCTTTTAAAATTTTTTCTACTGAAACACGTTACCCTTTTTTCTACCTATATAAAATAGGCTATGGAGTGATTTTTTTTGGCTTCCAACCGCGTTTTTCCAGTGACTTTAGGATTTCTTCATCGGTTGGCAAAATCAACTCTACTTCAGGTTCATTGAATAAATTTTCTGCATTCGGATCAATCTCCTCTGGTTTTCTCCAGGCAAAAATGTCTTCTAAAGTAGGCTTTTCTTCAAATCTCCAATCGAAGCCTTCAAGTCTGGAGTTTTCCTCAGTGATTAATTGAAAGGGAGTAAACTTCCCGTCGGGTTTGATGCCATAGGTCACGCGCTGAATAGCACCTTCTTTGAACCGAAGTTTGATAGTAGCACTTAGCGTTTTATTGATTCCTTGGGAAATGGTATCTGCCTGTAGAGCAAAATAAAGTGATTCCCCGTTCCCCTCTATATCCACCTTGTCCATCTTGCCCTCCAGGAAGTAACCGACCATCGATCTTCCCTTCATTTGATTGAAATTCCTAATCGTATCCTGAGTGATCACAAATACCTTGTCCTTCATATACACCCGCTCCAGTTGCTCATTGGCAAGATAAAAGATCATGCTATCCGCACTGATCTGACTCTTCTGATTCCACATTACTGGATCCTTGAATAGCTGGATAGATGAATCTGAGTAATTATATACCAGAGAATCAGCTACGCTTGACAAGTCTGTTTTCACCAACTTCACCGATCTAAAGGCCAGTAAATACTTCATTGAATCTACTTCCCCGTCCTGAGAAATCAATGAATCGGCTGCCATGTATAGCGTATCCGATTCAAAATATCGCCTCACCAGCGCATTTCCATGAACCAAGCTATATTTTCGTTCCTCCCAATATTCTCCCACATCACCAAAAACCTCCACCTGCCGCTCCTTACTCAGAACGCTGACATTTTCCTTGCCTTCATAATAAGCGTCCAATTCACTGTAATACAGTTCTTTTGCCTTTATTCTACTTGTCTCCGACTCCACTACTCCATCAAAAAACCTGAATATCTTAGCTTGTGTATCATAGAAACTACCATTCTGAGCATCCAGTGTGTTTCCATCTTTCGAAATAAGATTGGTCAATCCTTTCGTCTCGGCAGTTTTTGGGATAGTGAGGTAGATTAAATCGTTAGTCTTCATGGTATAGTCTGGGTTTACTAATACCACATCCTCTTGGAAAGTAATCCTTTCACTATTAACTTCATAGGTACCTCGCTGGCTAGTCAGCACGTTTACCGAATCCACGACTTTCCCCTTATTATAATAGTAGGCGATATTCCCCATCCGGTCATAATCCAAGTAGTTTGTAGTCAGCGTGGTTTCATTGTTAGTGAAAACAACGTTGTTTCTTAGCTTGGCAAGCTGGGTATTGCCATCGTATTCGGCATACCTACTCGTGGTGGTGACAGGATCTACTTCATCCACTATTCTCACGTTTCCAAAAAGCCTTGCTTTATTTTCAGTTCTATAAAAATGCGCTGAATCACAGTAGATCAAAGAATTCTTGTGCTTCATCTCCACCGAACCCAGCAATCTTTCAAACCCCCTAGTCTCATCTCCTTTCAAATCATCCGCTTTATTGATCTGCAGAATGGATTTCTCTTGGGCTATAGCTGAACTTGAAATGGCCCAACACATCAGGAAGAAAAAGGAAACTCGAAAGTAGAATGAAGTCATAGCTGCACGAATGTGGGCAAATTTAGTAGAAAATGATATTTTTGGTCAATGGTTGAAGCTTTTATCCGGCATATCCGGAACAAATCACTTTTGGACTCCTCCAAAACCTACCTTTTGGCAAGCAGCGGCGGAATGGACAGCATGTGCTTAGGCAATCTTCTTACCAAAGCCGAAATATCCTTTGAGATTGCCCACGTCAATTTTCAATTGCGAGGAGAGGAAAGCGACGGTGACGAGGAATTCCTTAGTGCTTGGGCTGATAAAGTAGGCCTCCCCTTTCATGTGCACCGCGTGGACACCTACAAATTCGCATCCGAAAGAAGCATCTCTACGCAAATGGCAGCCCGAGAGATTCGGTATGAATGGTTCGAAAAACTTAGAGTCGAGCGGAGCCTCGCAGGAATAATTCTAGCTCATCACGAAGATGACCAAATCGAAACCATTTTCCTTAATCTTCTCCGGGGAACTGGCATAGAAGGTGTCTATGGAATGGCCGAGAGAAGAGGCTGGCTTTTCCGTCCACTTCTACCTTTCGGTAGGGAAGAAATCAAATCCTATGTCTTAGAAAATCACATCGAATGGCGTGAGGATAGCTCTAACGAAAAAACTGACTATAAAAGGAATAAACTCCGTCACATCAGCTTACCAGCCCTCTACGAAACTGCCCCTGATGCCAAATCAAATTTATTGAACAGCTTCGCCAGGCTGAAAGATACTGGAAAAGCCTTCACGGCGCTTTTTGAGAGTTGGGCAGCGGAGAAAATCACAGAAACAGAAGGCCTTCAAATCCTCCCAACCTCAGCAATTCTACGCACTACTGGAGCTGCATCCTTGCTTTATTTTTGGTTGCGACCTTATGGATTCAATTCAGAGCAAGCTCAGGACCTACTTGATACCTGCCAATCCGGAGAATCGGGAAGGCTATTTGAAAGCCCTACTCACCTCCTCAATTTGGATAGGGATCAGTTGATTTTGGCGCCGGCACCTACAGAATTTGAGCCCCTATCAGTTTCAGAGAACGACATAGAATTTATCATACCAGAGGGGGATTATGAAATTCTCAAGCTCGATGGCAAGGAGGCTATCGACAAGTCCAGGCAAAATGCCATGTTGGATTTGGAACGCTTGAGTTTTCCCCTGGAAATCCGGACTTGGCAGGAAGGTGATCGATTTATCCCCCTAGGAATGAAAAACGCGAAGAAAATCTCTGACTTTTTAATAGATTTGAAAGTACCGGTGGTGAAAAAACGCAGTGTAAAAGTATTACTTTCAGCAGGTCAAATCGCGTGGGTAGTAGGCTACCGTATCGCTGATTGGGCAAAATCAACAGCAGCAACTCGGAAATTACTTTATCTCAAAAAACGATAAGAAATGCGTAATCCATTTTCTAAAACATACACTGAGCCGGAAGAGCAAATGTTCAATTTTCTTGGGCAAATCAAGTTTTTTGAGAGTTTGAAAGACAAAGAAATGGTACGCTTTATCCCTGCGATGCACCACAGAAAGTATGTGAAAGATGAAGTGGTTTTTTTTAGCAAAGATCCTAGTCAGGCGCTTTACCTTGTCAAAAGCGGTGAAATCAGCCTCACCATTGACATCAAAGACAATTTCGAAACGATCCTAGGCGTCAAAAGAGGAGAAGCATTTGGGGAAAACTCCTTACTAGAAAATGCTAAGCGAACCTACACCGCGCTGATCGTCTCGGATGAAGCTGAGTTGATTGTCATCCCGCACTTTGCCATACAGGAGGTTTTTGACAGCAATCCAAAAATCAAAGCTAAAATGATGACTTCACTAGCGGAATATTATAATCAG
The DNA here is from genome assembly GCF_039969895.1 of Algoriphagus sp. GTDB lineage: Bacteria > Bacteroidota > Bacteroidia > Cytophagales > Cyclobacteriaceae > Algoriphagus. The sequence goes on from NZ_JBDVMZ010000006.1 coordinate 152,646, forward strand.
AACAATCAGCGCCTCTTCCGCTCCTACCGAGAATCCTTCGGCTTTTTCAGTCTCCGTCAAATGTTTGAATAAACTCCTTCAAACTCCCAAGCTCGCGATTGTCAAAAAATGGTAATTACTTCCAAAGTATTCCGGACTGCATTTCGAATCCTAGGCATAGTTTAATAACTTAGCCCCCGATTTTTAAAGCAAAAAATTCATATTAAAATCTATAAATCTAATGAGCAAAGTAACCGTAGTAGGAGCTGGTAATGTGGGTGCAACTTGCGCCGATGTATTGGCTTATCGCGAAATCGCTGAGGAAATTGTACTAATTGACATCAAGGAAGGCGTCGCTGAAGGCAAAGCACTTGACATTTTCCAGAAAGCACCTATCAACCAATACGATAGCCGCACCATAGGCAGCACAAACGACTATACCAAAACTGCCAATTCTGATGTAGTGGTGATCACTTCCGGACTTCCTCGTAAGCCAGGCATGACTCGTGATGACTTGATCGAAACCAACGCCGGTATCGTGAAATCTGTGACTGAGAATGTGATCAAGCATTCTCCAAATGCGATCATCATCGTAGTTTCTAACCCGCTTGATGTCATGACTTACCAGGCTCATATCACTGCTGGTGTTTCTAGAAATAAAGTGATCGGTATGGCTGGCATCTTGGATACAGCACGTTACAGAGCATTTCTTGCGGAGGAATTGAATATTTCCCCTAAAGAAATCCAGGCCATCCTAATGGGCGGTCATGGTGACACGATGGTTCCGCTTCCTCGCTACACCACTGTGGCTGGTATTCCGGTGACTGAGCTAGTAGCTAAAGATAAGCTAGACGCGATCATCGAAAGAACAAAATTCGGTGGCGGTGAGCTAGTGAAGTTGATGGGTACTTCAGCTTGGTATGCTCCAGGATCAGCAGCTGCGCAAATGGTAGAAGCGATCTTGAAAAATCAAAAAAGAGTATTCCCAGTATGTATCAAACTAGAAGGAGAATACGGAATTGACGATTGCTACCTAGGTGTCCCAGTTATTTTGGGTAAAAATGGTGTAGAAAAAGTATTGGAGCTAGACCTCAATGCTGAAGAAAAAGCACTTCTTGAAACCTCTAGAGGTCATGTGAAAGAAGTAATGGAAGTCTTGAACAACCTTGGTAAATAAGCTAAGTTAAATTAATCCATCAGACCTGAGATTTTCTTACCAAGGTGAGGACTTCTTAGGTCTGATTTTTGTAAACTATCCACTGAATCATTCGTGAGCCCGTGAAGATCTGGAAAAGCCTACTTATACTTTTTATTATCATTCTTCTTGCTGGAGGCGGATTCTGGATCTACAAAACCTACTTTTCTTCTCGCCATGTCAATAGCCTGGAAGTCATAAGTCAAAACGCTGTTTTTGTTTTTGAAACCTACGAAGGCGCAGAACAGTGGAACACCCTAGTCAATGATCCCGTTTGGGAAATCGTAAAAACCCTCCCCGCTTTCCAGCGAATCTCTGACCAACTCGTCACACTCGATAGCCTAAATGGAGGCTCGGGCGAGGTTGCCAAATCTCTCAATGGCCAACAAACTACCGTCAGCCTCCACGCTACAGGCATTGATACTTTCGAATTACTTTTCACCGTAAACCTCAATCCGTCAACTGCCACGGATTTTATCAACGAAATCAAAGAGCGTATCCCTGCTGGTTCGCGCTTTCAGCTTAGACAGTACTCAGACACAGATGTGATGGAGTATTATGACGCTGACAACAATCGCCTTTGGAGTATCTCCTTGCTAGGAGATTTGGCTGTTATTTCTTCCTCCTCTTTTTTGGTAGAGGAAGCCATACGCTTCTATGTCAATGAAGATCAGCTAAGTATGCACACCTTGGTCAGCGATATCCCATACAACTCAGCCGCTCAAGGAAGACTTATTTTGGACGGCAAAGGTCTAGGAAGTCTCCTGAAAGGAATAGGTGGGCAACGAGAAAGCCCTACCATCTCTGCCTTGGAAATTATGTCCGGTGTCGCTGCTCTGGATTTATATTTGGAAGAAAACGAATTGCTTTTCAAAGGTCCAGTGGTCTATGAAGAAGAGGTGGATTTTACCCCTTCCATCCAAGCTAATCTTGCCGCTATCGAGGAGGTAATTTCCAATCGGACGCTTGCGGTCACCCAGCTCAATTTGGAAAGCATCTACGAAACCCAGAAAATCACAAACCGAGCGTTTACTGCCAGAGCGACATTCAGTGGGGACATTCAGCGCATGCTACTTGACAGAGGATTTCTGGATAGCTTCACGGGAGAATTGTATTTGCTTGATTTGGAAAATACCGGAGGTGCAGACCAAAACCTAGCGCTCCTGGCACGATCCAGAGATGTAAACTTAGCTATCCAGCAGCTTAAAGAATTTCAGCAAAGTGAAAGCGAAGAAGGGGCTGATTTTTATTCGGGACATGAGATTCTTTACCTTTCGGAAGAAGATTTTCCAGCGCATTTATTCTCTGGTAAATTTCCCGGCTTCGGTCAGACTTTCATCACCTCAGAAAATGACATCCTGATCTTCACCAATTCCCAGCAGGCTATGAAGTTGATGTTGGACGACATTCGTGCGGGTAGCACTTGGGGCAAATCTTCCAGAGCTCCCCTCGCTAAAAAAGACCTAAGCCCGACCGCTGGTTTCAGTCGATTATACCTGACCGATCAGATTTGGGATTCCTGGACACAAAAAGCTAATCCATCCTGGAGCTCTTTCCTTCAGAAATACGCAGAAACGTTCCAATCTTTCCCCTGGATATCTTTCAAAGTAAACCAGCTACAAGGCAAAACTGAAGCCACGCTCAGTTTCCCGTATGATGGGAAATCCCAACCAAGCATCGAAACTAGGGACGCGATAGCCTTGCAGCCAAGCAATAGAATCTCGCTAGATCAGCGCCTGACCTATGGACCAAAATCCATCGTGAACTATCAGGACAACACCGAAGACCTGCTGGTACAGGATGAAAACAATGTGCTTCATTTGATCAATTCCGCAGGACAGGAAGTGTACACAGAGCAACTGTCCGGCCCTATCGTCTCTGATGCTTTTCAGATAGACTATTACAAAAACGGAAAACTTCAACTGCTAATAGCCACACAGGATAAAATCTATGGGATAGACAGACTCGGAGCTCCACTTCCTGGCTATCCAATCAGTCTTACAGGTGAAAAAATCACGCATCTAAATCTCGTTGACTACAGCAACTCCAAAGAATACCGCTATTTCATCAGCACTGAGAAGGGGAATTTATTCCTGCTAGACAAAACCGGAGAAAAGCTGGAAGGATGGAATCCTAACGCTATAGGAGACCAAACGATAGGCGCACCTGCTCATTACCGGGTTCCTGGCAAAGGCGATTACATGGTAGCCCTGTCCAAAAAAGGTCAACTACAGCTATTTAATAGAAGGGGCGAAAGTCAATCAGGATCTGCCGTCAAACTCGGAGAAAACTTCAATTCAGGCTTGATCGCATGGAGAGATCCACGTTCTAAATCCACCCTGCTCGTAGGAATCACAGCAGATGGTGAAGTTATACATGCTAATTTCAACGGAGAAATCACCTACAGAAACCAGCAGATCAAGGAAGATAGAGATAGTGAGTTTCTGCTTATTCCCGACCAAAAGCTAAATGATTTCGTTTTTATCTCACGTCAGTATAAAGAAGTAACGGTACTCAACCGAAACGAAAAACCACTTTTCTCGACGCGTGTTTCCGAGGAAAATCTAATCTATCAATACTTTGATTTTGGATCGGACAGGCAGCTTTTCGCCATTACAGATCTCAATCAGGAGTTTTGCTACCTATTTGATCTCAAAGGAAACCAGCAGACCACCATGCCGCTAGAAAGCACAGGCCCGATTCAGATCAGCTATCAGTCTTCGCTTGGTCAGTATTTGATCAGAACAGTGAGTGGCTCCACTCTGACGGAATTCCAGCTCGCAGAATAGGCAATCCTACGTTCTCTTTGGGCATCGCCGTCTGAATGGCTAACTTGCGAAAAATCACCACAGAAACTAATGCTTAAAAAGTACATTCTCCAGCTATTCTTATTCATTGGGATAGGTCATTCCTCTTTTGCGCAGCTAGTCACAGACAATCAGGATACTTTTCAAGTAGGTAATTCCGTCAATTTAAGCTCCCCTTACCATACGACGCTTTCCTTTTTTTACAACCTAGAAGAAAGTCATTACCATCCCGACAAAGCAGCCCAAACGCTTGATCTTACTGGAATAGAAAACCCAAATGGTGAGCGTCTGGCAATAAAACTAAAGCAGATTTTTGAGGGAAAAGGGATTTTGATACGGACGAGCACCATCCCAAACGAGCAAAATTATTCCGATAGTACTGCGGGGGATGGTGAGAATATATATTACTTCGACAAGAGTAAACTACCCGGTATTTTCCTCCAAAAAACAGGAGAAAGCTGGAAGTATTCGGCATTCAGTGTGAGTCAAATAAATGAGCTTCACTCCGAAACTTATCCATACGGCACGGCAAAACTCCTCAATGTCCTGCCTAAAATCGGTAATGAAGAATATCTGGGTCTTCACCTTTGGCAGCTGACGGGCCTATTTATCCTTCTTCTATTAGTGTTTCTTTCCCATTGGGTTTTCACACTGGTGGTGGACAAGCTCATTCTTTACCTATTCCAAAGGTATGGCTATGGGAAGGTAGGTGAAAACTACATTTTGCCTGTGGCTCGAGTGATCAGTATCTACCTGATCGTCGTGTTACTCTCTCTTTTTATCCGCGTTCTTCAGCTTCCTATTGAGATTTGGTCGTGGATTTTGATCGTCCTTCGTACGCTGAAGCCATTCTTGATCACGATCATATTCTACAAGTTGGCAGATGTGGTAGCTGCCTATTTTACCAAGCTCGCCACCAAGACTGAATCTACGCTCGATGATCAATTGGTGCCATTGATGCGCAAAACGCTCAAGGCATTCGTGATCGTAGTCGGGACCTTATTTATTCTCAGGGATGGGTTGAATCTAGATATTATTCCCTTCTTGACTGGTCTTTCCATCGGGGGTGTAGCTATTGCTTTGGCAGCTCAGGACACGATTAAAAATTTCTTTGGGTCGGTTATGATCTTCATTGACAAACCATTCCAAGTAGGTGACTGGATCACATCCGGAGACATCGACGGAACTGTCGAAGAAGTGGGGTTTAGATCTACTCGCATCCGAACGTTCCGCAATTCCCTGATGTATGTGCCCAATGGGAAAATCGCTGACGCAGTCCTGGACAACCATGGCCTCCGGCAGTACAGAAGGTTTTACACCACGCTGACTGTCACCTATGATACGCCACCTGCCCTGATCGAGGAGTTTGTAAAAGGCCTGAGAGAAATCGTCCTCGCACATCCTCACACTCGAAAGGATTTGTTTCATATATACTTCAACAACCTTTCATCCTTCAGCCAGGACATCATGTTCTATATTTTCTTTGAAGTGCCCAATTGGGGTGAGGAGCTTCATTGCCGACATGAAATATTGGTACAAATAGTTAAGCTTGCTAACACGATAGGCGTCCGTTTTGCATTCCCTACGCAGACTTTGCACATGGAATCTTTTCCAGAGAAAAAAACGCTTGTGCCGGACTACCCTGGAGGTTATGAAGCGAAATTGAATAGCTTTTTACAACAAGAGCTAAAGCGAAAAAACGAGTAATTCACAGACTGGGAATACGAGTGAGAAACTAAGCTAAGCAGAAGGAAACATCCAGGGGGAATGGAGTTGTGAGTTTCTTTGAGCTGTTTCAAACCAAAGAAACTCACTATACTACTTCACCTCAAAGGTTCTCAAATATTCTTTAGCCATTCCTTGTTCACTAGAAGCTTTGACACTGATCAGGAAGGTTCCTTTGAGCTGCGGAACGGTGATTTGGATCGTATCGCTCAATTCATCCGTCCCAGAGGTGGCAGACCAAAATAGCACCGTTCTCCAGTCCATGATGTTTTCATCCTGGCTAGGAGCATCGAAGAGGGACTGGAATGAAACTACTCGTGGCTGAATCCCCGCGTAATCCAAATAAATTCCATTGGAAGGAATAGGAAACCCTCCAAAGTCATTTTTATAAGAACTGAAGCTCATCACTCCCGGAAATTTCTCCTCATTTAGGTAAAATGAACGACTCAAAACATCAAGCGATTTGAATTCCTTAGGATCAAATGCGGCCAGCTTATCTGAATCAAACACAGGAAGTGCATCAATAAGCATGAGAGGGTTGGAATCAAAATTACCGTCTAGTGCCTCGTCTATTGATCTGAACTCTTTTTTCTTCTTGATATTCTTAACTGAAATCTCCTGAATATACTCTTTGACCACCGTCTCTACCGTCTCAAAGCGAGTATAGTCATCCAGCAAATAGGTTCTATCCTCCACAAATCCCGTCACCACAGGGAAGGAAGATTCATCGTATTCATTTACAAAATACCCCTCTACCTGTCCACCTTTAAGCAATTCCTCGAGGTAGGCTTGGTCTGCGGGACTTATTTCCAGCTCTGGAAAAGTAAAATTCTCCTGGAATTGGGTAACGGGTGCAGGGGAAACAATCCCAAAGTCAAGTAAACTTTTATTGCCGTCTGCTTGAGCGACTAAGTAATTCCAATGCTTCATTCCCCCTGCATCGAAGTATAAGCTTCCGGCTGCATTTGGTCGATCTGTGAAAAGAGCCGATTTCTCCCCATGCACGGAAACATAGTATAATTGCGTGGTATCCACCTCCACTTCGTCGATTTTAGCTTCGATCACGTGACCAAAAAGCTCGGGAATTAAGCTATGTTCTTGAATGGATGAATAGGCAGTTCGAGAGGAGATTTTACCGGCATCACTCAAAAACGGGTTTACTGCCGCTATACTCACTTCGTTGATTTCAGTCCCCTTAGGAAGCTGGATAGTCAGCGTTGATCCAGCTTTACCATCTTCTTGAGACAACGTGATTTCACTCGAGTTTTGAGTTTGTGCTAAGTTTTTTCGCTGAGCCACTACTGCAGGAGGGACATTACTGTTGAAGACTGTAATGAATCGCTGTACCAAACCCTGCTCTAGGTTTTGATGCGGACTCACTCGAGTAAATACGCGAAGGAGGTAATGGTCTGAAGGAATATTAGTAGGGATCTGAAGAAAATTGAAGCTACTTCCTTCTACCAAAGGCATTTTAGAAATGGCAACTGACTCATTGAAACGATTGACCAGCTCTGCGTAGATAATCTGAGATGAAGCTGGTAGCTCTTCCTTAGAGGCCGAACTCGCTATCCATACTCTCTCTCCTGTGAAATAAATGGTCTTTGGAATAGAGAAATCTACTTTTTCGAAGCTTGTCTGCTGCGCAAAAATCGCACAGGCGCTTGCAAAGAAGAAAACGAAAAAGACCTGAATTTTAATGTTGTATCTCATATTAATCTTCCCAAAAATCAGGTTTTACATTAGTTCCTCTTAGTGTGCAGTCAGTACATCTTCTAGTGGAAGGTTGAAATCCTATTGGATTAAAGTCGCCATCTGGATAGATCGGCGTCACAGGCACAAAACCTCCTCCAAAAAACACATTTGGATAATCTGCCTTCAGTACTGTATCAGATGCTACAAAACAACCAGCATAAGCCGGCTCCTCTGCTCTCCAAGGCATCACCTCCTGCACATCCACAAACAGGCGTCTTTGCTGCACCTTTCCCAAGCTAACATATCCCACTACTGGAGCTTTTGGATTTTGATCATTGGTTAAATTCCCTCCAATATTGGATGGCAAAGGGCTAAAAATCGACCCCAAATCATCTGTGTTTTTCCGAAGGATCTCCCAAAACTCTGATGCTTTCTTATCCAGGGCTTTTTGAGAAATCAAAATACTATACCGGAGTGCAAGTCGCTCGTCATTTTGCAAGATCTGAGTGATAGACTGCCTAAATACAAATTGATCCTCAAATCGGGAAGATGTCTCCAATATCAAATCTGAACTCACTTCCCCTCTATAGCAAAGGTCAGTTCTCTCATCCGGACGCCTGAGCACTACATCCTGAGCATCCTCGTCATACTTGTACACGGTGGATACTTTTGGCCTGAAAGCGTATGTCTCCTCATAGGTCCATAAGAAATCATCTGCATTCTCATCTCCCTTCGTGGTGAGGTATATCTCAGCTCCAAGTTCATTCTTCACTACACCTACATCTATTATCTCAGGGGTAAGAATAGGCTTTAACAAATCAGAGGTGTAGGTTTTCCCATCATCGGTAGCTATATACAGCCTGTATTCCTCATCTTCGGGGATATCATAGGCAAATTCAAACCGCCCTTCTCCCAGAGCTGTAAGCGGGTAATCAGCTCCTGATTCGGACCTTAATGTTACAAATGCCCCCGGATAAATAGGTGTAAATGAATCATCAGGTTGGATATTTCGGGTGTAGCTGAGCTTCAAAATGCTTGACAATCCTTCCGAATCCAAGTATCCTTCCACCACTAACACTGACAAATCAGATGGATCAATCTCCGGATCGAATGGCTCTCTACAGGCAGTGAAGAAGAGCAAACTGATTATCGAAATTATAATTACTCTATTCATCAGAAGCGGAAATTGTAAGTAATAAATGGAATAGGCTGCGCAAATATGGACAGTTGATATCCTCTAAGCTGGCCTTGGACAGGAGTATAATAAACCGAATAAGGATTGCTTCTTCCGAGGACGTTATAGACGCCAAGTGACCAGGAGGAATGAGCCAGTTTTTTGATCTTGTGACTTCCCTCTATGTTGATAGAAAAATCCACTCTGAAATAATCGGGAATTCTATAGGAATTTCTCTCTGAGAAATAAACTCGCTCAGAGCCTGCATAATCAAACTTGGAAATAGGCAAAGTAATTGGCCTTCCAGTACTGTAGTTTACGCCTAGAGAAGTATTTACCCGCTTGTTCAACTCATAGTTGGCCGTCAATACCAAGTGGTGTGGCTGATCAAAATTGCTAGAATAATACTCTCCATCGTTGATTTTCTCTATGCTTGGCTCGTCGGATGTTTTCATCAGTGAGCGGGAATACGTGTAGGCCAAAGAGCCCTTCAGCGATCCAGTATTTTTCTTCAATAATAACTCAATACCATAAGCCTTTCCATCTGAGTTCAGCACATCCTGCTCTATACTTTCATTGAGAACAATGTTTGCTCCAGAGCGGTAATCCAGCAGATTGGCCATGTATCTGTAGTACACTTCGGTAGAAAACTCCAGCTGATTTTTAGCAAGATTTCGGTAATACCCCACGGAAGCCTGTCCTCCAGTCTGTGGCCTGATGTACGTATCACTCAGTTTCCAGGAATCTGTAGGTGCTATGGAAGAGGTGTTTGACAGCAAGTGAATATTCTGTCTCATGGTATTGAATCCAGCTTTCACAGAAGATTTATTGTCCAGCGTATATCTGGCAGCTACACGGAACTCAGGGCCATGATAGGTCTGGATAGTTTTGCCATCTCCATAAGACTCCTCTCCTATCAAATTACTGTCAGTAATGGGAGCGTCGGGCACATAGAGATTCACCGTAGCTGGCCCGAGAAGCTGATACAGCATATATCTGCCTCCATAGCTGACTGAAAGCTTCTCAGAGATCGTGAATTCATCTCCAAAATAAAGAGATATTTCACGTGCATTTTCCTCGTCCAATTCCTGATCCAACACGATTGATTCAGGACCATAAGGTTGATTTCTGCCTGGGTTTAGCCGGTATTGGATACCATGAACACCAAAGTTCAGGATATGCCGATCGCTTTTCCTGTATTCAAAATCCGCCTTGGCAAAAAGCTGATTTACATCAAATCCAAAAGCAAAGGAATTCAAGGGATTCTCCTGCCCAATGATTCCAAACTCATAATTGTCACTTCCCACAGTGAATCTTCCTTCCAACTCATCATTGAAAAAGTGCTTCCAGCCCAAGGCTATATTGATATTCTGGTATGAATAAGTCGTATCCGGATCAAACTGAAAATCATCCTGACTCAAATAAGCTGTCAATTCCAGGGTATTTTGCTCGTTGATCGTATGTTGAATATTTGCATTGATATCGTAAAAAGTGATTCTGCTATCATTCAAATCAGCTTCCTCTTCCAAAAGATCTAGCGCCCAATCGGAGTAAGTAGTCCTGCCGCCGATCATGAAAGTAGTTTTGTCGCCAATAGGCCCATCTAAGCTCAGCCTGCTGGTAAGAATACCAATCCCACCAGAACCTCCTATTTTATCAGACCTTCCAAACTTAGGATCAACCTGCAACACAGAGGAAAGCCTTCCTCCATAATTGACTGGTACTGATCCTTTATAAAGCTCAACTGCATCTACGATGTCGGCATTGAAGGCCGAGAAAAATCCGAAAGCGTGGGTAGGATTGAAAACTGTAGAATTACCATACAAAATCAGATTCTGATCAGCTGCACCGCCGCGCACATTAAATCCTGAGGTAGCTTCACCCACTGTATTGACGCCGGGCATAGTCAAAATACCTTTAAGCACATCTACTTCACCCATCACGGCAGGAAGTCTTTTCACTTCGGCTATAGTAATTGATTGGACTCCCATGTCCAGTTTATTGACATTCGAAAGGGCTCCCGAGCTGATCACCACCTCATCCAGAGAAAGAATAGACTCTTCTATACTCATATTCAAAACCCCATCTCCCTTCAAGTCAATCTGTCGCTGCTCTTGAAAACCTCCAATATTCTGCACCCAGATCGTATGCCTTCCTTTTGGAAGAATCAATTGATATGACCCGTTCCTATCGGTAGCTACTTGCTGATAATCGACCTTTTCCAACACTATCGCGCCAGTCATCGGCTTGCCAGACTCAATGCTCGTCACTATCCCGCTGAGAGTTGCTGTTTTGGATTGAGGATTTGTAGCTGAACTCCCTATGACAAAGCGTTTATTCTTGTCAAATGCGCCCAGGGAATCCCCGGCTTTGGCTAGCTTATCCTGTCTTTCTTGAACTTGGAAATAATCCTTGGGAAATTCAACTTGGATTTTTTTGCCTTTGGTCACCCAAATCCTATGAGAAGAATCTATGCTATAAGTTAGTCCAGTCTGAGCAAACACTTGGTTCAAAATCATTCGGATATCTGAGTCAGTCGCTTGTAGGCTTACTTGAATAGTGTCCACTTCGCTTTTTTTGAAGTAAAATCTATAGTAAGACTCCGATTCGATCTTCTCTGCAAATCTTTCGAAGGACATTCCCAAGTAGGTTCCTGTGAACTTTGGGGTAGAGGTCTGCGCTTTTACTCCAGAGAATAAGCATGCAGCCAAGATCAGTAGTAGGTATTTTTTCATTCTACAAAACCATTGAAGGGTTCTGCTTGACTTTCTCTAAGAGCAGCTAACTCATAGATGTATTTTTCTTTATCTACAGAAAAATAAATAGATCTACCATTTAAATGTTTTTTCACTTCTTTTTTGCTTAAGCCCAAACTTTTAATAGCCTGCTTTTTCTTTCGAATAAGCACAAATTCATCATCGAACCAGTAGAAATAATCGTCCCTTTCTAGAAAAGCATGCGTGAACTTGCCGATAGACTTGGTTGGGTCTATATACTTCGTACGCTTTATCAAAACCTTAATTTCTCCATCATTCAGCACTTGATAAAAGCCATTTTTATCGAGTCCATAGGAGTCATTTCCTGGCAATTTCCTGAACACACTCCCATCCTTCAATTGAAATTCTTCAATCTTCTCTGGCTTTATTAAGATCTTCTGATTGTAAATAGGATGAAAAGTGACCAACACATCAACATTTACATCATACAATAGCGGAACTTCAGTGTAGGTAATCCTATTGATTGAGAGCGATCCTTCCCCAAATTTTCTATCTAAGAAATACGGAGATCCTTCGTAATTCAACGGAGGCTCCCGATATTGTCCTCCTGTGATGAGTTCCTGGAAATAAGGTAACTGCTCTTTGTACAAGGATAAATAGGTCTGGGACTGAGCAAATGAGCTCGCTGACCCAATAATTAGCAAAAGAAAAGCTAAGTAAAATTTTATTTGTGGCATATTTAAGCACTATACTAGATCAGATAACACTCACTTAATTTGGAAATGATTTGAACGGTGAATTTGGTAGATAAATGGATCAAACGCTATAAACTTACAACAAACCTATAATGAAAAGAAGAAACCTACTTAAATCAATAGCTCTGGGAGCTACTGCCCTGCCGCTAGCTCCTGCCCTTGCCTCCACGACGCAAAAGAAGGATGCAACGATACAATTTTCACTAAACACCAGCACCCTGCGTGGTCAAAAACTTACTTTACCCCAACTCATAGAGGTTTCTGCCAAAGCTGGATACGACGGTATCGAACTCTGGATCTCCGAGCTCGAAGCATATTTGCAAACTGGCAAATCGCTCACTTCGCTTAAAAAGCATTTCCGTGATGCTGGGATTTCTCCTTTCAACGCCATTGGATTTGCGCCATGGATGGCTCAGGACGTTGAAAAAAGCAAGGCAGGATTTGAGCAGATGGAAAAGGAGATGGGGATGCTAGCCGAAATCGGTTGTACCAGAATAGCAGCTCCGGCGATTGGTGCTACAGACCCAGTCGATTTGCTAGCCGCGGGGGAGCAATATGCTAGGTTATTAGCACTTGGAAGAAAGACCGGTGTCATGCCTCAGCTTGAATTCTGGGGCGCTTTTCCTCCCTTTCATCAGCTAGGCCAATGTCTGGCGACCGCGGCAGCGGCCAATGACCCAGACGCTCGCTTACTTCCGGACGTTTATCACCTCTTCAGAGGAGCATCGGGTTTTGAAGGGCTAAAACTAGTCAATGGAAATGCCATCGAAGTTTTTCACATGAATGACTTCACATCCAAACCAAGATTGGAGCAAAAAGACAGCGATAGAGTATATCCGGGAGATGGGATAGGGCCAATGAAGGAAATAGCGGCAATTCTCAAAGCCATGGGGGGAAATAAAATCCTTTCGCTTGAGCTATTCAATGAAACCTATTGGGCGCAAGATGCGCAGGAAGTAGCGAATACAGGCTTGAAGAAAATGAAGCAGTTTTTTTAATTCGTATGAGTGCAAAGTAAAAAACCCGTTCAAGCTTAGCTTGAACGGGTTTTTTATATTCACCTCAAGGAGTTACTTCTGATTAGTTTCTTTCAAGAAAGATATCAACCCTGGAAAAAAGTGCTCCGGATCATCGTACTGGCTGAGGTGACTGCCATCGGGACAAAGTAGAAATTGACCATTAGGCAACTCCTTGGACATCCATTCCATATGAGTTGGATCCATCGTGTCATGCGTGGCACCTATGACTAAGGTAGGTACGGTGATTTTCTTCAGATCAGCTTTTCGGTCCCATCCCTCCAGGGTCGCTCCGGGAGTGATGCCAAATTCGCTGTATCCCTGCATATAGACGTAAACTTCAGGATTCATTTCCCCCATCATTTTCACCACCTCAGCAGGCCATTGATCTTGGGGTTTGCGAAGGACATGAAAAGGATAATGATGTTCCCCCAATAACTCCATATACCTGGGGTTTTCGAAGTCACCATTTTTCTCTATTTCCATCACCTCCTCAAACACTTCCTTCGGCATTTGAGGACCAAGGACTTGTTTGGCGTAGGTTTCGTATTCGTCAATATCTGCCATCATGTTCGAAATAATCAAGCCTTTCAACTGCTCTTGATGTTGCAGCGCATATTCGATTCCGAGAATTCCTCCCCATGACTGCCCAAAAAGGTAGAAGTTATCCTTGTTGAGACCTAAAGCCACCCGAACCTGCTCCACCTCATCGACGAAGCGTTCGATGGTCCAAAGCGTAGAGTCACTCGGCTGATCTGAATGTGCCGAGCCTAATTGATCGTACCATATAAACTCAATTCCCGCTTGGGGTAGGTATTCTTTGAAATTAGCAAACTGCTGATGCGTCATCCCAGGACCTCCATGAAGCAGCAGCACCTTGATGTCAGGATTGTCCCCTACGCGCTGAGTGAATACCTTGAACTCTCCCTTGGGTGTTTGGATAGGTATCATTTTCACTTCTTCTTTAATCACAACTTCTGTTGATTCTGAGTCGATGGTTTCAGTTGGAGTGGAGGATTGGCAGGCGAAAAAGAAAACTGCTGCCAATGGGGCTAAAAACCAATGATTTTTCATGGGGGAAACATTTTGTGACCTGTTAAGCTAACAGAAAGATATCATAGATTCAACCTCAAGGACGGGTGAATTATTCTTAGATACATTAGCTTCTAAAAATTAAGAGCACAAAAAATCCAAGCCTTTCGACTTGGATTTACAGACTTCTGATTCTTTACTTAAGCTTTTCAAACCTTCTCCACCCACTCTACTCCAGTGTCCTTCCAAGCCCGCTCATGGGCAGAGTTGATCACTGCTTCGCAGACTTTCTGCGTCTCAAAAGCATCGCGGAAAGTAGGATGACACGCTGTGCCATCTTCTAAACTCTTAAAGAAATCTGCTACTTGGTGAATAAATGAGTGCTCATACCCAATGGAAGTTCCTGGAATCCACCAACGCCCCATGTAGGGATGATCTCCGTCAGTGACGTGAATAGATCTCCATCCTCTGACTATGCCATCATCGCTGTGATCGAAATATTCCAGACGAGTCAAATCGTGCAAATCCCAACGTATGGATGCATGCTCTCCGTTGATCTCAAATGTATAAAGTGCCTTATGTCCTCTAGCGTATCGAGTCGCTTCAAACAAGCCTAGAGATCCATTGTCAAAGTGGCAATGAAAAACACAAGCGTCATCGATTGTGACTTTTTGCTTTTCACCTGTGCCTTGATGCACTCGCTCTTTGATGAAAGTTTCTGTCATGGCAGAGACATCTTTGATCCCTCCATTCAGCCACATCGCAGTATCTATGCAATGCGCCAGCAAATCTCCCGTGACACCCGAGCCCGCAGCCTCAGCATCCAATCTCCACAGCCCATCGCCACCCTGAGGTAATTCCGGATTGATCGTCCAATCCTGCAGGAAGTTTGCGCGATAGTGAAAAATCTTTCCGAGCTTACCCGATGCGACTATATTTTTTGCCAGAGTAACCGCAGGAACACGTCGGTAATTATACCAGACCGTGTTCTTCACACCCGCTTTTTCTACTGCTTTGACCATGCCTTCGGCTTCTGCTACTGTCCTGGCAAGTGGCTTTTCGCAGAGAATCATTTTACCCGCTTCGGCTGCAGCTATTGCGATCTCGGCATGCATGTCATTTGGTGTACAAATATCCACGGCATCAATGTCGTCTCTCGCAATTAACTTCCTCCAGTCGGTCTCAAAGGAGGCATAATCCCACTGCTTCATAAAGGCTTCCGCTCGCTCTGCTTTTCTTGAGCAGCAGGCTTGGAGAACTGGTTGATACTCATATTCTGGAAAAAAATCCGGCACTCTTTTGTACCCATTTGTATGTATTCGACCCATCAGTCCAGTACCGATCAAGCCTATTCTTATTTTCTTTTTATCTTTCATATGAACTTGAAATTTGAAGGATTTAAAATTTGAAATTGCCTCATGGCAAAGTATTCAGCTATAATAGTGTGGTTCGAGTTTTGAATTTCGAATATCAAATCTCAAATCATTTTCACCATCCATGTGCATTTCTCACCTTGACCAATGCCGCCAGGATATCATTCCAGGTTTGCTGATTGTTCATCACCTCATTTGGGAACATACAGCCATCCCAGCAAATATGCTTAAATGCCTTGGTCAGCTCACCTTTTTCATCACGTAGCCAATACCCAGCATCATGAGTGATATCTAATACTCCATTTGGATCTGTGGCTTGGCAATGTCTTCCTGTCTTGTCATGAGAACCCTGACCGAAAACAGAACCGTCATTTTGCGCTACATGGAAATCAATCGTCCATGGTCTCAGTGCATCCGTCACTAGTTTCAGTGCTGATTTCACCGCCTCACGATCGTTGAGATCGGCGTCTTTTGGCAAGATTCTATGCTCAGGAGCATTGTAGCCCATGGTGTAAAGGAATGTATGAGACATGTCCGCCTGGAAACCGATATTTGGCTTATCCACCATCTCCAGTAGCTCCACCATATGCTTCCAACTGTGCATGGCGCCCCAGCAAATCTCACCTTCAGTCGCTAGTTTCTCGTCATAACCAGCCGCTACTTCGCAAGCTTCTCTGAATGTTTCGGCAATGATTTTAGTATTTCCAGTTGGATCTTTTGCCCAGTCTTCTACCCCTGCAGCCGAATCAATTCTGATCACTCCATAAGGTCGAACACCTAGATCTCTTAGCTTTTTGCCGAATTCACAAGCCTTGCGAACCATTTCTATAAAAGTGTGGCGTTGATCCGCTGTTCCCATCGCAGAGCCCGCCCAAATTGGCGCGACTAATGAACCCGCTACCAAATTATGTTTCTGAAGTTTCTCCGCTAAGACTTTGGTCTCATCAGAATTATCCAGTTTGAAATGTGGCTCCAGCAATCCCAAATCGACTCCGTCAAATTTCACCCCGTCAACTTCAGCTGCTGCTGTCATCTCCAGAAGTGAGTCGAAAGGAATTACAGGTTCAGAATCTGCTCCTTTGCCTACGATTCCAGGCCAGGTAGCATTGTGCAGTTTGGGGAAAGTGTTTTGACTCATTGTTATGTGGGTTATTGGTTGATTGTTGTGGGGTGTTAGTTGTTAGTTGTTGGTTGTTGGTTGTTAGTTGTTGGTTGTTGGTTGTTGGTTGATTTAAGAGTTGATGCTTACTGCTAGAAAGGTTGTTGCAAATCAGAAATCCTACTTCTTAAATCAGCCTTATTCCACCACTTTCAAATCCGGGTTATCCGGACCAAAGTGCTTCAACATTACGATAGGATCTGTTTTGGAATGATTGGTGATTTTCACGCCAGCCTGAGCCGCCTTTTCACTGACGAAATACTCATCATGTGTCAGCTGTCCAAAGCGAATCAAAGCAGGGGTTTCTATGTCCCAATTATTCATTTTCCCATAGCCTTGCATCATGATCATGCCATAAGCTGCAGCATCTTTGATCGTAACCGTTTGCCCAGGAAAAACTGTCAATTCCTTTGCACTGTAGTCATGAGAACGATAGCAAATCCATTTGTCATCGTATCCTTTTGCATTCATTTCTCCTCTATCTTCTACAGGAATTGGCTCCATGTAATGGTTATCCATGATGTTTGGATTGACATTTAGATCCCAATCAATCATCTCTACCAGCAAATCAAAATCCCCCACTCTATCCTTAGGTGTGGCATTCCAAAGCAATTCATCCGGAATAATCGCCTCGTTTACTAGTGACTGATACATTGCAAAAATATCAGAAGCTTTTTGTGGCTCGTAGGTACACAAGCTGCCTGGGGCATGAAGCATCCCTGGAGGCACGTTCCAACCCGTACCAGGCTGAAGTCTAAAGGCCTGAGAATAATTGGTGATTTTATTATCTCCTTTGTTGAAATTCTTAAGACATTCCAATATTGTCTCTTTGGATGTACCAGGAGCTATTCCGAAGAAAGTATAAGGAAAATCTCCGCCGTGGTTATTGACTTGAGGAGGGAAATAGTAAGCCTCAGGCTTTCCATTTTGTCCAGTCAGTTTACCAAACTCATCACTAGGATGAATATGATGCGGAAGCGGCCCCATGTTGTCAAAAAACTTAGAATACATAGGCCAGGACTTGTACTTATCCCAAAGACGACTACCGATGATCTCAGCGCCTAATTCTTCTATGGCATCTTTCAAAAGAAAGGTCTCTGTCTTTCCGTTCTCTTCGTACGCAATGTGGCTCAAGCCCTCATTTTTGCTGGTCAGCGGACCATTTTCAGCTGGCGTCGTAGAAGAAAACCAACGCTCGTCGATCCCTCCACGCTCACCACCTAGACTGTAATAATCGTCAGGATGAAGTTTGATTCTTCTTCCTGGAACGCAGAAAGAGCGTGGCACCCAAGTAGGGGTTAATCTGAGTATTCCTTCTCCCTGTTCGAGGGCTTTCTTTGCTAAACTCATGGGTTTATTGATTATAGATTTGAGATTTGATATTGATTGAAAAATTGGAATATTGAAACATTTGAAAATTCTTCAAGCCACTTCAATTCATATTTAGTTATTCTAAATTTTAAATGCTTTCACTTTTGCCCCCTTTAGCACTTCGATCTTGATTTCGTAGGATTTGCTTTCTCCTGGTTCCAATAAAATCAAGGTGCCGTTTTCTCTGGCTGCTGCTTGACCAATCGGTGGGTTTGTGGCAGGTTCCAAAGCCGTCACGTATTCATTTTTACCCCAATGCTGCCAGTTGATCAGCCAAGGCATTTGCTTCTTAGAGAAAGAAATGCTCAAGCCCAACTCCAAGGCATCATTCATATAACCGCAGGAGACTTGATCATTTTCATCAGGCTTAGGGTTAATGAAAGCTACATCTTCTCCAAAACCTGCATGCGAATCCAGCGGAGCTGAGCACTTAGTAAACTTATGTTCTTTGTTGTAATCTGACATAGAACTGTCTTGGTCTCGTGGCTGAATATCACCCTTCCATACGATCCTAGTCCCATCATCTATCAGTGGCCATCCGCAATTGATATGATACAATACCATGTGAGGGGCCGGCGAATTACCGCGATTGATTACCTCGTCCTTGATGTTTATTTCAGCCGAACCTATAGTTCCTGAGATGGATCTTTTCAGTTCTAGACTTGGACCAAAAGTCGTCGTCTCGCGAATCAGTCCTACGATCTCAAAGTCTAGATTTTCAGAATAGATATTCGGCTGTTTGATAGAAATCAATTCCGCCGGAGTATTGCTAAAATTGCCATGCAAGCCACGAGAGCCAGTTTCATCCGCATTGGGCGGTCCCATGGAAGAAATTCCGCAGGTAGTCAACAGACCTCCCCCAAAAGTTCTCAGCCAATCTATTCCTTGATTGGAAAATGGCTGAGGAGCAATATGCCCTGCATGGCTGATCCAAGATAGACTATGTTCGTTATGAAATGCATCCAGAATATCCATCCCTCGATCTAATGCGACTTTAAATCGAAGTCCAGTACCGGTATTAATCCAAGCGATTCGAGTCCCACGACCTGCACCATTATCAAGGATAGAAGTTTCTATTCCACCTAGTTGGCGGAAATTGGATAGTTTGTCTTTCCAATTAATCGGATTTGAGAGGTTCATTCTTAGGGTTTGTACTGATGTGTAAGCTATCAAAAAGGTCTTTTGACACTATCCTGCCCTATATGGGTTGGAAGTGAAAGCGAAGGAATAAGGTATAAAAAAGGTACGGGAGTAATAAGCCGTTGATAAAAAATTTGGCACAACTTGGTTCCAGTCAAGAGACTTGAACTAAAAAACCTGAATCAAAAGAAAAAAATGACCCAAGTTTCTCAACCTGGGTCATGTGGCATATAGTATAACAAGATTCTAACTATTGCTTCAGCATTACATTTTTATACTGAACGGTCATCGGCGGGCCGACGTGAACTTGAACGCCGAGATAGCCTGAAGCCATCCTATTCTTAGGATCTTCATCGTGAACTTCGGACATCAGCTGGCCATTTACATAGTGTTTTAGCACATTTCCTTTTGCCACAATATGAATACTGTTCCATTCGCCAGATTTGATCTTTGC
Organism: Algoriphagus sp.; assembly: GCF_039969895.1. Lineage (GTDB taxonomy): Bacteria > Bacteroidota > Bacteroidia > Cytophagales > Cyclobacteriaceae > Algoriphagus. The sequence goes on from NZ_JBDVMZ010000006.1 coordinate 172,235, forward strand.
TCCAAGTTCTGCTCGATCCCCGATTTCTTTTTCTAGATTAAGACCTTTCCAAGCATTTTTCTCAACAAACTCCCTCACTCCAACCCCATCAGGCTGCGAAGTGATTTTAGTTTCCTGACCTCGGTAGGCCAATGTCGCGCGCTTGCGCTCTTCGTAGTTTTGGCCGGTATAGTTATTCTTCCCATCGATATCCGCTTGGTAGCCTTTCAATGCATGCGGTACATCTTCTACTAGTTCACTTCTATAGTTGATCCCGGAGTTTCCACTTTCAGATATTTTAAAGTCAGCCTTCAGCTCAAAATCTCCGGGCTGTCCACCCTGCCAAATCAGGAAGGTATTTGCTTTCAGAAGTGTCTCAGGAGTAATTTCTCCTGTAATTGCTCCGTCTTTCACAGACCAATACACCGGATTTCCATCCCATCCGTCTAGGGTTTTGCCATCGAATATCGGCACAAAACCTTTCTGAATAGGAGAAAACGACGAAACCTCTGTTGGGAGTGTGGCAGTATCAATTGATGGATTTACTGACTGAACTCCATAATAACCAAACACCAACAAGGCCGCCGTAGCTTCAAGCATTAGATATTTTGTCAAAACTGGAAATCTCATTTTAGTGCAGTTGCTTTGTTTTGATATACTTCATGAGATGCATTTCCGCCCGATATCAGGTAAGCCATCAAATCTTTCAATTCCTCCTCATTCAATCTATTGATCATGCCAGGCATCATGATGGAAACCTTAGAATCCTTTACCGTAGCCACATTACTTTTTGCAACTTTGCGCAGCACATCTGGAGAGAATGGATTTTGAGAGACCGAATAACTCGTTTCATCTTCATTGATGATTCTTCCCATGACCGAACTGCCATCTTTGAGTTCGAGCACACTTGCTACATATTGCTCAGAGATTTCATCACTTGGATTGATCGTCGCCTGTAAGATATCTTTTGGTGAAAAACGCGTACCCAATTGAGTCAAATCCGGGCCAATAATTCCTCCTTGACCTCCCATGGTATGGCAAGAAAGACACTGAGAAGCAGCATACATTGCTTTACCATTTGCTAAGTCTCTACCACTCAAATCAGCCATCAAAGGTTCCGCTTCCTCCACAGTCCATCGTCGGCCAGGCCCAGTCGGCTGAATGTCAGCATTAACCAGGTCGTTTCCATTACCTGTAAGTAGGGCGGCTCCTGACAACTCGTTGTATCTATCGAAATCGCTCTTTGGAACATTTCCAAGAGCCATTTTCCTAGCTCTATCGATGAATCCTACATAGCTACGACCACCTTTGTACTTGAATGCATCCTGAATCCAAGTGAAATATTTCTCGTGAAGTTCAGGTGTCCAACCAGTAGTCGCCCCACCTAGAACAGTAGCCAAGTAGGTCTGCTGAGCCGGCGGTACATTTGCCAACATGTTTGCAATATCCAATCCATACTGTGGGTTTCTCATGATCAGATCCTGAGAAGAAGTGAAGGTCTTCTGATAGTCAGGATCATCCTTCGCGTTTTCAAGAAGTGCCAAAGTTTTTTCTACCACACCAGGCGCATCCAGGTAAACCAGAAGCACTGCTAAGGCACGATCCAGATTATTGTTATTTGCTGGGTAATTCCCATCCAAATAAGCAATTAGGTCAGCTTTTAAAGCTCCTGTTGGTTCTCCCTGTCTAGCTAGGATGAGCTCAAATGCTCTCAGCAAATCCTGCTTGCCTTTCTCATCCAAGCTGTTATAATCAATCCCCATCAAGGCTTGTAGCATCGGTGCGCCTGTGCCCTTTTCAGAATGTCTAGCTAACGCAATCATGGCTTGCGTGAGTACTACGGGGTCTTTTTCTGCGAGCGCTTTTGCTTTCCAGGAAGAAACTGGCTGATGCTCCACCGCGATACGAGCAGCATATTGTACGAAGCGATCTTCGCTGTTCAGGTGTGACCAAGCTAGATCAAGTCCTGAAGCTGGTGCATCGGAAACGTGCAATTTCTCAAGTTCACGACGGGTTTTCGCTTCAGCAGGAAGATCAGCCATCGTTATTGCGCCTTCATTCGCTTCATCACCTTCAATATCTCCTTCGTAATAAACTCTGTATAGATCGGACTCCAATCTTCTTCCGCCAGTCATAAAGTACATCGCCCCATCTGGACCGATAATTCCGTCTGTCAATGGAAGAGGAGAACCAGAAATAAATTCTTCAGCTTTTGCCTCGTAGCTACCGCCTTTGGGAGTCAAGGTCATGGAGTAAATCATCCCAAAACTCCAATCGAAGGCGAATAAAGAATTTCTGTATTTGGCTGGGAATTTAGCTCCTGTACCAAACATCACATTGGTAGGTGATCCCTGACCTATGTTTAGAACCGCCGGTAAATTGTCTGGATAATTCGGTGACCACTTTTGGTTACCAGTTCTCCAGCCATACTCACTTCCTGAGGTCACATGATTGATACGAGTAGGTCGATACCAAGGCATTCCAAAGTCCCATTCCATGTCAGAATCATAGGTAAACAGATCTCCCACCTCATTAAAAGCAATATCAAAAGGATTTCTATATCCAGCAGAGATTAATTCCCAGCGGGTACCTTCCGGATCTATTTTAGCAACCCATCCTCCAGGAGCCATTCTGCTATTGGCATGTCCTCTTGGATCTTTGATTTCTGGGAAAAGATTGTCTTCCTGCCAGACCTTTGGAAGTCTGTAGGCATCCATTTCTGGGACATCGGTATGATTTCCTGCTACGATGTATAGTGACTTGCCGTCTGGAGAAAGCTTGATACTGTGCGGTCCGTGCTCTCCCGGTTGGCCTGTGAATCCTTTGATTTTGGTGACCGATTCATACTGATCATCTCCATCCAAATCCTGAATTCTGTAGAGTCCAGTACTCTCTTCGAAGGTCTCATTCCCATTATGGTTTACCATCACATAGATGCTATTGAATGCGTAGAGCAATCCCTGTGCATAGCCCATCCCTACTTGAGGTTCTGCTACGTTTCCGATGATTAGTCGCTCGACTTGAGGGGTGAGTGTATCTGCACCTATCTCTGGGATGACCAATCTGTAGAGAAACCCATATTGATCCGCTGTGATCAGTCGATTTTTGTCATCAAAGGTCATGGCTACCCAAGACCCTTCGTCATTTTCTCCCGGGCTAAGGAGGTGCTCAGCCACAAACCCATCCGGCAGTTTGAGTTTGTCTAATTTGGGATTACCGGTGAGCTGTCTTTGTTTGGTTTCATTCTCTTTATCGGAAGTACAGGATATTGAGAAAATCACCAATGCTGACACAAGGAATAAATTCCTTATTGCATAGTTCAGTTGCATAGGTCTAATGTTAAGGGATATCAATAGTAAAGATTTTTAAGTTGGGGAATAATTTCTCAATTCAGAAACCACTCATGAAATAAAACTGGTATTTCTACCACAAATTATTGACAATTATAAACTAGTATGATTATCCGCAATAATGCCAGTCACCTTATATTCCTTGCTTATCTGGTTGGAAGACCGATGACCGAAGCGGCTTAATTCTTAAGTTTAACATTTGCTACATTGCTTATTCCACCTTACTGGTAGAAATGCGGATAATCATATAAACTAGTAAGAGAATTAAACAAACCCAACATCGTAGTATGTATTTACAACTAGATGTTGGGTTATAGATAATTCATCTTGGTTAGAAATAAGGACTCAAATCAGATTCTGCGGCAGGATAGGCATAGAACTTTTTGATATTGGTAAAGGCATTACTTCTTGGAACCGCACCTGCGATAGGTGGGTAGTAATAATCCAATGGATTTGCGATGATTCGCTGACCGTAAGGGACAATGATTTCCTCGATTCGGTCAGTTCGAACTATATCAAACCAACGCTTATTCTCGAAAGCTAGCTCAACTCTTCGCTCCTTGAAGATCGCTTCCCGAAGTTCAGATTGACCAGATGCAGTAGTATTGGCAAGCCCTGCACGATTCCTAACTTGATTAAGATAGGCAGCAGCCCCACTTTTTCCTTGCTCATTTAGTACTTCTGCCATGAACAGCAATACTTCCGCGTAGCGATAAATCACCCAGTTTGTCCCGTGATTGTTGTGCTGGGAATGCTGCTTCGCGTGCTTTTTCACGTAAGGATAGTTTTTGTCATCTCTGAAGCTACCTGCTAAAAACACATTCCCAATGGAAGCTTCTTTCCTAAGGTCTCCCGCCTCGTAAGCTGCAATAATATCTGGAGTCGGAATATTATTTCCTTCCCCATCGAGATTCTGAGGGTTGCTAGTCCCCATGATTGGTTTCAACTCCGCAGCACTAATAGGTCTTGGCATCATTTGATAGATAAAATTGCCCTGCAAACCAGCTGCACCTTCAATGAATTGAACCTCAAAAACAGACTCTGCATTATTTTTATTGGCTGTGTTTCCTGGGAAAGCCATTTCATAGCTGCCCATCAACTGATAGCCTTGTGACAATACAGGGGTTAAAATCTGCTCGGCTTCAGGCCATTTCTTTCGATGGATATATACATTTGCCAGAAGTGTACGAGCCGCACCTTCAGTTGCTCTGCCAAGTGTCTGATCAGCTTTCTTTGGTAACAGAGGAACAGCCGCAATTAAATCACTTTCTATCTGAGCATAAATTTCATCCTCAGTGGACAGTGGCAATGCAGCTTCCTCACGTGTAGCAACAGGAGTTAAATGAAGCGGCACAGAACCAAAATACCTCGCCAATTCGAAGTATGCATACGCACGTAAAAAGAGTGCCTGACCTTTCACATTGGCCTTAGCTGCAGCATCAAAATCAACATCATCAATCAAGGCTAGAATTTGATTTGTTCGGGAGATTATCAAGTAATCCTGTCTCCATTGTTGTAACACGTGGGTATTCGCAGTAGTCCCATTTGACTCAGGGACGGAGAAGTCTGCCAAATCCTCTTGATTATCAGTCGCCCCAAAAAGCACATTTCTAGCATAGTAGGTATTATCAGAGTGCATTTCAGCAAGAAGCCAAGATCGATCGTTGGTGATGGTTCTCAATGGAACATAAGCAGCGTTCACCGCTTGTTCGAAGTCAGTTTGATTTTTGAAAAAGGTAGCCGAGCTCAACTGAGTCTCCGGCACTACCGTTAGAAAGTCCTCACAGCCAGTTAGCGCAAGTGATGCTGCTAAGATGACTAAGATATATTTTTTCATTATTTTTTCTTTTTTAAGGTGAGTAAATGAGGTGAAATACGCTCGTTTAGAAAGTAACATTGACACCGAAAGTGATCGTGCGTGGTACTGGATATCCAGCCAAATCCACCCCTGGACTTAAGTTACCTCCATCTCCCTGACCGTTGTTTTGCATGCTGACCTCTGGATTAGATCCACCCCAATAGCTAGTGAGCACCCATACATTTTGAGCTGAACCATAAATTCTGGCAGATTTAAATGTTTTTGGCAAATTCTTGAAAGTATAGCCTAGTGTGATATTTCGAATGGTGAAATAAGAAGCATCATAAACGAAGTTACTGTTAGCCCAGTCTCGCTCTATACCTGTCACGTTGCCTCCACCTACTGTAGTACCAAAAATCCCTTCTCCCGGATCTTCAGGAGATCTAAAGCGATCTTTCACCTTGGCTACCATATTAAACACCCCATCAAGGTTTGCGGTAGAGAACAAGTGCCTCATGTACAACTGATTTCCATGAGAACCTGAAGCTGTGATGCTTGCATCCCAATTGTTCCAGTTGAAATTATTGATAATACCATAGGTAAAATCCGGAAATGGATTACCAATAATGGTACGGTCGTCATTGTCTCCGCCATTGGTGATTACTCCGTCACCATTGATATCCGCCAGCTTGATACTACCCACGGTAGATCTGCCCGGTACCTTAGGAGAATTGGCCAGATCTTCTGCATTAGCATAATTACCTAATTTTTGTAACCCGTAAAACTGCCCAAACGGCTCCCCAACCTTTGTAATGTGGTAATCTCCATATACTCTATCAATTCCATCTGCCAGTTCAAGTACTTCATTTCGGTTGAAGGAAATGTTTGCATTAGTAGTCCATTTAAAGGCACCCGTAGTATTTACAGAATTAAATGAAAACTCATGTCCCCAAAACTTAATCTCTCCAATGTTATCATTGAAATTGGTGAATCCTGATTCCTGGGGAACCTGCACGGCATATAATAAATTCGTGGTGTTTTTGGTGTAGTAATCATAGACAAACGTCAATCGATCTGCCCAGAGTCCAAAGTCCACTCCTATATCGAACTGAGAAGTAGTCTCCCATCCCAGATTCGAATTACTTAAAGATGTGACAGCTGCACCTGGAAAAACAGTATTTCCAAATGCTGCATTAATCGTATTGTTGACCAATGCATACTGCGTATAGTTACCAATATTGTTATTTCCCGTCACCCCGTAGCTAGCACGTAATTTAGTAAACGAGATGGTAGAATTGGTACTCAGGAATCCCTCGTCAGAAAGCACCCAGCCTAGAGAGGTAGAAGGGAATACACCCCAGCGGTTGTCTGCACCAAAACGAGACGAACCATCACCTCGCACAGAGGCTGTAAACAGGTACTTCCCTTTATAATTGTAGGTTAATCTAGAGAAAAGCGAAGTCAACGACCACTCTTCAACTCTTGAAAAAGTGCCACCACGGTTTATATTGATCGCGCCTTGTATAGTTGGGAGTCGGTCATCTGCATAGGTATCAGCTTGGATTCTGGTGCGATCCTGTCGGAATTTTTGGTTTGAAAACCCTAACAATACTTCAAAAGAATGATCACCAATACTTTTACCGTAGGTTGCAATATTTTCATTCAACCAAGAGAGACTCTGAAATTCGTCTCTAATAGACACTGCCACAGTGGGAAGAGCCACGTTGATAGAGTTGGTCGCTGTGGATGGATTGAAAAAGAAGAAGTTAGAGTTGTTCAGCTCAGCATTAAAAGTTGTCTTTAGAGAAAGACCTTCGATAGGCTTCCACTCCAGATACGTATTCGCCAAAACATTTATCTCTTTTGTCTCATTGGTAATTTCATCTGCTGATCTCAGCCAGTTTGGATAGGCGAAAATATTACCCGTATTAGAAGGGAATCTGTTGAAAGAAGTCAATGTGCCGTCCTCTTCATAAATCGGCATGACTGGCCAGGTGTGCAAGGCATTGAATAAAATCCCCGTTCCACGAGTTCCGTCAGTCTGAGGCGTATTATCATACACATAACTAGGAGCCACATTTACACCGACATTTACCTTATCTGATACCGCATAGTCTGTATTCAATCGCATAGAATATCTCTGATAGTCTGTATTTCTAACTACCCCTTTTTGATCAAATAAGCCTAAAATTACCGCTGTATTTACTTTCTCTTTGTTGGAAGTCACCGTCAGATTATAAGAGGTGATAGGCGCTGTTTCGAGCATTGCTCCATACCAATCATTATCCTGATCTCTGAAATCCGCTGGATTTTGAAAAATCTCTGGGACCGGCTGACCAGCATCTGTGTAATATTCCTTTTTGAATTGAGCAAATTCTTCGGCATTTAGCATTTCCAACCTGCCGTTTTCCGGCACGGTCTGCCAGCCAGTAAAAACATTAAGATTGACGTTGGTTTGTCCTACAGTGCCTTTTTTAGTAGTAATCAAAACCACACCGTTAGCCGCCCTCGAACCATACAGTGAGGTAGAAGCAGCATCCTTCAAGACGGTAATTTCCTGGATTTCATCCGGGTTCAACGCATTGATATCTCCAGTGATCGGAAATCCATCCACCACATACAAGGGAGAGCTACCACCAGTAACGGAGAGTTGACCTCTGATCCGCACATTCATCCCTTCTCCTGGCTTGCCTGTGGTCTGATTGATCTGCACTCCGGCTAATCGTCCTTGAAGTTTTTGAGCTACTGAGGATACAGGAAGATCTTTCAGCTCCTTTTCATTCACAGATTGGATAGCTCCAGTCACTTCTCTCTTTATCTGACTACCATATCCTACCACCACTACCTCGGACAAGTCTGAGGTAGAATAAGCCAGGGTCACTCGGATATCTAAACTGTTTGCCGTGAGGATCAATTCATTGGTAGTAAAACCTATAAAACTCACAACTAAGGTTTCCCCTACCGAGGCATCAATGCTAAATGTCCCGTCAATATCAGTGACAGTACCTCTCTGCGTACCTTTGACTGATACTAGAGCGCCGGGAACCGGCTGATTATCTCCTTCGGAGACGACTGTGCCTTTCACTGTAATCGACTGCGCATAGGATACAGACAGAGATACAATAAACAAGGCTAATAAAAACCCCACAAACCGAGTTTTTATTAATGATTGATAATAGTGTAGCATAAGATTGGGTTTAAATATTAATAATAAGCTCAGCTAATTAAGTACTCTCAAAACCCTTTCCTATCCTGCACCATCCTGAAAAACAAACTCTTAAATATAAATAATAAAACAGGATACCACAGGATAGATATAATAATTATATAAGCTAAAAGTATATAACTAGAGCTACCAAAAACCCCCTTACCGAAATCCCTATATATTTCTATTCCCTCAGTCACGGACCTGAAATAATAACGAATTGATATTCCCGCAGTTTATCCCTAATATTAAGCTGTCACTAGTTCAAACCAAGAAATGCTTAAAAAATCCCCCTTCCACCTTTTTGTCCTCTTCACTCTAGGACTTCTCACTTTTCAATGCACCCAGAAAGAAACCTTCGAATTACAACCAAACGCTAGAATTGCCATCATAGGAAATAACCTAGGCTCTAGAATGATGGATTACGGAAGTTTTGAGACGGAATTGCAACTCAGAAATCCTGACAAAAATCTTTTCATTAGAAACATGGCTGATCCTGGAGACACCCCAGGCTTCAGACCTAGATCATCTACCAACGACCCTTGGGCATTCCCGGGTGCAGCAGAATTCCAACAGGAATACGCTACTCCATCGGGCAGCATAGGTCATTTCGAAAAACCTGATGAATGGCTCACCCGATTAAAGACTGATTTTGTCATCGCTTTTTTTGGTTATAGTGAATCCTTCCAAGGGGAAGAGGGACTGGAAAATTACAAAGCAGAATTGGATGCCTTTATCAAGCATACCCTTCGTCAGCAATACCATGACACGCTCTCACCAAAATTGGCTATCGTCTCCCCTATCGCTTTTGAAGATTTGTCAGAAAAAATAGACGTGCCCAATGGCAAAGTGGAAAATGAAAACCTGAATCTCTACACGGAAGCTATGCGAGAAGTGGCAGAAAAAAACGAGGTGCTTTTCGTCGATGCATTTACCCCAAGCAAGAAATGGTACCTCGAGACGGAGGAGGATTTGACCATTGATGGTTCCCAACTAAACGAAGCTGGCTATCAAAAATTAGCCGTACTGTTGGCTGATGAGATTTTTGGTGATCAAAAAATCCCGAATGAGGCCAATCGAGAATTAGTCCATGAAGCAGTGCAGGAGAAAAACTGGTTTTGGAGAAATGACTATAAAATTCCAAACGGTGTTCACGTTTTCGGCAGAAGATACGATCCCTTCGGACCGGACAATTACCCATTCGAATTGGCTAAAATCCGCCAAATGACCGCGATCCGAGACACAGCTATCTGGATGGCAAATAAGGGTGAGAGAAAAGACCTCGCTGCTGCAGATGCTAAAACAGATAAGCTGCCAGAAGTAAAAACTAACTACAACCCTGAAAAAAACGGAGACCTGCAATACCTCTATGGTGAGGAAGCTCTTGCCAAACTAACCGTAGCCCCTGGCTACAAAATAGAACTTTTCGCCTCTGAAGCAGAATGGCCTAATCTTGCTAACCCGGTTCAGCTTTCCTTTGACAATAAAGGAAGACTTTGGGTGGCGACCATGCCGAGTTACCCGCATTACAAGCCAGGAGATTCCCGACCTGCAGATAAGTTGTTGATCTATGAGGACACAGATAACGACGGCAAAGCGGATAAGGAAACTGTTTTCGCGGACGACCTCCATATTCCGGTAGGATTCGAATTGGCGCCCGAGGGAGTCTATGTGTCTCAGGGAAATAATCTTGTCATCCTGATTGATGACAATAACGACGATAAAGCGGATCGTAAAGAAATTCTTTTGAGCGGCTTTGACGATCACGACACGCACCATGCCATCTCAGCTTTCACCACTGACGAGTCAGGAGCAATCTACATGGCAGAGGGCGTCTTCTTGCATTCAAATGTAGAAACGTCCTACGGAACAGTGCGAGCGACTAACGGAGGCTTCTACAGATATACACCAAGCCGACATAAGTTGGAGCGAGTAGCTCAGGTGAGCATCCCCAACCCTTGGGGAATTGCCTTTGACGAATGGGGACAAAACTTCTATGCCGAAACCTCTGGACCAAATGTCAACTATATGATGCCCGCTTCAGTATTGCCACGCTATGGAAACTCTACAAACAAAGGCGCCAACCTGATTCAACGGGATCAATTGGTAAGACCAACTTCTGGTTTGGAGTTTATTTCCAGCAGACACTTCCCGGATGAGGTGCAGGGTGATATGATCATCAATAACACCATTGGATTCCTCGGAACCAAGCAGCATCAGATGGTAGATGAAGAGATTGGCTTTTCCACCAAATTCCGTCAAGATCTGCTTTCATCCACCGACAGGAACTTCCGTCCCGTGGATATGGAGATTGCGCCTGATGGCTCCTTATATGTAGTCGATTGGCATAATATTCTGATCGGACACATGCAGCACAATGCCAGAGATCCACTCAGAGATCATCAGCATGGCAGAATCTACAGAATCACCTATCCTTCCAGACCACTGGTGACGCCAGCCAAAATCGATGGAGCAAGCATCCCGACACTTTTGGAAAACCTGAAACTTCCGGAATACCGATCTCGCTACAGAACCCGTCGGGAACTGAGAGGCAGGGACAAAGCTGAAGTAGCTGCCGCAGTAGCTGACTGGGCGAGCAAGCTTGATAAAACGGACCCTAGATATGAGCACCACCTACTCGAGGCACTTTGGGTAAGCTGGGGAATCAACCATGTCAATCAGGATATCCTTAAGCAACTGCTAAAAGCTGATGACTACCGAGCCAGAGCAGCGGCAGTGCGTGTGCTTCGCTATTCTGGACACCAGGTTTCCAATCAAAAAGAGCTGATGACTGCTGCCATCACGGATCCAAATGGTCGTGTTCGTCTAGAAGCGATCACGGCAGCATCCTGGATGCCACGCGAAGATGGCCTCGAAGTCCTCGCTGCTGCTGAAGGGACAGAAATGGACAAGTGGATCACCCCGGCCTATGAAACTGCCGTGGCTCATCTTTCTGGATTATCAGTAGAAGACAAAAAAGTAGAAGATATCAAATCCAGCCTGAAGGGTTCAGACCGGGAGCTTTTTGTGCTAGGAAAAGAGATCTATGCAAGAGAAGGATTTTGTAGCACCTGCCATCAGCATGACGGACAAGGGCTATCTGCTTCCCAATTCCCTCCTATCGCCGGTACACCTTGGGTGACAGGAAGTGAAGAGCGTCTAATCAAATTGGTATTGAAAGGACTTATGGGGCCAATTACTGTTTTGGAAAGAGATTATCCTGGACAAGTACCTATGACACCTTTCGAAGGGATGCTGGATGACACGGAAGTGGCGGCGGTGCTTACCTATGTGCGAAATTCCTTTGGCAATTCCGCTTCGCCGATTTCGCCTGATTTGGTGAAAAAAGTAAGAGAGGAAATCAAAGACATGAAAGGCTTTTACAATCCTGCTGATTTGCTGAAAGAGCATCCGATGGAGAAGTAGTTGTTGGTTGTTGGTTGTTGGTTGTTAGTTGTTGGTTGTTGGTTGTTGGTTGTTAGTTGTTGGTTGTTGGTTGTTAGTTGTTGGTTGTTAGTTGTTAGTTGTTGGTTGTTAGTTGTTGGTTAAAAAAAATTATGATTATCAGCATTTCTACCAGTAAGGTGGAATAAGCAATGTAGCAAATGTTAAACTTAAGAATTGAGGCCGCTTCGATCTTCCAACCAGCTAAGCAAGGAATATAAGGTGACTGGCATTATTGCGGATAATTATAAAAAATAAAGGTCATGGGAATTTAACCCTGTGACCATTTTTTTTATAAAACTTCCAGGAGTTTTGTGAATCACCTAGACAGATTGAAAGCCTGGTATTGATTGTCCATCAGACGGCAGGGTAGTTTCGATTTACTTATAGCAAAATATGGATTGTATTGCTTTCAATGTGTTGGGCTTATAGATACAAAGCAAGGAAAGAGGACTTCGCCAAAAACCAAGAAAGATTTTCTTAAACTACCTAGAACCCTGGCTAACCTAGCTTGACAGCACCAATTGATTAAACAGCATCAGAGGTACACTATTTTTGAAGCAACGGGTTTTAATCCGCGAATAAGAAGTGGGCAATGATTCTGGTGTTTTGGCCTAAAGAATGTCAATCAGGGAAAACGTTTCTCCAAAATGAATGGAAGTTGTTTTTAAAACAGATAGACTGGCTACCCCGACATTTCTATCTAATTGCCACACTTCTAAATAGCCTCCAACAAAAGCAGAAGGCGATGAAAGACTCGCGATCCGTGCTGGGCTTTAGCCCAATTCTTTTGCCTAAAGTCCTGGAGCTAAGGAAATCTGTAAGGATGAAGACCTCCACCCCATGCGAGGACAGATTTTGAGATGCGAGAAACTTAGGACAGAATCCTTTGCCGAACCTACCCAAAAAGTGGCCTTATTCTCTGTGATCAATCGAACAGAAGACTGAGTAATCGGAGGCACCGATTATTCAAATGATTGGAATGAAAATCCTAATCCACGCGATGCTGAAAAAATCCTTGACCTGCTAAAAAACAGCGGCATCCAAGAACAGCCAGAAGTCCTAGAAATCATCGTAGGTCTTCGCCCAGCTCGAAGCAGTGTCCGACTTGAGATTGATCCAGCTTATCCCAACATCTTCCATAAGTATGGACATGGTGGAGCAGGTTTAACGGTAGTTTAGGCTACGCAAAGGAGTTAGGTGAAATTTTACTCGCAAAAACTCGAATAGATAAACTGTGCCAGAAGAAAACACCAGGTGTAACATGATCAGTTTTTTGCCTATTCTACCCTGTCTTTCAAATATTCAACAATTTTCTTCTCCATCTTTTCTCTAAGTTTTTTGAGCGTAGCCTGATGTGCCGGATCCTTAGCTAGATTATTGGTCTCCAAAGGATCAGCTCGCAAATCGTACAATTCTTCATGACTGGGATCATTGATGTACCTGAAGTATTTCCATTGCTCAGTTCTAATCGCCTCACTAGGTGCTATAATATCCACTTGCCACAGGTGCTCAGTCAGGAAGTCTTTCCGCTTGGCCAACTGCCTGGATCGTAGGCTCGTTCCCTGCCATGTCTTCGGCGGAGTAACCCCGGCATAGTCCATAATGGTAGCTGGCACATCGATATTCAACGCAAAAGCTGGATTTATGACACCTCCGGCTTGTCTCGGATCATAGACGATCAGCGGTACACGAAGCGAATTATCGTACATCAGCCATTTTCCAGCAAGCTGCCGTTCCCCAAGAAAATACCCGTTGTCACCCATCAGGATAATCACCGTATTGTCTGCCAGACCTTTTTCCTCCAACGCCTTACGAATATTTCCGATTTCAGCATCCACTTCTGAAATCATCCGATAATACCCTTTTACGCTGTGCTGATACTTCTCTGGAGTGTCGTAGCGCCAATGCCAGCGTGTGCGGTTTTCCCCTGTGCGCACGTAGGCAGGCTGAGCTTCAAAATACTTATTCTCCTGGAGCAAAGGTTCTGGAATCACCAAGTTTTGATACATAGTATCGTAGGCCGCTGACCAGAAATATTGCAATTCCGCCGGGTCATGCGCATGCGGTGCGGAGAAACTCAGGGAAAGCATAAACGGCTTATCGCCCGGCGCATTCCCTATAAAATCAATCGCCTGCTGGCTAGTGTAACGAGTGAGGTGAACGGTGTCTTTGTCTATGGTTTTGAAAAAATACCCTCTACGATCGTTGAATTTTCCATTTCGATCATAGTTTTCACCCTCATCAAAAAAGGAAGAAAAATCCGGGTATTGAATCCCAAACTTCCCATAAAACCCCGTGAAATACCCGGCTTCTCGGAGTTTGGCGGGATAGGAATTGGCTGCATACACCTCTTTCAAATCACCCTGCCCGAAGGTATAGCCATGGGTGCGCTCATACAATCCCGTGATCAAGCTCGCCCTACTGGCTGCACAGATCGGCGTGGTCACGAAAGCATTCTCAAAATAGGTTCCTTCAGCGGCCAATTTATCCATCTCTGGCGTTTGGATCAGGGTATTTCCAGCAAAACCCAGCGCATCCCAACGCTGATCATCGGTGAGGATAAAGATAATATTGGGCTTCTTATGCTGCGCAAAAGCAGAGAAACTCATTAGTAAGAGAAGGCAAAAAAGCAGTTTGTGAGGTGTTAGGTTATGTTCCATATTTTCTAAAATAAAAATAAAAGCCTAACCCTAGTGTCCTGTAGCATCCTAGTGGGTGAAAATCTCGGGGCTGGGGGCATGGTGTTGATGGTTGATTGGTTGTGGTCAGTTCTCAGTCTCATTAATCTCAACGCTATGACTGCTCACTGTGAGTAAAAACTGATCTCTGCAATCCCTTTTTCACAAGCCTAACATAGGCAGGTGCTTTACCTGATGATACCTGAGTGCGGCTTTGATGCAATTCTTCAATTCGGCTTCAGGAATCTCCTTATCAAGTTTAAAAACAAGTGCGCGATTGCCCTCATATTCAAAAATCTCATCGTAAGCCAGACGAAAACTCGGCACTAATTTGCTGGTGCATTTGAAATACATCGCATACTGATCTGGATTTTTTGCTTTCCAATCCATCCGAATCGTACTCCCTTTTTTCGCCAAATAACTAGGCTCCCCCCATTTCAATGTTTCTTCCAAGCTTGTCAAAGCTAGCTCTTCAGCAACTTCTAGAACCAACTTTCTCAGGCGTAGCATTTCTGCCTTCACATGGTCAGGGTAGTTAGAAAATACAGTGGCGACTTGCTCACTTGTTATCAATTCCATAGTATTCCTATTTCAGGTTCGAAATTACGCAAGTTACCAGTTGTCGAAAGAACTGAGACTTCTCATACGCGATTCATCAGCAACCTTTTCTGTGGAAATCTGCGTGGAAAATCAACTCAGCCCAACTCATTTTCTAATCCTATTTATCTCAAAGCTCAAAAACATCTCTAATCCTGGCAATTCGAAAGCCTGCTTTCAGCACCCGCTTCGACTCTTCACTCAGAGGATCAAGTACAGGATTGGTATGGTTGAAATGAATGAAAATAACCTTGGCTTTTTCTTCCTTGGTCAAGCCTGCAAACTTACTCATACTCTCCACTAGGAATGGATGGGGAATTTCAGCCATATCACGATTATTCAGCTCCTTCCCGCTGAAAAAAGTTGCATCTACAAACGCAAAATCTACCGAGCGCACCTCAGCGATAATATCCTTTTCCCACTTTTCCCATTTGTCTATATCCGGGATAAACAACGCTGACTTACTGGGACCAAGAATCTTATACCCCACCGTTTCGGAGTATTCATCCCGATGTGGAACTTGCAGTGGGATGACGGTCAGTTGCTCAGAAAGTCTGATCGGAACTTGATTTTCTAGTGGAACCAAGATGATATTTTCGCTGCGCACCAACTGACTCCATGGCCCATTTTTCTCAAGAAAATCAGCCATCCTTGGCATAGAGAACACCGGAACTCGGTTTGCATCACGAGCCTCTTTTCCCAAAAACATCAAACCGCCATAATGCCCGATGTGCGCATGAGTAAGAAAAATCCCATCCGGCATCTCGGCTTCGCTCTCCCTGCCAAACTGCTTCAACGCGTTGGTTTGCCTACTGATATCAGGAGTGGCTTCAAACAGGTACTTTTTGTTCGTGCCCGCATCAAACAACCCTAGAGAAACCACCTGTCGATCAGGATCTGGATTTGAAAAAAGCTCCTTGCAGCAATCCTTTTCGCACCCTATATGCGGCGAACCTCCGTCCTGAATGGTCCCGAGGACGAGGATTGAAGTCTTCGCAGCTGGATCAGATGACGGAGTGTTGACTTCCATTTCCCTGGAAGAATGACGCTCACAACTCATAAATAGTAATGCCGAAATGGCTAAAAAGCGGGAAATAGTATGGTTAAATGGGCGGAGCATAGAGGTATTGACTAAGTACAGAAAATTTAAGATAGGCTAGCAAAAAAGCTCGCCCTGGTATGTGCCTCACTGAGGAAGGTCGCCGTGGTTTGTACCTCCACAAAACACTAACTACCGATTCTTACTTTTTCTGATGCCGTTCAATCAGCACATCCATTACCTCATCCAGCTCATAGCCTTTGGCCTCTAGCAGCACCAAATAGTGATAAAGTAGATCTGCCGCTTCACCCATAAATAATTCCTTATTGTCATCTTTGGCTTCGATCACAATCTCCACGGCTTCCTCGCCCACTTTCTGGGCTACCTTATTGATGCCTTTGGCAAAAAGCGAAGCAGTATAAGATTTGTCTGTAGGATTGTTTTTACGGTCTTTGATAATGGCACGCAGCTGATCGATAAAGCCAGTTTTGGAGGAATTTACCTCCTCAAAACAAGTATCGGCACCGGTATGACAAACTGGACCGCGAGGATTAGCTTTCACCAAAATCGAATCCTCATCACAGTCAGACGTCATGCTGACCAACTCCATAAAGTTCCCAGAAGTCTCGCCCTTAGTCCAAAGTCTGTTTTTACTTCGGCTGAAGAAAGTCACCATCCCAGTTTCCTTGGTCTTCGCAACAGCTTCCTCATTCATATAGCCCTGCATCAATACCTTTCCGCTGATCGCATCTTGCACTATCGCCGGTACCAAGCCGTCCATTTTTTTAAAATCTATATTCATATCGTTTAACCTTTGGGGTTTCCAAAACCCCAAAGGTTTTGTTTTCTTATTCCTAACCTTTAGGGTATCTAAAACCCCGAAGGTTTGCTTTTATATTTCTACTGTTGTTTTAATCTACGCTTTCCAAAAGGTACTAGTCTATTAAAAACCTTCGAGGAGATTTTTCAGTCGTTCCTACTTCAAAATTAAACCTCAAAGGTTATATCATTATTAAAAACCTTCGAGGAGATTTTTCAGTCGTTCCTCCTTCAAAATTACACCTCAAAGGTTATATCATTTCCTAATACTCACTCCTTCATCCACCAAATATCTCTTTAACTCAGGAATCCCTATTTCCTTAAAGTGAAAAATACTTGCTGCCAAAGCTGCATCTGCTTTCCCAAAGGTAAACACATCGCTGAAATGCCCCATAGTTCCCGCGCCGCCGGAAGCAATCACGGGAATAGAAAGTGCTGAGGAAATCTCAGCGAGCAGCTCATTGGAGAATCCAGCCTTCGTACCATCATGATCCATGGATGTCAACAAAATCTCTCCGGCTCCACGATCGCAAACTTCCTGAGCCCAAGCCTGAGTTTTCAGCAAGGTCGCTTTTCTGCCTCCGTGGGTATGCACAAAGTCAATTCCATCCACATTTCTGGTGTCAATCGCCACCACGATGCACTGGGAACCAAACTCAGCGGCCATTTCATTGATGATTTGAGGATTGTGTACGGCAGCCGAATTGATGGAAATCTTATCCGCACCAGCAGCCAAAAGAAATTTGACATCCTCTATCGTCGATATCCCTCCACCAACAGTAAATGGAATATTAATTGCTTTGGCCACTTTCGTCACCAACTCAGCTAATGTCTTTCGCTTATCCACCGTGGCTGTAATATCCAAAAAGACCAATTCGTCCGCCCCTGCGTCAGAGTAGATTTTGGCCAACTCCACCGGATCACCTGCATCGCGTAGCTCCACAAAGTTTACTCCTTTGACAGTTCGGCCTTCTTTGATATCCAGGCAGGGAATTATTCGTTTAGTAAGCATGCTATTGGGGAATTTTTAAAATTAAAAGACTGGAAGAAGAGAATGGTAAAATGGTAAAATAGGCAGGTTTCAGATTTCTGATTTTTAAGTTCTGACTTAGACAAAAGCCGCCAATTCCTCCAACGTCACTCTTCCCTCATAATACGCCTTCCCTACAATCGTTCCATATACACCGATTTTCTCCAATTCTTCCAAATCAGCTACTGAGGAAACTCCTCCACTTGCGATCAATTTCACTCCCGGAATTTCTTGCAAAATCTCTTTGTATAAATCAGTAGATGGCCCTTGAAGTAAACCATCCTTGGCTACATCGGTACAGATCACATACCTGATTCCTTTTGCTACATAGTCCTTTACAAAAGGAATTAAATCCACTGAGGTTGTCTCTTCCCAACCGCCAACAGCAATTTTCTTATTCTTAGCATCTGCTCCAAGTATGATTTTCTCAGAACCATACTTTGCAATCCAAGCTTGAAAGAGTGTCGCATTTTTCACCGCAATACTTCCTCCGGTCACTTGTTTTGCTCCCAATTCAAAAGCTTTTTCAATTTCCTCATCAGCTTGAATTCCTCCTCCAAAGTCAACTTGCAAACTTGTACCTGCGCAAATTCGCTGCAACACATCCGCATTCACGATCTTTTTAGCTTTGGCTCCATCTAGATCTACTAGATGCAGGCGTTGAATTCCAACTCCTTCAAAGCGCTTAGCCATTTCCAGGGGATCATCATGGTATTCTTTTTTACTGCTGTAATCGCCCTGACTAAGTCGGACACATTTGCCTCCGATGAGGTCGATTGCGGGAATGATTTGCATTGTTTGAATTGAAAGATTATAAAATTGGAAGAATGGAAAATTAGTGTTTATGAATATCCGCTTTTCTACCAGTAAGGTGGAATAAGCAATGTAGCAAATGTTAAACTTAAGAATTGAGGCAGCTTTGCTCTTCGGTCATCGGTCTTCCAACCAGATAAGCAAGGAATATAAGTTGACTGGCATTTTTGCGGATAATCATATTAGTGTTTTAGAGAAGGGCTTCGACTTCGCTCAGCCTGACAAATCCCCTTGTCACACCGAGCGAAGTCGAAGTGTAATTACAATACTTTTAAAGAGATAGGAAATTCTCCAGCAACTTCTCCCCGACCAACCCGCTTTTCTCTGGATGTGCCTGAATGGCGTAGTAATTATCCCGATGGAGCATGGCCGAAAAGTCATGAATGTAATGTGTCTGTGCGATTGTCTGCTCGCTCAGTTCGGCATAAAAGCTATGCACATAATACACAAAAGGATTTGAAGGCAAGTCTTTCAACAATGGATTGTCAGCAAGATTCTCCAACTCATTCCAACCCACATGTGGCACTTTGAATTCCTGAGAATTCTCGGGTACAAAGCGCTTTACCTTCACTGGAAATATACCCAAGCATTCCGTATCATTTTCCTCTGAATGCTCGCATAGCAACTGCAAACCCAGACAAACACCCAAAAAAGGCTGTTTGATATCAGAAATCAACTGATCAAGCTTTCGCTCTTTCAGGTATCTCATGGCTGTACTGGCTTCGCCCTGACCGGGAAAAATCACTTTATCCGCTGCTCGAATCAATTCCGGATCATCCGTCAATTCAGCATCTGCGCCTAGCCTTTCCAAAGCGTAAAGCACTGACTGCACATTGCCGGAATTGTATTTTATGACTGCTATTTTCATTTTTTATTATCTGGTGTTTGATGACCGATGTCCGATGAAAAACACCCTGCATCGGACATCGGGCATCAAACATTTATTTCATCTAAGCGACATCACTGGCAGGAGGCACGACGAAGTAATCTCAATTATTTACCTGAATGCTCAGCAAGCATCTCCTCCAGCACTTCCTCTATTTCCGGAAGCGAACCGTAAAGTTGCTCCAAACTATCCACTATAAAGTAACGATCTTGGAATTTATCCTTCCAATAGGTTTGATTCATGATGGTTCGTACGTCATAAGGAATATGTAGCGGTTCGTCCGAAAGGCTAAATTTAGTCTCGCCAGCCGAACTCAAGATTCCTGCTCCGTAGATTTTCAGTTCCCCATTTTCCCTGATCAATCCAAACTCAATGGTAAACCAATAAATCCTACTCAATACATTGATAGCATATGGATCATTGATGTACTTCAATGCAATTCCTGAAATTTTCTCCAAAAAGCCCGTGTAATGAGGATTGGTGAGCAAAGGCATGTGGGCAAATGCATCATGGAACATATCGGGTTCTTCTAGATAATCCAGTTGCTCCATTTTGCGCAGCCAAGTGGAAGAAGGAAAGCGCTTATTATTCAGAAGGCCAAAGAATAGATCATCATCGATCAAACCTGGCACCACTTGAACTTCCCAACCTGTGGTCTCAGCCAAGATTTTATTTAGTTTCTCAAAGTTTGCAATTTCATCAGCTTTAAACTTAACGAGTTCTACTCCTTCCAAATAAGCCTGGCAAGCAGCTTTAGGAAGGTTTGGCATTTGGCGCTCGAAGAGAATCTTCCAAACTTCAAAATCCTCTGGGGTATAAGCAGCATAGTCTTGCTTCAAGTCCTGGAGTCTCGGGTCTGTGAAGACCCAGTTTTTTGGTTTACTAAACATATCGATTTGGGTTTATAGCTGTAACTGGTTAACTCTTATGTTCTACTTATGTTATCCTGCTTCTTGTACCGTCATTGCGAGTGACGAAGGAGCGAAGCAATCTTTTCATCTTCTTGTTGTCTTGCTTCTCCAGAAGCAGGACGATAATTTTGGATGCTGCTTCTGGAGAAGCAGCATAACGATGACCGAAATTACGCCACAAAAAAAGCCTACCCCGATTAGGAGTAGGCTTCTATATTTTTTTACCAAAAAACCATAGCTATCCTACTCCTTCAACATAGATGGTAGTGAGAATGATGCACAAAGGTTCTTGGGGTTGGATTCATAGTCTAAAGGTAAGTCGTCATTTCTTATGGTCAAAAAATCAGGCTGTCTTATTTGCAAAAGGCGGCAAACCTAGTGAATCATAAAGCACTTTTTGTGTAGATGGGGTAAGAAGGCCATTTTCGATGCATAGATTACGCCTTTTTATCCATCTGGACAGTGTTTTCACTGAGACACCATATTCGTCAGCAACTTGTTGTCGGGTTTTGGCTTTATTTTCCATAAAAAATAGTTACGTAACTTGTTGGTTTTATTGTGGATGACCTAAACTAAAAGTAATTCCGTGGATTTCAAACTTGTTTTATAGATTTCACCTATTTTTCTTGCCTATAAAATAAATCTTGTCCGATCTTGTCCGATCTTGTCCGATTGAATTAAACTTTCTTTTTTTAATTTTATTGACATCATTTTTTTCTTATGGCCAATTCTACTACCTATAGTTTGAGTACTATTTCCCAAATCTGGTCCGGCTTATGGGTCAATTCATATATACTTGTTATTATACTAGCTGGAATTACAATTTTCGCCTTCCTGCCCACATTCTCCAATGATTTCCAACTGGCTTGGGACGATACTTGGCAGGTGCTAGAAAACCCGCTGGTCAATTCTCCTTTACTGCAGGATATTGTTTATCATTTGACCCACTTTTGGCAGCAGCAGTTTTCCCCAGTAAACTCCCTATTCTACTTGGTCATTTTCCAGCTGTTCGGGATGAGTGCCAGCACATTCCATACCGCATGTCTCCTTATTCATTGTGGTAATGTTACACTGGTTTTTTTGATAACAAAGAAGCTGCTACCGACTTTGCTCCACGAAATAGATTACACTAAGGTCAGCAGTTATGCTTTCTTCACTGCATTGATTTTTGCCATACATCCTATGCAGGTAGAGTCAGTAGCTTGGATCAGCGCTTCCAAAATTCTGCTCTATGGATTTTTCACCTTGACTGCACTCTTCTGCTACATTCGCTATATCCAATCTGGACACTACGGCTGGTTATCCATCACTGTGGTAGCTTTTCTTTTGGGTTTTGGCTCCAAAGAACAGGCTATCATTCTTCCATTGAACTTAGTACTGTTCGATTATGCATTTGGAAGATTTTGCGGGCTGACTTGGAAGAGTTTCCTTACTTCCAGAGTCTTGCTTGAAAAAATTCCCCTATTCCTGCTGGCATTGGGTTTCTGGTATTTTTCATGGATTAACAATCTTGGTACAATCAATCCTGAGGCGTATCCACTATACCAAAGAGCAGTATTTGGCTTCTATAGTTTTACAGAATACATCTTCCGCTTTCTGGCACCTGTCAAACTCTATTTCTTCCATCCATTCCCCATAGCTCTAGGTGAGCAGCTTCCGCTCTACTTTTATGGATACATCGCACTGGTGGGTATTGTTGGCTACTTCGTTTGGGATACGTATCGCAAAGGGAATAAGCTCGTTCTAATTGGATTTTTGTTTTTCCTGATCAACCTACTATTAGTACTGCATATAATTCCCTTGCCTCGAACAGTTATCACAGCAGATCGCTATATGTACCTGAGTATAGTGGAAATAGCTATATTGTTAGTTTGGCAGGTAGATCTATGGCTTACTAGCTTCCCCACTACTGGCAAAACTATCCTATTCGTGATGGGATTTGCATGACTTACTTTTCTGGGTGTCCATACTTATATAAGAACGGCGGACTGGAAAGACAGTGAGACTGCAAAAGCTAACGTAAACGAAATCATTGAGCTAAGACAAAAATCACAGGAATCCGAACTCTTTAATCTGATAGAAAATGAATGATTTCCTAGTATCCCTAGTCGTCCCCTGTTATAACGAAGCTGAAAATATAGCTCCTCTCCTATCGCGGGTAGCGCAGGCGCTGAAGCTCTATACCTATGAAGTCATCTTGGTCAATGACGGAAGTGATGATGGAACACAACTAGTCATAGAGACAGCCCTATTGAGTAATCATCCTGTGAAGTATATTTCCTTCTCCAAAAATTTTGGTCATCAGGCTGCACTCAAAGCAGGAATAGACCATTCCGCAGGGGACTGTATCATCACAATAGATGCTGACTTGCAAAAACCACCAGAAGTGATCCCAGAAATGATCACCCTCTGGCAAAGAGGAAATGACATCCTCACCGCAGTCTGCAAAAACGAAGGTCAGACCTCTCGCTTCAAAAGACTGAGCTCCTCTGTCTATTACGCGCTTTTGTCTTGGCTGGCAGACCATACCGTAGTACCCAATGGAGCAGATTTCCGATTGATTGACAGAAAGGTAGCCGATATCATACGAAGTATGCCAAGTCAGAATCTATACCTGAGAGGCATGTTTTCCTGGATAGGCTATCAGCAAGGGGTGATCTATTATAGGGAAAAAAAGAGAAGATTTGGCAAGACAAAATACAGCATCTGGAAAATGCTCAACCTGGCAAGTAATGGAATCACTTCTTTCAGTATCAAACCCTTGCGTTTTGCATTAGCGGGCGGGCTTTTTTTCGCTTGTCTGGCTTTTGCCTATGGGATCTATGCCATAGCTATTGTATTTCTGGGAATGACGGTCCCCGGCTGGGCCTCGTTGATAGCAAGTATTGTATTCCTATCCGGAATACAGCTACTAGTCCTAGGAGTGATCGGAGAATACATCGGAAAAATGTATATGGAACTCAAGCAGAGACCAGCTTACCTCATCGCAAAAACCAATATTGCGAGGTCAACAGTACATCCTGTTAATGACACAATAAGTTCACCTACTTAAGAGAGGAGGCCAGCGATGACTTGAAGTAGGAATAGCAAAGTTTCTCATCTTAAACCAATCAAATAAGATAAGCACGCCCGAGGACACGAAAGACCACAATCAACGAAATAAAACACTAATCAAAAATGAAATATTATGAATACGAACTTAAAAAAAATAGTTAAAACAGCCGCTGTGGGGATATTCTTTATGGCGCTATTCCTTAATGTGAAACTGAGTCTTACTGATCCTTTTATCAATATTGATAATGCTGCCATAGCGCAGACTACGAGTAGTAGCTCTTCAGTTCCAATAGATTGCGAAAGCCAATGCAGGAGAGATCCAGAAGGCACCTGCAAATTCTCAAAGGTGGAAGGGGGATGGATGATTTTAGTAACATGCTTGGAAGGCTCAAAGATATATAGGTGAAAGAAAAACAAGATTTAAAACAGTATAAAATTCTCTTAGAACTAAGCATCTAAAACCTAGATGTTTTGTTCTAATCGGAAATATAACGAGGAAATAAATCTAAATGACAAAATGAAACAATCATCATCAATTGGTTATTTAACTATAATTATCTTTTCTTTGATATTGAGCTGCATAGAGAAAGATCGGACTATTCAAAATACAACAATAACTGTTAATTGGGATAACTTCATTACTACTCAAAATCTGAACAGCATTGTTTTACAGAATATTACAGATTCTATGTTCATACCCACACAAATACACATATCAAAAAATCTCCTATTCGTATCAGAGAAAAGTTCAGATGCTATTCTTCATATTCTTAATATTGCAACTGGACAATACTTAGGTATTCATGGAACTAGAGGCGCTGGACCTGGTGAAGTTCTTAACGCCTGGAAACTATTCTCTCCGGATGAAGAGACCATAGGAGTATTTGATCCAGAATTAGGTAAAGCTATTGTGTATGATATTGACACATTATTGAACGAAAACAAGTATTCTAAAGAATACCTACAGAGCGGAATGATTAATAGTAACGGGGTCAGCATAGTTGATGAAAATATCTATTTCTTAAGTAATATGAATATGCCTGAATCGAGGATATTGTACTACGCTAAAACAACTCAAGGATTAAACTTAGAAAAAAAAGGTCAATTACCTACTTTAGACAAAAAATATCCAAACTTTCAAGCTGAAGAAGAAAGAAGTGTCGTATCTCATGCTAAACTAATTAATAACGACAAAATATTCGTAGTATCTTATTACAATATTCCTATGATGACTATATACGATATTAAAAGCGCTAAAGAGATTAGTATAGTAGGACCTGATAAATTCCCCGAACCAGAACTCTTCGGAAATATCAGATATTATTACAGCTCATATATTTCAAAAAAATATATCTATTTATTATATATAGAGAATAAAAAAGAATTTGATTATACCTCATCAACTATATTGGTTTTCGATCACAATGGAGAACCAGTCAAAAAATTACTATTAGATACTGAGATATTTCAATTAGCTGTTTATAATGACTCAACCATTTATGGCTTAGTTGACGGGACAGAAACGTCAGATTTTGAAGTGGTAAAATTTCAAATAGAATAAAAATTAAAAAAATAAACTTACTCTTAAAATATAATAATTTTTCACACTACGAAATTTTCATAAATTAATAATTAAACTTTCAACTCAATAACTTATAGAAAAAATGAATGAAAAAATTAGAAAAATGATTAAAACTTCTGCCTTAGCAGTTTTTTTCCTAGCTCTGCTGTTGAATATCAAGCTAAGCATCTCAGATCCTTTCCTGAGTATTAATAATCATACAATTGCCCAGACCACATCAAGTTCCCCACCAATTACGTGTGACACTCAGTGTATCAGAGACCCAGAAGGTATATGCACGTTTATCTATACCGATGCAATGGGTTGGTCTCAAATACAATCATGTTTGTATGGCACAAAGCGGTGGCATCCATTCTAAATGAGCCATCCCAAACCTGATTAATACGGTTTATATCTCAAGCTGGTAAATAGCATACAGTCATCACTTCGGTTGATTGTATTCTATTTTATTATTTGATGGCGTAATATCTAAAAATAAAAAGATATGAGCTACAATTCCTATGTAGCTCAATACGAGTGATATAATTTTTTAGTCGTTTCAAAGCTTAAGCTCCCTACAAATTAAGCATATAGTCTTGATTTAAGCTTATAAGGACTTTTTGTATTTCAGTATTCCTTATCGATTTCTCAAGTTTAACTACAAATAATTTTTCCGCATCTACTATTCCAATTTGTTCTCGTAGCTAACTAATCCCCAAAAATCTCCCTATATTTTGCAGAGCATCCAAAAAAAAGAGCCTCCGACTGATCGAAGGCTCCTGCAAGCAAAGATGGAAGATTATATTACACCCAAAAATACCAATTCTAGCGAATGATAAAAATCATCCACGTATTATTTACCATTTACTCCATCCTACTTTTCTTCATGCTACTCCTGATTCTTGGGCTATTTATCGTGATTCCTGTGAGCTTCAGTACAGCCGGAGGGAATATTTCCTTTTTATTTATTCGCATTTGGGCAAGAGTCTGGTCTTTTGGTTCAGGAATCCGATTCGAGTTTCATGACAGAGAACTTATCGATCGTTCTCAACCCTACATTTACATTTTCAATCACAGATCATTTTTGGATGCTGCGATTATCCCGGTTGCTATTCCGCAGCAAGTGCGTGCTTTGGGGAAAAAAGAGTTGTCCAACATTCCGTTTTTTGGCTGGGTGGTAGGCAAAGTCGCTATATGGGTGGATAGAACAAATGCCGAATCAAGGCGAAAAAGTATAGACCGCCTGGTAATTTATCTCAAACAGGGAATCTCTGCCGTGGTGGCTCCTGAGGGCACTAGGAATGACAGCGATGCTCCACTTCTACCTTTCAAATCTGGGGCATTTCGACTTTCGGTAGAAACAGGAATTCCAATTCTCCCTATTGCGGTGATTGGAGCTGATAAAATCATGAAAAAAGGATCACTCTTGATCAGTCCGGGAAAGGTGAAAATCTATTATTCCAAGCCAATTAATCCACCTTCGTCATCTGAATATGCAGTTGACGATCTCTCTGAGAAGTGCCAATCAAGACTTGAGGCGATGATTCTTACTCATGGGTAATTCTCTCCTTTGGGTCAATTGCTGCATCTATGGTGAGCTCTTCGAAAAGAATATAAACTGACAGATAAGTCATAGGAACGGTGACTAAAAGGCCCACCATCAACGCGAGGAAACCGACAAGATTCAATAATAAGAGAGAAAGTCCAAACACGAAGAATTTCTGCCAATTGGTATGAACCAACCTACGGCTGAGCTCCATGGAAGTCCAGAAATCAAAGCCTCCAAAAATCACAAATAATAGGCAAAACATATAGCCAATCAGGAGATAAATTCCTGGTAAGATAAAGCAAAGAATCCCAAGCACAATCACAATGGAACTGATCAAATTAGTGGTAACCAAATTCCACCAATATTTAAATCCATCAAAGTAATTTTGGAAATCCACGTACTCATTTTGGCTCTGTCTATTTGCTACGAGATAAAATCCACAAACGATAGGCGGTGCCAAAAATATGCTGTAAAGAATCGTGTAATCAGGTAGATAAAGCGTAAAAGCAGCCTGAATTCCTCCAATCATGACCATAAAACCTATATGAAACAAAGCCTGGGATTTGAACATCTCCCAGGCCTTGGTCAATATCTCCTTAAGATCAAAATCTACTCCCGCATCAATGATTCGCTGTAATTTAGCTAGGTTCATTTTTTATTTTTATACTAGTCCTCAAAGATACCATTCACATTTATCTCTTTGATTTAGCGGCAGGCAGTCAGAAGACGGGAGACCGAAGTAGCCTCAATGCTATAATTTAGAACACTTCCGTCTTCGGTCTCCCGTCTTCCCGACAGTAAAGCAAGGAATTTTAGGCAAAGGGCATCTGGGCAACTAACTACGGAAAGACTACTTCGTGAAAGCCTCCAAAATATCGTGTTTGGTGATGATATGAATCTGGTGTTTATCATCACGAACGAGCACGGCTTTCTCCTTCTCCACCATAGAAGACAATACATCCAGTGTGCTATCCAATGCCACGAATTTCATAGAATCTTCCATCACCTCTGCAACGCTTGCATCTTTCAATGCTGGATTATCCACAATCCTGGCCAGCAATTTATTATCCGTCAGGCATCCTACCACCTCGTCGTTCTCCATCACAGGAATCTGAGAGACACTGGTTTTATTCATTAATCCGATTGCTGCTTTCACTGAATCAGTTTTTTGAGCCGAGACTATAGAATAGCTTCCATTTCGCTGCGCAATGATATCTCTTGCGGTAGAGAAGGTCTTGTCTTCCAGGAAACCGTGATTTCGCATCCACTCGTCGTTATAAACTTTGCCCAAGTAGCGAGTTCCATGATCTGGCAAAATAATCACCATCTGATCACCTTCTTTTAGATTGTCCTTTGCCCATTCCAATGCGCCGTGCACGGCCGATCCACAGGACCAACCTACAAACAAGCCTTCTTCTTTGGCCAGGCGACGTGTCATCACAGCGGAATCTTTATCAGTCACTTTGACGAAGTGATCGATCATATCGAAGTTCACATTCTTTGGAAGTATGTCTTCACCTATTCCCTCTGTCAGGTAGGGGTAAACTTCTTTCTCGTCAAAAACGCCAGTTTCTTTATACTTTTTGAAAACAGAACCATACGTATCTATTCCCACAGTCACCACATTTGGATTTTGCTCTTTCAGATACATCGCCGTTCCGCACATGGAGCCACCTGTCCCTACGCCAGCCGCATAATGGGTGATTTTTCCTTCCGTATCATTCCATATCTCAGGTCCGGTCGTCTCGTAATGCGCTGCCGTGTTGGATAGGTTATCGTACTGATTGGGGTAAAAAGAGTTTGGAATATCTGCATTCAGCTTTTTTGCAACCGAATAATAAGACCGTGGATCTTCCGGAGAGACGTTTGTCGGACAAACAATCACCTCTGCCCCAACAGCTTTCAAAATATCGATTTTTTCCTTGGACTGCTTATCTGCCATGGTGAAAATACACTTGTAGCCTTTTGCCACTGCTGCGAGTGCCAGACCCATTCCTGTATTTCCGGATGTTCCTTCGATGATAGTTCCTCCTGGCTTGAGCAAACCAGCTTTTTCGGCATCCTCCACCATTTTGACCGCCATACGATCTTTCATGGAATTACCAGGATTGAAGTATTCCACTTTCACCAGCACATCACCTTTGATGTGTTTGGCAAGTTTATTAAGTCTGATCATCGGAGTATTTCCGATGGTTTCGATGATAGAATTGTAGATCATAGTCGGTTACATTTGGTAGGGTAAAATTACAGGAATTTTTTGCGTGAAGCGACTAAGAGAAAGGTAAAGCAGAATAAAATTTGGCTTCTACACTAGCAAGTCTGCTAACTGAGACTGCCTACCGAGACTCAATTAAACCTCCTTAAACTCCAATCTCTTCAGCACATCCAGCGTCACATGCATCAGAATCGCTGCAACGAAAAACATTCCAAATGTCCCGCCAAACAGTGCCCAGACGAATTGCTTGGAAGCAACGAAGGCCACTATACTGAAAGCTAATGCTGGCACAAAACCGAAAAGCACGATTCCGCCGATCATAAATGGTTTGATCAGTTTCCTGTCCCAACCTTCGTCTAAGGCTATCTGGGGAATAATATTGATCCCAAAACCGATCAAATACACTTCTATAATAGCCAATAAGAATAGCGGAGCGATGAACCAATTCAGCCCAGCAATCAAAACTGAGGGAACGATCAATGCCACACTGAATAAGGTAATCTGCAAAATATCCAGTTTGATCATGTTCCAAAACTTAGAACTCCAACTCGCAGGAATCAAGATAAAGAAAGGCTTTTTCAAATCTCCCACATTCGCTCTACCTATTCCTGCAAAGAAGTAGATGAACAGCATGAACAGCAGATACCCATAAAACACATAGTGTGAGAACCAGTCAAACAAAGAAAGCCCTGCGAAAACAATCCCTATACCAACCATAATCAGGGAGTACAACCCAAACAGCGGATGAAAATCCTGACGGGAGCTATGCACATAATTTCTCCAATAGAATGCTTGAGCACCAGTACCAAAATCTGGTAAAGCAAGCTTTTTCTTGGAATTCAAACTATAAGTACTCTCAGCAACTTCCTTCTTTCCTTTTACCTTCTCCAGCTGCTCTTCATTAGACTTGGTCGCATCCAGTACATCTTCATAATAATAGCCCGCAAAGCGAATAACCAATTTCAAAATCACGAAATATGCAATCGCATATAGCAGCACAAAACCAATGGATAAGATTGGGTTTTGGTGCAAAATATATGTTCCAATCCCACGGCTCCAGCCTACTATCGGAAAGAAATCAAACCAAGGAGAAGTGATCCAAGCAAACATTCCCTGCCAGAATTTCTCTGCCATAAGCCCCGGGAGAATGATCATTCCCGAAAGCAAAATCGCCAGCACAATCACTCCCGACCGGATGTATTCCATCACATCGTACTTGGAGTTCAGGGTATAAACCAGGAATTTGATCGGCGAGACGATAAAAAAGAACAAAGCAGCGGCTAGCACGAGGAATACAAAATTGCCCACGGTCATCTCATACGTATCTATCGCTTGGCTCGAAGCATAGGCGACGAAGATAATCGCTCCCCCCAAAGAAGGTAGAATAGACCTTGCCATGTAATAAATAAGGATATTCTCCGGTTTTACGGGTGCTGTAAAAAGCAGATTGACATCAGCCATTTTGAAAAAGCTGACGTTTTTTTTGGTGGCGTTGAAAAGTTGGTAAATAAGAATCACTAAAGCCAAAAGTGTAACCGCTCCTACGATATTTTGCATTGCAAAATTCACCTCTGGAAGCCCGTTCAAATCCAATTCAGGCATTTCCGTTGCCGGAACATCATCCTCTCTATTTTTGAGGCGGAGATAGTACATGAAGAATATGTATCCACCAATGCCGGCATAAGGTAAAAGCCTAACGGGATTTCTAAAGATTAACTTGATATTATTGATCAGGATAAGAATGTCCTTCCTGAGCAAAAGGCGGATTTCATACATCTTTGGTCATTTCTAAAAAGAGGTCTTCCAACGTAGTTCCTTCTTCCTGCACAAACTGCTGCTTCAGATTGGAGATCGTGTCGTTACCTACGATGTTACCATTTTTCAAAATCATCACTCGATCCGCGATTGCTTCGATACCGTCGATCAAGTGGGTGCTGACTAGGATTGTCTTACCGGCTTCCTTCAATTCTCTGAAAATCCTTTTGGTATTTTTGATCGCCTTTGGGTCCAAACCGATCATGGGCTCGTCAAAAAACAATACTTTCGGATCAGGGAGAAGTGCACAGCAAATCGAGACTTTTTGGCGCATACCTTTGGAAAGATCACGGCCAAGCTTATCCTTTTTATCAGCAAGCTCAAATAGTTCCAAGTATTCGTCGGCCTTACCTCTCCAATCTTTTACCCCATAAGCCTGAGCCACAAATTGCATGTGCTCCTGCACTGTGAGCAGGTCATACACATAGGGGGTCTCGGGAATGTAGCTGAACAGACGCTTTGCTTCCACACTCAAATGATCAAAACCACCCAGCGTGATCTCTCCTGAAGTTTTACGAAGTAATCCCACGATACACTTCATCGTCGTGCTTTTCCCTGCTCCATTCGGCCCAAGCAGCCCGACTACCTCGCCTCCTTGCAGTTCAAAGGTGATATCATTGACAGCATTTTGCTTGCCATAGGTTTTTACCAGATTGGTTACGCTTAGCATAAAAGTGAATTTGAGATCAAAACTAACCTGCTTAATTATAGGTTACGAATTTTTGGACTCTTTTTTGAGTGTGGGTTGAAAATCCACCTTTAAAAGCCCTTACTATGAAAAAAATCTTAACAGTACTCTTTATTGTTGCACTATCAGGAGCCGCTATGGCTCAGCAAAAAGGCAGGTTCAGAATCGACCTGGAAGCCGGTCCAGCTATTCCAAAAGAAGGCGGTATAGGTTTTCTTTTTCATATAGAACCCAAAATCAACGTAGCTGATAATATGTCTGTGGGAATCAGGTTTGGTTCGACCGCACTCGCAAAAGATGTCACCTACTTTAATATCACAGAGGATTATGAGGGAGAAATAGCTGGAAACATTTCTGTATCTGGCACTTTCGACTACTTTTTCCACAAAGAAGGTAGTAATCTTGCGCCCTTCATTGGAGCAGGTTTTGGTTACTATGCGCTCAGTAGCATAGATGTGAATAGCGATGATTTCAACAGCCCTGATAATTTTGGAGACTTGGAAGCCAACTTCAAATGGGCTCCAATGCTACGTGCAGGACTAGAACTTGGAAAATTCAGAATGGGAGCCGAATACAATTTCATCCCTACCAGTGATTTACAAAACGCATCTGGCCAGGTAATCGGTGAGGCAATCAATCAATACTTTGGGTTTACGCTCGGAGCCTTTATCGGCGGGGGAAGATGGCGCTAGACAATTTGAGATTTCAAATTTGAAATCTCAAATTGCCTTATCCTTTTGTCCCTGCGAGCAAATAGAGCACCGCCATTCTCACGGCCACGCCATTCTGTACCTGCTCCAGGATGATAGAATGTTTAGAATCAGCTACGTCTGAGCTGAGTTCCACACCGCGGTTGATTGGCCCTGGGTGCATGATAACAATTTCCTTGTCTAGCTGACTTAATAGTTTCTTGTTAATCCCGTAGTATAATGAGTATTCTCTTAAACTTGGGAAATACTTAATCTGCTGTCGTTCAAGCTGAATTCTGAGGACGTTTGCGACATCACACCATTGCAGGGCTTTTTTCACATCGAGTTCCACTTTCACTCCAAGGCTGGCTATGTGTTTTGGAAGCAAGGTGATTGGCCCGCAAACCATCACTTCCGCTCCTAGTTTTTGCAGGCAAAAAATATTGGAAAGTGCTACTCGGGAGTGAAGTATATCTCCGATAATCGCTACTTTTTTCCCAGCCACATCACCTAGTTTTTCTTTGATGGAAAAAGCATCGAGCAAAGCCTGTGTTGGGTGCTCATGAGTGCCATCGCCGGCATTGATGATGTTGGCATTTACATTTCGGGAAAGAAAATGTGGCGCTCCGGGACTGGAATGTCGCATGACGACCATATCTACTTTCATGGAAAGGATGTTATTGACTGTATCCACCAGTGTTTCTCCCTTTTTCACCGAACTATTAGAAGAAGAAAAGTTGATCACATCAGCAGAAAGCCTTTTTTCTGCAAGCTCAAAAGAAAGTCGGGTTCGGGTGGAATTCTCAAAAAACACATTGGCAATCGTAATATCGCGCAGAGAAGGTACTTTTTTGATCGGGCGATTAATGACTTCTTTGAAATTTGCCGCAGTGTCGAGAATAAGCTGGACATCATCCTCGGTGAGGTTTTTGATTCCAAGTAGGTGTTTGGTGCTAAGTTGCGACATGGTTAGGGTTTAACTTTCTCTGTGATCCAAATTGCGTCTTTTTCACTCTCATTTTCTTTCCATTCCACGAGGACATGTTGGCTTTCCAAGGTATGCACGCGGATGCCATAGTAATCAGGCATGATGGGATAATCTCGGGTGAGTTTGCGATCTACGAGCACCATAAGCTCAACTTTCTGAGGTCTGCCAAAAGCAATCATCGCATCCATCGCTGCTCTGACGGATCTGCCTTTGTAAAGGACATCATCGACTAGGATCACCTTTTTTTCTTCAACCAGAAAGTTGATTTTGGTTTCGTTGGCTTTGATTGGAAAATCTCTCCTGCGAAAATCATCTCTGTGAAAAGTAGCATCAAGATACCCTGAAGGCACTTTCACACCTGATATTTCTTCAAGAAGAGTTACGAGTTTGTCCAACAAAATAGGTCCTCTGGGCTGCAAGCCCAAAAGCACGGTGTTGTCAAAATTGTCGTGATTTTCGATCAGTTGATGACAGAATCGTCTGAGGATGATCTCAATCTGTTCTTCATCTAAGACTAGCCTTTTTTGCATGGGGAAGATTTGCGGGTAAATATAAAAATAAAATCTAGTCCGGGAGTTCTTCTGGCTTATACAAATCCCCATCTACCGCGATTTTGGTTAGAAAGTAAACCTCACGCAATTCATCCGTTCCCCTATCATTTAGAAATCGGATGCGTTGTGTACCCGACAGCAAGTAGTATCTGTCATACCAATGAATCAACCGGAAGCTCTCTACGTTTGAATCACGTATTCGCTCCTCTTCATTGACCAAGCCTAGCTCAAACTCCTGATTCTCAAATATTTTCTCTCCATTTCGGAAAAAACTCAGCTTAATAATCTGGTCTTCTACGAACATGTGGTAAAAATCCTCTCCGACCACGGCCACTTCTCCAAACGCCTCGGGGTAACTAGTCACCATCTCATTATAGGAAACCGCGTTATCCCAGATCACTTGACCGGCTTTGGCGATTTTGGCAAAATGCGCAGAAACATATCGATACTCTGGGATCGATTGATACATGGTTTGATTGGTACCCGGGATAGTGGAGTTGATAAGATACGGATCATTCAAGACTGTGGTCCCCAATCTACTCCAGCGATCATAGCGATAGGCTCCTCCAGAAGAATACATACCATTTTGATACCTTGAGCGGCTATTGCTTACCGTATATTGGTCAAAATACACATAGTAGGCATAGGGTGTTTGCCGGACATCCCGAATAGAATAGAGACTATTGATGAGTGGTGTTTTATTCTTATCCAAGTCCTTTTGGACGCCATTGTCCCGTTTTGCTTTGGTTTTCTCGTTCAAGTAATTATAAAAATTAGGAAAATCTTCCAGCGTGTACAATTTGAAATCATACTCCCCGTACTCATTCAAATCCATGATGTACATGCCCTGGTAGGCATTTCTTCGCTCCAGTCCAAAAGCCCCAATCATCGCTTGTTGGTAGTTCCCCGTAGAAATCAACACTCCGTCCAAAATCTCCTGACCAGGTTCTGAAAAACGATCTATTTTCACTTCTTGAACTAGATTCCCAGCCATGTCGTAGGTATTGATGAAAATATCACGATCTCTATAGGCTCCCTTCCTACTGAATACCACCTGGAGGGTTTTGGTCTCAGCCATCTTTCGAATCTGCAAAATTTGGGTGTCATTCCCGTAGATGCCCTGCAAGGTATGAACACTCTTCGTGACCAAATCATGAATCTGAAGAACCGGCCTGCTTTCAGAGGATCCCATAAACATGGCCTTTTGATCCTGAACCAAAAACTCCACCAGCTCCATATCCAGAATATTCTCTACTGAATATTCCAACCCCTGCTTCGTACTCAAATTTATTTGAAGTAAATACTTCGCTGAGTTGGTCAGATAACCTTTTGAAAATAGTATGTAGAGTTGATCCTTATCCGTGTCATAACCCAGCACATCGTATCCTTCCTTCACGGGAAACTCAATCACCCCATCCTCAGAAGTAAGAGTAGAGTCAGTTATAAAATATTGAAAAACTCGTCGAAGATTAAATCCTTTCTCTGGTAAAGTCCGAAATGAAACTAAGCCCACTTCTGATTCAATCATTTCAAACAAGGGATCATTCATCTCAGAGGCTATCTCAAAGCGTTCTACAAATCTGACCTGCGCTGAGATTTGATGACCTAGGAGTAAAAGGAAAAAGATTAAAATACTATTTTTCATTAGTTTATTATTTATTTCTTAGGGCAGCTCAGTGCACTGTCAAATTCCAAATGCTCACCGCAATTTATTCGATTGATTATCACCATTTTTTGACCCAATTCAAGAGGAAAATAGCTCATCAGGATCCCATTTTCAACAGTAAGTCAAATTCTTCCTTTCTCAGGGGAAGTACGGACAACCGAGATTGCTTCAGCATAGGCAACTCAGAAAGCCTATCTTCTGCTTTGATATCTGCCAAGGTGACGGGGGTTTTTAATTGTCTTTTCGCCGTCAACTTCACCGCGATCCAAGCATCGTCCTTTGGGTCGGGGAATTGTTCTTGACTCACCTCAGCGATACCGACTATAGCCTTTTCCTTTCCACTATGATAGAAAAACACGGGATCTCCCAGCCGCATTTCCCTGAGGTAATTTCTTGCCTGAAAATTCCGTACCCCATCCCAAACATCTTCATTCTTTGCGACAAAATCTTCCCAAGAATATGATCCAGGCTCAGATTTGACCATCCAATAGTTCATACGTTAATTGCTTGATAGGTGAAAAGCTAGTGGTTAGAATAACGTAAATACACAGGTACTGTTCAAACCCTAGTTTACGCTCATGAATCTCAGTCTCTTGCGATTTCAATAGAATGAAAACTTGATTTTGAATTTTAAGTTAAGCCACAGCAACCTAAATTGAAACATTATTTCAAGACATTTGTCTCAATACTTCCACTCAATCCCAAAAATTTTGGATCATAAGACGCTACTGAAAAAAATAAAGCTGAGCATTCAGCTGATGGAACTTCACGACGAAAATCCTTTCAAAATTCGCAGTTATCAAAGTGCGCTCATTTCCTTGGAGCGTGGAGATCAGGACATCATGGTGCTGAGCGAGTCAGAGCTTGCAAGTATCCAAGGTGTTGGAAAAAGCATGGTGGAAGCTATTCAACAGCTTAAAGAAACAGATACCTTCCCATTTCTGGAAGAATTGTTAGCCAAAACTCCTGAGGGCATTTTGGAGATCCTACAGATCAAGGGATTGGGACCAAAGAAGGTCAAAACCCTTTGGGAGCAGCTTGGAATCACCTCTACCCATGAATTGATGGAAGCCTGTCAGGCGGGAAAGGTGGCCAAAATCAAAGGTTTCGGGGAGAAAACTCAGGATACCATCATTCAAAACTTGGAGTTTGTCGCATCCAATGCTGGTAAGTGGCTCTATGCTGATATTGAAGAAATAATCGGACAGCTGGAAAAAACCCTGCATGTTTTAGCTCCGCAAGCAGAGTTAGCAGTGGTAGGCGACTTTTCCAGAAACATGGAAATCATCACTGAAGCTGAATTTTTGATTGGTTCGGATGAAATGGCTGGAATCAAAGCCAACATCAAAGCGATGGAAACTATTGAGTGGATTTTGCTTGAATCTGGACCGAGAACGCTGAGAGGAAAATTGAAAGAAATCGATTTGCGTGTAAGTATTCACTTTTGCGCTAAGGCCGATTTCCTTTGGAAAAAACTCTCCTTGATTGCTTCGCCACTTCACTTAGAATCTCTTGTAGATGACAAAGAAACCATAGCCCAAAAGCTTCAGAAGAAGGATTATTCCAGCGAAAATGAATTTTTCAGCATCAATAAGCTACAAATCATCCCTGTGGAAATGCGGGAAGGCTATGGAGAAGTCGAACTGGCGAAGGAGAATAAAATTCCTGAATTACTGACAGACAAAGATCTCAAGGGAATCCTTCACAATCACTCCACCTACAGCGACGGCAAGCATACGCTACGCCAAATGGCGGAGTATTGCAAAGAGCTTGGGTATGAGTACTTGGGCATTTCGGATCACAGCAAGACAGCTTTTTATGCGGGAGGTCTGACAGAAGATCAAATCTTAAAACAACATCAGGAAATCGATTTGCTAAATAAAGAGCTTGCTCCATTCCGAATTTTCAAAAGCATAGAAAGTGATATTCTATCCGATGGAAAACTGGATTACTCGGACGAAGTGTTGGCAAGTTTTGACTTTATAGTAGCCTCCGTTCACTCCATATTGAATATGGATATCAAGCGAGCGACTTCTAGACTAATCACAGCGATTGAGAACCCCTACACGACAATTCTCGGTCACCCAACGGGTAGATTGCTGCTGCGCCGACAAGGCTACCCTATTGATCACAAAGCGATCATCGATGCCTGTGCTCAACACAATGTCGTAATAGAAATCAACGCAAATCCCTGGCGCCTTGACTTGGACTGGAGATACGTTCGCTATGCCATGGAACAAGGGGTGATGCTTTCTATCAACCCCGATGCACATGCAATGGAAGGCTATGCAGACATGAGATATGGGGTATTGGTGGGAAGAAAAGGCGGACTCACTAAAGATATGACGCTGAATGCGAAGAGTGGGGAGGAACTAGCGGTGTATTTTGATTCCCGATTGAAAAAGGTAAAAGTGAAGTGAAAGCAAAATAGTTGGCCGATGTCCGGTGCCCGATGAAGTACTTAAGTGTCGTATCTTGCGCTCAACTTATATATTGAGAAAATATGAAATGGACTGAACATTCAGAAAACACACTCCTTCAGCGTTCCTTTTTATTCGGGATTACGGGTATAGTCTTAGCTGTGCTTTCGCTTTTGAACACTTATTTTCAAGTCGTTGAAGCTCCTATGGGGCCGCTAAATGGGGTTGGCCTAGGACTGCAACTGGTGGGTTTGAGTTTGGCTGTTTTGGTCATTCGTAGGCGAAAACTAAACCCGGAAATAAAGGAAAAGGCAAAGAAGATGATTTTGATCTTGGGAGTGGGGTTGTTGTTTTTTATCCTGACATTGTGATTATCATCCGC
This sequence comes from Algoriphagus sp., assembly GCF_039969895.1. Lineage (GTDB taxonomy): Bacteria > Bacteroidota > Bacteroidia > Cytophagales > Cyclobacteriaceae > Algoriphagus. Next base: position 210,365 of record NZ_JBDVMZ010000006.1, read on the forward strand.
ACATCTTAATTCAGGAATTCAGTTAAGTAAGAGCCAACATGTAATGATCGATTCATTATTCCTGCTCATATTCTTCAATCTGTACAAGCATTTCTTTCGCTTTCATAATTGGCGTCCATTCGTAATTACCGAATAGAAATTTAAACCAGCGTTTGTCTCTGTTTTCATATCGAATATTGATAAAAAGCCAGATAGCAAGTCCTGCAAATGACAAGGTTATGACTCCCTGAATTACCCAGAAGATTGGATTACCCGTCCCTAGCCAAGATGAGCTTAGAAAAAATGTGGTCCAAAATGGCAATTGCAGCATCAGGATTTTCGTAACCCAGAGCGTGGAATTCACCAAAGAAGCTAAATACTTCTGTGTCTTTACTACAGGAGAACTGATATTGATTACCGAAATCAAAACAAGTTGATAAATATAAATGCCCACGGCAATATTGTTTACCAAGGCGATGAAGCCAATAGAAATTAGCAGGAACATACTTCCTCCTGGAAAGATGTTAATCAACAACAGATCTAAAAAAAACACCCAAAGTATTCCCGCCATCACAGTAAAAATTTTGATTGGACGCAAAGAAGCCAACTCACTTTTCACCTTCAGCTTGGTGATTTCGGCAGCATTTTTTCGGTTGAAAATCAGTTGTTCCTGTAGCTTCTCATCATATAACTTCCAAATTTGTTGTAGTTCGATGTCTTGCATGATTTCTCTTATTTAGCTGTGAATTTCTTTTTCAATTGTTGTTTGATGCGGGAGAGCTTAGTAGCCACATTGCTTTCTGATAAGCCTAGTACTTGACCAATTTCAGGGTACAAATAACCATCTAAGTAAAGTAAAATTAGAGCTCGATCGACTTCCTTAAGTTCTTTGATTAAAGACTGTAAAACATCCCTTTTTTCATTTGATTCGCTTTTATCCTCCACCAAATAAAGGGTTGTGTCTGATAGGGGTTGATGAATCTGCCTACGTTTACTTGCTTTTCTATAGGCTGAGATAGCTACATTCAAGGCGATTCTATACATCCATGTGCTCAGTTTGAATTCCGGTTTGAAGGCCGGAAAGGCCTTCCAAAGTTGGAGAATGATCTCCTGTATTAGATCTTCTCTATCATCAGCATCCTTGCAATAGGAATTTGCCACTTTGTAGATGATCCCTTTGTTGGATTCTATACTGGAAAGGAAGGTTTCATTTTCTCTAGACAAGGTTTTGCTGGTTGGTTATAAAACTCTTTCAAACAATTAATCGCAGAGGGCAGGAAAAAATCACAGAGTTGAAAATAAACTTTAAAAATCAGACGTAAAACAACCAAGAATCTATGTTCTAAGAAAATAGTAGAAAAACCTATTTCGCTCCTTCAGAGCTCAGGTTTCAGTTTCATTGCTTTTACACCCAGCCCTAGCGAACTGGGCTAAGTTACGTCGGACTTGCAGTCCTTGACAGAAGTGAAAAATAATTACATTTTTTTAAAACTGGTCAGTGTGGAGACAGACTATGAGTGGTCTGGGTAAAGACAGACAACGGCTATGAGTAGTCTGAGTAGAGACAGGCAACGGCTATGAGTGGTCTGTGAGGACACAGACCACGGTTAAAGGACTCAGACGACGGTCAATGGACGCAGACTACAGTAAAAGACACAGACCGCGGTCAAGGGACGCAGACCACGCTTAAGGGAAAGCCACCACTTCGCGCAGTTGACAAAAAACTTTAAAAATCACAGGTAAAAGAATCATTCAAATAGTCACGTGAAACCCAGACTATCTTGCCACATAACATAGTCCTGCTACTGAAGAAGCAGGATAACCGTGAGCAAGCATCACATCTACCACTTTAGGATTTCTTTGCGATAAGCTCAGTTTGTCCTGCTGCTAAAACAAAAAAGCCCCGAACTACATGTCCAGGGCTTCCAATCTATTCACAACAGCGAAACTTTTAGTCAGCTTTTTCCTTCTTTTTCACAGCAATGGAAAGCTCAGTCCCCTCGCCTGAATAGTCAGCAGTGATGACATCTCCTTCAGATAGATCCCCTTTCAGGATTTCTTCGGCAATCGCGTCTTCCAGATATTTCTGGATAGCTCTATTCAGTGGTCTGGCGCCATACTGTTGATCATATCCTTTCTCAGCTAGGAATTCCTTCGCCTTTTCAGTCAACTCTATCTTGTATCCAAGATCTGTGATTCTTGAAAACAATTTCCCCAAACTGATATCAATAATCTTGAAGATATGCTCTTTGCTCAGTGAGTTAAATACCACCACATCATCCAATCTATTTAAGAATTCGGGGCTGAAAGCCTTTTTCAAAGCAGATTGAATGGTGGACTTCATCACCTCATCCATATTGTCCGTTTTGGCTTGACTGGCAAAACCGATTCCTGCTCCAAAATCCTTCAAATCACGAACTCCGATATTAGATGTCATGATGATAATGGTGTTTCTGAAATCTACTTTTCTACCTAATCCATCTGTCAAAATCCCATCGTCAAGAACCTGAAGAAGAATATTGAACACATCCGGGTGAGCTTTTTCTATTTCATCCAATAGCACTACAGAGTAGGGCTTTCTTCTGACTTTCTCAGTCAGCTGTCCCCCCTCTTCGTAACCTACATAGCCTGGAGGTGCTCCCACCAGCCTGGACACAGAGAACTTTTCCATGTACTCAGACATGTCTATTCTGATAAGCGAATCGTCCTTATCGAATAGATAAGTTGCCAACATCTTGGCTAATTCAGTTTTACCAACACCCGTAGGACCAAGGAAAATAAATGAACCTATAGGCTTTTTAGGGTCTTTCAAACCTACTCTAGTTCTCTGAATAGCTTTGGTCAACTTCTTAATAGCTTCATCCTGCCCAATTACCTTATTTGAAAGATCTCCGTTCATACTCAAGAGTTTAACTCCTTCTTTTTGAGCAATTCTCTTAGCAGGAATTCCAGTCATCATGGCGATTACCTCTGCCACATTATCCTCTTCCACGGTGAATCTCTTGGACTTACTTTCTTCCTCCCATCTGATTTTGGCGGATTCCAATTGCTCCAACAACTTCTTCTCTTTATCTCTCAGCTGAGCAGCTTCTTCATATTTTTGAGATTTCACCACACGGTTCTTCTCAGTTTTGATATCCTCTACTTCAGCTTCTAGCTTCAAAATATCTTCAGGCACATGGATATTATTAATATGGACTCTAGCTCCAGCTTCATCCAAAATATCTATTGCTTTATCCGGAAGAAATCTATCGGAAATGTACCGATCGGAAAGTTTCACACAAGCAACTATCGCCTCTTCGGTATAATTGACATTGTGATGATCTTCGTATTTATCCTTGATATTGTTTAGAATCTGGATAGTCTCTTCCGGAGAAGTAGCATCCACCATTACCATCTGAAATCTTCTGGCCAAAGCTCCATCCTTCTCGATGTACTGACGATACTCATCCAGCGTAGTAGCTCCGATACATTGAATCTCGCCACGTGCCAAAGCAGGTTTGAACATGTTGGATGCGTCCAGTGAACCTGAAGCTCCACCTGCACCTACGATCGTGTGCAACTCATCGATGAAAAGGATAACGTTTGGAGACTTTTCAAGTTCGTTCATCACGGCTTTCATTCGCTCTTCAAACTGACCTCTATATTTCGTGCCTGCTACCAAAGAGGCAAGGTCAAGAGTCACCACTCGCTTATTGAAAAGCACACGAGAAACTTTCTTCTGAATGATTCTAAGTGCAAGACCTTCAGCGATGGCAGTCTTACCTACACCAGGCTCACCTATTAGAATCGGATTGTTTTTCTTTCTTCTAGAAAGAATCTGTGCTACTCGCTCGATTTCCTTCTCACGACCGATGATTGGGTCAAGCTTGTCGTCCTCAGCCATTTTGGTGAGGTCTCTTCCAAAATTATCCAACACTGGAGTTCTGGATTTTTCTGCACCAGGTTTTGCTGCACCGGAACCGCTTCCTGTCGAGCCAAATAATTTGGATCCATCGTCATCTCCATCTTCCGCCTCAGCTTTGGAGCGAGGTGGCATGTCCGAAGACATTTCTAGCATTTCCTTGATAGAATCGTAGCTGATTTCAAATTTGTTAAGTATTTGAGTGGCTATATTGTCTTCGTCTCTTAGGATTGAAAGCAGTAAATGCTCCGTACCTATGAGTTGACTTTTGAAAATTTTAGCCTCTAAATATGTGATTTTCAACACCTTCTCCGACTGTCTAGTCAGAGGGATATTTGCCATATTTTTTACATTGTGATTTGCGGTGCCTTTTACAGCACGCTCTATTGCAGTCCGCAACTCATCCATCGGCACTCCCAATTTCTTAAGAATGGAAACAGCAACACCTTCTCCCTCGCGAATCATCCCTAGCAAGAGGTGCTCTGTGCCAATGTAATCGTGTCCCAGGCGAAGTGCTTCTTCGCGGCTAAGAGAGATCACCTCTTTGACTCTGTTCGAAAATTTTGCTTCCATTAAATTCCTATCTGATTGTTTAATATATCTGTACGTATGTTACCGAATTTGTTTTGAAAACACAATCCTTTTGCGGATTGTTCATAGTTTTTTGCAGACTTTAAGAGGATGCTCTGAGCAGCGGGTCCTTCGCAAAACAACAAATCCAGAATGCTGAGGTTAGGATCAAAGTCTAAGCCAAAAAGTTGGAAATAGGGCTCCGGCAAATAGTATGGACGCTCCGAAAAGGGCGCTGAGGGCTTCAATTCCCCTCTTATATCCGCCGTCCAGGACTGTTCTTGGAAAGATTTATGAATACCCATCTTGACAGAAAACCCAAGAAGCTTGAGACAGATTGTCAGCATTTCCCAGTTTAACCTCCACAAATTCTCATGGTGTTGCAGAAAAATCTTTTCAAAATATGGGAAATAATACTCGTAAAACGGCGCCTTGCCGTAGGCGCTCTGAATACTACGGAGGTGAATATTCATCCAGTTTTGATCGTAATCAATCTGAATTTTATCTTGAGCAATTCGTGGCCTGCGTCCTTTAATCGGCACACTCAGCGTACCAACTGAATTTGCTAATCGAATTTGGGTTCGATTGAAAAATGACTGTCTCTGATACTTTTCTTCTGGAAAAAAAACCAATTCATCTGCACCTGCGATAGCTACAAAAAACTCAAGATTCGGGAAATAATGCAGATCAACTGCGATGCTCTTTTTCATCTTTACTCCAACTCCTCCAGTTTGCCTAAACCCTCCCTGATCACTTCCACTTCATATCCTGTGCAATCGAGAACGGTAGATCCTATGTTTTGACCATATCCGCCATCGATGACTATATCCACCAGATGCTGATATTTCTCAAAAATCAATTCTGGATCCGTGCTGTATTCAATCACTTCGTCCTCATCGTTGATGGAGGTAGTGAGGATCGGACGCCCCAATTCCTCCACAAGCATACACGGCACATTATGGTCCGGTACCCTGATTCCTATCGTTTTCTTTTTGCTATGGAGTATTTTAGGCACTTGATTACTTGCTTCCAATATAAAGGTGAATGGACCTGGCAACCCCTTTTTCATCATCTTGAAAACCGGTTTACTAATCATCTTAGTGAAATGTGAAATATTACTCAGATCGGCACAGATAATGGAAAAGTTATGCTTTTTGGGATTGATTCCCTTGATTTTGCAAATGCGCTCAACCGCACGCAAATTCATAATATCGCAGCCCATTCCATAGACGGTATCAGTGGGATATATCACAACTCCCCCGTCGCGGAGGGTGGTCACGATCTGCCTGATTTTGTCTGGATCGGGGTTTTCTTCATATAATCGGATCAATTCGGCTGGCATATTTTCTATCTCTTTTTGTAATCTACTAGTTGTTTTTGCACCTGATCCCAATTCGCTAAAAGCTCATCTACAATAGGGATATCAGCTGGAGCCCAATTCAGAGATTTCAGCCTCTCCTTAGGCAGAAACCTCACCTCCTGATGCTCTCGCAAGATGAGCTCACCGCTCTTCCAAGAGCAAACGAAAGGAAGCAGTCGAACCACTTTTTCGTCAGAATAGGCGTGTTCATTTGGTTGCAAAGAACTTACCAAAGTAATAGAAATCGCCAATTCCTCCTCAATTTCTCGAATCAGACAGGATTCTGCAGTTTCTCCTTCTTCTATTTTTCCACCCGGAAACTCCCAAAAGCCAGGCAAGTTCATTTTCTCAGATCGCTGAGCACAAAGCACTTTTTCCCCAGAGAAAATCAGAGCGCAGGTGACAAGTATTAGGTTCATGAATTACCGTTTTGCCAAGAAAGGTAGAATTACCTTGATGCAAGCACAAACTCCTCCTTAGATTTTTCCCTATTTTTGGCACCAGTATGCAAAGCGAAAAAAGAAAAAACATCTATCTCGTCCTAGTTATAGCCTTCTCTGTAACGGCTATATCCCTGAGTTTCTATTTCTACCAGATCTTTTTCAGCCCCAATGCGCTGATCGACTCAGACCAGAAATACATGCTAAAAATACGAAGCAATGATACCTATAAGACCGTAGCAGATCGACTCTATGACGACAGGGTGGTGAATGACTTGGTTAGCTTCAGTTTCCTATCCAGGCTTTTGGGATACCAAGACAATGTGAAATCGGGACTCTACACCATCACACCCAAAATGACCAATCTTCAATTGATCAGATTGTTACGCTCCGGCAACCAAACGCCGATACGGGTGACATTCAATAACGTGAGAACGAAGGAGGATTTGGCAGAAAAGATCACGGCAAATATGGAGATTACACCTGACCAGTTTTTGGCTTTGGTGCAAGACTCTGTCTATATCCGCAAATTTGATTTTGACGAAGAAACCATCATGAGCATGTTCGTCCCTAACACCTACGAACTATGGTGGGACAGCAGCGCAGAGGCACTTTTCGATAGAATGTATAGAGAATACACAAGCTTCTGGACAGACGAAAGAAAGCAAAAAGCCAGCGCAATAGGTTTGAATCAAAAAGAAGTCAGCACATTGGCTAGTATAGTGCAGGCAGAAAGTCAGCAAAAAGCTGATGAGCGACCGATCATCGCCGGATTATACCTCAATCGCCTGAGGATAGGCATGCCTTTGCAGGCGGATCCTACGCTGGTTTTTGCCTCAGGCGATTTTGAATTAAAGCGTGTCTTGAACGTCCACAAAGAAATCGACAGTCCATACAACACCTATAAGAACATTGGCTTGCCTCCCGGCCCAATCAACCTTCCAGACATCAAGTCACTAGATGCTGTATTAAACCCTGACAATAACGACTACTTATATATGTGTGCCAAAGCTGATTTTTCCGGCTATCATGCTTTTGCCAGCTCTCTGTCCGAACATAATGCCAATGCACGACGCTTACATGCAGCGTTGAACAAAGCAAAAATATTTTAGAAATGTACATCGCCAAAACCCAAATTCGAGTACGATACGCTGAAACGGATCAGATGAGTTATGTCTATTACGGCAACTATGCTATGTATTTCGAAGTAGCCCGAGTGGAAGCGATGCGAAGTATTGGTTTTTCGTACAAGGAAATGGAGGATGAAGGTGTGATGATGCCGGTGCTGGAGAGTCATTTCAGATACCTACGCCCAGGCAAGTATGACGAATTGCTCACTATCAAGACCAGCATCCCAACTCTTCCTGGAGCGAAGATTCGCTTTGAATATGAAGTATATAATGAGGCAGAAGAACTAATCACAGAAGGCTGGACTACACTTACTTTCCTCAAAAAAGGCAGTCATCTCCCGACCAGACCTCCACAGAATTTATTAGCTTTATTGAAACCGTATTTTGAATAAGTAGGATAAAGTGATCAAAACAAAAATTCTCAGGTTAGAAGTCAAGCTGCTTTGGCAAGCTCGTAAGCTGAAGAAAGTTCACTTCGGTGATCCTGATAAGAATCTCTATGATGTAGGTAGGATTTTTCTGATTCAACTCAAAAAAGACGATATCATCGAGCGTGCGGGGTCAATGGCGTTCAGCTTCACCATTGCGCTTTTTCCTCTTATTCTATTCCTATTGAATCTTATTCCATACTTACAGGATATTTTTCCCTACATCACTACCCAAAACATCCTCACCTTCATTCAGGAGATCATGCCTCTGGAGGTATATAATCAATCGGAAAACACCATTATGGATATTGTCTCCAAGCCCAGGCAGAGCATGCTTTCGCTAGGTTTTTTCTTCGCATTATTTGCCTCTACTCAGGGTGTCATGTCCATGATGAATTCTTTTAACTCAGTTTATCAAACCAAAGACAATCGAGGCTTTCTGATGAGCAGAGGGATAGCAGTGAGTATTGTGATGGTATTGGCTTTTACAGTGATTGCAGCAAGCATAGTGATGATTGTGGGTGGCGTGCTCATCCGAAGGCTAGATGAGATGCAAGTATTCAATTCTGGGTTTATGATTTTCTTATTCTCCAGTTTGAAATTTCTCATCTTATTGCTGATGTTTTTTATCACCACTGCGTTTATTTTTAGATTTGCGCCAGCCGTGCACGACAAATGGAATTTCTTTTCTACTGGGGCGAAACTAGCGGGGCTATTGATCACCTTTGGTTTTTATGGCTTCTCTTTTTACCTGAATAATTTTGCCAGCTACAATAAACTTTATGGCTCGATTGGGACACTGATTGCACTGATGCTTTGGCTGCTAATCACCTCCATCATTGTCATCGTGTGCTTTGAGGTAAATGTGAGTTTGGATTTGGTGGAGGAAAACAAAAAGCGGAAAAATAATGCGGAAATTGAGGAGCTGATACAGGAGGAGAAAAATATTCTCCTAGAGTAAATCTTTGTTTCTAGTTGAACCCTTCGATAGCAACTTGATTAGAAAATGCAGGGATGGAGTTTATAAAATTCAAGTTTTGAAAAAATTAATCTCAAAATAATCAGCTCTTTAGAAGAAAAAGGAAAACATAGCTTTGCAAAAGTTTACTTTTATCCTACTTTTGCAAACCTAATCGGGGACAAAACCTGATAACGACCTAGAGGAATGGCAGAGCGGTCGAATGCGGCGGTCTTGAAAACCGTTGTACCGAGAGGTACCGGGGGTTCGAATCCCTCTTCCTCTGCTGAGTACCTTGTTGAAAAAGTCAACAAGCTTCTTGAAAAAAGACTTAAAAGTCACTTTAAGAAAGAATAAAAGTATAAAACACTGATAATCAGCATATTAAAGATCAGTTTTTCACTTCATTCAACTCATCAGATTAAAAAAAAGCCTGTAAAGAAATTCTTTACAGGCTTTTTTTATGGTCAAAAACCCGTAAAATTTTCACAATTGCCTGTAATTCCAGTGCGTCATTCGTGTAGTCCTCTACCTGAAAAAAAAAGACGCACTGGGAGTCTTATATTATTTTGATTATCAACATGTTCAATAACTGAACATCTTGTGATTTAGAGCTTGTATTCCGAATTTTATTCAACCTAACTAATCAAATCATGTTAGAAAAAAGCTTCGGATTGCTCTTCTTTTTGAAACAGTCCAAAAAATCCACAAAAAAAGAGAGGTATGTATACCTCAGAATCACCGTCGATGGGATTTCTAAAGAAATTTCTACCAAGAGACTTTGGAACCCTTCAAGGTGGAATTCTTCGGCCGGAAGAGCCGAAGGAAACAAAGAAGACAGCAGGACATTAAACGCATTTCTGGATACTCTTTCCTACAAAGCGCTACAGGCAAAAAAACAACTGATTGAATCGGACAGAGAAGTCACGGCAGAAGCTTTAAAGAATGTCCTTCTTGGAGTCGGTGAGAAAAAAAAGATGATCCTGGAGATTTATAGGGAGCACAATGAACAGGTGGAAGCCTTGCTGGGAAAAGAATTTGCCCCCGGTACCCTGCAGCGATACAGAACCTCATTGGATCATACCCGCTCTTTTATCCAATGGAAATATGGTTCAGATGACATGGATATCCAACTTCTGGATTATGAATTTATTTCAGGATATTCCTTTTGGCTAAGGTCTGTACAGAACTGCAGTCACAATACCACAGTAAAGTATTTATCCAATTTCAAAAAGATTGTACTGATCTGCATAAAAAACGGATGGTTGATCAGAAATCCATTTGTTCAGTTCAAGATGGTCAAAAAAGAAGTCAATAGGGACTTTTTATCATGGATTGAAATCCAAAAGATATCAGAAAAACAATTCGCAACTGAACGGCTAAACCATGTCAGGGATATTTTTCTATTCAGTTGCTATACTGGCCTTGCCTACATTGATGTGAAAAACCTTAGAAAAAATCAAATAGCAACAGGTATTGACGGAGAGCAATGGATCTATACTCAAAGGCAAAAAACAGATTCCCCTACCCGTTTGCCCTTATTGCCAAAAGCATTACAGTTGATAGAAAAGTACCAAAACCATCCGCAATGCCAGGATGGCACCCATTTACTTCCTGTATTGAGTAACCAAAAGATGAATTCATATCTGAAAGAGATTGCGGATGTATGTGAGATCAATAAACCACTCACCTTCCATATTGCCCGGCACACCTTTGCGACAACCATTACTCTGGCCAATGGAGTACCTATTGAAACCGTATCAAAAATGCTTGGACACAAATCCCTTAAGCAGACGCAGCATTATGCCAAAATCCTGGATACGAAGATAAGTTTTGACATGAAGGCACTAAGGGAAAAGCTACAATGAATCCAGACTGCCTCTTTTTTAATAAAGAGCCAGAAACTCACAAATGAAACTTAAATTGAAAAATAACCCATGGAAAATAAAATCGAAATATACCAAGGCCCCAATGGTCAAACCCAGATAGAAGTAAAGTTTGAAGGTGAAACATTTTGGCTTTCGCTCCAACAAATCGCAGAACTTTATAATCGTGATAAATCAGTTATATCTAGGCATATAAGAAATATATACAATGAAGGTGAGCTTGAAAGAGAATCAACCGTTGCAAAAAATGCAACAGTTCAAACCGAAGGAAAAAGGAGGATTCATCGTGAAATGGAATACTTTAACCTCGACCTCATACTATCTGTGGGGTATCGGGTGAATTCTAAACAAGGTACCCAATTTAGAATCTGGGCCACTCAAAGATTGAAAGATTTCCTTGTTCAGGGCTATGCAATTAATGAACAGAGACTTTCTCAGAAGCAACAAGAAGTCCAGACCTTGAAAGACGGCATCCGAATCCTAAGCCGGGCAATTGAGCAAAAGGCCTTGGATCAAAACATGGATTGGCTTAATCAATTTGCCAAAGGTCTTGAGTTGCTCGATGATTATGATCATGAGAACCTTGATAAAAAAGGGTTAACAAAAAGACAGACACATTATCCAGAGTTGGCCGATTACAAAGAAGTAATTCAATCAATGAAATCAGACTTTGAATCCGGTGTATTTGGAAAGGAAAAAGACGGCAGTTTTGAAAGTGCAATTGCGCAGATAAGTAAAGGTTTTTGTGAAGAGGATTTCTACCCAACCTTGGAAGAAAAAGCAGCTACTCTTCTATATCTGATCGTCAAAAATCACGGGTTCGTCGATGGTAATAAACGGATAGCAGCAGCTTGCTTCCTTCTCTTTTTGCAGTCAAATAATCTATTACATAATAGTGAAGGCCATTCCATCATCAGCAATGATGCATTGGCAAGCCTGACCTTGTTCATTGCTTCCAGCAAACCTGAGGAGATGGATACCGTGAAGAAATTAGTGATCAGTGTATTAAATAGGAATTATTGATTTCTCTAACCCAACCTAATACTGAGGGGTGGATTTAGTCTACCCCTTCTTTTTTGGTTAATCAAACTTATCTTCTACGATTCACCTTAGCCCTCCAATAAAGAGAGATTAGCGTTGTAAAAAACAGGGGAAATTCTACAATGAAGTTCGGGGAATTTAAAAGAAAGAATGCTCGATTTATGTATATGCCAATGAGTCTGTTAGCGTGCAATCTTGTTGTTTAGTTGATTGATTAAAAGAAGATCCTGCTAAATTGCGGTTCATGGAAGATTTCTGCGAGCCACTTATCAGACACCTCGAAAGTTTTATTCCCTTAAACTCTCTTGAAAAAAGCCTTATCCAAGAACGGTTTTTCTCCAGAGAGGTGAAAAAAAGAGAAGAAATCCTTACTGAGGGAGAAGTTTGCGGGTTTTATACTTTTGTCGAAAAAGGCTGCTTTCGCATGTATGGAATCGATGACAAAGGGTTTGACCATAATATCCAATTTGCTGCAGAAAATAACTGGATTGCGGATATCGGAAGCTTTCATACCAATAAGCCGAGCCTATTGAATATTGAAGCTCTGGAGTCCAGTCGGATATTACAGGTCAAACAGAAAGATTTATATTTTTTGTATACGAATATTCCCAAGCTGGACAGGATTTTCAAAGTTTTAGTGGAGTTAAAATACATTGAACTTCAAAACCGCGTTTTACAGAATTTCAGTTCTACAGCTGAACAGCGTTATCTAAGCTTTTTGGAGCAATATCCCCACCTATCCAATCGTCTCCCCAATACACAAATCGCTTCCTATTTAGGAATAACCCCTGAGTTTTTAAGTAAAGTCAGAAGGGATCTGATGTCAAAGTAATTTCATTTCTTAAGGTAGATTAAGGGTTGGTCCAGGGATCAAGCGGGATATTTGTGTCATTATTTTCAAGCAAACCAAAAAACTTATGAAAACGCTAGCTACCCTTTGCCTGCTTTTTGGCATCAGCATTTTTGCACATGCCCAAACACCCGTTGATAACCTGGTCAAAGACTGGGAACGTGCCAGAGCATATACCCTGGAATTTCTTGAGGCCATGCCGGCGGATCAATATAAGCTAAAGCCAACGCCTGAGATGCGGACTTTTGCCCAGCAAATGCTACACCTGACTGATGCGAATTATGGGTTTGTTTCTGCCGCCACTGGGGTGGAAAGTCCCGTAAATATGGGAGCGAGCGAAAAATCCGAAGATCAATCCAAGGAAAGTGTCATCAAACAAGTAACTGCCGGTTATGACTTTGTGATCAGCAGTATCAAAACCCTTACTCCTTCCCAACTGGATGAAATGACCCAATTGTTCGGTCAATTTGAAATGAGCAAAGGGGCGGCAATTGCCAAATGCTTTGAACACCAAACTCACCACAGAGGACAAACTACAGTCTATCTGCGGTTGGCAGGTACAACACCTCCCAATGAGAAATTATTCTGATCGTATAAGTTAATCTCCTTGGAATGAATAAAATGAAACTGACCCTATTAGGCCTGTTCTCCATGATCTATGGAGTCCAGGCCCAAACCATCGAGTTCGAGGGGAAGGAATTTGAACTCTCAAATGTCAAAGCCTCAGTGGAAAAATTGAATGGTGAGGAAGTTTTAAAAGTCGAGCGTGATCTGGAAGCATTGTCATTTGATGAAGGGCAGCTGGAAGCAACGGTAGATGAACCCACCTATGTCAAACTAATAGAACTGGATATGGAAAATGGTTCAGTGGAAGTCAAACTGTTGTCCAAGATCCAGAACCCTTCACCATTTCAGGCTGCTCAGGGATTTATAGGATTAGCATTCCGTATCAGTGAAGACAATTCCCGGTTTGAATCGATTTACCTGAGACCGAGAGTCGGCCGTTCCGAAAATCAACTGGCCAGAAATCACACGGTACAATACTTTGCCTATCCTGACTACAAGTTTCAAAAACTGCGCTCGCCGGCATTCCAGGGAAGGTATGAAACCTATGCAGATGTAGGACTGGAGGAATGGATCACTTTCAGGATCGAATTTCGGGACCAAAAGGCCTATTTATACCTGAATGATCAGGAATCAGCCGCCTTTGTAGTAGCTGATTTATTGGGTGATTCCACATCAGGAAGTATTGGACTATGGGTGGATATCGGGACAATAGGCTATTTCAAAGATCTAATAATCAACCCTTGAGAAATGACGAAGTGCAGTGGATTCTTAAAAATTAAATTTATGAATACTCACCAAAATCATAGCGAAAGCTTACTGTTGGTCCGTTTCAAAGTTGCAGAAAGTGCAGATTTGGATTTTGACAAATGGAAACAGAAAGCCGTTGATCTTATTAAAACATTTAAAGGGTTTGTAGCGATCTCTTTTTTGAAGCAGGTTGGCGACTATGGTTTTGTCCATGTTATGATTCGGTTCGACTGTGAAGCTTATATAAAGGCATGGCTTCATTCTAATTCCAGAAAAGAAATTTTCAATGGTTCTGAAAGTTCTTGGTTGACGGAAAGACAGGAAGTAATCCACGATGAAACTATATTCTGGTACAGAATATTTGAAGGGACTAAAAAATGGAAACAATGGGCTGTCACCTTTATTGCGGTATATCCATTGACTCTTGTCATACCATGGTTGGTATCCGGAATGGCCGGGATAATACCGCTGTATTTTTTTACGGGAATTATCAGTGCTGTGATGATATCAGGATTTATGATTTTTCTGGTTATGCCATTTATACACAACCTTTTTAAGAATTGGTTGCATGAATAGGCTATTTCGGTTTTGGGATTTCAAAAACTTTAGATCTTAACAATGAAAATATTATTCGGAATACTTATCTCCCTCATTAGTTTGCCGTCCATAGGTCAGCAAATGGAGAAAAATAGTATCAAGTCATTTATGGGAGATCCAATGCAGGCAGGTGGAGTCCCTTATGGCGTAAATCAGACAGCTGGGAAATTTGTTGATGTAGGTGATGCCAAACTCTATTATGAGATCTATGGGACCGGAATTCCCTTGGTTATCCTTCATGGAGGGGGCGTCGGTTCCATTTATGAGATGCATCAGTTCATCGACAGCCTGTCCCAAAATTTCCAGGTAATTGCTATATCCACGCGGGGACATGGAAAGTCTGGGCTGGGAAACGGTCCGACAACTGTGGTTCAAAAAGCGAACGATATCCTAGCTGTCGTAAATGCTGAAAAGCTGGATAAGGTAATAGTACTTGGTTTCAGTGATGGGGCATATAGCGGGTTTAGTTTTGCATCCACCTATCCTGAAAAAATCATTAAGCTCATTGCAATCGGAGCAGGTGAGGAAACCCCGGAATTACGTAAAATCTCAATGGACCTTCCTGAGCTTTACGGGTTGGATCCCGTATTTAAAGAGCAGCAATTAGTCCTTATGCCAGAGCCTGAACGGTTAAAAGAAATGGGAGACCGAATGGCTGCTTTTTACAATAGTACCTCGTTCAGCAAAGAGTTATTCAATAAAATTCAATGTCCTGTGCTGGTAATGGCCGGAGAAAAAGATGGTAATGCGCCACTTCAAACGATCATTACCGCTTACTTGATGATTCCTGACAGCCAGTTAAGCATTGTACCCAATACCGGTCATGTTGTTTTCAATGAAAACTTTTCAGCAGTATGGGCAAGTATGAAACCATTTTTGGAGGAATAGGAATTTTGTTTTTCGACCTCAACTCGAACCGAAAGATTCAATTAATATGAAGAATAAAATTTTAGCATTCATGGCATTACTACTCAGTTTTGGCGCAAATGCCCAATATTCAGATAACCTACTTGTTGAAGAACTTTTATCCGCAGATAGAAATAGCATCGGTCAGAAAATTGACTTTCCGAATGTTGACAATGCACAGGTAAGTATGCGTAAAATCACCTTTCCTGCAGGCAGTTCTACAGGTTGGCATACCCATGAAATCCCTGTGTTTTCCTATGTGATCAGCGGAACCCTGACGGTGGAAATTGAAGGAATGGAACCGACTGAATATTCTACCGGTCAATGCTTTGCAGAATCATTTGGTACGTACCATCAAGGAGTCAATAAAACGGATCAGGACTTGATAGTGTTGGCCGTTTACCTTGGCGGAGATGATAAACCGTTGTCCATAAATAAACCAGATCGCTGAAAATTAAATCAACTGACCTGATTTCCACCAAACAAAATAAATCAATTGAGAACCGCTTTATTCGCAAGATCTGAGCTTAATAAATTAAACTATACCATGCCACACGTAACTATTAAAACCTACCCAATTTCTGAAGAAGAAAAAGTAAATCTTACACAGGAAATCGTAAAAGCCATCATCAGAACAACAGGCAAGCCTGAAGAATTTGTATCAATTTCCATTACTGATGTACAGGAATCAGATTGGATGGAAACAGTATATGATAAAGAAATCAAACCTGAATTGGACAACCTGTATAAAAAACCCGGTTATTAATCGAAAATAAACCAACATGCGCGCAGTTGTTTTAAAAGAAGCAGGAGGAACAGATAATTTCATTATTCTACAACGCCCCATCCCTGAGCCCCTATTTGATCAGGTTCTTATTAAAGTCAAGGCATTTGGCCTGAACCGTTCCGAGTTAATGACCCGAAAGGGGTACTCTCCCAATGTTCAGTTCCCACGAGTGTTGGGGATTGAATGTGTGGGAGAAATAGAAAAAGATCCTTCCGGTCAATTTCTTCCAGGGCAAAAAGTCGCCGCATTTATGGGAGGTATGGGAAGGGATTTTGATGGGAGTTATGCAGAATTTGTATTGGTCCCGAGGAGAATTGTCTTGCCGTTTGAAAGCACACTAGAATGGCATGTGCTGGGAAGTCTGCCTGAAATGTTCCAGACCGCTTATGGTTCCCTTTTCCATTCACTGGCATTGAAAGCGACAGACACCTTACTAATTAGAGGCGGAACATCCTCTGTCGGTATTTTAGCATCACAACTCGCCAGTAATTTCGGCACCACTGTTTGTAGTACCTCTAGAAATCCAAATGCGGAAGGCTTTATGCTTCAAAATGGAGCAACGCACTTCTACCTTGATGACGGCAACTTAGTGGATCAAGTCAAATCCTCAGGGGTAAAAATCAATAAAGTCCTGGAGTTGATAGGAACCCCTACATTGAAGGATTCATTGGCATGCTTACAACCCCGGGGAATAGTATGTATGACGGGAATGCTTTCAGAGCAATGGTCCATTTCTGATTTTGCCCCTATGGATTTCATTTCCTCAGGCACTTATCTTACCGTTTATGACAGTGGACAAAGTAGGGTTGGTTCAAAAGAATTTCAGGATTTCATCCTTCTAATCGAAAACCGGAAAATAGCTCCGGTAATCTCAAAAGTTTTTCATCTGGAGAACATTAGGAAAGCCCATGATTTTATGGAAAGTAATCATGGAAGTGGAAAGATTGTAGTCATTACCGAATAAGCCAGGATTATGTATTCAATTTCACTAACCTAAAGTAGGAAAGTAATCTTTCTCCATGATGTAAACGACGGCTTGATAACAAAATGCTTTCGTCCAATTTATACGATTATTATCAAATCACTGAAATGACCCAACCCGCAGGTTTTTCGGCCATCACTCAAATTCCATTTTGAGTTGGATGTTTGAAGCTATTTGAAAACGCATATAATCTTAAGCATCATTTTGCAAATGAATACAACAGACTCAAATTGAGATAAGATTTGAGAATGAAACTACCATATTGACGAACAGCCAGCTAGTAGAGCTTTTAAATCCAGGAAACCAAACATCAGTGAACATATCAAACACATTTTCGAATCTGATGACCTAGATTAAGACTCAACTGTTCGGAGTTTCCGAACAGTTCAAATGGAAGGCAATAGAGCAGTAGAAAGAGATAGAATGCATTATAATCTCGATCTCATTTTATCTGGGGTATCGGGTAAATTCAAAACAAGGCACGCAATTTAAAATCTGGGCTACTCAAAGATTAAAAAACTTTCTCGCTCAAGACTATGCTATAAATGAGGCAAGGCTTTCTCAGAAACAACAAGAAGTCCAGACCCTGAAAGACTGAATTCGAATTTAAGCAGGGCAATTGAGCAAGAGGCACCAGATCAGAATTTGGACTGGCTCAATCATTTTGCCAAAGGATTGGAGTTGCTCGATGATTATGATCATGAGAATTTGGATAAAAAAGGCTTAAATAAAAGACAGGCATATTATCCAGAGTTGACTGATTACAAAGAAGTAATTCAATCGATGAAATCAGATTTTGAATCTGGTGTGTTTGGAAAGGAAAAAGACGGAAGCTTTGAAAGTGCAATTGGGCAGATTAGTAAAGGTTTCGGTGACGAGGATTTCTATCCGACCCTTGAAGAAAAAGCCGCTACTCTTCTATACCTGGTCGTTAAAAATCACGGGTTTGTTGACGGCAACAAACGGATTGCCGCCGCTTGCTTCCTTCTCTTTTTGCAGTCAAATGATCTATTACATAATAGTGAAGGCCATTCTATCATCAGCAATGATGCATTGGCAAGCCTGACCTTGTTCATTGCTTCCAGCAAACCTGAGGAGATGGATACCGTGAAGAAATTAGTGATCAGTGTATTAAATAGGAATTAATAATTATAGATGGATGGCCGGGATTTGTCAACAAAATAATTGATGTGGACCCACATTACTGAACGTAGTGATAAATTCACGCAATAATTAGTCGTTAGGTAGCCGATCTCCAAACTATCTTCGATTTAGGTTATAAACATACTCAGTGAGATAGTTTATAAATCAGCGGTTGAAAAGTCATTGAAGATGGTATCAACCGGGGTAGCTAAGTTGAAGAAAAAGCAGCTGGGGACGAAAACACTTTGGACGTTGGTCTGTTGTTTTGAAGTATTGTATCAATGAATTACGTTTTTTCTGCTTTTTTTCGACCATGCCACCAAGGCTAAAATCTTCTGGTTAAAATATGAATTTATTGCTTTTGAGAGCATGGAAGGTGAGCAACAAAGGGCATTGATAAATACGTGACTTTAAGCAAATCAAGGAGTTGCCAAAATTTGTTTATTTCTTTTATTTGCCTGTTTATTTTCAGAAAAACAGGCACTTATCAAGGTTTAACCAGTAATTAAAAACATATGCTCAAAAAGTCAAGTTTCGATTTTCTTACTGGCCTGGCCGGAAATAACAACAAAGAATGGCTCGATCAGCACCGATCGGATTACAATGAAACTATGGAGGATTTCGCGCTTTTTAATCAAAATCTCATCGACTCTATCTCAGCTTTCGATAAGTCCATTGCCATGTCAGATTTGCAAGGAAAAGATTGTATTCCCAGATTAAATCGCGATTTACGATTCACAAAGGATAAATCACCTTATAAAACCTATCTCTACTCTATAATTAATGAAGGTGGACGCAAAAGTGGTAAGGCTGGGTATTTTATCGTAATGAATCCTGGTGAATGCTATATTGGAGCAGGTGCTTTTCAGCCAGTACCTGAGCTGTTGAAGAAGATCCGTCAGGAAATTGATTACAATTTCGAAGATTGGACGAAGATTGTCCAGGACAGCAACTTGCTTAAAGCTTTCCCTGATGGGGTTGTCTCGCAAGAAAGTCTTCAGAAAGTCCCTAAAGGTTTCGATATCGATAGTCCTGCAAAGGATTATTTGAAAATGAAAGGTTTCTTTGTCAGAAACTATTATCCAGATACTTTTTTCCTTCGGAAAGAAAACTATAATACTATAGTTGAAAATTTTAAGGCTTGTCAGCATCTCAATCAATTCGTTAATGCTATTCAAAACTGAACATGAGAGAATTATTAAAAAATAAAAAGCTGATTTTGCATCATGTTCCCGGTAAAGGTGCGTGGACCTATCATATCGTGATTCCCAATACAGCGGATATTGAAGGAACTTGGGGTTCGCTAAAAGTGTCGGGAATGATTGACGATTACGAGTTGAAAGAAATGAATCTGGCTCCCAGAAAACACGAGGATAAAATAATTTCGATTAACAAAGAAATCAGAAAATCAATCGGTAAAACCGGTGGGGATACCGTTTCGGTGACATTATTTCTTCATTCCCATGACAGTGGTAGCACTAAGTCAGATGTTATCAAATGTTTTGAAGACGCGGAAGTTCTGAAATCGTTCAAATCCTTGAGCAAGGAAGGGCAGGAAGAAATTATTTCTGATATCACTTCAAAAAAAACAGAGGCTAAACAAATTGAGCGAATAACCCACCATATCAATCAATTACTTGACTAGCATAATAAAGTATGCAGAGGCAATAAAACTTCAGTTTACATAAAATACAAAGTCATGAAGACAAGGTATTAGGGTCAAAATTGTCTTTCCCACATCTTTTTTTCGACGCATGGTGACACTTAGAATGTTCTGACTTATCAACTTACAAAATGCTAGTTTGTAGCAATTGAAGTGGTTGGAATTGCCTTTTGATCGCGCTTTTTACCTGGCCAGCAAAAGAATCATCATTACCTGTTTGTTCATTGATTTACCGGATTTCAACTTCCAAACACCGATCCCATTTAAGGCTATACCCAAAAATGAAATGCCAAGCATCCAATATGCATCAGGTGTCTGTGGATTTATTATGCGGTCAACAGATGCATAAACTATATAAATTGATCCGAGTAATAATGTCACCGCGTTTATCATTGCACCCAATAAAGAAAACCGGGCATATCCATAAGAATATTTATCGGTACTGCCTTTCTTGGATTTCTTTTCGAAGTACCAGCCTGCACCCAGTGAAAGGCTATCTGCAAAATCAAGGAGAGAGTCTGCCCAAATTGCGATACTGCCCGAAATCAAACCACCTGTAACTTCTAACACCGTAAAGGCTAGATTCAAGAAAAAGGCCGTCCTAATACTATTATCTTTTTTTGCCACTGCTTAGCTGTTATTTATGATCTACTTGAATCCAGTTTATTTTTCTGAAATATCAAAATATAGACTCCAGCAGATAAAAAAAGCGCAATAAAGACCACTTTTTTTCCCTCACCTTTGACCTAACCTAGCCACTACATAAGTCCCTTATGCCTTTCTTTCCCATATCTATATCAATAAAAAAATTAATGGCATTAAAGTTTCTTTTGTTGTATTCTTACAGCATTTAAAATTGCCAGCAAAGCCACACCAACATCAGCTATTACGGCTTCCCATAATGAAGCAACACCTCCGGCCCCCAATGCAAGAACAACCACTTTAACAGCCATTGCCAATATGATATTCTGCCAGACAATGTTGCGGGTCACTTTTCCTACCTTTATAGCTACTGGTATTTTGGAAGGCTTGTCATTTTGAATGACCACATCAGCTGTTTCTATGGTTGCATCGCTGCCCAGACCGCCCATTGCAATACCAACATCAGCCAGGGCGATAACGGGTGCATCGTTGACACCATCTCCGACAAAAGCCAGTTTGTGTCCTTCTTTTTTGAGATTTTCAACTTTATCTACTTTCCCGTCCGGAAGCAGTCCACCAAAAGCATCATCAATGCCTAACAATTTCGCTACCTGATCTACTACGGTTTGCTTATCACCAGAAAGCATTACTGTTTTAATATTTAAGTTGTGCATCTCCTTGATAGCCTGATAGGCATCTTCTTTTATTTCATCGGCAATGGTGATGTAGCCGCTGTATTTTTGATCAATGGCCACCACAACAATCGTGTCGGTTACCCTCTCTGCCTCTTCCGGATATGCGACACCATATTTCTTTAATAATTTCAGATTTCCTGCCAGCACATCTTTGCCATCCACCGTTCCTTTTAACCCATGACCCGCTACCTCTTCAATATCAGTGACATGTAAACTTTCGTAATCTTTATTTGCATAGTCTGTTACTGCCTTAGCAATGGGATGTGTGGAGTTTTTTTCCAGTGCTGCTGCTATTTTTATCAGTTCGTCTTTTTCTAATTCCTGGGTTACTACATGCTGAACTTTAAATACTCCTTTTGTTAATGTGCCTGTTTTGTCCATAACCACGGTTTTAACCTGGGTCATTACGTCCAGGTAATTTCCGCCCTTGAATAGTATCCCATTCCTTGAGGCCAGGCCAATACCCCCAAAATAGCCCAAAGGTATTGAAACAACCAGTGCACAGGGACAACTGATCACCAGGAATACCAAGGATCTATAAAACCATTCTCTGAAAACGTAGTCAGTGACAAAAAAATAAGGTAATAAACAAAGTGCAAGGGCTAAGAAAAACACGATGGGCGTATAAATTTTGGCAAACCGCGAAATAAAAAGCTGTGTCTGAGATTTTCGTGCCGTTGCATCCTGAACCATTTCAAGGATTTTACTGAGCTTACTATCCCTGAAAAGTGCCGTTACCTTCACTTCAACAAGGGTATTCAAGTTGATCATTCCTGCCAGCACCTGTTCGCCTTTGTATTTTGTATCAGGTTTGCTTTCCCCAGTCAACGCGGCTGTATTAAACGAAGCGGTCACGGAGACAAGCTCTCCATCCAGCGCTACTTTTTCACCAGGTTTAACCTGAATACTTTCTCCTAATTCTACTTCCGCGGGATTGCTAACATGGGCCTTACCATTCCGCAACACAGTTACTTCATCCGGCCTTATGTCCAACAATGCTTTTATACTTCTCTTTGCCCTATTCACTGCCGAGTCTTGGAACCACTCACCTATCTGATAGAATACCATTACAGCCACCCCCTCTTCATACTCACCAATGATAAATGCACCTATTGTGGCTACACTCATCAAGACAAATTCATTAAAAAAATCACCTCTTTTGGACTTTCTCCAAGCAAGATGCAATACCGTTCTACCAGCAAGAAAGTAAGCTACAAGGTTAACGGCAAGTAAAGGAATGTCGGGAATATTAAGATTAAAACCATATTCCAAAACCAGCAATGTCACAAGGAGTACCAGGGCGAAGAGCAAATCCCAATGTGCTTTCCATCCAGTATCTTCTTTACCATGGTTATGTGTATCTTTCATTTTAGGCTGCCCAGCTACTTTTTCCAGTTTGTCCAGCTCCAGATTTTCATCTTGTCTTATATTTTTTTTTTGTGCCATTTCCAATGTTTTAATGGGTAAAGATTGATATGATACCGGTGATGATTAGGACTGCCCCCGAGATCAGCCCTGAGTTGTGCTCCAGTCTGTGCCAATTGAATCTGTGCAAGCCTTTCTGCGCCAATGCGACCCAAAGGGTGATTCCCGCAACGGATATCAGGCTGTATAAAAGTCCTATTCCAAGGATTGCTTCCCAGCCATAGGTCCCTGCTATTATAAAATAAGCCTCAATTTCTAGACAGGGGGACAGGAACATCACGAATAGGAGCAAGGTGATCACTTGTCCACGCCCTGCTTTTTCCAGCTTTTGTTTTTCCTGGACATGAAAGTGTTGGTGCCTATGGTGCTGGACAACAAAATAAATTCCAAGCATGACTAGCAATACCGGAACAGCCCAACGGGTATAGTTGGTTAAATTATCTGCCAATGACAAACTGGACAAGCCGAGCAATACTCCCAACATGAATGTACTTAAGGAGTGCGCCAAGGCAGCCCACATTGCCACACGAATAGTTTTTTCGGCAGGCCATGCAAATTTTTCTTTCAGTGCCAATACTGGGATCCAATGGCTTGGTATGAGACCATGAAGAAGGCTGAGCAATAACGTACCGGTGAAAAGTGTTACCATGGTTTGTTTAAGTCAACTTAAAGCCCGATTTCATTGAGAATAAATTCTTTTACACCTTCCGGTCCTGAC
Organism: Algoriphagus sp.; assembly: GCF_039969895.1. Taxonomy (GTDB): domain Bacteria; phylum Bacteroidota; class Bacteroidia; order Cytophagales; family Cyclobacteriaceae; genus Algoriphagus. The sequence goes on from NZ_JBDVMZ010000006.1 coordinate 233,783, forward strand.
AGTTCCAGCCAAACAGGTGACTCCCCGCCGGAAACCATAATTTTAAATTTGAAAAACCCACTGCACAATCTTTCGGTTTTGATGAAAGTAATAAGCAGATCTAGTAATTCATCAGAACCATAAAACCTATACCTGAACCCGTTGTGGATTGCCTGCCTTTCCAAGAGCAACTGCTTAAGGCTACCTATAACGGTGGCTTTTCTTTCCATTAATTCCGGAAATGTGAGCCTGCAACTTAACGTGTCATTCTTATTGCCCATTTAATTGATAGAAAATAATGAAAGTATTTGAAATCAGGTCTGACTTCAAGACACTTTGCCTTAACAGACTGAATGATGCTAAATTACTGCTTAATTGAATGCACAGGAATTGCATTTATAAATGCTAAATAAGCAAGACCTGAAGTCCAAAGGAATTAACAGCAAGACTTAGAATGTAACCTACTTGTTATTATAAAGTATCAGTCCCATAGCGGAACAGAAATAAAAAAACCAAAGAGGGCACATTACCTTACGTTCGGCACCCCCAAATTTCCAGCATAGTTTTTAACATCAGGCACCTATGTCGCTGATCTGTTTAGGGATGCAGGGCAAAGAGCAATAAATAAAATAATCTCCTTGCTTAGTCTTTACAACTGTTCTACTGTAAACATCTTCCTAATTAATATGTAGGCATAGGTGGCCATTCCAACTGATTTCTCAAGCTCATTCAGTACCTGTTAGTAGTGACTCCAAAAGGGCACCCTCCAATCTATTTATAAATATAGTTAACTGAATAACCTATATACATTTCCCACAGACACCCTTTACAACCAGATTTGCTTCTTCAGACCTGAATTCCTTCGGTAAATCAATTTCCGGAATTTTATAGTTTGGGAGACAGAAGGTCTCATTGCATATTCTGCAATGAAAATGGACATGCAGATCTCTATTTATATCGCATTCGCATCCTTCTTCACAAAGGGCATATTTAGGTACCCCAGTACCATCGTCTATGCCATGCACCAGTCCATTTTCCTGGAATGTCTTCAGAGTACGGAAAAGTGTTACCCTGTCAGACTTTTCAAATGATTTTTCCAGATCAGAAAGACTTGTAGCAGTTTTCTGATCCAATAAAGCTTCAAGCACCAACAATCGCATAGTGGTCGGGCGGAGCTTTTTCTTTTGTAGAATGCGTTCAGTTTCTTGGAACATATGTGTTTGTTGACCTTTTCGGTCATTTTTCAGTTTCTTTTCAAAATAGCTGCTAAATATTAGAGAACACCGGCTATGCCGGGCACATTATCCCAGATCTTGTTTGATAATTCCTTTTGTTTTTCAATTCAGTCCAATAGCAATTATTTGTATTACTATGTAATTTCTGGTCAATGATGTCCACCTTCTTCTTCGCTGTTTTTAGCTTTGGAAAGCAGTGTAAAAGCCCCTTCTGTCACCAGCTTGATTTCCTCATAGTTTCTAGCGGAATCCAATAATGTAACCTGAGTGAACCCATCTTCTTTATTCCCCATCATTACTTCTATCATCTCATAATCATAAGCTGGCTGTCCATTTTCATCCCGCTCCCCCAAGTAGGAAAAAATAAAATGCTTCTCACCAAATCGTACTACAGCATCATCTGGTGCTACCAACGCTTTTTCCGTAGCGATTTCTATTTTGGCAGTCACATACATTCCTGGGAGCAAATCAGTATTCTTGCTGTCAAAATGACCATGAACCGTCACTGATCTATCTTTTCTGACTCCTTTACCTACCAAAAACACATGCGCCTCTCTCCATTCTTCATCCGTATTGGCAATGTTGAATTTGATGCGTTGATCCTTTTTAATTTTAGGAATATCATTTTCATAGACAGAAAGCTCCACATGCAAATCATCTGAATTGGTTAAATCCATGATTACATCCTGCGGACTGACGTATTTACCAATATTGGTATAAACATCCAGCACCGATCCGGATACAGGCGAATAGATGTTTACCACGGATTTAATCTCTCCTGTTTCCACTTTCTCGGGATCAAATCCGATCATTTTTAATTTCGCCCTGGATGTCTTTATCCTTGCTTCATTGGCCAGAAAATTACTTCTTGATTCTTCAAAGGTTTTTCCGGAAGCCACTTGTTCACCATACAATTTCTCCTGACGCTCGTACTCAGATTTTAAAAAGGAACTGTTAGCCAGGCTTTCTAAATATTCCTGCTGAAACTGAATGAAATCAGGGTTTTCAATGGATACAAGCAGCTGTCCTTTTTTCACAACATCACCGGGAAGAAGTGTGGTGTTTTTCACAAAACCTCCATAAGGCATGGTAATGGAAATGTTATTTTGCGGTGGGACATCAATCATCCCATTCACCATAAGTTCACTTCCAATTTCCTTGAATTCCAATTTACCCAGCTCGATCCCTGTCACCTCATATTGCGCTTGAGACAGTTCTACCCTGGATTCATTTTCTTCGTGCTCTCCCTGAACCTCAACACTTTCAACCTTGGAATTACAAGAAGCTATAAAGCCTGTTATTGTCAAGGCAAGTAGGCTTTTTATGATATATTTTTTCATTTTATAAGATTTTTAGAAATGGTATTATGGAATCATGAAACGTTTAAACTCATTCTTCTATGTGACTTTTTAGTCATGCTCGATTTCATATTTTTCATTTTAATTGATACCAGATATGAATTCAATCTGAATGAGTGTCTGATTGGATTTGTCGAGCAAATCCAGATAATCAAAACTTACTGATAAACTTCTGTTTAACCCTTGAGTATATTCCACATAACCGATTGCACCGCTCTGGAAGCCCCTTTGAGATTGATTTAGAATGAGTTCAGCCTGTGGCAGGGCATTCGATTCATAAAAAGCCAAACTTGTCTGGTATTTTTCGTAATCCAGAAGTAAAGAAGCCAAGTGATTTTCAAGCTCGTTGGTAAATGCCTCCTCCTCCTGTTCAGCTTCAGCTATCCTTATGGATTTGGATTTAATGGTTGCGGACTGCGATTTCAGGCTGAAAATCGGAATTGCCAACCCAACCTGAAAACCATCGAATCGATCTTTAGAGGTGAAGAATTCCGGATTTCCGGCCATAGTTTCACCCGGGCCATTGAAGGATTGATTGAAATACCCCAGTTTAATATCAGGCATCAACCGTGATTTTTCCACTGACTTTTCCTTTTCTGCAATTGCAATCTGCTGCTGAACCCAGGTTAATGTAGGATTACCATCCACGCTAAATGAAGTTAAGGACACCTCAGAAAGCTTTTGCTCAAGCTTACCCAAATTAGGTTCGATAGCAGCATCTGAGTTTAAAAGCATTTTCAGCCTTCTCAAGTTAATCTCAACATCTGCCCGATTCTGTGCCAATAATGCATCAATTTCAGCCACCTGTGCTTCGGCAGTTGCCTTTTCAAGCAGGTTGGTTTCCCCTGCCTCAAAGCGTAGGGTGGCAGCTGATGCAAACCTGGAATAAATACTATCCTGTCTGAGGAGCAGATTTCCCTTTTCCTTTGCTGCCCATAACGCATACCATGTTGACTTTACAGCTTTTATAAGTTCATTTTTACTCATTTCAACGGCCAATTCACCTGAAGTTACTTTGGCCTCAGCCAGTCCATTTTGTCTGCTATAAGTAGTCGGAAATTCAAAGGTTTGTGAAACCGAAAAGCGGGAATCGTTGGTAAATGCGCTGTTGGTCTGACCATACTCCATATCCACAGCAGTTTTGCCAATATTCCAGCTAGCCCCCTTTAAAGCCCGCTGCTGCTCCAACCTGAGCGATTCTGCTTTTACGTTGGGATTGTTTTCCAGCGCCAGCTCTATTGCCTGATCCAGGGAAGAAATTCCTTGAGTTTCCTGAGCAAAAGTTGGGATACTTAAAACAGCCAGCAATGTGATGGCGAGCAATCCTACTTTTCGGGTGGGTTTTCTGAATCCTTTTTCAAAATAATAATACAAAACAGGCAGGACCACCAAAGTCAGAATTGTGGCAGTGATTAGCCCACCGATGACTACCGTAGCCAGTGGTTTTTGAACTTCTGCCCCACTTGAAGAAGAGAGTGCCATAGGCAAAAAGCCCAAGGATGCTACAGAAGCGGTCATAATCACGGGTCTTAGTCTGGTACGTGTACCTGAATAGATCCGCTCAAATATATCCGTGATGCCTTCTTTTTTCAGATGGTTAAACTCAGCTATCAGCACAATACCATTGAGCACCGCTACACCGAAAAGTGCGATAAACCCAATTCCTGCAGAAATACTAAAAGGCATTCCACGTAGGGTCAAAGCGAAGATCCCACCAATGGCGGAAAGCGGTATCGCAGTAAATATCAATACACTTTGTTTGATAGATCCGAAAGTGAAGAAAAGTAAAACGAAGATGAGTAAGAGCGCCAGAGGAACAGCAATGCCCAGTCGGGCTTTGGCCTCAATAAGATTCTCAAATTGTCCGCCGAATGTGACAAAATAACCCGTTTCGAAATTCACAGCATTGTCAATTTTAGCTTCAATTTCATTGACGATACTTTCCACATCCCGATTCCTTACATTGAATGCCACCACAATTCTCCGTTGGGTATCATCCCGCTGTATCTGGTATGGGCCTTCTTTCACGGAGACTTCTGCAACTTGATATAATGGGATCTGGTCCCCATTTGCCCGGGCTATAAAAAGGTTTCGGACATCTTCCAGTTCATTTCTTTTGGTCTGGTCAAGTCTGATCACAAGGTCAAATCTCTTTTCACCTTCGTAAACTTTCCCAGCGGAAGCCCCGGCAAAAGCGGCCTGAATCGAACGGTTTACTTCTTTGATGCTTAAGCCATATTTTGCCAATTGTGCCCGCTTATAGTCGATGACGATTTGCGGCACTCCTGTCACTTCCTCTATATAAATATCTTCTGCTCCTTCCACTCCTCTGGCTATCTGACCTATCTGATTGGCATATTGGGAAAGTTGATCCAGATCTTCTCCATAAATCTTAATTGCCACATCTTGACGGACCCCGGACATCAACTCATTGAATCTCATTTGAATGGGTTGCTGGAAACCAAAGTTCACCCCCGGTAAAACAGCTAAGGCTTCGGACATTTTATTCGCTAAATCTTCCCTGTTGGATGCTGTTGTCCATTCACCTTTATCTTTTAAGACTATCATCATATCAGCAGCTTCCACTGGCATAGGATCTGTGGGGATTTCCCCGGCTCCAATTTTCGATACTACTTCCACTACTTCGGGAAATTGATCCAGGAGTATCTTTTCTGCCTGCGTCGCTGCCTTTATGGTATTCTGAAGTGATGACCCGGTAACCACACGTGTTTCCACTGCAAAATCCCCCTCCTCTAGAGTTGGAATAAATTCTCCACCCATCCGGGAAAACACCCATCCGGAAACTAGTAATAATACCAAGGCGATACTTAGTATTATACCTCTATGATGCATAGCCCAGCGGATGGAAGGATCGTAGAAACCATGGAAAAAATTCATGATTTTGTCAGAGATATTGGGCTTGTTGCTCAGTTTTTTACTCAGAAAAAGAGCTGAAATCATCGGCACGTACGTAAGAGACAAAATAAAAGCTCCCAAAATTGCAAAGGCAACTGTCTGCGCCATAGGTCTAAACATTTTGCCTTCTGTGCCGACCAATGCTAGGATTGGCAGATAAACGATAAGAATGATGATCTCTCCAAAAGCAGCAGAATTACGGATCTTACTGGCCGAGAGAAATACCTCATCATCCATCTCTAGCTGTGTAAGCTTTCTATCCTTTTTAACCAATCCAAGATGATGTAACGTCGCCTCAACAATGATCACCGCCCCATCTACAATCAGCCCGAAATCTATCGCGCCTAGACTCATCAGGTTACCCGAAACTCCAAAGAAATTCATCAGGGTGAAAGCAAATAATAAGGCTAATGGAATCACTGAAGCCACAATCAAACCCGCCCGAAGATTGCCCAGTAACAGCAACAGGACAAAAATAACGATCAGTGCTCCTTCGATGAGGTTCTTGCTCACAGTCCCTATTGCGTTATCAACCAGCTTAGATCGGTCTAGGAAAGGCTCAATGGTAACCCCCTCAGGAAGGGTTTTTCTGATCTCATCGATTTTAGCTTTGACATTGTCAATGACTTCTGCTGAATTTTCTCCTTTTAGCATCATTACGATGGCACTGACTACTTCACCTTCACCATTTCTGGTAGTCGCTCCATAGCGGACAGCATTCCCCAGCTGGACTTTGGCTACATCTTTTATCAGAACGGGAATCCCGTTTTCGTTTACTCGCACTGGGATATTATTGATATCTTCAAAAGATCCCACAAGTCCTTCGCTCCGTATGAATAAGGCTGTTAGGTTTTTCTCAATGTATGCACCTCCGGTATTTTCGTTGTTATCTTCAAGCGCCTTAAAAATATCTGCTATCGAGACATTCAGGGATTTCAATCGGTCTGGCTCAATCGCTATTTCGTATTGTTTGAGATATCCCCCGAAACTGCTCACATCAGCAACACCAGGTGTACCGAGTAGCTGTCTTCTTACAATCCAATCCTGTATTGTCCTGAGCTCTCTCGCATCGTACTTATCCTCATGGCCAGGTTCCACACCGACTACGTATTGATAAATTTCGCCTAGACCTGTGGTGATAGGGGCCATTCCGGGAGCTCCAATACCTGGTGGAATTTGTTCTTTGACTTCGGACATCCGTTCATTGACCTGTTGTCTTGCCCAATAGACATCCACATTTTCCTCAAAGACAATAGTAACTACCGATAGTCCGAAACGGGAAAAGCTTCGGATTTCTTCTATATCAGGAATTGTGGCCATTGTAATTTCAATGGGAAATGTAATAAGGCGCTCAACTTCCTCAGCAGCCAGAGAGGGAGAGGAAGTGATTACCTGTACTTGATTATTGGTAATATCAGGAACTGCATCGATGGGAAGCTTGGTGAGTGAATACACTCCCACAATGACCAATCCTATGGTAAGTAGCCCGATAATCAGTTTATTTTTAACTGAAAACCGGATTATATTATCCAGCATAAGGAAATAATTTTTATGAAATAAAGTGGAAATAGGCACAGGTGGGTGCCCTTAGAATAAACTGACCACAACAGACTTGATCAGTCAATTGAAAAGAGCTGATCGAAAAGGGTAAATCTGGTGTGAAACAGGAAATTTAGCTCCGAGGAGGCTGAAAGAGTTCACCTAAAACCGGTGAAGTAAAAAGAAAGGTATAGTAAGTCGCTGCCTCTACTTTTTCATTAAAAGACCGGACTACAGAAAAATCATTTATTAAAGAGAAATAGATGGGAGCGTGTGAACAGGTATGATTTCCATGAAAAGGTAAATTTTCATGACTTTCTTCATCATGGCTGGTATTGTTTGATCCATGATCAATATAATCTTCTACTACGAATTCAAATACGGAATCGTCATGCAAAACTTTATGCTCCCCAAAATGTGAAAGTAAAAACGGGATTTTTTGAATCTGACAACATAGATCGAAATTCATTGATAGCATCCCCAAAAGGAGCAAAGCAATAAAAGATCTGTTTCGTATCAGTTTCATATTCTGCAAATCTATGAAATAAAGTAATGCAAGGCTATTGCACAAAATCGCTAAACCCAGATTCAAATGAAAGGGCATAGCTACGCCCCAATCTGAGCAAGGGAGGAATTTTTTATGTCTTTTTTTTATTAGCAGTAACCTTATCTGGATTATTACGTGTTTTAGAATTCAATTGGATTTATTTTCATTCTCATGTGAAAAGCCTATAATTGTAACAGTGAAGAAATCATTTTCCATAGTTTTAGCATTCTTACTTCTTTTCGCAAACATTGGTTTGGCGAAGAGCAGCCATATATGCATGGGATCTGAGATGTTAAATGCAATTGGCCTTTCAGCAAAAAATTTGGATTGCGGAATGAAACATCAACCGGAATCTCCTTCGAGTGATCAAAGAGATTTAAGCAATGCTGATGAATGCTGCCAAAATAGTTTTGAACTCATTCACAATGACAGTGATCAGAATCTTAAAGTAATACACTTCGACGCTGCCCAACTTATTTTTGTAGCAGCTTTCACCCAAGTATTTATTTTCGGAATTGACCCAGTTACTTCAACTGAATATTCCAACGTATTTATATCTCCCCCTGCGATTGATAAGGACTATACTGTTCTTTTTCAATCTTTCTTGATTTAATCCGGATAGGTAAACTTAGGTCTTGCAGACCGCCTTTTTCTATGAGCTCAATTGCTTGTAGCAAAGTTTATCCAGTATTCCATTTTCTTAGGATTATTTCATGCTT
>NZ_JBDVMZ010000007.1:0-136142 GCF_039969895.1 Algoriphagus sp.
TCACTACACTTCCATTCTGAACTTCTTTGAAAACAGGAGTACAAATGCATCAGCAGAATCATTCAATGCAAAAATAAAAGCATTCAGGGCTCAGTTCAGAGGAGTCACCAACATTGAATTCTTCCTGTTCAGACTATCTAACATCTATGCGTGAATAAACCTGCTCACCAGATATTAAGACTGATCCATACAAAGTAGGAAAAGTTGAATTTCCAGGTTAAGGCCGATCCGGTCTTCCGATCTGAAAAGCAAAGAATAATGTCAACTGAGTTCATTTCGGATATTCAGCTTCTGTTTTATATCCTTTTTGATTAGTGGCATGATTGCCATTTTTTATTTTGTTACTTTCAGATTTGGATTAATAAAATAACCTATGCCTCAACCCAAACTTATACAACCCTACGCCACAGTTATTTTGGTGGCTGCTATTCCAATTCTTTTTTCATGTAAAAAAGACGAACCGATAGATCTGAGAGAGAAAACTTTAACCAAAGAAGTGATCGCGCCATTGGTCAAAGCTGCAGAAGAAGGTATAAACCCCACTTTAGCTTCAGGACTAAAACTTTCCCTGTGGGCCGTAGATTCTCTGGTCTATGATCCAATTTCTATTCAGGTCACTGATGATGGAAGTTTGTATTATACACGTACCAATCGTCAGAAAAACTCTGAATTTGATATCAGAGGACATCAAGAATGGGAAATAGAATCAATCAGTCTGCAGACTATAGATGATAAAAGAGCTTTTCTGCAAAAAACGCTCTCACCAGAAATGTCAGATAAAAATACCTGGCTAGCAGATGTAAATGGAGATGGATCACATGACTGGCGTGATATGACCGTGGAGCGAGAGGAAGTTTTCAGACTAGAAGATAGGGATGGGGATGGACTGGCGGAGTATTCTCAGATTATGGTTCAGGATTTCAACGACGTCACTACTGATGTAGCGGGTGCGCTTCTAAAGTTTGAAGACAATTTGTTTGTGGGAGTGGGACCAGATGTCTGGCGAATGACCGATAAAAATGGCGATGGCATAATGGATGAAAAAGTATCCATCTCACATGGCTATGGAATTCACATTGGCTTTGGTGGGCACGGTATGTCCGGCCTAGAAGTTGGGCCGGACGGTAGGATCTACTGGGGAATAGGAGATATTGGATTTAATGGTGTAGGGCCTGACGGTACCGAATGGAAATATCCGAATAGAGGCGTAGTGGCTAGAGCCAATCCTGATGGAAGTGACTTTGAGGTTTTTGCAATGGGAGTGAGGAATACTCATGAATTCACCTTTGATGCATATAATAACTTGATCTCTGTAGATAACGATGGAGATCATCCTGGAGAAAGTGAACGATTAGTTTATCTGGTTAATGGCTCAGATACGGGCTGGAGAACCAACTGGCAATTTGGAAAATATAAAGATCCTGACAACAATACCTACAAAGTCTGGATGGATGAAAAACTCTATATTCCAAGACATGAGGGCCAGGCTGCTTACATCACTCCACCTATTCAGAACTACATCAATGGACCTACAGGAATGGTTTATAACCCAGGTACGGCTTTGGCTGAAAAATGGAAAAACACCTTTTTCGTAGCTTCATTCGTAGGAAATCCGACCAGATCAGGAATTCATGCTTTCAAACTTGAACCTGATGGAGCATCATTTAAAATGTCCCAAACAGAAAATATTATGTCAGGCGTATTGGCAACTGGTTTGGATTTTGGCCCTGACGGATCCTTGTATTTTGCGGATTGGATAGACGGATGGAATACCAAAAACTCAGGTAGAGTTTGGAAAATTGAAGATGAAGCAGGTGCCAACTGGGAAGCTAGGAAGATCACAGCTCAAGTAATGAAAACTGATTTCAAAACGCTGAAAGAGGAGGCTTTGAGTAACTACTTGGGTGATGAGGATATGAGGATTCGAAGAAAAGCCCAGTTTGAATTGGCAAAAAGAGGAGAGGATGGATTTAAAGTATTCCAAGCATCCATAGCTCAAAAAACAAATCAGTTTGCCAGAATCCATGCGATAGTCGGAATTAGTCAATTAGCCAGATTAGATAAGAAAGCCTATGCAGATGCTTTGATTCCGCTTTTGAAAGATCAAGATCCAGAGATCAGAGCACAAGCGGCCAAGTGGCTCGGTGATATAAAATATGCTAAAGCAGGTGCAGCTCTTATGCCTTTGCTAACAGACAAGGAAATACGAGTAAGGTTTTTTGCCTGCGAAGCACTGGGAAGAATCGCCTACGAACCTGCATTAAATGGTCTGGTCGACGTTTTAGAGGCAAACAACGATGAAGATGTCTTTCTTCGCCATGCGGCAAGTTTAGCATTAGCCAGAATCAACAAGAAAGATCCGATTATTGCACTATCCTCACACTCTTCCGACGCCGTTCGTCTTGGTGCCGTTTTAGCGCTTCGCCGAATGGCTGATCCCGGCATCTCAGTATTTCTATCTGACCGGAATGAGTACATCGTGACAGAGGCTGCGAGGGCAATCAATGATGACTTCTCTATAGAAGGTTCTCTGCCGGACTTAGGAAATCTTTTGGTCACTACCAGCTTCGAAAATGAGCCATTGATCAGAAGGGCCATTAATGCAAACCTGAGAGTAGGTACGCAGAAATCTATGGATAACCTGATGGCCTATATCGCAAAACCAGGGGTAAGTTCTACCCTGAAAGCCGAAGCTATTGCCACATTAGGAACCTGGGCCAAGCCTTCTGTGCTTGATCGTGTGGATGGACGAAATCGTGGTGCTATTGAAAGAGATCTTGCCCCGATACAGAATGCAGTAAAGCCAGCTCTCTTGGGAGCTTTGAACGACAAAGATCAGGATATTCGTGAGGCAGGTGTAAAAGCCATAGGTAAATTGAAAATCGCTGATGCAGAATCGCAGTTGGTTTCTTTATTGAAAAATGACCCATCAGAAACTATTCGAGTTGCCGCAATTTTGGCACTTTCTTCTGCTAATCCAGAATCCATTTCTGAGCCAATTGCGCTGGCGATGAAAGATGATTCTCGGGCAGTACGCGTGGTAGGTTTGGATCTACTATCCAAAACCGATATTTCGGAGGAGTTAATGGTAAGTTTACTTCAGGATGTTATTCAAAATAGATCTACTTCTGAGAAACAAGCGGCCTTATTGAGTTTAGGAAATTTGAGTAATTCGGCAGAGCTTCCGCTGTGGAATACACTTTTGGACGATTTGTCAAAAGATAAATTACCAAATGAAATAATGATTGAATTGGAAGAGGCTATAGATGCTACAAGCTCTAGTGAACTACGTTCGAGATTTGATCAGATACAAGAAACGCGAACTAAGGGTGATTTGGTGGCACTGTACAGTGGAGCACTTCAAGGAGGTAGCATTAGAGCAGGAAGGAATATTTTCTTTCAAAGTCAAACAGCACAGTGTATTCGTTGCCATGGCTATGATGACATGGGGGGAGTAGCCGGTCCACACTTAAATGGAATCGCCAATAGAATGACAAATACTGAACTGCTCGAAGCCTTGATTGACCCGAGCAAGCGATTGGCGCCTGGATATGGAATTGTGCAACTGAAGTTGACTGATGGGAGCTCTGTTAGTGGTACATTGATGGAAGAAAAACAAGAAGGATTATTGATTAAAGTTGGAGGGAAACCTGATACGTTAATAATGAATAGTGCTATCGCTGAGCGAAAAAACTCACCTTCTAGTATGCCAGATATGAAGACTATTTTGACCAAAAGGGAGATAAGGGATTTAGTCAGTTTTCTCGGCATGATGACCAAAGAGTGGGAGTGAGAGAACTCTTAGTCAGTTTATAGTTTAGTAGGATCATCACTTAGGTGGTGATCCTTTTTTTATACAATATGTTCTATGTTAAAATACCTACAATCAGGTCTGAAACTTTCATACTGATTCCCACAGTTTGATTGGAATATGGAATCTAAAGGTATCACTACTTAGTATGGTTAATCTAGCTTAATTGAGCTTTCATTTAAGGCACGTTTTGATTTTTAACCTTGGCAATTCCCTATTCTCTACCTCTGAAACCACCGATAATGTAAAAGCATAACTGAAATAGCGCTGCATGCGCTCAACATACTTACTCTCTGGTTCTTCTTTCAAAACATTACATATTATGTAAAGCTATTTCAAGATGGGACCACTATTTAAAAAATAAAAGCCACCTGAATCGGTTCAGGTGGCTTCTACTACATAACAAGTTTTATCTATCTCGGTAGATCATTTCCGATGAATTCGTTAGGATTGGCACTAGGGATATTAGATCCCCACTTTTGATTGATCTGATCTATAAATAGATTTGCAACAAAAGCATGAGCTCTAGCATTTGGATGAACTCCATCGAGGGAAAAGCCTCCATTCGGTGGTATAATAGATGCAGTAAGCCCAACTCCACCAGAACTTACTTGACCAGCTAATACTCGATTTAATAAGTCATTAACGTCAACTAAAACCAACCTCTCGGAGTTAGCCTGAACTGCTGCGCTAATAAAGCCATTGAAAGCAGTAATTTTTTGTTGGATTTCAGTTTGCTCCTGCGGTATCAAAACAAATTGGTCTTCAACAGGAACGGTAATTCCTCTCAGAGCAGCAGGATTTCCTCCTACAGGCTGTCCTAATGCTTGAGAAAGTGTAAGTGTCGCTTTATCTACAGGCTTACTCTGTCTAATTGTTGGTAAACCAAGTGCCGAAAGATCCGTCAATGACTCGTCTGCCATCACAAATGCATTTTGGCCTGCCGTAAAGAGAACTCTTCTAAAAACCTCTTCTTCTGCTGTTATCAACCCAAATGATCTTGCCTGAGCTAGACCTCCGTTATAAGCAGCATAACCTTGATTAGCTTGATCTGCTTGAGCTTGACTCAGAGGCAAGGCATTCCAAGGAACTAAATTGAAATAAGGTAAAACTGATAAACTTGGGATATTTGCTACAGCTCCTTTGGCAGTAGCATTAGCCTGAAGCAAAGCACCAAGTGCAGCACCTAGTCTTTGTTGAAAATCAGCATTGGAAGTAAGAATAGCTGGATTGGAAGCTCCACCTGTAGCATAGCCCAGTACATCATTATTTCCTAACCAGAAAGTAAAGAAAGTTCCTCCGTTAGCTAAAGCAGCAGCTGCATCTCCAATTATAGTTGAAGTTCCTGGGTTAGATGCAAACCTCTCATATAATCTGTTGTAAGCTGGATTTGCTGGTGAGGCAGGGCCTCCTGTCTGGGGAATTAAAGCAGTCAATAAGGTAATACCAGGGACACCAAAGTTGTTTAGGTTAGCTTTATTTCCAGCATAATTACCAGGAAGGTCTCCAACTCCAATAGGAGCTGGACCTGTAGCTCCAGTTTGAGGGTTTACTGTTAAAACTAGTCTTCCCAAAGGTCCCTGAGGCCCCATTTGGAAAAAACCATTGACAGAATTGATATCCGGTACATTGAAGTCGCCTCCTCCATTAAATTTCGCCTGTTCTGCCAGAATAACTGCAAATGAATTTTGCTGCCCTCTATTATATAGAGCTCCATCCATATATCCTGCTGTAATAGAATTACCAACAGAGACTATTTTTGTGAAATCAGCTGATCCAGAAGTTGGTTCAACAATTACAGGATCTGGAAAGTCATAGGTACAAGCTACAAATGAACCTAGTACTAATGAGTATATTAATTTATTGAATATTTTCATTTTTGTCGATTTATTAATTTAACAACTCATCAAATGTGATAGATACATAATATATCGCACCAATAGTAGGTCCTCCAAAATTTTGAATATTTCGATTATTGAAAATATTTGAGCCTCCTAGTTTGACAATAGACTTCAACTCTTTCAGCTTGTAACTCAACTGAGCGTCAAAAGTGTGAATCTCTGGAACATCCCCTTGGGCAAATGTGGATTCCCATCTGAATGCACTTTGGTATCGGTATGTCAACCCAAAGCCCAAGTTTTCAGTTAGCTTTCTATTTCCAAAAGTGATATTTGTCTTATGTTCTGGTGTATTGAAATCACTCAAGAAGTCTTCTTCTATATCTGAAATTAAGCTGTTGAAATTATAATTAGCACCAATGGAGAAATTTCTAGGTAAGCTATAATTTAAACCAATAGCAGCCCCATGAGCTCTAACATCTTCATCCACAATATTGGTATAGGTTTGGAATGTGTTTTCCTGACCTGGAGTGGTAATTGGTGTTAATAAGGTAGGTGCATTGATTGCATTGATCGCTCCTTCGTCGGTATTTGGCAAGGCACCAGGGTAAATAGGTCCAGGTGCTTTTCTAACAGAAGTTTGAGTGATGAAGTCATTGTAAATATTATAATAGTAAGCAACATCAATCAACAACCTGTTGGTCGCTAGCAAACTTTTATATCCAATCTCAAAAGACCTAACTCTCTCAGGGCGAAGCTCAGGTAAGGAGGTAACTTGCTCTAATAATCCTGTAGCTCGTGGATCCACAGGTGATAAACCAGTACCAACAGCTGCTACGTAATTATTGACAGATGCTAGTGAGTATGCATTCGTGAATATATCATACTTATCTCTGTAATAAGGTAGGCCACCAATCAATCTAGACGACACTACGTTCAAGTCAATGTGCTGACCTTGTGTAGTTGGGTTTCTAAAACCAGTCTGATAAGAAACTCTCAAATTGCTGTTTCCTTGAGAATAAACACCTGAAATTCTTGGGTTCAATTGACCTTTGAAGTTTTCATTCTTATCGTATCTTATCGATCCTGTCAATTTCAATTTGTCATCGAGCACTGTTTTTGCACCTTGAGCAAATGCTCCAAATTCCTGAATAGTAATATCATTACCCTCAACGTCTGCAAAAATGGTCCCATTAGACCTCAAATCATACACTCTATAAGAACCTCCCACTTGAAGATCCATAAAATCGATTTCATTTTTGAAATTGTATTGACCTTCTACCATGTTCATTCTTGACTGATCGTCAAATAATGAACCTGTTGGGATGGTTTCAGATCTTACTGCTGATTTGGCAGCTTCGAATTCAGGAGTTCCTGGCATCAACCTGCCCGTATCAGCGGCTCCTCTTGCAAATTGATGGGCTGCAGCCTGCTGAGCAGAAGTACCTAATTGGCCTGGTGCTACGCCTTGGCCGAAAAGATTTTGAAGATATGCGCCTGCATACTGACCAAACCAAGCTGTATTTGATTTCCATGTATCATTGATCACCACACCTGTTAAGTCAGCAATATAAGAGTCACCAGAATTCTCTATGGTGGTGTAAGCTCTCACGAAATAGTTATCGCCTTTCAATTCAAGTTTGTGTTGTATAATGGAGAAATTGGACAATGAATATCTTTGTGCACCAGTATAAACTGATGTACCAGCCCCATAATTCATGGTGTAAGAGAGTTCAGAGTTATCTGTTATTCTGTAGTGAAGAGCTCCGTTTAACTTCAAATTAGAAGCGTTGTAATCTACCAAAGTTCTCTCGTCATAACCTGTCCTAGATACTATTTGATCTGGAAGACTGCTTGCTGCAGGACCAAATGCCTGCTGAATTGCAGCTACATTTCTCAAAAGACCAATATTATTGGATACTTCATCTCCAAAAACATGAACTCTGTTTGCGCCTGGATTGAAAGGTAAGTCCCCTTGAGCGTCTACATTTAAATCAGTTTGATCTGTACCATACCAGTCGGTCGCCTGCATGTAAGAAGCATTGACTTTAAATGCAAACTTGTTATTGAATGCTTTTGCGTATCGAATGGAGCCTTCATACATCGGTTGAGGACTTGTAGGTTCACCTTCTTGTCCATTGATGTGATTGACTCCTTGTTTGTAAAAAGCACTTAGACCTTGATATTCAAAAGGGCTCTTACTATTTACTAACAAAATACCGTTGAATGCATTAGGTCCATAGAGTGCTGAGGATGCTCCTGGAATAAATTCTACTGATTCCACATCAAGTTCTGATGGTCCGTTCAAGTTTCCAATCGGAAAGTTCAAAGCTGGAGCTTGAGTATCCATACCATCTGTCAATTGAACAAATCTAGTATTACCAGTAGAATTGAAACCTCTTGCATTTATAATTTGGAAGTTTATTGACGATGTAGTGACATCAACACCTTTGAGGTTAGCAATTCCCTTATAGTAAGTGTCTGCTGGAGTTTCTCTAATCGCCAAAATGTCCATTTTTTCAATAGAAACAGGAGATTTCAAGATGCTTTCCTCAACTCTAGAAGCAGATACTACTACTTCTTGCCCTAGCATGGTCTGCTCACTTAGCTCAACTTTTAGGTTACTAGTTTTTGTATTTGTGATTTCTATTTCTTGAGATGAATACCCAATCATCGAAAATATCAAAGTAAGAGGAGGTTCTTGACTAACATTCAGGGAGAAATTGCCCGAAAGGTCTGAAATGGTTCCGATGACTTTACCTTTTACCAAAATGTTGACGCCCACTAGTGTCTCTTTGGTATCTGCATCTGTCACTGTCCCTGAAATAGTTGTCTGGGACATGACTTTTGCTGATGTGATGGAAACCAAGAGTGCCAGCAAAAACACTGACGCTCTGATTTGAGTTGTAAAATTACTCATAGGCTAAATTGTTAATTGTTAAGTGTTCGAGAGTTTTGGGTGAAAAACTCAACTGTTAGAACGCAAAAATTAGCCTAAAAAACCAATAATTAATAGTTTCTACGAAAAATAATATTCGATCATTAAATTGCCTAGAAACAGGCTAGAACGGAAACTCTAGCTTAAAATTCCAAATCAAAAAATATTTATTGATTTCATTGTAAATCCCTAAGTGACTCAATGATTTCATTACCGAATTTTAAAAAATGAATTTGTAAAAGTTTTTTACTTGAAACGACAAAAGCTCAGGATGAACTGAGCTTGTGTCGTTTGAAAGGAGGATTAACCTGCTTTATTCTCTTCATTTACGTGTTTTACTAACCGATCACAAAGCTCTTTGATCTCTTCCGACATGTATTCATCCGCGGTACTATTTAGAATCGTTTGAGCCATGCCTCCTAAGATATCAATGTAAAAACGCTTCATTTCTACTACCGACATTTCTTCTGTCCAAAGGTCAATACGAAGGGTGCTGTGGTTTTGATTATCCCACACATTGAGACTTATACTTTTCGTATCTTCTAGCCCTGTTCCTTCCTTATCTGAGGCATCCCATTTAATTTTTTTCGGGAAGCTGTTTTCGTCTAAGTCAACTTGAAATTTTATCTCTGAATTTTTCATTTGTTATAGTTCGATTCCGATGAAATCTTGTGTTTATCTCCCAAAATTAATCAGGCTAACTTTATGTTCACGGTCTGAGTTCCGTTTTGCTATTTTTATTTATATGATTATCCGCTTTTCTACCAGTAGGGTGGAATAAGCAATGTAGCAAATGTTAAACTTAAGAATTGAGGCACGCTTCGGTCATTGGTCTTCCAACCAGATAAGCAAGGAATATAAGGTGACTGGCATTATTGCGGATAATCATATTTATTTAATTGGTATATACGTCTTACTACCAGTAAAAAGCCGAATGTATTACTGTATTTGGTCAAGTTAAGAATTGAGAACATTTCGGTCACTGTTCTTCTGGCTTCTGCCTGATGCGTAAGGTAATTTTGGGTATTATCAAGGTTGCGGATAATCAAATTAGGTGAAAATCATCTCAGGTATTTCTCCATTCACGATCATCCTTCCAGCAGTTTTGGAATGAATCTCCTCTACTGAAACTCCTGGAGCTCTTTCTAAAAGAATGAAACCTCCGTCCGGAGATATTTCTAAAACTGCCAAGTCAGTAACAATCTTTTTTACACAACGAATACCTGTGATAGGTAAGGAGCATTCTGGCAAAAGTTTGGACTCACCGGCGCGTGAGCAGTGCTGCATGGCAACTATAATATTGTCTGCAGAGGCGACCAAATCCATCGCTCCACCCATTCCTTTTACCATTTTGCCGGGAATTTTCCAATTTGCGATATCACCATTTTCAGACACTTCCATTGCCCCTAGAATAGTAAGATGAACATGTCCGCCCCGAATCATCGCAAAGGACTCAGCAGAGTTAAATAGTGCGGATCCTTTGGCCATAGTCACGGTTTGCTTCCCAGCATTGATCAAGTCAGGATCGATCTGATCCTCAGTTGGGAAGGGGCCTATTCCCAGAAGGCCATTCTCAGATTGCAACACCACTTCCAACTCATTGGGAATGTAATTAGCAACTAATGTAGGGATGCCTATTCCTAAATTTATGTATTGCCCATTCTGCACTTCCTTGGCGATACGTTGGGCTATTTGGTCTTTTGTAAGCATTTCGGGTTTATTTTAAGTCCTTGATAAGTTTAAAAAAAGCACAGGGCAGCTTACTTGGATACCGTACGCTGTTCGATTCTTTTTTCGTAATCTTTTCCTTGGAAAATACGCTGTACATAAATCCCAGGGGTATGAATCTCGTTGGGATTGAGCTCTCCAGCTTCTACCAATTCTTCCACTTCAGCGATACAAATCTTACCAGCTGCAGCCATCATTGGATTGAAATTTCTAGCGGTACCTTTGAAAATCAAGTTTCCTGCGGTATCACCTTTCCAAGCTTTTACGATTGAAAAATCAGCCTTGAGCCAACTTTCAAGTAAATACATTTTACCATCAAACTCCCTCGTTTCTTTGCCTTCTGCTACTTCTGTTCCTACTCCGGCAGGAGTGAAAAAAGCAGGTATTCCCGCACCACCAGCTCGCACTCGCTCTGCAAGTGTACCCTGAGGAATTAAATCTACTTCCAGCTCACCACTTAATAATTGACGCTCAAATTCAGCATTTTCCCCCACATAGCTTGAGATCATCTTCTTGACCATTCGCTTTTTGAGTAAAAGTCCAATTCCAAAATCATCCACTCCGGCGTTGTTTGACACGATGGTCAATCCGGAAATATCTCTTTCTAAAATGGCTGAAATACAGTTCTCCGGAATTCCGGTAAGACCAAATCCCCCCATCATCAGCATGCAATCGCTGGGAATGTCAGCCACTGCCTCTTGGGCATTTTTTACAGTTTTATTGATCATATATTTTGGGTTTATAGCACTTTCTTAGCATTCTTTTGATCCACATAGAGCTGAGCCTTCAACGCTTCCAACCCATCAAATTTCTGTTCATTTCGAAGGAAAGCTTTGATGAAAATTGTGATTTGTTTGTCGTACAAATCACCTTGAAAGTCAAATAAATTAGCTTCTACAGTTTTCTTGGTCCCGTTGACAGTTGGACGATTACCGATGTTCAACATGGCCTTGTATAGCGAGCCACCTACCAAAGCTTCTATTGCATAAACGCCATCTTTGGGGATTAGTTTGTAATCATTTGGGATATGAACATTTGCCGTAGGAAAACCTATAGATCTCCCAATCTGCTCTCCCTTGATGACAATACCGTTCAATTCATAGGGTCTGCCCAGGTAATTTATAGCAGTTTCTATGTCTCCTGAGACTAGCGCATGACGAATTTTGGTACTGGAAACTCCAATATCCTCTACATCTTGTCTGGAAATTTCCTCCAGATCAAAGCCAAATTCCTGATGATGCGTTTGTAGGTATTCAAAGCTTCCTTCCCGATTTTTACCAAAACGATGGTCATAGCCAATTACCAATTTTTTGGTTTGAATAGAATCAACCAAAACGGATTCTATAAACTCCCTGGAGGTCAGCTGCGAAAATTCTTTAGTGAATGGGATGGTGATTAAATGATCTATACCTGCTTCTCGGAGAAGCTTGGCCTTTTCCTCAAATGTGCTCAATAATCTCAATTGATGTTCATCAGGATAAAGTACCAATCTAGGGTGCGGCCAAAAAGTTAATAACACCGTCTCTCCATTGATCGATCTAGCAATTTCCCTAATCCTATGAAGGATTTTCTGATGTCCCAAATGTACTCCATCAAATGTTCCGCTAGTAACGACGGCATTGGAGAGGGTAGGGAAGTCACTTAGACCTTCATAGATTTTCATATGGATAGAGGTTGTGTTGCAAAAGTCCCATGGAATCTGACTGGGTTTGTGTTTATTCCAATTTTTGACTCGTAGATTCCGGTTGGATTTCTTGTGTTCGTGCCTTGATTTCTTCTACCAAGGTTGTAAGCTCATGCGCTGCCGCAAGCTTGAAATCACCAATTCGAGTTCTGCATAATGAACTCATGTATGCACCTACATTTAATTTCTCACCCAAATCACGAGCTAAACTCCGAATATAGGTTCCTTTGGAACACACAATTCTAAATTCAATAACCGGATTTTCAAACTTCGTGATTTCAAATTCGCTAACCGTTACCGGACGAGGATCCATCTTTACTACTTTGCCTTGTCTTGCTGATTCATACACTCGCTTACCATCCACTTTGATCGCGGAATGCATTGGTGGAATTTGCAAAATATCCCCTGTAAGTTCGGCAACTGCCTTTTTCACCTGATCCAAAGTGATGTGGGAAGGATCTGAAACTTCAATGATTGGCTGCTCCAAATCGTATGAATCTGTAGTGGCACCGATCACAAAAGTCCCTGAATATTCTTTTTCTTGACCCATAAATGAGTCGATTTGCTTGGTCATTTTGCCGGCACAGACAATAAGCAGTCCATTCGCAAGGGGATCCAACGTACCAGCATGCCCCACTTTTTTTATTTTCAGCGCATTTCGCACTTTGCGCACTACATCAAAAGATGTCCACGCGAGAGGTTTATTAATTAAAAATACTTCTCCGTAAGGCTCTTGCTGCATTTCTTGAAGGGAATAGGGAAAACTGAACAGAATTCAGTCTCACTAGTTAATTAAGTATTAGGTTCTGACTTGGCGAAAATCGCGTAGAATTGGAAAATGAAGCCTGTTAGGGTCACTATCGGTCCGATAGTTAATCCCAAAACACCATTTCCATGTGGCGCACTATCGAGGCCAATAAGTATAAATCCAAGGATGATCAGTCCTATACCGATAAACATCAACTTGTAATTTTTGCGGGAAAAAGGAAAAGAAGATTTGCTCATTATATTAATAGAGTTCGTCCAAAGACATATTTAAATACTTGTTCACTGCACGCAAGGTACTGAGTACAGATAGAATCCCGCCAACTGAAATCAAAATTCCGAAAAGCACAAACAACAAATTCTGATTTTGCAGCATAGCAAAGCCTTCGATATTTGCTTGGGTATATTTCACCAAAGCAAAAAGTATCACCGAAGCCACGGCACCCGCTATCATTCCAAATAGAAACGCCCGAGATAGAAATGGTTTTCTGATAAATCCTCTCGTTGCACCAACTAACTGCATAGAGCGGATCAAAAAGCGCTGGGAAAAAAGCGCCAATCGAATGGTGTTATTAATCAGCATCACTACCGTAATGATCAAAATCAGAATGAATCCTCCCATGACCAAACTCACTTTCACTAGGTTTTTGTTGATGGAATCGACCAGATCAGTCATATAGGACACTTCAAACACGCCAGGCACCGCCTGAATCTCCTTCACAATGGCCTCAAGCTGTTCGGAAGTTTGAAATTCCTCAGCAATGGTCAGCACAAAGCTGTCTCGCAGAGGATTATCTTCCAGAAATTGGGTGAAATCTTCCCCAGTACTTTCTATAAATGTGGCTGCTGCTTCCTCATCCGAAACAAATTTGAGGCTAAGTGTATCGCCTTTTTGCAATATAAAGGATCGTGCTGCTAGATTTTCTTGAATCACATCCAACTCACTTTGCTCAAGGTCCTTTTCTAAAAACACCTGTACCTCGATGTTTTCTCGAATCATACTGGTAAGTGTTTTTGCTTG
This sequence comes from Algoriphagus sp., assembly GCF_039969895.1. Taxonomy (GTDB): domain Bacteria; phylum Bacteroidota; class Bacteroidia; order Cytophagales; family Cyclobacteriaceae; genus Algoriphagus. Next base: position 13,786 of record NZ_JBDVMZ010000007.1, read on the forward strand.
GATTAGAATTACTCCGAAAAGACCTACTATAAAAAGTGAGAGCGTAGTACTGAAGAGAACGCTCCCGAATTTGAAGTGTCCGAGTGTCTTTTTCTTTCGTGGATAATTGGCCATAGATTATGATTTCTGCTCAAAAGTAACCTTCCCCAAGGATATTGCCAATCTATTCCTCAGAAAGGATTTGAAAGAAATTTTATACAACAAGTTCGTTTAACGGGAATTGTTGTAACTCAGGTAAATGATAATTCCTACATCATAAGGTGAAAGGATGGCTAAAATTGATTGCAAAAAACAACAGCTATAGAATGAACTTTGAAGCTTCAAATGGTGACTAATGCACAATCTACCTGATGGATGTAGTGCCACTTTGGTATGGTTTTAGGTTTGAATTGGATAAATTAATATGCATCCCTACTTTAATTTTCACCTAATCTACTTTTTATGAAATGGTATCATTACACTTCCATCTGCTTGCTAGTCCTCCTGATAGGTCTGGAATCTGCTCAAGCCCAGTCCAAGTCTAAGGTAATTGGAGTATGGTTCAATTCTGAAAAAACGGCTCAAATAGAAATCCTGGAAAATAATGCTCAATTGATCGGGAAAATCATCTGGATAAAGCATGAAGATGGAAAACCAGAATCTATCACGGATCTAGGAAACTCAGATTCTACCTTAAGAGATCGCCCTTTAATGGGGCTTACTATTCTGGAAGGTTTGCAGTACAAAAATGGTATATGGTCTGACGGCAAGATCTATGACCCACAGTCTGGAATAAGTTATACGTGTGAACTACAACTCAAAAAAAAGGATGTTCTGGAAATTAAGGGCTATTTAGGGGAGTCTTGGGTCAGTAGGACCGTAGAATGGAATAGAGTAAAAAAATAAGGCTATCTCATAATTACTGTTTGCCACATTGAGCAAAGTCTAAATCCAGATGTATTTGCTACATACGTCATTGGACTCTGTTCACCTTGACAATATCAGTCCTCTATGAGATAGCCTCTTATTTTTTCATCCTACACATTTTTCTCTAACACATATCCGCTATGATACCAGTAAATAAGCTAAAAGTGCAATGGGGTTCGTTCAACTTAAGAATATATTCCGCTTCGGTCATCGGTCTTCCAACCTGACTAGCAAAGAATTTAGGCAACTGACTGGATTGAGGGTAAGGGTAGTTCTCTAATGTTTTTGCTGCAAGTAAAATGACTTCAGAATATAGGATAACTGTTCAAATTCTATCAAAAAGGCATCGTGTCCGGCTGTAGAGGTTATTTCCTTATAGGTTCCTTTTCTCACGCTGCCACTTATAAACTGAGACTCTTCGGGGAGGAAAAGCAAATCCGAATTAACTCCAATGGCCAATACGTTGGCTTCAATCTGACTCAAAGCCTCTTCGCATCCACCGCGATTTCTGCCCAAATCATGGGAATCCATCGTTTTGCTGAGTGTCCAGTAGGAGAGCGCATTGAATCTTTTGGCCAATTTTTGTCCTTGGTATCTCAGGTATGAAGCAGCGCGAAAATCGTCTAGCTTATTTTCAGAATCTACTTGTTTTGTCTCTAAGTCAAGGGGATGTCTGTACGTAAGCATGGCTATGGCTCGCGCGGTTTCTAGACCTTTTCTGCCTGCATCTTGGTTGTTTTCACCCCAGGTACAATCAGATTCTATGGCCATGCGCTGGGTTTCATTGAAGCCGATTACCCATGGTTTTGTCTTGGAAGTAGAGGCTAGAATGATCGCATTGTTTAGCTTTTTTCCTAAAGTATATGCCCATTCCAAACCTACCTGACCACCCAATGATCCACCAATAAGCGTATGAATAGTCTCTATTTGCAAATGAATCCTCAGTCGCTCCAAGCCCTGCGCTAAATCACGCGTGGTCATCTGAGGGAAATCATAATAATACGGCCTGCTGGTTTTGGGATTCTCACTAAATGGGTGAGTAGATCCGTAGCATGATCCTAGGAGGTTGGCACAGATGATAAAATGATTTGACGGGTCAAAGAATTTGTCTTCGCCTATCAAACCATTCCACCATTCTTGTGCATTAGAATCACCAGTGAGCGCGTGAATAACCCAGATTACATTGGAATTTTCTGCATTGAGCTGGCCATACGTAGTGTAAGCTAGTTCAAACTCAGGAAGAGTTTCTCCTGATTCCAGATGTAAAGGTGTGTTAGAACGAAATATTTCCTGGGTCATGGTAATCGAAGCGTACTGACTTTTAAGATTCATTTGTTGAATTAGATTTTATCGAAGGCTTGCTGCAAATCCGCTTTGATATCTTCAATGTGCTCGATTCCGCAGGAGATTCTCAATAGGGTTGGAGTGACGCCAGCGGCAAGTTGCTCGGCATCTGAAAGCTGCTGATGAGTAGTAGCTGACGGCTGGATAATCAATGTCTTGGCATCTCCTACATTAGCAAGATGAGAGATTAATTCCAGGTTATTGATTAGTGCTGAAGCCTGCTCTTTGTCACCTTTGAGCTCAAAACTCAAAACTCCACCAAAGCCATTTTTAAGGTATTTCTTTGCCAGCTCATGATAAGGCGAAGAGGCCAACCCGGGATAGTTTACTTTTTGAACCTTTGGATGGGCTTCTAGCCATTCCGCCAAAGCCAAGGTATTTTCAACTGTTTTTTGAACCCGAAGGGAAAGAGTTTCTACACCTTGAAGCAGTTGGAAAGAATTAAATGGACTGATGGCTGGCCCAAAATCACGAAGTCCTTCTACTCTGGCTCGTATGGCAAAAGCGATGTTTGGAAGTCCTAAAGGATTGTTTTCACCGAAAACCTCCCAGAAATTCAATCCGTGATATCCTTCCGAAGGCTCAGAGAATTGCTTGAATTTTCCGTTACCCCAATTAAAATTACCTCCATCTACGATAATTCCGCCTATAGATGTACCATGTCCGCCAATCCATTTGGTAGCGGATGAAGTGACAATATTTGCTCCATGAGCGATAGGCTGGCACAAGTACCCTCCGGCGCCGAACGTATTATCTACTATCAATGGGATGTTGTTCTTTTTGGCAACGTCAGCGATTGCTTCGAAATCAGGGATATTAAACTCAGGGTTTCCGATGGTTTCTAAGTAGATCGCTTTCGTCTTTTCGTCGATAAGCACTTCGAAATCTGCCGCGTCTTTTCCTTTGGCAAATCTTGCATCAATTCCGATTCTTTTGAAGGCTACCTTAAATTGGTTGAATGTACCGCCATATAGGAAAGGGCTGGAAACAAAATTTTCTCCAGCTTCAAGGATATTATTCAGTGCCAAAAACTGAGCTGCTTGTCCCGAGCTGGTTGCTACTGCTGCCACACCGCCTTCCAGCGCTGCTATTCTTTTCTCAAAAACATCAGTGGTGGGATTCATGATACGGGTATAGATGTTCCCGAATTCTTTTAATCCAAACAAATTAGCACCATGCTCGGCGGAGTTGAATACGTAGGAGGTGGTTTGATAAATGGGAACAGCGCGGGAATTAGTGGTTGGATCAGGTTCTTGTCCCGCATGAACTTGAAGGGTGTCGAAGTGAAGGTTTTTAGACATGATTGTTGGATTTATGGTTTGAAAACGTGTAAAACAAAAAACTAACTCTTCAAAGAAAAGAGCTAGTTCAAATCAGGCATATACTGCCGTTGGTTAGCCAAAATGGAAACCAGTACTAAATTCTGAAGGGAGAGAGAAGAAGGGGAATATCCGAGGTGCATAGACATATGAACTTATAGTTCCAAATAAGACTATCTCATTTGGCAGGAATTGGCACCTTGGACTTTCCAGGTTGCCAGAGGGTCAATGAGCCTGTCTCTCGCCTCTTCTGTATAAATCCACGCACTAAAAGTGATTGGATGATGCAAAGAAAGAAATCACGAGCTAAAAATCAAAATGATATTTAGCTCGTGTTCCAAATTTATTTTTTTAATCAGTTTATCCGCTTTGTCACCTGTAAAAAGCCAAAAGCATATTAAGATTTGGTCAATTTGAGATTGAGGCCACCTCAGTCTCCGGTCTTGGAACTTCTGACCGTTTGAGTAATAGAATTTCAGGGATTGCCAAGATTACGGATAATCATATTTTTCATTTATCTAATTCTTCAGAGTCAAACCTGAAAATAGGGTTAATACTCTCAAAATCAGGTTCAATATTGACTAATTCCTTGACCAAGCCATCCTTTAGGCCATAAGCCCACCCATGGATAGTCGGAGCATCCCTGTTTTTCCAAGCTTTTTGAATGGTGGACGTTTTGATCAAATCTTGGCACTGCTCAATCACGTTGAGCTCAACGAGCCTATTCACTTTGTCCTCATGAACTTCTATTGCATCTAATTCCGCCTGATAAGTTTTATAGACTTCTTTGATGTTTAGAAGCCATTTATTGATGATTCCAAAACTTTTATTCCCCAAAGCAGCATCTATACCGCCACAGCCGTAGTGACCACAGACTATGATATGCTCTACTTTAAGTACTGTCACAGCATATTCCAAAACACTCAAGAGATTGACATCAGTATGCACAACCATGTTGGCTATATTTCGATGAACGAAAATCTCTCCTGGATCTGTACCCGTGATTTGATTAGCAGGAACTCTACTATCGGAACAACCAATCCAAAGGAATTTTGGTGACTGCTGCTTTTCCAACCTCCCAAAAAAGTTTTTATCCGCTTGCTGTTGATCTACAGACCAAGCCTTATTCTGGAGTAATAGTTTCTCATAAGGTGTCATATTTTTTCTTGCAATTTATGGTGGTAACCTGTTACTGTGATAGTGATATCTTTATCTGGACCAGAAGCTATAAAATCATTTAATACCTCTTGAATATCATGATCAATAAATTGAGCTTTTTGTGCATTGATGATCACTTGGCTATGGGCTGGGATTTTCTCCAAGTTCTTCATGAGTAATGCTTTATTGAGGAAGGAAACATCTTTTTGAAGCTGCAAAAGGTAATTTCCATTCAGTTCGGTAAGGGTCACAGACCGTACAAAGTTGGTTTTCACTACAAAAAATAACCCGAAGGCCATGCCTATTCCTATACCTACAAGGAGATCGGTAAATAAAATGGCCAGTACCGTCACTATGAAAGGAATAAACTGATCCCATCCATTTTTGTAGATGTTTATGAAAATAGAAGGCTTCGCTAATTTATAACCTACTAAAAATAGAACTGCTGCCAAGCAACTTAATGGAATTAGGTTTAGAATGTTTGGGATCGCTAATACAAGGAGCATTAACAAGATGCCGTGAAAAATCGCTGACATTTTTGTTTTCGCTCCAGAGGCCACATTTGCAGAGCTTCTTACAATAACAGCAGTCACGGGAAGGCCACCTAGCAAGCCAGAAATTGAATTGCCAACACCTTGAGCCACTAGTTCCTTGCTAGGAGGACTAGTTCTCTTCAGTGGGTCAAGTTTATCAGCGGCATCAATGCTTAACAAAGTTTCCAGGCTGCCGATTATCGCAATAGTAGCAGCCACTATCCAAAATGTACCTTCGGTAATCATGGAAAAATCTGGGAAAGTAAGTAACTCTCCAATCTGACTAATACTATCTAAAACAGGAATACTTACCAAATGATCCCCTTTTAATTGCCATTCAGGCTTCCAAATAGTATAGAGATAATTAATAACGATCCCTGAAATAACTGCCCATAAAGCACCTGGAACAACCCCGAAAATTTTATGATTTTTGACCTTAGGTTGCTCAAAAAGAATCAAAATACCCATCGCTACCAAAACTATAGGAATTGCACCCATGCTAAAGTATTGAATAGCATACCAAATTTCAGAAAACGTGTTATGATCATCTGCTTGCAAAAACGCCTGATCACCCATCGCATCCACATCATATCCTAGTGCATGAGGTATCTGCTTCAAGATCAAAATTAATCCTATTGCAGTGAGCATTCCTTTGATTACCGCATGAGGAAAATAATAACCTATAATACCTGCTTTAGCGATTCCTAAGGCTAGCTGGATCAAACCTGCAATTACAAGAGTTCCTAAGAAAAGGGGAAATGAACCCATGCTGTTGATAGAGTCTAGCACGATCACTGTCAATCCAGCTGCCGGTCCACTGACACTTACATGCGAACCAGACAAAGAGCCAACTACGATTCCACCTACAATCCCAGCTATCAAGCCAGACATAGGTGGTGCGCCACTAGCTATTGCAATACCCAGACAAAGCGGTAACGCAACTAAGAAAACCACTAAACTGGATTTTAAATCATATTTCAAATTTTTGCCTAAAAGCGTGGTCATTCTTGGGTGGTTAATTTTAAAATGGAAAAATATAAACTGAAAACCAGTTTGTCAAAATAAATACTTCTGGACAAAATACATCTTAAATGTTTGACTTACTCTTAATGAAAGAGTCGATTATATGAATGGTCGATCGCTTGAAAGTCAAAACTGATTAGGACTCGATCCATCTTTTGCTGAATAGCAGGCAGTTCCAACTTACCAATACTTCCTTCATGTGTGTGTTCCAACTGACTTTGATCAGGATCAAAATTACCTGATTCTATTGCCAGACCCACTTGTTTGTAGGCATCCCTAAAGGGCATCCCTTTTAGGACTAGATCATTCACGACCTCTACCGAGAATAGGTGTTTGTAGAAAGCGTCTGAAAGAATATTTTCCTTAACCTTAATGGAGCGTAGCATAAACGAAGTCATACTCAGACAAGATCTAACTTGGTTTATTGCAGGGAAAATTTCCTCTTTAAGCAATTGCAAATCACGATGATATCCAGTAGTCGTGTTCGTCAACAGCATAGTCACGGAAGTTGGGACAGATTGGATTTGATTGGTTTTGGCACGAATCAATTCGAATACATCCGGATTCTTCTTGTGGGGCATGATACTGCTACCTGTGGTCAAATCGTCAGGAAAACTGATGAATGCAAAATGCTGATTCATAAAAATACAAACATCAGAGGCCATGCGGTTCAGCGTTCCAGCAATACCCGCCATCGCAAAGGAAAGCGTCCGCTCTGTTTTGCCTCTGCTGTTTTGTGCATTGATTACGTTGTGATGAAGATCTGCAAAACCCAAAAGTTCTGTGGTCATAGTTCTATTCAACGGAAAGCTAGATCCATAGCCTGCAGCTGAACCTAAAGGATTTTTATTTGCCAAGTCAAATGCAGCTTTTAACAAGCCTAGATCTTCTGTCAACCCTTCTGCAAAAGAACTGAACCAAAGTCCAAAGGAAGATGGCATGGCGAGCTGCGTATGCGTATAACCTGGCATCAAGTCATTTTTATGCTTTTCCGATAGAATAATCAGCAAGTCAAATAGTTCTTTTACTTCTTCAATAATCTCTCGAATAGCCGCACGATAATATAACTTCAAATCCACCAAAACCTGATCGTTTCGACTCCGCCCGCTATGCAGCTTCTTACCCACATCGCCAAATCTCTCAGTCAACAGAAACTCAACTTGAGAATGCACATCTTCTACACCAGGAGCAATTGAAAATTGTCCCTTTTCTATTTCAAAGTAAATATCCTTCAATCCACGCTGCAGGATTTCATTTTCTTCCTGAGTTAATAGGCCAATGGTAGAAAGCATCTTCGCGTGGGCCATGGAACCTAAGACATCAAATGGCGCTAAAAGTATATCAAACTCAGGGTCGCGTCCTATGGTGAATGATTCCACTTCCTTTTTACTTCCGGTTTCTTTTTGCCAAAGTTTCATTTCTAAGTAGTTTGAGTGAGCAAATTAGCGTAGGTTTCCAGTAGTTGGATATAACCTGCTATACCTTGCTGAATTTCGTTCAAATAAATATATTCATCTGCAGAATGTGACCTTGCAGAATCTCCAGGGCCGATTTTTACAGATGGATAGGGGATCAAAGCCTGATCGGATAGGGTGGGACTTCCGTAGGTTTTTAAGCCAAGTTTTTCTACAACTTGTAAAATTAGGTGATCTTTCGGAACATGGGAGGACTGCAATCTAAGCGACCGGGGAGTTAGCTCGGCACTGAGGGAGCCTTTCAATTCCTCAAATGCTTCTTCCAATGAATATGCATCCGTCACGCGAACGTCCAATACAAATTCGCACAGATCCGGAACAACATTGTGTTGCTGACCTGCATGGATAACAGTTGCGGAGACTTTCGTCTTTCCCAGAAATTGGGATACTTTCTGGAATTCAAAACTCTTGATTCTCTGTAGATCTTCCAAAGCTGCATAGATCGCATTGACTCCTTCCTCACGAGCTGCATGGCCAGCTTTACCATGGACTTTGGCATCGATGACCATGAGCCCTTTTTCTGCTACAGCCATATCCATCAAAGTAGGCTCGCCTACGATTGCCAACTCACAGGCAGGTAGCTGATCGATCACTGAAGCAATGCCATTTTTACCAGAAATCTCCTCTTCAGCGGAAGCAATCATGATCAAATTGAAGGGGAGGTCTCGCTCATGAAAGTACGTAAAAGCAGCAATCAAGCAAACCAAAGGCCCGCCAGCATCATTACTGCCAAGCCCAAATAACTTCCCATCTTCTGTGATAGCATGAAAAGGATCTTTGGTATAACCGGCATTTGGCTTCACGGTATCGTGATGAGAATTCAGCCATATCGTTGGCTTGTTATTATCAAAAGCTGACGCAAAAGCCCAGACGTTGTTCCCCGATTTATGTGATTCTATATCTCTTGCTGTAAAAAATTCTTCTATTAGTTCAGCAGTAGAGCTTTCTTCTTTAGAATAAGAGGGAATTTCTATTAGCTGAGTAAGAAGTTGAACCGCGTCATGATATAAATCCATCTTTAAATTTTGGTTTAGTATAAGTCGTATCGACTTCTCTCGATGGTTGTGCCCGAAAGTTTTCCTTTGGCTGCCAAATGAAGATTTTCAGCCTTTCCTATCCACACATGATTGACGCCCTTTTGCAAGGCCTCAAAAGCATTGTCCAACTTTGGAATCATACCTGAATGGATTACATTTTCCTTTTTCAGTTCTTGATAAATATCCTCATTAATCAGCGGAATGATGGAATTCTCATTTTTCTCATCGATCAGAACGCCACTTTTGTTGAAGCAGAAGTAAAGGTTAACCTGATGTTCTTTTGCCAAGCTAGTGGCTAGGGCAGAAGCTATGCTGTCGGCGTTTGTATTTAGCAATTGGCCTTTTGCATCATGGGTAATAGCATTTACCACTGGAAGCAAATTCCCAGAAAGTAAATGATCAATTAATTTAGTATTGACTTCCTGAATATCACCTACAAATCCGTAATCTATTCCTTTGACAGGACGTTTGATTGATCGGATGATGTTGCCGTCAGCACCACACATTCCTATTGCATTTACCTTTAGCGCCTGAAGTTTTGCTACTAGGTTTTTATTGATTAGTCCGGCATACACCATCGTTACCACATCGAGTGTTTCCTTATCCGTGATTCTACGTCCATCCACCATTTCAGGCATTACGCCAAGAGATTCACCGAATCTAGAAGCCATGATTCCTCCACCATGAACCAATATTTTGTGTCCGGGGAATTTGGAGAAGAGAGCTAAAAATTCATCTAATTTTTCAGGAAAATCGATGACATTGCCCCCGATTTTAATAATACTGATTTTCATTGGGAGTTCTTTAAATAGTTCCTAGAAGGTGACTAATGACTGCCTGAGCTGCGTAAACTCTATTTTTAGCTTGCTCCTGCACCAATGATCTTTTTCCATCTAAAATTTCGTCAGACAATTCTAGATTTCTACGGACAGGTAGGCAATGCATTACTTTTGCACTTGGAGCTTTTTTAAAATGATCTTCTGTGAGCATCCATGAAGCATCGGTGGAGATTATTTTTCCATAATCGTTAAAAGCAGACCAGTTTTTAACATACACAAAATCAGCGTCTTCTAGCGCTTTACTTTGATTATATTCTATCTTAGCGCCCTTGGTAAACTCCTCGTCCAATTCGTAACCAGAAGGATGTGTAATCGTAAGGTCATGATCCATTCCTAGGGTCCATTCCGCAAAGGAATTGGCTACTGCATGCGGAATAGCTTTGATATGAGGACCCCAAGTCAGGACAATTTTTGGTTTCTTTTTCCCTGACCAATTTTCACGGATAGTAATTTGATCTGCGAGACTTTGCAAGGGGTGACGGGTAGCGGATTCCAGACTGATGACTTGGATTCCTGAATATTTCACGAACTGAGAAAAAACAAAGTCACTTACGTCCTCCTCCTTGTTGGTCAAAGAAGGAAACGCCCGAATAGCTAGCATATCGAAATAAGAGCCCAAAACTGCTGCAGCGTCCTTGATATGCTCCACAGTGCCTTTGTTCATGATAGCTCCTTCTTGCATTTCCAATGCCCAGCCTTCCTTGTCCATATTCAGCACAATAGGTTCTAAGCCAAGATTCAGTGCAGCTAACTGGGTGGAAACTCTCGTTCTAAGTGAGGGATTTAAGAAAATACATCCAATGCGCTTTCCTTCGCCTTTAGCTTTGTCCAGCGCAGGATTGGCTTTGTAAAGTAATGCTAGCTCGATTAGCTCATTGCCTAGATCGAAGGATTCAAATTTCGTGAAATGTTGAAGTGGCTGGGAAAGTTTGGCCATTGATTAGCTGGAACGGGTTTAACTTAAGGTTTCTTTTAATGCGGTTACAAACGAATTTAATTGATTCCACTCGATATTTAAAGGCGGGAGCAGTCTTATAGTATTCTTTCCTGCGGCACTTCCTGTGAACATGTGATATTTTGTGACCAATTCTGAGCGAACCGGCCCCGCTTCTCTGTCCAGATCGATTCCGATCATCAGGCCCTTTCCCCGAATCGCAGTAATTCCAGGGATAATTTTCAGTTCATCCAGAAGCTTCTCTCCGAGTACAGAAGAATTTTCTATAAGCTTCTCTTTTTCAATCACTTCCAATACTGCCAATCCAGCAGCGCAGGCGAGATGATTGCCACCGAAAGTAGTCCCTAACAATCCGTAGGTAGCTTTAAATTCTGGAGAGATTAATATTCCTCCGATCGGAAAGCCATTTCCCATGCCCTTCGCCATGCTGATAATATCTGGTTTCAATCCAGCAACATGTTGGTGCGCAAAGAATTTTCCTGTCCTGCCAAAGCCTGACTGTACTTCATCTAGGATCAATTTGGCTCCATAATTCTTAGCTAGTGACGCTAATCCCAGAAGAAAATCAGCACTTGGAACCTGAATTCCATTTACTCCTTGGATACCTTCGATGATGATTCCCGCAATTTCTTTTGATTTCAAAACTTCCTCCACAGCAGCTAAATCTTCCCAAGGCAGAATGTGAAAATCTTCGCGAGCGTTGCTAGGAGCAACGATTTTTGGATTATCAGTTAAGGCCACTGCTCCGGATGTTCTACCATGAAAACTGCCCGAAAAAGCAATAAAGCCAGATTTTCCTGCTGCAAATGAAGCGAGCTTGATCGCATTCTCGTTCGCTTCTGCTCCTGAATTACATAGGAAAAGCTCGTAATCAGGATACCCAGATAGCTCTCCTAATTTCTCCGCGTATTCTTGTTGGATAGGAATATGAACAGAATTGGAGTAAAAAGCGATCTGATTCAATTGGTCTTGGATTCGCTTCACATAATATGGATGCGTATGACCGATGGAAATAACGGCATGCCCGCCGTATAAATCTATATATTCTTGTCCCTGATCATCCCATAGTTTGGCTCCATCGGCCTTAGCGATGGTCACTGGGATCAGAGGATAAACATCGAATAATTTCATGAGGATTTACGATTTGGGATTTTAGAAATACATGGCAATTCTGTACTTCCGCCATCTATTTTAAACTTGAAGAAAAATGAATGGTGCACGCAACATGTTGAAGGGACCTCCACCCAGTCTTGAATTTTGTCTCTAGCCTCTAAAATCCAATTAGAAGCCAATACTTTTTAAATTCAAGCCCATCCTCTCCTCAAGTCCAAATGCCAGATTGTAATTCTGAACGGCCTGTCCAGAGGCTCCTTTCAATAGATTGTCAATTGCAGAATAAATCACCAATTGACCCGCTTCTTTTTGCACGTGAATGATACATTTGTTCGTATTCACCGCTTGCTTCATGTCTATATCACTAGCTGAAACATAGGTAAAAGCAGCGTCTTTATAGAAATCTTTGTATGCTGCTACAGCTTCTTCTTGCGTTCCTACATAAGGGAAATAGGCTGTAATCCATATACCTCTAGGGAAGTTGCCTCGGTAAGGAACAAAAAGCATTTCAGATGAAAAACTTGGGTTCAGCTGATTGAAAGTCTGCTTAATCTCCTTGAGATGCTGATGTGTAAACAACTTATAGACAGACATATTTGAAGATCGATAGCTGAAGTGAGATGTCTCACCCAATTTCTTTCCTGCACCCGTACTTCCAGTGATTCCAGAAATGTGGATCGTATCTTTTACCCAACCTTTTGCGATAGCTGGAAGTAATGCCAACTGAATTCCTGTGGCAAAACAACCCGGATTGGCGATCTTTTTCGCAGTCTTGATTTTCGCAGCATTGACTTCTGGAAGACCATAGGTAAAGCCGTTGGATTCATCACGGAAGTCTGTGGACAAATCGATCAATACTGTCTCTGGTGAAAAACTATGTTGCTCTAAGAAACCTTTGGTCTGACCATGAGGCAAGCCTAAGAATACCGCTTCAATTCCTTCCGTTTGCACTTCATCTGTGAAAACCAAGTCACAATCTCCGATCAGATCAGGATGAACTTCAGCTACTTTTTTACCTTTCTGGCTATTGCTATGTACAAAGATCAGTTCGCAGGCAGGATGATGAACCAGAAGACGAAGTAATTCTCCACCGGTGTATCCCGCGGCGCCTATGATCGCTGTTTTGATTTTAGTCATTGTCGGAGTTTACCTTATGGAAAATCGAGGTTTGGTTACCTAAAATTCGGGTGAAGCCTTTCACATCTTCTGCAGTATAGCCCTTATTCATTTCGCCATAGCTGCCAAACTTGTTGGACATCAGGTCATGCTCCGAAGTAATTCCAAGCAAAGTAAATCGGTAAGGTTGAAGCAATACTTTTACATCACCTGTGACATAAGTTTGCGTGCTAGCCATGAATTCTTCCATATTTCTCATCACCGGGTCTAGGTAATGTCCTTCATGAAGGTGATTGCCGTAGAACTCAGCCAGTTGGTTTTTCCAGAAAAGCTGCCATTTGGTAAGCGTGTGCTTTTCCAAAAGCTGATGTGATTTAATAATAATGATTGGAGCAGCAGCTTCAAATCCAACCCGACCTTTGATACCGATAATTGTATCTCCTACGTGAATGTCACGTCCGATTCCGTAAGGTCCAGCCAAAGCTTGCAATGCCTGGATAGCTTCCACCGAATCATCATATTTTTTCCCATCGACACCCTTGAGTTCTCCTTGAGAAAAAGAAAGAATTACTTCCAATGGTTCTATCGCTGTAGCTTTAGTAGGCCAAGCACTATCTGGGAGGTAATCGGTAGAGGTCAAGGTCTCTTTTCCCCCAACTGAAGTCCCCCATATCCCTTTGTTGATTGAATAAGCCGCTTTCTCGAAATTCATCGATACGCCATGCTTTTTCAAATAGTCAATTTCCTCCGCTCGACTGAGTTTCAAATCACGAATAGGAGTGATAATCTCTATATCTGGGACTATCGTCTGAAAGATCATATCAAAGCGAACCTGATCGTTTCCAGCTCCCGTAGAACCGTGAGCTACAGCCTTCGCATCGATTGACTTGGCGTACTCAGCTAGGGATTTTGCTTGAAGAATTCGCTCAGCGGATACAGAGAGGGGATAGGTTTGGTTTTTCAGCACATTGCCAAAAACCAAATACTTAATCACTTCATTGTAATAGGTATCCATTACATGGAGGATTTTGAACGAAGCAACACCTAGGCTTTTTGCTCTTTCTTCTATATCTGTCAATTCTTCTTCCGAAAAACCGCCTGTATTCACCAGCACTGCATGCACTTCATAACCCAATTCTTTGGATAGATGCAAGGCACAAAATGTGGTATCCAAGCCACCACTGTAGGCTAAAACTATTTTCTTCATTTCAATCTATTTTATCTCCCAAACAGGAAGAATGAATTTATAAAAAGATGCTTGTGAGTGTGTCTTTTGACTTATTCAATTTCAGCATCACGTATTTCTTTAACCTTACCCAGCGATCAAATAATTTCAAATCTTTCTTGAAATCGTCACGAAGCGCTAATTCTTGGGTATGGTTTCTTTTAGAATTGGGATCGTAAAGCATCGCTGTGCAGAGACAGTTCTGCCTGTTTTTGCTCATCAGTATCTCATAGTTGATACAGCTTTGGCAGCCTTTCCAGAATTCATTATCATCCGTCAGATCGGAGTAGGAGACGGGAATGTAGCCCAACTCAGAGTTGATTTTCATAACCGCTGCACCAGTTGTCAATCCGAAGATCTTGGAATCCGGGTATTTAATACGACTTAGTTTGAAAACTTCATTCTTGATCTTGCGGGCAAGACCGTATTTCCTGTATTCGGGGGAAACGATCAATCCTGAGTTTGCCACATATTTGCCATGTCCCCAAGCCTCAATGTAGCAGAAACCTGCCCATTTGCCATCTGAGGTCAATGCGATCACCGCCTTTCCTTCATCCATTTTAGTTTCTACATAAGCAGGCGTACGCTTGGCTATACCTGTACCTCGAGCTTTGGCGGAATTCTCCATCTCGTCAGTGATCTGGGAGGAATAAACCTTATGTGAAGGATTAGCTACAATAATCTGGAAGGAAATGTTATCCATTAGGGATTGCATGTGTTTAATCCGATGAAATCGGAAGATTAGTAAATAAATCAAAGTTGAAAGGGCGGGCAGGTACTCCACGTAGGAGTACAACTATTCATCGTAGGGTTAAACCCTATAGAAAAATCTACACGTCCTTAACGGAGTGGAAAAAGCAATAGCATCAACTTTCACCGCTACAGGTGTAGTGCGAGTGTAAGTGGCTGCTATGTGATTTACTTGTGTCATGCGTAATAGGGTGGCAAAATTGATTCCATTGAAAAGAAAATGCAAGTATTACTGCGAAAAATATACTGTTCGTTGCGAATTTTTATGGATTTCGAAAAATCTACTTCTCCATCTTGCGAATTTTGCTCATTACAGAAGATAATTTTGCTTTTAATTATCTATTTGATAATGGAAATCACGTGAATACATTTAGGCATTTCCCGACATCTGCCTCAATGCAGCCACAAATTGATCCATATCTTCCTCAGAGGTATAGACATTTGGAGTGATTCTACAGCCGTTTACACCACCTGCACCATTGATGGCTACTGTAAAAATCCGATACTTATCTATCAGCGTCTTAGCCATTTCAGATGGACTCATGGCATCCAAACCTACATTGGCAATCGCACAGGATCGACGAGGATCAATTGGAGTATTAACATTTATCCCAGGTAAATCCCGAACCTGATCAGACCAGTATCGCTGAATAAATCTCAGGCGTTCCTCCTTTCGTTTGATTCCCATTTTATTGAGAAAATGGATAGAATCAATTACGGATAGATCAGTGGACACGGCATGAGTTCCAGTATGATTTAGATTCAATAATGTTTTTTGATCTAATTCATAAGGTGCTAAAAGAGGTCTGATTTGCCCACTTTTCCCTTTTTTCACATACAGCATCCCACAACCTAGCGGTACACTCAGCCATTTGTGCAGGCTGGAACCATAATAATCACAGTTCAATTCTGAAATGTTGAAATCAAAATGGCCAACTGCATGCGCTCCATCCAACATGACTTCTACGCCATGTCCATGTGCCATATCAGCAATTTTTCTCACTGGTAAAATATGTCCCGTGATATTCACAATGTGAGGAACCATCATCAACTTTGTTTTTGGAGTGATAGCCTTTTCATAAATTGCAACTATTTCTTCGTCATTCTCAGGATGTAGGGGTATGTCTATTCGTTTTACTTTGATCCCGTATCTCCTTTCGGCTAGCTCAAACATATTGAGCAGACTTTCATAGTCTTGATTAGACACAATAGCTTCATCCCCTTGTTGCCAAGGATAGCCTGAGATAATCAAATCAATGGATTCAGTTGTATTTCGTGTAAGCACAACTTCCTCAGAACTAGCACCTATCAACTCAGCCACGGCAGCGGCACTTTTGGCTTTGTTCTCCCACTGCACTGTTCGCATATAGCTTGATCCTTGGTAATTGACTTCTCTTAAATGTGCGATGTAGTTTTCAAGCGTTTCTTCGGGTAAAAAGCAGTAATAACCATTCTCCAGATTGATGTAATCTGGCTTGAGTTTGTAGGAAGCGCGGATTTGCTCCCAGTAGTCAGGTGCAGTTGGATCGAGATCTACTAATGATTTTGCTTTTGCTATTTCAGGTTTAAAAATTGACCCAGAGCCAATTCCAAGAAATGCTAAGGATTTAAGGAATTTCCGCTTATCCATGAGAGAATGTTTTTTTAAAGTATGTAACTAATAATCCAAACAATCAATAAGATGATTGCCAGCCAGGTGATCCAAGGTGATCGCTGCGGGAATTCGAATTTACAAATGGGACAAACTTTGGCTGAGGAATCTATTTCCATCGCGCAAGAAGGGCATTCTTTGGTTTTCATGTTTGGCTGAACTCTTTTGACTTAAAATCTATTTATTCCTAAGTAAAGAAAATTGATATAAATATGAAATCGAGCCTGTCTGCCTCAGGCATGACAAATAACCTCACACAATGAGATAATTATTACAATGCGAGATTTCATATGGCCATTAAAAATCAAATTACAAACACATGAAAATAGAAATATGGTCGGATGTAGCTTGTCCTTTTTGCTATATCGGAAAAAGAAAAATTGAGAAAGCAATTGCAAAATTTCCTCATAAAGACAAGATAGAAGTTGAGTGGAAGAGTTTTCTACTCAACCCTGATCAAGTCACTCAGCCTAACAAAAGCTCTGAAGAGCATCTAGCTGAGGTGAAAGGTTGGAGCCTAGCCCAAACCAGAGAGATCACTGCCAATGTGGTAAAGATGGCTGAGGAAGAAGGCTTGGATTATCACTTGGATAAATCTGTGGTTGCTAATACTAAGAAAGCGCATAGACTTTTGCATCTGGCAAAAACTCAGGGCAAAGGAGATGAGATGAAAGAAAGCTTACTTAAGGCATATTTCACAGATGCTGTAAACATTGATGATGATGCTTCTTTATTGACCTTAGCGAAAGAAATTGGACTCGATGAAACAGCTGTTAAGGAAGTTTTGAGTTCGGATAAATTTGAAAATGAAGTCGATCAGGACATCTATGAATCACGGCAACTAGGAGTTAGGGGAGTTCCATTCTTTGTATTGGATAGGAAATTCGGTATTTCTGGCGCCCAACAAGATGAGGTTTTTGACCAAACCTTGGAGAAGGCATGGAATGAATATGCCAAAGCAAACCCTGGTCTAGAAATCGCAGGAGGACAAGGTGAAGCTTGTGATGTGGATGATAAAAATTGCTAGAAGGTAGAAATATGCTACTACAAAAAATGGCGGTATTACTACCGCCATTTTTATTAAAATCATCCAAGTTTTACCAGACACCTCGGTTCCTCATCTGTAAAGTATAGACCGCGTCCATTGCCGTGATGAATAGAGTTTTTCTGTCTAATGATCCAAACACAACATTGGCAGTCCATTTGGCAGGGACAGGAATGTGAGCGATTTGCTCTCCATTGCGATTAAAAACGGTCACACCATCACCCGTCAGATAGACATTTCCCCGATCATCGATGGTCATTCCATCGGATCCCATCTCGCAGAAAAGCGTCTTATTGATCAAATAACCATCCTCTCTTATTTCATATTTGTAGGTTTTCTTGTCTCCAATATCTGATACGTAGAGGAATTTTCCATCAGGAGTACCTACTATTCCATTTGGTTTCACCAGATCTTCAGCTACCACAAATAATTCTGTTTTATCAGCAGAGAAAAAGTACACATTCTGGCCAGCTTGCTCAGATTCCTCACCCCGGCCTTCCCAGTACGGCCTAACGTAAAGCGGATCTGTGAAATAAATTCCGCCTTTTGGACGAACCCAAAGGTCATTAGGTCCATTTAATTTCTTTCCTTTAAAAGCCGTAATCCAAACGGAGTGATTTCCATCGGTATCAAAAGCCCACAGTTCATTTTTATTGTCGGCAGCCGCTACCAAAGTTCCATCTAGCATGAAGTACATGCCATTAGCACGGCCTGCATCTTCCTTGAACACGCTAACTTCATTAGAAATCGCATTCCATTTATGAATGCGGTTGTTAGGTTGATCTGTGAAAAACACGTCTCCAAAGCGATTTACCGCTGGACCTTCTGTGAATTCAAAGCCATCTTGGACTTTTACCAATTCTGCATTTTTAGCAACAATTCCTCTTTTGTCTTCTATTTCTTGAGCAATAACCTGCGTCCCCATAAATAGGACCGCCATCAAAAGAGTTGATTTAATAGGATTCATAGTGTAAAGTTATTTTCTATTTATCGTGACTACTAGCACATTTAGGTCTTCGCTATAGGCCATTCGTGTTATGTTTTCATGCGTATCGGAGGGTATCACTCCAAGTGTTTTCCAATCCGGACTAGTATATTTTCTGATGAAAACTTCATTTCCAGCTGCCATCAATAGGTGATTTTTGTCCAGCCAAATAAAATCTTTTGATCCCAAAACGCCAGCAAGATATACTTCTCTGGATCTATTTTCTATATCATAGCTTTTTATTATGCCGGCTTGACCTTCAGGAGACTGCGATAAATAGGTAATTTCTGATGTTTTAGGCCGCCTTTTTACTGAACGTTCTATGGCAGAATCAATCATGATTAAGTCATTTCTTCCACGCGCATAAACCAATCTATTTGGCTCTCCAAGGACAAACATTGCTGCTTTATTGTCATACCAATCATAGTAGCCCACAGGTTCTATATCATCATAAAGCAACTCTGCTGGTTCGAATGAAGTAGGGTAAAGCCAGATCCTTTGCTTTTGGTCTTCTTCCATCACCACTGCAGCGATATACATCCCGCAATCCGTGATACTTGGAGAAAACTCATTTCGGTCAGATGTCTTAGAAAAGTTGGTGAATTTGTCTGATTCAAAATTGTAAACTATAATATCATGGTTGCCATTTTGGTCGGCTGCTGAGAAAACCAGCTGAGTTTCATTAATAAAATTGGGCTGATTGTCATATTCTGGTCTATCAGTCAGTGGCCTCGCGGTTTCGGTCAGTAATTTTAGTTTGGCTCCCTTACCACTCGTGTTGATCACCCACAAATCTGTTCCGCTTTGGGCAAAGCCCAAAAAGCCATTAAAAAACAGGAGTAGCATGGGCAAGAAAAAACTCTTTTTCATAGGAATATAATTTGCCATCCTGACAAAACGGGACAGGCTATGGAATCTCGCATTAGCTGAAATCTTCCTACAAGGTGAAGTTTGCTTCTTGCTCGATTTAATCGGATTGTTAAAATTGTCCAACCAAAATAGTAAATCGTGGTTAGAAAGGTGTGAGCAAAATAGAACTATATCAAAACACAACATTTGATCAGCTAAGACAGACCCAAGATCCTCTTGCAGATCAGTTCGTTAGCTATTTAATCGCCAATCCTGAATTAATCTCGCACATTAATTCCTGGTCGGAAATTCCTTCAGCGCTGGATGATACTTATCCTGAGGAATTCCAAAATTTCTTCAATTTCTACCTGAAGCCGCCTGCTGTTTCTAAGGTTGTCTTGGAAAATGCTCAAAAGATCTTTGATCAGAAGGGGGATCTTTACCTCGCGATGCTGGGATTTTACTCGCTTCCTTATACCTATGCCTTTGGTGATGGGGCAGAGGTACTCGTTAGATCCCACAGAATTTTAAGCGACATTGGTCGAAGATTGGGAGAAACAGGTAGATTTTTACTAGATATTTTCGAACCTGGGGCATTCATCAGCTCAAATAAAGCCTACCTGACTTGTGCGAAAGTTCGTTTAATTCATGCTTTCAGCAGGTATTTTATCTCCCTTCACTCGAAGGATTGGAAGGCAGATTTCGGCAAACCCATCAATCAGGAAGATCTTATAGGGACCAATCTAGCTTTCAGTCTGATTGTGATTAGAGGTTGGAGAAAAATGGGTTTTGAAGTAAAAGCATCGGAGGTAGAAGCCATTATGCGCTACTGGAAATGGATCGGCCAATTGATGGGAATTCAGGAGGAATATTGGCCAGAAACCGCTAAAGAAGCATTTCAACTGGAAAAATTAATCCGAAAAAGGCAACTGAAATCCTCGGCAGCTGGACTTCAGTTAATCCAAGCATTAATTGGTCACTACCAATCCACCATTCCAGATTCGATAATTTCCGCGCAGGTTGAACCGATTTTGAATTTTTTCCTCGGAAAAGAGGCTTCTGCTGCATTGAACATTACTTCTACTTTGCCATTAAGAGGTGAGTTACTCGGATTGATATTTAGGTTTTCTGGATGGAAAACCTACGGGGCTAATAAAGGGTATGCACAGCTGGCAAAACAAGTTGACCTGAATCAATTGGCAGTTTATGGAGAGAAGTTAGAAATCAAACTACCTGAAATAAATCGTTCATAATCGAACACTATTTTGTTCGGTTATCTTGCATCAGAAACCCAAAACCTTCAATAATCGGCGTTTTTGGCTATGTTTGGGGTATGGCATCTTTTTCGTATTTAACAGCACATGAAGGTAATTACCCGATGGATATCAAATCTGCCGCTTGAGCTGATCTTTTGGATTGGGAGCTTGGTAGCAGTAGTTTTCCTGGATCCGCATGGGGGCAGTCACTTGAGTCTCTGTCCACTGAGCCAACTGGGAATTGATTGGTGTCCGGGCTGTGGCCTAGGGAGGTCCATGAGTCTGCTCGTGAGAGGAGAATTTCAAGCTTCCTTTGACATGCATCCGCTGGCAGCTCTGGCGTATGTGGTGATTATCTCCAGAATCTGGCAATTATTTAGAAACTTAAAAACAACACACAATTATGGCTAATGTATTAAGACATCTTCCTGAATTGGAAGGAATGGAACTGGGTTACATCCAGGGTTTAATGAAAAACATGGATGAGGATCAGGCATCACTATTCGCTCAGGTTTACCGTGCTCGAAGAAAAGACGCTCAAATGATTTTGATTCTTACATTGATTGGTTTCTTTGGATTTGCTGGATTACACCGCTTTATTTTGGGACAAATAGGCTTGGGGATCTTGTATTTCCTAACCCTCGGTCTCTGCTTTATCGGTACCATAGTCGATTTGGTCAACTATAAAAGCTTAGCCTATGAGTACAATATCAAGGTGGCTCATGAAACTATGAATCTACTTAATGCCAGTTATCCTGGTGATGTAACGAATACGACTCATTGATTTTAACTTAACGAGAACCAAAGCCGGAGGAAACTTCGGCTTTTTTGTTTTTGGGCTTATAGAGTTTTTGACTAGGAGAATATGTTAACCACCTAGTCACATCGTAAAACTAGTATTTCGGGAAGTCAGGCAGTGCCTGAAGATCAAAACTTGAAACTCTTTCTACCAATCCTCTTCCTCATTTTTATCCTTCAGAAAATCCCGCTCTATCCCTTCAAATATCCGTTCGCCATCGGTTGAAAAAAGCACATGAATTCCGGTCAACTTAGTATGAATTACTTTTAGTGTCTCAAAATCAGGCTGCTGAACATGAAAGGGAATGCTCATCAGATTATCTTGTTGTTTGGAAAATGGAGGCGGTGTCTCACTTGCAAAAAGGTAAGGAAAAAGCGTCATGCCGCAGCTGATTCCCCAAGTAGTAATCGGGAATTCATTTTCGTAGCGCTGAAGTCGTTCATTGATTTCTTCGAAAAACTGCTCACTCTCACCAAGTCTCAACCGTGAACCTGCTCTAGATTTACCTTTAGTTTTGAGGTATTTGATCTGACTTTTGCCTTGTTTTTGCCTCACCATGTAGGCTCTGAAGACTTTATGATCTAGCATTACGCCATTGTGAAAATAGCCTGTAACAGCAATTCCAGCACGGATCATGACTAAGCCTAGATGAAAATCATCCTTGACAATTAAGTGACCATTTTCGTCAGGAATCATATTCCACGGAAGAGCTAGTCGTGCAAGCCATGAATCACCGTTAGATAGTACCCATTGATGTTTGGAGCGATCAAAACTTCCCTCCAAGCTTTCTTGCTGAGCTCGCTGTAAGATAGACTGATACTTTTCTAGGGATATTAACTTTGGATTGCCAGAAGTCATAGCGGGGGAGGCTTTTCAATTATATTTGCACAAATAAACCGAAAAATGATGGACGAGGAAATTCAAGGCTTGATCAACCGCATGAGCGACCCAAACGAAAAGGAAGCTTTCTATTTTGCCGACAAACTAGGCAAAAATCTAGATGAAAGTGGTAGAGATAAGCTGATCGAACTAGTAAAAGGAGACAATTGGGAAGTTGCTTACCTCGCATGCCGAGCACTAGCTAAGTCATCTTTCAATGAGGAATCTCTAGATGCTATTTTTGAAGCGATCAATCATAAAAAAAATAGAGCTCACCAAGGAGCTTTCGTTCAGATCCTGGAAGAGTTTGATCTAAGCTTGCGATTTGTCGATATTTTTAGAGTTTTTCTGTTTGGTAATTTCAAAGCTCAAGTTCTTGCTAAGATGTATTTGGATGAAGTGGAATTTGACATGACCCCTCGCACACTTCGCAAGGCCGAAAAGCACTGGAACCATTATCTTCACAATCCTGAAGATGAGGGTAGTTTAGAGTTGAAAAAACTAGAAGTCGAGCCTATTTTAAAAGAGATTAAGGAATTATTTTCTGAGTGAAAAGTAACATTCGCCTGATTCTTGTGTTTTAATATATACAAGCAACTGGAGATTGTCATGAGAAAAGTGGATGTTGTAGATTTACACTCAGGGTTTTTCACAAACCATGGATTCGTCCTAAATCGCTCTCAATTGTTTTTTGAGAAGGTTTTTCCTCACGGAAAACAGGTAATATTTGTAAACTTGGTTGAAAGTTCAGCAGCGTATTTTGTAGAATATCACTTGGCAGTCAGGATTCATGCAGTAGAAGAATTGGTTCAGAAATTCCTTCCGACACCCATCAGCTATGCAGATCAATCCAATACACTATCCCAAACACCGGACAGATTGGGGAATAGCTACCCAAAAAAAATCACTGTTTCTGATCAGGTTGATTTTGCAAATATCCTCAACGCCACAGAAGATTTCTTTTTAAATAAAGGTTTTGATTGGTTGAATCAGATGATTGATCCGGTAGTTTTGGAGAAGGAATTTTTGTTTCAATCAAAAAGGAATAAACAAGATTTCAATCTGGTAGAAGCTGCATTCCGAGCTACAGCGCTAAGCAAACTTTACAATCCCGAAGATTATCAAGTCCTTCGTCAGGCATTTTTAGAAAAAATACACTCACAAGATTTCACTCCATTCACCATAGCATCGTTCCTTCAGTTTCTGAATCACCTAGACAATGAAAAGCAAGTAGCTGCCTAGTAGCGTTTTTTAACACCATTGATAGCTTGGGCTTCCAGTGGGTTTTCTGGCCACTCATGCTTAGGGTATCTTCTTTTCAACTCTTTTTTAACTTCGAAGTAGCCATTCTGCCAAAAGCTTTTCAAATCCTGAGTGAGCTGTACAGGTTTATATCCTGGAGAAAGAAGCTCGATCAAAACCCGAATTTTTCCATTATTTACCGTTGGAGTTTCTAATAAGCCAAATAATTCCTGAAGTCTAACAGCAAGAAGGGGAACCTCACCTTTTCTATATTCCAGTTTAATCTTACTGCCAGAAGGGACTTCAATTGTAGCTGGCGCAAAGTGATTTAAAGCTTTCACTTGCTCAAAATCTAAAGAATTAGAAAGGATTTGAACCAAATTTAACTTCTTGAAATCTTCATTTTTCTGAATTCCCTTCAGGTAGGGTTCAATCCAGTTTTCAGGTTTTTCACACAGATTCGCAACAGACCATTCCGGCCAGTTTTGAGTTGAATTCCAGCTCCTTAAGCTTTGCACTCGCAAGATTAACTGCTCCACCTCCTCATTGAAATCAAGCAAATACTCGCCTTCCTCACGTATAGCTTCCAAAATTGCTTCCGTCACGTCTCCGTCGGAATAGTTGGCCAAAGGCCGAGTACCGAGGATAATAGATCCAATTCTGATCTCTGAATGTGCCTGCAAGCCTCCCTTTTTTCTATCCCATTTGAGAACTTCCTTAGTCTTCAGCATCGGGGCTAAATCTTTTGGATTAATCGGAGCAGCCATCCAGATTTTACCCATTCCTTCCCGTGCGTCCACATGAGCTACAGCAAGCCAAGATTCGTGGGCTAGATCATCTTTGTGACCGATCTGGGCAATTTTCCCATTAGCCAATTGGAATTGGGCATTGTTTCCAGGACGGGCAGCTGCGATTCGCTCTGGATAAGCATAGGCAAGGAGCAATCCTGTCTGCCAAGGATCAACTGGGCTATTATCAGGTTGGACAGAAAACATGCGGCGATAGGAAGCTGCCATTTTCTCGATCTTTTTAATTCTCGGAATGCTTACATTATGTTTTCTGAATCTTCTTAGCGCTTCTATTCTTAGATTCAAATCCACCCCGGCATCTGTTCCTAGCGGGTCCCGTTCATCCAAAATAGCCGCAATATCTGTAGCCAATCCCAGCTGATCGATTTCTTGAGCATTGAGGAGCATGTGAGCGATTCGCGGATGAGTTGGAAGCTTATGTATCTCTCGACCATGAGGCGTCAGTTCGCCTTCCAAGATAGCTTCTATGGATTCCAGTGTCTTTTCTGCCAAGCTCAACGTTCCAGCCGGGGGAGGAGTGAGCCAAGTCATAGATCTGATGTCCTGCTTACCCCAAGCTTTCATATCCAGAACCAAACCAGTCAGATCCGCTTCCATCAATTCAGGTGTACGGTAGTCATTTAACTGATTTTGAATCACTTGTGTCCAAAGCCTATAGCTATGACCCGCGGTCAATCTACCTGCCCGGCCAGACCTCTGATCCGCAGAATCCTTACTGATTCTATGCAAAACCAATCGAGATAAACCTGACCTTGCATCAAAGCGAGAAGATTTGGCAAAACCTGAATCTACTACCACGGTCACACCTTCTATGGTGAGCGAAGTCTCAGCAATGTCAGTAGAAAGCACGATTTTCCTTTTCCCCGAAGGATGAGGCATGATCGCTCGATTCTGATCTCCAGGTGATAGTTGGCCATAAAGCGGTAATACCAAGTCCTCAGGAAGTGCTTTTCTCAAGATTTCCTGTGCTTTTCGGATCTCACCTTGCCCAGGCAAGAAA
The DNA here is from genome assembly GCF_039969895.1 of Algoriphagus sp. GTDB lineage: Bacteria > Bacteroidota > Bacteroidia > Cytophagales > Cyclobacteriaceae > Algoriphagus. The sequence continues at coordinate 39,094 of NZ_JBDVMZ010000007.1, forward strand.
ACCAAGAAATCCCCATCATGGACTTTTGTCAAGGGAATAATCTGGCGAGCTGCATCTTCCCCAATCGAGTATTGATCCACCTCATTCATATAGTTCACTTCAACAGGATACTGTCGTCCCTTGCTTTCTATCACTGAGGAACCGAGTAGGCCTGAAAGCACTTTTGAATCGATCGTCGCAGACATCAACAAGATCCGAAGGTCAGGTCTGAGAACTTGCTGAACCTCCCGACAAAGTGCCAGTGCTACTTCTGAGTGTAGATTTCTCTCGTGAAACTCATCAAAAATCACCAGTCCTACATCTTCCAGCGCATTGTCCGAATGTAGCATACGGGTCAAAATTCCTTCAGTAATTACCTCTAATCGGGTGTTATTAGAAATTGCAGATTCGAATCTAATTCTGTAACCGATCAGATCACCCAGTTTGGTATCGGTCATGGATGCCATGCGCTGCGCAATTGTCTTGGTAGCCAAGCGTCTTGGTTCCAGCATAAGGATTTTCTTTCCAGCCAGCCAGAACTCTTCCAGCAGAGTCAAGGGTAGCAGTGTACTCTTTCCAGCTCCCGGAGGGGCTTGGATGATCAGGGAGTTGGCTTTGGAAAGCTGAGATTTTACGTGAGGAATAATCTCCGATACAGGGAGATCGAAAGAAGACGGATTAAAATTTTCGAGCATGGGCTGCAAAAATAAGGATTTGGGATAGAAAGGGAATCATGACAACATGGAATATCCCTATTCCTTTGACCAAAGTATCTTGACTAATAGCAATGAAAAAGCCACAAGAATTAGATTCTTGTGGCTTTATAAGCTTGGAAACTAAGAATATTACTTGCTCAGCTTAGCTGAAGCTACACCATATTCCCATCTTACTTCGAAGCTCGCAGGTTTCACCTCATACACTAAGCGCTCTTCCATGCTAGAGCCTTGTCCGGAAGGTACAGAAACTCTAAGGGCGTCTTGTGCAGGATCATAGTCAAAAGCTCCCCATTGCTTAGCCACTTTGTTGAATATGAAAGTAGAAGAACTTTCGCCTGGAATTATAAAGAAGCTATAAGTACCAGCTGGTAATTTTTTTCCTTCTACCATGATATCCTTAGAAGTGGTGAAGGTAGTGGCGTCATTAGCTCCGGCTCTCCAAACTTCTCCTAGAGGAACTAGGTCTCCCCAGATCATTCTGCCTTTAACAGCTGGAGATGAGTAATTGATAGTAATTTTGGCATCGCCAACCATTCCTTCAGCGGTCTTGGCAGGGCTAGCTTTCTCTTGTGCATTAGCTGCAAAGCCTACAAAAGCTAGTAGGACAAAGGCTAAAAGGCTCTTTCTTAAATTCATCTTGATGTTGTTTTAGTTGGGTTGAAAATACGATTTTTTATTAAAATGGAATGGCTTCTACCCGACTTTATTGAAAAGACAAAAGACCGTGAGATAAAGAAATATCGATTTTCCATTTCTTCCGTCTTCCGTCTTCCTTTAAATCTTCACCCAGCCTTCTTTTTGGTTACTTTCTACGATCGCATCTCCGATGATCAATTCTCTCCATCCATCAGCAAAGGTAGGGTAGGTAGGTTTGTCTGGTTGCTTGCCTTCTCTTACCGCAGCATATACTTCTTTGAAAAGCTGCTTGGAAGTATCAGGAAATCCTTCTTGGTGCCCTCCTGGGAAGCTAACCAAAGAACGCGCTCCTTCGTCCACCAAAGCTGGGTCTTTCATCAAAATCGAATTAGGGGCATCGCGCTTACCGATCCAAAGTTCATTAGGCTTTTCAGCATTGAATTCGAAATTGGCCTTAGAACCCGAAATCTCAATATTCAAGCGGTTTTTACGACCAGCATTTACCTGACTCACTACGATCGAGCCAGTGCGGCCATTGTCAAAGCGAAGCATGATCGTCGCGTAATCTTCAGAAGTCACTTCATATTCCTCGTAATCTTTGGGATCAAGCGCCTTTCCAGAGAAAGATTCTACCGCCTTCAATGGTTTTAGACGAGTTGGATGGACAATTGAAAAGTCAGCCATCACAGCTGTCACTTTTAATCCAGTCACATATTCTGTCATATCTAAGAGATGAGAACCGATATCAGCAACTACTCTAGAACCTCCAGACTGCTTAGGGTCCAATCTCCAACTGTAATCTGTTTTGTGAATCAGCCAATCCTGAAGGTAAGAGCCCATGACGGAATACACATCTCCCAATTCTCCTTTTTCACGCATCACTTTCATCTGACGAACCATAGGATAATAGCGAAGATTGAAGTGAACGGCATTAATCAAGCCTTTTTCTTTCGCCAGATTCACCAGCTCCTCTGCTTCTTCCACTGTCATGGAAAGAGGTTTTTCGCACACGACATGCTTACCCGCTAGTAAACAAGCTTTTGCCTGAGGAAAGTGAAGGAAATTTGGAGTACAAATGTGCACTACATCGATCGCTTCATCTTTGAGCATATTGTCGAATGTGTAGGCATTCGGAATTCCTAGTTCAGCAGCTTTGGCAACTGCCACTTCTTGGTTCACTTCTACTAGTCCGGTGACTTGGATGTTAGGAATTCTTCTTAGTGCTTCTAAATGCGCTGGGCCGATAAATCCGGTTCCCACAATAGCCGCGTTGATAATCTGGGGCATAGGTTTTATTAGGTTGTTAAAGATTTATTTGAGTGTCAAATTATAAAAATTGCCTTAAAACTTTCCCATTCCTAGAAAAACTGTTTGTCTTTGAATCTTACCTCGCCCTCAAAAATAGATTTCAGTTACGTCTTAAAGCTGATTTTAGTTGGAATGATACGTTCACTTTTTTCACAAAAAGGTCAAAAAAAACATAGAGAATAAGTTTATCTTGAGGACAAGCTCGCCCTATTCTTCAGGTTTGTGATGAATGAAATACTACTTAGTCATTAAATCTTTTGAAGCTGAATTTGGCGTAACCCACCATTTTCTAGTGGTCTTAAGATTTTTATCCAACTCTATAAATTCACCGATCTCTGGGACAAAAATAGGCTGATCAATTTCTTTAGATTTTGCCAATACACGTTCCACTGGGTCTGTCCAAGTATGCATAGCTAGGGTAAATGCTGCCCAGTGGATCGGCATAAAGATGCTTGCTTTGATATCTTTTGCTGCTTGGGCGGTTTCCTCAGGAATCATATGAATATCAGTCCAACGCTCGTTGTATTGCCCACATTCCATCATTGCAAAATTAAACGGACCGTATTTTTCTCCGATTTCTTTGAAATGAGGCCCATAGCCACTATCACCGCTAAAATAGATATTGTCTTTTTGACCACGTATCACCCAGGAGCCCCAAAGCGTAGAGAAGCGATTAGTAAGGCCTCTTCCAGAAAAATGTCTTGCGGGCGTAAGTGCCAAAAGTAAGCCATCAGCTTGAATTTCATCCCACCAGCCGAGTTCATGAATTTGAGATGGGTTGATGCCCCATTCTTCAAAGTGGGCTCCCATGCCTAATGGCATGTAGAACTCTTTTGTTTTATCTTTCAACTTCTTAATAGACTCATAATCAAGGTGGTCGTAATGATCATGGGACATGATGATTAGGTCGATTTGAGGAAGTTTTTCGATGGTTATTGGCAGTTCTTCACTGTATCGCTTCTTACCAAACAAGGGAGTAGGCGAGGGAACCTCACTGAACATCGGGTCTATTAGTATGTTTTTTCCTTCGATCTGAAGCAAAAAAGTTGAGTGACCAAACCAGACTAAGCGTGTTGGATGGTCTTTGTCCACTAATTCTAAGGAATCTCTCATTTCAACAGGCAAATCAAAATTGGGTCTCCTGTTTGGATCATTTTTCAAAAACTCAGGAAGCATCTTGATCGCCTCGGAGAACTCCATATCCAAATTGGTCGGAATCAGGTTGCTGAATTTACCATTTTCAAAATATTCAAGTTTTTCAAATTGAGCGATTTTTTCCTTTGATGAACTCCCTCCAAACTGCGGACTAAGACTGACAAAAAGTATAGCTATAATAGCTATTAGAAGAACAATTGAAAGGAAGGTAATCATTAGATATTTCAGTGTTTTGAATAAAAACTGGAGCATAGTGAGCCGTAAATGCAGGGAATAAACTATTGGCTTTAACTGAAAACCCCAAGAAAAGGTGCGAGATAGGACTTTAAATTTTAAAAGACCAAGGGCTTACCAAAACTCAAAGAATTCAGTTTTCAATTATATCCTCCGATAGTTTGTCTCTAAAGGGTCTTTGATTTTCCTTTAGATTCAATTGAAAATGACGCCTTCGTGAATTTGCAGAACACATAATCTCTGAATTTTGATAATCGGTTTCTATACCCCTCTGATTTTCTATATCTTAACCTCACAAAAAATCTATCTTATCCCATGGCAACAATAAACCTAAAAATCAACGGGAAGTCCCATACAGTTGATGTAGAAGAAGATACCCCGCTTTTGTGGGTGTTACGAGATCATCTTGGACTAGTTGGCACCAAGTATTCCTGTGGAGTAGCTCAATGTGGCGCTTGCACGGTTCACAAAAATGGCGAAGCGATTTTTTCCTGTATCACTCCAGCAGCAACTCTCACAGAGGACAAAATCACCACCATAGAAGGCTTATCTGAAGACGGAGATCATCCTGTCCAAAAAGCATGGGCTGAGGTGGATGTCGCACAATGCGGGTATTGTCAGGCGGGGCAGATAATGAATGCATCTGCTTTTTTGAAGAAAAATCCATCTCCAACTATGGACGAAATAGACGAAGCAATGAACAGAAATATCTGTCGCTGTGGTACCTATCATAAAATCAGAGAAGCCGTTGCGATGGCTGCTAAATCCAACTAATCATGGCAACAGGTACTAAAACAAATCGAAGAGATTTTCTCAAAATAGCCGGAACTACGGCTGGAGGCCTTTTCATTGGCTTTAACTGGATGAGTTGTGACTCTCCTAAAATGAAGGTGCTCAGCACAGAGGAAATACTTGGTCAAGCCAAGAATTTCAATGCTTTTCTATCCATCTCGCCAACAGGCGATATCGTGATTTACTCGCCAAATCCAGAGCTGGGGCAAAACATTAAGACTTCATTTCCGATGGTAGTAGCTGAAGAACTGGATGCAGACTGGAAAAATGTAAGAGTGCTGCAGGCAAACCTGGATACAGATAAATATGAGCGACAGCTTACTGGTGGCTCAGGTGCCATGCCTCATTCTTGGGAGCGGCTTCGCAAAGCTGGCGCTACTGCCAAGTATCTTTTAGTAGCCGCTGCCGCAAAAAAGTGGGAAGTTCCAGCTGAAGAATTGACTACCTCCGAAAGCGTGATATCTCACGATGCGAGTGGAAGGAAAATTGGCTATGGCGAAGTTGCGGAAGAAGCTTCTCTTCTGACAGCTCCTGAAGAGGTGATTTTGAAGGATAAAAAGGATTTCAAAATCATTGGAACTCCAGTCAAGAATGTAGAAAATGCAGCTATTTTCACTGGAGAACCACTTTTTGGTTTGGATTTCTATAGAGAAGGAATGCTGCATGCCATGATCCAACGTGCCCCTTTTGGCATGAAAATCAAATCTATAGATGACACTTCCGCCAGAAATGTAGTAGGGGTAAAGGATGTGGTGACATTTGAAAATTCGGTGGCAGTAGTGGGAACTTCCACTTGGCCGCTGATGAAAGCCAAAAAACTTTTGAAGGTGGAATATGAAGCCGATGGAAAAGTAGAGAGTTCGGCAGATCACGATCAAATTTTCAAAGATCTAATGGCTAATGGAAAAGCCGAAGTCAAGAGAGAAGATGGAAATGTAAAAGTAGCTTTCAAAAATGCTGCACAAGTAGTCAGCGCTGAATATCAGTGTCCATTTCTATCGCATTCGCCGATGGAACCGATGAATTTCTTTGCACATGTTCAAGCTGATAAAGTAGAATTAATTGGCCCAACACAAACTCCTGAAAGTGCCAGAAGAGCTGCTGCAGAAGTGTCTGGTGTCGCCCCGGAAAATATTTCTGTAGAAATCACCCGTTTAGGAGGTGGTTTTGGTAGGAGACTTCGTGCAGATTACGTAGCAGAAGCTGTCCATGTATCCAAAATGATGAATGCTCCTGTAAAACTAACTTGGAGTAGGGAAGACGATTTAACAGGTGGAGCCTACCGCCCAGCAGTTCGATATAGGTTCGAAGCAGCTTTAGATGCCGAGGGAAATATGACTGCATATAAGCTGAGAGGCGTAGGTATGAACACAGGTAATAGTACCCGGGAGCATAATTTCCCAGCTGGTGCGGTGGATAACCTATTGATAGACAATATCAATTATGAATCATCAATTACGACCAATGCGTGGCGTGCCCCGATCACTAATTTCTTGGCGTATGCTGAGCAATCATTCTTGGATGAGGTAGCGCTAGCAGCACAAAAAGATCCCGTTCAATTCCGGTTGGAACTGATGGAAAAAGCGAAAGCAAATCCAGTAGGAGGTGAGCTTCGCTATGATGTAGATCGAATGATTGGAGTTACTAAAACAGCTGCTGAGAAATCCAATTGGGGGAAAAACCCGAATGTCAAACAAGGCTTTTCAGTCTATTTTTCCCACAGAACCTATGTGGCACAAGTAGCTGATATCGAGATGGAAAATGGTACCCCATCTCTGAAAAAGATTCACGTAGTCACGGACTGTGGCATGGTAGTGAATCCTACCGGAGCTGATCACCAAGTTAGAGGGGGAGTAGTCGATGGAATGGGCCATGCGATGTATGGAAACCTAACTTTCGAAAATGGCCTTCCTACCCAAACCAACTTTGATAAATACCGCTTAATCCGTATGAAGGAAGTACCTGCTGTCGATAGCTATTATGTAGATAGCGGCTATGATCCTACTGGTTTGGGCGAGCCATGTCTTCCACCTACAGGCGGGGCTATTGCAAATGCGATTTTCAGTGCCACGGAACGTAGATTGAGAAGTCAGCCTTTTATAGATCAGAAGGAGTTTCAGGATTTGAATTTGGGTATTAAAAGAGCGTGATTTAGATAGGTGTAGGGACGATTTATCATTCCCCTACATTTAGCAATTCCAGCAGCTGGGGCGAAAAATTTTTCGCCCCAGCTTTTTATATCTCATCCATCCCTCTCTCCGGCCAGTATGGCCCTTTCAGGTTCAAATCACTACCGACGATTTCAAAAGTAATTTTCATATGATCCCGCTTTTGCTCGTGGATAGCAAGACAGGCATTGAAATGAACCAGATCGAATTCTAAATCGAAATCGCCCTCAGTTTCATTTTTAAAATTGATCTCTGAGTTTAAATCAACTCTTTCTGCTAATGCTCCTTCCTTCTTGAAATAGTAGGAAAGGAATATTCCCAACTCTTTCTGATTTTCGGCTAATAGTTGACTGATTGACTCTGAATCAGCGTTTTCCGATTTTGGTAGTTTGATGGTCCAGGTTTCTTGCATAGTCGAAAATAGGGTAGATTTGAAGTCAAAGTATTAATTGAAAGTCAATATTTATTACAATAAAAATGGTTCTACCCTGAATTTAATGGAATAGCAAGTTGGGTTTAAAACAAATATTCCTTTTAGAGAGTGTAGAATATGATTATCACTGCTTCAATTTTTCTTTCGGGACTAAAAATTAATAACACATTTCCACTTTTTCTATAGGTTTTTCTTTGTCACTTTTTGGCGGCCAAAAAGTAACCAAAAAGCCCTGAGCCGCGGTCTTTTCTTTCCGCTGTGAGATTTAGTGCTACTTTATGCTGAGTTAACAGCGGAATTTTGTACTGCATTTCACACCTAAAAATGACTGGATCTCCCTCGTACCTCGGGAGCTAAGTCATTTTCTTCACGGTGTTCAATTCATTACAAAACCGAAAATCCCGAACGGCTCACCCATCCGGATGTTAGCCTCTGGAAACCATCTTCATCAGTTAATTAGTTATTAATGCCATTAAATTCGTGGTAGTACCATAAAAATAATAGACTTACAATAATTCATCTTTCTCAATCAACTACCAAAAGGAATATTTCCTATGGATGTAAGAATTTTGAATCATCCCGAAAATAGCCAAATTGAAAGTGAGATCTGAACGAACAAACACCCAACAACTAACACCCAACAGATGAATTACCCCATTTACCTCGATTACAATGCCACTACGCCATGTACTCCTGAAGTCATAGAAGCGATGACACCATTTTTTGGAGAGCACTATGGAAATGCCGCCAGCAAATCACATGGTTATGGCTGGGTAGCCGAAAATGCTGTTGAAACAGCTCGTGAGCAAATTGGTAATTTAATCGGCGCCCAATCGAAAGAAATCATTATTACCTCAGGAGCTACTGAAGCCATTAATCTCGCAATTAAGGGGACTTTCGACTTATACAAAGGCGAAAAGCAACATTACATCACCTGCCAAACTGAGCATAAAGCGGTGCTGGACACAATGAGAGCCATTGAAGAAAGAGGAGCAGAGGTGACGTATCTGCCTGTGGACAGCAAAGGAACTATTGATTTGGAAGCATTGAAATCAAGCATTCGTGCCCATTCCAAAATGATTTGCCTCATGTGGGCAAATAATGAAACTGGAGTAATTCATCCAATTGCGGAGATTGCCCATCTAGCGGAAGAGCATGGAATAATTTTTTTTACAGATGGGGTACAGGCTGTGGGCAAAATTCCTGTTTCTGTAGATGGGATCCAAATGATGGCAATTTCTGCTCACAAACTCTATGGCCCGAAAGGCATCGGAGCCTTATATATTCGTCATAATCATACCTTACCTAAGCCAATTTCTCAAATTGATGGTGGCGGGCACGAGAAAGGCTTCCGAAGTGGCACGCTAAACGTTCCGGCGATTGTGGGTTTTGGCAAAGCTGCGGAACTTAGGATGGCTGAAATGAACAAAGAAGCAGAACGCTTGGAAATTCTACGTAATTTGCTTGAAGCTAAACTCTTGTTACTTCCGAACACCTCTTTGAATGGAAGTCAGAATAGACTTACTCATGTCACAAACATCGCTTTTGATGGAGTAGAAGGAGAGGATTTGCTTCGCAAAGTTTGTCAAAAAGTAGCCGTGAGCTCAGGTTCTGCCTGCACCAGCATCTCTCCAAAACCTTCTCACGTGCTGCAAGCGATGGGTTTGGATTCCGATTTGGGAAGAGCTTCGATTCGTTTTAGTTTAGGGAGAAAAACTAATGAGCAAGATGTGTTGGATGCGGTGGATTGGGTGGAGAGAGTGGTCGGGGAATTAAGAATGAAAAGTTATTAGTTGTAAGGTTGTTAGGTTAGCCTTCTACAGCTTACAAATCATCAACCTTTAAAGATTCAAGTCCCGCAAATCCTCCTCCGTATCTATATCAACTTTACCTTTTGGAAAGGAGACTGTCGCCAGGTCGTCCTTGTGGGCAGCCACCATATTTTTGGCACCCTCATCGCCGGTAAGGGCCATCAATTCTTTGAAATACGCAGATCCAAATAGAATAGGAACCCCGAAAGTCTTGGAGTATTCACAAGCAACTATGCCTTTGTCTTCCTTCTTTTGGGTAGCAATCAATTTATTAAGGATTTTGGCATCTACAAAAGGCTGATCACAGAGCATAATGATTACCTGATCTGGTTTGTCGAACTTCAGCATATATTCCAGTCCTACTTTGATGCTGGAAGACATGCCCTTTTCGAAGTGTTGATTGGGAATATTTGGAATACTGGCGCCGGAAAATGTCTTCTTGATTTCATCACGATTGGCTCCGAGAACTACTACTCGCTTATCTGCCTCACATTCGTTGGCTGCATCGATGGCGATCTGAAGTAAAGTTTTCTCTTTGTATTTGGCGATTTGCTTTGGGTAGCCAAGTCTAGTTGATTCTCCTGCTGCAAGTATGATGATTCCGGTTTTCATAGTAGTCTAATATTTTTTCAAATGCCCCCAAAAATCCGATTAAATTGGATTTTCTAGTGTATGGGACCATTCTTATTTCGCAGAAAGGTAGCTGGTTTTTTAGCCAAAACCGCTTTCACCTCCGCCAAAATGGATAAGGCGATCTCCTCTGATCCCTCCGCTCCAATATCCAAACCCATTGGGGAGAAGATATTCTCCTGATTCACAGTCAGTCCGTTCCTTTCCATTCTTTCAATAAGTTTCTCAGACTTTTTCTTCGGTCCTAGGATTCCAATATATGGCAGTTGAAAAGGCGCTAAATACGCTAAAACCTGTGCTTCATATTCAAAATTATGCGTCATCAAAAGCGCAGCAGAATTACTATCAATTTCTAGCTGCTGCACAACTTCGTCTCCTGGCCCTGTGATGATTTTTATAGCGGACGGAAATCGAAATGGTGTTGCCAAATTTTTCCTACCATCGATTAATATGACTTCCAAACCTAGAATTTCAGCCATTTTAGCTAGGGGAACGGTATCATTGCCAGCTCCAAAAAGTAGAATTCGAATAGCAGGTTTGATGGCCTCTATGAAAACCTGAATATTATCTAAGTCAGGATAGTGTCGAATAACATGCTGCGTAAAATCGCGCTCTTCCAACTCAGCCTGAATAGTCAACCAAAGGGAACTTTCAATTGATGTGGGGTCACCGAAAACCTGATTTTCCTTCAAAAGCACTTTGGTACCTACCTGTTCTTTTTTGGAATGCTTCACCGAAAAAACCGTGATCAAATTACAGTTAACGCGATCTGTGCATGCGATTTTCAGCAATTCAATTGGATTGATAGGATCATGATAGTCAATAGGTTCTATCAAAACATGTATAATTCCATTGCAGCCTAGCCCTACTCCGAATTTCTGATCATCTTCATCAGTGGTGTCATAGGTGACAAGCATGGATTTCTGTTGGAAGATCACTGTTTGAGCTTTGCGAAGCGCATCCCCTTCAAGGCACCCGCCAGAAATAGCACCCGTCAACTCCCCATCTTCAGAAACCAACATTCTGGCTCCAGGCCGTCGATAGGCCGAGCCATCTACCTGGACTACAGTGGCAAGGGCTACTTTTTTCCCTTCTTTTTGTAAGGTTTCGTAGGCGCTGATGATAGTTTGGATTTCTTTCATTGGATTATGAACGGGCTAAGTAGAAAAACTTCCTCCTCTTATTCAAGAATAATAATTTCGGCGGTAGAGATTTAGCAAAAATAAGTACAGGGAATTAACTTGCGGGATGCAAATCCCAAGTCTGGCTAAACTTAAAAAAGAACTTAGCTACCTCAGCGAGAAAGAATTGATAGAAATGGTGGTAGAGCTGAGCAAATTCAGCCGTGATAATAAGTCCTATCTATTTTTCAAACTAAACGAGAAAGACAATCCAGGATTGTACGTAGAAATGGTGCAGGAAGAACTGGAGGCTGATTTTCAAACTTCCAGAGGTGGCCACTCTTACTACGCCAAGAAAGCTGCCCAAAAGCTTCGTCGTAAGATGAATAAGCTACTCAAGCTTAGTAAAGTCAAAACCGATCAGATCGAAGTGCTCTTATTTTTCTGTGAAAAACTCAGAGAATACGGCTACATGCACCATAGAAATCCTGTGTTGGATAATATCTACCAGATGCAGTTATCCAAAGCAGTGAAACTTATCTCTGGATTGCATGAGGATTTGCAATTTGATTATGAAGGAAGAATAGAGGATTTGACTGCCTAATTTTTGAGGGTAGTTTTTAGCTAAAAAGGCATTTTTTTTAAAATCTCAGGATACATATCCGGGTGCTTACCAATCAAGAATTAAAAGCATTTTGTGATTTGGTTAGGTTAACAATTGGGGTCTCTTCGATCAACTGTCTTTGGAAATCATCCGGGGAAGAAGGGAATTTTGGATCTTGGCAAGATTGCGGATAATCATAAATTTTAGGATACAAAGGATTATAGCTGAAGCGGGAGAAGAATTTTTATAAATCATAAGTATCAATCTGTCACTAGTTTAATGGAGTAGTGCTATATTCATTTTTATAAAACTTTTCTCAACTTCCTAACCCCTCTGCCATGACAGGACTTATAGTACTGGACACTTTTATCAGCTTGGTTTTCATATTTCTGTTGTACAGTTTATTTACCATGACGCTGATAGAATCGCTTACATCTATTTTTAGCTCTAGGGCAAAAAATTTACTTGCAGGAATAGAGCGACTTCTTGCAGATGAAAGTGAGTCTAACAAACACAATCATACCCTAGTCAACTTGTTTTGGGCCTCCACGTCGAGTGTTCTTACCAAAGCATTTTATCAACATCCCTCCATCAGATACCTCGGACCCAAAGGAATCAATAGTAAACCTTCCTACATCAGTCCAGAGAGATTTAGTTTGACTGTGGTGGATTTGTTGCAAAAAGGACCTAATAGTAGCCAGGTGGAGAATATCAGTGCTGCTTTAGGAAACATTCCAACCTTTGATCTAAAAGAGTTAGAGGATACTATCAGAGACTTGGAGGAGGATATTGAAACTTTGAAAAGTATCGAAACTGTCAATGAGTTTCAACTAGAATCAGCCAAGCAAGAGCTTACTTATCTCCAATTAGAATTAGAAAATCGAAGGAAATCGATCAGCCCTTTTTTACCCCTCAATTTTAAAATGAGTCCAGATACCAGCTATCAATTCAATCTACTTTGGAATGAAGCAAGTGATGATATCGAAAAATTCAAGGCGCTACTGGAGCAATGGTATAATGATCAGATGGATAGAATCTCGGGATGGTACAAGCGCAAATTATCCCTGTTGACTTTTATCCTAGGTTTTATAATCGCTTGCTCTTTTAAAGTTGACACCATACAGCTGGCTATGGATCTTTCGAAAAATGAGGACCTTAGGACCATATATGTGGAAGGCGCTAAGGATATGCTCGCACAAAATAAAACTGTGGACACGGTGAATCTTGACGAATACAAAAAGTATTTTGATGATAAACTGCAGGAAAATAACTTGGTTTTTTCAGTCACTGACATAAGTTTTAAAGACATCACACCCCTCAACGTAATAGGTTTTTTGATCACAGCTTTTGCTATTTCATTGGGAGCCCCTTTTTGGTTTGATATGCTCAGTAAACTGATGCGCGTACGGACTTCATTGCAGCCGGCGGATACGACACCTTCCAAATCAACACCTTCAACAGAAGGAAAGAATACTAAAGCTGTAGGATAATGGAGACTTATAAAGGAACAGTGACTCATTTGGTCAATGCTAGGATTTTCAAGCCTTCTGTCAATGCGCCCATTTCCCAAGAGTTGCAGCCCCGATGGGATGTGGAAATTTCCCATGCTATCCTTGGAGAAATGCATCGCGGATCGGACCTCTGGTATGTTTTGACCAATCGAACTTTTGTGTGGAGTGGGGCTATTTTCACTAGTCAGCTTGTACCCTTAGTGCAGAAGAAGTACTTAATCACTGCAGATGATATTGGAGTGGTCAAGGAAATTGACCTTGGAGCAAAGCTTGCCCTAAAGAATGGTTGGATTAATTCCATCGCTGTGCTGATCAATAGAACAGGAGACAAAGATGATGAGCAGCTCGACAGTCTTTATCAATTTCTTCAAAATACCACGCTAATGAATACTAATACGCTTTTGTCGCAGACTACGCATGTTGGTTTACATTACACTATTACTTCAGGCCGACCAGTTTCAGCATTGCAAAATGTAGATAGACTGGTCTGTGGAACAGGTTTTTTTCCCGAATATCAAACGTTGGACAACGAGTATTCAACGGATGACTATGTGAATCAAGCCATGCTAGAACTGGAGGCTCAATACACCAAATTCAAACGCATCTTCAAGCAAGAGCCCGCTCATCTCACTTCACACCATGATGTCCACACGTTCACCTATCCTCTTTTCAAAAGCATCCATGCTTGGGCTTTAGCGCACCAAATACCGATTAGATCACATAGTTTCTTACCCCCACTTAGGCGGGAATTTTATGATTTGGGAGTAAAGCTGAATTTGCCATCTATCAAAACTATGAATTCCTGGTCTTCCCAATTGGGTTGTAAGTCCTCGGCTGATCATACGCTCGTAGGCCATTATGGCCCGGCACCGTTTCTTCCATTGCTTAGCCTAAAAAGTGCTGTAAAGACAAAACATCGCACGCTCGATCAGGGTATTTATGATTTTCTGGTGAGCAGAGACGAAACGCGAGAAATCATGGTACATATTATCAAATCAGATTTCACTAAAAAGAAGGAATTCAAGGACTTTTACGAACCTTTTTGTAAAGAATATCCAGGAGTTGATTCTCGGTATTTTGCAGGTAGGGTGGCAGAGTATATGTCGCTGCAAACCAGAAAATTAGCATCACAGCAGAAAGCAAATAACTACTTAGTATCATTAGACTTTGCGCCTGTAGCGTTAAGGTTAATTTAGTGTTCAGTTCCATTCTCAGGAAATAATAGACTTCCTAGCATAAATACAGTTTGGAAAACTCAAAGATTGAGGAGGCTGCTTTTCCCCTAAATCTTGCTAAGCAGACACCTAAGCGAACAAGCAACTAAAGGGATAAAGTCACTCATGGAAAAATGACTTGTCAACTCCGTTTTTTCATTTACCTTTTGAAAAATGAACCCAGACTTATAGCTATGAAAAAACTACTTTACGCCTCAATAATTTTGCTAGCCTCCTGTAGCCAGCAAAATTCAGAAGAAAATACCGATGCAAAGAAACAATTCGTCAGTGTGGAAGGAATAGACTCCTCCATCAAACCTGGCGACAACTTTTTCATGCATGTCAATGGCCGCTGGTATGATACTGCTCAAATTGCCAGCGATCAATCTGGTGTTGGATCCTACTCTTTTTTGAACATCCCTCAAAAACAACTCCTCGAAAATATCCTCGAGGAAGTAGCTGCAGCTGACAATCCCGCAGGAAGTATAGAGCAAAAAGTAGGGGATTTCTATGCTTCGGGAATGGACGTGGATGCTATCAACCGACGAGGTTTTGAACCTATTCAGCCTATTTTGAACAGGATCGAGGCGGTGAATTCGATACCTGAACTAATGACTTTCGTCACTGAGGAAATCAAATCTTCCTCTCAAAGCATCATCAGCGTAGGAATCTCACCTGATGATGAAAACAGCAGTATCAACATAGCGCATTTCGGTCAGACTGGTCTGGGTTTGCCTGATAGAGATTATTATTTCAAAACAGACTCTGCCTCCACAGGTATCCAAAAAGCCTATGTGACTTATCTAGCCACACTTTTCCAACTCACAGGAAGTAAAGAAACTGTAGCCCAAGCTGCCGCACAAAAAGTATATTCACTAGAGAAACAATTAGCCGAATCTCACAAAACCCGAATAGAACGAAGGGTTGTGAAAGAGAATTACAACAAAATGTCTGTTGCTGAATTGAATCGAAAACAGCCAGCGATTGGATGGTCTGCCATGCTGGATCAGTTGGGGTTGAAAACTGATTCAGTTGACATCAGGCAGCCTGCATATTATCAGGCATTGAACAGAATGCTAGAGTCAGTTCCTCTTGTCGATTGGAAAACCTACATCAAAGCGCATACACTTGCTTCCTTTGCTGATGTATTGAGCAAGCCTTTTGAAGATGCGTCTTTTGACTATCAAAAAGAAATCTCCGGTCAATCGAAGCAGTTGACTCGAGCACAGCAAATGGTTCAGAAAGTGGATCGTCAGTTGGGCTACGCCCTTGGTCAATTGTATGTGAAGCGCCACTTCAATGAAGATGCAAAGCAACGCGTGCTAGATCTGGTGAATAATCTTCAAAAAGCTTTTGAAAGCCGCATCAATCAGCTGGATTGGATGAGTGATAGCACGAAAATTCAAGCAAAAGAAAAACTCTATGCAATCACCAAAAAAATAGGTTATCCTGACAAATGGAGAACCTATGATGTTGCGATAGCGAAAGATAAGTACTTTGAAAATGTGCTCGCCTTGCGTCAAAATGATGCGAAGTTCATGCTGGACAAGTTTGGAAAGGCGCCAGACAAAGCAGAGTGGCATACCACACCTTCTACCGTCACGGCATATTACAGTCCTTCAACAAATGAGATTGTCTTTCCGGCAGGAATCCTCCAATATCCATACTTCGACCTCTACGCTGATGATGCGATCAACTATGGTGGAATTGGGATGGTAATAGGTCATGAGTTGACTCACGCCTTTGATGATCAAGGTGCTCAATATGATAAGGACGGTAATGTAAAAAACTGGTGGACCGATGAAGATTATGAGAAGTTTAAAGCAAAAACTCAACAGCTAATTGAGCGCTACGATAGTTTCACCGTATTGGATTCTGTGCACGTGAAAGGGGCCATGACCATAGGTGAAAATACCGCAGACAATGGTGCTCTTTACATAGCTTACGAAGCATTCAAATTAACGAAGCAAGGTCAGGATACGACTAGAATCGATGGATTTACGCCAGATCAGCGTTTCTGTTTATCGATCGCAAGAATCTGGCGTGTAAAAACCCGTGATGAATTCTTGAGAACTTATGTGAATACCAACTCCCATTCTCCGGCAGTTTGGCGTGTGAATGGCCCGCTGATGAATTTTGATCCATTCTACACAGCATTTAATGTGCAGCCTGGAGATAAGAATTATAAAGCTCCTGAGGACAGAATTAAAATATGGTAAGAAAAAAGTTGTTCAGGTAAACCAAACCGACTTTCTCAAATCACTAAAAACTGTTAGGTTGAAACGAGAAAGCCGGTTGTTTTTGATCATTAAAGCTTATTTTTTCAAACAGTAAATTCCGCTCCAGTCAATTCCTCAGAAAGCTTCCATAGCCTTTGCGCATCACTGATGCTCTGAGACCTATCTGAAGAGGTGACTTTACCAGGTTCACCTTTTGCCTCCATGAAGCCAGTCGGACCTATGTATTCTCCACCCTTTAATGAAGGATCCAAGGCCGCCATCAGCGTAGGTTTTGCACCATCTTTCGCATCCTGACCAATAAGCGAAGAAACAGGTCCAAAAACTAGCTGTCCTAATTTGGGTAGATGCTGACTGAGGTTTGTACTTGACAAACCTGGATGTGCAGCCAGAGACATGATGCCTAAATTCTTTTGGTCTATTCTGCGTTGCAGTTCATAAGCAAACATCAAACAGGCTAGTTTGCTCTGTCCATAGGCTGCCCATTTAGAATAGGATTTTTCGCTATTAATATCATCGAAATTAATCGTCCCGTTTTTATGAGCTATACTACTCAGACTAATTATCCTCGCATTCTTTGTCTTTTTGATTACAGGGAAAAGAAGATTAGTCAATAAAAAGTGTGAGAAATAATTCACCTGCATTTGGCTTTCAAATCCATCTTTAGTTTTGGAATAGGGTGGAACCATTATTCCCGCGTTCAAAATCAAAAAATCCAGCTGCTCATATTTTACTAGAAATTCTTCTGCAAATCCATGCACAGTATCTAGGTTTTTTAAGTCTATCAAGATGATCTCAAGATTCGCTTGAGGAACAATTTTTACAATTTTCTGCCTGGCTTTTTCAGCTTTATCGAAATCTCTACAGGCAAGAATAACCTGAGCACCCTGTTTTGCCAGACCTAAAGCAGTTTCATATCCCAGGCCAACATTTGCGCCGGTCACAACCGCGATTTTGCCCTTTTGAGAGGGCATAGATGATAGTTTGAATTTGCTCATAGTTGTATGGTTTGCTTTTTTTTAACTTAAATAAATTAATTATGTAGGTGAATTTTGCAAAAATCAATCCTATTATTAAATCTCACAGAATTGCGAGAAAGCGCAACTTTATGGATCGAAATCCGGAGCAAAAATTAAGAAGGCGGTGGTTTACCTGCTCATTTTGAGGAAAAGGTTCTACCTATCAATTTTTTAAATCTGCCTTAAAATGCCTTAATCATACAATCTAATCTTGGAATCACCTTTGATACTTTTAGGTCCATCAGATTAGTATTTTTAAAACCAACATTATATGACAACCAATAAACCAGAAGGAATAACCACTATCAACCCATTGAATGGCAAGGAAATCAAAGCCTACGCATACATGACCTCAGATGAAATGAATGATGCGATTCAAAACTGCCATGAAGCTTTCATGAATTGGCGGCATAAGGAAGTATCCGAACGCTCAACTGTGATCAAATCCATCGGAAAGGCTTTACTAGATAATAAAAAGGTGCTCGCTGCGCTCATGACCGATGAAATGGGCAAATTGCTAAGCCAAAGTATTCAAGAAATTGAGCTGTGCGCTGGGATCTGCGATTATACTGCAGCTAATGCCCCAAAAGAATTTGAAAATATTGAAAGAGATCTAGCCGATGGGGAGAAAGGAATAATCTCTTTTTCTCCTATAGGTATAGTATATGGTATTCAGCCATGGAATTACCCAGTTTATCAAGTCATGCGCTATGCCATTGCAAGTTTGGCTGCAGGAAATGGAGTGTTATTAAAGCATGCTTCAAATGTCACCGGTACCGGTGCTATGCTTGAGAAGATCTTTCATGAAGCAGGACTTCCAAAACACCTTTTCACCCAACTCATCATTGACCATGATCAATCCGACGAAGTGATCAAGCACAAACTCGTTCGCGGGGTCACATTCACCGGTAGCTCGGGAGCAGGGCGTTCGATTGGAGAGAAAGCTGGTGCAGCACTCAAAAAATCTGTGTTGGAACTAGGTAGTAATGATGCTTACCTAGTTCTCGAAGATGCTGATCTCGAAGTAGCTGTGGAAATGTGCGTAAAAGGTAGAGTCTATAACAACGGTGAAACCTGCATTGCCGCTAAGCGATTTATCGTAGTTGATGCCGTCTATGAGCCTTTCAAGAAGGCTTTTGTTGAAGCAATGAGTAACTTAAAAATGGGTGATCCCAAATCAGAGGATTCAGATCTGGGACCTATGGCTCGTAAAGATCTTAGAGACAAGATGCACGAGCAAGTCGAAGAAAGTGTGACCAAAGGGGCAGAAATTCTTTGCGGCGGGAAAATTCCTGATGGAGAAGGGTACTTTTATCCCGCTACAGTACTTGCCTCTGTAGCTCCAGGACAGTCTGCCTATGATGATGAAATATTCGGTCCAGTTGCCTCCTTGATCAAGGCTAAAGATGATGAAGATGCCATGAGAATAGCAAACGACAGCCGATTTGGCCTGGGAGGAGGAATCTTCTCTAAAGATAAAAACCGAGCGATTGAACTTGCTTCAAAACACTTTGATACAGGGATGATTTTCATCAACACCTTTGGCCTAGCCAAGCCAGCGATGCCTTTTGGTGGGGTTAAAGATTCAGGCTTTGGCAGAGAGCATGGCGGTTTTGGAATGAAGGAATTCGTAAACGTGAAGTCCATCATCTTAGGATAATCCATTTTGACCACAGCCCACACAAAAATTAACTGTTAACTAAACCATAAAAACAATGTCTAGTCCAGAACACAAACAATTTATTTGGAACTTAATAAAAGATATAAAATTCGGTATGCTCGTGACGAACGAGGATGACAGCGGATCTTTAAGATCAAGGCCCATGACCTTGGTTCAAGATGCCTACGACGGCACCTTATATTTTTACTCCAGTAAGCATGATGGAAAAGCCTTTGAGATTAAAAAAGATCGGGATGTATGTATCACCTTTTCCGATCCGGCAGGACAGGTTTATGTGTCTTTGTCAGGAAAAGCGAATTTGACAACGGATCCAGAATTGATCGATCGATACTGGAATAAATATGTGGCCGCTTGGTATCCCGAAGGAAAAGAAGATCCAAACCTGGCTATGATTGAGATCAAAATCGAAAGTGGGGAACATTGGAAAACAGATGAAAACATGTTTGCTCAACTTTATCAGATGGCAAAAGCAAATTTGACCGATTCTCAACCTGACATAGGTGAGCATGAATCATTTGGTAAATAAACTGAAAGCTTGAGACCGGAAAAGGGTTTCATGAAAAAATTTGAAACAGCCGCAAGACTTCTAGTTTTGTGGCTTTTTTTGTTTTTGCAAATAGTATTGGAATTGCCGAGGCTTTCATAAAATGTTATCCTAATAATAAGGCGTCAACATATTTCAAAGTTAGTTCTAATGGTTGAAGACTAGAAAAGTAGATATAAATATAAACTGTAGTCCTATACCCTCGGATTTACCGAGGGTCATAAATCGTCTCAATCCTTCGGGTCTTTTTCGAACTCTGAATTATAGTAATGATACATAGGTGCATTATAAATTCTGCTACTGGTTCAAAAGCGGAAATACATATACTCTTTTATGATTAAGGTGGAATAAGCAAAGTAGCAAATGTTAAACTTAAGAATTGAGGCCGCTTTGGTCATCGGTCTTCCAACCAGATAAGCAAGGAATATAAGGTGACTGGCATTAGTGCGGATAATGATATAATCTTTTCAAGATTCTTCTGTGATGGATATACTCATTAGATATCATTACCTTTTGCTGATCAAACTTATATCTCATGAATGTGAAACCCATCTACTCACTTGCTTTACTCGCAGCGATTTTTTCCTGCACTGAATCTCAAAAGGAACCCTACAAATTCCAGGTTTCTGACCTTGAACCTCACATCATCAAACTAGCATCAGATGAGTTTGAAGGCAGAATGCCTTTTTCCGAAGGAGAAACTAAAACGATTAACTACCTAGAATCAGAATTCAAATCCTTGGGTTTGGAGCCTGGAAATGGCAATTCTTATTTTCAGGATGTTCCATTAGTTTCTATTAATAGCACAGCATCCAGCGAGATGACCATCAAATCTCCAACAAATTCTGTCGTCCTGGAGGGTTTGAAGGATTATGTGATCTGGACTCAACGCACTGAAGCAGAAGTCGCTTTCGAAGATGCAGAAATTGTTTTTGCAGGTTTTGGAATCGTGGCTCCAGAGTACGGATGGGACGAT
The DNA here is from genome assembly GCF_039969895.1 of Algoriphagus sp. Taxonomy (GTDB): domain Bacteria; phylum Bacteroidota; class Bacteroidia; order Cytophagales; family Cyclobacteriaceae; genus Algoriphagus. The sequence goes on from NZ_JBDVMZ010000007.1 coordinate 59,863, forward strand.
TACAAGAATATTGATGTAACTGGAAAAATAGTCATGGTTTTGGTCAATGATCCGGGCTTTGGTACAGATGACGACACTTTTTTCAAAGGAAATACGATGACCTATTATGGTCGCTGGACTTACAAATACGAGGAGGCGATCCGTCAGGGAGCGTTGGGCGTGTTGATTGTGCACAATACCATTCCGGCAGGATACGGCTTCAATGTGGTTCAGAATCGCTGGAATTCTAAGCAACTTTATCTTGACGATCGCGGTTCTGATTCATATAAACTGGCTTTTGAGGGATGGGTAGCTTTGTCCACAGCGAATAAGCTTTTCGAAATGGCGGGAATGAATGAGCGTGAAATGCTCGCCAAAGCCCGGAAAGCTGATTTTCAGGCCACATCTATGAATTTGAAAGCAAGTTCTTCGCTAACGGTTGCTACCACATACGATGTGTCTAAGAATGTAATAGCTAAGGTGACGGGTTCCACCAAACCTGAGGAATACATTATTTATTCCGCCCACTGGGATCATTTAGGGATAGGCAAACCTGATGAGACTGGGGACAATATTTACAACGGCGCTCTCGATAATGCTTCTGGAACTGCTGCTTTGCTGGCTTTGGCCAAAGCTTTCAGCACGGAAGAAAAGCCAGAGCGAACGGTCATTTTCCTGGCAGTGACCGCCGAGGAGCAAGGACTTTGGGGTTCGCTATATTATGCCTTGAACCCGGTTTTCCCTAAGGAACAGACCGTGGCCAATATCAATATGGATGGAATAAATCCTTACGGAAAAATGAAAGACGTCTCCATCATAGGAGTAGGTCAAAGCGACATGGAGGATCTGCTGAACGAAGAACTGGCAAAAGTAGGGCGCTATTCTGCTCCTGATCCTACCCCAACCGCAGGATATTATTTCAGATCTGATCATTTTAGCTTCGCAAAAGTTGGCATTCCAGCTCTTTACATAGGAACGGGCATAGATCATTTTGAAAAAGGAAAAGAATACGGCAAGCAGCTAGAAGATGAATATGTGCAGAAATACTATCATAAGCCGTCCGATGAATACGATCCAACTCGTTGGAATCTTGACGGTGCAGTGGATGATGTGCAGTTGCTTTACGCAGTGGGAAGAAATCTCGCCAACTCAGCCATCTGGCCAAACTGGAAGGCGAATTCTGAATTTAGAGCAATCCGCGAGGCCTATATGAAATAGGGCTTCTTGAAAAATCATCCAAGGACAGAAAAACTGCAGGAAGTGCTTTGCTACCAGCAAGGAAACGAGCTTGAGGAAGTGTGTGAATGAGCTACTTCTTCAGGCTTCTTCTTTTGCTAGAAACAGTAATTTTAGCCCTTGGTGAAGTATTCGGTAGAGTTTACATTTCCAATCCTTTACCTTTATTGCCTTTACCAAATCAAGAATATGTTTGACGGACCAGATTACCCAAGTTCTATCAAGGAAGATCAATTTGAAGCGTGGTTAGAAGCGGGTAGAGCCAGCAAAATTAGCTATCATTTTTTGTTGATTGTGTGGAATGTTTATGACGAAAAGTACATCCCAGTCTATACCGAGACACGTGAGGAAATCAGAAACTATGAGTTCTACCCTGATGCCAAAGGCTCAGAAGCACTGATCGCAGTGTACGATTTATATTCAGAGTCCAGAATTACCGCATTTTAATACTTCAGAATTATAACAACCCAACTTATGCTTAGAAGAATAATTCCCCTTATCCTGGTATTGCTCGTGGCTGCAGGATGTGACAAAAAAGCTGATCCAATTTCTCAGGAATTCAAAGTTGAATATGAAAAATTCATTTTAGACAACGGTCTAGAAGTTGTTTTTCATATTGACAAATCTGATCCTGTAGTCGCAGTAGCGCTGACAGCTCATGTGGGCTCTGCTCGCGAAAAGGAGGGAAGAACCGGTTTTGCCCATCTTTTTGAGCATTTACTTTTTCTTGAATCAGAAAACCTAGGCAAAGGCGGCTTGGACAAAATGACTGCCCGGATAGGAGGGTCTGGAGCTAACGGTTCCACCAGTCGTGACCGGACAAATTACCTTCAGACGGTTCCCAATGATGCGTTGGAGAAAATGATCTGGGCCGAGGCGGATAAGTTGGGTTGGTTTATCAATACGGTGACTGAACCAGTTTTAGCCAAAGAAAAGCAAGTGGTGAAAAACGAAAAGCGCCAAGGTGTGGACAATCAACCTTACGGTCATACTTCCTACGTCATTGACAAAAATCTCTACCCGGCTGATCATCCATATAACTGGCAGGTAATCGGTTCCTTGGAAGATCTTCAAAACGCTAAATTGGAAGACGTCAAGGAGTTTTTTAGACGCTGGTATGTCCCGAATAACGTGACGCTTACGATCGTTGGTGATTTTGATCCTGTACAAGCCAAAGCATGGGTCAAAAAGTATTTTGATGAAATAGCTTCAGGCGATCCCATCGAGCCGATGACTCCTAGAGCTGGACAGGTGGAAACTATCAAGAAACTTTATCATGAGGATAATTTTGCGAAGCTTCCAGAACTCACATTGACCTGGCCTACCGTAGAGCAGTATCACCCTGATTCTTACGCACTGGACGTACTTACCCAATACCTCAGCAGCGGTAAAAACGCTCCTTTCAACCGTATTTTAGTCGATGATAAGAAGTTGACCTCAAATGTGAGAATGTACAATCGTACCTCTGAGTTGGCGGGTCAGGCGCAGTTGTCTGTTAGAGCATTTGCGGATAAAGACTTAGATGAGGTAGCAGTGGCGATTGATGAGGCTTTTGCCAAATTTGAGGAATCTGGAATTTCAGAAAAAGATCTAGCTCGCATCAAGGCCGGACAAGAAACTAGCTTTTACAATGCGCTTTCCAGTGTGCTGGGAAAAGGGGTTCAGCTGGCTCAATACAATATTTTCGCACATGACCCGGGCTTTATCAATCAGGATATTCAGCAAGTTTTGTCGGTGACTCCTGCAGATGTGATGCGTGTGTATGAGCAATACATAAAAGACAAAAACTACATCGCTACCAGCTTTGTCCCAAAAGGAAATCTGGAGGCTGCCTTGGAAGGGTCTGTGAAAGCTGACGTAGTGGAAGAGCAGATTGTCCAGGGAGCTGAGGAGAATTTTGATGCCTCTATACAAGCTACTTACGAAAAAGCGCCTTCGACTTTTGACCGATCGGTAGAACCTCCTTACGGAAAAACCCCGGAGCTGAAGATTCCGGATGTGTGGAAGGAAACGCTAAGCAACGGTTTGGAAGTCTATGGAATAGAAAATCATGAGGTACCACTCGTTCAGTTTACGATGGTAATCGATGGAGGGCAGTTATTGGACGATCCAGCAAAAGTAGGCGTGGCCAATCTTTTGGCGCAGCTCATGACTAAAGGTACCCAATCCAAAACCACCGCTGAACTGGAAGATGCTATAGATCAGTTGGGTGCGAGTATTAATGTGTTTGCTAGCACTGAGAGTATTAATTTGTCTGTCAATACCTTAAGCAGAAATTACGACGAGGTATTGGAGTTGGTCAATGAAATTCTGCTGGAGCCGAGATGGGATTCTGTGGAGTTTGCGCTAGCCAAACAGGCAACCAAAAGCAGGATTCTTCAGGCAGCAGGCAGTCCAACTGCTGTTGCTCAAAATGAATTTAATAAGCTGATTTATGGAGAGGGAAATAATAGAGCTCAAAATATTTTAGGTACGATTGAGTCAGTGGAATCCATCTCTTTGAACGATCTTAAGACTTATTATTCCAAAAATATTTCGCCTTCAGTAACCAACATGCATGTGGTAGGTGCACTCGGGCAGGCGGCGATTTTAGCTTCTTTGGAGGAGCTAAATACGACTTGGGAAAGTAAGGAAGTGATAATACCCACCTACGAAGCAGCAGCTAGACCTGAGCAAGCCACCGTTTATTTCTATGATATTCCTGACGCCAAGCAATCCATGCTATCGTTTGGATATCCAGCGTTGGCTTCTACGGATCCGGATTTTTATCCAGCCACTGTGATGAATTATATTTTGGGTGGAGGAGGATTTGCCTCCAGGCTTACACAAGAATTACGCGAAGGCAAAGGATACACCTATGGAATTCGATCTTCTTTTTCCGGAGGGAAAATAGCCGAACCTTTCACCATCACTAGTGGTGTGAGAAGCAATGTGACTTATGAATCGACTCAGTTAGTTAAGGACATTTTATCCTCGTATGGAGCCACTTATACTTCTGAAGACCTGCAAACTACCCAGAGCTATTTGATCAAAAGTAATGCAAGAGCATTTGAAACGGCTGGTGCAAAACTCTCTATGCTAGAGAATATCAGCGCTTTTGGCTGGGATCCTCACTACGTAAAGGATAGAGAAAAAATAGTCAATGAGATGACGGTGGAAAGAATTCAGGAGTTAGCTGTCAAATATTTGGATCCAAATAAGATGATCTGGTTAGTTGTCGGCGATGCTAAAACGCAGTTGGATGGCTTAGAAAAGCTTGGTTTTGGTAAGCCAGTGCTGATCAATCAACCGGAGATTTCTTTGGAAGTTGATAAGTAATAGGATGACTCAGTTTTGAATAGGAGACTAGCTCATTAGATAGTTTAAGAGAGCTTTTTAGAAAAAATTAAATACTTCGAGGGAATTGCTTGTTGGCTCCCTTGAAGTATTTTTTATGATCAAGTTGATTTTTTGAAATGTTGCCAGCACAAAGGCAACAGCCATGAAGAATGGCTGAACTTTAAGAATAGAGGCCGCTTCGGTCATCAGCCATCCATCGAAATAACAATCGAAGCAAAACTACTTCGTTGATTTGAGAGAAAGTCATGTAGGATTTACAGATGCTCATGCGGTTCCTCTACGTGATTGCAGATATCCTCCGAACTCAATTTGCCACTTCCATTGCAAGTCTGGCAAGAACTCACTTGCTTCAGGCTGCCTTCGCACACTGGGCAAGTAAGTCTTCCTTTTCCAGCGCATCTATCGCATTCGAAATACTCTACGATCTTGAAAATATTCATGCGCGTTACCATCCCAGAACCGCTGCAGCGACTACATCCCACTACGCCTTTTGCCTTGCAATAGCTACAGTCTTGGGCTAGCTGACGCTTGCCTTCGCAGGTGAAACAAACCTTATATCGGTAGCCTCTGCGATCGCAGAGTTGGCATTGCTGAATCTCGGAAAGAGGACTTTCGAGTCGTTTTTGTAATTCCTTTGCCCCCTCATAATACGAGCCTGTGAAGCCAGTTAGCTCGAGGTACTTGTTGAGAAAATTAGCTGAATTGTCATATTGCTTGAGCTCAAAAAGAGTCTCTGCAAATAAATAGGGCATTTCCTCAGGGAGCGGTTGACCAGAATCGATCAGGTTTCTGAAGATAGAATTGGCAGTTTCGTAGTCATTTCTCTCGATGGCAGCTTTTGCGCCTTTCATCCATTGGTCGGTTTGACCAAGATTTGGACCTATTTGCGCCATCGAAATTTGGCAAAAAGACAATGAAACGACACAACAAATGAGGAGTAAGGGAAGGTGAAATCTAAGGCTCACAGGGTTATTTTTTTACTGATGAAGCAATAAAGGTAGAAGTTTCCTGATGCTAAAGTTAATATTTCCAAAAGGTCAAATCTCCTCCTATTGTTCAAAATGAATTTTAGAAGTTAAATAATGTCTTTATTTTGGGATTGAATTATAGGACAAAGTCGATGAAAAATTCGTTGGGCTGAATCCTGAATCATCAGTCATATTATCTAATCCAAACAAAACAGGAAATGGGAAAACCAATCACAATGATCGAAAGCATAGGTCCAGTAATGAAAGAAAAACTTTCAGCAGCTGGCGTCACTACTGTAGAAGGACTATTAGAAAAAGGTGCCTCCAAAGCTGGAAGAAAAGCCATCGCAGATGCCTCAGGCTTGGATGAAAGCAAAATTCTAGTGTGGGTGAATATGGCCGATCTTTTTAGAATCAATGGAATTGCAAGCCAATTTGCTGAGCTCCTCAAAGCCGCTGGCGTAGATACTGTAAAGGAATTGAGAACCAGAAATGCAGAAAACCTGCATGCAGCTTTAGTAAAAACTCAGGAAGAAAAAGGATTAACCCGTGTGGTTCCTGCTGCTTCTAAAGTGGTGGACTTCATCGAGCAAGCTAAGTCCCTCGAACCAATGGTCACTCATTAATTACTGAATTTCAATTAATTAAAAAACCTTGATGTCCTAGCCTCAAGGTTTTTTTATGAAGAATAAGTAAAAGTTATTTGGCTAAAGAAGATAATAAAGGGCTGGAATGGTGGAGTTGATAGTTGCTTACTCACCAATTGAAAAGTACGCCAACTAATCAAAACCATCTATTTACAGGTTTTGAATGTAACTATGCTGCGACTATTAACCGAGGCAGTTCACTGCTAAGTAAAACCGAAATGATTATCCGCTTTTGTTCGAGTATGGAGTCAAAAGCAAAAAAGGATAAGTTAATCTTAAGAATTGAGGCCGCTTCGATCATCGGTCTTCCAACCAGATATGCAAGGAATATAAGTTGACTGGCATAATAGCGGATAATCATATTCTAATATTCTCCCAAACCTCCTAGGTAAGTCCCGTTTAAAAATTGTTTTTTGTAGTTTGGTTTCACAATCACTTTTATCATGAGTAAGACAGAAGAATTCATCACCCATTTGGCCGAAGGCCAGAAATACAAAAAAGATTCGATTATACTCGGTACAGGCGTATTGGACGGGGTTCCAGTCTCAGGAGCACAAGTCAAAATAGCACTTAAGACCATGAATCGACATGGTTTGATCGCAGGTGCAACAGGCACTGGAAAGACCAAAACCCTGCAAGTGATCGCGGAGCAGCTGGCTTTGAAGGGTGTTCCTTCTGTATTGATGGATTTGAAAGGTGATTTGTCTGGCCTGGCTCAGCCTGGAACTGCAAACGATTTTATCCAAAATAGATCTCAGGTGATAGGAGTGGACTATGAACCGATGGGTTTACCGATCGAATTGATGTCCATATCTAACGAAAAAGGAGTACGTCTGAAAGCTTCAGTTTCAGAGTTTGGTCCTGTTTTGATCGCGCAGATTCTAGAGCTCAACGACACACAACAAGGAGTGATCTCTCTGATTTTCCGCTACTGCGATATTAATCATTTGCCTTTGGTGGACTTGAAGGACCTCAAGCGAGTGCTTCAGTTTATTACCAATGAGGGTAAGGAAGCTATCCAAAAGGAATACGGTCAGGTTTCTTCCGCATCTGTCAATACGATAATGAGGAAAATCATCGAGCTGGAGCAGCAAGGTGCTGAGCGGTTTTTTGGTGAGAAGTCATTTGATGTAGAGGATTTTCTTCGATTAAAAGATGGCAAAGGTGTAATCTCGGTGATCCGTCTGACTGACATTCAAAGTCGCCCCAAGCTATTCTCAACCTTTATGTTAAGCTTGCTTTCTGAGATTTACGAGACATTTCCTGAGCAAGGAGATGCAGATCAGCCAAAGCTTTGCTTATTTATAGATGAGGCGCACTTGGTTTTTTCGAATGCCTCAAATGACTTGTTGGAGAAGATCGAAGCTATCGTGAAGCTGATCCGATCCAAAGGAGTTGGAGTTTATTTTTGCACCCAAACGCCAACTGATGTCCCCGATGCAATTTTGGGTCAATTGGGTCTAAAAGTCCAGCATGCACTCAGGGCCTTCACGGCAAAAGACCGAAAGGCAATTACCAAAACAGCTGAAAATTACCCTGATTCTCCATATTATGAGACCTCGAAAGTATTGACGGCGATGGGAATAGGAGAAGCATTGATCACGGCACTGAACGAAAAGGGAATTCCTACGCCCCTTGCTCATACGCTGGTGAGAGCACCGATAACTAGAATGGATATTTTGTCAGAGTCGGAAATCAACCAAGTGGTAGAGAATTCTGCACTAGTGTACAAATACAACCAGGATATAGACCGAGAGAGTGCCTTCGAAATGTTAGAAAAGAAAATGGCTGATCTGGAGGAGCTTCAAAAGAAAGCGACCTTGCCTGGTCCTAAATCCACAACCACAACTCGGAGAAGTGCTCCTCAGGAAGATTCCCTCATCGAAGAGTTAAGTAAGAATACGATGGTAAGACAACTTGGAAGAACGATTTTCCGTGAGTTGACCAGAGGAATTCTAGGCTCATTCAGTAGAAAAAGATAGCAGTATTAATTCATTGTATTTCAATAGTATATAGATTTTGAAAATAGGAGTAATAGGTGGGGGAGCAGCTGGGTTTTTCGCAGCTATCCATGCCAGCGGGCCGGGGAAAGAAGTCAGTATTTTCGAAAAATCGCCCAAGCTTTTGTCCAAGGTAAAAGTATCCGGTGGCGGCAGGTGTAACGTGACGCATCGTCCCATGGAAATCTCCAAGTTGGTCAAAAACTATCCACGTGGAGAGAAATTTTTAAAGAAAGTTTTCCCCAAATTCAAATCTGAGGACACGATCCACTGGTTTGAAAATCGGGGAGTTCGTCTGAAAGTAGAAGCTGACGGACGGATGTTCCCTGTTTCGGATGACTCCCAATCCATCATTGATGCTTTATTGAAGGAAGCTCAACAGCTCCGAATTTCTATTCGGAAATCCTGTGGCGTCCATGCTATTTTTCCATTGGATGGTCAATTCAAACTCAAAACGGATGCAGGAGATTTTCTATTTGACAAGCTCATCATCGCTACTGGCGGTCATCCTAAATCATCTAGCTATGAGTTTCTAAATCAACTCAAGCATAGTATTTTAGAGCCTATTCCCTCACTTTTTACTTTCAACACTCCCAAGGAATCTCTCCGAGAATTAATGGGTGTATCGGTGACTGATGGAGTAGTCAAAATTGAAGGCACAAAATTGAATTACCGAGGTCCAGTTCTGGTGACACATTGGGGAGTAAGCGGGCCAGCCGTTTTGAAGTTATCTGCCTTTGGTGCACAATGGTTGAAAGACACCAACTATCAGGCTACAGCTTTGATCAATTGGAATGGCGAGATGGGAGAAGGGGAGTACCAGACTAATCTGACTAATTATGCACTGGCGCACCCAAATAGGAAAGTCAGTAGCCATGCGTTATTTGAAATACCAGCAAGGCTTTGGGAACATTTTACTTACCGTTCGGGCATTGACACGAATCAATTGTATGGGGGACTGTCGAAAAAGCAAATTAATAAGTTGGTGCAGAATCTTTTTTGCTATACTTTGAGGGTCGAAGGTAAAACCACCTTCAAGGAAGAATTCGTAACTGCCGGAGGAATTAATTTGAACGAAGTAAATCCGGAAACCTTGGAAAGTAATTATCACCCCAACCTTTACTTTGCCGGCGAAGTCCTTAATATTGATGGAATAACAGGTGGCTTTAATTTTCAAGCTGCTTGGTCCACAGGATTTCTAGCAGGAAAAGCTTCATCTACTTAACGAAAATGGAACAAATCTATCCAGATCTTGATCATCTAATCCTTGAAATGTCTGACGGCGATGCAGACTTTCAAAAGCAATTGACGATGGCGATACACCAAGGCCTAGTCGAGCTCAAAGAAGTGTATGGTATAGGCTCATCAAAAAAAGATGAGGAAAAAATCCAACAAATCCGACATAAGCTCAAGCCTACTCTGAGTATGTTCGAATTATCCCATATCATCGATGAGCTACAACGCGGCAAAGAAATTATAGAAAGTGATGGTTTTGAAGGCGTTAGGTTTGAATCGCACTTCCTACGTTTGGAAGAAAAGCTGGATCTGGCGATCAAACGAGTTCACTCGCTGATGGCATAAAAAAAGGAGCTGACACCTGTCGCTCCACTTTCTTGTTCTGGCCTATGAAAAATTTTACATCACAAAAATAGGTTGAATATGTCCCCTGAATGTTAAGGGAACGTGTTCTTCATGTGAAGCTTTCTATTTTTGCCCCTCATGAGTATCATCAAATCAAGCTATTCTGGACCACCTGCTTACTTATTCAACGGTCATCTAGAAACGATCATCCCCAGTATTTTTAGAGAAATAGCAGGTGTCACTTATTCTCGAGAGACTATAGATACGCCGGACTCAGATTTTTTGAATTTGGATTGGTCAAAAGTAGGAAGTACTCGTCTGCTGATTTTATCTCATGGGTTGGAGGGGGATTCTGAGCGGCATTATGCCAGAGGAATGGTGAAGCTTTTCAATTCCCAAGGAATAGACGTACTCGTATGGAATAATCGATCCTGTGGTGGTGAGATCAATTTAAAGCCTATTTTATACCATCATGGGGCTAGCTATGATTTGGAAACTACCATTCACCATGTCCTGAAAAACCATGCCTACGCAGAAATATATCTCACAGGAATAAGTATGGGCGGCGCTCAGACGCTTAAGTATCTTGGCGAAAAAGGAAATGATTTGCCAAAAGAAATCTTACGAGCAGCCGTCTATTCTACACCTTGTAATTTGCATTCGAGTGCCCTCACCTTAAAATCCAGAAGTAATACCTTTTACAAAAACAGATTTCTAGGAAAATTAAAAGCAAAAATTCGAGCGAAGGCCATACAGTTTCCTGAGTTGATAGATTTGGAATTACTGGAGAAAGTTGTTGATTTTGATGCCTTTGACACACATTTCACAGCTAAGCTTCATGGCTTTCGGGATGCGGAAGATTTCTACAAAGGCGTAAGTGCAGATAATTGGATGCCTCATATAGCCATTCCCACGCTGATCTTAAATGCTCTCAACGATCCACTTTTAGGACCAGAGTGCTATCCTATAAAACTCGCAGAGTCAAAACGAGAGATTTCCTTGGAAACACCTCGTCGCGGTGGCCATACAGGCTTTGTGATCAGAGGAGAAGAATTTACTTATGCAGAAAAACGTATATATGATTTTTTAATCAAGCCCTAGACCTGCATTGAATTAGTAACTTGATAACAGTTCAACACAAATTCCTATCTATATGAGAAAGCTTTTCTTCGGTTCACTTTTCCTTTTGGGATTGATTACAATTTTCCTGATGTGGTACTTTCAGTTTATGAATTTTGATTTTGGGAAATTTGTGCTCTACCTCCTAGCTGGCCTTTTGCTTCTCGGAGTATATGATGTGGTACAGAAAAAGCATGCTATTCTTCGCAATTTCCCTTTGGTGGGGCATTTTAGGTATTTGCTCGAGTCCATTAGTCCTGAGATTCAGCAGTATTTCATTGAGAACAATACAAGCGGAAGACCTTTCAGCCGCAACCTCCGATCACTTGCCTATCGCAGAGCCAAAAATGTAAATGACACCCATCCATTCGGAACTCAACGAGATATAAATGGAGCAGATTATATGGCGTTGAGGCATTCCATTTATGCCGTCATTCCTGATGAAAAAGATCTGCGAATCACCATAGGAGGCGCTTCCTGTTCACATCCTTATAATGCCTCAATTTTCAATATCTCTGCAATGAGCTTTGGGTCGCTCAGTGCCAATGCCGTCAAAGCGCTAAACAACGGTGCAAAAAAAGGGAATTTCTACCACAATACCGGAGAAGGTGCCATTTCTGATCACCATCGACAGGGCGGGGACTTGGTTTGGCAGATAGGAACTGGATATTTCGGCTGTAGGGATGAGCGTGGCAATTTTGATGAAAATAAGTTTGCAGAAAAAGCAGCTTATCCTGAGGTAAAAATGATTGAAATCAAACTATCTCAAGGTGCTAAACCGGGACATGGGGGCGTTCTTCCTGGGGTGAAAAATACGGTGGAGATTGCTACAATCCGTGGAGTAATCCCGGGAACTACTATTCTATCTCCGCCTTCCCATAGTGCTTTCACTAATGAAGATGGGCTAGTTGCTTTTGTTGGTAAACTCCGTAAACTTTCTAATGGAAAACCTATTGGCTTTAAACTCTGCGTGGGTCGTACCGAGGAGTTTATTGCATTATGCAAATCCATGATTGCTCAGCAGATTTTCCCTGATTTCATCACGATAGATGGAGCTGAGGGTGGGACTGGAGCAGCACCGCTTGAGTTTTCCGATAGTGTTGGACTTCCGCTTGAGCCTTCTTTGATTTTTGTCAGAGGTACTTTGGAAAAGTTTGGAATACGAGATCAAATCCGAATAATCGCCTCAGGAAAAGCACTAAGTGCCTTTTCTATTTTGAAATACATCGCGCTCGGTGCGGATATTTGCAATTCTGCTAGAGGATTTATGTTTAGTTTAGGCTGTATTCAAGCACTTCGCTGCAATACGAACGATTGCCCAACGGGTGTGGCGACCCAAAAACTAGCCTTGCAAAAAGGTTTGGTAGTCACGGACAAGTCCGAGCGCGTATATAATTTCCATAAAAACACCATCCATGCTGTCAAAGAAATGCTGGGGGCTTCTGGTCATCAGCACACTTCTGAGCTCACCATCCAAGATCTAGTTCGCGGGGATGAGATGGTCACTTTGGCTAACCGCTACTTCCCAGATTCTGTGAATACACAGGTTTAAGAAATTGGATAATTATCTCCCATAGAGGCTCAAAAGCGCAGATCTAGCAGGCAATAAATTGCGCCTTGGTGCCTCGGCGGGAGACAGTACAGTTGGTTGAATTTATACCTTCGAGGTTAGAAAAAAACCTCAAAAATTAATTTTACTCCAAGATTTACTGAAATCTTTTCAACGCCAATTCAGCAACCGTACCGCCTATAGCTAAAGAGCTTGTCGCGGCAGGAGAAGGAGCATTGAGTACGTTGATGGCATGTGCTGATTCTTTGATAGAGAAATCATCCAAAAGTCCACCTGTACGATCACAAGCCTGAGCTCTCACGCCAGCGCCACCCTCTACGAGATCTGATTGCTGAATCTCTGGTATCAATTCTTGTAAGGCTTTGGTAAATGCTGCTTTCGAAAATGATCTGTACATTTCGCCAAAGCCTGTTTGCCAGTATTTGGCTGCGACTTTTTGGAAGCCAGGCCAAGCCAAGGACTCGGTTAATTCCTTCAGGTTGATTTGTGATTTTTTATAGCCTTCTCTGCGAAAAGCTAAAACGGCATTTGGTCCAGCTTCTACGCCTCCTTTCATCATTCGGGTAAAATGAACTCCCAAAAATGGAAAGTTAGGATCTGGAACAGGGTAAATGAGGTTTTTCACTAAAAATTCCTTGTCTTTCTTGAGCTTAAAGTACTCACCTCGGAAAGGTATGATTTTCACATCAATCGGCTCTTCCTCACTCATCTGAGCTACTTTGTCGGAATACAAGCCCGCACAGTTGATCACCAACTTACTTTGGAATGTCTTTTTGGAAGTTTCAATGTAGTTGATGGCTCCTTCTTGCTTAATGGCTAGCACTTTATGGTTTAGTAAAATCTCACCTCCATTCTGAAGAATTTTACGTCCATAAGCCAGTGCTACTTTAAAATAATCTACAATTCCAGTTTGAGGAACATGGAGAGCCGCGACTCCCGCACAATGAGGTTCGAACTCCTTCAATTCCTCCATAGTAATGTATCTCGTTCCTTCCAGGCCATTCTGAATTCCCCTTTCATAGAGGTTATTCAACAAGGGCTTTTGGGCTTCTCGCGTGGCTACTACTACTTTTCCGGTGATCTCAAAAGGAATTTTTTCTTCCTCACAAAACTGAATCAACTCATGATATCCACCTATGCAATTGGTTGCTTTGAGTGAGCCTGGCTTGTAGTATAAACCTGAGTGTATCACCCCACTATTATTACCGGTTTGGTGCTTTGCTAGTTGGCTTTCTTTCTCCAAAACAGCAATTTTGAGGCTTGGACGCTGCTTTTGTATTTTAAGAGCTGTAGCCAGCCCTACTATTCCACCACCTATTACTACTATATCGTATATCATGATTTTACTAATTTGAGCTTCAAATATACTAGCGGATTTTCCAAATTTCCTTCTCTACAAACTTCCTTAGTGGTTAAGCTTTGTATATTTTAACTAGCCAAGTAGCGATTTGAAGATTTAATGAATTTATTTTGCGAGAATTTGTTCCTAGTGCTGTTGATCCTACATGAAGCATACTTACCTTTTTCTTTTATTTTTCCTTTTTAGCATCCCTTCTTTCGCTCAATATATGGTGAAAGGTAAAGTGACTGATTCCTCAACGGGAGACCCTATTCCATTTGCCTCGGTACTGCTGAAAGGTACCACGGTGGGAATCTCCACCGATTTTGAGGGTAACTATTCCTTAGGGACTAAATCACTTACCGACAGCATCATGGTAAGCTATCTGGGATATATCAGTGCTACCAAACCTCTGCTTAACCAAGCAGAACAAACGGTAAATTTCCAACTCAAACCTTCTGATTTTGAAATGGAAACCTTCGTGTTCACCGCGGGAGAGAACCCAGCCTTCGAAATTATCAGACAGGCTGTTAATCGAAAAAAAGACTTCGACAAAAGAGAGTTAAGAGCCTATCAAACAAAGAATTACACCAAAATAGAAATTGATATTGATCACGTCTCTGAAGAATTTTCCAAAAGAAAATCTGTGCAGAAAGTAACGTCAGTACTAGACTCGATCAAGCAGCTGACCAATGATGAAGGGGAGAAGATCCTGCCTGTTTTCTTCTCAGAGACAGTTTCCAAATATTACTTTAGAAATAATCCAGAGCTTCGTAAAGAGGTAGTGGAAAAATCTAAAGTAACGGGAGTAGGCATAACAGACGGTTCCACTACATCTCAGATTACCGGTTCTGCTTTTCAGGAATATAATTTTTACAAAAACTGGCTTTCCATCGTGGGAAAGGAATTTGTATCGCCTATAGCCGATGGCTGGAAGCAGTTTTACGATTATGATTTGGTAGATTCCGTATTGGTGGGGTCTGATTCCTGCTATCTATTGAAGGTCTATCCTTTGCGCGAGCAAGACTTAGCATTTTCGGGTACCATTTGGATCAATAAGGAAACATATAGTCTGAAGCAGGTCGATTTGACCATTCCAAAGGAAGCAAACCTTAATTTTATCGAGCGAATCAAGATTCAGCAGGAATTGACTGCAACCACGGCTGGCCCTTTGATTCCTGCTAAGACCAGAGTTCAGATTAAAATAGGGCAAATCACTCCTAAAACGGCAGGCTTGTTGGCCAAATTCTACATGTCGGCAGATAGCATTCAGATAGATGAACCTCAGCCTACATCCTTTTTCAATCAGCAAGTGGTCTTATCTCCAGGCTATGATGAAGGCACGGATGAGTTTTGGGAGGACAATCGCCAAGACATTCTCACTCAAGAGGATATAGCTGTGCTGAAAATGGTGGATACGCTGAAGAGAATTCCGATTGTGAGGTTCTACACTGAAGGGCTTAAGTTTTTTGGTACCGGCTATCTACCCATCGGCAAAGTGGATATTGGACCATGGCCAGGCTTTTTCAACTACAACGATATAGAAGGAGTGAGGCTGGGAATGGGCTTCCGTACCAATATCAAATTCAGTAAAAAGTGGGCTTTCTCGGGGTATGCAGGCTATGGTTTCAAGGATGGTCAACTGAAATACACGGGTAAAGTCACCCGGATTTTGGATAGGTATCACTGGACGAGTGTTTCGCTTTATACCCAGCGAGAGATTGATCAAGTAGGCTTGGAGATTGCCAGTTTGCAGGGAAATAGCGTCTTTCTGGCAGCCAGCAGATTCGGAACGCTTAGAAGACCTTACTTTAGCAGGAAGCATAGAATCGAATTTGAGCGGGAGTTTTTCAAAGGCTTTCTCATGTATTCAGATTTGAGTTTTATGAAATTTGACCCCTTGTATAATTTCTATTATTTGGAGAAAGGGACAGGTGAATACCGCTCAAATTTCGAAACTACCGAAGCTAGGGTTGGATTACGCTATGGACGAGATGAGGTAATCCTGATCAATGACAACGAACGAGCATCCTTGGGACCGTTGAGATGGCCGATTTTTGATTTGAGCTACGCTAAAGGAATGAATTGGCTGGGTGGAGATATCAGCTATTCCAAATTGAACTTCTATGTCTATCAGAAACTGAACGTAGGTATGTTTGGTGTATCTCGGTATGAGTTTGATGCTGGTAAAGTATTTGGTGAAGTTCCTTATCCCGTGATGAAAAATCACTTAGGCAATGAAACTCTGTTCTACACTTCTGCTGCTTTCAATACGATGAATTTCAACGAGTTTGCTTCTGACCAGTATGCTAGCTTGCGGTATAGGCATTATTTCGAGGGCTTTTTGCTTAACAAAATTCCTGTACTCAAGAAACTCAAGTGGCGTGCAGTTGCTAATGCTAATATCCTTTACGGCTCTGTCAGCAATAAAAATATAGCCAATGCTCCGACCGTGGATCCTTCTGGAAACCCCTTGGAGACCTTTGGAAGGCTAGACCCAACCAAGCCGTATGTGGAATTGGGTTATGGGATTGAAAATATCTTTAAATTCTTCAGAGTCGATTTCTTCCATAGAATGACTTATCTGGATAATCCTGGTGCTAAGCCCTTTGGAGTGAAAATCTCGGGACAGATTATTCTTTAGTAAAATTCAATATTAAACTTTCGAAATAGTTTGGATTCTTATACAGTTAAATTTACATTCGTAGCAATAGGTTAATGGTATTCTTAAAAATTTTTCAATATGTATCGTATAATCTTTTATTTAAAGAATTTAAATCTATTATGGTTTTTTAGATATTCTTGTTTATTTCTTTTTTTTGGCAACAATTGATAATCAGGCAAATGCTGTAGAGGTGGTTATTAGTGGGTCAACCACAGTTTGTCCAAATACCACAGTTACTTATACAGTAAATACTTATCAAATTCCTTTTGGTTATGAAGTTAATTGTAGTTCAATCGTTTGGAACGTTTATAAAGGAATAGAAATAGTAGGAGCCGGGAATGGAAGTAGCTTTTCATATGTGTTCGAAGATATTGGGAATTATGAAAATTAAAGCTACTGCTGGACAATGCAATTATTTAACTTTCGGTGGAACAACCACAATAGCAGTTAATTCAAGAGTTGCAGTTCCAAGTCCTGTTTCTGGGCCTTCTATGTGTTTTTCAGGTCAAACCTATCAATTTACTACTAGCCCTAGTTTGGCGAGCCGATATCCTTTCGGTTCTGATTGTTATTATCATTATGGTTATTTATGGACTGCTCCAGTTGGTTGGTCTATCAATGGAGGCATAAATACAGCTTTTACAAATGAAACTATAAGTGTATCTGCTCCTGTCGGTACTCCTGCAGGAAGTTATAACATATCCGTTCAAGGTTCGATCCCTTATGGTGGACCACCATTCCAAAATAATTCTTGGTTTAGTACGCCTAAAAACTTTTCTATTCAAATTGGTCCTTTCAGCGCTTCTCAAGTAACCGTAGCAGGAACGTCGATGGTTTGCAATGGGAATTCTTACACCTACACGGCCGATGTTCCCACAGGACATCAAAATGGGTACTCCTATAGCTGGACATATCCTTCTGGATGGACTGTTGAAAATATTGCTACAAATACCATCAGATTGTATGTACCTTCCTATAACTCATCATTTGGTCCAGTCCGGGTTTCTGTCAACAACGGCTGTGGCACCACTCCTTTGAGTGGCATGACTGTTTTTCCTTGCAGTTATATGATGTCATCAGGTGATTTTAAAATTTATCCTAATCCCTCATTTGGTGAATTATACGTTGAATATGAGATTGAAGAAAAACCCTTAAACCAAGAATCTTTTGATGGCGAATTTCTGACTAGGGAGAATAAACCGATAAATAATGTTTTTAGAGTTGAGGTTTTTGATCGAACTGAGAAACTGGTTAAAACTGGCGAATCGAAGGATAATAAAGTGTATTTGGATACTAAAGGTCTACAGCCGGGAGCCTATTTTCTACATATTTATTCAGGAAAAGATGTGTTGAGAGAACAGATTTTGATAAAATAGAGATTAAATGGGATTTTCAATAAAATTTCAACCATTAAATAATACTACGATGTATCATCAATATAGATCAACTTTTTTCTGTGCATTAGTTCTTGCTTTAGCGATATCCTTCAATACTTCAGCTCAAACCAAAACCTTTGAGGCTCGAAATGCACTTTATGTTGAATTCGGGGGAAACTCGGGAAGATATGCCATCAACTATAGCCGGATCATCCATCAAAAAGAAATGCTCAAGCTGAATGTTAGTGCCGGTTTCTCCATGTGGAATGATAAAATAGATTATCAATCAATAAATAATACAAAATGGCTACCTGTTGTTCCTTTAGAATTTTCGGCATTTTGGGGTAAGTCAAAACATCATTTTGAACTTGGTACAGGAATTACTTCCTATTTAGAAAGAAGTTTTGAAATTGATTTTGAAACAAATGAGGTAAGTGATAAAGTAGTTTATTCTGCTATCATTCCCTTGAGAGTTGGCTATAGATATCAGAAACCGGAGGGAGGATTCTTTTACCGCGTGGCATATACACCATTTGTTAATCTCCCTGTAGGAGGAAGAGAAGATTGGGTTTTCTCACCAATTTTCGCTGCATTAAGTATCGGGAAGAGTTTTTAAGTCTGTGGAAGCTTCATACCTTGTTGGATGTAGGAAAATATTGAAGATATAAATTTGAATAGGCTGGTGTATTTTTCTCTTCCAGCAATGAAAGAGCAAAGCAACTTATTTGTGTGGTAAACATTAGCTTGGGGGCGACTTCAGTCTCCCGTCTGCGGTCTTCCAGCCAGTCAAAACAAGAAAGTAAGGTTTCACCTATCATTAGAGATAATTAAAAATTAACCCCTCATTTCCATATTCCCTTCCCATATATTTTTCGTTTGCAGCGCACTTGTGCATATTTGCAACTTAATCTTTATGCCTGTTTGTATGGGCAGAAATAAAATCAACAATGTCAGATCAAATTAAAATCACCCTTCCAGATGGCACTGTGAAGGAGTACGAAAAAGGGACTACCGGGCTTCAGATTGCTGCAAGTATCAGCGAGGGTTTAGCCAGGAACGTTCTAGCCGCCAAAGTAAACGGACAAGTTTGGGATGCTACCCGAGCTATCAACGAAGATTCGTCCATTCAATTATTGACTTGGAATGACGGAGAAGGTAAAAGCACATTTTGGCACTCCTCCGCTCACCTGCTTGCAGAAGCATTGGAAGCACTTTATCCGGGTATCAAATTCGGCATAGGCCCTCCAATCGAGACAGGGTTTTACTACGATGTGGACTTTGGAGATAAAACTCTAGACGGTTCTGAACTCGAAAACATCGAGAAGAAAATGGTCGAATTAGCCAGACAAAAGAATGAATTTATTCGATCGGAAATAGCCAAGCAAGACGCGATTTACTACTTCAAAGGCAAGGATGATGAGTACAAACTCGACTTGCTTGAAGGACTTGAAGACGGTTCAATTACCTTTTACAAACAAGGAAACTTCGTAGATCTTTGTCGTGGACCACATATCCCAAATACGGGCTTTATAAAAGCTGTAAAGCTGACCAACATCGCCGGAGCGTATTGGCGAGGGGATGAGAAACGAAAAATGCTTACCCGTATTTATGGAGTTACTTTCCCCAAAGCTAAAGAGCTTACTGATTACCTGACTTTGCTGGAAGAAGCGAAGAAGCGTGATCATAGAAAATTAGGACGGGAGTTGGAGCTTTTCATGTTTTCAGAGAAAGTAGGAGCAGGACTACCACTTTGGCTTCCTAAGGGTACGCTTTTGCGAGAGCGCTTGGTGAGCTTTATGAAAAAAGCGCAGGACAAATCTGGCTATCAGCAAGTAACTACACCTCACATTGGACATAAAGTTTTGTACGAAACGTCTGGCCACTACGAGAAATATGGGAAGGATTCCTTTCAGCCGATCACCACGCCTCACGAAGGCGAGGAGTTTTTGCTGAAGCCGATGAACTGTCCACATCACTGCGAAATCTATAAAAACAAGCCTCATTCCTATAAGGAGTTACCGATTCGATATGCAGAATTTGGTACGGTTTATCGCTACGAGCAAAGTGGAGAGCTTCACGGCTTAACTCGCGTTCGAGGATTTACTCAGGATGACGCGCATATCTTCTGTCGCCCAGATCAGGTCAAGGAAGAGTTTATTAAAGTGATCGATTTGGTTCTGTATGTGTTCAAAGCCTTGGGTTTTGAAGATTATACAGCTCAAATTTCCTTGAGAGATCCTGAAAATCCTACCAAATATATCGGTGGTGATGAAAACTGGGACAAAGCAGAAGCAGCGATCATAGAAGCTGCAGCCGAGAAAGGATTGGATACAGTCACCGAACTTGGAGAAGCAGCATTTTACGGTCCAAAGCTAGACTTTATGGTGAAAGATGCTTTAGGAAGAAAATGGCAGTTGGGAACTATCCAGGTGGATTATAACTTACCTGAGCGATTCGAGTTGGAATACATCGGTTCGGACAACCAAAAGCATAGACCCGTGATGATTCACAGAGCGCCTTTTGGTTCTTTGGAGCGATTTGTTGCGGTGCTTATTGAGCACTGTGCTGGTAATTTTCCACTTTGGCTATCTCCTGAGCAGATTAATATTTTACCTATTTCAGAAAAATATGTAGGCTATGCTGAAGAGATTAAGGCTATCCTTGAAGACGCAGGAATATCTGGCTCTATAGACAACAGAGACGAAAAGATCGGAAGAAAAATCCGTGACTCTGAAGTTAAAAAAGTGCCTTTCATGCTGATAGTGGGTGAAAAAGAGCAAGAGGATCGCAAACTGTCTGTTCGAAAACATGGCGAAGGAGATCTAGGTAACTTCTCAGCGGAGGAGTTTATAAATTATTTTCAAGGCATTATTTCTGCATCATTGAGCAAGTAATACTTAGGTATTATCAGATTCAGTTTTTCTTAATTAGAAATAATTCCGATATTTGCATCCAATTTCATAAAAACAATCAACGCAAACTTGAGAAACCAAAGACAACCCTACAGAGGTAGACAGGAAGAACCTTATAAAGTAAACCACAAAATCAGAGCACGGGAAGTGAGACTGGTGGGAGATTTCGTAGAAGGCGGTAACGCATTACTTCCACTTGATAAAGCCATCAAACTCGCTCAGGACAATGATTTGGATCTTGTAGAGATTTCTCCGAATGTCGATCCTCCAGTTTGTAAAATTCTTGATTATGCCAAGTTTAAATACGAGCAGAAAAAGAAGCAGAAGGAGATCAAATCCAATGCGGCTAAGATTGTTTTGAAAGAAATCAGGTTCGGACCGAATACGGATGATCATGACTTTAATTTCAAATTGAAGCATGCGATCAACTTCTTGAAAGAAGGCGCAAAAGTAAAGGCATACGTACATTTCGTGGGTCGTAGCATTGTGTTTAAAGAAAGAGGGGAGATGCTACTGTTGAAATTTGCTCAGGCACTCGCAGAGTATGGCGCAGTAGAGCAGCTTCCAAAAATGGAAGGAAAAAGAATGAACATCTTCATCGCTCCGAAGGCAGGAAAAAAATAAATTTCAACTAAATAAATACAGCAAAATGCCAAAGGTAAAAACCAAATCCGGTGCAAAGAAGAGGTTCGCTTTAACGGGAACCGGCAAGATCAAAAGGAAACATGCTTTCAAAAGCCACATCCTAACCAAGAAAGCTACCAAAAGGAAGCATAACTTGACCAAAACAGGTCTAGTACATGAGTCTGACGAAGGTAGAGTAAGAGACATGTTGAGAATCTGATTCTCAGCTGTAGCTTAAAAATTAATTAATTAAGGTTTATTTATTCACCAGATAGTTTGGTCATCAAGATTCTGATTGTTCAGAACACCAACTGTCAAAAAACAAAACACTATGCCTAGATCGGTAAACGCGGTAGCGTCAAGAGCAAGAAGAAAAAAAGTGCTAAAAGCCACAAGAGGTTATTTCGGAAGAGGTAGCAACGTATGGACAGTAGCCAAAAACAAGTATGAGAAAGGTCTTCAGTATGCGTACAGAGACCGTAAAGCGAAGAAAAGAGAATTCAGAGCTTTGTGGATTCAGCGTATCAACGCAGGTGCAAGAATGCACGGCGTATCCTATTCTCAATTAATGGGTTTATTGAAGAAAGGTGAGATTGAACTTAACCGTAAGGTTTTGGCAGATCTAGCCATGAATCACCCTGAAGCATTCAAAGCTGTAGTTGAAAGAGTAAAATAAGGTTGCACTGTCTTATTTTATTAGAAGCCTTCCTTCGGGGAGGCTTTTTTTGTTTTAGAGCATTCTGAAAATCCTGACAATACATCTAAATTTTCTTAGCAATACCTTCCAAAGTCACAACATCCTAAGTCACAGCAGAAAACCATTTTCAGATCAGGTACTTTTCCAGGTAATAGACTATTGTTCACATGAGCTATATACCTTATATCCTAAACAGGTGAATTTTTGGAAGTAGTCGAAAAGTAGTTCAAGATAAAATATGTATTTTGTTGCCTATATGACTCTAACATCTAAAGAAATAGTTTCCTTCAAAGAATTTGAGAATTTGTTGATCAAAGCGACAAATACTTTAAATGAAGGAATTACTATTAGCGCGATGAATCAGCCTGACCAGCCTTTAGTGTTTGTAAATGAGGGGTTTGAGCGATTGACGGGTTATTCCAAAGAAGAGGTATTAGGGAAGAATTGTAGATTTTTACAAGGTGAGGATACTGATGAGCAATCTGTAGAAGCCATCCGGCAAGCCATTAAAAATGGGGAGCAGGTCACCGTAGAAATGCTCAATTACAAGAAGGATGGAACACCTTTTTGGAATAGGTTGTCAATCACTCCACTTAAGGATCATCATGGAATCACCACGCATTACGTGGGCGTGCAGTCAGACATCACTGAATTACGGGAAACGCAAAAAAACCTTCAGGAAGCAAATAGAGACTTGGCTCTATTTCAAGATAAAATGACGTTTGAGCTGGAGCAGGCTAGGAGGGTACAGAATTTTATCCTCCCATATATCTTGCCTCAGACCAACCTGCTGAGCTTTTCTTCGATTTTTGAGCCGATGGATCAGATAGGCGGAGATTTCTATGACATTATCGAAATCAGCCAAGGAGTATATGGAATTCTGATTGCTGATGTGACCGGACATGGAATTCAGGCGGCATTGCTGACTTTCATGACTTCATTTGCTTTCAAAAACCTAGCGCTGCAGACTTCTTCGACTTCCAAAGTAGTGACAGGAACAAATGAAAAACTCTACAATAAAATGCCTAGAGGGTCATTTATCACGATGTTTTACGCCGTGTATGATTCCCATTCCAAAAAGCTAACTTATACGCAGGCCGGACATCCTGAGGGCTTGGTGGTCAGGCCGAATACTCAGGAAATTATTGAGCTAAAAACCGAAGGACAATTGGTTGGGGCGTTCAGCAAAGAGATGGTCAACTACACAGAGGCGAGTATTCAACTTGAAGTGGGCGACAAACTGTTACTCTATACTGATGCTATTCTAGAAGTGAGAAATCGAGTTGGAATAATGCTTATGAGAAAAGAATTTACTGCTTTCTTGAAATCCAATTCCCATCTTCCTATAGCTGATTTACTCAAGAAGATTAAACTTTTCGGGCTTAATTACAGTGGATTAAAAGCTTTTAAAGATGATTTTACGATGATAGGTTTTGAAGTGCTAGCCTGACACTTAGCTGCTTTTCTTTTGTATGTATAGTAATATCCTTGCTGTTTAAAGTTTCCATTTCCAGTACTATCCACTTATAGAGGTATTAACCTAATCACCATCGTATCTCTGTGAAAGAGGTTTCTCGACCTCGGGCATGTCATTTGCTATTTTGGAAGCAAAAAAAGTAAAACCACATGGCCATCTTAGGAAAGCTCGTCAAAGTAGGCATAGATCTCAGTGCGAAAATTCAATTTTCAGAAGACTCTCCATTTATTGCTCAGGAAAAGCAGCTTCGTGAATTACTAACTAAAGCGAAAGACACCTCTTTTGGAAAATATCATGGATTTGAAGAAATTCTTCAATCGGAAGATATAGTTGCAGCCTACAGAAAAGAGGTTCCTATCTTCAATTACGATGATATGCATGCTCAATGGTGGTGCAAACAAGAGCGTTTTGAGGACATCACCTGGCCAGGTAAACCAAATTTTTTTGCTAGAAGTAGCGGGACTACAGGCAAAAGCAGCAAGAGAATTCCTATTACAAATGAATTTATAGGATCCATGCGTTCGGTAGGAACTTCTATGATAAATTCCTTACACGAGTTCGATTTTTCAGAAACTCTCTTCGAATCTGAAGTATTGATGCTGAGTAGCTCAGCCAATCTGGACCATAATGAGAATGGATTTGAAGAAGGTGAGATCTCTGGAATCAACGTGAGTAATTTCCCCAATTGGTACGACGTATTCTACAGGCCGGGAAAGGAAATCGCAGCCATAGATGATTGGGATGAGAGGATAAATGCCATCGCGGATGCAGCACCTGATTGGAATATAGGAGCAATTGCCGGGATACCTTCATGGGTGCTTCTGATGTTACAGCGGATTATAGAAAGGCATCAATTGAATGACATTCATGAGATCTGGCCAAATTTCCAAGTATTTGCATCAGGCGGCGTAGCCTTCGAAACCTATAGAGAAGACTTTGAGAAAATTTGCAAAACCCCGGTGACAATATTGGATACTTACCTAGCTTCAGAGGGGTTTATTGCCTACAGCTTCAAGCCCGGTTCTATGAATATGAAGTTGGCTCTGAGCCATGGCTATTTCTTTGAATTCATTCCATTTGATGAGCGTGGAGTGAGCGAGACTGGAGATTTACTTGAAAACCCCCTCGTATTAGGAATTGACGAAGTTAAAGTGGGAGAGGAATACGTGCTAATTTTGAGTTCTTGCGCGGGTGCCTGGCGCTATGCAATCGGTGATGTGGTCCGTATTGAAAGTTTAGATCCTCCTCAGATCAAAATTACGGGTCGTACCAAATTCTTTTTAAACGTGGTGGGCTCTCAGCTTTCTGAAGAAAAAATGGATAGGGCTATTTTAGAACTCGCTGAATCAAATTCAACTACAATTAATGAGTATATGGTGGCAGCCATAAAAAGTGAAACTGATGATTACATTCATCAGTGGATTTTAGTCTCGGAAATGGATTCAACGGATACATTAGCAGAAAAGCTTGACGAACTTTTACAAAATGCAAATAAAAACTACGCTGTGGCTAGGTCTAAAGCCCTCAAAGGAATTTCAGTAAAAACTATTTCTAAAGAGCAATACACTTCTTTTCTGGCCGCTACCAACAAAAAAGGAGGGCAGACCAAAACTCCTAAAGTAATGACTGAAGAAAAAATGAAGTCTCTACTCAAGTTTATATCTCAACCTTAGGTAGCACTGGAACAGGCTCATCTGGACAAAGGACTGCGCCACTTATGGACATGTAATATTTTCTAAGCTGATCCTGATAGGCTGGAGAAATGAAATCATTCTCAAGTAAATACTTTTTGGCTGCGATGATATCTGATCGAAATCCCTGACGTATGGCGATGCTATCCGCTTCATGTTCACGTTCGCGTTTGAATTGGTCTGACAGTACATATCTAATTCCGTAAGTTATCATCCCTAAATTAGAGTGATTCTCATAATCTACGATATGTCCCAGCTCGTGAGCAAACCAGCCTCTCAATACATCCTGAGGTAAATCATACACGTATAATTCTCCAGAATCCATCACCTTTTCAGCCACATCTAATTTATACCGTCGATTTTTTCCAAAGATGTCACCAAGCTCTATTACAGGCTGCGCTTGCATAGTAGATCCACTCAGATCGCTTCTGAGCACGTCAAAACCATAGTTATGTAAAACTTTGTAATCTTTCCATACTTCTAAAAACGCTGTTTTCACATTGGAATGGATTGTTGGCGAGAAAGTAGGCGGTCCTGTAGATAAGTCAGGCGTTTTGAAAGATTTGAAGAGGATTAGTCCGAAAGTTATAATTACCACCACCGCGAGCAGCAGTTTATGTTTGTTTTGCATTGGTTAAGAAGGTGCAAAGAACGTTCCAGCCGTACGGGGAACTTTTATTTAGATTTTTAAAAACTCAAAAGCATTCGAATGTATATCCGCTTTGACACCAATAACGATTTAACAGCACAATAGGATTTGGTCAACTTGAGGATTGAGGGCACTCCAGTCATTAATCTTCGTGCTTTGGTCAAATTAAGAATTATGAGACATTTGTTATATAATTTACATTATGTTAAATAAATATTTCTAACTCTTCATTTTCGAATAAATTCTTACTTTAAAGGCTTGGAATCAATCCTCCCCTGATATCTCTCTTTTATGCTCAAACAGCTTCCCAGTCTAGGGCTTTTTCTAGGACCTGTAGCCTCACTTATTATTTATTTTTTTGTCAGTTCTCCTGATTTGAATCCTTCAGCTTTGGCCATGCTGGCACTTGCAGTTTGGATGGCAATTTGGTGGATCACTGAGGCTATTCCTATTGCAGCTACAGCATTCTTGCCTTTAATAATCATGCCTTTGATGGGAATAATGTCTATTTCCGACGTTTCGAGTAATTACATGCATCCCACAGTTCTATTATATATGGGTGGATTCCTACTGGCCACGGGTATAGAAAAATGGAATCTCCACCGACGAATTGCACTTAACATAATAAATTTAATAGGTACAGATCTTCGCAAAATCGTTTTGGGATTTATACTAGCCACTGGGATTCTTTCTATGTGGATCTCCAATTCTGCTACTTCTCTAATGATGTTACCCATCGGATTGGCTGTGGTCAATCAGTTCAAAGATCAATTGGGAGCCACCAAATTGGCTATATCTGAAAGTTTAGGAAAATCCATCATGCTTGGCATAGCTTATAGCGCTTCTATTGGTGGCGTGGCTACATTAATTGGAACACCCACGAATACCATTCTTGCAGCGGTAGTTTCGGATTTGTATGGTTACACGATTGGTTTTAATGAGTGGATGCTTTTTGGCTTGCCTCTATCTCTGGCGATGCTTTTCATTTGTTGGTACTACTTAGTGAATTATGCGAATCCCCTACCCCTTCGGTTCAGCATTTCTGATGGAAAAAGCATTATCAAAGCTCAACTAATTAGCTTAGGTAGAATGAGTTATGAGGAAAAAATGGTGATGATCGTCTTTAGCTTAGTTTGTATTGCATGGATTAGCAGATCCTTTTTATTGCAGCAATTCCTTCCTGAATTAGACGATACCATTATAGTTTTAGTTGGTGTTGTAGCCTTGTTTATTATTCCTGCTTCGCAAAAAGGCGAGCGAATTCTAGACTGGAAAACTGCTGAAAAAATCCCTTGGGGCATATTAATCCTTTTTGGAGGAGGATTGGCTTTGGCGGGAGGTTTTAAGGAAACCGGTTTAGCTGAATGGATAGGAACCAGATTTACTTTGATTGAGGGAATTTCCTTTTTCTTACTCTTACTCATCATCATTTCCTCTGTCAATTTCCTCACCGAAGTCACTTCCAATGTGGCTACCGCTTCCATGCTGCTTCCAATCTTGGCTTCAGTAGCGGTGAAGTTGGACTTACACCCTTATGGCCTGATGGTAGGTGCTACATTGGCTGCCAGTTGTGCATTTATGCTTCCAGTAGCTACTCCTCCCAATGCGATAGTTTTTGGCTCAGGTTATCTTCAGATGAAAGATATGGTGACAGCAGGTTTTTGGCTCAATGTAATATCGATTATTTTAATTACCCTCATGGTTTATTTCGTATTACCGTGGATGTGGGGAATAGATCTTCTGAGCAATCCTTTTTGATTTAAAGTAATCATCCTAATTAACTTTTTCAAAATCCCGTAATCAAGGCTCAAAATGTCAATTGAGTATTCAGGAATAGTTGGAGCTACACTATCATCTTTTTAATTAAGAGTCGTATGAATGAGATTTGAATGAAGCAGCTCGAAAACTCATCCCCCAATACCACTCTTTCATCCCATACTTTTGCAATCCCATACTCTTACTACTAATCTTGAACTATCAATTAGAATGAGAACCGATGAACACCAAGAAAGTCTATTATTTGCTGATTCTTTTAGCGCTTATTTACAATATCCTCCTGATGATGGAAGATAATTGCAGTGCGAAAGAGGTGAATGAGAAGGCTACTTTGAACATTAAGACAGATCTGATTGAAGCAAAATAACTCAACCAGTTAGAATATAATAAGATATGAAATCAAGAAGCTTTGTTTTTAGAGATATAGAATGGTGGCTTGTCACATTTGTTTTTTTGGTCATTGTACTTACCAATATTATTGGTGGTATGCACTATGGTCAACTTGAACGGTTTTTAGGGGAAGTCTTTATGCCGATCACTGTCTATTTAGGTTTTTACATGATGCATCTGGTGATCATTCCAAAATACCTAAAAGACAAAAATGTAGTCCAATTAATACTTTTCAGCATCCTAACAGCAGTAGTTACAGGAGCTTTATCTGGAATTTGCGCCGCAGGAATGAATAGCGATATAGAAAGGTTTTTTCGTTTCTATTTTAGCATTTTAGCTCTTTACCCTGGCTATCTATTGACTGTCATTCTAGTAAAGAAGATGCTTCTGCCGCCAGCATTTAAGGATTTCCACCTCTATAATGGAGTAAGGTTAATCATGCTTCTAATATTTGTGGTGGTTTTCCTACTTGCCTCTCAAATCTTTGTAGATAGTGGGACCTACATTGTCCTTTTTATCATTATCCCTGCGATTATTCTCTTTGTGCTTTACAACTATTACCTGCTTTACAAAAACAAAATGTCAGGGAATAGTAAGGCTTACCGTTGGTTTCTGTGGGGTCTTATCTCACTGATAGCTGTCGTGTTTTTTATTATTGCTGCGGAGACTAATGTACCAGAAATCATGCTGCTGGGTCTTGGGATGATCATTTTGTTGATTTTTGTGATCTTTCCTCTTTCGGCACTAGTCTTTAAAAAATATGAAGATTACGTAGGCAGAATAGACACCCTTT
Source organism: Algoriphagus sp. (assembly GCF_039969895.1). GTDB lineage: Bacteria > Bacteroidota > Bacteroidia > Cytophagales > Cyclobacteriaceae > Algoriphagus. The sequence goes on from NZ_JBDVMZ010000007.1 coordinate 88,691, forward strand.
CCGTTCAGGTAAATCAAAGCTCAGCCAACCTTAGTTTCCTTCGGTCTCAGATCAATCCTCATTTTCTATTCAATGCTCTAAATACACTTTATGGCTCTGCTCTGATGGAAAATGCGGAGAAGACTTCCGATGGAATTCAAAAGCTTGGAGATATGATGCGTTTTATGCTGCATGAGAATCAGATGGATAAAATCCCGCTGACCAGAGAAATCGACTACCTCAAAAACTACCTGGATCTCCAAATGCTGCGCTTCAAAAACGAGGAGAATCTTGACGTTCAAATCAAATTATCTGACGACATCTGTGAGGGAAGTATTGCTCCCATGCTCTTGATTCCTTATGTGGAAAATGCTTTCAAACATGGAATCAGCACTAAAAGTAAATCTTGGATCAAGATTAACCTGAGGTGCTTGCAAGGATCTGTACATCTAGATGTGGTCAATAGCATTCATCCCAAAAAGCAAATCGAAGATCCCCGGGATGAGTCTGGAATCGGTCTGGAAAATGTACAGAGCAGGTTGGCGCATTATTATCCGCAAAAACATAACTTGACTATCGTAGCAAACGACACCGAGCATTTTGTTCACCTTTCTGTGCAATTAACCTAATATGATTCAAGCCATAGCAATAGACGATGAATCCATGGCTTTGGAAGTGATCAAAGCGCATGCTTCCAAAGTCCCATTTTTAGACTTGACTGCCACTTTCACTGATGCAGTGCAAGGATTGGAGTACCTCAAAAACAATCCTATTCAGTTGGTCTTTTTGGATATCAACATGCCGGATATATCAGGCGTTGAGCTGGCTGGTCTTTTGCCCAAGGAGACACAGGTAATCTTCACTACAGCCTATTCAGATTATGCGGTACAGGGATTTGAACTGGATGCTCTGGATTATTTACTGAAGCCGTTTAATCTGGTTCGCTTTCTGAAAGCCTGTCAAAAAGCACAGGAATGGCTGGCTCTTCAGCCAGTGGATCTGCAGCAATTTATTTTTGTGAAGACTTCTGAGGGGCAATCCAAAGTGAAATTCAAGGATCTATTTTGCTGCGAGGCTACGGGGAATTACGTGACATACCACTTGAGAAATGAAAAACTTACCAGTAGAATCACACTTGCGGAAGTAGAGAAAGAGCTTCCCTCCTCATTCATTCGTACCCATAGATCCTATATTGTCAACTCTGATTTGGTGGACAAAGCTGAGAGACATCAACTGGTAGTGGAAGGGCAATCTTTCCCAGTCAGCATGACTTTTATGGATGATGTAATGCAAAGATTTCAAAATAATTGAAAAGAAAATCTAAATTTTCCAGCCAGACTCTGCCCATTTATTCTCTATTCTGAATTATGCGCTTCCTTGTAGGTATTGGAGGAAAACTTATTCTTTAAGTATTCAAACCATTTTATTGCTGTATCTACCCAATTAAAAATGCTCATTATATTCTTTTTTGTAATTGAGGGGAGTCTTCCCTATTCGATCTTTAAACTGCTTGTTGAAATTAGAAAGTGTAGGAAAGCCACTTTCAAAGCAAACCTGACTAATATTCAAGTCCTCATCTTGGAGTAATTTCCTGGCATTTGAGATTCGCACATCACCCAGAAAATCAGAAAAAGACTTATTCACTCTGGACTTGAAATAACGGCTAAATGAGCTTTCTGACATATTAGCCATAGACGAAACTTCTTGTAGCGTAATTTTCTCCTTGAAGTTTTTCAAAATATAATCGAGAATATCTCCCATTTTATCTTTTTCAGGTGTAGGATGAATGTAGGAATATTTGACCTGCGTAATAGGTATAAGATCAGTGGACTCAGCCAGCAAATGAAGAATCTGCAAAAGCATAACAATACTTGGTACACCTTGCATATTGACCATTTCCTTCATCATGTGAATCACCTTTTCTTTCGTTTCTCCTTTGATCTCCAGACCTCGAGCGGAGTACGACAGAAGTTTGGCTATTTCTTCAAACTCCTCTTTTTGTAAGGAGCCATCTCCCAAAAAATTCTCAGGAAAATAAATAACTATTCCATGTGTATCCAGCCCGTTTTCTGGATTAAAATAAGCGTTGTCACTTCTCCATACATGGGGCAAACCAGGTCCAGTAAGTACGGTATCACCTTCTTTGAATGGCTTAATATGATCACCGATGTACCGAGTCCCGCTTCCACGAAGAATTGCTACTAATTGATACTCAGAATGAGCATGCCAATGCTTGTCAAAATAAGGATCGTTCATCTCGCGGATTACGAAGGCTTTGTTGTCAGGTATTCTTGATTTCTGTAGTGGCGCTTTCAAAGTTTTTAGCTGATTTATTATACTATTAAGGAGTAATGAAGATACAATTTGACAATATTCAGTCATTTTTCAAGCTTATACAGGAAGAAACGATCAGATTAAACCCTGAATTTAGGCGTATAAAAACTGATAAAATCTTACCATGATTTTTAAGACCCAACTTATACCTAAGTCACCCCTTCTAAGATTGGTGATTTTACTTCTCGCTATCCTCGTGGGGTGCAGCGGCAAAAAAAATAAAAATTTCCTTTCATCCACAGAGCCGAGGCGGGTAGAAATTCTGGTGCTCGGTCATGAAAGTGAGCATCATAATTCGGAAAAACTTATGATGTATTTGCAGACGCCTCTTTTTCAAAAAGGAATAAATCTGACTTACACCACAGATACGAAGGATCTGAATTCCGAAACGCTTGCTAATTACGATGGGTTGATGATTTACGCTAATCACGAGCAGATCACACCAGAACAGGAAGCAGCTTTGAAGTCTTACATAGAAGGAGGAAAAGCCTTGATTCCTATCCATAGTGCTTCTTTTTGCTTCCAAAATTCACCCTGGTACATCGAGGCAGTTGGCGGACAGTTCAACACCCACGGTACAGGAGATTTTACTGCCAGTATCGTAGATGCCACCCATCCCGTGATGGAAGGTATTTCTGAGTTTGAAACCTGGGACGAAACTTACGTACATAGCCAACTCAATCCTGATATGCACGTGCTGATGGAACGTGTGGATGCTACTGGTAAGGAACCTTACACTTGGGTTCGGGAGCAGGGAAAAGGCCGGGTATTTTACACTGCTTTTGGTCACAATGACAAGACATGGGAGAAAAAGGAATTCCAGAATCTGATTGCAAATGGAGTTCTTTGGGCTGTAGGTGAGGAAGTCAATACCCTTTTGGCTGAATACAATATTCCTACTCCACAGTTCGAGGACGCGGAAATTCCTAATTATGAGAAAAGAGATCCAGCCCCCAGGTATCAGTTACCACTTTCGCCAGAGGAATCCATGAAACTGATTCAAGTACCTGTAGGCTTTGAATTAGAGCTTTTTGCCTCAGAACCCATGATCATTAATCCTATGGCAATGGCCTGGGATGAGCGAGGAAGACTTTATGTGATCGAGACAGTGGATTATCCAAATGAGATTCGCAAAGAAAGTGGAGACGATGTGATCAAAATTCTGGAGGATACAGATGGAGATGGCAAAGCGGATAAATCTACAATTTTTGCCGAAGGCTTAAATATTCCAACTTCCATGGTAGCTGTAAATGGCGGCATTCTGATCTCCATGGCACCCGATTTTATTTTCCTAAAGGACACCGATGGAGACGATGTAGCAGATGTCAAAGAAGTGGTAATAACAGGCTGGGGGAAAAGTGATACACATGCCGGACCATCCAATTTGAAATATGGTTTTGATAATAAAGTGTGGGGAGTGCTGGGCTATGCTGGCTTCCGAGGTACAGTCGGTGACACCGAGCATTCCTTCAGCCAAGGCGTATATCGAGTTGATTCTGATGGAACAGATTTAGAATACTTAGGTCACACAAGTAATAATACTTGGGGTTTGGGCTTCACCGAGGACTTCGAAACCTTCATTTCCACCGCAAATGGACAGCATTCCGTGTATTTTTCGATGGCAAATAATTTCCTGAAAAGACCAATTTATCAGGGCTCCGCAAACACAGTTCATGGAATAGACACACATTACGATATGCCGCACCTCACTCCTTTCTTGAGACAGGTGGACTGGCATGGGAGCTATACCGCAGCGGCAGGACATAACTTTTACACCGCAAGAAGTTTCCCTGAGAACTATTGGAATTCAATGGCCTTCGTGGCTGAGCCCACGGGTCGAGTTCTTCACAATGCTAAAATTCTTCCCAAGGGCTCAGGCTATACGGAGAAAAACAACTTTAATATATTGGCGAGCTCTGATGAATGGTTCTCCCCTGTTCACGCGGAAGTAGGCCCGGACGGATCGCTTTGGGTGGCAGATTGGTATAATTTTATCATCCAACACAATCCTACGCCTAGGGGCTGGGAAAATGGCGAAGGCAATGCCTACATCAATCCTATGCGTGACCGGCAACATGGCAGGATCTATCGCCTGAGCTATAAAGGAGGCGAACCTTCCAAAAGCTACGATCTAAAAGATGCTGATTCAGATGAACTTTTGGAGGCAATTCAAAGTGAAAATATGTTTTGGAGATTGACTGCGCAGCGATTGATCGTGGAGTCAAAAAACACAGAAGTTTTAGAAGGATTATATGAAATAATTCAGGACCAAAGTGTAGATAAAATCGGGCTGAATGCTCCGGCAGTCAATGCACTCTGGGCAGTTCATGGTTTGGGTGCATTGGATGGCACAAATGAAACTGCACAGGAAGTGGTGGAAAAAGCCTTGAGTCATCCATCTGCGGCGGTTCGCAAAAATGCGCTTCGTGTACTTCCAAAAAATCCTTCCGCCATGTCAGCTATCATGTCTGGCAACCTACTTCAAGATCCGGATTTGCATACCAGGAAATACGCATTTCTCGCAGCCTCAGAAATGCCGTTCTCAGAGCAGGTGGCGCAGAAGCTGTTGGAAGCCACTAATGACCCGGAAAACCAAAAGGATGACTACTTGCCTCAGGCAATTTTCGCAGCCGTTCTTGGCCATCCAACTGCTTTTGCAGAGCGAGAAAGTTCAAGTGCAATGAAGGATATAGAAGCTCAGGAGCTTAATCTTGCTGACAGAATTTCCAGAAGTTTGATAGCTGAGCAGTATAACTTGGATCAGCGCAACACCATTCTATTCCCTCCAGATCCTACTGGAAAAGAGATTGATATAAAGATTATTGTTTCCAAAGGTAACGATGAGATGAGGGGTATTTTGGCAGCCCAAGGAAATGCAACTAATGGGTATGAGTTGTATATCTATAATAATGCTGTCCACTTTGCGATAGCTCAGGAAGGAAAGGTTGAGATCATCAGTTCGCGCAGAAATCTACCGGACGAGCAATTTACCATTGATGCCACCTTGAAAGAAGATGGAGGTATGTCATTGCAACTAAATGGAGAGCAAGTGGCAAAGGGTAAGACCAAAGGACTATTTACTGTTCCTCTTACTCCTACTCGCGTTCGAGTAGGTCAAGATGATAGCAGAAATCGCATAGGAAAATACGAGGGCGACTGGTGGTTTAATGGCCGTTTGAGTAATAAATCAAGTTTGGCTTTACGCAAGCCTGGCGCTGCTGTAGCAAACGAAACTACCGCATCTGAAAGCAAACCTACTGCTACGACTAGCGGACAAGTGATTAAAATCGCTGTAATTCCTCACGAAATGAAGTTTGACAAAACTACCATTACCGTGAAAGCAGGTTCTCAGGTGACGATTGACTTCGAAAACCCAGACTTTATGCAGCACAACTTGGTGATCGGAAAAGCTGGTTCCTTAGAAGCTATAGGCAAAGCTGCCGATGAATTGGCTCGAAACACCAAAGGCGCAGAGCAGAATTTTGTCCCAAAAATTCCCGAAGTGATCGTTGCTTCACGCTTAGTGGATCCAAACGGCAAAGAATCCCTAGTATTTACCGTTCCCACGGAGCCGGGGGAATATCCATTTGTTTGTACAGTTCCTGGCCACTGGAGGCTGATGAACGGAATTATGATCGTAGAATAGCTATGAGTTTAGATGTAAAATTTGGTGTAAGTACCTGGCTGTGGACTTCTCCATTCAGCTCAGATACTCTTAGGCTTTTTCCCAAAATCAAAGAATTCGGATTTGATGTGGTGGAGATTCCGGTGGAAGATCCTGGATTGATAGATATAAAAGAAGTTAAGCAAGTACTCAATGATAATGGACTTGAGGCGGTGATATGTGGCGCTTTTGGCACGAGCAGAGACTTTACCCATGAGGATACTTCCTTTCATCAAACGAGTTTTGATTACCTAGATCAATGCTTTGAGATAGCGGCTGGCTTAGATGCAAAATTCGTTGCGGGTCCTATGTATTCGGCTGTAGGGAAAGCAAGGCTAGTTTCTCCAGAGCAAAAGAAAATCGAATGGAACAGGGCTGTGACTAACCTGAGGACAGTTTGTCAAACTGCCCGAAAATTTGGGTTGGACATCGCATTAGAAACATTGAATCGCTTTGAAACTGATTTAATCAATACCTGTGAGGAATTGATGAAACTAATCGCTGACATCAACGAACCTGAAGCGAAGGTCATTTTAGATGGTTTTCATATGAATATAGAAGAAACCAATCCAGAAAGAGCAATCAAACTGGCTGGGGAAAAACTAATTCATTTCCAGGTTTCTGAGAATTATAGAGGAACCCCCGGAACGGGTACTACTCCTTGGGAGGCATACAAACGCGGCTTGGAGGCAATCAACTATTCAGGTGTAGTTTCTATAGAAAGCTTCACTCCTGAGATAAAAGAACTAGCTGGAGCGGTTTGTATTTGGAAGCCTTTGGTTCCCTCTCAGGATGAATTCGCTAAGGAAGGTTTGGAATTCCTGAAAAAATGGGCGGGAAAGTGATCTCAGCTTTACGATTTACAAGCTCTTTCGGGACGGTGAAGATTAGCTAAGAAAGATTTTGTAATTGATCCTCCAACATCAAATTTTCCTAAACGAATAGCCAACAACCAGTAACAAACAACCTTTTTTTAACCCTAAGAATATAAAATCATGAGAAACAAACCTTTCAACATCGCCATAATAGGTCTTGGATTCGGAGCCGAATTTATCCCAATCTATCAGAAACATAAGCTGGCAAAAATGTATGCGATCTGTCAGAGGAATAGAGAGAAAGCAGAAGAAATCGCAAAAGCCTTCGGCGTCGAAAAAGTTTACACCGACTATGATGAACTGTTGAAAGATCCGGCCATTGATGCAGTTCATATCAACACGCCTATTCAAAACCACGCCGAGCAATCTCTCAAAGCGCTTCGAGCTGGGAAGCATGTAGCGTGTACAGTACCCATGGCAACATCTGTGGAAGATTGCAAAGCCATCGTGGAAGAGGTGCATCGAACAGGGCTTACCTACATGATGATGGAAACTGTGATTTATAGCCGGGAATTTCTCTTTGTGAAGGAAATGTATGTGAAAGGTGAATTGGGGAAGATTCAATTTCTGAGAGCTTCACATCAGCAGGAAATGGCTGGATGGCCTGGCTATTGGGAAGGACTCCCTCCTATGCATTACGCCACCCACTGCGTGGGTCCTGTTTTGGCTTTGCCGAAGGCGCAGGCTGAATATGTTTCCTGTTTTGGTTCGGGGAGAATTGACGAGAACTTGATTCCAAAGTACGGGTCTCCTTTTGCGATCGAAACATGTCACATTAAATTCAAAGACTCTGATTTGGCAGCAGAGGTAACCCGTTCTCTTTTTAATACCGCAAGACAATATCGGGAGAGTTTTGATGTATATGGATCTAAGAAGTCATTTGAATGGACCTTGGTAGAGCATGAGGATTCGGTGATTCATACAGGAGAAAGTCCGGAGAAAGTAAAGATCCCGGATTACGGTCATTTACTTCCTGACGAAATAGCGCAATTTACGACGGCCGGAGTCTATGATGGAGACGATAATCAGCATTTGTCTTTTATCCAGGGATCAGGTCATGGAGGCTCTCACCCACATTTGGTAAACGAATTTCTGAATGCCTTAACTGAAGAAAGAGCTCCCTATCCAGACGCGCAGGAATCTGCAAACATTACGTGTGTGGGTATTTTGGCTCATGAGTCAGCAATGAATGGTGGAAAGATTATTCCGCTCCCAGAGTTTACTCTCAAAAAATAAAGATTGGAGTTGAAAGAACTTTAATCAATAGTTAGATTGGGCCATTAGATGAAAAAGGCTGGAAGCATCTTCTTCCAGCCCTTTAAAAGATAAGTAGGGTGATTTGCAACTTTTGGTTGTGACTAGGCAGAAAATAACCTACTTAACCCTAGTTCCTTCTACGTCAAACATGCCCATCAAATCGCCGTTAGCGTGGTCATCATCTACTTTTTTAAGCGCCATCGTGACATCATATCCGCTCACAGTGAAAGCTGCATTCAAGACTTCTCCTGAGATGTTCACAGAGGTCATTTTTGTTTCCTCGGATGCTCCTTCTTCAGTGATGAATCCAGTCGTTTTACCTTCTTTCGTTTCAAACCTCATGGGGATTGTAGCATCGCCATTTGGAGTTCCCTTTACGAGTACACTCCATTTGCCTTCATAATACTCAGGAGATGGTGTGAATGTGGTAAAAGCGAAGCTAAGCGTCACTAAAACTACTAAACTGAATACTAGTGTAATTTTTGATTTCATAATGGTTAGGGATTATTGTTTAAAGTTGACACAATAAGTGAAAATTTCTTGTAATCACAAATTATGCATCCTACTATTTCTTTAAAGGAAAAATGCCAGGTACCTTCTATGGTCAGGCGCATACTATCCAAAAAATTCTAATTTCTAATAAAACCCCACCGCGCCAAAGGCCTCGATCTCAGGAGGAGTTTTAAATCCTTGAAAATTCGTCACCACGATTATTCGGGTTAAAAAAAATTGATCGATAAATGCTGTAAAAGCAAAAAGGGAAACATTTCTGTTTCCCTTTTTGAGCCTCCTATCGGGATCGAACCAATGACCTACTGATTACAAGTCAGTTGCTCTACCAGCTGAGCTAAGGAGGCTTATTCCGTTATGGTGATGCAAATATAGAAGATGACTTTATTTGCACCAAACCCTCAGAAAAGAAAATTCCTATCTACCTTATTCTGAGCGAGAAAAATTTAAAACTCTTTCAAAATGGAAAGTTTGCTTTTCAATTTTTCTATCTCTTCTTCTGCTTTTTGAATTTTCAGATCAAACTGATCTTTCAATTTATCCGCTGTTTTAGAAGCTGCAAAGAACTCCAAGTTATTTTTCCATAAGGTGATATTATTCTCCAATTCAGAAATTTGCTTACGAATACCGTGCTCCTTCTTATTCAGCGTTTTCACAGCATTAGGATCTGATTGTAGCCTGTTTAGGTTCAATCTGAAAAGGAAGTCTTCTCTACCTTCACCTTCGGGACTTAATTTTTCAAGGTATAAATCCACCGCAGTTTTGAATTGTCCCTGAATTTCCTTCATGGATTTCCTAGGCACAAATCCTATATCATTGAACTCACCCACCAATTTTGTCAATGCTTCTTCTGAAACTTCACCGCTGTTGGCTGCATCGGTTAGTTGTTTACAGATTGCTTGCTTGGAGACAAGGTTTTCTTCAAATTCAGCATTTGACTGCTTATTCGAATCTCTTCTATTGTCGAAGAATGTGTCACAGGCTGATTTAAAACGTTTATAGAGAGCATCTCTATTTTTTTCGGGAGTTGGACCAAGTTTTTTCCAATCTTGCTGAAGCTTAACCAGTGCATTGGAAGTATTCTGCCAATCCGTATTGTCTTTTAGATCCTCAGCTTTTGATATTAATTCTTCCGCTTTGGCAAGATTTACAGCTCGGACTTCATCTAATTCTTTAAAGAAAAGATTTTTATTGTGGAAAAACTGCTTGAAGGAAGCCCAGAATTGCTTGTTGATTTCCTTACCAGATTCTCGAGGCACTGGGCCTATCTTCTCCCACTTTTTCTGAATTTCAAGGATCTCTTTAGTTTTAGTATTCCACTCCTTTATACGATCTGCTTTGTATTCAGCAAATGGCTTTAATTGCTCAATTAAAGCTTCTTTTTGATCTTGATTTACTTTGAATACTTCTTTCTGACCTTCATAGAAATCCCTTCTTCTATCATAAACTGCATCTGAGGCTGCCTTGAATTGCTGCCACAGTGCTTCTTGTTCTTCTCTAGGAACTGGTCCTATATGCTTAAACTCCTCATGTAGGTCATTGAGAGATTTGATGGCGTCTTTCAAATCTTTCACACTTTTGAGAGCTATCGCTTTCTCTACTAACTCTAATTTATGCTCTAGATTCTTTTTACGGTCAAGCTCTTTCAGCTCAAAATAGATACTTCTATTGTCATAGAAGCGATCCATCAATGCATTATAACTTGCCCAAAGATTCCTATTCTGCGAAGGAGGAACTGGACCTATACTTTTCCACTCTTCCTGTAGGGTTTTGATAGTGGACATACTAAAAGTAGTCTCCTCTCCATCCACAAGTTCGCGTAGCTTGTTTAGCAGTTCAGTTTTAGCTGAGAAGTTATTCTCTTTTTGTTTCTCAGCTTCTTTGCGAAGCGCCCCTAACTGATGACGATATTCGAAGTAATACGTATTAAACTCCTTTTCCTCGTCACTTGGACGGAAGTCAAAATCATCTTCAGCTCCACCTTCAGCTTTGAATTTATCTAGCGCCTCTTCCTTCTCCTTGTGTGTGAATTCATCAAACGCCACTTTGATTTCATGGACCAGCTTGTCAATTCTATAAATATTATCCTGTTTAACTTTACTCTTTAATAAAGCAACCAGCTCAATTTTGGATAGGGATGAGATATCAAGATCCTCCTCATGCAGGTCTTCCTCCTCTTCTGACTCTTCTTCATCTGAGGTAGTTTCGACGGACGATTCCTCTGAAACTGGCTCTTTTTCAGATGTTTCTCTAACATCAGACATGGGAGAAATTGCTTCAGCGTTGGAATTATCTTTAACTTCTGAAAAAACTACGGTAGGTTCAGTGGACTCAGCTTTCTCCGTTTTAGGAGAAGCTTCCTCAGCTTTTGGCAGCTCAGTCACTTCATCAGAGCCTTGCTCAGCCTTAGTTTGATCTTCAGATACGTTTCCGCTTACCTGCTCTGATGAAAGGTTTTCATTTGTTGCAGAATCAGTTTTCTTATCGATACCCTTTTCCTCTTCAGGTTTGGAGGTTTGAGTCACCTTGTCCTGACCGGACAATTCATTACTTTTATCAGTCATAAAAACAATACTATTAGGGCGCAATATGGGCAAAAGTAGGGATTATGCCTAATTTAATCTTGGATCGAGAGGATAATTTGCTATTACTTTAAACTCCCCACCCATGTTTTTTAGCAGGTTTTTCCAGAGTTCTTCAGGAGTAAAATTTAACGTTTGTTCGTCAAGCTTATCACGGCAGATAATCCATGTCTCATCCGCCAACTCGTCTTCCAATTGCTTAGAACCCCACCCGCTGTATCCAAGAAAGAACCTGACTGACTCTTGGTCAATAAGGCCGAGCTTTAAATTATCTACCAACGAATCGTAGTCTCCACCCCACCAGATATTTTCGCCTAAAGAAATACTACCCTCTAAACCACTTTCTCCAGTAAAAATAAAATGTAGCGTATTTTGCTCCACTGGACCACCTACAAAAACCTCTTTGTCCAAAAAATCTAAAACCTCAACTAACTCCCCTAACTTCAGAATAGAAGGTTTGTTGATTATCAAACCAAAGCTTCCCTCCTCATTATGCTCACATAAAAGCACTACAGAACGAACAAAATTCTCATCCTGCAAAAATGGTTCTGATATCAGAAGATCTCCTGCTTTAGGGTTGTGTAGTTTGTTGTTGCTCATGCATCTAATTTTTCTAAATTATTGAAAAATATAGATCATAATTTTTTAAATGCAATACCGATGGTAATTTTATCTTCAAGAAATATAAGAATAAGCATAAGCAATGGATATCGCAGCAATACGTAAAGATTACTCAATTAAATCATTGAATATCAATGATGTAAATACTGACCCTTTAAAGCAATTTGAGTCTTGGTTTGTAGAAGCAATTAATGCAAACGTATTAGAAGTCAATGCTATGACTGTTTCCACTATTGGGCTGGACGGATTTCCTAATGCTAGAATTCTTTTGCTAAAAGGTGTGGACACAGGATTTGTATTCTATACTAATTATCTCAGTGAAAAAGGCAGAGAACTAGAAATCCACGATCATGCGTCTTTGACTTTTTTCTGGCCAGAGCTTGAGCGCCAAGTGCGAGTAAGAGGCAGAGTGGAAAAAGTAACAGCTGAGGAATCTGACACCTATTTTTTCTCCAGGCCAGTGAGTTCACAGATTGGAGCATGGGTCTCTCCACAAAGCACAGAAATTTCCTCAAGGGAATATTTGACTAAACGTCAGCAGGAATTAGAAGAACAATTTGTAACACAACAACTATCCAGACCGCCTCACTGGGGAGGTTATCGTATGATTCCGTCCTGCATCGAATTCTGGCAGGGCAGACCTAGCAGACTGCACGATAGAGTCAGATATGATTTTCGTGAAGGAAGTTGGTTTATATCCAGGCTTGCGCCCTGATTACTTTAGGCTAAAAAGATCATCTACACCAATCATTCGCTCTACGGTAAAGCCTTCACCATATTTTGTGAGGATTTTATGTCCGAATTCCCGTGCTCTAGCTTCTATGAAGGGCAAAAACTCAGGATCTGAAATAAAGCTCATTGGTTCTTGACTAGAGGCATCGTAGAATTGTGACTGAAAGGCCAAAATACTGTCGATTTTTGTCTGCCAATAAGGAGTAATATCAATCACAAAATCAGGTTCAATGTAGTTGTTTTGGATGTAATGGTACACATACTTAGGCCTCCAGGGTTCTTGTTGGATTCCGTCAATATGTGTTTCAATCTTGCGGAGACCGCTCATGAAACATGCTGTACTAGCCAAACTTGATCCTTTGCCATGATCTGGGTGTCGGTCCGTCACAGCATTAGCCAAAACAATCTCGGGTTGGTATTTTCGAAGTATTTCGATCAGCTTGAGCTGATGTGCTTCATCATTTTGGAAGTAAACATCCTTAAAGCCAAGGTTTTCTCTCACTGATAATCCTAGGATTTTACTGGCAGCATCTGCCTCCTCTAGTCGTAATTGTGGCGTCCCACGCGTCCCCATTTCGCCTTGGGTGAAATCAATTATTCCTACTTTATGGCCTTTTGCAATATGAGCAGCAATAGTTCCAGAGCAACCTAATTCGGCATCATCTGGGTGTGCAGCAAAAACCAATATATCCAGTTTCATACGTTTTCCTGTTTTGATTATTTAACTCGTAGGTTTTGACCGATTTTTAGGATAGTCCGCGTAGAAATGCCATTTAATCTAGTGAGTGAGCTTACCGACACGCCATATTTACGAGCAATTGAACCTAGATTCTCGCCCTTTTTAACTTTATGATATGCATTAGTTCTAGCTTGAACTATATTTCCAAAAAGTGCAGGCGTGATTTGATAGTTTTGATTGAGAATCTTGTATTCGGGGAAATCGTAAACCTTCTCTGCATCAAAAGCTAGACCTCTATATCGAAGCTCGTAATGAAGGTGCGATCCGGTACTTTTACCTGTGTTACCGCCTTTAGCAATCAATTCACCTGCTTTTACCTCCTGCCCTATGTCAACGAGCTGCTTAGATAAATGTCCATAAAGTGTTTCTAAGCCATTTTTGTGACGTACGACGATATAATAACCATAGCCATATCTATCATAAGATTTGATTCGAACTATACCATCAAAAGCACTGTAAACTGGATCACCAGTATTCAAATCTAGGTCAGTGCCATAATGCCACCTTCTCCATCTATAGCCATAGGGTGAAGTAACAGGCGTAGTTTCCAATGGCATACTGTAATTATACCCATAAAACTCATCATACAGCTGTATGTTTATGGTGTCTTTAAAAGACTTAGGATCAAAATTATAAATATCGATTTTATTGGAATCCCAAGAGGAATAATATTCAAAAGCAGTTACCCAAATGCTGTCAATTTGAATCTGTTCTGAAACTTTGATCAGCTGATTGGTGGGAGCCCAGATCATAATATTCCGGTCTTCACTGATAATTGACTTTACACGCCCGAGATTTACGTTGTTTTCAAAAATTATAGAATCAGTGACTGAAGTCAAAGTCCTAAGATAGGACTCCTGATCAAATGCCCTAAGTTCTATATTTCTACGCTCCTGGGTGTTTCCAGAGGATTGTGTCGTGTTATTTTTCTTGATAATCTTCGGAAAAATTTGAGCATTGGCAATTGAAGCGCCAATGCTCAGATTAATACAGAAGACTATAAATAGGATTGAGTACCTCATTTATTGGGTTTATTCATTCTCGAACTCTGCCAAATATCGCTCAGCATCCAAGGCAGCCATACAACCTGTACCAGCTGCGGTCACAGCTTGTCTATAGATGTTATCTTGAGCATCTCCACAAGCGAAAACGCCTTCAACATTTGTTTTGGTACTTCCTGGGATAGTTTTGATATATCCAGCATCATCCATATGAATAAAATCTTTGAATATGCCGGTGTTTGGTTGATGTCCAATAGCAACAAAGAAGCCAGAAATGGCGATTTCAGATTTTTCGCCTGTTTTATTGTTAAAGATCCTAACTCCTTTTACTTCCTCATCTCCAAGGATCTCATCCGTCTCGGTATTCCAGAGAATTTCGATTTTAGGATTATTCATTACACGCTTTTGCATAATCTGTGAAGCGCGCATTTCATCCTTACGTATAAGCATGTACACTTTGCTACAGATATTGGAAAGATAAGAAGCTTCCTCACAAGCCGTATCTCCCGCGCCTACTATAGCTACTTCTTGTCCTCTAAAGAAGAAACCATCACAAACTGCGCAAGCTGAAACTCCTTTACCGTTCAATCGTGTTTCACTTTCGATCCCAAGCCATTTGGCTGATGCTCCAGTGGATATCAAGACAGTATCTGCATGTATGGTTACTTGTTCATCTATTATTACGGTGTGCGGCTTAGTAGAGAAATCTACACTAGTAGCCAAGCCATATCGTACCTGAGTGCCAAAGCGTTCTGCTTGTTTTCTAAAGTCTTCCATCATCTCTGGCCCCGTTATGCTGTTTGGATATCCAGGGTAATTTTCCACATCATTGGTGATGGTCAATTGACCACCTGGCTGTCCGCCGGTGTACAAGACAGGAGAAAGGCCTGCTCTAGATGCATATATAGCTGCAGTGTAACCTGCTGGTCCTGATCCAATGATCAAAACTTTTACTTTTTCAATTTCTGGTTTCATTAATAGGATATATTAAATCGGGCAAATTTTATGATTTAGGCTTTAGTAACAAAGTTGCATCTTGTTAAAATTCCCTAAGCTTTCGATCTAAGGAAATATTTTATATAGGATTAGACACAAAATTTGGCAGGTACTAAAATAAAAAAGGGGGCTAAGACCCCCTTTTTGTTGTATGATTTGTTATCCGAGGTAAGGTTTAAGTGTCTTACTACGGGAAGTATGTCTCAGACGGCGAATCGCCTTTTCTTTGATTTGTCTTACTCGCTCTCTAGTAAGGTTGAATTTCTCTCCGATCTCCTCCAAAGTCATCGCATGCTCACCGTTCAATCCAAAGTAAAGCGTAATTACATCAGCTTCTCTTTGCGTTAAGGTAGATAGTGCACGCTGAACTTCTTTTCGAAGCGAATCATTCATCAAACCATCGTCTGGCTTTTCATCCCCATCATTTTCCAACACATCCAAAAGGCTATTTTCTTCACCTTGAACGAATGGTGCATCCATAGATACGTGACGACCAGAAATCTTCATTGTATCCACTACCTCGTTGGCAGTGACTTCCAGCACTTCTGCCAATTCCTCTGGAGATGGCTCACGCTCAAATTTCTGCTCCAGCTCACTGAAAGTCTTGCTGATCTTATTCAAAGAACCTACTCTGTTCAATGGAAGACGGACAATTCTAGATTGCTCTGCAAGTGCCTGAAGGATGGATTGTCTAATCCACCAAACGGCATAAGAGATGAATTTAAATCCACGAGTCTCATCAAATCGCTGTGCAGCTTTGATCAGACCAAGATTACCCTCGTTGATCAAATCTCCCAAAGAAAGTCCTTGGTTTTGATACTGCTTGGCAACCGATACTACAAATCGAAGATTGGCTTTAGTCAATTTTTCCAGTGCCAATTGGTCACCTTCTCTAATTCTCTTGGCCAGAACTACCTCTTCATCTGCTGTCAACAGGTCAACTTTGCCAATCTCTTGAAGATATTTATCCAGGGATTGACTTTCTCTGTTAGTAATCTGTTTGCTAATCTTTAGCTGCCTCATTCAGGAATATGATTTGTGAAATTTAAAATATTAAGAGAATCAAATTAATCAAATGTTTCGATTAACCTTAGGAATTAGATGCTGGTTTTTCTGGTTTTGGCAACAAAGCCTTTCTTGAAAGCTTGAATTTGCCAGTTTTCTTATCAACATCTATCAATTTAACCTGTATTTCTTCTCCTGGCTCAAGAACACCGTCCATAGTTTCTACGCGCTCGTGCTTGATTTCGGAGATATGAAGTAAACCATCCTTACCCGGCATAAATTCCACAAATGCTCCAAAAGGTTGAATATTTTTCACCTTACCAGTATAGGTCTCTCCTATTTCAGGCTGAGCCACGATCGCTTTGATCCGCGAAAGAGCGGCATTAAGTTTATCTTGATTAGCAGAGAAAATATTGATTTTACCCTGATTGTCAATTTCTTCGATGACAATAGTAGCTCCAGTATCTTTCTGGATTTCTTGGATGACTTTGCCTCCAGGCCCAATCACTGCCCCGATCAATTCCTTAGGAATGAACATCACAAAAGATCTTGGGGTATGTGGCTTCAATTCAGGCTTCGGCTCAGCGAGAGTTTTAGTAATTTCATTCAAAATATGAAGTCTTCCGTCTTTTGCCTGAAGCAATGCCTCTTTTAAAACTGAATAATCAAGTCCTTCTACCTTCAAATCCATCTGACAAGCAGTGATACCTTTTGATGTTCCAGTGACTTTGAAATCCATATCACCTAGATGATCTTCGTCTCCCAAAATATCAGAAAGAATAGAATACTTACCTGTTTTCGCATCAGAGATCATTCCCATAGCGATACCAGTTACTGCAGATTTGATTGGGATACCTGCATCCATCAATGCCAAGGACCCGGCACAAACAGTAGCCATAGAAGATGAACCATTCGATTCAAGTATGTCAGAAACTATACGGATAGTATATGGATTTTGGTCTGCTGGAGGAAGAACTTTCTTCAAAGCTCTCATAGCCAAGTTACCATGCCCTACTTCTCTTCTTCCAGGACCTCTGTTAGGTTTTACCTCACCTGTAGAGAAGCCTGGGAAATTATAGTGTAAGTAAAATTTATTGTATCCTGAGATAGTCGCTCCATCTACCATCATTTCGTCCATCTTAGTACCTAGTGTACAAGTGGTCAAGGATTGAGTTTCACCTCTGGTGAATACAGCTGAACCGTGAGCAGATGGCAAGTAATCAACTACAGACCAGATTGGTCTTACTTCATCTAACTTTCTACCATCCAGTCTTTTCTTTTCATTCAAAGTCAAGTTTCTAGCAGCTTCTTTATGGATTTTGCTGAAATATGGACCGATTAGACTTGCTTCGTACTCGTGCTCTTCGCCCAGACTAGCTACGAATTCTTCCTTGATTTCTTTTATTAAGGCAGAACGCTCAGATTTGTTAGCGATGAGTTTTCCGACCGCAGCATATAACTTGTCGTAAACTTCCGCTCTCATTTTATCGAAAAGAGCTGGATCAGATTTCTCGTGATTGTATTCTCTTTTAACTTCTTTTCCTACGAGTTTTGTCAACTCGATTTGAGCTTGGCAATGTCTCTTGATTTCCTCATGAGCATATTGCATCGCTTCAAGCATTTCCTCTTCTTGGATCTCGTTAGCTTCACCTTCTACCATAAGGATAAAGTCAAGAGACCCTGCCACGATAAATTCCAAAGAAGCAGTTTCCAGCTCAGTTGGAGTTGGGTTGATTTTCAGTTTCCCATCGATTTTCGCTACGCGAACTTCAGAGATAGGTCCATTGAAAGGAATATCAGACACTGCAAGAGCAGCCGAAGCAGCTAGACCGGCTAATGCATCTGGAAGAACCTCATCATCACCACTTATTAATGTGATGGCGATTTGAGTATCTGCATGGTAATCATCTGGAAAAATAGGACGAATAGCTCTATCAACGATACGGCTAATCAAAATTTCATAATCAGAAAGTCTGCCTTCTCTCTTCAAAAAACCGCCTGGGATTTTTCCGGATGAAGCAAACTTCTCTTGGTAGTCAACAGACATTGGTAAAAAGTCAACACCTTCTCCAGCTTCCTTCTTAGATACTACGGTAGCCAAAAGCATTGCCTTGCCCATCTTCACTACTACGGATCCATCAGCTTGCTTAGCCAATGCACCTGTTTCAATTATAATTTCTCTGCCATCCTCTAAAGTAATGGTCTTGGTGATTAAGTTCGGTAACATAAATGATTGTTAGTTTGCGTCGTTAGTAGTAAAAGTCCTCGGATAACCTTAAAAATAAAAAAGTAAGGTTCTCACTCAAGAGAACCTTACTAGTTTGGTTATTTTCTGATTCCTAGTTCGGCGATGATTGATCTGTATCGCTCGATCTCTTTCTTATGAAGGTAATCTAATAGGCTTCTTCTCTTACCTACTAGCTTCAACAAACCAAGTCTTGAGGAGTGATCCTTCTTATTTGACTTCAAGTGCTCAGTCAAATGCTTGATTCTGTGTGTAAAGAGGGCAATCTGAGACTCAGGTGATCCTGTGTCAGTAGCAGATTTTAACCGTCCATGATTCTTAAATAACTCTTCTTTAATCTCTGAGGATAAATACATGTTTAGCTAAATTTTGTAAAACAACCACAAAGGTAAGGTTTAATTTGAAAAAACGAAAACCTATTTCTTTTTTGCTTGAAGAAGTTTATAACGTTTCTGAAGGCCATTCCAAGCATTGACATAAAAGTCAGGCTCAAATAATCTGGCATCTTTTCTGGCCTGCTTCACAAAGAATAAACCGAATGGAAGTAGGCAGAGATTGGAGAAGAAAGTGCCAAACAAAGGATCCACAAGGCCTTCCTTAGCCCACTTCTCTCCTGTCATGGTAAGCATGTAAAAGACGATGAAGAAAATAATTGAAATCAGAACAGGCATTCCCAACCCTCCCTTTTTAATGATTGCTCCAAGCGGTGCTCCTATTAAAAACATCGCAAAACAGGCAAATGCCTGGGTATATTTCTGATACCAAGCAATTTCGAATCTCCTATAATCTCTCTCCAAGTTTTCGATCATAGTATTTTTCACATTAAATTGATTTTTCAGACTCCGAGAATTATTCAGGGCCATAGTCACCGCACTTTGGTAATACCTTCTGCTGCTTGCCATGGAATCGATTTTCGAGCGTTCAAGGTCTGTAAGTGCTGCTGTACGTGGCTTTGCTTTCGCCAAGGCATTATTTATTGAATCTAGAACATCGGTTAAACTTTCTTTATTATCAGCCTTTTTTGGTAACTCAAATAAAGAGTCGCTTGGAGAAATTTTGCTGGACGCAACTACTGCATTTCTATCCAAACTAATAGAATCATCAGTAAAGACAACTCTATTCGATTCGGGACCTTCTACAATGGTAGAAGAGGGTGCTGTTTGGGTCATTGTCCTAGCTAGCTCTAGAGAATCTGAGAGTGCTTTTTCAAGTCTTTTTTTACGACTTCTGGTGGAATCATCCGCCATCTTTCGTTCCATTATATCTGGAGAAGGTTTTAATTTTCTTTCTCTAGTAAAAAATGGGTACACACTTTCTGCCTCTCTAAAGTTGTAATAGCGTTGATCGTTCACCAAAGTTCCAATAGAATCTAGACCCACTTTTATCTCAGATATATTTTTAATAGATCTATTTGTCGACCAAGCTTCTTCTGCAGTTCTATTCAGTTTGAATGTATTATTCAGATCAAACACTACCTCATTTGCATCAAAAGAGGTTCTTGTAAATTCTACGGGTTTCTCAGCGATTCCTCTTGTCTGCCTCTCCTCTCTATATTTTTTACCATGATAGAGAGAAAGCTTCATGTAGTTTTCATTGAAAAATGGCTCCAATCTTCCTGAATCAGCCAGCGTTACATCCAAATTACCAGACTGTCCATTAGCATGATTGTAAATCAGAATATTCTTCAATCCATACTCCCCTATTTTCTCATTGACCTTGATACTATAGCCAGGAATGCCATTATAAAATACGCCCGCCTTGATTTCCAGCGCCGGAGATTTCATCCGGATATCATAGAGTAAACTAAAAGTCTTCAGATTAACCTTGGGCACCAGGTAATTATTAGACAAATAGGCCGCAAAAGAGAGAATGACCACAAAAACACCTATGGGACGTAAAGCTCGAAGCAAGGAAATTCCGGAACTTTTGATAGCTGTCAATTCGAAATGCTCTCCCAAGTTCCCAAATGTCATCAAACTCGAAAGCAAAACTGCCAAAGGCAATGCCATAGGTGAAATACTGATCACAAAATACCCAATCAGCTCTGCATAGATCCAAAAGCTCAGACCTTTTCCAAAAATCTCATCGAAGTATTTCAGCATGTTGACCGTCAACAGGATGAAATCCACGACAATAAAAGTTAATAAAAATGGGCCCAAAAAAGACCCAAGTATAAGTTTATCTAGTTTCTTCATTATTCAAACTGCTCTGATGGCACATACGATGCCTCAGAGTCGAAGTTCAAAATTGCTAAAATCAATTGAGATTACCCACCAATAATATCTTTCAATCTACCGATCAGCCCTTCCCATATTGCTACGAGCTCGTCATCCTCATAGCTATCTGAATAATCAATCACTTTTAAGAACAGGGTCTGGGTAAGATCATTTTCTTCTAATTTGAACTCTATGTAAGCATGATCCGATTCATCTGGATTTTTGGGGTCATAGAATTCAAATTTCACATGAGAATTACTTCGCTGGGAAGCAAGTCGAGCATAATGGTCTTCACTGTCAAAATTAAAGATATAGTTTTTATCTTCGTTTATTTTTACTTCATCAGCAAACCACTCCTCTAATCCACTCGCAGTGCTTAAATAGTGGAAAACTATTTTTTTGGATGCATTGATTTGATAATCAGCAACAAACTTATTTTTAACCATAATTTTCAATTTTACAGGGTATAAAAAATTACTTTTTTAAAGAACGTCAGCTTGTTTTTCACAATACAAGACCTCATATTTGCATTCCCATTCAAAAGGGAGGTATTCCAGTCAGAAAATAAACGATTTTCAACTAGTAGTTTTGGTGTTTGAATGTGCTTTAATATAGGCATTAATTTCAAAAATCAATACCTGAAAAAAATCATTGAAAAATAATAGTATTTGGCGAGGTAGCTCAGTTGGTTAGAGCGCAGGATTCATAACCCTGAGGTCGGGAGTTCAAATCTCCCTCTCGCTACACAAAGGCTTTCAGAAATGAAAGCCTTTTTTTTTCTGAAATGTAGCTCAATTTTACTACAGGAATTCTAAACTCTATTTCCTTACTTCACATATACCGTCTTGCGATTGATAAATTCCATCATCCCATCTTTCGCTAATTCACGTCCATATCCTGAGCGTTTCGTTCCTCCAAAGGGTAATCTAGGATCAGACTTCACCAATTCATTGATGAAGTAAGCTCCATCAGAAACTTGATCTGACATGCTAAGTGCTTTTTTAACATCCCTGGTGCAGACCGTCACTCCAAGCCCATATTTTGACAATTCCGAAAGACGGTAGGCGTCCTGCTCATCCTTTGCACGGATCATGGCTGCCAGAGGACCAAAAGTTTCCTCGTCAAAAGCTGGCATTCCAGGCATCACATTTCCTAAAATAGTAGGCTCATGGTAGCTTTTATCTTGATTTCCGCCCAAAAGCAGCTTTGCGCCAGCTTCAATAGACTTTTTTACTTGATTTTGTAATTCATCAGCTAAATCCTCTCTCGCCAACGTACCGATCTGTGTCTCTTCGGACATGGGATCACCGGATTTCAGTTTTTTTACTGCTTCAGTGAATTTCGACACAAACTCTTCATAAATATCTTCCACTATAATAAATCGTTTAGCAGCAATACAGCTTTGACCGCTGTTCATCATTCGCGCATTGACGGCTGTTTCAACCACTTGATCCAGATCTGCGTCTTTCCAGATGATGAACGCATTGCTACCACCCAGCTCCATTAAGGATTTCTTGAGGTATTTTCCCGCCAATGCTGCGATGGCTGCGCCGGCACCTTCACTACCTGTGAGCGTTACGGCTTTGATTACATCATGGGCTATGATGTCTTCCGTCTGTTCATGATTGAAGATTAGATTTTGAAAAACTCCAGAGGGAAATCCAGCCTTGGAAAACACCTCCTCAATTAATTTTGCGCAGCCGATCACGTTCGAAGCATGCTTTAAAATACCCACATTTCCAGCCATTAACGTCGGAGCAGCAAATCTAAAGACCTGCCAAAAAGGAAAATTCCATGGCATGACGGCTAGAATGGTTCCTATTGGCTCATGTTTGACAAAGCTGGTGCTGGCGTCTGTTTTAATAACTTCATCTCTCAAAAATTCTTCTGTATGCTCCGCATAATAATCACACGCCAAGGCACACTTAATTACCTCGCTTTTTGATTCGGAGATTGGTTTTCCCATTTCCTGAGTAATCATTTCCGCGTAAGTGGCAGCATTTTCTCGCAACACTTCCCCGGCCCTACGCATCAATTTGGCACGCTCAGGTATGGCCACTTTACGCCAGGACCGATATGCCGCTTGGGATGCTTCTAAGGCAGATTTGATTTCTTCATCGGTATGTCCATGGTGTTTGGCGATGATATTTCCATTATAAGGGTTGGTGCTTGTATATTCCATTTGAATCGGGTTTAATTAAGTTATGTAGGATTGCAAAGTGCTTCAATCCAGCGAAAGAATGAATTTTAACATATCTATATCCGCATTGCGTACAGTCAAGGACAAAAGCATAGTTGGATTTGGTTGATTTATGAATTAAGGCCTATCGGTCAACGGTCTTTTGATTGGATGAGTAAGGGGGTTTTGGATTCTGTACAGACTACCGATAATCATCATGCGATAAGTGGTGTAGCCTACGTGATTCTTGTTTTAACTATCATTTAAAAGGAATGGTTTATTTGAAGGAAGGAAACCAACAATCAAACCTTTCGCTTCTCAAGCAATTTGCCTGTAAAGTTGTAAATACCCCTATTTGACTTAATTTTGGGTTTCAATTTTCACCCATGACAGAAGAAAAAGAATCACTCAATTTCCTAGAACAACTTATTGAAGACGATCTAGCCGCTGGCTTTCCTAAGGACCAGCTTCGATTTCGTTTTCCTCCAGAGCCAAATGGCTACCTTCATATTGGTCATGCAGCTTCCATTTGCCTAAATTTTGGTTTGGGAGAAAAGCATAATGCCCCGGTGAATCTTCGCTTTGACGACACTAATCCTGCCAAAGAAGAGCAGGAATACGTAGATGCTATCAAAAATGATATTCAATGGCTAGGTTTCGAATGGGCTACAGAGTGTTATTCTTCTGATTACTTTCAGCAGCTATATGATTGGGCTATCCAATTAATCAAAGAAGGCAAAGCCTATGTGGACGGTCAGTCTGCTGAGATGATGGCTGCGCAAAAAGGAACGCCAACTACCCCTGGTGTAGCTGGGCCTTATCGTAACACTACTGTTGAAGAAAATCTCGAGTTATTTGCCCGAATGAAAGCTGGGGAATTTGAGCAGGGAAGCTATGTGCTTCGCGCTAAAATTGACATGGCATCACCTAATATGCTGATGCGCGACCCCATATTATATAGAATCGTGAAGCGTGCACATCACCGAACCGGAACCGATTGGTGCATCTATCCTATGTACGATTGGACACACGGGGAGTCAGATTATATAGAGCAAATTTCCCATTCCCTTTGTACCCTTGAGTTCAAAATGCATCGGGAATTGTACGATTGGTTTCTAGACCAAATCTATGATCCTGCCAAACTGAGGCCTAAGCAAAGAGAATTTGCTCGTAGAAATCTTAGCTACACGGTGATGAGTAAGCGGAAATTGCTGGAATTAGTTGAAGGAAAAACTGTATCCGGATGGGATGATCCCCGAATGCCCACGATTTCAGGATTGAGAAGACGAGGCTACACGCCGGAATCTATCCGCAAATTTTCTGATCTTTCTGGGATTTCGAAGCGAGATTCGGTCACAGACGTCTCCTTATTGGAATACTGCATACGTGAGGACCTTAACAAAACTGCCACCCGCGTTATGGCGGTATTGGATCCAGTGAAATTGGTGATTACAAATTACCCTGCGGGGAAAACTGAAATTTTGGAAGCTGAAAATAACCCGGAAGATCCAACTTCGGGAACTCATGAGCTTCCGTTTTCTGGTGAATTGTATATAGAGCAGGAAGATTTCAAAGAAAACGCTGGGAACAACTTCTTCCGATTGACTCTAGGAAATGAAGTTCGGCTGAAAAGCGCTTACATCATAAAAGGTGAATCTGTAGTAAAAGATGCAGCGGGAAATATCCTGGAAATACATTGCACTGCAGACTTTGATTCTAAATCTGGAAGTGGCACGGAAGCAAGTACCCGAAAGGTGAAAGGAACACTACACTGGGTTTCTATACAGCACGCTATCAAAGCCGAAGTCCGTGAGTATGATAGACTTTTCTTGGACGAAGCTCCTGACAGTCACGAGGACAAAAATTTTATGGAATTCATCAACCCGAATTCTCTAAGAGTGATCAAAGAGGCCTATCTGGAGCCTTTTCTAAAGAATGCGAGTATGAGCGACAAGTTCCAATTTCAACGCTTGGGATACTTTACGCTAGATAAGGACTCCACGACAGACAACCTGGTTTTCAATAAAACTGTTGGGTTGCGTGATTCTTGGGCAAAGCAAAATCCTGCTCCAACTCCGCAAACTAATCAGCCTAAAGCAAAGCAAAATCAAGGCGGTGGGCAGTCCCAAGGCCAGCGCTCTGCCTTAAATGAAATTCAGAAAATAGCAAAAAAATACACTAACCTTTCTGGAGATAAATTAGCTGCAGCAAGAGCCGACATAGCCAAGTTGGCTGAAGAAGTAAGCTATGAAGAATTGGAACCGTTGTTTCAGACTGCTACCAAAAAAGTGGGCACTCGCATTGGGGTAATGATCGCTTTAGGCGTTTTGCTGAACAAAGGTCAAGAGAGAAATTCAGCTATCGAAGCTTTTATTAAAGCAGGATCAGAGGATGAGAATGAAGAATTGGCAAAGGAAAGTCTAAGTATTCAGTCTTAGTATCCAGATTTCAGCGAAATAACTTGGAGCTTTTTTGGCCATTTTATCCTAATATTTGAAAGGTAAATAGGCTTATCAATATTTTAAAATCGCTTGTTGAGCTAGCTTAACAAGCGATTTTCTTTATGTCTAGTTCTTCTTTTCACTCACTCTATCTACTGTATTTCCCGAGATTTAGATTTTCAGTGCTGGTACTGGGGAGGCAAGACAACTACCACCTGCAGGTCAAAAAATAAAACATAAAAAAACCGGCCTAAGCCGGTTTGATTTTATTTGCAATATTTAGTGTAAGCTTCTTCAGCTCCAGGATATTCCAAAGCTCTAGCCAATTGAAAATCTTCGCAGGAATCTCCCACATTTTTCATCGCTATCTTCAGCAAGCCTCTATTATAATATGCCTGTCCAAACTCCTTATCAACAGATATTGCATTCCCATACGCTTTCAAAGCTTCATCAGGTTTGCCCAGTTGATGCAAAGCTCTGGCTTTCATAAACGAAGCCATCGCAGGAGCTCCAGAGATTTCGGCAGCCTGATCAGAATACAACAATGCATTGGTATAGTTTTTCTGATTGTAATGAACATTAGCGAGACTTAGCAGCACTTGAAAATTAGTAGGATCCGCTTCTAAAGCTTTTTCAAAATCAGCCTTTGCCTCTTCGAAATTCCCTTGTTCCTCATACGCCCTGCCTCTATTATAAAGCATTCGAACATCCGAAGGGTTGAACTTCAGCTCTTCAGAATACTCATTTACTGCTTTAGCATATTCTCCCTGATTGAACAAGGCGTCTCCTGAACTTGTCTTCTTTTCTGAACAAGACCAAAGTGAGATTGATATAAATAAAGCTAATATCGCTTGTGTACTCGTTTTCATTTTAGTTGGTTTAGACTGCTACACTATTATCTCTGAGCGCATCATTAAGTGAAGTTTTGAGATCTGTGGAGGCTTTTCTTTGACCGATGATCAAAGCACAAGGAACTTGGAAAGTGCCCGCATTGAAATTTTTGGAAATAGAACCTGGTATAACTACGGAACGCTCAGGCACGAAACCTTTGTATTCCACTGGCTCAGGACCAGTCACATCGATAATTTTGGAACTAGCTGTCAACGTAACTCCAGCGCCGATTACGGCTTCTTTGCCGATACGGACACCCTCTACGATGATAGCTCTAGAACCGATAAATGCACCATCTTCGATAATTACAGGTGCTGCCTGAATAGGCTCCAATACTCCTCCAATCCCTACTCCACCACTTAAATGAACATTTTTGCCGATCTGCGCACAGGATCCGACAGTAGCCCAAGTGTCAACCATCGTGCCACCCTCTACATAGGCGCCTATATTAACATAACTTGGCATCATTACTACTCCTGAAGCCAAATATGCCCCGTATCGAGCCACTGCATGAGGAACTACTCTAACACCTTTTTCAGCGTAGTTAGTTTTAAGAGCCATTTTATCGTGAAATTCAAAAGGCCCCACTTCGATCGTTTCCATTTTCTGAATTGGAAAATATAAAATCACAGCTTTCTTCACCCAGTCGTTCACTTTCCATTCTCCATCTGCAATAGGCTCAGCTACACGTAGCGCACCTGCATCCAGATCGGCAATGACAGCTCTAATTGCTTGTTGTGTTGTTTCTTCTTTTAATAGCTCCCGGTTTTCCCAGGCTTGTTCAATGATGGTTTTCAGTTCCATTATTTTGGTTAGTTTCGTTTGATGAGTGAAAAATCAGCTACCTTAATACCCGTCTTGATAGCTTCAAGTCTGAAGCCGGCCAAAGATACAAGAGCTTGGGGAAAGCTAGGCCTTTCATTGCGAGAAACCGGTCAGTTCGACTTAAGTTTTATGGGATTTTCACGAATTCCCCTCGAAAATTGCGAAGGTGAAAGATATTACGCTTCACTTTCTGTACATCCCTCACCTTGGGAAAGAATCTCCTCACAAGTCAGATTTCTGAAGGTCTTATTAAAAGTTCGTCCTAAACTCCTCCTTTGCTGTACCTATGAATATCTCCCTTTAGCCTCATTTTTCAAAAGCATTTTAGGCTACAAACTGGTGTATGATGTACAGGAAAATTACGTCAAAAATCTGGATCTAAACCCGACTTTGAGTCCTTCCAAAAAATCCAAATTAAGCCAAATTATAAGGCAAATGGAAAAGGTAAAAGAAGTCGATTTATTCTTGCTAGCAGAGAAATGCTATGTGGAAGAAATGCCAGAAAAGTCTCCATTTTTGGTTTTAGAAAATAAATTCTCAGGAGAAATCAAGCGGGTCAATCCAATCCGTTTTGAAAAAAAACAGGGGTACAATTTTTTGATTTCCGGCACGCTTACTCCCGCCTTTGGAACACTCGAAGCAATGACTTGGTTTAAGGAAATTCTTAAAGAATTCCCGAAATCCAGGCTCCAAATTATAGGGCACTGCACCCTAGATTCTTATAAGATTGCGCTTAAAAATGCTTGTGAAAATTGCCCAAAAATAGAGCTGAAATCTTGCACCTTTCCCGTCCCACACGAAGAGATTCTAGCTGCTTATTCGAAGGTTGATTTCGCTATTTTACCCTATCAAAATAGAGAGGCTATTTCCAATAAAATGCCCACGAAACTTTTCGAGGCCGCGGCTCTTGGAGTTCCAGTTTTGATCGCTGGCAATCCTATATGGCTAGATTATTTAGCTCCATTTTCAGGAGGATTTCCAATAGATTTTTTCGACACTGATCAAGCTTGCAAGCAATTTAATTCCGCACTCAAGCAGGAATTTTTCTCCCAAAGTCCTACAGACTCCATACTCTGGAAATCTCAGGAAGCTGAGTTCATCTCAGCTATCAACTCCCTATAACCCATACAAAGGATGTGGATTACTATCCACACTTATCCACCTACGCGCTATTTTCTACACTCATTTTCCTAGTATGGAAACTGGCTAGTTTTGACTTTAAGCAGGTTTCACTAAGGCTTGTGTAATTCATAAAACTCTATAAATCAATAATTTAAGTCTATATTCAACATTATCTAATCTTATTTTTAGCCCAGACTAAAACTCTAAACACATTTGAAAATAGGTTATCCACAGGCGTTTTAGTCTGTATTGAATATATTTTTAGCTATATCTAAATAAATTTTTATATTTGCTCTTGGATTATTTGTACCATTATGACACTAACCACAGCAGAAGAGAACTACCTTAAAGCGATCTACCACCTATCGGACGGAGGAACGAAGAGTGTGTCCACGAATGACGTGGCCGCAGAGATGAAAACTAAGCCTGCCTCGGTGTCAGATATGCTGAGGAAACTAGGTGATAAGGAGGTGATAGAATACCGAAAATATTACGGTGTAAATATTACCGAAGACGGTAAAAAGAGAGCGCTGCAAACTATCCGGAAGCACAGACTTTGGGAAGTGTTTTTGGTGGACAAATTGCAGTTTTCATGGGATGAAGTTCACGAGGTAGCTGAGGAGCTTGAGCACATTCAATCACCCCTATTGATTCAACGTTTAGATGAGTTTTTGAACTACCCCAAATTCGATCCACACGGCGATCCGATTCCCGACGAATTCGGCGATGTAAGAGCAAGACCTAGAGTAGCACTGAACGAAATGGAGGTCAATCAAGCTGGTCAAATTGTAGCAGTGAAAGACAGCTCGGCAGCCTTCCTAAAATACCTCGATAAAGTCGGCGCATACATCGGAGCTAGGATCAAAATTTTGGACAAAGTAGAATTTGATGGGTCCATGGAAATCCTAGTGGATCAGAAAAAAACGCTCTTTATGTCAAAGGATGTTGCAGCAAATATTTTGGCCATTCAGTCATGAAAAAACTGTTCATTTTATTGCCCATTTTACTGCTCACTTTTGCCTGCAAATTTGACAATCCTCAAGAGCGTGAAAAACCTTTAATCGTAGCGACAACGAGCATACTTGCGGATGGTATTCGAAACTTGGTTGGCGACAAAGCTGAGGTAGTTTCTTTGATGCCAGCTGGTGTTGACCCACATTTATATAAGGCCTCTGTACGAGATCTGGATTTGCTACAGAATGCGGACTTGGTGATTTATCATGGCCTTTTCCTCGAAGGTAAAATGACTGAAATTTTTGAAAAACTAGCCTTCAGTCAAAACTTGATCAACGTATCAGAAGACATCCCAAATGAGCTACTCTTAAGATCCGGGCCTGAAGCTCACTCCGTAGATCCGCATATCTGGTTTGACGTGTCTCTTTGGGCAATGGCTATGAAGAGAGCTTCAGATGAGCTAATAAACTGGCAACCCGCATGGGAATCTTCTGTGTACAAAAACACCAATGCCTACCTCAATGAATTGGCAGCATTACATCAAGACAATCTCAAAAAGGTGGCTGAATTACGCAAAGCGAATCAAGCCTTGATCACTGCACATGATGCCTTCTCCTATTTCGGTAAAGCCTACGATTTGGAAGTGCTGGGACTTCAAGGCTTGTCAACTTTGAGCGAGCCGGGATTGAGGGATTTGACTGGATTAGTGAATTTCATTGTAGAAAGAAATATCCATGCGGTTTTTGCCGAGCAAACGATTTCCCCCAAAGCAATACAGGCCGTGGTCGCAGGATGTGAAAATCAGAATCACCACATCAATCTAGCTGGACCGCTTTACACAGATAGCTTGGGTGCTCCAGATTCTTCTGCCGGAACTTATATAGGAATGGTAAAAACTAATGTTCAAACAATTTTTGAAAGCCTAACAAAATGATCAAACAGGTAGAATCTCCGATATTAGAAATACACGACCTCACCGTTAGTTACGATCAAAGCCCAGTTCTTTGGAATGTTGATTTGAGCCTTCCTCCAGGGAAACTTATAGGAATTCTTGGGCCAAATGGCGCAGGGAAATCTACCCTAATTAAGGCTGTTATGGGTTTGGTGCCTATAACTGGAGGGTATGTGAAGATTTTTGACCGCGAGTTAAACGAGGTAAGAAACCGTATCAGCTACGTACCCCAGCGAGAATCTGTAGATTGGAATTTTCCCGCTTCCGTGCTGGATGTAGTGATGATGGGTACTTATGGAAAGTTAGGACTTTTCAAAAGACCTGGCAAAAAGGAAAAGAACATAGCGATGGAATGCCTAGAGAAAGTCGGCATGCAGTCTTTTGTGACTCGTCAAATATCTGAACTTTCCGGAGGCCAGCAGCAACGCGTTTTCATAGCCAGAGCTTTGGCCCAAGAAGCAGATTTGTATCTGATGGATGAGCCATTTGCAGGAGTAGATATGGCGACGGAAACTGCGATTTTCCAATTGCTTCAAGAAATGACTGCGGCAGGTAAGACTGTGATCGTTGTGCATCATGACATTCATTCTGCTATGAATTACTTTGATTGGATCATTATGCTAAACCTTCACCTGGTGGCCTCAGGACCAAAAACTGAAGTGGTGACAGAAGAGTTGCTCCGCAAAACGTACGGTGGAAAACTCAACCTACTCACTAAAGTCACAGATATCATCCGACAAAAAGATTTTAATCCACTGAAAAGCTGATGAGCGATTTTGTCTATTTCTTTACGTTTCAAGATGCTTCGATTGCCTTTGTTGTAATCGGGATTACGCTCTTGGGTATAGGCTCAGCTTATGTGGGAACCTATAGTTTCTTGGACAAAAAAGCTTTGCTAGGAGATGCAATTTCACATGCGGTACTTCCAGGCATTTGTTTGGGATTTATGTTGGCGGGGGAAAAGAACCCACTCTATATCGTAACTGGTGCTTTTCTATCTGGAGCGCTCGCCACATTTCTTACTTCCTGGTTGAAAAGTAACACTAGGCTAAGCGACGATTCAATTATTGCCTCCATCCTATCCATATTCTTTGGATTTGGAGTAGTACTTCTTACGGTAATTCAGAAATCCGGAAATCCCGAAATGGCAGGTTTAAACCAGTTTATCTTCGGAAACGCCATCGCTATTCTCGAGGAAGACTTGTATATCTATGGAGGTCTGGCTGTTTTGATCATCATCACACTCTCAGTTTTCCGAAAGGAATTCTCCATGCTAGTCTTTAACGCTGACTTTGGAAAGTCTATCGGATACCCCATGGGTGCAATTCGACTGATTTTTAATGTGCTGATGATTTTGGCAGTGGTGATCGGAATTCAGGCCATCGGGGTAGTGTTGATGGCAGCATTACTGATTGCCCCTGGCGCCGCTGCGAGATTCTGGACCGATAAACTTGACAAACTTCTATTCATCGCGGGGGTATTTTCTGCCGTGTCTGGAATCTTAGGAACATACATTTCCTTTATCATTCCACAGATGCCCACGGGGCCATGGGTGGTAGTTTTCTTATCTCTGTTTGCTTTTATCTCATTTCTTTTTGCTCCCAAAAAAGGAGTGCTGTCACGATACATCGCAAGGAGATATTATTTGAAAAAAACGCACCAAGATCACTTATTGAAGGCAATTTTCCATGGTACAGAAAAAGGGCTCCACTCCTTCCCTATAGACGAAATCTATCAGTCTTTTCCTTATAAAAAGCGAGAAACATCACAGACGATAAATGAATTAACTAAGTCAGGACTAATTACTATAAATCAGGGATTTATAGAGTTTACTACCAATGGTAAATCTGAAGCCAAACGAATAGTAAGGCTTCATAGACTTTGGGAACTTTACCTTAACGAGTACATGAATATTGCTCCTGATCACGTACATGATTCAGCCGAAAAACTTGAACATATCTTAACTCCTGAACTCGAAGCTATGCTAGAGAACAGGCTAAATTATCCTAAACTCGATCCTCACCAGGAGACTATCCCCCGCGACAACGATGAGCTTTGACCAAAACGCATTTCTGATCATTATCACCGCATCGATTATCTCTATTTCCTGCGGTTTGCTGGGTGTTTTTATGATGCTACGCAAAATGTCTATGACTGGCGATGCCATCTCACATGCCGTCCTTCCGGGAATTGTGATTGGTTTCTTTGTCTCAGGCAGTCAGCGCGGGTTGGAAGTTATTATTGGAGCAGGGATTCTAGGGATTATTGCCACTTTGATTATCAACTGGCTGAAAAATAAAGCTAAAGTTCAGCTTGATGCATCTATAGGAATTACCTTCACGCTTCTTTTTGCCATAGGAATTATTCTGATCAATATGCTAGCTTACAAAGTAGATCTGGATCAGGAATGTGTCTTGTATGGTGAGATTGCATACTTGCCAATTGACCTTTGGATCACTAAAGCAGGCTTTAGTATGGGACCAAGAATCACGTATTTGGCTGTGTTAAATCTGGTTTTAGTAAGCGGATTTATCTTCTTATTATATAAAGAGTTAACCTTAACTAGCTTCGATGAAAGCTTTGGCTTGGTGATTGGACTTCCAGCAGGGGCGATTAACCTTGCCCTTATGAGTATGGTCTCCTATACCACCGTAAGTAGCTTCGAAGCTGTCGGTGCTATCTTGGTAGTAGCACTTTTAGTAGTCCCTCCTGCCACGGCATTTCTTTGGACTAAGAAATTATCATCCTTGATAAAACTCACCTGTGGTTTAGGGGTTTTTATTTCGATCACAGGTTATTATATGGCATATTTGGTAGATAGTTCTATAGCTGGGATGATGGTGACAGTGGGCGGACTGGTATTTTTGGGAAGTGCTTTGTTCAAGAGTATCAAGCCAAATTCACTGTTCGGAACTTCCACTTCAGTGAAGCCGTTGGAGAATTGAGAAAAAGACGGGAGATCGAAGACGGGAGACGTAAGAACCGCCTGTCGAGGCAGGCTGCGGTCAGGTCACTAGTATAGTTTATAATTTCTTCATTTACTTATAGCACTTTGCAATTCTAAATGCAGGATATTAAATGTTAAAAGTCTTCACCCATAATTATGACTCTCCGCTTTTCAACCAGTAAAATGAACAAAGCAATATAAGCGTTGGCAAAATCTTAAAATGACGGTACTTCGGTCATCTGTAATCGATCTTCCAGCCTGATAATTAATGAAAATAAGGATACTAGCATAATTGCTTAAAACCACATAGTTTATACATGAAGAAATTTGTAATCATAGGCCTACTACTATTTGCTGGCAATTTTGCGCAAGCACAAGATGAGATAAAGTGGCTGAAATTTGAGGAGGCTGTGGCTGCAACGGAAGCTAACCCAAAAATGCTATTGGTGGATGTTTATACAGATTGGTGTGGCTGGTGCAAGAAAATGGATAAGGAAACTTTCACTGACCCCGCAGTGATCAAGTACATAAACGATACCTTCTACGCAGTCAAAATGAATGCTGAAGACAATAAGCGCACTTTTGACTTCAAGGGAAAGAAATACACCGAAGCACAAATGGCCGGAGCCATGCGCGTGCAGTCCTATCCAAATTTTGTGATCATTGACCCTTCCCTGATGAATATTACTCAAATGCCAGGCTATAGAGAGCCAATGCCGTTTTTGCAAGGACTGACAGAAATAGTAGATAAAGGATTCGGTGCCAAATGAGTTATTCCCTTGCTGATCAAAACGATACGATCATTGCCCTAGCCACACCTCAGGGAGTTGGCGCTATAGCAGTGATTCGCCTTTCTGGTAAAGACGCCATTCAATTGACTAATGATGTGTTTTTCGGGAAAGATCTATTAAAACAAGAATCTCACACCATACACTTCGGGACCATTCGCGATGGGGAGAAAATCATCGATGAAGTGCTGGTGTCGCTATTTATTGCCCCAAAATCATTTACCAAGGAAAACGTGGTGGAAATTTCCACACATGGATCCTCATACATCATCAATCAAGTTCTCAAGCTTTTCATCCGCAAAGGCGCAAGACCGGCAAAGCCCGGAGAATTCACTCAGCGTGCCTTCCTCAACGGGCAGTTCGATCTAGCGCAAGCTGAGGCCGTAGCTGATCTGATTCACGCAGATTCGGAAACTTCCCATCAGGCAGCGCTCAGCCAAATGCGGGGTGGATTCAGCTCTGAAATCCAAGAGCTTAGATCTCGTTTGATTCATTTCGCTTCAATGATAGAATTGGAATTGGATTTTGGGGAGGAAGACGTGGAGTTTGCAAGTCGGGAAGAATTACGAGCCCTAGTCGAGCGCTTACTCCGGGTAGTAGAGGAATTGATTTTGAGTTTTGATCTGGGGAATGTGATTAAAAATGGCGTGCCTACCGTAATCGCAGGAAAGCCAAATGCCGGAAAGTCCACCCTACTCAATGCTCTGCTCAATGAGGAAAAAGCGATTGTTTCTGAGATTGCTGGAACTACGCGAGATTTTATCGAGGACGAAATCAATATCGGAGGAATAATTTTCCGCTTTATCGATACCGCTGGACTACGGGAAACAACCGATACCATTGAGGCAATAGGTGTAAGCCGAACTCAGGAGAAAATGAAGTCCGCTTCCATGATTTTGTACCTTTTCGATTTGGGAGATACAGACTTGGTGGAAATCAATCGGGATGTCAATAAACTGGAAAATCAAGGTGTCCCTTTCCTGAAAGTTGCGAATAAGGTAGATA
The DNA here is from genome assembly GCF_039969895.1 of Algoriphagus sp. Classification (GTDB taxonomy): domain Bacteria; phylum Bacteroidota; class Bacteroidia; order Cytophagales; family Cyclobacteriaceae; genus Algoriphagus. The sequence continues at coordinate 123,551 of NZ_JBDVMZ010000007.1, forward strand.
AGGGTAATACACAGCTAATAAGTGAATTAAAAGAAAAACATCCAGACACAATATTTATATCCGCCGGGAAAAAAGAAAATCTGGAAGAACTCAAATCCAGAATTCTAGTACTGGTGAACCTGGATAAATTCAGAACAGGAAATACAGTAGTAACCAACGTGCGTCATTACGATTCCTTGGTCAAAACCCGTGAGTCATTATTGGATATTCTTTCCGGTCTGGACAATGAAGTCACCAACGACTTTGTGGCCATGGACATCCGTCGCTCACTTCATTTCCTTGGAGAGATCACTGGGGAAATCACGACAGATGATCTGTTGGAGAATATCTTTAGGAATTTTTGCATCGGAAAGTAAGTTACTTTCCTTTCATACGCTAAACCCTTCTTTTTCTATCATTTAGGCTGTTTTCCTTCCTTTGTTTGTTGCTAATTATCCCTTTTTTTCCGTATATTTGTTGCTAATCAGTTGTTACTAGAAACAAGTTTGTTGGTAGCAAGAGATTTTTTGAGCAATGGCGAGATGATGTTACATCAGGATACATACTGATACAATCAGATACATCCAGTGACAGAAACAAGCCCACAAAAGGAAACACGTGAGCAGCAACATTGAGATACCGAAGATCTGTCAGCACTGTGGTGAGTCATTCATCGCAAAGACTACGGTTACCCAATTCTGTAGCCATAAATGTGCATCCCGAAATTATAAGAAGCGCAAGCGGGATGCTAAGCTACAAGAAGTGGCTCCTGTCTCCCATCAGCGTTTAGAGTTCCAAGAAGATCAGTTAGGAAGCAAAGACTTTCTAAGCATCGAAGAAACCTGCAAGCTACTTGGAGCAAGTCGCATGACTATCTACCGTCAAATCAAGTCCGGTACAATCAAAGCGGCCAAACTTGGTAGACGAACCATAATAAGGAGAACCGAAATCGATAAACTGTTTCAGGCATGAAAGTAACACTCAGACAAAGGAACCAGGGCGGAAAGACCAGCCTTTACCTTGATTACTACAACAAGGGCAAAAGGAAAACAGAATACCTAAATCTCTATCTAGAGCCTAACCCGAAAACTAAGGAGCAAAAGGAAATCAATAAGAAGACCCAGCAATTGGCTGAAACCATCCGAGCGCAAAGGCAAATTGAAATTCAAAACGGCACTTACGGTTTTCGTGACAATGAAAAACTAAAAGGCAGTTTCACTGCCTACCTGCAACTATTAGCCAATAAACGCAAGGACAGCGCAGGAAATTACGGGAATTGGGATAGCATGATCAAGCATTTCAAGAAGTTCATGCCACAAGACATTTCTTTTGAATTTGTGAATAGAGAGCTCGTACAGGACTTCAAAGAATACCTGGACAAAAAGGCCATAGCCCATGGAGTTCAGAAACTATCTCAAAATTCAAAGTACTCCTATTTCAACAAGTTTCGGGCTGCCTTGAAGCAAGCCGTAAAGGATGGTATCATTCCGCATAATCCTGCCGAAGGTGCAGAAGCATTCAAGCAAGGAGAACCGGAAAGAGAATTTTTGACACTGGAAGAACTGCAAGCAGCTGCGAATACCGAATGTGAAAACACCCAATTGAAAACGGCATTCATATTTTCTTGCCTTACAGGACTACGCTGGTCAGACATAAATAAACTCCTATGGTCCGAAGTGCAACATTCAAATGATCGGGGTTACTACATCCGATTTAGACAGAAGAAAACCAAAGGAGCAGAAACACTCCCAATCTCAGAACAAGCCGTTGGCTTGCTTGGCGAACGCCAAGATAAAGACGAGCGGGTCTTTAAAGGATTGAAATACTCAGCATGGCACAACTTGAAATTGCAACAATGGATGATGAAGGCAGGAATATCCAAAACCATTACCTTTCATTGCGCCAGGCATACCTATGCTACCTTGCAGCTTACAGCAGGAACAGACATTTACACAGTTTCAAAGCTCTTAGGCCATAGGGAATTGAAAACTACCCAAGTCTATGCGAAAATCATTGACGACAAGAAGAAAGAAGCTGCCAACAAAATCAAACTGGACTTATGAGCGCATCTTTAGAAATATACAACCGTATTCTGTTTCTCGATCTTCGCCCGTGGTTATTGTCGGGAGTTTCAGAACTGAAGTTCAAGCAAGATTTAAACGACCTTCCAAAGGTTTTTTACAAGTCACAGCCACAGTTTGAAATATCCTTTCCGAAGGCTCTTAGCAACAAGCGAAAGTATTTCCAGGCATTGATAGATTCAGCGGCTATAGAATATCTAAACTTCATTCACAAAAATGTAGGCGAAAGTATCAATGTCAATGCAAAGAAATACCATATTCACATGGCATTAACCAGAACGCTCAATGAAAAACTTCGAGACCTAGCAAAGGTTATTCAAGAGCAGAACTACTCCACCGAACAATACCACCCGCAGTTTGGTACCTTGAAAAGTAATAACACTGACAGTGATGGAGCTTTCATTCTTTTCTATCTCAAGCACCAACTTGTGCGTTTATTCATGGAAGTTCAAGAATGTTATCCGGAGCAGCTTAAAGAAGAACCGCTTACGGAAGACGATATTTATCTGACTTACTTTAATCATACCGCCCCTAGTCCTTCTCACATTGAAGAAGCAGTACCAATACAAATAGCAAGTCCTTCCAACCCGAAAGCAATACCGCAAACACCTAAACCTTTTAAGGCACTTACCAATGACTTTAGAGATACGAGTAAAGGCATTCTTTCTTATGACGCCATCATAAAAAGTCCTACTCGTTTTGCCAGCTTCGAAGAGTCACTTTTTCAAAACGGGTACATTGATGAGAACTACAAGTTTGTTGACAAGCATGGCATGAAAAACGAAATGGCTGCCATTTACCACCAGTTGATCAAAAAAGGCTATTTCCAGCAGCGCACCTTCCAACCAACCAAGCAAATAAAAGATGTTGATATTCGGAAGTTCCTTGACCACCGCTACCAAGCAAATCTTGACAAGCAGTTCAGAACCTACCGACAAAACCCGGATCAATTAGCCGAATTCATCGATTCTCAGTACTGGTTGACCAAATTACCCCTCGGTTAAATTGCGGTAATTTTCCGTCAATTTACCATTTCAAATTTCCACTCTTTTTCAAAAGCACCTGTATTTCAGCCTGTTGAACGGGCTGAAATTTCCATTTTCAATACTTCCAGACACCTCTTCTGACATTTGCTATGTCCTTGACAATCAAGGATGACTTTAGCGCTAGAGTCCATTTCTAAATTCTTAAATGATAAGAACATGGACGAAATATTAAAACGTCTCGAAAATCTCCAACGCCTAATTGAGAGCCAGGGGATTTACAGTAAGGAAGTATTAAACTTCAATGAAGCATGCCAGTATTTAGAGCTGTCTCAATCACACCTCTATAAACTGACAAGTGCGGGTAATGTCCCGCACTACAAGCCAAACGGCAAAAAGCTCTACTTCAAAAGAACAGAGTTAGAGAACTGGTTGCTGCGCAACCGCTCAATGTCTGCTGAAGAAGTAGAACAGCAAGTAGCGGATTACTTAATCAAAAAAGGGAGAGTAAAGCTATGACAGAGATTATTGAACTAATCCTGTCACTCTCACAGGAGATTAAGACCATAAAAGCATACCTGCAGCACTACCATAAAACACGCTTAGAGAGTTTTAAAGAAGAGTGGAATGATGGGCAGGATGTGATGCAAACGCTGCATATCAGCAAGAGAACGCTCCAATCCCTGCGGGATAATGGAGTGTTGCCTTACAGCCGAATCAATGGCAAATTCTACTACAAGGTGTCTGACATTGAAATGATGCTGGATTCCAACTACCAACCTTCAAAATCTGTCGGTCATGGAAGTAAGTAGAGAAACCATATTACACAAAACACACTACGGCTTGAATATCTACGCCTACGTGTTGCGGCAGTACTATCCTGGTGAAACAGTCCTTTCCCTTTCGGGAAGGGACTGCAAACCTGCGAAGAACCCTTTCAATGCTGACAAAAGCACATTCATAGGAAAAGTGGTTGACGGTTGTGCTACGCACACCGATACAGAAGAAGCCATTAAAGCAGGTAATGTCTTTGATTTTGCATCATTGCATTTCGGCCTGTCCGGGCAGGATCTCAATGAAAAGCTAAATGAAGTACTACACCTGAGAATTGGTCAGAAGAATGGATTTTACGAACATACTGAGCAACAACCACAAGTGGTTGTGCCAGAACCGATAAAGCCAAAACCTCCAGTCTTTAGCTACTTCAAGAAGCCAGTAACCAATATCAACCCAACAAAAGAGATTGATTTGGTGGACGCTTATGTCATGATAAAAGGAGATGAATTTGAAAGCTGCACAAATGCACTTCGCAAAATTCAGGATGTAAAAGAAGCAAGGAAGTATAAAGCCTTACAATTCGATTATGTGACTTTCTCAGGCACGTTCTCCAAACGGAATGACAAGAACCTTAGGAAGCATTCAGGGCTACTTACCATCGACTTTGACCATGTGCATGACATCACAAGTTTGAAGTCTGAATTACTCAAAGATCAATACTTTGAAACGGAGCTACTATTCGTATCTCCTTCGGGTGATGGGCTCAAATGGGTAATTCCTATTGACCTGACTAAAGCAGGTCATCAAGACTATTTCAAAGCGGTAGCGAACTACATCCAGCAAACTTATCAGTTGGAAGTAGATCAATCGGGTAAAGACATTTCCAGAGCATGTTTTCTACCTCATGATCCGCACATTTTCATTAATCCCAAATACTTGTAAGTAATGGAACGGAAAACATTTAATCCGCAGGAATGGATAGAAAATCCAAGCCAGCAACAAATAAATACAGAGCCAAAAGAAAATACACCTCAACCAAATCTTTCAGATGTTGAGCAGATCATTCAGCAAATTGAAGCCAACCAGATTGATATAGCCACCGCTTACAGCGATTGGCGCAATATCGGGTTTGCCTTTGCTGACGAATTTGGCGAATCAGGGCGTGACTATTTCCATAGAATCAGCAGATTCTATGCAGACTATTCAGCCAATGATTGTGATAGGCAGTTTGACAACTGCCTCAAGGCAAAAGGTCAGGGAATTTCCCTAAAGACCTTCTTTTACCATGCCAAGCAAGCAGGAATACCAATCAGTAAGGAAAAGGTAAAAAAAGAAGAACCTCCACAAACACTTCCAAACCTTCCTGATACTATATTTCCTGAGCTTCCTGAACTTCTGCAACAAGTTACAGAAGTAGCCACTTCAAAAGAAGAAAGAGATTTATTGCTTTTAGGCTCCTTGGTGGCAATCAGTGCATGTTTGCCAAAATTCTTTGGAAAGTATGACGGTAGAAAAGTTTTCGCTAATCTATTTCTATTTGTCACAGCACAAGCATCTGCAGGGAAAGGCCGCATGGTACTTTGTAGGCAATTGGTACAACCAATACATAAAGAACTGCGGGAACAAGCCAAAATGCTAAAGCAGCAATATGAATTGGAATTAGCAGAATACAACGCCAAAAAAGGTAAAGAAGAAGGTGTTGAAAAACCCGGTAAACCACCCGAAAAAATGCTCTTTATTCCTGCCAATAACAGCTCTACTGGTGCTTATCAACTGTTGAATGATAGTGATGGAAAAGGACTGATCTTTGAAACAGAAGGTGATACACTTTCACAAGCATTCAAGAGTGATTACGGCAATTATAGTGAAGGCTTCCGCAAAGCTTTTCACCATGAAACCATCTCCTATTATCGAAGAACCGACCGTGAAATGGTGGATATAGAAAGCCCCTGCCTTTCGGCAGTGCTTTCAGGAACACCAAAACAGATTTCTGCTTTGATTCCAAATGCTGAAAACGGCCTATTCAGCCGTTTCATCTTCTACTTTATGAATGTAAGGACCAACTGGAAAGATGTGTTCGCAGATGCTACCGAAAACGGCTTAGATGACTACTTTGATGCCTTGGGCGCTCGCTTTTATGAACTATTCAAGATACTTAAATCTGGTAGTGAAATAGAATTTTGTTTGACAGCAGAACAGAAAGCCCAATTCAATCAATTCTTTGCGCATATACAAGAGCAATACATTGCACTACAGGGCTTGGATTACATTGCTACAGTACGTAGGATGGGTTTGATTGCCTTTCGTATAAGTATGATTTTTTCAGCTCTCCGTATCCTGGAGACTGGCGATACCAGTGCGCAGGTCATTTGTGAAGAAAGAGATTTTCAAGCCGCTATCAGCATGGTGAAAGTATTGGTGAAGCATTCAAGCAAAATATTCAATGAGTTGCCGGAAGATGAAAAGCCCCCTTCTCGTAAAAACCGAAAGCAGAAGTTTTTGGAAGCTTTACCGAAAAACTTCAACCGTCAAAAATACTTGGAAGTTGCCAAGGCATTGAATGTTGCCGACAAAACTGCGGAAGGTTACATCACTGAGTTTGCCAAAAAAGGATTGATCCATCGGGAAATGCAAGACCACTACCTAAACCTTTCAATGGATGATAACCCACCACCAACCAACTAGCCAAATAAGGAAACTCAGGATTTTAAGGATGCTAAGGATAAAATTTCCTTTGCATCCCCTGTTTCCTTGATTTCCTGACTTCAATTTCTCTCAGGTTTTGTCTTTTACTACTACTTTCTTTTCCTATATTTGTCTATATCTGACAAGTCATAAATAAAAAAGCCATGAATTTCGGTGAACGTATAAAAGAACTACGGGAAAGCAAGGAACTTTTGCAAAGGCAATTGGCTGCAACCCTTGAAATCGACACACCTATGTTCAGTAAAATCGAACGTGGTGAGCGAAGGGCAAAAAGAGAGCAGGTGATTTTATTAGCTGAACTTCTCCAAGCAGATGTTCAAGAATTGCTAACCCTATGGTTGGCAGAACAAATTTATGATTTAGTGAAAGATGAAGGTGTTGCTTCTGATGCCCTACATGTAACAGAAGAAAAGTTAAAGTATAACCAAAATAAGGATTGATTTTATGCCGATAGAACCAGGACAAATTGTTAAAAACCTTATACCAACGGAACCAGTGACTGTAAATCAAATCCAGCCACTTGGTTCAATGGTTTCGGTAAAATTTACAGGTATAAATACCAATCGTGCCAACACCAAGGTCATTTCCAAGGCTGAATTTGAAAGTCTTGAAATGCTTTCCCAAGAAGGGACCTTTAATTTTAAGGGTGATCCAACTCGATTTGGCCTTTTTGCAGAGGCCGAACGCATAAACTCAGCCTACCAATTTGATCCACTCTTTGCTGTTAATTGCAGTATCGTTGATCCACTACCTCATCAGGTAGAAGCTGTTTACAAATTCTTATTACCACTGCCCAAGATTCGCTTTTTGTTAGCTGATGACACAGGTGCTGGAAAAACCATTATGACTGGCTTGCTCATCAAAGAATTGATGATGCGTGGGCTTGCCGAACGAATACTGATCGTTACACCTGGCGGACTGACGAAACAATGGCAGGAAGATGAAATGGGAATAAAATTTAACATCCCATTCACCCTGGTTAACCGGGCATTATTTTCTTCAGACCCAAACGTTTTTCATACTGCACCCCGAATAGTCACTTCAATTGACTTTATATCTCGAGAAGATGTCTTGAATGTTGCCAGCAATTCGCATTGGGATTTAATTGTATTTGATGAATGCCATAAGCTATCAGCCTATGACTATGGCACGAAACAATACCTTTCCATGCGATATAAAGCTGCACAAATTTTATCGCAACAATGCGAGCATATTTTACTGCTTACTGCCACCCCGCACAGAGGTCGAACAGACACCTTTAAAAAACTCCTTCAACTGCTGGATGAGGATATTTTCGCCACAGATGAAATAGCTTCGACACGCATCAAAGAGCTTGAGCATAATGGAATCAATAAATTCTTTATCCGAAGATTAAAAGAAGACATGAAGGATTGGCAAGGCAATCCACTTTTCAAAGATAGGTACACAAAAACAGTTGCATATCAGCTTACTCCAGAAGAAAAGGAACTCTATGACGCTGTTACAAAATACCTGACCAAACGAAAAGAAGAAGCCTCTGAGACAAAAAATATTCACGTTTCACTTGCTTTGACAGTAATGCAGAGAAGACTGGTCAGTTCCATTTTTGCTATTAAAAACACTTTGGAACGCAGGTGGAAAGCCTTGCAAGGTATAGTAGATGAGGTTAATAAGAACCCGAATCTATGGAGTCAGCGACATAAATTAGAGGGATTTGATGTAGATAATATTGAGGAATATGAAGACTTAGAGGATGATGAACGAGAGGCGTTGGATGGTATTTTATCCGACCCTCGTAAATTCAAACTTTTTACTACAGCTAAAAGCATTGGTGAAATCCAACAAGAAGCTACTGAGGTTAAGAAGTTGTTTGATATGGCGCAAACACTCTTTAATCGCAAACAAGAGGAAAAGAAGTTTCAAGAATTACAAGAGCTGCTCAAATCGAATGGCGTTCTAGACAATGGTGAAAAGCTGGTCATTTTTACTGAGCATAAGGATACGCTTCTCTATCTTGAAGAAAGACTAACTAAAAGCGGAGGCTATACCGTAGCTACCATCCACGGTGGAAAGAACGTAGATGATCGAAGAGAGGCTCAGTGGGCTTTCGCCAAACCTGATACACAAATTTTATTGGCTACCGATGCAGCCGGAGAAGGTATAAACCTTCAATTCTGTCGTCTCCTTATCAATTGGGATATTCCTTGGAATCCAAACCGATTAGAACAACGAATGGGGCGTATCCATAGATACGGCCAGAAACAAGATGTGTTGGTTTTTAATATGGTAGCCAGCAATACCAAAGAAGGTAAAGTATTAGAACGTCTGCTAACAAAACTCGACATTATCCGAGAAGGTATGGGTGATGATAGAGTATATGACGTGATTCAAGATGTGCTGGAAGGAGTTGGTCTAGATGACATCATCAACTCTGTATTCAATGGAAAAGAGACAGAGTTAGATAGATTCTTATCGCAAGATGACGCTGCTTTGAAAATACAATTCAAGGAGAAGATTAACCAGCAGAAAGATAAATTAGCTCATAGCACAGTTGATTACAAAGATGCCAGAACATTGAAAGAAAACTCGGACGAGAAACGGTTACAGCCAATTTATATCCGCTTATTTTTCGAGAAAGCATTTCAAAACTTAGGGGGGGCATTCACCGAGCTAAGGCAATCTATTTTCAAGATTGATAAAATGCCAGAGTTTGTTGCTGCTGAATTAAAAGATACTTATAAAATTCACTTTGACTCTATTAAATCCATCCAGTTTTGTTTCGACAAGCAAATCTTCCTCGATTATCAAAGCGTAGGCGATTTAGGAAAAGTACATTACATCAATCCCGGTAATCCTGTCTTTGATAGCCTGGTCACGGTAGTTCGCAATCAATACAGGGAAGATATGATTAAGGGAACCATTCTCATTTCTCCCGATGACAAGGAAGACTATTTTGCTTTCTTCGTAAAAAGTCAAATCGTTGACAATCGACCGAGTAAGGTTGATGACAGTATTGCTGATGAGCGATTGATGATGGTATATCAGAGGAAAGATGGAGAATTTCACATCACCTCTCCTGCTAAATTCATTGATCTCCACACACCAACAGACTTTACCAAGCCCATTGAACCACCCGAGGTAATTGACACCAATGAAGTTATTCAATGGAGTTTTGAGAAAATTACTACCCGACAATTTGAAGATACCAAGGCCCATGTTAATAAAGATGCATTAGACCGTAGAGGGTATCTGGAGTCTGCCTTTACACAAGTCATTATGGACTTACAAGTTGGCATACAGGAGCTTCAAGGAAAAGTGCTTTTGGGTGATCATAAAGTGCAAGAAAAGATTTTGAAGAAACAGGAACGCATCAACGAACTGATAGAGAAAAAGAAAAGTCGATTAGAAAGTTTGGATTTAATGACCCAGCTCAATCCAAAGGCTCCTGAAGTATTGGGCTGTGCTTATGTAGTTCCTCTTACACAGGTAGAATACGTAGGTCACTATGGCATGAGCCGTGATGATGAGGCAGAAGCAATAGCCATGAAAGCTACTATGGATTATGAAATAAGTGTGGGTTGGCAACCACAAGATGTCAGCGCAAATAATGAAGGGTATGATGTAAAAAGCATCAGTCCGGAAGAACTGAAGCGATACATTGAAGTGAAAGGACGAAGTGCAGGTGATGGCAGTGTCATGCTGAGTGAAAATGAAATGAACCGATTAGCGCAGTTGGGTGATGCGGCTTGGTTGTATATCGTGATGAATTGCAAAAGCGAACCCGAGCTGTACCGCATTCAAAATCCAGCAAAGGCGCTCAAGTTCGAGTTGAAAACCAAAGGAGTACAATATTTTTTGCCTATGGCAGAATGGAAACAAAAAATAAATCAACATGCCTAATCAAACCGAGACCATAAGAAAATTCATCAAATACCTTAACAACAAGGATGAACAAGGTGGCTTCTGGCTGCCTAACATTCAACGGCCATTTGTTTGGAAGAAAGATCAGATTGAAAGACTGTATGATTCAATCCTGAGAGAATACCCTATTGGAACACTTTTAATTTGGAAGACAAAAAGCGATCTGAAGAGAAGAAAGTTTATTGACAATTACAAAAGCGGAATAAGCCTGGCCAACTTCTACATACCACAGGACAAAACTCAAAAAATGATGGTGCTTGATGGTCAGCAGCGTCTCCAATCTTTGTTTATCGGACTGATGGGTAGTTATGATGGCGAAGAACTCTATATAAATATCCTAAGTGGTGATTTGGTAGCACCTGAAGACATCAAATTTGATTTCAAATTCAAATCTTCTTCGAGCGTACAGTTCCCTTACATTCTATTCAAAGATTTGGTGTTCACAGATTCAAAGCCAAAGGAAACTGTAAAAACCATTGTATCTGCAAATGAAGTAACAGAAGATCAGGAAGACAGAATTTACGATAATGTTGAATTAGTTCGTGAGGTCTTCTGCACACAGGAGAATATCTTATTTCAATTGGTAGATAGTGTTGACAGACCAGATACCTACACAGAAGAAGACATTGTTGAGATTTTTATACGAGCTAACTCTGGTGGAACCCAATTAGGTAAATCAGATCTATTATTTAGCCTACTCACAGCAAGTTGGGAAGAGGCTGAAAATAAGATGGATGAATTACTCGCAGATTTAAACAAAACGGGCTACAAATTTGACCGTGACTTTATCCTCAAAATTTCATTGGTATTGCTCGACAAAGGAGCTAAGTATGAAATTGAAAAATTCAGACTTCCTGAAGTAAAAGCTGGCATTGAGAAAAATTGGGATAAAATTGCTGATGCACTTCGCTTTGTTAAGGACTTCATTTATGGTAAAACATTCCTTAAAACAGATAAAACTCTTCCCTCCTATGCAAGTCTCATCCCACTTATTTACAGCAGGTATCATTATCCTGAAGCATGGGTGAAATCTGTAGAATCAGACCTTGTTGATTATCTGGTCAAGGTAAATTTAACGGGTGTCTTTGGTGGGGTGTCTGATAGCTTCACGGATGCTTTGATCTCTACAGTAAAAGACAATAAGGGATTCGTAAAAAGTGAAATATTTGGAGAGATCCGCTCCAAAGGAAAAAGTATGGAGCTTACGCAAGAGAATTTGCTAGGCTATCATTATTCATCCAAGGAAATACACTTGCTATTCAACCTTTGGTATGGCTTTAACTACCAGCCTTCATGGAATCAGAATAAGCCTCAAATCGACCACATTTTTCCGCAGAGTGCCTTAAAAAGCATCAAAATTCCAAACCCCGATACAGGGAAAATGAACATCATGAAATACAAATGGTGGGAACGAGATCAAATTGCAAACTTGATGCTCCTTACCGCTCATGAAAATGGTGCATCTAATAAGACGGATATATTACCCACGGACTGGTTCGCAGATAAAAGTGAAGATTATCTTAAACTTCACCTCATTCCGAATCAACCCGCTCTATGGGAGCTTGACCGATTTGAAGATTTTGTAGAAGAGCGAAAGAAATTACTCATTGACCAGTTTGCAGGTATCCTTTATACACCCAAAACTGAATCTGAAACAATAACAGAATGACCCAAGCCAAAAAACTCATAGAAGTAGCCATGCCGATCAAAGAAATATCGGCAGCAAGCGTACACGATAAATACATTCATCATGGACACATATCGACTTTACATATTTGGTGGGCAAGACGACCATTGCCAGTTTGTCGTGCTGTTGTTTTTGCAAGTCTCATACCTGACCCACTTGATACAAATTGTCCAACAGTATTTATTGATGCCGTTGAGATAGTTTTAGGAAGCACCACAAACCCAAATGATCCCTATAAACCTTATAATGATATTCCATATACCGCAGTTATTGACCCAATGGTGGACAATTATCGCAACAGATTACTCATGTTTATTGGGAAGTTTTCTCCTCAATCTAGTAAAAAACACACCTTCTTAGAAGGTGGCTTTGAATTGCCCCTGTAAGGGGCTTTTGGCACCGAACTAGAAGTCAAAGCCTTGTTGCTGTTCTTCTACCTTTCGTTCTTCTTTCTCTTGATACTTAACATATCGCTTGAT
>NZ_JBDVMZ010000008.1:0-255307 GCF_039969895.1 Algoriphagus sp.
CCGTTCGCCACTCTCAACTACCCGAAAGTAATCTACCGTTCGACTTGCATGTATTAGGCCTGCCGCTAGCGTTCATCCTGAGCCAGGATCAAACTCTCCATTGTAAATTATCATTATTATACACTGTTCATGAAAACGCACGAAGCAATTCCCATAAACGTCTCCCTGTCTGTTCTCAGGTTACTATTTTTTTTCGTCTTACATCACTTCAAAGAACTTAATACCACTCATTTGTGGTCTTGCTCAGATGCCTCAATCTCCCGATTTCTGCTCCGTTTTTTCCCCTTCCTTGCTGAAGGGAGTGCAAAGGTAAAAGGTTATTTTTAAACCGCAATACCTAGCGCGAAATTTATTTTTGAAAGTTTTTCAGGTTACTACTCTCGCCTCTCTCTCTACCCATCCGTTAGATCGGTGCGCAAAGGTAAGGACTCTTTTTTCTCTTCCTAGCTCTACGCCTAAATTTCTTTTTTCAATCTAATCTAGAGAATTTTCCCTAATCCCTCTAACACCGTGTGCGTCGTTTGGGAGTGCAAATATCTACCTTTTTTGATTAGGGACAAGAGGTAATGCTGGATTTTAACAGCATTTTACATAAGGGCCTGATAAAGACAGAGAAAAGTTTCTCCAAAATAAAAATGCCCTGATGATGCGATCATCAGGGCACTCTCTCTTAGATAGATTTCAATTTAAAGCTTCTTCAAAACAATGTTTTTCCAATAAACTTTGATTCCTCCACCGTCATGGATCTGAAGGTTAACACCACCTTTTCCTTGTCCAATTTTAGAGTCAGAGAAATTTACCATTTCTACTCCATTCAAATAGGAGGTCACATTATCACCTTTGACAACAATCTTCATCTTGTTCCATTCTCCAAACTTCAAGTTCTTATCTTTTTCTGGATCTGGCTTTACTAACCAGCCTCTACCGTAAGATTCATAGATCCCACCTGTGTCACGACCTGGGGGTGCTACCTCCACTTGCCACCCAGTGATCTTAGTCCCCTCAACTGTAGATCTGATAAATACCCCTGAGTTACCATTAGCTTCTTGTTTGAATTCAAGAGTGATCTCAAAATCATCATAATGCTCATTCGTACCTAAATAACCATAGCCCTTATCTGGGCCACTTTCAGAAACTAGCAAACCATCTTCCACATACCATTTTTCTGTACCATAGATGGTCCAGCCTGAAAGGTCTTTACCATTGAAGAGTTTAACTTTCTTCTGCGCGTAGGCAAAATTTACAGATGCTACTAATAGCATCATTAATAATACTTTTTTCATTTATTTATAGTTTGTCATTTGAATGTTACAACGAATCTAGGGGGATTAAAATCAAGGTCCTTTTGGCACTACTAATCATCACGGTCTGACTCACCGAACCCGAACTTAGAGTTTCCTAATTTTAATGTTTTTAAACCAAGTCTCTGCACCATGATCCTGCAGTGAAATCAATCCAGTCTTGGAAATAGCATAATCTGGGAAGTCATTCCACTTACCGGAGTTACGAGCTTTAGTCCATGCTTCTGAATAAGGGACAAACTCTACTGTTTTCTTTCCATTCAGATAATAGCTGGATCCTTCCTCCGAAAAAATAATTTTCGAAGTATTCCATTCCCCTGCAGGTTTGACTGCACCTTCATAATCAGGCTCAGTCATCGCATAATCTGCTCCTATTGATTGCCAAATCTCCAGAGGCTCAGCAAATCCTAATTGATCGATCATCTGATATTCAGGCCCTGTTTCATAAGGCGCCTTGTATTTTGGATCCTCTACCACATGATACAACACACCGCTGTTTCCACCTGGAGCTATTTTCCATGTCCATTCCATCTCAAACTCCTCAAACTCAACTGGACCAAAAACGATGTCTCCACCTATATCGCCTCCCTTCCCCAATGCCTTCAAAGCACCATCTTCTACCGTCCAGCCGTCAGAAGGAAAGCTGTCTCCGTTAAATGCTCGCCAACCGTCAGTATTGATACCATCAAAAAGAAGCATCCAGCCTTCCGCCTTCTCTTCTTCGGTAAGGGAGTTTTCTGCCACCAACACCTCTTCTACTACAGTTTCAGTAACTGAATTTTCTGCGGGCTTCGGTCCACATGACCAAACCAAAGCAACTAGTGCCACCCATGCGTATCTTGTGTTTTTCATATTTTGATTTTATTAGTTCGATGTACAATTACTACTCGAGTAGTCTCTTCAGCTAGCTTTGAGTTCAAACTATTGCTAGACCGATGGAAGGTTCACTGTTTTTGCAGGCAAAAGTTAATTGAAATTTTTAATAAAGTCTGCTATGTAAATAAATTTTTTCATGAGCGGTAGCTGACTTCTACTCATCGCATCGTATCAAAATAAGCTTTTGCATGAAGTAACCGGCTTCCATACCAGGAGAAAATCTCCCCATCTACCAAGTTGACCTTAGCCTTCGGCAAAAGTGATTGGAATGATTTGATATGATTCTCCTTGAATGGATAAGGCTCTGAACTTAACAGCAGATATTCCGGATTCAGATTGCATAATTCTTCCTCAGTCAACTCAGGATATCGTCTAGCAACTACTGCGTTTTCAAACCCAGCAAACCCCAACATCTCATTTATAAAGGTATCCACTCCTGCTACCATTATGGGATCCTTCCAAATCAAGTACACCGCACGCCCCCGCATCGGCGAGGGTTGAGCAAAATCAATACCTAATTGCCTAATGATGGCTTCTGCCTTTTCTCTAACTTCCAGCATATCACCCAAACTCAAAATCATCCCCAAACTATCCTTCAGGGTATAGATATCACTCATCCAAACAGGATACTTTTCCATCAACTTCTCGATACCCACCTGCTCATTTTCCTCTTTATTACCAATAATCAAATCAGGCTTTAACGATTCAATCACTTCCATTCTATAGTTTTTCGTACCTCCGACAATAGTTTTCCGTTTGGTCAAGCCGTGAGGATGCACACAGAATTTGGTTACTCCTACTATTTTTTCCTCCAAACCCAGATCTACAAGCAACTCAGTCTGCGAAGGAACTAAGGATATGATTCGCTGTGGAGAAGATGAAAGTGAAATTCTACGATTGAGTTGGTCAGTAAACTGCATAGTGACTTTAAGTCTATCGCTCATGGCAACCATGAACTTGGACCCATTAGCTAATGGCTACTTTATATATCTAAAATCAAATTTTGGATCAAAGTCTAGTAAGAATTCATACATCAACTCAATCACCTGCTCGATATCATCTTTGCTTGCCATTTCGACTGTCGTATGCATGTACTTCAAAGGAAGAGAAATCAAGGCTGAAGGCACCCCCTCATTAGAATAAGCAAATGCATCCGTATCCGTTCCTGTTCCTCTGGAAGCGGCAGCTCGTTGGAAAGGAATCTCGTGCTTCCGTGCTGTCTCAATTATTAGATCCAACAACTTCTTATGCACCGAAGCTCCAACAGGAAGAACTGGTCCTTTGCCTGCGGTGGTATCTCCACTGGTCACCTTATTATATAAAGGCGCCGTTGTGTCGTGACAAACATCCGTGATGATAGCCAAATTAGGTTTGATCTTGGCAGCGATCATTTGTGCACCACGAAGGCCTATTTCCTCCTGAACGGCATTTACTATATAGAGTCCAAATGGTAGTTTTTTCTTGGATTCTTTGATTTTCTTCGCCACCTGAGCGATCATGTAGCCTCCGATTCTATTGTCAAGTGCTCTTCCTGAATAAAACTTCCCATTCAATTCCGTCAACTCATCTTTGAATGTAATCACGCAACCTACGTGAATTCCCATTTCCTCCACTTCGTCTTTTGACCTCGCTCCCACATCGATGAAGATATTATCCAAGGTCGGCGCATCTTCTTTTCCTTCTTTCCTGACGTGAATCGCCGGCCAACCAAAAACTCCTGGTAATATCCCTTTATCTGTATGAATATTCACTCGCATGGAAGGAGCGATCATGTGATCCGAACCTCCATTGCGGCGCACGTAGATGTAACCGTCGTCTTTGATATAGTTCACAAACCAGCTAATCTCGTCGGCATGCGCTTCGATCACCACTTTGTATTCTGCCTTAGGGTTGATCACCGCCACAGCCGTTCCATAGCTATCTGTGAAATAATCATCCGTAAATGGCTTGATGTAATCCAACCAAATCTGTTGCCCAGATACTTCGAAGCCAGTTGGGGAGGCGTTATTTAGGTACTTATATAAAAAGGTATTCGAATCCATTTTGAAAATTGTCTTTGAAATTTAATGTTTTAAGAATATCAGAGAGGTAAGAGCATTAGTAGAATTAATTAACTCAAGCAAATCCTCTTCTTCGGTCTCCTGTCTTCCTGCTCTTTTATTACAACGGAATATTCCCATGTTTCTTTCTCGGGATCTTATCCACTTTGTTCTCTAGCATTTTGAAGGCTTTGATTAGTTTGATGCGGGTTTCGGACGGCATGATGACTTCGTCAATAAACCCTCGATGTGCTGCTCTGTATGGATTGGCAAACTTCTGAGTGTACTCATCTACTTTTTCCTGAAGTTTTGCTTCGGGGTCTTCAGCTTCTGCGATTTCTTTTTTGAAAATAATCTCCGAAGCCCCCTTCGCTCCCATTACCGCAATCTCTGCAGTCGGCCAAGCAAAATTCAAATCCGCTCCGATATGCTTAGAATTCATCACATCGTATGCTCCACCGTATGCCTTTCTCGTTATCACAGTAATTCTAGGCACGGTCGCCTCCGAAAACGCATAAAGCAACTTTGCCCCATTGGTAATAATCCCATTCCACTCTTGATCTGTCCCCGGCAAAAAACCTGGTACATCCACCAATACTAAAAGCGGAACATTAAAGCTATCGCAAGTTCTCACAAAGCGCGCTGCTTTCACAGAAGCGTCATTATCCAAGACTCCAGCCATAGATTGCGGTTGATTACCTACTACTCCTATACTTCTTCCTGCGATTCTCGCATAACCTACCACGATATTGTCGGCGAAGTTTTCATGTACTTCCAGAAAAGAGTCCTCATCAACAATGCCTCTCACTGCATCTCGAATGTCATACGGGTGATTTGGATTTTCTGGAATTAGGGCATCCAATTCTGAGCGACTTTCATCCGCGAGCATTTCATAAGGATAGACCGGAGCTATTTCCTCACAGTTTTGAGGCATGTAGCTTAGGATTTTCTTAATATGTTGGATACACTCCAGCTCATTTGCGCAAGCGAAATGCGTGACGCCACTTTTGGTACTATGAGCAGATGCTCCGCCAAGTTCCTCGGCAGTGACGTTTTCCTGCGTCACGGTCTTCACCACATTTGGTCCTGTGACGAACATATAAGAGGTATTTTCTACCATTAATATAAAGTCGGTGATCGCTGGTGAATATACTGCCCCTCCAGCGCATGGCCCCATAATAGCCGAAATCTGAGGCACCACTCCTGAGGCAAGTGTATTTCTATAAAATATATCGGCGTAGCCACCTAATGAATTTACTCCTTCTTGGATTCTAGCTCCTCCCGAATCATTCAACCCGATCACTGGCGCACCATTTTTCATCGCCATATCCATAATCTTGCAGATTTTCTCCGCATGAGTTTCTGATAAAGAACCTCCGAAAACCGTAAAGTCCTGCGAAAAAACATAAACCAATCGCCCATTCACCTCACCATAACCTGTGATCACTCCATCTCCTAGATAATGTTCTTTGTCAAGACCAAAATCCTTTGCCCGGTGCATGACGAATTTATCAATCTCCTGAAAAGTGCCTTCATCCAACAGTAACTCCACACGCTCACGAGCAGTAAGCTTACCTTTCTTATGCTGGGAAGCGATTCTCTTTTCCCCACCACCCAGAAGTGCTTCCGCATTTTTCTTCTTCAACAACTCGATCTTGCCGTTTTTTCCAGGCAAGGTATAATTGGGTTTATCCTGTATGCTCATTAGATTGTTTTTATGACTTGCTCAAATATAACAGGCTTTGCCAGCTATGAAAAATTGAAGTAGGATCTCTCAGAGGGAATCTCATCCAGCGATAATTCCTCAATAAATGAAATGCAGAAAGTCCTACTTTGAAATAACTTTCTATATTCGCCCATCCAAAAAAACTGGCAGCATATGAGTACCCGAAAGGCAGCGGTGATAGACATGGGAACCAATACCTTTCATTTGTTATTGGTCGAAATAGATAGTGTAAACTTCCATACGATTTACAAGGAGAAAATCCCTGTCAAATTGGGAAAGGGAGGCATCAATCAAAACCATATCGCTGATGACGCCAAAAAACGCGCATTGCATACCCTCACCCACTTCAAGAACCTAATTGAAGGAGAACGGATTACCAAAATTTTTGCCTTTGCCACCAGTGCCGTTCGCAATGCCGAGAATGGACAAGCCTTCGTTCAAGAGGTCAAAGAAACCTTAGGCATTGAGATCAGGGTACTTTCCGGTGAGCAGGAAGCTCAAATGATCTATGAAGGAATCCGCCTTTCCGGCTCGCTCCATGACCAAACAGAACTGATGATGGATATCGGAGGGGGTTCGGTAGAATTTATCATCGGCAATCGAAAAGAGGCTTTTTGGAAGCAAAGCTTTGAAATAGGAGGACAGCGACTGTTAGAACTTTTCCACTACCATGACCCTATCCTCCCTGAGGAAATAGAACGACTGGAAGCTTATTTGGAAGAAAAACTACACCCTCTAATCCAAGCGATCGCTACCTACAGACCCGCAGGATTGGTGGGAGCTTCCGGCACTTTTGACACGCTGACGGATATATACTTTGAATCCATGCTGCAGTGCAAGCTTACGGGGCGCCACGTATTCGAGCTGCCGGTAGAAGAATATGAAGCGATTCATCAAATGCTTCTCAGCAAAAACAGGCAGGAGCGGCTACTGATTCCAGGCATGATTGCCATGCGTGTGGATATGATCGTGGTGGCGTCGAGTTTGATCGAGTTCATCCTACGCTATATCGAGGTAGATTTTATCACCTGCTCGCATTATGCGCTCAAAGAAGGGGCGATCTCCTCCCTGCTGACTCAACCTCAAACTGCCTGATCAGGTCGTTCAAAAGATTTCCTTTCTTATCTTTAGCCAAAATTTACCGGCTGTATTTCCCCCTTTTTCCCCATGAATTACTCCTACGAACAACTCCACGCATTTACGCTAGACATGCTTACCAAAATTGGTTGCCCGGAAGATCAGGCCAAGACTGCGGCTGATGTCTTGCTATCGGCGGATCTTCGAGGAGTGGACAGTCATGGCGTGGCGAGGCTTTCGGGCTATGTGCGATTGTGGGAAAAAGGCCGAATCAACGCTACTCCAAATATCAGTATAGTACACGAAACTCCCTCCACGGCAGTAGTGGATGGAGATGGAGGATTGGGATTGGTAGTAGCTCCCTTTGCGATGAAAGTGGCAATAGATAAAGCCAAAATCGCCGGTACAGGCTGGGTTTCGGTGAAAAACTCTAATCACTATGGCATTGCAGGTTATCATGCCATGCAAGCTTTGGATCATGATATGATCGGTATTTCTCTGACTAATGCCAGCCCGCTGGTGGCCCCTACTTTTTCTCAGGAAAGACTTCTAGGAACTAACCCGATCGCTGTGGCAATCCCTGCCAAAGATCAGCCTCCATTTGTTGCCGATTTGGCTACGACGACAGCTGCCAATGGGAAACTGGAAATCCTTCAGCGTAAAGGAATGGACACCCCAACTGGCTGGGTTCAAGACAAAACAGGAAATCCTACTACTTCTGCCAATGGTGTGAAAGACGGAGGAGCTTTGCTTCCGCTGGGTGGTGATCGTGAGCACGGTTCGCACAAAGGATATGCACTAGGTTCCGTAGTGGATATTTTCTCGGCTGTTCTATCCGGTGCCAATTACGGCCCGTGGGTTCCACCATTCGTGGCGTTCTTAGAGCCAGACCCTAATCCTGTAGGCGAAGGAATTGGTCACTTCTTCGGTGCGATGCGTGTAGATGCATTCCGTCCTGCGGATGAATTCAAAGCACACATGGATAATTGGATCACTCGATTCCGATCTGCCAAACCTACTCCGGGAAATGAAAAAGTTTTAATTCCCGGAGATCCTGAGCGGGAACTGGAAGCTATCCGGATGAAAGATGGAATACCATTGTTAGATCCAGTAGTGAAGGATTTGACTGAATTGGGAGAGCGATTTGGAGTGAAGTTTTAGGAAGTGGGGTGTTGGATGTCGGGTGACCGATGCATGCCTCCCACTCTTATGAGCGAATTAGAGATTAAGTGAAAAGAGATTGGAGAGAAGAAGTTATATCCATACGATTTTTTCAAATTGACTTTATACCTTTAAAGCAAGATGTCTGACAGTCCAAAAAAATACAAACTCGACCGATCTGCCTTTCATGCAAGAAATGCCTCTGAACAAGTCAACTACGCCAAAGAATATAAAGATTCCTCTTGGCAAGAAAGGCTGCCAATCCATCGCTACTTGAATAGCATTGCCTATGGATATGACATTGACAATCCTCCTAGGATGGATAAAACAGCCTTTAGCGTAAGATCTCGGGAATAATGGGTAATATTTTTGATGAAGATTTTAGAGAGTTCATTGAAGCGTTAAACAAGCACAACGTCGAATATATTCTGGTTGGTGGTTTCTCTGTTATTTTTTATGGCTATTCTCGAACTACTGGAGTTCTTGATCTATGGGTGAATAAATCTGCCGAAAACTATGCTAGACTTGTTAAAGCTTTCAATGAATTCGGGATGCCAGTATTTGATATGACTGAGGATAATTTTTTGAATCACCCTTTTTGGGATGTATTTTCTTTTGGTAGATCGCCTGTGGCGATTGATATAATGACTTCGGTCAAAGGTTTAAATTTCCAAGAGGCATATCTAAAAAGCAAAATATTTGAAGAGCAGGGAATACAAATAAGAACCATACATAAAAATGACCTTATTAATGCCAAAAAAGCTTCCAACCGTCCTAAGGATCAAGATGACTTAGAAAATATTGGAGATTAAAATCAATTACAGAAGAAAACATGCCTCTCACTCCCCCCACCTCTCGCCCTTCTTTCGAAGAAAACCCAAAACTTGCCAAAGCCGCTCACAATTTGAGCACACTCATCACTGCCATAGCTCAAAAAAAGATCCCACACGCTCAGCAACAGAAAATCAACGAAATCATCGCTGGGGTAAATAACTTCGCCGGGCCAGATCCAGAATTGCTGAAGCAAGTAAAATCCGCACAAGCAGCCATTGTTAAACTGCTAGACCTAGAACTCAAGCTCGTGCCACAGAATCACTACCAACTTCAATGGATGGTGCTTGGCATGGCTATGTTTGGCATACCTATGGGAGTTGCCTTCGGAACCGCCTTGGGAAACTTGGCATTTTTAGGAATCTGTCTTCCCATTGGAATGGCTATAGGTATAGCCGTGGGAGCATCAAAAGACAAGAAAGCCAAAGAAGAAGGCCGACAACTGGACTGGGTAGCTAAATAGCCGGCTCTACACTCCTCGCTCCTAAATCACATCACTTCCAAGTACAAAAATCACATCTTTATACCTTACCAGCGCTTAAATCGACACAATACGTTGTTCGAGTAATTGCCAATTCCTGCCATTTTGTGAGCTCATCTGGTGTTTTTTCTCAGGTTTTCCTTACCAAACTATAACCAAATATAAATTTTACCGAGTCTATCAACATGATAAGTCAGTTATTCAAGTTATTAAGTTGATTATAGAACCTATGAAGTTGCTTATTCAAGTCAATAAGTGAACTCTATCTCCTCCAGATAGATCTAACGATCAAAAAAGAGTACTCGTCGGTGCATTTTAGTGATCATTCCTACTTTAAAAGTAGAATATCCAACTTATAAAGTAGAAAAGTTAACTGCATAAGTTGACTGGATATGTTTCGACTAGGAATGAAACTGTTTTTCACTGACTTGATTGTATAAAAGACTGATTGAGCTTAGCTAGGAGCTTCTGCAGGTATGTTTTTTACCTTAAAAATGGAGATGTACTACGAGTGGTTATTTCCCTATAGAAGCAAACTTCCAATGAAAGCTGCGTTATCTAGCTCTGAGGCTTCGCTTTAGCTCTTTTTCCCATACCAGCAAAGCGAAATTTCAGCTCATTATAGATCGTACTCGCATTGGTGATGCCCATTTTCATGGCCGATTTGACGGTTTTATAGTACAGATTTCCCTGACGATTGGCCTCATAGCCTGCAAGTGCTCGGGTAGCAGTCAGCGAATCACGGATTTGGATGACTTTAATGATGAGCGAACGCATTTGCTTGGTCAAATCATAGTCTTTTTCCAATTCTTCCAACTCCATAAAGCCCGGTATAAATTCAGGATTCGTCTTGGCAAAAGCGATGCATTTGCTCACATATAAGGACGCTTTATCTCCGAATTTGTCCTTGCGCTGCCTGTCTTTTGCAGACATCTCCACGGTGTACTTATGCAAAATCTCGGTGGATTTGCTCAGGTATTCATTCAAAAGAATCATATCCTCGTCGGATATCCGCACAGAAATCTGATTTTCAAGTCCCATGGAATCAAAAGTTTAAGTAGAGAAAAGTATGAAACTAAGATAGCTTTTTCGGAATAGAAGCCTAACAATGTCACGTAAAAATCGCTCTTCATGGACAAATGCCTGTCCACAGGAAATCACTTGCCAATGTGCTATCTTTTTGTAATTTGAAGCGCTTTTAACTCAAACCCATAAGCTATGAATCCCCTTAATCGAAGAGAATTTTTAAAAGGAAGTACCGCTTTAGCTACACTTGCCAGTTTTGGCCTGCTAGGCATGGACTTCAAAGACCGTGAAGGCCCCTTGCAAGTGGCGCTCATCGGCGCAGGCTGGTACGGAAAATCTGACCTTTTTCGCCTTATCCAAGTGGCAGATATAGAAGTAGTCGGACTTTGTGATCCAGACAAAAATATGCTGAAAGCCGCTGGAGATATGGTCGCAACACGTCAGAAGTCTGGAAAAGTCCCAGCGCTTTATGAAAATTACAAAGAGCTTTTAGCTAAGGAAAAACCGGAATATGTTATAATCGGTTCTCCGGACCATTGGCATGCGCTACAATGCATTGACGCGCTGAAAGCGGGAGCGCATGTCTATGTACAAAAGCCGATTTCTGTGGATGTGATAGAAGGAGAAGCGATGGTCGCAGCTGCTAGAAAATATAAAAAAGTAGTGCAAGTGGGAACTCAGCGCAAAAGCACCCCGCACCTCATCGATGCAAAAGAGCAAATCATTGATACCGGCAAGCTCGGCAAGATTTCACATGTAGAAGTTTGCTGCTATTTCCACATGCGTGCCAATGGAAATCCTCCCGTGGAACCTGTTCCTGACTTTTTCAATTACGACCTGTGGACTGGCCCAGCTCCACTTCGCGAGTATGATGGACTGCCGCACAGACGTTGGTGGAGAACTTTCATGGAGTATGGAAATGGTATTACGGGAGACATGTGCGTACACATGCTGGACACCGTTCGATGGATGTTGAAACTTGGCTGGCCCACTCAGATCACTTCCACGGGTGGAATTTATGTGCAGAAAGATGGAAAATCCAACATCTCCGATACCCAATCGGCGATCTTCGAATACCCAGAACTCAATGTTGTATGGCAACATAGAAGTTGGGGAAATCCAGATGATGCAGATTATCCATGGGCGTTTAAGATTTTTGGAGAAAAAGGTATGCTTGCTGGAAGTACGATGCGAGCAGATTATACTCCTTTGGACAAAAATGAAAAACCAATTCATTTTGAGTGCCTTTTCGAAAGAGAAAAATATCCAGAAGACCTTACAGAACCAGATATAGAGCTAAATGCTGCACCAGCAACTCGCCTTCACATGCGGAATTGGCTGGAGGCTATAGATAAAAACACGCTTCCGGTGGCAGATATAGAGGAAGGGCATATTTCTACTGCAGCCTGTATCTTAGCAAATATCTCGATGGAGCTAGGAGGCAGGACGTTGAAATACGATCCAAAAACGATGACTGTTCTTGATGATAAGGAGGCAACTGCACTTCTAAGAAGACCTTATCGAAAAGGCTACACGCATCCCGAGCCTAAGAGCGTTTGATTGATCGCTCAGATTACAAAATTTTCCAAAACCGACTGCTTTATCCAAAGGGTCGGTTTTGTTATTTTTACACCTGACCTTATTACTCCCTAACTATGGTGTCCATCACCCCCGCCAAACTTGAAGATCTGATCCACGTGCAATCTATTGCTCAACGTACCTGGCCTGATACCTTCAAAAATATCCTATCTCCAACTCAGATAGAATATATGCTGAATTGGATGTATAGCTTGCAAATGCTTGAAGAGCAGCTAAAGGATGGCTATCAATTTTTCTTGGCTGAGGAGAATGAGGAAAAGCTAGGCTTCTCTGGAATAGAAATCAACAATGAGCCCGGGAAGACAAAAATCCACAAAATCTATATTCTTCCTTCGGCGCAGGGAAAAGGTATAGGGAAAAAGCTAATCCAGCTGATAAAAGAAATTGCAATAGAACATAACCAAAAAAGTCTCCTCCTCAATGTCAACAAATACAATCAAAACGCGATTGCTTTCTATGAATATTTGGGATTTGTGAATATCAAAGCTGAGGTCATCGACATCGGAAATGGGTATGTGATGGATGATTATGTGTTTGAGATGGGGCTTTAAGTTTTTTCTCGCGGCGGCGCGGCGGCGCAACATAAGATTTATTTAATTTTTCTAACCATTCTGGCGAAAGTCTTAAGACCTGTCTGCACAGCATGCAGGCTTGCTCTAAACGAGTAATGATTTGAGTCACTTTCACCTTTGAGATGCCTGCCTACCGAAGGAAGGTCACCCATATCGCAGGCTGAGGATCTCCTCGAAAGTTTCTGTAGGAAGTTAAAACCTTCGAGGAGGTTGTTCACTCCTACGTCGCTCACGACGACACCTCAAAGGTTGGTTAACACCGTCTCCCAAAGAACCAACCCATTGGCAGGAGCAGGGGGTAATCTTTCAAACTTTTCTGCCGATTCAAAGCGTTTCTCAATCTCAGAAATTTCCATTTCTCCTTTACCTATTTGCCAAATCGCTGACATCATCATACGCACCTGATGATGGAGAAAACCTGTACCGGTGATTTCGAAGTAAAACATCTCCTGCGGAAAAAATTGTCCTAGAAATTCATTCGAGGTAGAAATCTTAGCAGAAATTACTTCACGCACATAATCAGTCTTATTTTCCGAAGGCTTACAAAAGCCTTTGAAATCATGCTGTCCCAGAAATAATTCACAAGCATCATGCATCAATTTCCAATTTAATTTTCCTGAGATATTAAAGAGAAAAGCAGAAGCAAAAGGATGAAACTTTGAAGCATTTGAAAAATAGTAGCGGTAGGTTTTCTGCTGAACTGATTGGATCAAATTGAAAGTGGCAGGGACATCTTTCACAGAATTAAGCTGAATGTCCTGAGGAAGATGTTCGTTAAACTCAGGCAATAGGGTATGCATAGCGACTTTTTCACGAAGGAAAACCTGCACATATCCACCCAGGCAAGAAACTCCAGAGTCTGTTCGGCTCGCTCCTATCAGCGAAAAATCCTCATGCCCGAGCACATGTCTAAGCACTCGTTCCAGTCTCTTTTGAACAGTCGGCTGACTCGGTTGCGGAACCCAGCCTTTGTAGCGCGCTCCAAAATAGGATATGGTAAAAAGGTAGGATTGTGGTCGGGATTGCAAGGATAATAAAGAGTTGAGATTTAAAATGAGGTAATTGAAGATGCTATTTCAACTCCAAGTAGTATTCCATGGTGCGATAAGTGTCCACATCAGGGTAACCATCTGAAGTTGGTTTTAAAGTTTTGAAATGATTTTTAGGAAAAAGGGATTCTTTCACAAGTTGATTATATAACTTTTTATTACTGGGAGGAGTGGCATTTTGAATCATCGTAGGCGGCAGAGTACCATCTCCTTCACGACGGATCCCCCATTTTACCAACCCATTTTCGTCAGTCACAAAGGCTGCATTCTCTTTAGTATGAACTTCAGTAGCGATGGACCAAGCTATCCCACGATCTTTGCCCGGCTCGGTAAAACCTACCATAAATGCGTATCGTTTCCCTCCCTCCAAATCCAGTTCAGAATCCCCTTTAAGATCAAATCGAATGTATCTCAGATGTCCCTCTTGCTCGCCATTTGGCTTACCTTCTCGCTGATACACAGGCTGAGTAGTGTGTGGAACATCAGGAAAAACTCCGCCAGAAACAAGATGGAGGAAGGTATATTCATCACCTTCTAAAAAATCATCGCAACGGTTGAATTGATGGTCAAAGCCATGGGTAGCTTCATCACCTTTGAATGTTCCATTTTCGTTAATTCTAATTTCCTCACCTTTTTTGGAATTCACCTCAAAGAAAACAAGATACATCTCGGCTCCAGAAGCTCCAGCCATCAGCGCATTATCTCCCTTTGAAGTTCTGAGGACCAAGGCATCCACTTTCACATTTTTCCCCGCTGGCACATTAAATACCTGGCCCATATCTCTATTTCGCTGGAAATAGCCAAAGCCATTGCTATCCGGACTTCCTTTCCAGAGTAACGTTTCTTGCGACTCATTACGAATACTCGTGTTGCCGTGATTTACTTTCTCTGTGGGAATATGAAAATAAAGGCCTTTCATCAGCTTATCTTGAGGCAATTCGTAGGTTTTGCCGAGATCATAAATTTCAAGTTGTGACTGGCAAAGAGCCTGCATGTGCAGCAAGGTCAAAATGCAAATACCGACAATAGAGGTTAATCTTATCATTAGGTTTGGAGTTAGGTTAGTTGTGCTGACTAAATAAACAAAATATTTCCAAAAGCACCGAGATGAGTTGGTGCCTAGCTTTTCGCTTAAGTAACACTTGGTAAATATACTAGGCTCCAAATCTCAATGAGCCAGAAAAGCTTGGGCAGCAATACAAAAATTAATTCTTACAGGTGATTTATCAGCTTTAAGTTTGAGATTAAAGCCCTCAAACGGGTTGGTATATAAAAAGGAGTTATAATTCCGCGACTAAAAAGTAAAAAACCACCCCATTTCTGAGGTGGTTCATATTTTTTAAAGCTAGTTTTAAGCCAAAATCTTAGCAGCTAGCCAGTCGCCAACTTCAGAAGTCTTGTAAGCGGTACCGCCATCAGCGATATCCTCTGTCACGTATCCTTCTTCTAGTGATTGATTCACCACATCAGAAATCAATTGTGCTTCTGCCTTCAAGTCAAAAGCATAATCAAACATCATCGCTGCAGAAAGAACTGTTGCCAATGGATTGGCGATATCTTTTCCAGCTGCCTGAGGATAAGATCCGTGAATTGGTTCGAACAATTTGATAGAAGTACCCAAAGATGCAGATGGCATCAAGCCCATAGAACCTGAGATCACTGAAGCCTCATCTGTCAAGATATCTCCGAATAAGTTTTCAGTAATCAAGACATCGTAAGCTTTTGGCCATTGAATCAATCGCATCGCTACTGCATCTACGAATTCGTATTCTACTTTCACATCTGGATATTCCGGAGCAAGTTCTTGTACGGTTTCTCTCCAAAGTCTGGAAGTCGCCATCACGTTTGCTTTGTCCACGCAGGTCAATAGTTTTCTTCTTTTTTGCGCAGCTTCGAACCCCATTCGTGCCAGACGAGTGATTTCTTCTTTGCTGTACACATTGGTATCAAAAGCCTTCGTGCCTTGCTCATTTCTTCCTCTTGGCTCGCCGAAGTAGATTCCTCCAGTCAGTTCTCTAAAGAAAACAAAGTCAACCCCATCCACCCGATCTAATTTCAAAGGAGATTTGTGCACCAAGGAAGGGAAAGTGAAGGTAGGGCGCACGTTGGCAAATAAGCCTAATTTCTGACGCATCAACAACAATCCTTGCTCGGGACGCACCTTAGCCTTGGGATCATTGTCATATTTGGGATCACCGATAGCACCGAAAAGAACCGCATCCGAAGCTGCAGCGATTTCGTGGGTAGCATCTGGGTAGGGTTCACCAGTCGCATCAATTGCGGCCGCTCCTACTACTGCTTCTGTAAATGTGATGTTGTGTCCGAATTTCTGGGCTATAGCTTTCACTACTTTCACAGCCTGGTCGATTACTTCAGGTCCTATGCCGTCACCCGGCAACAGCGCGATATTCATTTCCATAAAACTTGGATTCTTCTTTCGTTGGTGTTTGATTGAATGATTCGACGATGTTCAGCATTTTCTCCGTGGCCATCATCGCAGCCACTGTTTGATCGGGATCTAGCCCTTTCGTTTTAAATATTTTTCCATAATCCCATGTCACGACCGTCTCCACAAATGCATCTGTTTTTCCTCCTGGAGGAATAGAGACATGATAATCTATCAACTTAGGGAGTTGTCTCTTTCTGCATTTGTAGATTTCTTTCACAGCTCTCATGAATGCATCATATTGTCCATCTCCAGAAGCATGAGCATCATAGGCTTTTCCGTAAATATTCAGTCTGAGCTGCACAGAAGGTTTGAGCCCATGCGAATGAGTCATGTGATAACCTTCGATGAAAATATTCTTGGAGATAGAGTTGTTCTGCAAGACATCCGAAATGATGTAAGGCAAATCTTCTGTGGTTACGCGCTCCTTTTTATCGCCGAGCTCGATGATGCGCTGAGTCACTTTGGTAAGCTCATCCTTTTCCAAAGAAATCCCCAATTCTTCCAGGTTCTTGAGAATATTGGCTTTGCCGGAAGTTTTGCCTAGCGCATATTTCCGTTGACGTCCAAATCGCTCAGGAAGCAAATCGTTGAAGTAGAGGTTCTTTTTATTATCTCCGTCTGCGTGAATTCCCGCAGTTTGGGTAAAGACATTTTCACCTACCACAGGCTTATTAGCAGGGATATGCTGACCGGAAAATTGCTCTACCAATTTGCTTACCCGGTAGATTTTCTGCTCCTGCACATTGATCTCCAGATCAGTGAAATCTTTGATCACAGCGATCACTGACTCCAGCGGGGCATTTCCAGCTCGCTCGCCCAGGCCGTTGATCGTCGTGTGAATCCCTGAAGCACCGTACATAATCGCTTCCATTACATTGGCTACAGAAAGATCGTAGTCATTATGCGCGTGAAAATCGAAATGTGCTTGTGGGAATTTTGAGGAGATTAGGATGAAATATGCTTTCGTTTCCTCTGGAGAAAGTAGCCCTAAAGTATCAGGAAGCATGATCCTTTTCACAGGAAGCGTAGTCAGAAAGTCAATCAGCGCTAGCGTATATTCTGGTGAATTTCGCATGCCATTAGACCAATCTTCCAGATACACATTCACATCTATTCCATTCTCCTGAGCATATGCTATGCTTTTTTGAATATCGGAGAAATGCTCTTCCTGTGTTTTTTTCAGCTGATGAACGAGATGATTTAATGAGCCTTTGGTGAGAAGATTCATCACCTTAGCACCAGCTTCCAACAACCAATCAACCGAGGCAGGGGTATCTACAAAACCAAGAACCTCCACTCGATCCAGGTAGCCTTTTTGCGCAGCCCAGTTTGTGATTTTTTGTACTCCTTCTAACTCTCCATCTGAAACTCTCGCTGAAGCCACCTCTATCCGATCCACCTTCAATTCATCCAGCAAAAGTTTAGCGATCTGCAACTTTTCTGAAGGCAAAAAGGAAACGCTCGAGGTCTGTTCACCGTCCCTCAGCGTAGTATCCATGATTTCAATGCGCTTCCTTGCGGTCATTTTCACTTATTTATTCGCTGCAAATGCGTCGATTTCCTCCGACATATTTAATAGGTAGTCGATGTCATCAAAGCCATTTTGCATATTTTGCTTCTTGTATTCATTGATGTCAAAAGACTCGGATTCTCCCGTCGAATCTAGCGTAATCTTCTGATTCGGGACATCCACGGTAATCGTAGCAGCTGGATTTGCAGTAATTGTATCCATCAATTTGTCCGCAAAAGCAGGAGATACAGTCACCGGTAGCACGCCAATATTTAGGCAGTTGTTTTTAAAGATATCTGCGAAAAAGCTGGAAACTACACATCTGAATCCGTAGTCATAAAGAGCCCATACAGCGTGCTCACGGCTGGAACCCGAACCGAAATTCCTACCAGAAACCAGTATTTTACCACTGTAAGTTGGGTCATTGAGAACAAAATCCTTTTTAGGATTGCCTTCCACATCGTATCTCCAGTCACGGAAAAGATTGTCGCCGAATCCTACACGCTCAGTAGCCTTGAGGAATCTAGCTGGGATGATTTGATCTGTATCCACATTGTCTGTCGGTAAAGGAACCGCAGTGCTTGTGAGCACAGTAAATTTATCGTAAGCCATTATATATTGATTGAAAGATTGGAAAATTGGGAAATTGGAAAATTCGATTGCTGATAAACTTTATTTACCGAATCAAATTCCTACTTCCCATTTCTGACTTCGTATTTTTAATTTTGAAATACTTCTCTTGGATCGCAGATTTCACCTTTTACGGCCACGGCAGCTACGGTCAGCGGAGAAGCGAGCATAGTCCGAGCACCTGGTCCCTGACGGCCTTCGAAGTTTCGATTGGAAGTGGAGACTGCATATTTTCCGGAAGGAATTTTATCATCGTTCATTGCCAAACATGCTGAACAGCCCGGCTGGCGAAGTTCGAATCCTGCTTCTTCCAGAATCTTCACCAAACCTTCTTCATGTGCCATTTTCTCCACTTCACGAGAACCTGGAACGATCCAAGCCGTGATGTTATCCGCTTTCTTATGTCCTTTTACAAATTGAGCAACCGAACGAATGTCTTCGATACGACCGTTGGTACAAGAACCTACGAATACGAAGTCAACTTTTTTACCCTTGATCGCTTCACCAGGCTCAAAGCCCATGTAAGCCAAAGATTTCAGGTAAGAGGTTTTATTACTTCCTTCCATTCCATCTGTGGTAGGGATATTTCCTTTCACTTTGATACCCATACCAGGATTTGTACCATAGGTGATCATCGGCTCAATATCGGCAGCATCGAAGGTATATTCCTTATCGAAAACAGCACCATCGTCTGTTTTCAGCGTTTTCCAATAAGCCACTGCCTTGTCCCAATCATCACCTTTAGGCGCGTATTGCCTTCCTTTGAGGTATTCGAAAGTAGTCTCATCTGGCGCGATCAAACCTCCACGAGCTCCCATTTCAATAGACATATTACAGACGGTCATTCTAGCTTCCATGGAAAGACTACGAATCGCAGATCCGGCATATTCTACAAAGTAGCCGGTAGCACCTGCTGCTGAGATCTGAGCAATCACGTAAAGAATCAAATCCTTGGAAGTCACCCCTGGTCCAGCTACCCCATCGATGGTAATTCTCATTTTCTTAGCCTTGGACTGCATGATACACTGCGTCGCCAAAACCATCTCCACCTCAGAGGTACCGATTCCAAAAGCAATTGCTCCGAATGCACCGTGCGTAGAAGTATGAGAGTCACCACAAACGATCGTCATACCTGGTTGGGTAATTCCAAGTTCTGGTCCGATCACGTGAACAATCCCGTGATGCGCAGAACCCAAATCGTGAAGTTCTATGCCGTATTTGGCACAGTTCTCACGAAGTTTTTCCACCTGCATCCGAGAAAGCTTGTCCTTGATCGTTTTATCTTGATCTATAGTAGGGACGTTATGATCTGGAGTAGCGATAGTTCGGCTAGGATTTTTCACTCCTATACCACGAGTTTCGAGACCTAGAAATGCTACCGGCGAGGTCACTTCATGGATAAAATGTTTATCGATGAAGAACACATCAGGGCCAGCCGGAACTGATTTCACGACATGGGCATCCCAGATTTTATCAAATAATGTTGTCTTTTCCATAATTATGCGGTCGCGTATTCTTTGACCGGGATTTTATTAAGTGCATCGACAAAAGCTTGGGCAGAAGCCAATACAATGTCTGTGTGTGAAGCGAAGCCATAGTATGGTTTCTCTCCTTTGATTAATCTCATGTGAACTTTCGCCACATCATCACTTCCGTGTGTGATCGCCTGAATGAGGAATTCTTCCAACTCTACAGCTGGCTTGGCTATTTTCTCAATAGCTTTCAAGACTGCATCCACAGGTCCATTGCCATGTGCGGAGGCAGTGTGGGCTTCCTCTCCGATTTTCAGTTCTACCTGAGCCTGAATAGTTCCGTTGGAAGAATAGGTGATTTTCCCTAACTCAATGAAATTAGACTCGGTCACAAATTTTCCTACCAAGCTCATTAAGTCTTTGCGTCCGATGTCCCGCTTGCTGTCTGCGAGGATTAAGAACTCTTCGTAAACGTCCCGGAGCGCTTCACCTTCAAGTTCTACTCCTAATGCATCCAAATGATGCTTCAAGGCAGCTCTTCCGGATCTAGCCGTTAGGACAATGGTCGATTCGCCTACTCCCACGTCTTTCGGATCGATGATCTCGTAGTTTTCTCTATGCTTCAATACCCCATCCTGATGAATCCCTGAAGAGTGGGCAAAAGCATTTCTGCCTACGATCGCCTTGTTTGGCTGCACGGGCATATTCATCAGTTTGGAAATCAAACGACTGGTATTGTAGATTCTAGGAGTAATGATATCCGTATGAACCGGAATGGATTTGTGGCATTTGATAGCCATCACTACTTCTTCCAGAGAGGTATTCCCCGCTCTTTCTCCAATACCATTGATGGTCACTTCCACTTGACGAGCTCCGTGCTGTACACCTGAGACGGTATTTGCGGTAGCCATCCCAAGGTCATTGTGACAGTGAGTCGCGATGATAGCTTTGTCAATATTTGGTACATTATTTTTCAAACCAGCGATGATCGCACCGTATTGCTCTGGAAGTGTGTAGCCCGTTGTGTCGGGAATATTCACCACCGTCGCGCCTGCTTTGATTACTTCTTCGATGATTTTATTCAAGAAATCAGGCTCTGCTCGACCTGCATCCTCGGCATAGAATTCTACATCATCGACAAATCTTCTAGCGAATTTCACCGCAGCTACACCCCGGGCAATAATATCCTCGGGAGTGGAGCGCAGCTTATATTGAATATGATAAGGAGAAACACCGATTCCGGTATGAATTCGGCCTTTTTTAGCAAATTTGAGGGATTGAGCCGCTACTTCGATATCTTTTTCTACAGCTCTAGAGAGGGCACAGATAATTGGGCTGGAAACAGCTTTAGAAATCTCCAGGACGGAGTTGAAATCTCCAGGGCTGGAAATTGGAAAGCCGGCTTCAATAATATCTACACCTAGTGCTTCCAGTGCTTTTGCTACCACGATCTTCTCCTGGGTATTCAGCTGACACCCGGGTACTTGCTCCCCATCTCTCAGGGTAGTATCAAATATCCATAGCTTATCACTCATAATTATTGGGGTTTTGTATTAGTTATTTTCTGGTCTCAATTGACGGACGACAGCACCTGCCTGCCACATTTCTGAATCTCTCAATTCTTTTAATTCAGCTTCCAATTTTACTCTGTAATCTTCTTTAGAATTGGAGTCAATAGACTTTTGAGCTTCTTTTCCTGACTTCACAGACTCATATAAAGCTTCGAAAACTGGCTTGGAAGCATCTCTGAAAGGCTTCCACCAATCCAACGCACCGCGTTGTGCTGTAGTAGAGCAGTTGGCATACATCCAGTCCATGCCGTTCTCGGCTACCAATGGCATCAACGACTGGGTCAATTCCTCCACGGTCTCGTTGAATGCCTCAGACGGGGTATGTCCATTTGATCTCAATACCTCGTACTGAGCTGCGAAAATACCCTGAATAGCTCCCATCAACGTACCTCTTTCTCCTGTCAAATCAGAAGTCACCTCACGGTAGAAGTCTGTTTCAAACAAATATCCTGAACCTACACCTATACCAAGTGCAACTACGCGGTCATAAGCTTTGCCAGTCCCGTCCTGATAGATCGCGTAGGATGAGTTCAATCCTCTTCCTTCCACAAACATTCTTCTGAGAGACGTGCCAGATCCTTTTGGTGCTACCAAGATCACATCTATATCTGCGGGAGGAATGATTCCGGTTTTCTCCTTGTAAGTCACTCCGAATCCGTGAGAGAAATACAATGCTTTACCTGGAGTAAGGTGTTTCTTCACTGTTGGCCAAAGAGCAATCTGCCCTGCATCAGAAAGAAGGAACTGAAGAATTGTGCCTTTTTCACAAGCTTCCTCCAATTCAAAAAGAGTCTCGCCAGGAACCCAGCCATCAGCTACGGCTTTGTCCCAAGTCTTGGAGCCTTTACGCTGACCTACAATCACGTTGAATCCGTTGTCTTTCAAGTTGAGCGCCTGACCAGGACCCTGTACTCCGTAACCCAATACTGCGATCACTTCGTCCTTGAGTACTTCTCTTGCTTTTTCCAGTGGAAATTCTTCCCTAGTTACTACGTTTTCTTCTGTTGAGCCGAATTTTAATTTCATCTGTTTTTTATTTATTACAAGTGTTTAATAGGTTCCTTCAGAAACCTTTTTATTGGTTTAATATTATTTGACAAAGCTATCTATAGTCAACATCCTCTTTGCGACAGCTACTCTTCCAGACCTAGCAAATTCCAAGAGGCCGTACCCCTTGAGGATTTCTAGCAGTTCCTGAGTTTGCTCCTTGTGACCCGTCAATTCCAAAACCACAAAATCAGGTTCTGCGGCAATGATTTTAGCATTATGCTGGCGGATAATCTTCTCAAGTCCTCCATCTAGGCGTGAAACCGGGATTTTGTACAAGGCAATCTCCTGATAAACAACACTCTCATCTTCATGATAAAACGCTTTGATCACATCGATGATTTTCTCGATCTGATTGACTAGTTGGATTACTGTATCCTCTGAAGCTGTGACTTCGATAGTTATCCGATGGATTCCCTCCAGGCGGCTTTCTGAGGCTGTGAGCGCATCTATATTGATACCTCTTCGAGTAAAAATGATTGTAATCCTGTTGAGGATTCCGATAAAATTTTCGGTTATAACGAAAATGGTGTAACGCTTCATAGTTGGGAGTTAGCTTAATCTTACTTCTTCTACAGAACAGCCTGTGGCGATCATAGGAAAGACATTGTCTTCTTTCTCTACTACCACTTCAAGGAAATAAGGTCCGTCGTGAATCAACATATCTTCTATCGCTTCTTGGAGATTGCCACGTTCGGTGACTTTCTGAGTTTGGATATTATAAGCTTCAGCGATTTTAATAAAGTCAGGATTGTCCAATTCGGTGAAGGAATAGCGCTTGTCAAAGAACATCTGCTGCCACTGTCTCACCATTCCCAAGAAATTATTGTTGAGCAAAACGATTTTCACAGGAGCTTTGGTCTGCATGATTGTGCCCAATTCCTGAATAGTCATCTGGATACCGCCATCCCCCACTACGCAAACAACCTGCCTGGAGAAATCATACATCTGAGCTCCAAGAGCCGCCGGAAGAGCAAACCCCATAGTTCCCAAACCACCTGAGGTAACTTGGGTTCTTGGCTTTTTATAGTTGAAATACCTCCAGGAAATCATCTGATGCTGCCCTACGTCTGTGACTAAAATAGCATCGTCGGCTTTGTATTTATTGATCTGATGAATCACTTCACCCATGGTCAATCCTGCCTTCGTAGGTGTCAAATCCGGATCTATCACTGTAGCTCTCTCCTGATCCGCTAATTCCTTAAACTTCGCCATCCAATCTGGATAGGTATTTTCTTTCACCGCTTCGGTGAGTAGCACCAGACTATTCTTACAGCTACCAAGAACAGCCACTTCACATTTTACGTTTTTATTGATCTCTGCCGGATCGAGTTCCAGATGGATCACCTTTGCTTGCTTGGCATAGCGCTTCAGATCCCCGGTCACACGATCATCAAATCTCATCCCCACTGCAATCAAAATATCGCACTGATTTGTCAGCATATTTGGCGCATAGTTACCATGCATACCAAGTTTACCTACATAATTTGGATGATCTTCTGACAAGGCTCCTGATCCCAGCAAGGTACAAGCGGCAGGGATGCCAGATTTATCCAGAAATGCTTTGAGTTCAGCCTCAGCCTCGCCCAAGATAACTCCCTGACCAAATAATACATAAGGTCTTTTGGCCATATTGATTAGAAAAGCCGCTTCTTGAATGGCGGATTTCTCTACAGGGATATACGTTCTGTAAGATCTAAAACCCAAACATTTGCTGTAGTTATACTCACCAAAGTTGGTCTGAGCATCCTTAGTGATATCGATCAAAACAGCTCCCGGCCTTCCAGATTTGGCAATATAAAAGCCCTTAGCAATCGCAGGCGCTATATCCTCAACTCTTCTTACCTGAATATTCCACTTAGTAGCTGCCATAGAAATTCCTAGGACATCTGTCTCCTGAAAAGCATCTGTACCCAGAAGGTGTGAAGCTACCTGACCTGTAATACAAACCAAAGGAGTACTGTCGATCTGCGCATCAGCCAGGCCGGTGATCAAATTCGTAGCTCCAGGACCCGAAGTGGCTAGACATACCCCGACTTTGCCGGAGACTCTGGCATAACCTTGAGCTGCATGGATCGCTCCCTGTTCATGACGCGTGAGTACGTGTCTTACTTCATCATGGTAATCATGTAATGCGTCGTAAACAGGCATGATCGCCCCTCCGGGATACCCGAAGATAATTTCCGCATTCTCGGCGATGAGTGATCTGACTACGATGTCAGCTCCTCTTATCATTGATTCCTTCATGGGCTTAAAATTTGTCTGTTACGCAGCCTTCAGATGCGGTAGAAACTAATTTGTTGTATTTCTTCAATGTCCCCTGGAGTTCAGGCATTTCTTTCTGTTTCCAAGATTTTTTTCTTTCTTCCAATTCCTCATCGGAGACTGCTACAGAAAGCTTCAATCCTTCTGCATCGATGGTGATGATGTCTCCATTTCTTACTAAGCCAATCGGCCCACCGCTCCAGGCTTCTGGGGTGACGTGTCCTACCACGAATCCATGGGTACCACCAGAGAATCTGCCATCTGTAATCAGCGCAACCTCCGAGCCCAGGCCAGCTCCAATAATCATAGAAGTTGGTTTCAGCATTTCCGGCATTCCGGGACCTCCTTTTGGACCTATATTTCTGATTACTAATACTTCGCCCTTTTGTACTTTATGATCCCGGATGGCATCATTTGCCTCTAGCTCCGAGTCAAATACATGGGCAGGACCAGTGAATGAACTTCCTTCTTTCCCTGTGATTTTGGCCACAGCTCCTCCCGGGGCCAAATTCCCATCGAGTATGCAAAGATGACCGGTGGCTTTAAGAGGAGTTTCCAGCGGATGAATCACATTCACCATAGAAACAATCACAGGATCTATATTTTTTAGATTTTCTTCTACCGTTTGCCCAGTCACTGTCAGGCAATCTCCATGCAAAAAGCCTTTCTGAAGCATGTACTTCATAAATGCCGGAATACCACCCTGCTCATGTAGATCTTCCATCATGAATTTTCCTGATGGCTTGAAGTCACCGATCATTGGGGTTTTAGCGTTAATCGCTTTGAAGTCTTCTATAGTAAAATCTACACCGGCAGTTCTCGCTATAGCAATGATATGCATCACCGCATTGGTACTTCCACCCAGCGCTATCGCGACGGTGACGGCATTTTCTATACTTTTTCTGGTGACGATATCGCTTGGTTTGATGTCTTTTTCCAAAAGAATTCTCATGTACTTATTCACATCTCTGCACTCCTGCAGTTTTTCAGGAGAATTTGCAGGATTGGAAGCCGAATAGGGCAAGGACATCCCTAATGCTTCTATGGCAGAAGACATGGTGTTCGCAGTGTACATTCCTCCACAAGCTCCTGCGCCCGGGCAGGCATTTCGGATTACACCGTCATAATCTTCATCGGAGATATTTCCGTTTACTCTCTTTCCAAAAGCTTCAAAAGCCGAAACAATATTCAGTTTTTCCCCTTTATAAGTACCTGAAGCGATCGTTCCGCCATACACCATAATTGATGGCCTATCGATACGCAGCATTCCCATCACAGCACCAGGCATATTCTTATCACAACCCGCTACTGCCACGCATCCATCAAATGAATGTCCAAGGATAAAAGACTCAATGGAATCCGCTATAATCTCCCGGGAAACCAAAGAATAGCGCATTCCCAGCGTACCCATAGAAGTCCCATCTGAAATACCAATGGTATTAAAAACCAAACCGGTCAGATCATGGTCCTGAGAGGACACTTTGATCAGACCGGCAAAGTCGTTCAGGTGCATATTGCAGGGATTACTCTCGTAGCCGCAGCTCGCTATCCCTACAAATGGCTGTTTCATTTTCTTATCACTCATCCCAGTGGCATACAACATAGCCATGCCTGCTGGGTGCTCTGGGTTATCACTTATTTCCCAACTGTGTTTCTTTAGGGTCATATCTTGGGGTATAAAAAAAGTGCCTCAGGTTAGTGAGGCACTTCAGATTTATTTTTATTTCATTATAAAGAATAGTCTAGTGCCTCACATTCAAAATCCAATGAGAATAATTAAGCTTAGCAAAATGACTACTTTATACATAGAGGTTTTTAGAGACTTACTTCTACTCTGTGCAGAAGTGTGAGACAAACTTAAAACCGAAATTTGAGACTTACAATATTTAATTTTACATTTTTCAACTATCTCAGATAAAAAATGTATGTGAAATTTATTTTATCAAAATATAAATCTGCAAGACAGGCGGATTACCCCCAGTATTCAGCAAATGATTTGTTGAATATTTGGATTTCCAAAATTTTGTACTGATTTCCACTTTCTTCAAACATTAGTAAAAGTTTTTCTCTTTTTTTTAATAAGAAAAATGATATACCACATTTACTTCAATAAAAGCTAGAATTATTACCGAATTATCAATTGACCTAGAGACCAATTCCCCTAAAAATTCTTCTAATTTTGAATAAAAAACATCCCAATGATTTCATTTCCAAATGCTAAGATCAACCTAGGACTTCACATCACTGCCAAAAGGAAAGATGGATACCATGAGATCGAGACGTGTATGGTCCCTATTCCCTTGACTGATGCACTGGAAATGGTCGTCAACACTAAAAAAACAACTTTTGAAAGTTCTGGCCTGGATATACCTGGGAACACAGCTGACAATCTTATCCTAAAAGCACAGAAGCTGCTGAAAAAAGACTTTCCAAATCTTCCGGAATTGAGCATTCACCTGTATAAAAACATCCCGATGGGAGCTGGACTGGGAGGAGGTTCCGCAGATGCCGCGTTTGCGCTGAAGTTGATGAATAATCTCTTTGATCTGATTTTAGATGATTTCTTCCTAGAAGAATATGCAGCTCAGCTTGGAAGTGACTGTGCTTTTTTCATTGAAAACACCCCGAAAATCGCCAGAGGTCGTGGGGAAATCTTGGAACCTGTTGATATGGACTTGATAGGAACTCATTTGGTGCTGATCAATCCTGGAATACACATTGGTACCAAAGAAGCCTACGCAGGCGTCACTCCCGCTTCGCCAAAAGTTAATTTAAAAGAAGTATTGGCTGATCGAGGCAGATGGAAAGATGAACTGGTCAATGATTTCGAAGCAAGCATTTTTCCCAATCACCCAGAGATCGCAGCGATAAAAGAAAAACTCTATGAAAATGGCTCTTTTTACTCGGCCATGTCTGGTTCTGGTTCTTCAGTCTTTGGGCTGTTTAAAGAAAAGCCTACTTCTATTAATTGGCATGAATCTTATTTTAATTTTGAAACGGCGCTTTAATATATTAGAAATAAGAGAGTTACAATATGTGTTTATTTTCCATATATGTAATTCCTAAATACAAATCACAAGGGCGACTTATACAAGTACACTTCCAGACGACCTACTCCAGCGGCTAGCGGATTATGCAAAATAGCTTTCTCTGCCAAAGAATAAAGTGGTTGAAAACGCCCCCAATCTCTACCTCGATCATCTAAAGAGTGCAGAATATATCAAGTCCTATAGCTAAGCTGCTGAAGATAAGGCAGGGTAAAATCTGGATGTCTGACCTCAGCCCTGTGATAGGTTCTGAGCGATCTGGGAGAAGACCAGTAGTGATCCTCAGCGGGAATGTGATGAACAAATTTCTGCAACCTGCTAGTAGTGATCACCGCTCCACTTACTTCCATAATCAAAAATTATCAGGGAAATCCGGTTTTAGAACCATCAAGTGTAAATGGGCTGAAAGTTGAGTCTGAACTACTCGTTTTTCATAGTAGATCTAAATGATTATTCGCTTTTCTACCAGTGAGGTGGAATAAGCAACGTAGCAACTGTTAAACTTAAGAATTGAGGCCGCTTCGGTCATCGTTCTTCCAACCAGATAAGCAAGGAATATAAGATGACTGGCATTATTGCGGATAGTCATATAGATCTATTTCGAAAGATCTACTGATAGAGAAAATCGGAGAAACATCTACTAAG
Source organism: Algoriphagus sp. (assembly GCF_039969895.1). Classification (GTDB taxonomy): domain Bacteria; phylum Bacteroidota; class Bacteroidia; order Cytophagales; family Cyclobacteriaceae; genus Algoriphagus. Next base: position 28,375 of record NZ_JBDVMZ010000008.1, read on the forward strand.
TAGCTAAATGAAGCATTAGCCACGTTGAAGGATATTACTACTTTTTAAAATAGATCAACCCAACGGTCTAACTGGCTTTCTGCGCTTGTTCAGGTAATTCAAAACGGGATAAGTCAGCACCGACACCAGAATTATTCCCGTCCCTAAGTAAAACTGCGGAGTCATTTTTTCACTTTCCCCAAAAATCAAAACAGCCAGAACAATCCCATATACCGGCTCCAAATTCACAGTCAAATTGATTGAAAAAACTGAAAGTCTCTTCATCAATTCTACCGAAACGGAAAACGCATACACCGTACAAATCCCACCAAGAATAAATAACCAAAACCAATCGAAGCCGATCCAGCTAAGCTGAAGGCCATCTTCAGTCATGAAGTTGGAGTAAATTGGCATAAAGAGAACCGTGAACAAACATGCCCCAGCCATCTCGTAGAAGGTAATTTGATAGGGATTGTGTTTGTGAGCCAATTTTCCATTGAGCACGGAGAAAACAGCCCCAAGAAACGCAGAGCCCAAGGCCATGCTTATTCCTAGCCAATAGCCCGACTCAAAACTGAAAATGACCAATAAGCCTGAAATCACCATCAGACCTAGGCCTACCTCGTACCATTTGATCTTGGTTCGATTGAATAATGGCTCTACAAAAGCTGTCCAAAGCGAGGTGGTGGCCATTCCAGCCAAGCAAACAGAAGCTGTAGATACTCTGGCTGACCAGAAAAAAAGAATCCAATGCAATGCAATCACAAAACCGACTCCAGTCACTTTCATCATATCTGGAAATGGCATGAGCAAATTTTTCTTCTTCAAAAGAAAAAGTCCCGCTACCCCCACTGAAGCTATCAAAGTTCTGTAGAAAACTAACTCTATGGCGGGTAAACTGATCAACAAACCTAAAATGGCGGTAAAACCCCAAATGAGTACAATCAGATGGAGCATCAGGTAATCCTTAAGCGTAGCGTTCATCTAGCGTGGAACTGTTTTATAAAGTAATAGTCCAGTGACAGCGAAAATAATATTGGGTAGCCAAACCGCGAAAATCGGGTAATCCGTGCCGTTTTCTGCAAATGTCCTGGATAGTATAAAGAGTATGATATAGATAAAAGCTAGTAAAAAGCCCATGGCGATCTGAAAACCAGAGCCACCCCTAGTCTTCCTTGCAGACATAATCACGCCAATGAAGGTGAGAATAATCGCTGCAAAAGGAGACATAAATCGAACGTAGCGTTCTATTTTATAAAAACCCACATTATCGGCGCCACGGCTTTCTAACACTTTTATTTGCCTGCTCAATTCAGGGAGCTTCAATGTTTCGTGATGGTTTTCTGGAAGATTAAAATCATCGGGAGTGATAGACAGCGTGGTGTCCAGCTTATCCCCTACCTCGAAGTCTTCCCCATCCTCCCGCAGTTCTCGTAGTCTCCAATTCATAAGTGTCCATACACTTTTTGCAGTATCCCATTCAATCCGATCTGCCGAGAGTTTTGCCAATAATTCGCCGTCTTTGATGGTTTCCAAGGTGAAGGTATGACCAGTATTTCCAGTTTTAAAAAACCTGCTTAAGTAAGCATAGGAATTCTCGCCCACCTGGATATGAAGGTTGGATTCAGAAGACGTTTTCTCCTTATCCAAATAAGTAATTCTGAACTTAGTTACTCCAGCCGTGGCCCCTGGCAAAACCCAGCCATTCAACAAGAAGCTAGCCCCACCGATCATGCTGGCCGCAAAAAGAAATGGCCGCAGCATCCTCATAAAACTCACTCCACTACTCAGGATCGCAATGATCTCGGTCCTTCCTGCCATTTTGGAAGTAATAAAAATAACTGTGATGAAGACTGTGATGGGAGTCAGGAGATTGTTCAGATACAGTCCATAATTGATCATGTATTTAAAAATCTCATTAGAAGGCACATCATTCCTGATATATGTGTCGTTCTTTTCGGTAAAATCCAAAACCAAAACCACCAGAATTAGCATGACCACTACGAAGAAGTAGGTCTTGAGAAAATCCTTGATGATCAGTTTGTCGAGTATCTTCATATCAGAGTCTGGTGCTCACTTTTTTCACCATTTGATCTTTCCAAACGGCAAAATCCCCAGCTAGGATATGCTCCCTAGCTTGGCCTACCAGCCAAAGGTAAAAACTCAAGTTATGAATGCTGGCTATTTGTGCAGCCAAAATTTCCTTACTTATCGTCAGATGCCTAAGATATGCCTTGCTATAAAAGGTGCTCACATATCCCCCTACCGTAGGATCAATGCCCGTGAAGTCATCTTTCCACTTCTCATTACGGATATTAATAAAGCCTTCAGAGGTAAACAACATTCCGTTTCGCGCATTTCGAGTAGGCATCACGCAGTCAAACATATCCACTCCGAGAGCGATACATTCCAATATATTCGCAGGTGTTCCTACGCCCATGAGGTAACGAGGTTTGTCCTGAGGTAAAATATCCGTCACCAACTCGGTCATCTCATACATCATCTCGGCAGGCTCCCCCACAGAAAGTCCACCAATGGCATTGCCCTGTTGGTTAGTCGATGCGATGAATTCTGCACTTTGCTTACGCAAATCCTTATACACGGAACCCTGTACTATGGGAAATAGCGTCTGATTATAACCATATTTTCCTTCAGTCTCATCGAATCTACCGATGCAGCGCGTCAACCAGCGGTGAGTCATCTCCATGGAATTCCGAGCATAGCCATATTCACATGGATATGGTGTGCACTCGTCAAAAGCCATGATAATGTCGGCACCAATCGTCCGCTGAATATCCATGACATTCTCCGGCGTAAAGTGATGCTTTGACCCATCGATATGCGATTTGAACATCACGCCATCTTCTTTGATCTTACGAGTTCCAGAAAGAGAAAAAACCTGATACCCTCCACTATCTGTCAGAATTGGCTTCTCCCAACCGTTAAATTTGTGCAGTCCACCGGCCTTTTCGAGCACATCCAGACCAGGTCTCAAATACAAGTGGTAGGTATTCCCAAGGATGATCTGAGCCTTGATATCCTGATCCAATTCCCGCTGATGAACCGCTTTCACAGAGCCGGCTGTACCAACAGGCATGAAAATCGGTGTTTGAATCTCGCCGTGATCGGTTTGGACTACGCCTGCTCTGGCTTTGCTCTTGGAATCTTGGTGGGCTAAAGTAAACTTCATATCGCTAAAGGGTTGCTGGCGAGACTTTCTACAGATTGTCCCGTTCAGCCTACAAAAATATACGCTTATTCTTAAATGGTTTGCTGAATTTGATTTTATATTTGCGCAGCAAAAGCGACCTATGGGCCTATTTTTACTTTGGTTTTTCTTCGGTATTGGCATACTTGTCCAAGCTATTTACCTCTTGGTCATTTTTGGAAAAGTGGCTTTTTACGCTGGCAGCAAATCTCCACAGACCACTAAAAACGAAGAGGGTGTGACCGTGGTGATCTGTGCTCACAACGAATTCTCCAACCTCAAAACACTCATTCCCAAACTCTTCGAACAGGATTATCCTGCCTTTGATGTGATGATCGTGAACGACCGATCCACAGATAGCACAAAGCGATTATTGGAGAAAATGATGGAGAGTTTTCCCAAACTCCGCTCAGTCACTATCAAATACACTCCCGCGCATGTCACAGCGAAAAAGTATGCATTGACCCTCGGCATCAAAGTAGCTAAGCATGATATCATCCTACTCACTGATGCAGATTGCTTGCCCGAATCAACACAATGGATCAGAAAAATGACAGATCCCATTCGAAATGAGGGAAAGACCTTTGCTTTTGGATTTTCGGGATACGAGCAGAAGCCTGGCTTCCTTAACAACTGGATTCAGTTCGAGACTTTACTCACGGCATTATATTATATGTCGTTTGGACTTTGGAAGCGCCCATTTATGGCAGTCGGGAGAAACCTTTGCTACCGTAGAAGCTTCTTTCTAGGCGTCAAGGCATTCAAACATCTTTGGCACATTGAAGGAGGTGATGACGACCTTTTTGTCAACCTCTACACGAATGGTGACAATACTTCCATCGTTTTGGACCCTGAGGCAAATACGATTTCCAAACCCAAGGAGACATTCAAAGAATATTTAATTCAGAAAAAAAGGCATCTGCATGCAGGGAAATACTATGACGGTGCCGATAAGCGAAAGATTGGATTATATTCCTTTTCGCATGCATTATTCTGGATTGCAGGGATTGGATTGCTGATTTATTTCGGTTTAGACCAAAGCTGGGAACGTTTTTCCGCTGTTTTCGGTATTATCCTTTTGAGGTCTATTCTTACGGTGTTTGTCTTCAATGCTGCTGAGAAAAAGATCCAAGGAACTAAATCACCCAAAACTATCTGGCTACTTGATTTCTTGTATTTAGGTTACTTTTGGATTTTAGGGACTATTTCCCATCAGGCAAAAGACATCCAATGGAAATAAATGAACGCGGTTTTTCAAAGAAAGCACTCGAAGATTTCGAGCTGATCGATCAAGCAGTACAGCAGAAGGATCAGCAAGCATTCGCTTCTTTAATGAAGCGCTACAAAAAGGCCGTTTATTACATGATCTTGAAAATGATCAGAGATACTGACGATGCGGAAGATCTGACCATGGAAGCTTTTGCCAAAGCCTTCAAAAACCTTCACAGGTTCAAGAAAGACTACACATTTTCCACTTGGCTCTTTAGAATAGCCACCAACAATACCATCGATTTCATCCGAAAGAAAAAGCTCAAAACTATGAGCCTGAACACCACCATGTCCGATGATGGAGGAAATGCAGTAACCATCGACGTGCAGGATGATGACAATAATCCTCAGGACGAATTCATTCGGACTCAGCGGATTGAGATGGTGCGGATTTTTGTGGACAAACTTCCTACGAAGTATCGTAAATTAGTTCAGCTTCGCTATTTCGACGAGCTTTCGTATGAGGAAATCGCCCAAGAACTCGAAAAACCATTGGGAACTGTGAAAGCCCAACTTCATCGCTCCAGAGAATTACTTTACGAAATTGCCGCTGGCAAACAAAAACACATTTGATGAACTCAGGCACTCAGCTTATTCAGTCTTATTTCCCTGAACTCACAGAAGGTCAGCTTGCTCAGTTCGACAAACTACAAGAGCTTTATGAGGATTGGAATTCCAAAATAAATGTGATTTCCCGTAAAGACATGGAGCAATTCTACGTGCATCACGTGCTGCATTCCTTAGGAATCGTGAAAGTCATGCCTTTTGAGCCAGGAACGAAGATTCTGGATATCGGCACTGGAGGTGGATTCCCAGGGATTCCGCTGGCAATCATGTTTCCAGAGACGCATTTTCACCTAGTGGATTCTATCGGCAAAAAGATCACTGTAGTCAAAGATGTGGTGAAGCAACTAAAGCTCTCTAATGTGGAAGCACAGCAAGCTAGAGCCGAGCAATTGGTTAGAAAATATGACTTTGTAATCAGTAGAGCAGTTACTCGAATGGTGAATTTTTACCCTTGGGTGAAAAACAAAATCCGTAAGGAAGACATCAACGAGTATCCAAACGGCATCCTTTATCTAAAAGGTGGAGAAGTGGATGAAGAAATGGAAGAGCTAGGCAAATCCTACGTGGTCTATCATTTGGAGGACTACTTCCAAGAGGAATTTTTTGAGACCAAAAAGGTCATCTATATGCCTTGGGAAGATAAGAGGTAGGTTGGTTGTTGGGCGCTGGAAGTCGGATAAACTATGAAAAAGCTCTCAATAATGCACTTTAGAAAATATACTTTTTTACATTAAATGTATCTTCAAAGATACACCTATCTGTAAATATTGTATCTTTGAAGATACAATGCAGGAACTAATTCGAAGATATCAAAGCTTAATTACAGGAATTGATCTGAAATTCGAGCGTTCCCTTTTGACTAAAATCAACTGGGATGCTCGTGCAATAGGTATTAAAGGTGCGCGTGGAACTGGAAAATCAACCCTATTGCTTCAGCACCTCAAGGCTTCAAATTATGGCGAAAAGGCTATTTATTTTTCACTAGATGATCTGTATTTCAAAAACTCCACACTGCTAGAAACTGGGGAAGCCTTCTATCAAGCAGGTGGTAGAAAGCTTTTTTTAGATGAAGTTCACAAGTACCCCGACTGGCATCGGGAAGTAAAAAACTTATACGATTTCTACCCTGATCTTCAACTGGCATTTTCAGGCTCATCGATTCTTGAGCTTCAAAAATCGAGTGTTGATCTAAGTCGAAGAGTCCTTTTTTATGAGCTCACTGCTTTATCCTTCAGGGAATTTCTCCAATTAAAATATGGCTTTGATTTCCCTGCTTACACTTTCGAAGAAATCCAAAGCAACCATATTGAGATAGCAAGGAGCATAAAACAACTACTTGAATCTCCGCTCCCCTATTTCCAAGAATTCCTGTCGTACGGATCCTATCCTTTTTTCAATGAAGGCCTTGAAGAATATAGCTACAGATTACAACAAATAATTAATGTCATAATCGATTATGATCTTCCTGAAGCAAAGGACATATCGGTCAGTACACAGAACAAATTAAAAAAACTACTTTATGTGATTTCTGAATCGGTTCCTTTTACGCCAAATGTGTCTAAGCTCGCAACACAAATAGAAACAACACGTCCCATTCTACTTGAAATGCTTCATATATTGGAAGAAGCTAGGCTAATACGCAATCTAAGGTCTGCGACGAAAGGAATCAGTCTGATGAATAAGCCAGAAAAAATACTACTCTCCAATGCAAATCTAGTTAAATCACTATCCGAAAAGGGCTGGAACTCTGGAAACATCAGAGAAACCTTTGCACTCGATCAACTTCAGAATGCTGGCTTTACTATTACCCATCCTTCAAAAGGTGACTTTTTGGTTAATGAAGAAGTTCTATTGGAAATTGGAGGAAAAAACAAAGCTTTAACCCAAGTAGCTCACCATGAAAATCACTTTGTTTTTTCGGATGAATTAGAAATAGGCTGGGGAAAGCAGATTCCTCTTTATCTGTTGGGTTTCTTATTATAAGGGTGAGCGTTTCGCTCTACTTTTTAGAAGATTAAGTTTCACAATTTCAAAATAGAAATACAGCCTGACTCTAAATACATTTACTAAATCCTATGCTCTCTGCGCAAACCTCCGTGTTCATCATGGTTTAAAAAACTTTCGCAAAATTCTCTGACAATTACCTCCAGTACGCTTGCCTCCTTTCAGAGATTAGCCCTAATTTGAAGGCTCAATTACCCAAGCTGTATGTATTTAATTTTTGATACCGAAACCACCGGTCTTCCTCGCGATTACAATGCTCCCATGTCCGACGTGGACAACTGGCCACGCCTTGTCCAGCTCGCTTGGCAACTGCATGATGCTAAGGGAAATCTGATTTCAAATCACAATTACATCATCCGCCCCGAAGGATTTACCATTCCATACAATGCGGAAAAAGTCCATGGAATTTCCACCAAGCGCGCCTTAGCCGAGGGTCATGACCTAAAGCAAATCCTTGGGATTTTTGAAGGAGATGTGAAGCAAGCCAAATATTTGGTTGGACACAATGTCGAGTTTGATGTCAACGTCACCGGGTCGGAGTATTACCGTGCTGAGGCTACTATGCCATTGACAGCAAAACAGCTGGACACCAAAGACATTTCAACGGATTTCTGTGCACTTCCCGGCGGCCGAGGAGGCAAGTACAAATGGCCAACACTCACTGAGCTTCACCAAAAACTATTTGGAAAAGGCTTCGGGGATGCGCACGATGCAGCGTATGACGTGGATGCAACTGCTCGCTGTTTCTTCGGCTTGATCACCCAAGGAGTGCAAGCTCCTGAAGCTGGAATTTCTATCGCTGAAGTAATCTACGAAGCTCCGAAACTGGAGGAAGCGAACTTTGCGCAAGCAAAAGATGCTCAAAAAGCTGCTGCAAAAGATGTATTAAAGCAAGCTGGAAAAGCTGACATTTCAGACCTCACAGACATTCCATTCACTCACTTGCATGTGCATAGCCAATACTCAGTCTTGCAAGCCACTTCTGAGATTCCTGCGATGATTGCTCGCGCAAAAGAACTAGGAATGCCAGCGATTGCTCTGACAGATCACGGCAATATGATGGGTGCTTTCCACTTCGTAAAAGAAGCCTTGGCAAAAGACATCAAACCGATTTTGGGTTGTGAATTCAATCTCTGTCGTGACCGGAAAAACAAGTCAAACAAGGATGACGGCTACCAAACTGTACTCCTTGCAAAAAATAAAGCAGGATATCATAACCTGGCCAAATTGGCTTCCTACGCCAACATAGAAGGCTTTTACTACGTCCCGCGAATCGATAAAGATCTGCTAGTTCAATATAAAGGCGATCTGATTGCCACCACGGGAGGACTTTGGGGAGAGATTCCTTTTCTTATTCTCAATGTGGGTGAAACTCAGGCAGAGGAAGCTTTCGTCTGGTGGAAAGAACAATTTGGTGAAGACTTTTACGTAGAACTCAACCGTCATGGAGTTCCTGAAGAGGAGAAAGTAAACGAAGTACTTCTGGATTTTGCAGCAAAGTATGACGTAAAGTATTTCGCAGCAAACAATTCTTACTACAGCGAAAAAACCGATGCCAAAGCGCATGACGTGTTGCTATGCGTGAAAGATGGAGAGCTATACGACAAACCGAAAAAGTACATCGGCAAGCGTGGACGTGAATTTCGCTATGGCTTTCCAAATGATGAATTCTACATCAAGACTCCCGATGAGATGAAAAAGCTCTTCGCGGATTTGCCGGAGGCTATAGCGTGTACGAGTGAGATTACTGAAAAAATCGAGACCTATAAACTCGCGCGGGAAGTGCTACTTCCTGCTTTTGAAATCCCCGAAGAATTTAAGCATGCGGAGGATGAAATAGATGGAGGAAAGCGTGGAGAAAATGCTTTCCTAAGGCATCTGACTTACGAAGGAGCCAAAAAACGCTACCCAGTAATCACACCAGAGATCACAGAACGTCTGGACTTTGAATTGGCAACTATTGAGAATACGGGCTACCCAGGTTACTTTCTGATCGTACAGGATTTCATTGTTGAAGCCAGGAAGATGGGCGTTTCCGTAGGTCCAGGTCGTGGATCTGCTGCTGGATCAGCTGTTGCTTATTGCACAGGCATTACCAATATCGATCCTATCGCTTACAACCTCCTTTTCGAGAGATTCCTGAATCCTGACAGGGTTTCCCTTCCCGATATTGATATTGACTTTGACGATGAAGGCCGGGGTTCGGTGATCGATTATGTGATCAAAAAATACGGTTCCAATCAAGTTGCCCAAATCATCACCTACGGAACGATGGCAGCCAAGTCAGCCATCCGAGATACCGCACGTGTTCTAAATCTGCCGCTTCCAGAAGCTGGCAGACTTGCCGGCCTTGTACCTGACATTAAGCTAAAAGCATTATTTGGTTTAGCTGGAAATCGGGCTGCACTTTCCGACAAACTCAAAGGCCAAGCCGAGATGATCGCCAAAGCAGACGAACTCATCCGAATCTCCAAAGGTCAGGATGATTCCGCCAAAACGATCAATCAGGCCACGATGCTGGAAGGTTCGGTTCGAAATCTCGGAATCCATGCTTGCGGTGTAATCATCACTCCCGCGGACATTACGAACTATGTACCGGTAGCTTTGGCCAAGGATTCTGACATGGTTTGTACGCAGTTTGACAACTCCGTGGTGGAATCTGCCGGTTTGCTCAAGATGGACTTTTTAGGATTAAAAACCCTTACCCTGATAAAAACCGCGGTTCGAATCGTCAAGGAAAGACATGGGATTGAGCTGGATGCGGATCACTTTCCGATTGATGATACGAAGACATACGAGCTTTTCCAGCGTGGCGAAACGGTCGGAATCTTTCAATATGAATCTGCCGGGATGCAGAAGTACATGCGCGAGCTGAAGCCAACAGTCTTTGCGGATTTGATTGCCATGAACGCCTTGTATCGTCCAGGACCATTGGCGTACATTCCTTCTTTTATCAAAAGAAAGCATGGAACGGAAGCGATCGAATACGATTTGGACGACATGCAAGAGTACTTGGAAGAAACGTATGGCATTACCGTTTACCAAGAGCAAGTGATGCTTTTATCTCAAAAACTAGCTGGATTCACCAAAGGTGAGGCGGATGTTTTGCGTAAGGCGATGGGTAAAAAGCAGAAGGATGTACTGGATAAGATGAAGCCTAAATTCGTAGAACAAGCTTCAGCCAAAGGTCACGATGCCAAGAAACTTTCGAAGATTTGGACTGACTGGGAAGCTTTTGCCTCTTATGCCTTCAACAAGTCCCACTCAACTTGCTACGCATGGATCGCTTATCAAACAGCGTATTTGAAAGCGCATTATCCAGCGGAATACCTTGCTTCGGTGCTGAGTAACAACATGAATGACATCACGCAAGTGACGTTTTTCATGGAGGAATGCAAGCGAGCTGGAATCCCAGTTTTAGGCCCTGATGTGAATGAATCAAAAAATGGATTTACGGTAAACCAAGCTGGAGAAATCCGATTTGGGATGGCTGCTATCAAAGGCGCTGGCTCCGCAGCAGTGGATGCGATTATTGAGGAGCGAGAGAAAAACGGCCCATATAAGAACATCTTTGACTTTGCGAAGCGCGTTAGTTCCAAGGCTTTGAATAAGAAAACCATGGAAGCTTTGGCGATGGCAGGTGGGTTTGATTGCTTCCCACAGCATCATAGAAGACAATATTTGGAATCTGCAGATGGCGATCTGAATCTGATAGAAAAAGCCACCAAGTACGCTCAAAAAGTACAGCAGGAAGAAGAAAGTAATCAGGTAAGTCTTTTCGGCGGAGGTGCAGGAAGCATGGAAGTCCCCCTTCCTACTATCGCGCCTATGGAGCCTTTCACGCAGCTACAGCAATTGAACATCGAAAAAGAAGTGGTTGGGCTTTATATTTCTGGTCATCCACTCGACCAATTCCGATTGGAAATTGAGTCGTTCACTAATGCCTCATTGCCTGATCTGAATGATTTGGAAAATCTAAAAAGCCGCTCAGACATCAAATTGGCTGGTTCAGTCTCGACTTTTGCACACAGGACGACTAAGAATGGCAAACCTTTTGGCACGCTAACGCTGGAAGATTATCAAGGGGCATTTACATTTTTCCTCTTCGGAGACGATTACGTGAGGTTCAAAGAATACTTTATGCCAGGCTGGTTTCTGTTTATCAGCGGGACGGTAGCGGGTAAGCGTTGGGCTGAAAACGAACTTGAATTCAAGATTAACAACATCACTTTGCTGGACGAGATCCGCGGGAAGATGGTAAAAGGTCTTCGTATCAATATCAATCTGGATGATTTGACTTTAGACTTGATGGAAAAGCTACAGGCGATTACTGAGAAGTATAAGGGCGATGCCAAGCTGTATTTTGATGTGATAGACCGCAAGGAAAATATTGCGCTGGAGCTTTTCTCCAAAAAATTCTCTATCGATCCAAGTGCAGAAATGATCACGGAACTGAAGCAGATTCCGGAGGTGATGTATAAGGTGGTGTAATTGAAAAAGCTGGAAGTTAAATGACCGAGGTTGCTTTATGAATTAGTTTGAAGCTAAAAATCTCAGTTTAAGACTTCATTAGAACAAGGCAAAGTGACTAATCCAGACCATTTCAATCCTAACCATTTTCAATCGATCATTGTCAAAAAAATCAGATGCCTCGGAACTTATTAATCCTCTATCGGCTTTTGCTCATATATTTGAAAAATAAGAAACTTTAAACTAAACATACAATGGGAAAAGCGATAGAAATTACCGACGCTAACTTTGAAGAAATCATCAAATCTGAGCAACCAATTCTAGTGGATTTTTGGGCTGAATGGTGCGGACCTTGTAAAATGATCGGTCCAGTAGTAGAAGAATTAGCTGGAGATTATGAAGGCAAAGCTGTCGTAGGTAAAGTAGATGTGGATGCAAATCCAGGTGTGGCACAAGCATTCGGCATCAGATCTATCCCAACGCTCCTTTTCTTCAAAGGTGGCGAGATCGTTGACAAACATGTCGGAGCAGTTCCAAAATCAGTTTTGGCACAAAAGCTAGATGCTCAACTTTAATTAGTTGACTATTTTACATTCAGAGCCGCAAGGAATTACTTGCGGCTTTTTTTATCTTCAAACTTTATGGCCGAGCAGTTAATTTCTTTGGAGGACTTTTGGAAGTTGCGGAATGAGTTTCCGTTGATCGATGCCCGCAGCGAAGGGGAATTTGCCCAAAGCCACGTCCCAAACTCCGTCAATATCCCGATCCTTAACAATGCCGAGAGAATAGTCGTCGGAACGCTTTACAAAGAAATGGGTTCTGAAGAGGCCACCATTAAAGGCTTTGAACTGGTCGGTCCTAGATTTCATCTTATCTTAAAAGATGCGTTGGAAAAATTCCCAGAAAAAAAAGCACTCATCTATTGCTGGCGAGGTGGCATGCGCAGCCAGATCCTTTCTTGGTTATTGACGATGGTAGGATTTGAAGTTTACCGGCTAAAAGGCGGATACAAAAGCTATAGAACTTATACTTTTGACGCAGTCAGAAAAGAAAGGAAACTACTTGTACTTGGAGGAAAAACAGGGAGCGGAAAAACCAGATTACTTCACATGCTCCAGGAAGCGGGCGAGCAAATCATCAATCTGGAAGGGCTGGCAAATCATAAAGGTTCATCATTTGGATCTATCGGCCAGCCACCTCAGCCTTCCGTGGAGCAATTTGAAAACAATTTTGCTGAGAAACTTAGAGACCTGGATGATACTAAATACATCTGGGTGGAAAACGAAAGCCGGAAAATCGGCAGAACTATTTTGCCCCAAGAATTCTATGATCAGATGCTGGCCGCGCCACTGATCGATATTGTAAAAACAGAGCAGGAACGCATCAATCTGATTGCTGAAGAGTATGCAGATCTTCCGACAGATGAACTGATCCTAGCTGTACTCAGATTGAAAAAACGCCTAGGCGGGCTAAGAACTTCCCAAGCGATAGAGGCAATCGTGGAAGGTAACGCTGAAGCTTGGATATCAAATATGTTGCTCTATTACGATAAAGCCTACGCTTTTGACTTGGACAAGCATGCCCAAGGAAAAACTATTCAACTCGATCTTCGAAATGTTGATCCTGCCACATCCGTCCAAAAACTACTTGAAGCAAAATCTCAATTTCATGGAAAATACACCAACTAGACTAACCGAATGGAGTGAAGGCTCCGGGTGCGGATGCAAAATTTCGCCGGCAATTTTAGATCAAATACTCAGTTCCAGCGGCTCATTTTCACAATCTGACCCAAAACTTTTGGTGGGAAATTCAGGGAAAGATGATGCGGCAGTTTATCAAGTTTCTGAGGATTTGGCAGTGATCAATACAGTGGATTTTTTTACACCTATCGTCGATGATCCCTTTGATTTTGGGAGAATTGCTGCCGCAAACGCACTTTCGGATGTGTATGCAATGGGTGGAAAACCGATTTTCGCGAATGCGATTCTAAGTTGGCCGGTAGAAAAACTGGCTCCCGAGCTTGCAGCTAAAGTCATGGAAGGAGCAAAAGCTATTTGCAAAACAGCTGGAATCGAATTGGCAGGCGGACATTCCATCGCTGCAAAAGATCCCATTTTTGGACTTTCAGTAAATGGGGTTATTCATCCTCATAAAATCAAAAAAAATCAAGGAGCAAAAGTGGGTGATATCATTTACCTCACCAAACCGCTGGGAGTAGGTGTATTAGCAACAGCGCTGAAGCGTCAAAAGATCTCGGACAAAGACTACATGAGTTTATTGGATACGGCTTGCAGATTAAATTCCATCGGCGAAATCATAGGCAATCACGAGGAAGTTCATGCGATGACGGATGTCACTGGCTTCGGCCTTCTTGGGCACTTAATAGAAATGTGTGAAGGGTCTGAACTTTCAGCGGAAATTGATCTCTATAGGTTGCCAATGATCGCAGGCGTGCAGGAATACATCAATCAATTTATTTTCCCTGACAATACATACCGCAACTGTCATGCATACAGTGCTAAGACAAAAGGTGTGGTGGGAATGGATCTGGTCAAGCTCTGCGATCCTCAAACGAGTGGCGGATTAATGCTTGCCGTTAATACTATGAATAAGGACAGGTTTGAAGAAGCGATGAAAGAGCAAAACCAAGTGATATGGGAAATCGGAAGATTTAAGGAGAAAAATGATTTTGTAGTGGAAGTATTGCCATGAAAAACCCATTCTGAGTATCCGCAATGATGCGAGTACCTAAGATTTCTTTGTTCATGCGGTCAAAAGACCGAGGACAGCTACAGCTTTAATTCTTAAGTAACTACCCCTGAAATGATTTAGACTCTTCACTACTGACGAAACCGCTTTATTCTTAACGAGAAATTCCGCTCTTCCAATTTTAGAAATCCGGGCACAAAAAAACCGTCATGCGACAGCTTTTTCTTCTTCTAACATTTTCTTTAATCGACTTTTGAGGACTAAATCGTCTGCATCAATTCGATACTTCATAGTCAAATATTGTGAGACCTCTTTGAGATCTTTGCCATTTTGCAGGTGAAGCTGCTGCAAGGCCTGGGTGATTAGGTCTTTTTGCATGGATATGGGATTTTAAGTGCTTTAAGATACGAATTTCTGCTTTTTAAACTCAGAAAAGAGCATAAAAATTATAGTCTAGTAGCCACGACAATGGTCTTACGTATCACCATGACTTGTCCAGATAAGTCATATAACTCCACCATCAACACATAATATCCAGGCCTCACCAACTTTCCCTGACTATCTGTGCCTGTCCAGGTAAACAAACCTGAAGCACCAAGCAACTCGTGTTGGGCCAAGACCTGAACCATCTGACCTGTAGTAGAATATATCCGAAAACTGCCTACCCAGCCAGGCTGATCCAACTCGTAGCGAATAGCCGTAAAGGTATTCCCATTACTCCCCTCAGGATCAAACACTTCAGGCTCAATCAGAATCAAATCCCCTTCAAATTCCCCAGAAATAACCTGTGAATTTTTTCTACCAGGAGTCCCATAGCCCTCTACGGCTGAGGCTGAATGCCAATTTGCAGGTGAAGAAGCTGGAGATTCCGTAGAAAGTCGCTCTAATGAGACTCCCTTCGGATCTCTCAACAGCGGATGGTGCAGCTCTTCAGAATAGGTGAATGAATCTGCTAACTCCCCTACCGAATTCAGCAAAACAACGGTTTGACCAGCTATCGGATAACTGGGAAGTGCCTTGATTTTGGTGAATTGACCAAAGGAGGATTTTGGAAAGTCTAGCTTCAGCTGATCTGTATTAGTAGTAATCG
The DNA here is from genome assembly GCF_039969895.1 of Algoriphagus sp. Lineage (GTDB taxonomy): Bacteria > Bacteroidota > Bacteroidia > Cytophagales > Cyclobacteriaceae > Algoriphagus. The sequence goes on from NZ_JBDVMZ010000008.1 coordinate 43,671, forward strand.
CCAGAAAGCCTTTTGGAGGAATGATCACCGAAGTCTCGCTAAGTTGCTTCAACTGATCTACTTCCCCAAATTCGTCCTTATTTGCAAGCATCCAATCTTTGACCTCCACATAGCTATCACTCACGTTAACCAGTTCGATAAACTTCGGTGATCCAGTTTTTGGATTGAAAAGAAGTTCATTGATCCAAACCTCGCCGATCTGCGCCTGTAGCGGCAGAACAAGTCGTATCACTTCATCTTGCACAAATTGGTTTCCGAAGCAATCAAAGACTCCATTGATTTGAAGGGTATAAATAGTATTTGGAGAAACTTCATTCTCCAAGAAAATCTGAATCTGGTTGGACTTGACCACAAATAAAGAGTCAATCGAAAGGTTTGGGTCAAACCCAAAGTTGGACTGATCCAACCCCACCAAAACAGGTTTTGAGAAGGTAAGTAAAAGACTCTTCTCGGTAAGAAACTCAGCAGAGATGAGCGAAAGTAAGCTTACATCTGGAGCCAAACTAAGTACTGAATTTTCGCGACCTGGAGTTCCTCTGAGCAGATCTACTGAGGCTTTCAACAAACTACTTTGATCACAGGGGTAAAAGGGATTAGGCACTTCCAAGCTGTACCCTCCGCTAGCAAAATCACTACCAGCCCAGCTACCAGTGGTGTAGGAAATGACATCAATCAATTTCCCCTGGTCATCTCTCAAACTCACTTGATCACCAGAATTCAATAATGTCGGCCAATTTCTAACCGGAATCACTCTCCCATAGTCACGCAGAAGTGACGCTTGATTTTCAGAACAAAAAATCAAGAATTCCCCAGGCTGAACCCACTCTGAGCCCAATACAACCCTATTTCTGGAATTAGCATAGCTGACGCCACTAAGCCGAATCGGATACTCCCCAGCATGAAAAATCTCTACATATTCTACATTCGGCAAGTCTAAGTCAGCTTTTGGAGCAGGCATGAGCTCATTGATCACCAAAGTTTTATGTGGAATAAAAGTAGGGTCAAAAAACTGAAAATTAAGGAGCGAGTCCTGAAGGAAGTTCCCCTCCAGGTCAGGGATTTGTAAAACCTCCAATTGGTAATTTCTTCCATTTTCGAGTTTCACTTCAAAAGTCAAATAAACTAGTGAATCTGATTTGCGCTTAGCTTCCAAAGGCTCTATCCCATCCAATTTATAATTGAGAATGAACTCAGAAAAGACTGGATCCAGCTCCTCATCAAACTGGATTTCAATTTCCCTTTCATCAAATCCACGGACATTTTTAATCTTAGGTGCAGCTGTATCTTCTACGAATTCCCCAAACTCAAAATCATCCATCAGCCATTTTGCGCAGCTCCCAATCCCAGGCCCATAGCGAATCTCTAGCTTGAGGTAAACTTCACCTGCTTCCTGCAACCCCTTAGGTAATTCAATCGCAAACAACCTGAATTCCTGATCTTCATTCTCAAATTCATCTGGCTCACCAAGTGTCTCCCGGACTGAGTAATCTCCGTCCAGCTGCTCTCCCCATCGATAAGAAACTAACGCAGATCTATCACCTGAACCATTTTTGACTGATCTAGCCCAGAACTTAACTTGGGGATCAGTGAATTGACCCGGAGCTAGCCTGATGACAATTTCTCCATCAAAAGTAGAAATAGGCTGAACAGCAAGAGCTTTACTTCCATTTCTTCCAAGTCCATTTGCCGGGTAAATCCGTGAGGAAGTTGCTCTGATTTCATTTCCAAACCATCCAGTCAAAAACTCATTAGGATAGTTTTGGATAGCAAATACACTCTCAAAATCCTGAGTCTGCCTGTTTAGATCAGCCTGAGAAATATCTTTCACTGAGAAAACAGTGAAAAACAGTAATTGCCAAATAAAAAATAAGCTCAGCATACGTAGGTCAATTAAAAAGTCTTGACTAAATATAATTATCAAAATGATGACAAACCACGACCTTTGTTGAAAATAATTCAGTTTTAGCCAAAATATTTGAAATTCAGGTCTAGAAATGAATTAGTAGCCCTTACTTTTGTGCTTCAAAAATTTTCAACAACTACTTTTAAGCAGAAGCAGATGAAATTAGCAGTGGTAGGAGCTACCGGATTGGTGGGCTCAGAAATCCTAGAGGTGCTAGCAGAGCACAACTTCCCTTTTGACGAACTTCTATTGGTCGCTAGTGAGCGATCTGTAGGTAAACAGATCGACTATCAGGGTAAACCGTACAAGGTGATAGGACTTGCTGAAGCTGTTTCATTGAAACCTGAAGTAGCTATTTTTTCCGCAGGAGGAAGCACTTCTACCGAATGGGCTCCCAAGTTTGCAGAAGTTGGCACCATCGTGATTGACAATTCCTCGGCATGGAGAATGGATCCAACAAAAAAACTGATCGTACCTGAGATCAATGCAAAAGAACTAACTAAAGACGATAAGATCATTGCCAATCCAAATTGCTCTACCATTCAAATGGTATTAGCTCTGGAGCCTTTGCGCGAGCGCTACGGCATCAAGAGAATCGTAGTTTCTACCTACCAGTCGGTGACAGGTACAGGCAAGGCTGCAGTAGATCAAATGATGGCTGAGCGTGTTGGCGAAAAGGCAGACATGGTCTATCCTCATAAAATCGATATGAACGTACTTCCTCACATAGATGTGTTCCAGGAAAATGGCTATACCAAGGAGGAAATGAAGATGATCAAGGAAACGAAAAAAATCTTCAGTGACGAATCTATCCAAGTAACTGCAACTACGGTAAGAATCCCAACTATGGGCGGCCACTCCGAAGCAGTAAATGTGGAATTTAAAGAGGATTTTGATCTGGCGGAAGTGCGTGAGCTATTGGCAGCAGCTCCCGGCGTGATCGTACAGGATGATCCGGCTAATAATGTATATCCTATGCCGATCAACGCGCATAAGAAAGACGAGGTATTCGTAGGTCGCTTGAGAAGGGATGAGTCTCAGGCAAATACACTAAATATGTGGATTGTGGCAGATAACCTTAGAAAAGGCGCTGCAACCAACGCCGTACAAATCGCAGAATACGCGCTCGCAAACGGTTTGATTTAATGGATTTGACCCAGTTTCATAGGGCCGATTTCCAACAATTTGTGCAGGATCATCTTAGGGAAGATCCTGCACTTTTGCTTTTTAGATACCAAGGCAAAACTGATTTCGATCTAAAAGCAGCGGTGCAACAAATCTCCGCACGACAAAAGGCAGCTAAGAAACTCCCTTCATGGGCTGCAAATCCTCAAGTGATTTTTCCAGCATCTATTTCTTTGGAGCAGAGCTCTTCCGAACAAACTGCTGAATTCAAGGCTAGAGGCAGAAAAGGTAAACTTATGATAGACCTCACTGGAGGCTTCGGAATAGACAGCTATTTTCTAAGCAACCATTTTGAGAAAGCCATTTACTGCGAAAAGCAGGAGGATTTGGCAGAGATTGCGGAGCATAATTTAGAAGTGCTGGCAACTGAGAAATTTGACATCGTAAAAGGTGACGGATTAGCATTTTTAGCTCAGACGGAAAAGCACTTTGATTTGATCTTTGCCGATCCTGCACGAAGGGGAAAAGGCAACCAGAAGCTATACAAACTTCAGGATTGCGAACCTGACGTGGTCAGTTCTTGGGAAATGATGAAAAGTAAAGCGGATTCGATTTTGTTAAAATTATCTCCAATGCTCGATATTTCTCAGGCACTCAGCGAGCTTCAAGATATTCAGAAAGTCCAAGTCATCTCTGTAAAAAACGAAGTAAAAGAGCTGCTCCTTCATTGGGATAAAAACTCATCCGATGCCCATAATACCATTGAAGCGGTGGATTTGGGGGCAAAAGAAAGCAGTTTTTCATTTACTGCTGAAGAGGAAGCATTGGCAACTTCTGAATATGGAGAAATGGAAAAGTATGTGATTGAACCACTTTCAGCAGTATTGAAAGCGGGTGCATTTAAGACTTTTGGAGAGCGATATGACCTGAGAAAACTTGACCAAAATAGTCATTTGTACACTTCGTCTGAAGTTCCAGTTGAAATCCCAGCGAGAATTTTCGAGGTAATCCGAGAAGTCCAGCCGAAGAAAGCAGAAGTCAAAAAGCTTTTTCCCTCAGGAAAAGTGAATGTGATCACTCGCAATTATGCCAGCGGATCAGAAGTACTGAAGAAAAAATTAGGGATAAAAGATGGAGGAGAGGACTTTTTGATCGGCACAAAAACTCAAACTGGTTTTAAGATTTTTTGGTGTAGGCTGATGTAGGCTAATTAAAAAATTTTTTGATTTGGAATCGGAATTTTAAGCTCTGAGTATCTACCCTCTTGGGTGTAGTCAAATCTCCGTAAAGACCGGATGAAGCTTTTTAATTTGGCTTAATATCCATACCAATTTGCCAACTTTCATATCGACATATACCATAAGAAAAGTAAAAATTTCTATTTATATGAAGGCGTAATTGCAAATTACGCCTAGGCTAACGCTCAATTTCAAATTATTACTACACTGCATTCAAAGGGGGATTAGGATGGACCCAGGATACGTTTTCTGCCAGCATCAGCTAAGGCATAGCCCCCAGGAATTTTGTTATCCTGCCCTGATTCTTAAATAGACTAGAATTACAACTTCTATAGGATAAGAAGGTGGTATTGCAAATTCCACCCAGTCACCACGAACTTTTGACTAAGCTGAGAGAGGGCTTCACTTTTCAAAATCAACCGAAAACCCCAAAATTAAAGCATATGGAAAACAAATGTCCAACTATCCTATTTTAGTCCGACAGTAGAGATTTTTAATAAATACTTTGATCAAGGGCTTGAAATTCAATTAAATGAATGAATCTACATTTGCCCGTTGACGAACATTTTTGTTCGGGACCTTTGCTTTACACTTTTGAAAAGTTGGTCATTTAGCCAATTTGGAGACTTTTTTAATGGCACAAAAATGGAAAAGTTTTCTCTGAGTTTTTTTCGCCAAACATAAGCAAAGATGAAAAGCTTGGATTTGTATCTTGAGATATCCCACCCAAAAAAGTAAGTATGATGATCAATAATTACCTCAAAATTGCATTAAGAGGATATCTCAGAAACAGGAGGTTTACATTTTTGAATTTACTGAGTTTGGTTGCAGGTTTATTTGTCGCCTATGTAGGAATTACTTACATCAAGTTCGAAAATAGCTACGATAGTTATCATGAAAATTCTGATCGGATTTACCGATTGGTTAGAACTTATAGGTCACAAGATTACAGCATCATTGGGTTTCCAAGTTGGTCTGATGAAGCTTCTGAAGAACAACAGCAGCAAGCAGAAAGTCTGAAATCTTCTCCGGGAATTGAAGAAGTGACTCAATTTATAAGCTCGCCTACTACGGAATTTATCACATCTGGCGAAAATCAAATTCAAAATGATGGAATTCTAACTACCAATACCCCAGCTGGCTTTGTCAAAATGTTTACTTGGAACCCAGTTTTAGGTTCATTAGATAATTTTTCAAGAGGCAACAAAAAGGCAATTCTGACTGCTTCTGTGGCTGAAAAGCTGTTTGGCTTTGATTTCTATTCACAAGCTGAACTAATTAGCAGCCCAATCCAAATTGGAGGAGAGAATTATGAATTGGTAGCTATCATAGAGAATGTTCCCGTGAATTCCCATTTTGATTTTCAGGTAGCCCTGAGCACAGATAGAATCGATTATTGGGGAAGTAGAATTTATCTTCAAACCAATGAGAACAGTAAAATAGCTGAGGTAGAAGATCAGTTAAATTCAACAATTGCCACATTTAATCCTCGATTGGCAAAGGATGAATTGTACTTTGGACATTATCTTCAACCTATTGAAAGCATTCATCTGAACTCTAATATTCTTTATGAATCCAAAACTCCTGGAAATAAAAAATACATCACCCTGATTTCCTTCTTTGCAGGATTTATTTTGATCATCACACTTTTCAATTACGCCAACCTGACTTTGGCAATTAAATCAAAAGAAAGTAAAACGATAGGGGTAAGAAAAGCTATGGGAGCCCAAAATTCCATGATTACCAGTCAATTTATAATTGAGGGTGTGCTGCTATCCTTGATTTCTATCCCCTTTGTTGGAATTTTGATTTCATTGGTAATTCCAAAATTTAATGAATTGATGGGAACAGCTATTGCCAGCAACCTGATTCAAGATCCATCGACTTTTCTCATTTTGCTTGGTTTGGCAATTCTGATTGGGATTTTGGCCAGTTTATCCCCTTCAATTTATTTGAGTATGCGTGGGGCTGTCAGTTTGTTTAAAGAAGATCTCAAACAGTCTAACTTTCAGCAATTCCCGATTAGAAAATATCTGGTAATCAGTCAATTTGTAATTCTGATTGCGATTAGCTCGGTTTCGTTTTTGATTTCTCAGCAACTCGAGTTTGTAGATAGAAAAGACATTGGATACAAGAAAGAAGGAATTCTTTACGCCTACACCTCGCAGGTAAATCAGGAAATATTTCGTCATAAGCTTCGACAGATTCCCGGGGTAATTGCAGTGGGAGCTGGCAGTTCCTTTGGGCTTCAAGCCTTCAATCAAGGGACTTATAAATTAGAAGGCTTAGAAAATGTCTATGATGATTCTAATCAATTGTATCTGGATTTAGAGGGTTTAAAAGCTTATGATTTGAAGACTACGCTTGAAGGAAATCCGAGCACTGGACTTACCTTAATCAATCGTACTGCCGCAGAAAAATTTGCCAATGTAAAAGGGGTACGAGTTGAAGATTTGATAGGTACTCAAGTAATCACAGAACCGGAATATATCAATGAAGAGACTGGACAGATAGGGTTTCCTTTTACCATTGGGGGGATTTTCGAAGACATTCATCTCTTTTCTCTACATGAGAAAGTAACTCCCTATTTTTTAACCATTTCAGAGAATGTGGAAATGGATGGCCGAAGTATCATTTCATATTATCCTGAAAATTCAGCCGAAGTTTTGGCGGGGATCAATTCTATCTATAATGAACTGGATGAATCCTTTCCTTTGGAACTGGAATATTTAAGTGAAAATGTCGCCCAACTCTATGCTCAGGATAGACAAACCGCAGATTTGCTCCTTTACTTCAATATTATCGCAGTCTTTTTGGCTGCACTTGGGATTATAGGAATCACTATTTTCTTGACTATGGCTCGGAAAAAGGAAATCGGAATTCGTAAGGTTCTTGGAGCTTCTGTTTTTTCCATCATTAAATCTTCTACTAAAGAATACTTAATACTTGTTGGAGTAGCATTTTTGATTGCTTGGCCTATAGCCTACTATGCAGCTAATTCCTGGCTTTCAAATTTTGCCTATCGAATCAATATTAATCAACTTGTTTTTGCATGCATTGGATTGATCACTTTCATCTTTACTGCTATCCTAGTAGGGATTATTGCCTACCAAGCTGCTCAAGCTAATCCTGTAAAAAGTCTGAAAAGCGAATAGAAAACAGATTAAAGAAATATTAAACCATTGATGATTTGACAACCACTTTTGGGTGTAGTGAAATCACTGTAAAGACTGGATAAAGTTTTTATATTCAGCTTAATATCCTTAACAATATGCCAACTTTCATATCGACATATACTATAAGAAAAGTAAAAACTTCTATTTATATGAAGGCGTAATAGCACATTACCTTTAGGCTAACGCTCAATTTCAAATGATTACTACACTGCACTCAAAGGGGGCGCAATTATAAATGCACTTGCTGGAGCAGGTGCTGGTGAAGCCCCCCGCATTACCGGTAGCAATAATAGGTTGTGAAATCTGTGGTTTTATTGGTACTATTGGAGGTGCTCTTTCAGGCGCAGCTGCTAACCGTGATTAATTGTAAGATATGAAAAAATTTATTATACATCTCGCGAGCAAGTATCCATATCAACTACTTAAAACCATCTCTTTAGTTTTCAACCTAGCTGCCGTAGTGGTTACGTCATTTCAAACAAAAAACGCGGTCAATTACCTTGGTACAAATGAAGCTTGGCGATTTTATTTTTCAACGATCTCTTTAGTGATCTTTTCATCTATGCTTTGTTTAACTGTTTTTTACGTGTTTTTCTATAAAAGAGATTTACCTAAAAGTCAAGTCGATTAAATGCTTGTTTAATGAGTGAAGCTCAAAAGATATTCCAGCGAGAATTTTCGAGGTAATCCGAGAAGTCCAGCCGAAGAAAGCAGAAGTTAAAAAGCTTTTTCCCTCAGGAAAAGTGAATGGATTTAAGATAACAAATTTCTAATCGCTTTCTAGGATCAATTTTGACCCTATAAAAATCAGCTAATTAGTCCAGCTTCCGGAGAAGTAGGGCAACTGTTAAAATTGTGCTCTCAGTGTAACCTCTGCGGTAAAAGAAGAATAAAAAAAGTGAAGGATTACTCCTTCACTTCTTCATAATCGACGTATTCTCCGCCTCTTATATCTTTTTGCCTTTTTTCAGCATATTTTTCGGGTATAATATCCACATGAACCCCATCCTTGGTAGTCTGAGAACGCTTCCTTTGCTCTCGTTCCGCTTCCTTGGCTACTTCATTCACATGTTGTGCAAATTTGGCCAATTTGCTTCTCAGAAAATATCGGATCAGCTGGCCAAGTAGCCAACCAACTCCGAGTACTATTACAAGAAATTTCCACACAATAGGTTAATAGTTTATTCCTTATTCAATTTAATTTTCCCTATTCAGCTTTTAGAATTAAGACTTCAGCTTTTATTATCTACTCAAATACAGATTTCGCTCCGCGTATATTTTGAGGAAGTAGTCATCCATCAGATCTTCGATAAAGTAAATCGCTTCACCGGTGGATTTCATTTCAGGCCCCAATTCTTTGTTTACTTTTGGGAATTTATGGAAAGAAAAAACTGGTTCCTTAATAGCATAACCCTTTTTGTAAGGCTTGAATTCAAAGTCAGTCACTTTTTTCTCCCCTAGCATCACCTTTACGGCGTAGTTGACATAAGGTTCCCGGTAAGCTTTGCAAATAAATGGAACTGTACGTGAAGCTCTTGGATTTGCCTCGATGATATAAACCTTGTCATTTTTGATCGCAAACTGTATGTTGATCAAGCCTACGGTTTTCAACGCCAAGGCAATCTTCTCCGTGAAAGTTTCAATCTGACGAATCACCAAATCTCCCAAGTTGTAAGGAGGAAGCACTGCGTAAGAGTCTCCTGAGTGAATACCAGCCGGCTCGATGTGCTGCATGATTCCGATGATATAGACATTCTCCCCATCACAGATTGCATCAGCTTCAGCTTCTATAGCACCTTCCAGAAAGTGATCCAGCAAAATCTCATTGTTAGGAATATCTCTCAACACATCCACTACGTGTTGCTCCAGTTCCTTCTCGTTGATCACGATTTTCATCCCTTGCCCGCCCAATACATAACTTGGACGAACCAACAGTGGGAAACCAATCGTCTTACAAAGCTCAAGCGCTTCGTCAGTATTATGTATTGTCCCAAACTCAGGATACGGCACATTCAATTCTTTCAAAAGACTAGAGAATCTCCCTCTGTCTTCTGCCAGGTCCAATGCTTCGAAACTAGTTCCGATGATCTTAATTCCGTATTTATCCAGCTTTTCGGCAAGCTTCAAGGCAGTCTGACCGCCCAATTGGACTATCACGCCTTCAGGCTTCTCATGAAGAATAATCTCGTAAATATGCTCCCAGAATACCGGCTCGAAATACAACTTATCTGCAATATCAAAATCCGTAGAAACGGTCTCAGGATTACAGTTGATCATGATCGTCTCATAGCCACATTCCTTGGCTGCTAGCACCCCATGTACGCAAGAGTAATCGAATTCAATTCCTTGACCAACACGATTTGGACCAGAACCAAGGACAACGACCTTTTTACGGTCAGAGCTTATCGATTCATTTTCGGAGCCAAAAGATGAGTAGTAATACGGAGTCTTCGCTTCGAATTCTGCTGCGCAGGTATCTACCAACTTATATACTCGCTTGATGCCCATTTCGGTGTAGCGCTTGTCGAAAACTTCGCTTTCCATGCAATCCAGCAAATGTGCTATTTGACGGTCTGCGTAGCCCTTTCGCTTAGCCAGATCCATCATCTCAAACGGAATAGTATCTATTTTATATTTCTCGATTTCTCTTTCTAGGTGAATCAATTGTTCGATTTGCTTCAAGAACCACTTGTCGATCTTGGTCAATTCCTGTATCGTTCGGAAAGAAATACCAAGCTTAAATGCATCATACACATGGAACAATCTGTTCCAGCTAGGGTTAGCCAGGGAGTACAGGATCTCTTCTTGATTCCTCAATTCTTTTCCATCTGCCCCGAGACCATTTCTCTTGATTTCCAGAGATTGACAGGCTTTCTGAAGTGCTTCTTGGAAATTTCTTCCTATTCCCATCACCTCACCTACTGACTTCATGGACAAGCCCAATCTTCTGTCAGCGCCTTTGAATTTATCGAAGTTCCAACGAGGCACTTTCACAATCACATAATCTATGGAAGGCTCAAAAAATGCCGAGGTTGTTCCTGTAATTGAGTTTTTCAACTCATCCAAATTATATCCTATGGCTAATTTAGCTGCTACTTTCGCGATCGGGTAACCAGTCGCTTTGGAAGCCAAAGCCGAAGAACGGGACACGCGTGGATTGATCTCAATACCGATGATCTCAGAGTTATCTGGACTCACAGAAAACTGGACGTTACAGCCGCCGGCAAAGGTGCCGATGCTATTCATCATCGTGATCGCAAAATTCCTCATGCGCTGATATGTCGTATCTGGCAAGGTCATCGCAGGAGCCACCGTGATAGAATCTCCCGTATGCACTCCCATCGGATCAAAATTCTCGATAGAACAGATCACGATCATGTTGCCGATATTATCACGCATCACTTCCAGCTCATATTCTTTCCAGCCGATGATACTTTGCTCGATCAATACTTCATGAACTGGAGAGGCTTGAAGTCCTGCTACGAGAGCCGCTTCGAATTCTTCCTCTTTTTCTACAAACGCTCCTCCTGCTCCACCTAAGGTATAGGAAGCTCTGATGATCAACGGAAAACCAATTTCTTGCGCGATTTCCTTTCCCTGTAGGAAAGAAGTGGCGGTACCACCTTTACAGACGCCTACGCCGATTTTTTCCATCAGCGCTTTGAATTTCTCTCTGTTTTCTGCGGTGTCAATGGCATCGATGTCCACACCGATCATTTTCACCCCATATTTATTCCAAACACCGCCCTTTTCGCAGTCAATCGCCAGGTTCAAGGCCGTTTGCCCACCCATAGTAGGAAGAACTGCATCGATATCCGGATGATCTTTTAGGATTTGAACGATGGATTTTTTCTCCAAAGGAAGCAAATACACATTATCTGCTGTGACCGGATCGGTCATGATCGTTGCAGGATTAGAATTGATCAGCGTCACAGTGATGCCTTCTTCACGAAGAGACCTGGAAGCTTGGGAACCTGCGTAATCAAATTCGCAAGCTTGACCAATAACGATGGGACCTGAACCAATGATGAGAACGTGCTTGATGCTGCTATCTTTCGGCATTAGAGAGAGGGATTGATGGTAAAGTTTTGCTTAAGTCCAAATTAGGGCAAAATTAAAAAAATATTCGGAAGAGGCATGGTAAAATGCCAAAGAAATCCAAAACTACTTTTGAATATCCAGCAATTTTAACTGGGTAAAATTTCGTTTTTAGCAAAAAAAATGAATGAGAATTATTTGTTAACCAATTATTGACATCTATTATTGTCTAATCATAAAGGACAAGAGTGGTTTTATTTCCCCTCCTTTTTTTGATAAATCCACAAATCGTAAAACATCCCACGCGATGAATAAAAGAATAATCACACTGGGTGAGATCATGCTTAGGCTCTCCACACCTGGCTATGAGCGCTTCATCAAAACCCAATCTTATGAGGTAAATTATGGCGGAGCAGAGGCAAATGTAGCTGTTTCCCTTGCATACTGGGGCTTGTCAGCTGCTCACATCACCTCCTTTCCCGATCACGACATTGGCAAAGCTGCTGTAAATACGCTTCGTTTTTCTGGAGTCGATACTTCTTTCATTCGCTATAATGAAGGTAGAATGGGGGTATATTTTGTGGAAAATGGCGCCATGCAGCGCTCTTCCAAAATCATTTACGATCGCTTCGATTCAGCTTTTGCCAAGGTCAATGTGAAAGATTTTGACTGGGAAAAAATATTCGAAGGTGCCGATTGGTTTCACTGGACAGGCATCACGCCTGCAGTATCTCAGTCTGCCGCAGACCTGTGCTTAGCTGCCGTAAAAGCTGCTTCAAAGCTAGGGGTAAAAATCAGTGCTGACATCAATTACCGTCGGAATCTATGGCAATATGGCAAAGAGCCATTAGACATTATGCCAGAGCTGATCGAGCCATCGCATCTCATAATTGCGGGCTTGACAGACTTCGAAAACTGCATGGGAATCACCGAGACAGACTATTTGCAAGCTTGTGAAAAAGCCAAAAGCATGTGCCCTGCCCTGAAGTATGTATCTACTACCCACCGGGATTCTATCTCTGCCTCAGCCAATGACCTGAACGGCGTCCTATGGAATGGGCAGGCTATGCTAGAATCCAAAACCTACGAAATGACACACATCGTGGATAGAATAGGTGGCGGTGATGCGTATATGGCTGGATTGATTTACGGATTGCTGCATTTGGATGATCAGCAAGCGCTAGATTTTGCAGTGGCGGCTTCAGTATTGAAGCACTCGATTCCAGGCGATGCCAACTATGTCTCTATTGAAGAGGTCAATCAGCTAGTGGAAGGAAAAAATGTAGGTAAACTTTTACGATGATCAGAAGAATGAAATCTACATGATAAAAATCATCCTTAATACACACGGGGCAATGATGATTTTAATCGTTAAAGATTCCATGTGACCATAAAAAATCAACTATAAACACATGAAATTTTCAAACAGTGAGATGTTAAAAGCCATGAGCGAAACAGGGATGATTCCTGTATTCAATCATGAGGATATTGAAATAGCCAAAGGCGTTCTGGATGCTTCATATAGCGCAGGAATTCGCGTGTTTGAATTCACCAACAGAGCGACAAACTCCTTGGAAGTTTTCAAAGAACTCTGTGAGTATGCATCAAAATATGAAGACATGGTCATGGGAATTGGCACTATTTTCACCATTAAGGATGCTAATGCATTCCTTGAAGCAGGAGCAGACTTTATTGTTTCCCCTGCATTGATCCCAGAATTAGCCGTGCATTGCAATTCCAAGAATGCATTCTGGATTCCAGGTTGTGCTACCATGTCTGAGATTTTTCAGGCGAAAAAGCTTGGTGCTACCCTGGTGAAAGCTTTCCCGGGAAATGTGGTAGGTTCGGCATTTGTCGCAGCTGCTAAGTCTGTCTATCCAGAGCTACATATCATGCCAACCGGCGGAGTGGAACCTACCGAAGAAAACCTGAAAGAATGGTTTGATGCTGGGGTGTACTGCGTGGGAATGGGATCCCAGCTTTTCAAAAAAGATTGGATCAAGAATCAACAATATGATTTATTGGAGCAAAAAATTGCGGAGACGCTGAAGATTATTAGAAATATATAGGCAGTATAAAGTGTAAGTGGCAAGTTGTTTATTGAGGACTACTCACCACTTACAAACTGTTCTTATTTATCTTTCTCGTTCCCTCAGGTTACCTGGGATATTATGCAGCTTTTTCAACTTCAATGAAAACCAAATGGCTCCAACTCCCAAAAGAATGAAGGTGATAGCTGTGAGGGAGACCAAAGTCAAGCCTACTACTGCTGGATTCCAAATCAATAAAAAGGACAAAATAACTCCTATTATGCTCATCCAGAGTAGTGATTGATATTCATCCCCGTGATCTTTCATACTGAGCGCAAAACTAATCCCAGCTACCGAGCGAAACATCACCCCAAAACCTACATAAAGGGGAAGTGTGACCATAGACAAAGCCGGATTGGACAGCAGAAGAATTCCTATCATAGCACTGAAAATCCCAGAAGCCAGAAACCAGCCCCAATTGTCAATGTTGTCTCTGTTTCCCAAAGCAAAAGAAATCTCCGCAATACCCGAAAGCAGGAAGGAGATACTAAAAAAAGTAGCTAAAACTAGGTAGGAAGCCAATGGAGTACGGAATACCCATATCCCCAAAAGAATAAAAATCACACCTATTATGGTAATTAAATACCAGTGTGATATTGCATTTTTAATTGATTTTAATGATTGTGAAGTCATAAAAAGATAGAGTTAAGGTTATAAGATATTTTGTTGAAATTTTACTTTTTCTGGTGGGGAATCAACTCATAATATTGCTCTAATAAGGGTACTCCATAAGTCCTTGATTTCATCTCGCTGATTTTCTTAAATCCCATTTTTTCATACAAACTCGCCGCTGCGTCCATGCCCGTACTGGTATATAAATAGGCACCTTCGTACTTGCGATCTTGATAGAACTCTATCCACTCGTTTATCAATATGCTTCCAATGCCTTGACCACGAAATTCTTTTTCCAAGATAAAATACCTTAGCTGCGCACGGTTTGAGGGTCTATGCATCAGTAACACAAAGCCTACCATCTTCCCTGCACTCTCCACCACCCAAACTCTATCTATTTTGGGATTGTACGCGCGATAGAATTCCAGCAAACTTTCCATCACATAAGCTTCGAAGCCAAGCCCAAAGTCATGTTCCTCGGCATAGACTTTCCCATGCAATGCCGCCACCTGTCCAAGATCTCCTGGCTCAAGGGTATTTCTTATGGAAAATTGGGGAGAGTGTAGCATTCATTTAAAGTAGGAAAAAATCATGAAATAGCACGCTATCACCAAAGCAAAAAATCCCTGAACGACTAAACCCTTAGAAAGCGGTGAAGGGAAAAGATTAGGACGTGGACTACCTTCACCTCATCAAACAAGTCATTTTTCAGCAGAAAGATCTGAGGCTATTTTATCAAAATTCTTGCTAATCGGACCGGAAAAGGTAATGATATCACCGTCTTTCACCACAAATGAAATACTTGTTATCGCCTTATCTCTGATATTTCCTTCTCCAAACTCTCCCTCAATATCTAATAACAAAGGATATGGAAATTGACTTGATGACATCCACTCTTTTAATTTAATAGTACCTTACCTGCATAATAAAAAATATATTCAAATTCTGGATGCTTCACATGACTCTCTTCCCAAGGATGGTGTAAGGATGACCACTTACCAATTCCTTTAGTATAAGTAACTACCTGATATCTGGCAGATGTATTGGGTGAATCACGTATAGTTTCAGGAACTCTGATCTCCTTCACACGATCTGTATGATGCATAGGAATATACTCTTCCTGACTACTGCCAGAACTTGTACAACTGATAGAAACTACCACTACGAGTAAAACAAGGGTACTATAGGTTAGGGATTTTCGCATAGAGTATAGCTGGATTATCTTCCTCTTTAACGGTTTCAATTATTGATAAAGCTTCTTTAGAGAGATTCAGGTTTTGTCTATTTCGAACAAGGTACAACGCATAGCTAATAAATAATATAGTATCATTTTCCAAACCTATGGGAGTCATAAGGTGACCATTTATATCTGCACTTACTTTTATTTTTCGCGCTACTTTTGAGTCCTTATTTAGGATTACAAGTTCCTTCCAAATCTCTCCTTCTTTTTGAATAAAGAATAGAAGACCATAAATGAACACCCTAAGTCCTGCTTCTGGAGAAGTAGGATAACTGTGCCCTCTGCGAAACCTCCGTGATCACCGCGGTTAAAAGCAAAAAAAAAGCCGCCCAAAGCTGAACGGCTATACATGTCTTAACCTTCGGTATAGTTGAAACTATCCACCTGCTCCTTGATCCAGTCCTGGTACTTTTCGGTTCGGAATTCTATCCAGTCCTTTTTGTACTTGGAGTCCTCGATCAAAAACTTGAATGCTGTGTTGGCTTTTGGTTTGGTCAGCGAACTCACCAAATCATCGGCTAGATTTTTTTCTTTGACACGACGGTCAATAAAATCCTGCATCATCTGATGCTCCTGAGCTGGCTCCATCTGGGTAAACTCGGCGTAATTGTCCGGGTTTTCCTCAATTTCGTCCAGTATATCCTCTTCATCAGGTGTCAGATCGTAATTGTAATAATCCTCGTCATCCGGCATGTGATGAATTTTTTTCTTGTCGATCTGATAGAAGCAGATCATTCCTTTGAGTAATTGGGTGGAGATAAGGTCTATCTCCTTGTCAGTGAGGGAAAGCATTGATGGTTTACAAAATTTTTCGAAAAGTAATTAAAGACAACTTGTGATCAAATTCAATCAGTAAATAAGCAATTGAAGCACCAATATAATTGGATTTACTTATTTGAATCAAGAATTCTCGAAAGCATTTCAACTTCCACCGTATGACCTCCATCAAAAGTGAGTTCTTTCACATCCTTGCCCAGTTTTTTGGTTAATTCCTGCTGAATTTCAATACTTTCGGGAGTGACAAATTCATCTTGATTTCCAATAACAAGGGTAAACTTTGTCCTGGAAAATTTTTCTATCGCAGCTTCCAATACCATGTCCTGCGCAAAACCTCCTGCCCAGAGCACCAAATGATTCACCTCGCCAGACCAGCGACTTGCCCAGCGTGTAGCCGTCGCCCCACCCTGAGAGAATCCCAACACATTGATTATTGGTCTATTTTGATACTTCGAAAGCAAATCCTCCATCAGCTGATCTAGAAAGCGGTGGTTATTTTCAATAGCCAGTTCCCGTTCATGCTTGGTCATCCAGTTGGCCCCAACTCTTCCAGAAAAACCAGTCAGGTAGCCGTAATTCGTCGCTTCAGGCGCGATGAAAAGTCGATCGGGAGAATCAAACCCTTGGAATTTTCTAATGAAAAACTCCGCCAATTGTCCATAACCATGCAAAACCAGCCAAATTTCTTTTTCCTCGAAAGTTGGCTCATGGGAAATCGAATACTGCGCTTGATACTGAAATTTGATGCTTTTCTTCAAAACCCTACCCGTTCAAATCGTCAAACTTAAACGGCAAAAGCGTTTGAATGCCAGGAAATCGAAGTATGCTTCCATCCGGATTCTGAATCAAAATAGAAATAGGTTGATTGAATCTCATCTCTGTTTCATTGATCGTCTGCCGGCAAAGTCCACAAGGTGATACGCCTGCCCAAACTTCATCTCCTTTTCTCCGCGCCACGATGGCAATGTCTGTGACTGCCTGATCCGGAAAATTTGCTCCTGCATAGCCCAACACCAATCGCTCTGCACAAACCCCCACCGGGAAACTCACATTTTCCTGATTGCTGGATTGCAAGATCTCTCCAGATTCGAGTCGGACAGCTGCTCCTACATGAAACTCAGAATAAGGCGCATAGGCCTTTTCAGACACTTTCCTTGCCCGCATCATGAGCTGCTGCTCCTTGATATCGAGTTCCTCCCAAGCTAGTTCTTCAAACTCCGCTTCTATTTTTATTTTCTTGCTCATCTATCTCTAATTGGAGTTTTCCTAACGATCAAGGTAGTAAATTGTTCCTTTTAATATTCTTGTCTCAATTTTTTACCCTTAAATATATTCTCCATTTTAGACCTAGCAACTCAAGATAACATGCATACCATTTTGATTTTAGGTGGCGGGAAATCCGCCATTTTTCTGATTGATTTCCTGGCGGAAAACTGCCAAGCGAAGGACCGCCAACTGATCTTGGCAGATATCGACTTAGCTTCTGCTCAGCAAAAGCTTAAAAATCAACCCCATACACAAGCACGACAGTTGAATATTGAAAACATAAAGGACCGACAGTCCCTGATCCAAGAGGCTGATGTGGTAATCTCCATGCTCCCGGCTTTTATGCATCCTATCGTGGCGAAGGATTGCCTGAAGTATGGTAAGCACTTTTTCTCTGCTTCCTACGAATCGGATCAAATGCGGGAAATGAAATCCGAGATCGAGCAAAAGGGTCTCTTTTTCCTCAATGAATGCGGACTGGATCCAGGGATAGATCACATGTCTGCCATGCAAATCATCAACAGAGCCAAAGCTAACGGTGAGGAAATCACCTCTTTCAAATCCTATTGCGGCGGACTCCTCGCGCCAGAATCTGAGGACAATCCCTGGAAATACAAATTCACCTGGAACCCTAGGAATGTGGTACTCGCAGGACAGGGAACCTCCCGCTACATAGAAAAAGGCGACTTGAAGTTTGTGCCCTACCATCAACTTTTCAACCGCCTCGAAACGATTCAGTTCCCTGGATTAGGAGACTTTGATGGGTATCCCAATCGGGATTCGCTTAGCTACAGAAAAGTATATAGATTGGAAAATATTGACACCATGCTCCGCGGGACGCTGCGAAGAGATGGGTATTGCAAAGCTTGGAATGTCTTCGTGCAGCTCGGCATGTGCGATGATAGCTTTCAGATGAACCTAAAAGAAGGCACTACGCTGAAGCAGTTCCTCAACTCATTTTTAGCTTACGATCCAGAACTTACCGTAGAAGAAAAGCTCGGCAACCTGATTCCGGACTTTGATTTTCCTACATGGGAAAAAATCCAGTGGCTGGGCTTTTTCGGAGATGAGGTACTGCCAAAAGTCAACGGCTCTCCGGCGGCGATTCTACAGGCTATTTTGGAAAAAAACTGGACCCTTCATCCGGAAGACAAAGACATGATCGTGATGCAGCATTTGTTCGAAATCAAAACTGCAGAAGGTACCAAAGAAATCAAATCTAGCTTAGTAAGCTTTGGCGAAGACGCAAGCTACACGGCGATGGCCAAGACCGTGGGACTTCCGCTCGCCATAGCTGTTGATTCATTTCTAGATGGAAAAATCAACCTAACAGGCCTCCACGTCCCAGTTCTCCCTGAAATTTACAATCCTATTTTGGACGAGTTGGGCAGACGAGGAATTCGGTTTGAGGAAGAGGAAAGGGTGGTTTAAAAATCTGAAATTGTGCAGGTGACCTTATCCCTTTGGTTGAAAGTCAGGATGACCGATGTCCGATGACCGGTGCGCCTGTTTCGTCCAGCTTCTGGAGAAGCAGGACAACTTCGCCCTTTGTGCATTCTTTGCGTATTTTATAGTTACTAAGGGTTTCGATAAAAAACAGCTTAGGAAGTGAAGCCCAGTAAAAAACCAGATACCACACTCGCGTAGCTAGCGTGCGGGGTTTCGTCTTCATTTTTGATAAAAATGGGAGTGGAATTAAACTCTTTTTCAGATCTAGAAAAGGCACAAATCTCCCGCTGAATTCGCTTTCCGGGTTTGTCTTGAAGTGTGAATTTTGTGGCTAAAAACATTCCTTTCTTCTCAGCCTTTTGCTCAAAATCCTGCATTTGCCGTGGCGGAAGAATAAGCCAGAACATCCCAGCCTCCGTCAATAGCACTTCCACTTTTTCCAATAAATCATCAAATGAAAGCTCGTCAGTATGCAATGCCAGATTTCGCTGCGCATCAGAGGATTTCAAGTGATCGGGAAAGTAGGGCGGGTTGCTGACGATGAGATCGTATTGTCGCGAAGGCTGAAAATCCTGAAATCTCCCCTCCCAAAGTTCCATCCGACGCGAAAAAACGTTCGTGCGAAAATTATCCAACGCCTGAGAAGCAGCCTGTGAATCAATCTCTACTGCTTGGATTTTTGCGTCAGCGAAGCGCTGTGCCAGCATCAAGGCAATCACTCCAGTGCCTGTGCCTACATCCAAGATTTGTCGCGGTGATTCAACTTCTGCCAATGCTCCCAGCATCACCGCATCTGTGCTGATTTTCATCGCACAGTGCTCTTGATTAACTCTGAATTGCTGAAACTGGAACCAGGAATTGGCCATTAGGTTCGTGCCTTACTAAAGAAGTTCATATTGAAGCGAGGCTTGTCATCCATCACATTCAGATCATCCTCAGATACTCGCTTCACACTTTCAATGGTGTAAAATGCCTTCTCATCTATACGCTTGACATTGTCCACAAATTCCTTCAGATTGTCTCTTTTCATCACCGTAAAGAGCAGATTCACCTTACCGAATCTTCCCTCTCCACCTACGTTGGTAAAGCGAAAATCCCGCTCCTTCATGTATTCAATCAACTCAGGAAGAGGCTGAGGCGTGATCACTCGTACCAGTACTCGTCCAAGAGCCAATTTCTCCTCAAAGTACATTCCTACAAAAGTCCCCATACCAAAGCCACCTGCATAGGCAAGGTAGGAAAGTGGATTATCGATATTCTGAAAAATCTGACCAATGGCAAGCAACCAAATCAAAGCCTCAAAAAAGCCTAGAAAGGGAGCAATGTTCTTTTTCCCATTCATCATAAACATGATCCTCAGGGTATTGATAGACACATCGCCTACCCTAGCACAAAAGATGAGCAAGGGCATAATCAGATAATCGAATAATTGTTCAGAAACGCCTAGGGTATGAAAGAATTCTTGCATGAGATCAGGATTCAGATTGAACCCACAAAATTACACCCTATTCCTAAGAGGGCGAAAGAAAATTTGGAATTAGATTTTGCGGGCTCTCCCGGCAGGAATGCCAAAAAAAGTAAAGGCCAAGGCGAAGAACAACAAGAAGTAAATCAGCACATTCCAGTTGTCAAATAGATCGAGAGAAACCCCAAAAAGCAAAGGCCCTAGAGCTGCCAAATAATACCCAGAAGACTGTACCATGGCAGAAAGTTTGGCAGTAGTCTGATCCTCAGCCGTGCGCAATGCGATCAGCGTATAAGCTATACTCAAACTCGATCCCATACAGATTCCCACCAGCCCGAGCGAAAGATAAGTGACGAGTTCATTTTCTATAAACAAACCCAAATAACCCAAGACATAGGCAATGCCCACTGCCAGCACCACGCCACTTTGCTCCTTGAGTTTGATTAGAATATTGGGCGCAAAATAAGATCCCAACAAAGAGACTACCTGCATCACAGAAGATACTAAACCAGCCTGTGCCGGTGTCCAACCGCGGAAAATCAACATATCTGGCAGCCAAGTCACCACGGTGAAATACATCACCGATTGACAGCCCATGAAAATCGTGATCTGCCAGGCCAACTTGGATTTCCAGACGTTTTTGGCAGGATCAGTCACTTCATGAAGATTAGCCTTCGGTCGCTGCAGCTGCGGAATCCACACGATCATCGCTAGCACCATAAATACCGCCCAGAAAGCCAGAGATCCTCTCCAGCCCAGATTCCAGTCCACCGCCAGTGGCACACTCATGCCTATAGCGATTGCTGCAAAAAGCGACATCATCGTAGCAAAAAGCGCCGTCATCAAACCTAACTTCTCAGGAAGCCTGACTTTGATAAGAGGAATCAACAGCACATTTGCTATCACGATCCCAATTCCCGTAAGCGCTGTCCCCAAGAGTAGCAATTCAATTCCTCCCAACACACGTAGAATCACTCCCGCAGCCAGAATTCCTATCCCTAGAAAAACAGCCCTCCCCATTCCAAGCCGCTTTCCTATCCCAGGGGCAAAAAGCGAAAAGGTGGCAAAAGTCAATAAGGGAAGCGTGGTGAGAAATCCAGCCAAGCCATTGGACAAACCTAAATCCTCCCTGATAAATGGAATCAGGGGCCCAACCGAGGCAATCGATGTGCGCAGATTAATCGAAATCAGGATAATTCCGGTGATGAGAAGAGATTGGGAGGCGGGTGATTTGGACAAAATGAATCGTAAAAATTAGCAAGTGAATGAGCGGCGAGAATACATGCGCAAAACTAGGGAAATTTGAGGTATTTATATTTCGATTGGGATCGTGACATTAGTGGGAGATTTTTTTACCACAAATTTCACAGAGGATGACACAGAGAACGCAATCATAATTTGACCAATTAATTTGCGCCTTAGGGTCTCCTGTACAGCTTTAGAAGACGGGAGATTTTCATTTTTTCATGGATGGTGCCCTTGGTACTGAGATTCATATTTTGACTCGCATACCCGAATTTCACTTCGCTGTATTCGGGGCTAGTATCGGTTGTGCCGTTGGCACAAAGTCCCTTGCCAAAGGCAAGGCCTGTAAAAGCCCAGAATGCAATTCTAAGTTTACGATGAAAGTTGCAACCAACGAGTGCTAACGGCATGATCGATAAGGCAAAGACTATCCTAAAAAAAATGCGCCTACTCGCCTTGGAGATAGACACACTACGGGAGACATACTTTGTAGAATCTTATAAGCAGTAAATAGTATTAATAAGACTCCACTGATTCAAAACCATTAGAGTGCGGCGCTATCAAAAAAACTGTAGCTTTTCCTATTCAAAGTTTTTCAAATGTAAAAATAAGCAGTTTGGAGTCAACTAATTGAGTAACGATAATTAATTGAATTATAGCGGGTTATAAATCTAATTTTACCATGTACTAAAAATAAAAGACCTGATTATCAGCTTTTTAACTAAATCTTTCGAATGATTTCAACCTAAAACTTGGTTGTATAAATTATGCTAGCATATATTAGGTTCAAGTTCGAGTCACCTAAGAATTCTGAATATGAAAATTCCAGACGTGGCCCATGTGAAGAATATTTAGACAACAGTCTAAAAGCATGCAGAAATGGAGCCTTGATAGCTGCTGGAGCATGCGGTCTATTATCACCGACTATACTTCCAGCTTTGGGCTGTGGTTTAAGTATGTGGTTAGGCGAACTAGTCTGTATTGAGCTTGCAAATGATGATTTTGAAACCTGTAAAACTTACGAGGTACTATGAAAAATATAAAACGATTAGAACAGTTTTCGATAGTAATAGCTGTTGCGGTGATCTTTTGTGCATTGATAATAAGGTCTATTCCTATTGCATTATGCATCTTGTTTTTTGGAGTTTTAATCCAAGGCTATATTTACTTTTTGTACCAAAAAGAGAATATGGGGACAAAGTTTCTAAGAAGTAAAATTGGACCTTTAATTGTTGGGGTTTGTTTTATTATATTCTTCTTGATAAAAGATTGATTTATTAAATAATGAGCAACCGAATAAGAAAAGATCAAGATTGCTAAGCAGTCATTTGATTTAGCACTTTTCTCCCAAGGCTTGCTTACAGGTAAAGATTTTACTGTTTGTTAAGAAGGATGGGGTTGCTTACATAGGGGTTGACCCTTGGGGGTTTCCAAAACCTCAAAAGTTAAATACGCTGCGCCGTCGCGTCGCCGCGAGAAACAAATTATCAGAATCTAAAACCTTCGAGGTTCGAAAAAAACATCAAAGGTTAAATACGTTGCGCCGCCGTGGGAAACAAACCTTCAGAATTCAAAACCTTTGAGGAGGTCCTGAAGTCTTCTACGTTCGGGATAACCTACCTACGACAGGCAGGCACTTCAAATGTTAATCCGCTTCGCTGCGCCGCCGCGCCGTTGCGGGAGGCTTTACTCCAAAACCTTCGAGGTCTGAAAAAGACCTCAAAGGTTACCTGCCTGCAACAACCCCAGCTTCCTGTTAATCTCCGAGATCTCTATCCCCACTTGCTGCAGCGTCAGCGGCTCCTGCGGGAATTCATCACTCATATAGTATTCAAATTTCCAGATCTCCCGAATTTCCTCTGCCGGCACTTCATAAGGCGTGTAAATAGGATTCAGCGAGCGTAGCAAAAAGCTTCTCTCCTCGGCCTGAAAACTCAGCATCTTAAAACTCAGCCCTTCACTTGCCGTCACCACCACGCAGGGAGTCTCTTTGGCAAGTCGCCACTCGGATAAATAAGACCCGATCACATAGGCTCCATCCGCGATTGGCAGCATGCTGTCTCCCTCCGTTTGGAACATGCGGTACTTTTTATCCTTGGGTAAATTGGGAAGTGAAAATACAGGCAGCGTGCTCAGATACTCCGGATCTCCAAAACCTCCCAGATATCCAGCTTTCGCCTTAATCGGCACCAGCTCGATATTGTCCTCATTACTTGAGCTCACCGTCGTAGCGAGGATCCGAACTTTCGACCCGCTCAGAAAAACGTCATTCCCAGCCTCCAGATCAGCAATTTTCAGTTCGCTGAGTTTGGACAGATCCACCCGAAGCAGCGTATCCACACTCATCCTGAAGTAATCCGCACACAGCAGCAAATCCTCAATTGCCGGCGATTTGCTATGTCCATTTTCATGTGCATTCAACTTGGCGCGCGTCATGCCAAGATTTTCGGCCAGCATGTCCTGACTCAATTTGCGTCGTTTTCTGAGAAATTTCAGATTAGTAGACCAGAAAAAGCTTTGAGATCCCATTTTTAATTGATACAATTAGTGACAGTAAAATGATATTAATAGTATCAAATATAGGAAAGAATCTGAGAAATGGAAAGGCATATCGTGCATTTGGATTTGGACACGTTTTTTGTGTCCGTGGAGCGGTTGAAAAATACTGCCTTGTTGGGAAAGCCGGTGATCATCGGCGGAAGTTCCGACCGTGGGGTGGTAGCTTCCTGCAGTTACGAAGCGCGGAAATTCGGCGTGCATTCTGCCATGCCGATGAAACTGGCGCGGCGACTTTGCCCTTCGGCCTTTTACGTCAAAGGGGATTTTGATAGCTACAGCAAAAGTTCGCGGCTGGTCACCGAGGTGATTCAGGAGCAAGTTCCACTGATGGAAAAAGCCTCCATAGATGAGTTTTACATTGATATGACGGGAATGGATCGCTTTTTTGGCTGTGAGAAATTCACCAAAGAACTGCGGGAAAAGATCGTCCGGGAGTCGGGCTTGCCGATTTCCTGTGCTTTGGCAGTGAACAAACTCGTCTCCAAAGTGGCCACCCATGATGCCAAACCAAACGGGCAGACGACCATCCCCTTTGGCACAGAGAAACCTTACCTCGCACCTCTTCCTATCAGACGCATGCCCGGCATAGGAGAAAAGACCTCCACGCTGCTGGAGCGGATGGGGGTGGAGAATATTCGCCTACTCAGTGAGATCCCTCCCCGGATGATGCAGAATCTACTCGGTAAGTGGGGAATAGACCTTTCCCGTAAAGCCAATGGAATCGACGAGTCTCCTGTCATCCCCTATACCGAGCAGAAGAGTATAGGCACGGAAAATACCTTCGAATCCGATACCATAGACATGAAATTTCTACATAGCCAGCTCGTGCGGATGACGGAGAAGGTAGGCTTCGAACTGCGTCAGAAAAACAAGCTCTGCGGCTGCATTACGGTGAAGCTGCGCTATGCCAATTTCGACACCGTCAGTCGTCAGTGCGTGATCTCTTACACCAGTTCGGACGAAATCCTACTCCAGCGGGCTAAGGAGCTTTTTGCGAAGCTCTATGAAAAGCGGATGCTCGTGCGCCTCATCGGCGTGAAAGTCAGCCATCTCGTGCAGGGCAATCAGCAGATCGACCTTTTCCAGGACACAGAGCAAGGAGTGAGTCTGTACCAAGCCATAGACCGAATCAAAAACCGCTACGGAGAGAATAGTCTCACCCGTGCTATCACCCTTACTCCCGCTTAGTATGTTTATCAATTGCAAAACATGGTTTAGCTACCGGTATGGAACCTACAGCACCGAGGCGCTGGTGGATGCCGCAGCCGAGCAAGGGCTCAGTTCTCTTGGGCTCTGCAATATCAATAGCACGGCGGACTGCTGGGACTTTGTGGATTTCTGTAGGGAAAAAAACATCAAGCCTCTCATCGGTGCAGAGATCCGAAATGAGGATTCTCTCTGCTACACCTTACTGGCCAGAAGTGATGCCGGACTGCTGGAGATCAACCGCTTTCTTTCTGAGCATTTACAGGAAAAAAAGGCGTTTCCTGAGCGACCGACTTGCTTTTCGGAGGTTTTGATTATCTATCCTTTTGGGAGTTTTGCTGCGCAAAGCTTAAAAGAACATGAGTTCATCGGCATCTTAGCAACTGAGCTAAATCGTGTCAAAAAGCAGGAGGTAGAAGCTTTTCCCAAGAAATGGATCATCCGCCATCCCGTCACTTTTCAAAACAAAACCTACTTCAACGTCCACCGCCTGCTGCGCGCCATTGGCAAGAATACGCTGATCAGTAAGTTGGGGGAAAAAGACTTCGCAGCTCCGGACGAGATGTTTATCCCGGAAGCGGCGCTGATGAGTGCTTTCCGGAATTTTCCCGGCATGATCAGCAACACACTTCAGCTGATAGATAGCTGTGACATAAAGACTAAACTCCATACGGATAAAAATAAAAAGCATTACAGCGCGAGTAAGGAAGACGATCGGGTCCTGCTGGAGAAACTTGCCATGGAAGGTTTGCTCTATCGCTACGGAAATAATCCTGTGGCCAAAGCCCGGGTGATCAAAGAACTGAAGATCATCGATCAACTGAATTTCAACGCCTACTTTCTCATCGTCTGGGATGTAGTCCGCTATGCCCAAAACCGTGGTTTTTACTACGTGGGCCGAGGCAGCGGTGCCAATTCCATCGTGGCCTATTGCCTGAAAATAACCGATGTGGACCCTATCAAACTTGATTTGTACTTCGAGCGATTTCTCAACCCCCACCGAACTTCCCCTCCGGATTTTGACATGGACTTCTCCTGGAAAGACCGAGATGAGGTCATCGATTATATTTTCAAGCGCTACGGCAAAGACCATGTGTCTCTACTCGGAATGTACAGTACCTTCCAACGGCGAGCAGTCATCCGTGAACTGGGGAAAGTTTTTGGCCTCCCAAAAGAAGAAATCGACCAACTCGTGCGCGGCAAAGATCAGCCCATGAACGAGGATAAAATCCAGCGCACCATTCTGAAATACGGACAACTGCTGGAGAATTTTCCCAATCACCAATCCATCCACCCTGGAGGAATGCTGATTTCCGAAAAACCGATCTATCAGTACACCGTCAATGAGATGCCTCCCAAGGGTTTTTGCACGGCACAGATCGACATGTTTCTGGCGGAAAAAATCGGCCTGTTCAAATTGGATATTCTCAGCCAGCGCGGGCTTGGGCATATCAAGGAAGCGATCCGACTGGTGAAGCAAAACAAGGGAATCGATATAGACATTCACCGAGTAGAGGAATTTATGAGTGATCCCAAGGTTGCCAGCCAGATCCGAAAAGCGGACACCATAGGTTGCTTTTACATAGAAAGTCCCGCCATGCGGCAGCTCCTCACCAAACTCAAATGCGACGACTACCTCCGGCTAGTGGCGGCGAGTTCCATCATTCGCCCGGGCGTGTCACAGTCAGGCATGATGAAGCAGTACATCGAGCGCTTCCACGATCCGAAAAAAATCGTCTATCTCCACCCCAAGATGAAGGAGCTATTGGAGGAAACTTACGGTGTGATGGTCTATCAAGAGGACGTGATCAAAGTTGCGCATCACTTTGCCGGCTTGGACATGGGCGAGGCGGATATCCTGCGCCGGGCCATGTCCGGCAAGTATAGATCGCACAATCAATTCAATGTGATCAGAGAAAAGTTCTTCGCCAACTGCAAAGCCCTTGGGCATGAGGATAGCGTGGCAGCGGAAGTCTGGAGGCAGATCGAGTCCTTCGGTGGGTATTCCTTTTCCAAGGCGCACTCAGCTTCCTTTGCGGTGGAAAGCTATCAGAGTCTGTACCTGAAGACCTACTTCCCCATGGAATTTATGGTTGCCGTGATTAATAATTTCGGAGGGTTTTACAGCACAGAGTTCTATTTCCATGAGCT
This sequence comes from Algoriphagus sp., assembly GCF_039969895.1. Taxonomy (GTDB): domain Bacteria; phylum Bacteroidota; class Bacteroidia; order Cytophagales; family Cyclobacteriaceae; genus Algoriphagus. Next base: position 71,211 of record NZ_JBDVMZ010000008.1, read on the forward strand.
CAAGCGCACGGGAGCCAAAGTAAATCCGCCCTGTGTCAATCGCAGCGAATACCTCACCAACATCAGTGGAGAGGACGTTTTTGTAGGTTTGATCCATATACAGCAGTTGGAGAAGAAGCTCTGTGATTTCATTCTCGAGGAAAGGCAAGCCAATGGCGCTTACCTGAGTTTGGAGGATTTCATCGAGCGCACACATGCCGGACCTGAGCAACTGAACATTCTGATCAGCGTAGGAGCATTTGGATTTACGGGTTTGGGAAAAAAGAAACTGCTCTGGAAAGCCAACTTCGCCCAAAAGAGACTGACTGCTATTCCGGATTCTCCAGCCCTTTTCAGAGAACCTGCAATGGACTTCACGCTACCGGATTTCCCGGATTATCCACTGGAAGATGCGCTGGACGAGATCAATGTGTTGGGCTTTGCGCTGACGGATATGTTCCGGCTTTGTGCGCATGACGGCAAAGGAACCGTCTTCGCCGAGCAGCTTCCAAGCTTGCTGGGAAAAAATGTAGAGGTACTTGGACAGTTGGTCGTGACCAAAGACGTGCGCACGATCAACCGGGAGCACATGGCTTTCGGGACTTTTCTTGATCCAAAAGGTGACTGGCTGGACACGGTTCACTTCCCTCCTTCGCTGAAACGATTTCCATTTCAGGGCAAGGGCTTTTACAAATTGCGTGGAAAAGTGGTTATTGAGTTTGGCGCTTACGCTGTAGAGGTACAGGGCATGTGGAAAGTGGGGCTTAGGGGGAAGAGGGAGGTGGTGAAGACCGCTGACGAACTTGTTATTTCGTAGATCATTTTCATAAAATGAACTTCGTAAACGAAATGGAAATAAGAACTCTTAACAAAATGCAGTCAGGAGACTGCAATATCTTAGGTTCAATTCAGGAGACTTGAACCACAGCTAAAGTATATATCACCTCACCCGCTCCTTAATCCACTCCAACACCACTTCCATCGCTTTTGGAGAGAAGGTCTGCTCTATCTCAGCATACTCGCTTGGTGCGCCAGTTTTAGCTTCTTGGAATAGGTGGTTCAAACCTGGCAATTCCATTGTCGTCACTTTGGTGTTTCCGCCTTTTGCTAAGGCAGCTTTTATCGCTTCCAAGTTCTCTTTTGCTGGGACTTGGAGGTCCTTTTCTCCGTTGATCGCCAATACAGGACAACTCACTTTCTCCAAGGCTGGAGCTGGATCGTACTTGATGAAATACTGCATCCACGGGGTAGCCAGCGAAGCCATCTGAGCCATTTGCTCGTCGACAAATTTCCCCTCCGTCATCCCGCTAGGCAAATTGGCTGTTGGGATATTTCTATACGTCTGAGCCATGTAATTTCGCAGGTCTCCCTTCAACTCTTCTGTTCCCTGATCTTTGAGCACGATATCGAAGATGCCTCGGTTGAGCATCGCGCTTTCTTCCAACTGATTAGGACTCATGCCTGATACTTCTCCGATCAGTCTTTGCTGAGCGAGAAGCAATTCATCTCCGCGAATCCCTGTTCCTGCCAGCAGCACAAGAAAGTCAATGTCATCTGAACCACCAGCTACCATCGGCGCGATGATTCCTCCTTCGCTATGACCTATCAGACCGATTTTACTTTTGTCGATCTCAGGTCTAGCCTGCAAGTACTGCACTGCCGAAGCTACATCCGTAGCAAAGTCAACCGAAGTAGCCGCAGCAAAATTTCCTGTAGAAGCTGCCGTTCCCCGATCATCAAAGCGCAAGACTGCAATCCCATTTTTGGTGAGGTAATCCGACAAGACCAGAAATGGTTTGTGCCCCATCAATTCCTCGTCGCGATTCTGTGGACCAGATCCAGAGATCAGCACTACCGCCGGGTAAGTCCCTTCCTTTTCGGGCATGGTGAGCGTCCCTGCAAGTAAAATTTCCGCTTGACTATTTTCAAAAATCACATCTTCCGAACGATAAGGAAAAGGCTTTTTAGGTTCCTGAGGTCTATTTGAACCCAGTTTTGCTATCTCCTTTCTCGATAAGTTCATAGGGAAAGATTGTCCTCCTTGATTGAAAACTCCGATGATGATGTTGTCCTCTCCCAGCGTTCCTTCGTAGGTGATATTTGCGTTGGTGATCGCGACTTTCAACTTATCATCTTCAAAACTCGCCGCAGTTGCTGGAATCCCGAATGCTCCCTGATCTGGGCTATCCATGGTGGCACTGTAACCAGTTTCGGATTTCTTGATATTGAATACCAACCTCAGTTGCACTCCGGTTACTTTCAAGACGCCATTCCATTGACCGGTGATATCTTGGGCGAAAGATGCTAGGGTGAAAAGAAATGCGAGGAGAAATAATGGGAAGATTTTCATGGGAATTGGAAATAATGTGGCTTTTCTATCGACTAAAGAAAAGTAAAAGAAACTAGTTGCCAAAATAGAGTCATGAATACTCAGCTCAATGTATTACTGCTAAGACGAAATGATTGCTATTTGAGGAAATTCTATTTGTGGCGAATTCGTCATAGTTAAAATCTGAATTTTGAACTGACATTCAAATGTCAAAACTCAACCATTTTACTAATAGTGGAATAAATAGACATACTCTGATAATGGAAAAGTTCTTCATAAAATGGAAATCCGAAGGACAAAGTTTCGCCCCATTCGGGGCTCTAAAAAAAATCAAGGTTTACCTTACCCCGCACTGCGTACGGGGTCATGAATCGTGACGCTCCTTCGGAGCTATACTTTGGCAATGGAAGAAATGGATTTAAAACCATTTGCCTCTGATAGTGATGCTTTTTTTAATTCCGTATTCTCATCGCAGCATTTGCAAAACCATTTAAAATATAGCCGTCATGATAAGAGTTTTCCGAAAAGATCCGAAGGATTGAAACCATTCATGACCCTCGGCGAAGCCGGGGGTAATCATAATATAATGTATATGGAAGCCCCGAATGGGGCGAAACTACAACGTATCACCCGTTCTGGCCTCTTTAAAACTAAGCATTCACCTGCTCAGTACTTTCTACACAGTCATGAAGCGTGACGCTCCTTCGGAGCTATGCTTTGGCAATGGAAGAAATGGATTTACGACCAATTGCCTCTGATAGTGATGCTTTTTTTAATTCCGTATTCCCATCGCAGGATTTGCAAAACCATTTAAAATATAGCCGTCATGATAAGCGTTTTCCGAAAAGATCCGAAGGATTGAAACCATTCATGACCCTCGGCGAAGCCGGGGGTAATCAGAACATAATAGGTGTGTGGAAGCCCCGAATGGGGCGAAACTACAACGTGTCACCCGTTCTGGCCTCTTTAAAACTAAGCATTCTCCTGCTCGGTACTTACTACAGAGTCATAAATCGTGACCCTCCTTCGGAGCTATACTTTGGCAATGGAAGAAATGGATTTAAAACCAATTGCCTCTGATAGTGATGCTTTTTTTAATTCCGTATTCCCAACGCAGCATTTGCAAAACCATTTAAAATATAGCCGTCATGATAAGAGTTTTCCGAAAAGATCCGGAGGATTGAAATTATTCATGACCCTCGGCAAAGCCGGGGGTAATCAGAACATAATATGTATATGGAAGCCCCGAATGGGGCGAAACTTCACCGTATCACCCGTTCTGGCCTCTTTAAAACTAAGCATTCTCCTGCTCAGAACTTACTACACAGTCATGAAGCGTGACGCTCCTTCAGAGCTAGTCTTACGGTTAAAATCAGACACCTAATTTATCTACCCGTTCAATAACCGCTTCTATTACTCTCGCAATCAAAGACAACCATTGCCTCCCTCATTCTAATTCCCTATTTTCCATCATACAATTAGCAAACCCATCCAAATCCCAACTCAGTGCTCACACTTTTTAGTTTTCTAGCCTTTACTGGCTTTGTAGCAGCCTACTCTACCTTGATGCTGCGCAAACAAAACCTTCAAACTCAAGACGGGTACTTCTTAGGAGGTCGAAGTCTCACTGGAGTAGTCATCGCTGGATCCATGCTCCTCACCAATATCTCTACCGAGCATCTGGTAGGAATGAATGGCTCAGCCTATAAAAACGGGGCTATCATCATCGCTTGGGAAGTCACTTCGGCTATTGCGCTCGTGATCGGCGCATTATATTTTATCCCAAAATACCTGAGAATGGGGCTGACCACCATCCCTGAATTCTTGGAAAAGCGCTTTGATAAAATGACGCAAGCGCTCATTTCCCTGCTATTGATCATCTCTTTTGTCGTGACGCTTTTGCCTATCGTACTCTATACTGGGGCAATCAACATTGAATCTATCTTTGGGATATCGGAAACGCTGGGAATTACTCAGGCAGAAGGAATCTGGCTTACGGTAGTTGTGGTGGGTGTAATCGGATCAGTTTATGCAATTTTCGGAGGACTCAAAATGGTGGCCTATACGGATACCATCAACGGTTTTGGCTTGCTCATCGCAGGCTTACTTGTACCGATTTTTGCACTCTGGGATATTGGGGATGGAAATATTATTACCGGTCTGACTAAAGTTTTCAATAATGCTCCTGAGAAGTTCAATGTAATTAGTAAAGAACCTTCGATTGGGCCAGGCTCTAGAGATTCCATTCTGCCTTTCGAAGTGCTATTTACAGGCCTGATCATCAATCAGCTCTACTTCTGGACTATGCATCAATCCATCGTGCAGCGAGCATTGGGCGCGGTGAGTTTGAAGGAAGCTCAAAAAGGGCTTTTGTTTACAGGAATTCTGAAAATCCTCATTCCGTTGGTGATTGTGCTTCCAGGGATTATTGGGTTCTACTATTTCGGAGATTCGTTTTTTGATTCTCAAGACAGCGTATATCCAGAATTGGTCAAGCGGGTACTTCCCACTTGGATGACGGGCTTCTTTGTAGCCGTGATCATGGGAGCAATTTTGAGTACGTTCAACAGTGCGCTGAATAGTGCTGCGACGATTTTCAGTCTGGATATTTTCAAGGTTTATATCAACAAAGCCGCTAAGGAAACGCAGCTCGTTCGGATAGGAAAGTGGACTTCGGCGATTTTAGCTTTAGCAGCGATTCTTGTTGCGCCTTTTGTAGCCAATGCTCCTGCAGGACTTTACCAACTTTTGCAACAGCTGAACGGCATCTTTTTTATCCCCATGGCCACTGTGATTATTGCCGGATTCTTTTTCCCCAAAGTATCTGCTGCAGGAGCCAAAGCAGGACTACTCTTTGGGCTTGCCTTCTATATTTTGATGGATTTGGTATTCAAGGTAGATATTCACTTTGTCCACATCTGGGGAATTGAGTTTGTGCTTAACCTTATCGTTATGCATTTGGTATCTGCTAAGTATCCGGTCACCGGGCCGTTTGTGATGGCGGACTCTGGCAAACTGAGCATCGCCCCTTGGAAACATGCCAAAACTCTAGGCTGGATCTTGATTGCGATCACGGTAATTATTTATGTAATTTTAGGTACAATCGCTTAATACTATGGAGACTACGGAAAAAGAATTCAGAAACTATGACCATGTAGATGTCAAAGCTGCTGTGAAGGAACACTACCGCAAAATGCGCATGTATCAGACGTATGACTACGTGCAAAAAATGAAGGAAAAATATCTCACGTTTGACAAACCCATGAATCTCTGGGATGCAATGGAAAAGCTCAATTCACTAATCGATGTAAGTGATCCTGACTTGGACTTGCCCAATGTGCAGCATCTAATCCAGTCAGCAGAAGCGCTACGTGCTGATAATCGTGCAGACTGGATGCAGCTGGTAGGTTTGATTCATGACCTGGGAAAAGTGATGTATTTATTCGGAAGCGATGAAGATGGCACCAGCCAAGCAGAGCAGTGGGGCTTGGTCGGCGATGTGTTCGTAGTCGGGGCCAAATTGCCTGACACCTGCGTATATCCTGAGTTCAACGAATTGAATCCTGACATGAAAGATCCGCGCTACAATACAGAGCTGGGGATTTACGAAAAAGGCTGCGGCCTAGACAACTTGCAGTTAGCCTGGGGACACGACGAGTATTTTTACCAAGTTTTAAAAAACCATCCTACCAACACAATCCCTGAAGCAGGTATGGTGATGGTTCGCTATCATTCGTTTTATCCTTGGCACAATGGCGGAAGTTACGCGCAGTTTGAAGCTCCTCAAGATGCGCAATACAAGGAGTGGATTTTGGATTTCAATCAATATGACCTTTATACCAAGTCTCCAAAAATGTATGATCTGGAAGACATGAAGGATTACTACCTACCGATTGCTGAGAAATACCTGGGTAAGGGGCCGCTCTTCTGGTAAAAAAATTAGTATAAAAAAAGGCAGACACTTAGAATTGATCTGCCTTTTTTTGGTTGGATAGTTTCTATTTGGCTTTACTAATCGTGGAATTGTCCTAGAAACATTGTGCCTTTGCCTATATTTATTTCGTTCAGTCCTCCACCATTTTTCTCTGACACCCCGAAAAAGAGATTGTAAACGCAGTTATCCTTGAAAGTAACCTCAGATGTGCCACTTTGGATAGGATTACCGAGTGTCACACACTTGCCTTCAATCTTCACGCTGAGGGTATTATTGGCAAATACTTCAAATTCCCCAACTGTCCCATCAGGATACGGACTTTCTGCAGTCGCATACTGCATGGTTAATGTGTATTTCCCTACTACTGACGGCGCTACTGTGCCGGCTGATTCACCGCTGGCGATAGTACTTTGACATACCGTGTTGCAGTCTCCCAGTTCGGGTTCGTCATCGTCGGAGCAAGAAAAGCTAAGCCCTGCGAATAGCAAGCATGCAACTAAAAATAGTTTTGAGTTTTTCATAATGATAAGTGATTTTGATTACTCAAAAATCCACCTATCTCAGCTCCTGGTAAATACGACAAATGCACTAGATGAAAGCCACATCCTAAAAAATCAAATTACTTCTTTGATCCTTTCTTGATAGCCTCTACTTGAAGCTTTATAAGATTAAGCTGGTCTTGGGTTTTTTCTTTGATTTGAGAGAGGTTTCCTACTTGAGTGCTTAGTCCTTGCGAGCGTTTGATCTCAGTTTGGACCAAGCCCTCCATATCTTTTAAACGCTTTTTTTGGATCCTATCTTGACGGACATACTCACGAAACAACAGGATATGCAACAAGGCAATACTGCCAAGCACGAGCAGAATTAAAATCCCAAGTAGGTGAGTTTCAAAAATGGAGGAGACCATTGAGCATAAGGAAAAAAGATCTTTCCAAAACTACTCATTAGGTATTCAGGAGGTAATACGGCAAATGGACTATATCCAAACCCAGTTCACTCCTTACACATCTGTTTGGTTAGAATTATTCGGCAATCTGAGCGTGACTGCTGTTCCTTTTCCAGACTGTGACTGAATCTCCAACTTTCCACCAAGTTCCTCAGCCCGCTTCCGCATGTTGTAAAGGCCATTTCCTGCCTTGACCTGTGCCTCATCGAATCCCGTCCCATTATCTTTAATTGTGAATTCCAATCCATCTGGCTGTTGAAAAACACCCACATATAGCTGGCTGGGATAGGCATATTTGAGAGAATTCTGAATGGCTTCCTGCACGATTCTATAAATCTGAATTCCTTCAGATGAAACCATGCTAAAGTCTAAATCCAAACCTTTTTCCACCTCAAAATCAAAGGTAATTCCGCGTGTGGAAATGTCAGCTCGCTCCAGGTAATCTGAAATCCTGACGGAAAGCTGACCCAAGGTGATATGCCCAGAGTTCATCGCCCATATCGTATCTCTGAGCTCCGTGATGGTCTGTTTGGTGAAGTTCGCGATGGAGTCATATCGATGTGTAAGCGTCTCTTTGATCGGGTCAAAGTACTTAAGGTTTTCGATCGCAGAGATGATAAAAGTGAGTTGCGCACCAATGTTATCATGAAGATCCCGAGAAATGAGCATTCGTTGCTCTTGCAGTTTATTCTGAGTTTCTATTTGTCCTAAAGCTGATCTGAGTTTAGCTTCCTGTCTGAGTTGCTGATTTTTTAGTTTTTGCTGGGAATAAAGCAAATACCCTACGATCGCCAGAATCAAAGCAAGCGCTAAGGATCCAAATAGTTGTAGATTTTTGGTACGAATGGCTAATTCTTTTTCCGCCAGCTCCCTGTCTTTTTTCTCTGTCTGATAGCGTGCTTCCAAATCAGATGTCAGCTGTAGGATTTCTTGTTCACTTAGCTTTCGTAGCAAAGAAATGTATGCATCGGTGTAGTAAGCAGAGCTATCAGGCATATCAAGAGCTGCATATACTGGCGACATCAGCAAATACATAGTCATGATGTCTTCCTCTGCATTTTGAGATTTGAAGCCAGAGACTGCTTGAAGATAATACTGTCTAGCTGTTTCAAATTCTTTAAGATCGGAATAGGACTGGGCGAGGTTGGATTCCAGCAAAGCATAATCATATGCGGCTCCAGCCTGCTCTGCCAATTCCAGGCCTTTCATCGCATATTCTACAGCTGCCTGACTTCTTTTCTGACTATTATAAAGTGTAGCCAAGTTATTGTAAGTCGTCGCTAAATAATATACGTCTTCGTATTCAGTAAGAATATCAAGGGCTTTGAGATACACTTCTTCGGACTTTTCCTCTTGCTCTAGGTGGCGATAGATCGCTCCGAGGTTATTGTAAGTCATCGCAAGACTATAGTAGTCCTCATTTTCCTCCCGATATGCCGCTACTTTTTCTAAAATATCGCGGGCTTTAGTATAGTTTTTTAACTCCGAATAAATCACCCCGATGTTATTTCGAATGAAGTCCACGTTTTGCTCATTGCCAGTTCGCTCAAAAAAACTAAGTGCTTTGAGATAGTTTACCATTGCGGAATCGGACTGAAAATCACGCTGATAGACAGAACCTAGGTTTGTGATAGTCCCGTAGATTTTGACAGAATCCCCAGTCTCATATCGCAAGTTCAGCGCATGTTGATAATTATTCCTCGCGTCTATCAGCTCTCCTTTTTCCATATACGCATAGCCCAGGTCGCTGTAAGCTTGACTGAGCAGAATAGGGTCATCAAGTGAGGATGCTAAGGCCACATTTTCTTTGCCATAAGCGATCGCTGTATCATGAGAAACTGGCACATAATACCAAGTCAGCTCGGAGAGGATGAGCGATCTATCCGTCGGTTCTTTAGTGCTAGAAAGTTCAGATTTTAGACTGTCTAAAAGTTCGTATGTAGTCTGGGCAGAAAGTAGCTGACTTGTCAAAAGAAAGACAGTTATACCCACGAATCTGTAGAATTTACTCATAAAGCAGTGATTTGAGGGGAAATAAAACAAAAAACTCTTCAAGCGCAAGATGCAATTTAAAGCTGCTAATAGCACGATGGAGATCAGAATACCATGACCAATCCTGAAAACACTTATTTATTTGATCGATAAAGGATTAAAATAAAAATATACTACGGAATCACGCGATTTGTTGAATCCGAACTATTTCCGAATCTTAGGGTTTGAATAACGATAGTAAACCCAAATATCCCTATGCTAAATTTCACTCAAAACGAAAATCAACGAATGATCGCCCAGATGATTCGTGATTTCGGAGCCAAAGAGATCACCCCATTTCGTAAAGACTGGGACGACAGATCTCATTTTCCTTTGGAACTTTTCAAAAAACTAGGCGAACTCGGCCTAATGGGCGTATTGATCCCTACCGAATACGGAGGCTCTGGATTTGGATACATGGAATATGTAACGGCCATCGTGGAGCTCTCCAAACTTGACCCATCCGTAGGCCTTTCCATGGCAGCACATAATTCTCTTTGCTCTGGACATATTATGATGTTTGGAAATGAGGAGCAAAAAAAGAAATATCTACCTAAACTAGCTACCTGCGAATGGCTAGGTGCGTGGGGATTGACTGAACCAAATACTGGCTCTGATGCCGGAAATATGCGGACTGTTGCTAAAAAAGAAGGCGATAATTGGATTATCAACGGAGCCAAAAACTTTATTACCCATGGCGCCTCTGGTGACGTAGCGGTAGTGATTGCCAGAACTGGCGAGATTGGAGATTCGCACGGAATGACAGCATTCATTGTGGAAAGAGGAACTCCTGGTTTCAAAGGAGGGAGAAAAGAAGACAAATTGGGAATGCGTGCTTCGGAGACGGCCGAGATGCTTTTCGATGACTGTATCGTTCATGAGAGTCAAGTGCTGGGCGAAGTCGGTGATGGTTTTATTCAATCTATGAAGATCTTGGACGGTGGAAGAATTTCAATAGCGGCATTGGGTCAAGGAATAGCCGAAGGAGCTTTGGAAGCTGCCATACAATACTCCAAAGAACGTCATCAGTTCAACAAACCGATCAGTTCTTTCCAAGGTATTTCCTTCAAGTTGGCAGATATGGCTACCCAAGTCGAGGCTTCTAGCCTACTTATTTTAAAAGCAGCTGATCTGAAAAACCGAGGTGAAAAAGTGACTTTGGCAGGAGCACAAGCCAAGTATTACTCTTCAGAAGTAGCCGTTTCAGTTTCGAATGAAGCCGTTCAGATTTTTGGCGGATATGGTTTCACCAAAGATTATCCAGTAGAAAAATTCTATCGTGATTCTAAGCTTTGCACTATTGGCGAAGGAACTTCAGAGATCCAGAAATTAGTGATCGCACGAGAGATTTTAAAATAATAAGTGTAGTAGTTAGCTTAAAATTAAAGCCTGAGATCTGTAAAGATTTCAGGCTTTTTCGATGTAGGTGACTATTTAGTGATCGTAATCACCAAAAATACCAAAACCGGAATTTACTTAGACTTCACTTTTTCAGCTAGAGGCTAGTTTTTGGTAGAGGGAATTTGGGTTTTGTCGTGTGTCCCAAAAGATTAATAATTTGATACTATTTTTCTCTGGCATGTAAAACAATACTACGTTCTGGTGAATCAATACTCTCCTTATATCAGGGTATTCAGTCTTTTCACCCAAATAAGGATAAGTTAAAAGGGATTCTAACTTTTGATCAGTAAGGCTAATAAACTTATCTACAATTATATGCCACCATTTATGATCCAGAAAATAAACACACTCATAAAAGGACTCTAATGCAAGAGGAGTCCAAAAAATTTTGAGCTTCATTTCCTGTTCAACAATTCTCTTACCGAGGTATGAGGGATCAACTTCTCGTCAGGAGTAGATTTTGCAAGTTCCAATAGCTTCTTGATAGGGTCAGGTAAAGATTGCTCTCGTTTATTCTTTCGAAAATCTGCAAGAGAATCCACAAGATTTTCATCCTCTAACTCTGTGATCCATTGAATCAATTCAATTTTCTTCTGCGCGATAGTCATATTGGTACGTTATGTAGTGAAATGCTCAATTTACAAACTTAAAACTCCTAGTCCCCTAGCGAAAGTTCCTCAAGATCCAGCCACCAAATACAATCCTGCCGCCAAGGCTGCTCCTACACAAGGCCCCAAAATAGGTACCCAAGCATAGCCCCAATCCGAACTTCCTTTGTCCTTTATAGGTAGTATCGCATGCATAAGTCTTGGCCCAAAGTCTCGCGCTGGATTGATCGCATAGCCGGTAGTCCCTCCCAATGACAACCCGATCACCCACACCAGAAATGCTACTGGAATAGCACCAAGTGAACCCATGCCTATTGGGGTGCTTTCTGTATCGCCTATCTTAACTCCATCATTGTACAAAATCACTATAATTAAAACAAAGGTACCAACTACCTCCGAGAAGAAGTTTAAAGGCAAATTCCTAATCGCTGGGGAAGTTGCAAAAGGTGCTGCTTTCAGACCCGCATCGTCGGAAGTATCGTAGTGATCCTTGTAAAAAAGCCAAGCAATCCCAACCCCAATCATGGCCCCAATAACCTGAGCAAGGATATATCCAGGGGCTAAAGCCCACTCGAACTGCCCCGTCAAGGCTAGTCCAACAGTTACTGCTGGATTCAAATGAGCCCCGCTATACGGTCCTGCCACAACAACTCCAATAAAAACCGCCAATGCCCATCCTGTACTTATAGCCATAATTCCTCCCCCATTGCCTTTGGTCTTAGGCAGAAGCATATTGGCAACAACGCCCGATCCCATCAATAACAAAAGTCCAGTCCCAAGTAATTCTGCAAGATATACGTTCATGATTCTACCCAGTTTTTTGAGCGCTTTACCGCTTTGTGCCAAAATTGTATCAACTTCTTTTGCTCTTTTTTATCCATGTTTGGAACAAAGCTTTTATCTGCATTCCAGAGCGCTGCTATTTCTTTCTGATCTTTCCAGAAGCCAACTGCTAAGCCTGCTAGAAATGCAGCTCCTATGGCCGTGGTCTCGATGATCTTTGGACGTTTGATTTCACAGTCCAACAAATCCGCTTGAAATTGCATCAAGAAGTTGTTAGCCGTAGCTCCACCATCCACACGAAGCTGTTGAGTGGGTTTGCCACTGTCTTTTTCCATAGCTTTGAGGACATCAAAGACTTGATAAGCGATCGCTTCGAGTGCAGCTCTAGCCATGTGGGCTTTGGTGGTACCTCGGGTGATGCCAAAAAAAGCACCACGTGCGTCCTGATCCCAATGCGGAGCTCCCAACCCAGAAAGCGCCGGCACAAAGTAAACCCCATCATTTCCCTCTATGCTCTCTGCCATACGCTCACTTTCACGTGCATGCTTGAAGAGTTCCAAACCATCTCTCAGCCATTGAATAGCTGCTCCACCTATGAAAACAGATCCTTCCAAGGCATAATTAATCTCATCTCCGATTTTCCAGGCTATCGTAGTAAGCAACTGATTCTTTGAGCTTACTGCTACTTTGCCTGTATTCATCACCAGAAAGCAACCTGTTCCATAGGTAGTTTTGGCCATTCCTGGCTCTGTGCAAAGTTGACCGAAAAGTGCTGCCTGCTGATCTCCGGCGATGCCAGCAATAGGTATCTTCACTCTAAGGACGTCTCCTGCGGTTTCACAATAAACCTCAGAGCAGGATTTGACTTCAGGCAAAACTGAAGCTGGTATTTCAAACAAATCTAATAACTCCTGATCCCACTCTTGGGTGTGAATGTTGAAGAGCATGGTGCGACTGGCATTGGTAATATCAGTGATATGCGATTTGCCAGAGGTAAGATTCCAAATCAGCCAAGAATCCACGGTGCCGAAAGCAAGCTCTCCTGCCTCAGCTTTTTTACGCGCGGTATCCACATTGTCGAGAATCCATTTGATTTTAGTGGCAGAAAAATATGCGTCGATAATGAGTCCAGTCTTCGAAACCACCAGCTCTGAATGCCCCTTTTCTTTAAGCTCATTACAGTAACTCGCAGTTCGCCTATCCTGCCAGACGATGGCGTTATGTATTGCTTTACCGGTTTTCCTATCCCAAACAATCGTCGTTTCGCGTTGATTGGTGATTCCTATTGCTGCCACCTCATCAGCTTTAATTTTCTTATTGACCAAGGCTTCTATCATCACGGAAGACTGAGAAGTCCAGATTTCGTCGGGATCGTGCTCCACCCAGCCTGCTTTGGGAAAGTGTTGCTTGAAATCTTTTTGTGCCACCGAGACGATTTCTCCTTTTTTGTCAAAAAGTATGGCTCTAGAACTGGTAGTACCTTGATCCAGAGCCATGATGTATTGTTTATTTTGGCTCATTTTGGGTTATTATTTTATCAAATATTTCGAAGCAGTCTTGTTAAAATCCGCCAATTCAGACGCTATCCATTGTTCATCTTTCTGCATTTCTTCAGCCATCAGTTGAGCGACTATTGGAGCTGTGTCTATGGCCGCCTGGGCATCCAGAATCAGCATACGTATTCTTCTGGAAAGAACATCCTCCACTTTCATAGCCATTTCCTCACGTACGGCCCAGATGACTTCCGCTGCTATGTTGGGAAAATCCGGGTGCAGCCTCCTCGCCCACTCTTTATTTTCTTTGGACAACTCCTGAATAGGCTGAGCATCAAATCCATAAACCCCCCAGTGTCCTTCAGGAACATGATTGGTGGCACCGTGAATTTTCATATCCAGGGATCTACTTTCTTTAAGTTTTTCACCTGTGACTTTGGTGAAATACTCCACCGTATCCTCACCCATCTTTCGGAAAGTCGTCCATTTGCCTCCAGTCAATGTCACTAGCCCTGAGTCGGATAAGATAATTTTATGTGATCTAGAAATTTCCTTGGTCTTGGTACTGCCTTCCTTCGGTCTAGCGAGAGGTCTGAGACCAGCAAAAACCGACTTCACATCTGCTCGGGTTGGTGATTTGGCTAAATACCCAGCAGCCGTTTCCAGCACAAAATCTATTTCCCGCTGTAGGGCTTCTGGTTCCAACTTAGGCTTTTCACGAAGTGTATCTGTAGTGCCTACAACCAATTTTCCATGCCATGGAACTGCAAATAACACTCTGCCATCTCGAGTTTCGGGGATCATCAACGCATCTTTACCTCCTAAAAAATCAATATCTAGAACTAAATGAATTCCTTGACTGGGCTGGATCATTTTTGGCGCGGTTGGATTATCCATTTGCAAAATTTTATCCGCAAATACTCCTGTGGCGTTCACCACCATTTTGGCTTTTACTTCATATCGTTTTCTGGTGAGTTTGTCCGAAACATTCAATCCAATAATCTTTCCTTTTTCATTTTTGACCAAGCTGTTTACGCTCACATAATTAAGCACACAGGTGCCAGCTTCATCTGCAGACTGGGCGAGATTCAGCGCAAGTCTAGCATCGTCAAACTGCCCATCGTGATAGACCACGCCTCCATAAAGTCCTTTAGATTTCAGACCGGGAATTCGCCTGAGTGTTTCTTCTTTAGAGATAAATTCTGATTTGCCCAGGCTCAATCTACCCGCCATCCAATCGTACATCTTCAATCCTACACTGTACATGAGACGATCTTTCCAACTGAAAATTGGAATGATAAACGGCTGATCATGAGCTAGGTGAGGCGCGTTTTTCAGCAGTTTCCCGCGCTCCTTTAGCGCTTCAAACACCAACCCCACATCGCCTTGGGCAAGATATCTGACCCCTCCATGGACAAGTTTGGTACTTCGGCTGGACGTTCCTTTAGCGAAATCAGCTTTTTCGAAAAGCACCACTGAAAGGCCTCTGGATATCGCGTCTAATGCTACTCCGAGGCCTGAAGATCCACCGCCAATGACGGCGATATCCCAAATTTTACTTTTATCCTGTAGTTGACTGAGGTTTTCTTGGCGATTCATAGCGATTAATATACCGTTTTAAGGTAGGAAAAAAATCAGGAAAGAATAACCTAAAACGATAGAAGAATCCTCTTGACTGAAAGCGACTTAAAAATCCTTATAAAGCTTTTCTGATATTTTGATCTCGTTTGAAATTAGCTCTACTACATAGAGTTTGTTGTATTCATCGTCTGAAAAATCTTTATAAATATCTCCTTTATCCAAAAGAATATTGACCAATTGACTTACCGTGTTGCTATGTCCTACGACAAGTACATTTCCCTCAATTGTTCTTAGCTTCTTTGCCAATTCTTCCTGATCTCTCGGGTCATAGCTTTCAATCTCAATCCCGGCTTGACTTGCAGTAGGGCCGGCCGTGAGCCGAGTTCTCTTATAGTCAGTGCTAAAAATATGAGTGATTTTCTTGTCAGCCAGGATCTGCGCCAGCTTCTTGGACCGTGCTGTGCCCGCTACCGAGAGCTCAGGATCATTGCCCGTTAGCTGCTTTTCGGCATGACGGACGATGTAGATGGTTTTTGGCTCTGGCTTGCTACCGCAGGCAGCAATAAATAATACAAGTAAAAAGAGTAGGGTATATTTCATCCTGAAAAGTTAAACAATTCTATAAATGAAATTTAGTCATGTATAAAAAATGAAAATCCGGAGAAAAAAAAGCTTGCCTTTGAAAGAGAGAAGCTAAAGTCCAATAATCTCTGCGCCTTCTCTGCGAAAATCTTTGTGGCCTTTGCGGTTAAAAACATAAAAAAACCTTCGAGATTTTTTAAATCTCAAAGGTTATGAACTTATCCGCTAAAGGAATTATCCAAGTGTTGGTCTTTCGTTTTTATGGTTTCGAACTCCAAGAATTGCTCCCAGAATTCCTCCTCTGGCACTGCCGCGCGTAGGTACAGTTTTTCCTTTTTGATCGGGTGAACGAAGACCAGATTAAATGCGTGAAGGTTAATACTCGCGTCAGGATTTGGCTTTGCGAAGCCATACTTAATATCTCCTCGGATCGGGCAACCCATAGATGCAAGCTGCACTCGGATCTGATGTGGACGACCGGAAACAGGGCGTACTTCGATCAGCCAGTGATCATTCATGAAGCCCAAGGTCTTGTAATTCAACTCTGCTTTTTGTGAACCTGGCACCTCTCGGTCATGAGCTGTCACTACGTTTTTCTGCTCGTCCTTCACGAGGTAATGAGTCAATTTTCCGCTTTCTTCCCTCGGCTTTCTTTTCACCAAAGCCCAGTAAACCTTGTGAATTTCTCGCTTCCGGAAAATCTCCATCATCCGCTCCAGTCCTTTGGACGTACGGGCAAAAGCCACCAAACCACTAACCGGACGATCCAGCCTGTGAATCGGGTGTAGGAAAACTGCTCCCGGCTTATCGTATTTCTTCGCAATGTAATCTTTGAGGTAATCCGTCAACGTCTTATCCCCAGTCTTATCTCCCTGCACGAGTATTCCGGCAGCCTTATTTACTATCAACAGGTGATTGTCTTCATAGACAACTGTGAATGGTTTCTTTTTCATCTGTTTATACTTGTTTTTCAATTGACTGATAGCTAGTCCCAATAATTCTTCGGGAAAATTTCGAAGTGAATTTATCCTTTCACTTGGTGGCTTTCAGAATAGTGTTCAATTTGACAATGAGTCACAAAGGTAGGTATTTAGTAGGAGTTGAGTTACTGATTTTTAAGACGCTTCGCAAAAGTGGCAGAGTTCCTATAGGCCGTGGTGGATTTGACTGGATTTATCTAATACGCTTCTGCACAAATAAGCAATAGACAAGGAATGGTATGCGCTCATCGACTAGGATCGGTCTGTAAGAGAAATTGGTCTTAAGAAGTGATCAGCCATAGAATTACGCGGTTTACGTATGATTTTCATACTTTTTACGAAAGGTTAAAAAAACCAATAATTGCCTTAATCGGTCTGATTCTTGATATTCAAAGGAAAATTAGATTTCGACAACTATGAAAAGCCTCTTGACCTTACTAGCCATTTGTGCTAGCCTATCATTGATTACTTCCTGTTCCAATAGCCCAGAAAACACGGATACACAAGCGGAAGTGACTAGTGAAGAAAAAATCACAGAGAAAACACCACTTTACAAAGGGGATAATTCGGCCACTTCTTTAGACTGGAATGGTTCTTACAAGGGAACCGTACCCTGTGCAAGCTGCGAAGGTATAGAAACAGTTCTTACATTGAATCAGGATATGACATTCAAATTATCCACGCATTACCTCGGAAGAAATGATGCTTTGGAAGAGGATGTAATGGGAAATTTCAAATGGGATGATACAGGCTCTATCGCCATTTTGGAAAATGTAAAAAACAGACCTAATCAATTTAAGGTAGGCGAAAATAAAATCTGGCAACTTGATATGAATGGGGAAAGAGTCACAGGAGATTTGGCAGATCACTACATCCTTACCAAACAGTAATTCCTATTTGAATCGCACTACTTTGCCATGGGCTTTGGAAGTCATCCCCTGAGGAATGGAATTGGTAATTTCCTTAAATAATAGCTCCACGAGTTTTTGCTTGAGGAAACTTCGGTTTAAAATAATACTGACTTCCCGAGTAGGCGGAGTGCCTTCAAAGGGTCTCAGCCTGGATTTCTCCTCCTCAGAAAGTTCCAATGTCGCCAGCTCGGGCAACAGCGTCACGCCTTTGTAGCGGTTGACCATATTCTTCAAACCTTCGAGGGAACCACTTTCGTAGTGGAAATTTTCCGGACCACTTTGACTTTGATCGCACAGATTGAGCACTTGGTCGCGGAAGCAATGGCCCTGCTGAAGCACCCAAAAGTCCTCCTTCATTACCTTCGCCGGATCAAAAACTGACTCTTTGAGCAAGGGGTGATCTTTCGACAAATAGGCATAAAACTTCTCATAAAACATCGGCTTTTCTACCAGGCCAGCTTCTAGAAGTGGCGTCACAACGATACCCAAGTCCAGCTCATCATTTTTCAGCTTTTTCACCACCTCCTCAGTCACCATTTCCTGCACCTGAAGCTTTACGTTTGGATACTTCTCCAGGAATTTTCGGATGAAAAGATGAAGCAAATAAGGAGCAAGCGTGGGAATGATACCCAACTTGATCACCCCGGAAATGTCGCCCTTCATCTGAGCAATCAATTCTAAAATCCCTTTACTTTCTGACACTACCTTTTTGGCCTGCTCGATCACTAGGGTACCCATCTCTGTAGGAATCACGGGCATTTTACTCCGATCAAAAAGAATCACACCCAGATCCCGCTCCAGCTTGCTGAGCTGAGCACTCAGAGTAGGTTGGGTGACAAAGCAGCTCTCAGCCGCCTGGCCAAAATGCCTATGTTTATCGACTGCAATAAGGTATTCAAGTTGTTGGATGGTCATAGCTTCTGGATTATAAGGCTCAAAAATATAAATTTTAAGAAAGAGTTAGCCGGGACAATTTTTCTCCAACACCCCCTCCTGCCAGATGGCCTTTCAAATATTTTTCTATAGTTTACAAAATCAGAATGAAATTTTAACCAGACCTAGCAATACAACATAAATCTCTACTCCATACCTAATGAACAAATCCCATTTTACCCGCAGGAAGTTTCTAAGCGCTTCCATTTTGAGTACCGTAGGCCTGACGGCAATTCCCAATTTGAGTTTTGGTAAAAATGCTATGGCAGCTGATTCATCCAAAATCCGCCTAGGCTTCATTGGAGTTGGAAGGCAAGCGATGGGTTTGCTTGGCAATTTCATGAAAAACCCCAGCGTAGATGTTGTCGCCGGTGCCGATGTCTATGAGATCAAATTGGATAGATTCAAAGAACGTGTGGCCAAGCTTTATGTGGATGAAAAAAGAGAGGCTCCAGCGATGAAAGTTTATGCTGATTACAAGCAATTGCTGTCA
Source organism: Algoriphagus sp. (assembly GCF_039969895.1). GTDB lineage: Bacteria > Bacteroidota > Bacteroidia > Cytophagales > Cyclobacteriaceae > Algoriphagus. The sequence goes on from NZ_JBDVMZ010000008.1 coordinate 90,195, forward strand.
AGTCCAGACGTAGATGCAGTGGTGATCGCCACTCCAGACCACTGGCATGCGATGATGGCAATAGACGCCTGCCAGGCCGGAAAGGATATTTACCTGGAAAAGCCGCTCACATTCACCATTCATGAAGGCAAAGAATTGATCAAGGCAGTACGTGCCAATGGTACTGTGCTCGCAGTGGGAAGCATGCAGCGCTCGGGGGCAAACTTCCAACATGCCGCCCGCATGGTGCAAAAAGGAATGCTGGGGGAAATCAAACAAGTCCTAGTAAATGTGGGAACTCCTCCTCATCCTAAACCTTATGATCTGCCAAAGCAACCTGTCCCTGCCGGCTTAAATTGGAAAACCTGGACAGGCCCACTACCGGCAATTCATTACAATGAGGAGCTCAATCCACCCATCAGCATGAATCCTGAGCAAAATGAAAAGGTCTGGGGAGCTTGGAGATGGTACAAAGAAACAGGCGGCGGATTGATGACCGATTGGGGAGCACACATGATTGATATAGCTCAGTGGGGATTGGGAATGGATAGAAGTGGACCAGTGGAGGTGATCCCTGCTACCGATTCTACTCCTTTGACATACAGGTATGCCAATGGCATAGAAATGCTGATTACGCCATTCGACGAAGGAAGACAAGGAGTGAAATTCATAGGAGAAAAAGGATGGATCAAAGTATCCCGCGGTCAATACGATACGGATGTGGTAGCTTGTGAACGAACCTTCGACAACGAGGAACTTGGATTTGGGGCACACCATTTGGATTTTATCGATTCAGTAGTGAGACGTAAAGACCCTATCGTACCAGTAGAGGTCGGTCACAATACTTGCTCTATTTGCACCATTGGTAATATTGCGCATGAATTAGGCAGACCATTGAAATGGGATCCTATCGCCCAAGTTTTCTCTGATGATTGGGAAGCGAACACCAAACTTCACTACACTTACCAAAATGGTTTTTCACTGGGATAAAATCTCACCTCTCAAGGAATAAAAGCTATCCAGCTAACTGGATTTTAAAAGTTATACAGTTAAATTGTATAAAAGATAAATCTAGTTGCTATGCTTCCTATTCATCAGCTTTCTCTCTCGCTTTATTCCAGCTCGAGATTACTCATTCAGCTCATACAAGGTTCTTTGAATGAGTTGAATCTTACTTATCCGCAATTTCTTGTCCTCTCAGTCCTGTGGGAACAGGATGGTCTAAAAGTAAATGAAATAGGAAAGCGGCTTTATCTGGATTCTGGCACGCTGACTCCCTTGTTGAAAAAACTAGAAGCCATGAACTATGTGAAAAGACAGCGGGGCGAATCAGATGAAAGAACTGTGCATGTGGAGCTCACCTACCCCGGAAAATCCCTTCAAACCAAAGTGCTAGAAATCCTATCTTCTATCAACGAAGAGTTCGCGGAGAGGGGGGAATCAAAATTGGCCGACTTAAACCATTCACTGGTAAACTTGTTAAAAGAAATTGAAACGATAAAAAAATCATCTTAAAAATGGAAAAATTAACTATTGACTATACCGCAGTGGCTGTCAACTCTGGTGGAAGAAAAGGACATGTAAAAACTGATGATGGTCTGCTGGATTTTGACGTGGCTATGCCAAAAGAAATTGGCGGAGAAGGCGGAAAGACCAATCCTGAGCAACTCTTTGCTGCGGGTTACGCAGCCTGTTTCGGGGGTGCCTTGGGAGCTGTTGCTGGCAAGACTAGCTTAAGAGATTCTGAAATTACTGCAAAAGTTCACTTGGGAAATTACGGCCCAGGAAGCTTTGGATTGGCAGTGGATATCTTTGTAAAGATCCCTCATGCTTCCACACTTGAAGAGGCACAAAAGCTAGCGGATGCAGCTCATGAAGTATGTCCTTACTCTAAAGCTACCCGTGGAAATATTGAAGTAAACGTGAAAGCAGTTTCCTGACATTAATTCAATCTTCAGACTGAGATGAGCGCTCAGTCTGAGGATTTATCGAACACTCTGTGTATGTGCTATTTGCACCACAGCTAAGACTTCCATATTGATTTTTTGCGCCATAAGAGCATCCGCTCTAGCCCCATCAGCATCCCCCAATTCGCTTTTGTATTTGGCTCTCATCGTGTAGTACACCGGGTCGTAAGGATACTCCTTGATCGCATCATCATAGGTTTTGACTGCCTTTTCGAGCTTGCCTTTCTCCTCATACTTTTTGGCCATCGCATGATAGTCCAGAGGAAGAGCATTGTAGAAAATCTTATAGCTGAACACGAGCAAATACTCTCGTTCCACAGGCCGACCTCCCACTTTGCTCGGCTTCCAGTTTGCTGTCAATTTATCTATTGCGGCCTTTGCCGGATTGGCCAGCAAATCAGAAACCCGGTCCTTGGGAGTAACTGATACCAGCTTTCCATTCTCATCAATCACTAACAAAAACGTAACATATCCCTCCGTGCCGTTCAAAGCAGCTTCTTTGGAATAGCTCAAGTCTTGACTAAGAATACTAATCAAGTTGCCTCCAGCGTAGGTCGCCTTGACAAAATCAGGTTCTGTATCAGGGTTGAAAGGAGTTTGTGCAAATGAAAAAAAGGAGACTAGAAATAAAGAAGATAAAAGGAGACTTTTAAGCATGGGTGAGAGTTGGTTTGAAATGGTAGGCAACTTTAGTTCTTACGAGGAGATTACGAACTTGTTTAGTTAAAATCATATCCACACGATTCCCTTCGAAAAATTGTTTCGATCCAGTAGTGTCATTAGTGCCTGTTTTGCGTTTTCAAATTGGTAGGAAACAGCTGTCTTTCCGGATAATTTCCCTTCAGCAAACCAGTGGTAAAGCTGCTCTAAGTTACGCTTGTTTTGATCCGCCTCTAGTGTAGAAAACCTACCCCAAAACACGCCGATGATAGAGCAGCCCTTGAGCAAAGGCAGATTCATGGGGATTTGTGGGATACCACCATTGGCAAAACCGACGATCAAGTATCGACCCTTCCAGGCTATTGCCCTCAATGCTGGCTCGGTGTATTTTCCCCCCACAGGATCCAGTACCACGTCAACTCCCCTACCATCGGTCAAGTCCTTTATTCTAGCTTTTAAATCTTCCGATTCATAATTGATTATTGCGTCTGCGCCTTTTTGTCTAGTAAGTTCAAGTTTTTCATCAGAGGAAGCCGCAGCGATCACTTTTGCTCCCATAGCCTTAGCAAGTTCTACCGCCGCCAATCCCACTCCTCCAGCCGCACCTAGTACTAGGATAGTTTCTCCTGCCTGTAGCTGAGCCCTATCTTGCAACGCATGCAAGGAAGTACTGTAAGTGTATAGTGAACCAGCGGCCGTTTCGGTAGCTATACCGCTAGGGATCATAAAAATTCGATCGGTATCCACAGCGACTTTTTCGGCAAATCCACCCCATCGACAAAGTGCTAATACACGATCTCCTACAGTTAGATGAGATACATTTTGTCCTAATTCTATTATCCTCCCCACTACTTCGCCACCTGGCGAGTAGGGAAGTTCCGGCTGGAATTGGTACTTATTTTCAAGAATGAGTAAGTCAGGATAGCTAACTCCGCAGGCCTCTACGGCCACTATTACCTTATCTTTGGTGGGTTTGGGATCAGGTAGTTCTCCCAGTTCTAACTTTTCAAGCGAGCCAAATTCTTTACAGATAATTGCTTTCATAGTAGTTTCAATTGCTCGATTTCAGGGATTGACTCGGAATAATAGGTGTATTTGAAAGTATAAGGAATGCCCAAAATTCTATATTCATACAACCCGACCGGCGCCCAAAGCGAATATTCAATTAATCACAAGAATATTTCTGGGAGACAATGAACCGATTTACTATTGAGCTCAGGATAGAATTGAATTACCTACCCTGATCAACATTTCTGAATTCCAAAACAGAGAAGTATCGCAATACATTGGGCCTATTGGCTTCAATCCATTTGTCTGACAACTTCTTTGATGATCGATGCCATCACTGGCTCAGCCTTGGCAGCAGCAGCCAGTACATCGGCAATGGAAACAGGCTGTATTTTACCCTCCACACCCAAATCCGTAATTGCCGAAAGGCCAAAAACTTCTAGTCCCATCTGCCTGGCTACAATCACCTCCGGCACAGTGCTCATCCCCACGGCATCAGCACCGATGCTTCTGATGTATTTGTATTCCGCAGGTGTTTCCAGATTGGGACCTTGCACACCTGCGTACACGCCAGTGTGAACACGAAAAGCATTTGCCTTGGCAAAACCCAATGCAATAGCTGTCAAATTCTGAGAGTAAGCATCGCTCATGTCTGGAAATCTAGGTCCGAACTCTTCAAAGTGCTTCCCCCGAAGAGGACTTTCAGGAAAGAGATCAATCTGATCACGGATGATCATCACGTCACCGACTTCCTGCGCAGGATTCAATCCTCCACAAGCATTGGAGACCAAGAGCGTTTTTACTCCTAGCTTTTTCATTACTCTGACAGGAAAAGTTACCTCCTGCATAGAATAGCCTTCGTAGTAATGAAAACGGCCCTTCATTGCCATCACTTTTTTGCCAGAAAGCTCCCCAAAGATCAATTTCCCTGAGTGACTTTCCACTGTAGAAATGGGAAAATGCGGGATATCTGAGTAATCAATTTCCTTTTCAACACTGATCTGATCTCCCAATCGACCTAGTCCTGTGCCGAGAATGATGGCGATTGAGACTTCACTTGTATATTGCGATTGGATAAAAGAAGCTGCTTCTGAAATATTAGTTAGGTAGTTCATAGGATGTAATTTGCCTGTCCTAAAGATATAAAATACAGCAAAGCATCAAACAATTAGAATAGCAAGAATGTCTTCTGTTCAGAAAAAACACAACATGATCAAGATAATCATCGGAACCAACCGCAGGAATTCTGTTTCAAAAACTATTGCTGAGCTGTATCAAAGCATTCTAAAAGAGAAGGGAGAACAATCGGAAATCCTAGAGTTAGAAGATTTACCCGGTGACTTTATAGATAATGCACTCTATGAAAATAATGGGAAACATGAGTTGTATAATAAATTCCACGATCAACTAGTGGACGGGAAAAAGTTCGTATTTATCGTCCCTGAGTACAATGGATCCTTTCCGGGAATCCTAAAAACCTTTATCGACGGGATGACCTACCCTAATACATTTAGGGGCAAAAAATGTGCAATGGTGGGATTATCATCTGGAATAGGCGGGGGTGGCATCGCTATGAGCCACCTTACCGACATCTTCCATTATCTGGGAATGAACGTCCTTGCTCTTCAACCAAAACTGGCTAAAATAGAACAAAATATGTCAGATAACCTGCTCACCAACAGGCTGTACATGGACTTGCTTCAAACCCAGGCAGACATGCTGCTAGAATTTTAGGACTTAGTCCACATTATCGTGCAGGAATCTATTATTACCTAGAATCTCATTCTCATCGCTCAAGTTGTACTTGCTGATGCTTGGCTCTGAGCTATGCTGAGGTTCGTTCAACACAACATTCTTACGCTGATAAGCCGGTACTTCCATTTTTTCCTTCAATTCCTCAGGAGTTGGATTGAAAGCACGGTTGCCCTTTAGCTTTTCGAAGCGCTCGTGAGCTCTCTGAATTGCCTTCTGCTTCATTTGCTCATAGTAATCATTAGCAAATGCCGGAGTAGCTGCCTCCTCTTCTTTTTTAGGCTGTTCTACATTTTTCTTCTCTTCCTCTTCTTCGAAAAGATCATGAACGATTTTCTCCTGTCTTGGCTTAGGCGCTTCCGCTTTCACTTCTTCTTTAGGCTTCATGAAAGAGAAAATGCTTTCTTTCTTGACAGCAGGCTTAGGAGCTTCGATTGGCTCTTCTACTTTCTTTGGTGCTTCTGCAGCTGGTCTCACTTCGGCAATTGGAGCAGCTACTGGAGCTTTAGGCAGATTGAACGTAAAAGTAGTTCCGTTCCCTACTGATTCTTCCTTCACTTTCTCAGATTTACCAGAGTCAAGATTAATTACCGTTTTTTCTTCTTCTACCTCGGCTATTGGAGCACTTGGAACTGGGGCAGGAGCAGGAATAACTACCGCCTTTTGAGTTTCTACTACTTTGGATGAACCTTGAAGTCTGTCCATTTCAAAACCAGTGGCAATCACTGTCACTCGGATAGCTTTGCCCAATTCTGGATCTATACCCTGACCGAAAATCACTTCAGCATTGTCACCTGCTTTCTCCTGGATGTACTCAGTGATTTCGCTCAATTCGTCCATAGACAATTCCTCGTCCTCACCAGACATGATGGAAAGTAGAATTTTCTCAGCACCTTTAATATCCACATTGTTCAGCAATGGTGACGAGATAGCAGCACCGGCAGCGCGTATCGCACGTCCTTCACCTTCCTCAGTGGAAGAACCCATCACGGCAGCACCAGCATCTTTCATTACAGTCTTCACATCTTCAAAATCCACGTTGACATCCTGATGAACAGTAATGATCTCAGCGATGGATCTCGCAGCAGTAGATAAAATATCATCCGCTTTGCTGAAAGCTGTTCTGATGGCCAAGTTGCCATAGATCTCTCTCAGTTTATCATTCAAAATAACCAGCACGGTATCGCAGTTTTCGCGAAGCGCTTCAATACCTGCCTGAGCTACATTCATTTTCTTCTTTCCTTCGAACATGAATGGAGCGGTCACAATACCCACAGTCAGGATATTCAACTCTTTCGCAACTCGAGCTACCACAGGAGCTGCACCAGTACCGGTACCTCCACCCATTCCAGCAGTGATGAATACCATTTTGGTATTGTCTGCTAATAGTTCTCTGATCTCATCCTCAGATTCTATTGCTGCATTTTTTCCTTGCTCAGGATTTGCGCCAGCACCCAACCCTTCAGTCAAATTGGCGCCAAGCTGCAATCTAAGTGGAACTGGGCTAGACTTAAGTGCCTGCGCGTCGGTGTTGACTACCACGAACTCAACGTCCTTAATTCCTAGACCGAACATGTGGTTTACGGCATTGGAGCCGCCTCCACCTACACCGATTACTTTAATAATCGACTTCGGATTTTTGTGTAAATCAAATCTGTAATCTTTCATGTTATCTGACATATTTATTGTTATTGGTGAAATTTCTTATGGTTTTTTTAGTGGTTTTTTAAATAGGGAAATTGACAGCAAAGCCAGCAATCTCCCCTAATCATAAGCCCTAGTAGTTAGTATCGTCTCCGATGTCATCGCTGAGAATGCCTTTCAGTTTCCCAGCTATTTTTTCGAATATATCTTTTGGATTAATGTCAATATTTTTTGCTCGCTTCACTGTTTTGCCGTTAGCTGTACGATTCGCATATCCCTGTTCTCTGTCGTCCAATGCTTTGAAGCCTGCAAGCACCAGACCCACAGAAGTAGCATACATGGGGCTTTTCACCTCTTCCACTACCGACTTGCCCAGATGCTCATTAGGATATCCTATTCTGGTATCCAGCCCAGTCATGTATTCGAAGAGCTGGCTGACAAACTGCAGTTGTGCTCCACCGCCAGTGAGAACTATCCCTCCAGCCAGCTTCTTGTAGTGTCCGCTTTGCATGATCTCATTCTGAACGATCTCGATGATTTCCTCCATTCTTGCCTGAATGATTGAAGCTAGATTTCGAATAGAAATCTCCTTTGGAGCTCTATTTCTCAAGCCGGGAATCGATACGATTTCATTTGGATTTGCCTCCTCGGTGATGGCTTTGCCAAATTTGGTTTTGAGAAGTTCCGCTTGGTTGTGCATTACCATGCAGCCTTCTTTGATGTCTTTAGTGATAATATTTCCTCCCAAAGGAATCACAGCCGTATGACGAATAATGTTTTCATAGAAAATGGCGATGTCTGTAGTTCCGCCTCCTATGTCCACCAGGCAAACGCCTGCTTCTTTTTCATCGTCACTCAGCACAGAAAGTGAACTTGCTAACGGCTCCAGAATCAGTTGCTTGGAAACTAAATCTGCGCGGCGAACACATCTGTTGATATTATTAATGGCGGTAGTCTGAGCGGTGATGATATGGAAATCAGCTTCCAGACGAGTACCAGAATGACCTACTGGGTCTTTGATCCCACCTTCGTAATCCACCGTGTAATCCTGTGGCATCACGTGAATGATAGTATTTCCCGGAGGGATTAGGATGTTTTCCATTTCACTGGAGAGTCTCCTCACATCTTCGATGGTGATCTCATCTTCCGTCGGGTGACGCATGATGCTACCGCTCTGGATTTTACTCTGGATATGCTGGCCAGCGATGCCCACGATGACATCCGCGATGTCCACATTGGCCATTTCTGACGCTTCCTCTACTGCTTTTTCGATGGCGTGCACAGTCTTGTCGATATTGGTCACTACTCCACGATCAACTCCGTCCGAAACGGCTTTGCCCATGCCTAGCACCTCGAGTTTGCCATACTCATTTTTACGACCTACGATGACACAGATCTTAGTTGTCCCAATATCCAGTCCTACAATCAATTCTTTGTTTTCCATTTCCAAGCTATTATTCACAGACTATTTGATCCTTAAACTTCACACTTACCCGATCGTAAGTATTCCAGCCCTTGCGGGCCAATATTTCCTTATAGAAGACCGAAATCCGGTCAAACTTATTTGCTATATCATGTGCATCCCCAAACTCAATGACTTGTCTTCCCACTTGTTGAAAAAGGCGAATGTTATCCTTTGAATTCACTTCTAGCTCGGTGATCTGCGCATTCCAAAACTCATCTTCAGTGATGAACTCTATCAATTCCATCAGCTCAGGCATATCCGCATTGATGTCTCCTTTATCCATCAGCTTTTCCGCATAATCACCTTCCAAAATCAACACACGACTCGTATATGAAGTGGAAGTTGGAATCACCTTTCCTTCAGTGGTGATGTATCCGTCAGCTCCCATCGGTTGTGCAATTCTCGCTATCGGCTGATGCTGGCTAATCTTTAAATTCAAGATGCCTTTTTGCCCCAGCATCGCTTCCACCGACTTCACAAAGGGATGTCCGAGCAGTCTAGTTTCTATGGCTTTCATCGGCACTTGCTCCAGCATCAATCCAGCTTTCAACTCAGGGAATGCTTCACTTAGAATTTTAGTAATCTCTGCATCTTCTACGAAATACACTCCGCTTACTCCTTCTATATCTATCTCCGTTCCTTGGAAGGTCTTATACAGCGTCTGCTTTTCTACAAAGCCTATAAAACCAACCAACACCAATGTGAGCACTACAAAAGCCGCTATTTTCTTTAGGTTAGCCTTATTCATAATGCGTATCGGTTAAGTCCCTCTTTCATCCAAGATGCAATCTCAGGCACCAGGCGGTCTATATCACCAGCACCCAGTGTCACCAAAACTTCCGGAGAGGTCTGCTTCAAATGACCCATCAACTCCTCTTTACCTACTAATTCTTTATGAGCTGTATTAATCCCTTTCAGTAGCATCGCTGATGTCACTCCCTCGATAGGAAGTTCCCGCGCAGGATAGATATCCAGCAAAATCACCGAGTCAGCCAGGGATAGACTTTCTGAGAAGCCTTCGGCAAAATCCCTGGTACGAGAAAACAAGTGCGGCTGGAAAATCACCGTTAATTTCTTCGTAGGAAACATTGCCCGAACAGAACTCAAGCAAGCTCTGATCTCCTCAGGATGATGGGCGTAGTCATCGATAAAAACATGATTACCTTCATTCACATGAATCTCAAATCTTCTCTTCACTCCTTTAAAAGAGCTTAATCCTTTTCTGATCTGCTCTTCAGAAATCTGATGATCCAATGCAATAGCGATAGCTGCCAACGCATTTTCCACATTATGAAAACCTGGAATAAATAACTCCAAGCCCTTTATTTCATTCTTACCGTCTATATAGTCAAACACAAATGATCCCGGTCTCGCTTGAATATTCTCAGCACTGATTCCAGATGACCTCAAGCCGTATTCGCGCGTAGCCACTTTCGGAAGTTTGCCTTCTCCAAGTCTTTGCCCAGCCTGCTGCTGTATGTATAATCTTCCTTTTTTATCTACCAAATTGACGAACTCAAGGAAGCCATCCAAGATGTGCTGCTCGTCTCCATAGATATCCAGGTGATCCGGATCGGCACTTGTCAGCACTATTTCATTTGGGTGAAGTCTGAGAAATGAGCGATCAAATTCATCCGCTTCCACCACAACTAAGGTTGGTTCCTTGGATTTTTTTCCACCCAAAATCAGATTGCTCTGATAGTTCTGAGTGATGCCACCTAGAAAAGCCACCACAGGTTTTCTCGCTGATTTCAGCATGTGGGCGATCATGGAAGAAGTGGTCGTTTTGCCGTGAGTCCCGGCAACGGAAATGGTGTAGTACGTGCTCGTCACTATACCTAGCACTTCAGATCTTTTCTTGAGTTGGAAGTTATTCTCTTTGAAGAAATTCAGTTGAGCACTTTCCTTAGGCATCGCCGGAGTCCAGATAATTAGTGATTTCTCAGGGTTGTCGATGACCTTACTTGGAATAGTAGCCTTGCTATCCTCAAAAGAAATCTGCATTCCCTCGGTGATCAATTCATCCGTCAGCGGCGAAGGCGTGCGGTCATAGCCGGACACAGCGTATCCTTCATGGCGGAACCAGCGAGCCAAGGCACTCATGCCTATGCCGCCTATACCGATCAAGTGGACGCTATTTATACCTTCGAAACTCATACAATCAATTGCTCTAATTCTTCCACTATGGCGATTGCCGCATTCGGCTTAGCCAGATTCTTTATATTTTTTCCTAATGCTTCAGACAGTTGTGCGTCTTTCATTAGCTCAGTTACTTTTTGTTCCAACCTGCCTACGGCTTCAGAATCCTTCAAAAGCAACGCTGCATCATGGCTGACATAAGCCATGGCATTTTTGGTTTGATGGTCCTCGGCTACATTTGGAGATGGGATAAAGATGACCGGCTTACCCACGAGCGAAAGCTCAGAAACCGACAATGCGCCAGCTCTCGACACGATCACATCAGCTGCAGCATAAGCAAGATCCATCTCGCGAATGAACTCATTGAGATGAATAGTTGTCAGGCCAGATTCAGCCAGCTTGGATTTCATTTCCTGGAAATAAAACTTGCCACACTGCCAAAGAACCTGATAGCCCTCAGCCTCCAACTTTCGCATATCTGCGAGTACCGCATTATTCAGCGTCCTAGCTCCCAGCGATCCACCCAATACCAAAAGCGTTTTTTTTGCTAGATCAAGTCCAAAATGGGCAATTGCCTTTTCTCTTTTTCCTGACAAGTCAAGAATATCCTTGCGAACAGGATTGCCTGTATAGGCGATTCTGTCAGCTGAGAAAAAACGGTCCATGTCAGGGTATGCAACACAGATTTTCTTGGCTCGTTTAGCCAAAATTTTATTGGTCAAGCCAGCATAGGAGTTTTGCTCCTGCACCAGCGTAGGAATTCCAATTTTTTGCGCAGCATAGAGAACAGGTCCACTTGCATAGCCGCCTACTCCTACCACAGCATCAGGTTTGAATTCCTTTATTATTTGCGAAGCTTGAGTTAGGCTTTTCAAGAGTTTGAAAGGAAACTTCAGGTTTTCCAAAGTCAGGCTTCTCTGCAATCCAGCCACTGGAAGACCTTTGATTCGATACCCAGCCTCTGGCACCTTCTGCATTTCCATCTTGCCCAAAGCACCCACAAATAAGATCTCGCTGGCAGGATGTTTTTCCTTCCAAGCATGGGCAATAGCGATAGCCGGATAGATATGCCCTCCGGTACCTCCACCACTGATCAAAATGCGATATGTGCGCTGTGCGTTAATAATTATGCGGTTTTAAGTCTAGATCTATTTCCTATTGTTGAGGTGCTGGCATGCGATTCGTCTTGGTGATCTCCTCGACTAACCGACAGGATAATCCCAAGGGAAATCCCTGTAAATACCAGCGATGTCCCACCCATGCTGAGGAGCGGAAGTGGCAAACCTGTGATTGGTCCCAGCCCAACTGCGACAGCCATATTGACTAATGCTTGGATTACCAATGCGAAACTCAATCCCGCAGATAGCAATCCTCCAAATGCTTTATTGGAATTTGCCACGATCCGCATGCCTCTGTAAAGCAGCGCGAGGTAGAGGAACAGCACAGAGAATCCTCCGATCAGTCCATATTCCTCGATGATGATGGCATAGATAAAATCAGAATAAGGATGCGGAAGTGAATTTCTCTGCTCAGAGTTCCCTGGACCTTTTCCTCCAATTCCTCCAGTTGCGATAGCGATATAAGACTGCTCAGCCTGAAAGGGAACCTCATCTTTATTGAGAAAATCCTCCACTCTGGAAACCAGTGTAGCACCTCTTTGGCCGATGAATCCGGCAGCGGTTAATCCCAGCGCGCCGACCAGTAAAACCATGGCCAAATACTTCACTGGAACTCTGCCAATAAACATGATTAAAAGGCAGGTAAGCAAAAGCAAAATCGCTGTTGAGAAATTCGCCATGGCGATCAATCCACTGATCAACCCTATCGCAATAATGATCGGTACAAACGTGCTTTTAAAGTCTTTGATATTATTCTGTCTTCTTGCCAGCATCCCAGCAATCGAAGCAATCAAGGCCAGTTTTGCCAAATCTGAAGGCTGGAATGCCTGATTGATTACCGGAATGGTAATCCAGCGATTTGCTTCATTGATATTGGAACCAAAAAGGTACGTCACCAACAAAAGAGGAATAGAAATAATGACGCCCAAACGTGCGTAAACGGCGTATTTTCTATAGGGAATTTTATGCGCTCCCCACATGACCACAAGCGATACTAGAATTAGCATAGAATGCCTGATCAAGTAGATCTCGGTATTTCCACCGGCATACTTGTACGCCAAGGAACCCGTAGCGGAATACACTACCAGAATACTGAAAAGCGATAATAGAATGACAATGCCCCAAATGATTGGGTCGCCTTTGAAATTTCTATCTATCCATGCCTTAAACTGATTCATGCGATGGCTTTCGGTTTTAGGTTCTCTACCGCGGTGCGGAATTGCCTCCCGCGATCCTCATAATTTTTAAATAAGTCGAAGCTGGCGCAGGCTGGGGATAGCAAAACCACATCTCCTGACTCTCCAATTTCTTGTCCCCAGATCACAGCTTCAGCGATATCTTGAGTTTCCCGGATATCTTTGATCTGAGCAGCAAATGCTTTTTTCAATTTCTCATTGTCCTTTCCTAGACAAATCAGGCTTTTCACTTTTTCGGTCAATGGGGAAAGGACCGTGTAGTCATTTCCCTTGTCCACACCTCCAGCGATCCAGATTAATGGATTTTCGTAGCTCGCTAAGGCATATGCCGTCGCCTCTACATTGGTTCCTTTGCTGTCGTTGATGAATTTCACTCCATCGACCTCTCTGATCAGCTCCATGCGATGAGGGGCGTTTTTGAACGTCGGGAAAGCCAGCATCAAATCCACCTCGCTCACTCCGGCGATCAAAGCTGCAGAACCGGCACATAGCGAATTCAGCAGGTTGTGTTTCCCTTTGAGCGAAAGAGTATCCACTGGGACACGAACTGATTTTTCCGCAATCGCAAAAACCAATTCCTCACCATTCGTCCAAGCTCCAGCATTCTGTACTTCCAAAGCAGAAATCCACAGAATAGAAGCGTTTATCTCATTTGTCTTCAGACCTTTTTGCGTCAGCTCATCTTCTGCAAAAAGAATGGCTTGATCCTCTGAAGTCATATTTTTGAAGATCCCAAACTTAGAATCTATGTAATTCTCAATCTTGTATTCGTAGCGATCCAAGTGATCAGGAGTGATGTTGCAAAGAATCGCCACTGAAGGTTTGAAGTTGACAAAACCGTCAATCTGGAAACTGCTACACTCAATCACCCACCAAGCATGATCTGTATCTAGCAGTTGACCTGCCCAGCTCTGGCCTACATTTCCAGCCAATCCCACATCCAGACCAGCTTCCTTCATCAGATGATAAGTGAGTAAAGTCGTGGTAGTCTTGCCATTGGTCCCGGTGATTGCGATCACTTTTCCTGAGCTATAGCCAAAAGCAAATTCCAACTCATCGATGATTGGAATGCCTGTCAAAGCTGCCTTAGTGACCATTTCAATCTTCGGAGAAATGCCTGGACTTTTGATGATCAGATGAGCACTTAGGATTTTATCTTCCGAATGGTTTCCCTCTTCAAAGTCAATTTCCAATCGCTCCATTTCAGCTTTTCTAGCTGGAGAAATCTGTCCTCCATCTGAAACGAAAACGGCATAGCCCTTCTGTCTGGCAAGCATTGCTGCTCCCAATCCGCTTTCTCCTGCGCCCAGAACGACTAGTTTCTTCATTTCTATTACCTCAGTTTTAATGTTGCCAAAGTGATTACTGCCAATAGAATTCCCACAATCCAGAATCGGGTTACGATTTTGGCCTCTGGGATATTTTTCTTCTGATAATGATGGTGAAGCGGGGACATCAGGAAGATCCTTCTGCCTTCCCCATATTTTTTCTTAGTGTATTTAAAATAACCCACTTGGAGCATTACACTTACATTTTCAATCACAAAAACTCCACACATCACAGGGATGAGCAGTTCTTTGCGAAGCGTCAAAGCCAACACTGCGATCACTCCTCCGAGCATCAAACTGCCCGTGTCGCCCATGAAAACCTGCGCCGGATAGGCATTGTACCAAAGGAATCCCACGCATGCACCTATGAATGCTGACGCAAAAATCACCAGCTCGCCCGAGTTGGGGATGTACATGATATTGAGATAGGAGGAGAAAATGGCGTTGCCAGAGATGTAGGCGAAAATCGCAATCGTCAATCCAATGATGGCCGAGGTTCCTGCAGCCAAACCATCTATTCCGTCGGTGATGTTGGCACCGTTGGAAACGGCCGTGATGATGAAAGTCACCACGAAAATGTATAGAATCGGAGTCATCGCCTCGCCCATGAAGCCCAACAAAGTCTCGTAGTTCAGTTCGTTGTTTTTAGTGAAAGGAATAGTAGTCTTCGCCACTTTCACGTCACGATAAGTTGGAGTCTCTACCACGCCTTCCTCGATGGAAACTGGATTGGTGAACTCACGGATAACTACACTTTCATTAAAATAAAGCGTGGAACCCACGATAATACCGATGCCGATTTGGCCGATGATTTTAAATCTTCCGGCAAGACCTTCTTTGTTTTTCTTGAAAACCTTGATGTAATCATCGATAAAACCAATCGTGCCTAGCCAAACTGTAGTGATCAGCAAAAGGATGATGTAGATATTATTCAGATCTGCGAAAAGCAACGTAGGAATCAAGATCGCAGCCATGATCATCAAGCCACCCATAGTAGGTGTACCTTTTTTCTCCTGCTGACCTTTCAAACCTAAATCTCTTACTGTCTCTCCGATCTGCTTATTTCTGATCCAGGCGATGATTTTGTGACCAAATGAAATAGTAATGACCAATGAAAAAACCGCAGCCATTCCCGCACGAAAGGAAATATAGCGAAACACCCCTGCGCCAGGCAGATCCATCACTTTGTCCAAATAGTCAAAAAGTGGGTATAACATTTCAGTTCTGTGTCAATTGTTGTAAAAATTCAGTTACTACTTCAGCATCGTCAAAGTGGTGTTTCACTCCCTTGATTTCCTGATAATCCTCATGGCCTTTGCCGGCAATGAGGATGATATCTCCTTTTTGGGAAAGCATACAAGCTGTCTTAATTGCCTCTCTGCGATCCACGATGGATAATGTTTTTCTGATTTCAGACGGACCTACGCCTGCCTGCATATCTTTTAGTATTTCTTCCGGAACTTCGAAACGTGGATTGTCGGAGGTCAGAATAGCTTTGTCACTTTCCTGAACAGCAATTTTAGCCATGATAGGACGCTTGGTTTTGTCACGATTTCCGCCGCAACCCACAACAGTAATTAGTTGCTCGCCACCTGTTCTTGCTCCGTTGATTGTCTTGAGGACATTTTCTAGCGCATCCGGAGTATGTGCATAATCCACGATTGCGGTAATTCCCGCAATGGAAATTCTATCAAATCGCCCCTTGGCTCCACGAATTCCCGACAGCTCACGAAGAACTTCATCCTCTTCCTCATCTAATAATACCGTGACTCCCAGTACTGCCAGAAGATTGTAGGCATTGAATGCCCCGATCATTCTAAACCAGATCAACTTACCGTTGATATCCAACTCCAATCCTTCGAGGGTATTTGAGATGATTTTGGCTTTGAATTCAGCTGGGGATTTTAGCGCAAAATATTGGTGGGAAGCTTTGCAATTCTGAAGCATCACTGCACCTCTCTTATCGTCACCATTTACCAGTGCAAATGCGTCTTTTGGAAGCTCATCAAACAGCTTTTTCTTCGCCTTGATGTACTCGTCGAATGTGCCATGATAATCCAAATGATCATGACTAATATTTGTAAAAACTGCTCCAGCTAGCTTCAAACCTGCAATTCTTTCCTGCACGATCGCATGCGAACTCGCTTCCATGAAGCAGTGCGTACATCCTTCCTCCACCATTTTGCGAAGTAATGCCTGTACACTCACTGCGTCTGGCGTAGTATGAGTAGCATGAATTACCGTCTCGTTAATCTTATTTTCTACCGTGGAAAGCAAACCCGTGCTATAGCCCATTCGCATAAATAGCTGATGCAGAAGCGTAGCAGTAGTCGTTTTACCATTTGTACCGGTAATCGCCACTACTTTGATATTTTCCGAAGGATTGTCAAAATAGTTGCTCGCCATAATTCCTAATGCACGAGCAGAATTCACCACTTCCACGTAGGTAATCCCTTCTGCTAGTTTCTCTGGCAATTGCTCGCAAACGATGCTCTGAGCGCCAAGTGCTATAGCTTTCTCTATGAATTCATGACCGTCAACCTGCGTTCCTTTGATCGCTACGAAAGCACTTCCTTCAGTCACTTGACGACTGTCGAAGACAATATCCTTCACACCCAATTCCATGTCTCCGGTAGTCGAGGTAAGTGATACTTTATATAATATGTCTTTCAGTATTTTCATTTATCCTAAAACCAGGTTGATGGTTGCATTTGGTGTTAATTCTGATCCAGCGGAAATCGACTGCGCTTTCACTCGACCTTTTCCAGTGTAGTTGACCTTCATCCCTTTATTTTCCAGGATAAAAAGCGCATCCCGAAGCGGAAGTCCTGAGACATCCGGGACAAGGGATTTGTCGGTGTCATTGACGCTCATCTGCACGCTTGCATCCTGAGCTACGGTCTTCACCCATTCCTCAGGATTGGCTGGAGATGCTTTCAATCCGAATTCTTCAAATATTTCTTGAAGCTCTTCTGCCTTGCCTGCTCTTACATAGGGATATTGGGAGCCTTCTAGCTCAGCTCTCACTATCTGCTGTTGATTACCAGGATTTAGCTCTATGTCAAGCGCATAGATTTTGTCCGCGATCTCTTTGAAAACCGGCGCTGAGACATCACCTCCGTAGGCGGCGAATCCCTTTGGACTATCGATCACGACAACCATTGAATATTTAGGATTGTCCGCAGGGAAATAGCCTGCGAAACTGGTGTAGTAAATTCTAGAATACTGCCCGTTGATCAGTTTCTGCGCGGTACCTGTTTTACCTGCAATTTTGTAATCCGCATTGGCGATGTTTTTGGCGGTACCATTTTCCACTACCCCTTCTAAAAGTCCTTGAAGGAGTTTTATGGTTTTTTCGGAGGCGATCTGCTTTCTGATCACTTCGGGCTGATATTGCTCCTCGATGATGGTTCCTTTGGAAATGGACTGCACGATATAAGGCTTCATCATTTTGCCACCGTTCGCTACGGCATTATACAATGCAAGCGTATGCAGTGGATTCAGCTTTACTTCATAGCCGATTGAAATCCACGGAAGAGAAACGCCTGACCAGCCTTTTTCTCCTGGCTTGTTAAAATATGGTCTGCCCTCGCCTATTAGCTGAAAGCCAAAAGGCTCACGAAGTCCTACTTTATCTACATAAGCCATGAATTTGGATGGGCTAGCGCCAAAATGTTCATCTACCAATTTAGAGACCGCCACATTGGAAGATTTTTCGAAAGACTCACGAATAGTCAAGGTGCCGTATCCGCCGTTTTTGGCATCGCGCATCGTACGATTATAGAATTTGTGAGCGCCATTCCCGGTTTCTATGGTTTCTTCCAGCGTGATTTTATTTTCTTCCAAAAGCGCCAGCATGGAAAGTAACTTGAAGGTCGAGCCCGGCTCTGTATTTCCCTGATCTCCTATGGCGTAATTGTAATTCTCGCCGTAGCCATTTCCGCTACTATTTCTCTGCAAATTGGTAATCGCCTTGATCGCGCCTGTTTTCACTTCCATCACAATCACAGAACCGAATTCTGCATCACGATCGGTCAACTGACGTCGCAAAGCAGTTTCTGCCACATCCTGAATATTCACGTCCAGCGTAGTGGTGACATCGAAGCCATTCTCTGGCTTCACATCTTCCGCATCAAAAACAGGCTTCCAACTTCCTCCAGCTAAGCGCTGAAAAAGTGCCTTACCATCTTGACCTTGGAGGTAGTTATTGAAACTATATTCGATTCCAGCACCATAGTCGTCTTCATTCAAAAAGCCAACGGTACGGCTGGCAAGGGAATTAAACGGTCTGTATCTTTTCTCAACCTTCTCGAAGATCACTCCCCCTCCCAGTCTTCCGTTTCTGAAAATCGGCCAGTTGGACATCTCCTGCATCCCTTGGTAGCCGATTTGCTGCCTGTTCAAAACCAAGTATCGTTTGTTATCAAGCCTCGCATCGTTGATCATTCTCTTATAGGAGGCCGCAGACTTATCCTTGAAGTAAGCAGAAAGTTTGTTTGCCAACGAATCGATCCCCGCTTTGTAGGTATCGGACTTGGCGATGGTTGGATCAAGTGCTACTCTATAGAAGGGTAAACTAGTCGCTAGCAAACTCCCATCTGCTGCGTAGATATTACCTCGAGTAGCTGGTACTTCACGGTACTGGAAGTTGATAGTTTCGGCTTTTTCACGCCATATGTCTCCATCCGCCATTTGCAACTTGGCGACTTTGTACGGGATAGCAGCTGAGCACAGCGCTATGAGGATGAAAACCACCCGTACTCGGATCAATATGGATCGCTTGAAATTCACTTTTCTACCTCGATTTTTATAGGTGGCTGATTGAGTTCATAAATTCCTTGCGCAGCTACTCGCTTCGCAACTTCTGACTGCATACTACTCAGCATGTATTCTGCTTCCAACGTCGTGACATCAGCTCGTAGATCTTCCACTTCTTGCTGAGCTTTTTCTATCTGGCGCACCATATTTTCTGCGCGGTGGTTGCTCCAGATGTAGATTAGTGCCAATAAAGCCACAAATCCAACCGGTGGAACCAATTGGACAGGCACTCCCTCACCCAAAATCCCAGTGACATCCAGCTTCTCTTCGATCCAGCTGAAAATGGATTTGCGAGGACCACCTTTCGGTTTATTGCCTGACTTTAGCTTCTTTTTAAATGTATTGCTCATCCCCCTGTCTTCTTCGCTATTCTTAATTTTGCACTTCTTGCTCTTGGATTAGATGCGATTTCTTCTGCATCTGCGATCACAGCTCCTCTGCTGATCGGCTCTAATGGACGAATAAGATTCCCGTAAAAATCCTTCTCCACCTCGCCTTGAAATCTCCCTTTGATCATCAGGTTTTTCACTAGTCGATCCTCCAGGCTATGGTAGCTCATCACTACCAAGCGACCTTCCGGCTTCAGCACTTCTACCGCTTGTAGCAGCATATCTTCCAAAGCACCCATCTCATCGTTAACCTCAATTCTCAACGCCTGAAAGACCTGAGCGTAGTACTTGAAATCTTTGCCTTTCGGCGCATATCTTTTCAAAAAAGCAGTAAATCCTTCGGTAGTCTCAAATGGTTGAGCAGCTCGTTCGGAGACGATAGCTTGAGCCAAAGTCTTCGCATTTTTCACCTCACCATACATCCCCAGGATCTTATGAAGCTGAGCTTCATTGTATGTATTGAGCACTTCTTTGGCAGAAATATCTGCCGACTGATTCATTCGCATATCCAGACTTCCGCTGAACCGTGTCGAAAAACCCCTGCTCGGCTCATCGATCTGATGGGAAGAGATCCCCAAATCAGCCAAGACTCCATCTACTTTCTTCACGCCGTGTAGTCTCAGGTATTTTTTCAAATCCCGAAAATTGGCAGCAACGAAAGTGAAATTGTCACTAGCCGGAATATTTGCCTCAGCATCCACATCCTGATCGAAGCCGTATAGATGGCCCTTGTCCAGCTGCTTCAGAATCTCCCGAGAATGTCCACCTCCACCGAAAGTCACGTCCACATAGATCCCATTGGGATCAATAGACAAGCCTTCAGTGCATTGGGCTAGCATCACTGGGATATGGTAAACTGACTCTGTCATGAGGTTATATGAGATGCTTTTCCATCAGACCAGAAAGGTCTGCCGGATCGACTATGATATTCTTACTATAGTTTTCCTGATTCCAGAATTCTATTCTTCCTCCGTTTCCCACGACGATCACGTCTTTCTCCAGACCCGCATAAGCCTGATAGACTTTCGGGATCAAAAGACGACCTGAGCTATCCAACTCTACATCTACTACAGAATTGAAAAAGGAGCGCTGCAGTAAGCGTTGCTCAGGATTATGGATGGAAAGGGCCTTGATTTTATTCTCAAGTTTCTTGTATTCCACCATCGGATAAAGAGCCAAACATCTATCTTCAGCCATTCGAAGCATAAGCGTACCTCCATTAGCCTCCGGAATTGCCGCCTTAATTTTGGCCGGCAATACCAGACGCCCTTTGGGATCTAGCTTGCAATCGTATTGACTGTTGAACATAATTTTCTGAACTCTTTAGAATGTTGAGTATGTAGTAAAGACAAAAGTAACAAAATGCTCTCCACTTTCTACCACTTTACTCCACAAATTCCCACTTTGACTTAAAAGTAGGGAAATCTTTATTCCATCCCAATAATTCATCGAAAAAATCAAGGTTTTTTTTAAGGGTATTCTGTTGATTAGAAAGATGTTAGGGATTCCCCAAAATGGGGCAAAACCAGTCGTATGGGCGGGTTTTTGAAGATCTTAAAAAATAGAACCGAGGTATAGTGCTGATCTTTAAATGAAAAGTGGGGGAAATTCCCACAGGTTAGATTCATTCGATCTATAAAGTGTGAGAAATTTCCCCATAACATTATTTCAAGCTGGATAAATTACTCCATAAAAAAAGCGTTCTCGAGTTGAGAACGCTTTCAAAATTAGAATTTCTATTGCTTACAGGTTATCAATAAAAGACTTTACATCTTCTTTTGTTTTACCTGTTTTCTTCTGGATTTTACCCAGAAGCTCATCTTCTTTGCCCTCTACATACATCAAATCATCGTCGGTCAAATCTCCGTATTGTTGCTTCAATTTGCCTTTGATTTCGTTCCAATTTCCTTTGATCTTATCTCCAAATGCGCTCATAATTTTTGAAATTTACTAGTGAATTTTTTTTAATTATAAGCTACTATCCATACCTTATGCCAGCCCTGACAGGACATAAAAACTCGCTTTACAAGATCGGAAAGGCTAGTTTTTGGAAAAAGAAATACGCTTGATAGAGAAGAAACACGGCATTTTGGGGAATATAATTCAGGTTCTGAAAATTATAGTCTGTGAATCTGGCTTCTTTAATAGAATGGTTATTTCACACCGTTTTTACCAAGCGAGTGGAAAGCACTTTATAAGCAAAGTATAAACTTAAGATCATCAATACCGAAGCTAAATAAAACGAGGCTCCTGGTAAGTAAATCGGCGCTTCACTAGAGGTGAAATAGGAGAACAAACTGTTCATCATCACTGGCCCCACGATGGCAGTTAAGCTTACCAGGCTCGTTAAAGCACCCTGAAGCTCTCCTTGCTCACTATCAGTAACTTGACTTGAAATAATCCCCTGAAGAGCGGGACCAGAGATTCCTCCCAAGCAATAAGGAATCAGAAAAATAAAAAGCATCCATCCTGCTGACGCTATCCCGAAACAAAATAAACCTACCGCTTGTAATGCTATACCCACATAGACTGAATTTGCCTGTCCAAACTTGGGAATCACCACACGAATTAATCCTCCTTGAACTATTGCGACCAGCAAGCCAACTACTCCTAAGGAGTAACCAACCATAGCTTCATCCCACCCAAATTTAAACATGGTGAAATACGACCAATTACTCTGTACTGCGTGACCAGCGAGGTAGATCAACACCATGGAAACGACCAATCCTGAGACGACAGGATATTTTTTCAAGTGGAGCAATGAACCGATGGGATTCGCTCTTTTCCATTCAAAAGCTCTTCTTTTTTCCCTATCCAAAGACTCGGGAAGGACAAAAAAGCCATACAACACATTAAGAAGCGAAAGTGCTGCTGCCACCAAAAAAGGAGCTCTAGGCCCAAACTCCGCACCAGCCAATCCACCGATCACTGGACCTATAATAAACCCCAAACCAAAAGCTGCCCCGATCAATCCGAAGTTTTGAGACCGCTTCTCTGGCGTACTGATATCGGCAATGTATGCGGTGGCGGTAGTAAAACTTGCACCAAACATTCCTGCAACCAATCTTCCTACAAACAGCCAAAATAAAGTCGGCGCAAACGCATGAAAAATATAATCAATACCTAATCCAAACAAGGAAAACAGCAAGACAGGCCTCCTACCAAAGCGATCTGATAGCCCGCCCATGATTGGTGAAAAAAGAAACTGCATCGCTGCAAAGGAAAATATCAACCAACCGCCATAGCGTGACGCTGCACTGAGTCCTTCACCTGTGAGTTGCTCTATGAGGCTGGGCACTACTGGAATAATTACTCCCAACCCGATCACATCCACCAAAATCGTGATGAATATAAAAAGCAAGGCACGACTGGATTTGGCTTTCATATTGGATTTTTAAAGCCCGCTATATTAGGGACTTTTAGAAAGATCTTCCCAATTAGGCACAAAAAAAACTCGCCAGAATCAGGCGAGTTCTACTATAAATTTCTAATCGAGCTATCTATTCAGTTAGCTTCGAAAAAGGGCGAGGCTATTTGTTATCGTCCTTAGCCTTCAATGCTTCCTGAAATCTCTTCTGGAATTCCTCGATTTTATGAGCATTTTCCTTTTGCCAGATTTCCATCTTGCGCTGGTATTCTTCCATCTTAGGCTGCATTTGATCTTCCCATTCCTTGATCTTCATCTCGTATTCCTTCATTTTTGGTTCATTCGCTTTTTGCCAAGCTTCCATCCTAGCCTCGAACTCCTTCATTTTAGGCCCATTTGTTTTTTCCCACTCAGCCATTCGTTTTTCAAACTCCTTCAATTTAGGTTCATAGGCTTGCTCCCATTCTTTCATTTTCTTCTCAAACTCTTCCATCTTTGGTTCGTAAGCCTTTTGCCATTTCTCCAATTCTTTCTCGTATGCCTCCAAATTCGGCTTCATTTTGGCCTCCCAACTATCCATTTTTTTGGAATAGTCTTCAGTTCGCAGCTCCAATTCTTTTAGCCATTTCTCTTTTTCAGCCTTGCTTTTATTGATGGTGTCTTTCGGGGAAAACGAATCTGTCCACACATCATAAGCAGGCGGGTTAATCATAAAATCCATGGCTGGCATAGTTCCCATGTCGAAGTCCATCGCTGGCATAGTTCCCATGTCAAAGTCCATTACTGGAGCAAGTGCAAAATCCATTACTGGAAAAGGATCTGGTATGAAGTCCGCTATCGGCATCATCTCATCAGCAGGAAATACAGGCATTGGCGGAAGATCCATCGTTGGAATATCCGCTAGCATCAGCGTATCTCCATTAGTGATGTATGTGTAGGTCGTCCTATTAGCAGATTTCACGATGATGGTGTCACCTTTGGTGATGATAGTATCTCCCTTTATATACATTCGAGAGGTAAGGGCAGCTTGCGAATCACTTCCTACTGGAATATCAACTAGCTGAATCACATCACTGGTTTCATTCAGCGTTTTCGCTTTTTCTTCAGTGACAGGTACGTCTTGTTGCGCAGTGGCCATCAGGCCGGCACTTAATAAGAGAGTTAGTAACATAGGTATAGAAATAATAGGGTTTTGTGGATAAGTTTGGGCGGGGTGGCCCAGAATTCTTTTGATACGTTGTAGGGTAGGATTTCTTTTTTTGGTGGCTGCGAGTGCAACTTCCGGGGGATTTTGCTTCGCAAAATTCAAGACTTCTGCCAGACTGTAAGCCAGTTCCATAGGCGCAATCCCAACCTTCACCGCCAGGTCATCGGCAGCATTTTCTCTCAATTCTTTCACCGTTTGATTCATCCACCAGTAGCAAGGATGATAGAAGAAAAGCACCTCTAGCGCTGATTGAAGCAGGTTTGCGAGATAATCGTTACGCTTTACGTGTGCCAGTTCATGGGCAATGATTGCCTCTAGCTGAACTGGAGTAAGGTGAAGAATAAGTCCTGCGGGAATGAGGATAATAGGTTTGAGAAAGCCGAACGTGATAGGAGAAACCCCAAAAGAAGTAAGTCGAATCTCCACCTTATTGGAGACATTCATTTTCCCCATCAGCCGATAGAGCATTTTTTCCAACTCAAAATCCTGAGGGTCTGAAGAGGATTTCCTGAGTGTTCTGACTTCTGAAAGGCTATTGACCAAGCGAAAAAGGAATAGCATCGCCCCAAAAAACCAGACATTCACCAAGAGAGGAAGTTGCAGCTCAATCCATTGGATTGACATAGCAATGAAATTCTCTAGGCTAAAGGATGGAGTTGATAGGGTAAATTCCTGCGCCGGAGCTACGTATGCAAGTCGCTCTATTAATGGTGTAGGAGTAAAATTGGAAACCTCATAAATAAAAGTGCCCAGTGTCGCCAGCAGGGATATTCCCAAAGTAGCCAAGCTCAGGTTGTACTTGAAAGCAGTGCTGTTTTTCCTAAATATTTTTAAAAATACCCAAAGGCCCGCACTTAGTATAACCAATTGCCAAAGCGAGTGTACAAGTGTCCAGCCCATCGCATACAGTAAGCTTTCCGAAATCCAGTCGTTCAGAATATTCATTAGTTCTTGTTTTCAAGTTGGTCTAAAAATGCACGAATTTCATCCAATTCCTCCTTTGATGGGTTTTCTTCACCCAATGCCTGGAGTACCAATTTCTGCGCAGAACCACCAAAAGCAGTCGTAACCAAATTTTTCAGTAGGGACTTTTGCGTCTCCTTCTGATTGGTAGATGGACTGTAGATATGCGTGCGCTGAGTTTCATCTCTAGTTACTATTTGTTTTGCATGCATATTCTGCATGGTCTTCAGCGTGGTCGTGTAGCCAGTATCCTTGGTTTCGGCCAGGCGCTCATGAACCTGACGGACACTTGCCTGCTTCATTTCCCACAATAGGGAAAGTATTTCTAATTCTGATTCGGTTGGTTTATTCATGGAGTTATATACGATATCTTTCGTACCAAATATATACGAAGAAAATCGTAGCAACAAATAATCTACGATAAAAATCGTATTAAAAAGTGTTAACTAGCTTCATTTCAATGACTTGTCCAATAGAAAAAAGACAGATTACGCAACGAATTAATTGCTATTTATGCTAGCCCATTAATCTTACAAGACAATACCGAAGCAATGGAACAAAAGCGGAACGGTATTAGTTGTATAGACATTGAATTTTGAAAATAAACCAACTACACTATGAATAACGATCAGCCATTGCTTCAACCCATCACCTTATCCAGTGGATTGGAATTGAAAAACAGAGTTTGGATGGCGCCTATGACTAGAAGTCGCGCGAACAATCCTGAAAACAAGCCATTTGAGATCCATGAAAAATATTACAGCCAGCGTGCTTCCTCAGGCTTGATCATCACCGAAGGTTCGCAAATTTCTAAGCAGGCAGTAGGGTATATAAATACACCAGGAATTCACTCCAAAGCTCAGGTAGAAGGATGGAAAGGGGTCA
Source organism: Algoriphagus sp. (assembly GCF_039969895.1). Taxonomy (GTDB): domain Bacteria; phylum Bacteroidota; class Bacteroidia; order Cytophagales; family Cyclobacteriaceae; genus Algoriphagus. Next base: position 116,080 of record NZ_JBDVMZ010000008.1, read on the forward strand.
CCAAGGCGGTTCATGAAAAAGGCGGAAAGATAGTTATCCAGCTTTGGCATGTGGGAAGGATCTCTCACCCAGACTTCCATAATGGTGATCTACCGGTAGCTCCTTCAGCCATCAATCCACACGCCAAATCATTCACTCCTAAGGGATTCAAAGATACCGTCACACCAAAAGAGATGTCGATTGAAGAGATCAAGCAGACTGTACTTGACTTCAAAAATGCCGCAAAAAATGCTATGGAGGCAGGCTTTGACGGGGTAGAGATCCACTCTTCCAACGGATATCTTCTCCATCAGTTTTTCAGCCGAACCAGCAATGTCCGCATGGATGAGTATGGAGGAAGTATTGAAAACCGTGCTAGAATTTTATTTGAAATCATTGATGCGATCAAGGAAGTAATGCCTGAAAATAAAATTGGATTGAGGCTGAACCCATCCCTGAATGGGATATTTGGAATGGAAGCAGATGAGGAGACCATACCAACCTTTGATTACATTGTGAACAAACTCAATGCGTACGACTTGGCTTACCTTCACCTTTCTGAGCCATTTAATGATGTGAGCGATATCCCCTACTTAGTCAATGAAATAGCGAAGCATTACCGTCCTATGTATAAGGGAACCTTGGTAATAAATGCAGGATTTGATCGGGAAAAAGGAAACAAATTCATTCTGGAAGGTTTGGCAGATGCGGTAGCTTATGGCACCTTATACATTGCCAACCCTGACTTAGTAGAGCGATTCGAGCAAGGTGCCGAACTAGCCCAAGCAGACCAAGAGACGTTTTACACTCCTGGAGAAAATGGATACACAGACTATCCAGCACTTGAACAATCAAAAGTTGATTAATTACCCTAAGGCCGGAAATCCCGGCCTTTTCTTTATTTTTAGCATATGTGTCTTGTAGCCTTTTCTTGGAAAACTCACCCAGATTACCCTTTGATCATCTCAGCAAACCGTGACGAATTCTTTGAGCGACCGAGCCAGGCTATGCATCTTTGGAGGAAAGGTTTTTATGCTGGAAAAGATTTGAGAAGTGGCGGAACTTGGATGGGTTTTCACCCGAACGGACGTTGGGCTTTGCTGACCAATTATCGAGATTTTGACAATCCTCGATCAGCTCAAATTAGCCGTGGAAAACTAGTCCAAAATTGGCTGGAGGGCACTTTTTCACCTAAGGAATATCTACAAGAAATCCAGAAGTCACAACATCTATATGATGGCTTCAATTTGCTAGTCAGCGATGGAAAAGTACTATTTTACCTGAGCAACTTTTCCTCAGAAATTCTAGAACTTAAGCCAGGGATTTACGGTCTGAGTAATGCCTTGCTAGATACTTCTTGGCCGAAAGTTGAGCTCGCAAAACACCAACTTACTGAATTAATCAAGTCTAGATTCACTGCGTCTGATCTTCTTACCATTTTGAAATCGAGAGAAACTTATCCGGAAGATCAGCTTCCCAAAACGGGCGTTCCACTGGATATGGAAATTTCCCTTTCGGCTCAATTGATTCGTATGCAGGGAAAATATGGCACAGTGTCAGCAGCAGCTGTAGTGCAGCATAGCTCTGGACTGATGCAGATTAAGGAGCGAAGTTATCACTGGAAGCCTAAGCACTATTTCGATTTGGATGTTCAATTTCAAATCGACCAAACCTAAGAGCAAATGACTAAGAAAATATATGATTTACTGATCGTTGGAGGCGGACCAATAGGCTTAGCCTGTGGTGTAGAGGCAGGAAAAGCAGGATTGGATTATGTGATCGTGGAAAAGGGAGCCCTCACTAATTCCATCTACAACTATCCGATTAACATGACTTTTTTCTCCACCTCAGAAAAGCTAGAGATGGCAAACATTCCTTTCATGTCTATAGGAAACAAGCCCACAAGGACAGAAGCATTAGAATATTACCGCAGGATTTTCTCTCACTTTGAACTCAATGTCAAGCTTTACGAAGCTGTGCAGACCTTAGAGAAAAAAGAGGAGCTATTTCTCATCAAAACTTCGAAAAGTGAGTACCAAGCAAAGAATATCGTCATGGCAACGGGTTTCTATGACTTGCCAAATTTGATGAATATTCCTGGCGAAGACTTACCAAAAGTGCAGCACTACTACAAAGAGCCTTGGCCATTTATCAACCAAAAGATTGTGGTAGTTGGCGGAGCAAACTCTGCCGTGGACGCTGCCTTGGAATGCTGGAGAAAAGGTGCCGAGGTAAGTATGGTTTTGCTAGAAGATGAAGTGGATGAAGCAGTAAAATACTGGGTTCGTCCAGACATCGTCAACCGGATCAAAGAGGGTTCTATCAAAGCTTTCACCAAGTCAAGGCCTAAAGAAATCCGCGAACATGAAGTTGTAATCACCACTCCTGACGGAGAAGTGACTATAGAAAACGACTTTGTACTAGCTATGACAGGCTACAAGCCAAATTTTGGATTACTGAAACAATTGGGCGTAAAGCTAAGTGAAGACGAGAAATGCCAGCCAGAATACGATGAGGATAGCCACGAAACTAACGTGCCTGGAGTTTACTTAGCAGGAGTAGTTTGTGGGGGCCTAAATACCCGGGAATTCTTTATCGAAAATAGTGTAGTTCATGCGGGGATGATTGTGGGGGATATTGTGGGGAAAAGGTAGTAAAAATTGTAAGTGGTAAGTGGTAAAACCCTGTTACTTAAATGTGTTTCAAAGCATATTTGATTAGCGATTCACATGAATCTTAAAAAGTCTAAAATGCATGACGACCACTTTTATGCTTTTTTTTAAGATCCAATTTGGAATGTTAAATATTTTTTTTAAACTCAAACAGTTCTTTTTAGTTCGTAACATTAGAACACATACTCTATGATATTAAAATTACCTTAAACTTAAATAATATAAAAAAATCATTAGTTTTTATCTGTTTTACTGTAATTAGTTGCTTGTCATTTAGTACCGATGTCTCAGCACTAGCTGAAGGTTATTATGAGCACAGGGAAAGATGCCCGTTAAAAGATGTTGTAATGAGGTGTAGACCTGCAGAAAAAGCTGAATGCGATCCTTCACAACAAGAAGATTGTCGAGAAATTTGGACTTAAAGTTAATTAATGTCTAGATTAGGCCTTCTAAATGTTGAAGATCATCACTCCACGTTAGAGTTGACATTGTTATAAACATTCGCAGACTATGATTCATACTATATTCGCTGATTAGCTCAAAAATTATGAGGACCATAAATGAATAAATAAGTGTCAATTTTAACACTTATTATTTTTTTAATTCCAAAATTTTTTTTAATATCAGTCATTTAATATGACAAGAATTAAAAAGAATATAATCTTACAAATTAAATCTAAGTATATATTTTAACCTATTTTTGATCCCTATTAATGCGTACCGTATTTAACTATCTCCAATTTATAATTGTATTTTTTTTACTCTATTCATGTGAAAACAAAAATCAAACCATTGCTGTTGATGTTAATTTAGATTTGGACATTGTTAAAGAAGGAAAATTTTCAGATATATTCGACTCAATTCAATATGTATTACTCAATGATACAGAATCTCAACCATTAGTTCAGCCGTACAAAATAAAATTTTTAGACTCCCTTATATTTGTTGAAGATCAAGAACTTGATAATTTGTTCATTTTTAATGAACATGGTAATTTGAAAAATGTAATTTTTTCAAAAGGAGTAGGACCAGAAGAATTTTATCAGCTTCAAGATTTTCAACTATCCAATGGTATTATTACAATCATGGATATAGTTAGTGGAAAGTTGATTAATTTTAATTACAATGGTAATTTCATTTCAGAAAGAAGACTTTTAAAAACTTCTTCTAATTTCGTCCAAGATTCAACATTTGACCTGTTTTTTTTTAATAACAGACCTCCTGATTCATCTTATAATTTTTTGTATTCTGATGGATCTGTAAATAGATACAATATGCCTATAAATTCTAATTATGATGGAATTTCATTAACGCATCTAAATGGGTTTATGTATGAAAGTAGAAATAATGATTATTACATAGATATACCTTTTTCTTATCAAGTAGCTAAATTTTCAGGGATTGGAAATTTAGTAAAAGTAATTGAATTTAATTTTGGAAAATATTCCATTACTGACGATGAAAGGTTGGAGATGATCATTAACAGAAATTTATATAATCTTCCTTCAAATAAAATTGGCATGTTAGACTCATTTTATCCTATTGGTAGCATATTTTCGGTCTGTTTTTCCAACTCAAATGATAGCTTTATCTATTTATTAGATGATAAACTTAATAAATTATATTCTGGGAAAAATTTAGAAAATGATATAGATGGTCTCAATATTTTTAAAATGTTGCCATGGACTTATTATAGTGATGGTATTGTTTTTAAATTTCCAGCTTACGTAATATTAAACCTTATTTCTAAAAATTCTTTTAAAAATTCAGACAAGTCCAATTTGGAATCATTTTATGAAGAGAATAAAGAGGCCTTACAGGAAGATTTATCAGTATTAGTTAAAATCAAATTAAAGAACAAGTTTTTATAATGTATTGTGATTTTTTGAATTTACTTTTATTCCTTATTAATAACATTTAGAATCATAAAATAGCTCTTTTTTTCGCTTAACAGCCCTATTTTGTTTGTGAAACATAAATTCCTTGTAATGGCTGTTATTTCCTTGCTCATAACAATGTGGGTTTATTGCTGTGCTAAATCCTACTTGGCACTACCACGAATTTAATGGCATTGATAACTGATTAACTGATGAAGATGGTTTCCAGAGACTAGCATCCGGATGGGTGAGCCGTTCGGGATTTTCGGTTTTGTACTGAATTGAACATCGTAAAGAAAATGACATAGCTCCCGAGAGTACAAGCCGTTAATGAATCTTTTAGTGGAAGATTTTAGACTTGGGACTGCCTGAAGAGCAGACTAGATTCAGTCATTTTTAGGTGTGAAATGCAGTAAAAATTCCGCTGTTTACTCAGCATAAAGTAGCAGTACTCCTCACAGCGAATAGAAAAGACCATTGTTCAGGGCTTTTTGGCCGCCAAAAAGTGACAAAGAAAAACCTATAGAAAATGGGTTATAAATGTTAAGTCTCCGAAAGAAAAAATGAAGCAATGATAATTATATCCTACACTCTCTGATAGAAACATTAGTTTAAAACCCAACATGCTTTTCCATAAAGTTCAGGGTAAAACCATTTTTTCAAAGGTTTAATCTGCTACTGCCTTATCTCAATAACCTTGAACTCAGTTCTTCTATTCGTCTGATGTTCTTCCTCGGTTTGAGCATTTTTCACGATCAATTGACTTTCTCCATAGCCTTTGGCCACTAGTCTATCACTAGCAATGCCCTGAGATACCATGTAATCCACAGCCGATTGCGCTCTTCTCTGAGACAGGTCCTGATTGTATGAATCTGAAGATCTATCATCTGTATGTGAACTCAACTCGATTCTGATCGCTGGATTGTCTTTCAAGATCTGTACGAGTTTATTCAATTCTACAGCTGCGTCAGGTCTGATGTCTGCTTTATCCAGATCGTAATAAATATTTTCCAATACGATAGAACGATCCAACACCAGCTGATCCAACACGATAGTAGTATCTAAGGTAATATTGGTCACATCCTGAACTAGTGAAGCAATATCAGGAGTTTTTCCCGTAGTAGTGTAAGGAATAGATTTAGAGAAATAACCGCTCTTCGAGGCGATGATCGTAAAGTCCGAATCAGGAGTCAAGGTGAATCTCACACGGCCATTCGTATTAGAGAAATCTCCACCAGCTTGCTTATTTAGACTATCATATAAAACTACTCTAGTTTGTTCCAAAACAGCATCTTCCGCACCGGCCACTCGCTGCTTAGTATATACATTCAACAAAACGTTGATGATTTTCGGCTTAGGCGTTTTGTCTTCGAAAAAGTAAATATCATCGTCACCAACTCCGCCATCGCGATTGGATGAGATGAACCCAGCCTTAGGGTATTCGGTGAAGAAAAGGGAAAAATCATCATTCGTACTATTGAAATTTTCTCCCAGGTTTTTGATCACTTGAGCCCCTGAGGCATCATTTTCCGCTACAAATAGGTCTAATTTACCATAGCCTGGATGTCCGTCGGAGCTAAAAAAAAACTTGCCATCCCTCATTGGCCGAGGGAAAAGCTCGTTGCCGGGTGTATTAATAGTAGGACCTAGGTTTTTGGGATTTCCGAAATCACCGTTTGCCAACTTTGTTGCTTTGTACAAATCAATTCCTCCATATCCGCCGGGTCTATTCGAAGCAAAATATAACTCCTCTCCATCTTCCGAAAAAGCTGGAGTAGAATTCCACCAAAACTCGTCTTCATTTACGGGCATCCAAATCGGCTGGGTAAAACCTCCACCTCGGAAATAAGAAGCAAAAAGTGCTGTTTCAGGCAGATCTTTATCCGAAGTAGAATTACCACGCGCATAAATGATAGTGTTCCCATCCGGACTAATCGCAATGGCTGCCTGATTTAGGCCTTCTTCATTCCTGAATTCTGGAAGAGGTTGGGCTCCTGTCACATCCACTTTCAATCCATCTGCTCTTGCTCTAAACAATTTGGTATAAGGTGAACCATCAGCTGGATAAAGCCCACTTGCTTGGCGACCTGTAGTGAAATAAATAAAATCCTCACTTATCACTGGCGCATAATCTGGCCCGGAAGTATTCAACTCTTTATAATTAACTAGCTCATGATACGGCCAGTAATCTTCTATTCCCTCAGATAATTTTATAGCCTCTAGCTGGCGCTGAGTCTCTGCCAGAAAGGTTTCGTCCTGTGTATAACCTTTGGCTTTTTCAAAAGCTTCCTTAGCTTCTTCATCTTTATCCTGAGCCTTCAAGCTCAACCCAAGTCTATAAAAGCTTTCGAAAGTAGGGTCTTCCTCGGTCAATTTTTGGTAATATGGGGCGGCATCTTCTATTCGATTGGACAGCCTATAACTCTCCGCTATAACCTGATTGGCCTCCTTGTTTTCAGGATCGTCTGCCAAGATCTGAGAAAAAGAATTGATGGCATATTGATACTGACCAGAGAGAAACTGGTCATTTCCTTTTTCCTGAAGACTTTTGCAAGAGCTCACCCCAACTAGGAGTAAAAGACAAATCCAAAAAAAATGGTTTTTCATGTGTTTAATTTTGGTTTTATACGGCCACATAGCTCGTCCTAATTTTCATCGGGAGAATCTCACCTGGTTAACCTCTCAGTTTGTGACGCTTCAATCATGCTCGATTTAATCTGAATGGTGATTGATGATCTATTCTGAATATTACTAAATTAATTTGGAAAGTATCGGTTCAGCCAACTATTCCCTGCCAAAATCCATACCCTTTCCAGGTCTTTTTTGTTTAGGATCTGCGGATTAATCACCAGAGTTTGAGCATCTATATCTCCAGAAGTGACTTTTGATTTGATTCCCAGGGCTGAAGCTACATTGATTTCACCCGATTTGGATTTGAAAGTCACCTTCCCCTGATCGGTTAGGTTGTTTTTCAGTTCATCTTCTAGCTGGCGCAAAGTCCTGACAGAGCTATCAATGGAGCATCCACTTGCTCCCAACCCAGACTCATCCACTGCCAAAACTAAAATCTGATCATCCAAAATCTGAAATGAAGTAGGCATTCTATTTCCATGAGTATTCCACCCTTCGCAGAATGTGGTAAGTCTTTCCGCTATTAACTCCTTTTCTCTTGTAGAAAATTGACGCGCTGCCTGGTACACCCAAACCCGTGAATCTTCCGATATATCTTCAAATGGAACGTACATATAGTTGCTTTTACCTTGGCAAAGAAAAACCCTTTCTACCTAACGGCAAAAAGGGTGAAATTGATTCAATGAAAAACTTACATGGTTATCCGCAACAACGTCAAAGACCAAGGTTTCTTTGATTTACTGGGTTGCAGACGGAAGACCGGAGACCGAAGCGGCCTCAATCGGTGCATCAACCAGATTTTTACATGCTTTTGACTACTTACTGGCAGAAAAACAGCTAATCAAGTAAGCTAGATTCCCATGTCTTTGGCGATCATCTCAGCCAAGTCATAGACTTTCACATCAGCTTCCCGCTCTTTGTTTTTCACCCCATCGGTCATCATCGTCAGGCAGAATGGACAACCAACCGCAATTGCACTGGCTCCCGTAGCCAACGCCTCTTCCGTTCGTTCTATGTTAATTTCCTTCTTTCCTGGTTCCGCTTCTTTGAACATTTGAGCACCTCCAGCTCCACAGCAAAGCCCTTTGGTTTTGCAGCGCTTCATTTCCACGAGTTCCACATCAAGGGCTTTTATTACCTCTCTAGGAGCCTCATATACATTATTTGCCCTGCCTAAGTAGCAGGAATCATGGAAGGTGATTTTCTTTCCTTTGAACTCACCTCCACCTTTTAGCGCTACTTTCCCCTCATTGATCAGTTGCTGGAGGAATTGAGAGTGATGGATCACTTCGTAATTACCCCCCAAAGCCGGGTATTCGTTTTTGATGGTATTGAAGCAATGAGGACAGGCGGTGACTACTTTTTTGATGTCATAGCCATTCATCACTTGGATATTTGCTACGGCTTGCATCTGGAAAAGGAACTCATTTCCAGCACGTCTGGCTGGATCTCCGGTACAGGCTTCTTCCGGACCAAGAACGGCAAAGCTCACTCCGACTTTATTTAAGATTTTGACAAAAGCTTCAGTTACGGCCTTGTATCGATCGTCAAAAGATCCTGCGCAGCCTACCCAAAATAGCACTTCTGGACTTTCTCCTTTGCCGGCCATTTCGGCCATTGTTGGTACTTTATATGTGGACATAATTTGGATTTACGATTGTTGATTGAAGATTTACGATTGATCAAACATCAGTCACCCGACACCTGACATCCATCTTCATTATTTCATTTCTTCTTCTTTAACCTTCTCCGCCCAGTTAAATCTATCTTGAGGGCTAAACTTCCATGGTGCAAAGCTGGTTTCCATGTTTTGGAACATTGCATTCCACTGTGGCGGAGTTCCTGATTCTTCCATGGCCACGTAGCGACGCATATCTAGTATGATAGCCAGCGGATCTATATTCACAGGACAAGCTTCCACGCAGGCATTGCAACTGGTACAGGCATTCAATTCCTCTTTCGTGATGTAATCTCCTAGCAGCGACTTTCCATCTTCTAATCCCTTTCCTCCAGCATCTAAGCTTTTCCCAACTTCCTCTGCACGATCCCGCACATCCATCATGATTTTACGAGGAGATAGCTTTTTCCCCGTCAAATTAGCCGGACACTCAGCAGTACATCGACCACATTCTGTGCAGGAATAGGCATTCATTACATTGATCCAGCTCAGGTCATTGATGTCCTTGGCTCCGAATCTGGCTATTTCTGCAGGTGCTTCGGTCGAAGTTTCAGCAGGAATTCCCAGCATCATATTGACCTCATTAGTTACCGCAGGCATATTTTCCATTTCCCCTTTAGGCTTCAGGTTGGAATACCAGGTATTTGGGAAGGCTAGGAAAATATGAAGATGCTTTGAATAGGTCACATAGATGGCAAAAGCTAAAATTCCTACGATGTGAAACCACCAAGCTGCTCTCTCCACGAAAATCAAAAATTCCGTACTCATATTTTCGAAGATCGGATGAAGCAACCCACTGAAAAATAAATTGCCAACCACCAAGTAATGATCAACTCCTCTGGCAGCCAGAATTTGATCCGCTGCGTTCATTTTCAATATCGCCATCATCAAAACGATCTCGATAACAAGAATCAGATTACCATCCATAGCCGGCCATCCCTTCATCTCAGGCTTGGTAAATCGAGGCACTTTGACCACATTTCTCCGAATCAAAAAGATGATACATGAAACCAAAACAGTGAAGGCGAGAAACTCAAATAGATTCATCGCAGCGGTATAGACGCCTCCCAAGAATGGGGCAAATAGTCGGTGCGTACCCAAAATTCCGTCTAGCACAAACTCTAAAACCTCCAAGTTGATCACCAAAAAGCCCACGTAAACGAACAAATGAAGAAAAGCAGGGATAAATCGCTTGAACATTTTCTGCTGACCAAAGGCAACCAGCAACATTGTTTTCCATCGCTTCTCAGGTTGGTCGTTTCTAATTTTGGCTTTGCCCAAAAAGATGTTGCGGCGAAGAAATTTAACTCGCTTGATCAAAAAGAAGCTTGCTGCCCCTAAAATGATCAAAAATATAAGTTGAGGTAAAAGGCTCATAGTTACTTTATTAGCGTGTTTTCTGGGTTTATCTGTTTATTTTTTTCTAAAATGACTTGCTTCAACAACTGAAATATTTACCTTTGCATCACTTTACAACAAGGTGATATAGCTCAGTTGGTAGAGCATCGGACTGAAAATCCGTGAGTCGGTGGTTCGAGTCCACTTATCACCACAAGCCCTGAAGCAATTCAGGGCTTTTTTTATGGGTTCACTTTTTACCGAAGAGGGCAAAAAGTTTTTCACAGCGGGCACAGCTCGATAGGTATGCGAAAGATTCGATGCATGCACTCCCTTACTAATTCCTCTTTCAATTACCCTTTTCATCATTTAATCAACTTTCTGATTCTAATTTACAGAATCATTTTTTCTATAATAGGTAAGCAAATTAAGAAATAGTAGGCATGCATACTATTTACAAGTGTTATTTAGAAGCATTTTAGTCTAACAGGCCTTCATAGCCAACTACAACTAGTGTGGAACAACTTGAGCTCTCCAAAGTTGGAGCCTGTTGAAAAAACTTCTCATTTTTTTCTCACTAACTGTAACATTACATTTCGTCATGCATTACCGTACTGAATGAAGTCATTTTTTGAAGCACATATCTGGCCGCTAAGAGGCAGGCTCTACCGGCTGGGGTATCTCTGGGTGAGGGATCGGTCTCTCGCAGAGGACATGCTTCAGAATGTCTTTGAGAAATCTTTCGAACGGGAAGAAGAACTTCAAAAGCATCCGAATCTTATGGGCTGGCTGGTGGCAAGTTTGAAAAATGAGGCCTTGATGCATTTTCGCCAGACCAAAAAACTGGACTCACTGGAGGGATTGGAGGAATTGAAATTAGAAGAATCAACTTCCGAAGACACCAAGGACTCCGTGCGTCAGGTGATGAACCGTGTGAAAGAGCTGCCTTTGCGACAGCAGGAGATTTTTCACCTGAGAGAAGTGGAAGGCTTGAGCTACGAAGAAATAGCCGAGCACTTAACTATAAGTTTGGAACAAGTAAAAGTGAACCTTCACCGAGCCAGAAAAAGTATTCGCGAGCGGATGCTCAACCAAAAATCAACCAAATGAAATCGTGCATGACTAAAAAGTCAAAAATCAAGTTGACTAAAGCCTATGCGATGATTCCATGCGACTATACAAAGCAATCATTTAACACATGAACCAGCGAATAGATGAATTACTCGATAAGTACTGGGATGCCGAGAGCAACCTTGCAGAGGAGCAGGAACTGAAAAAGCTACTTCAGTCAGTGGCAGGTTACGAGGAAGAGAAAGCTATGTTCTTAGGATTTAATGAGCTCTCTAACGAAGAACCAAGAGTCAAAATGCCTACTAAAGTTGTCCCGCTCAAATCCAGAAATTGGATGAGTTGGGCTGCATCTGTGGCGATTCTGCTAGGGTCGATTTACGGCTGGAGCGTTTATGAGCAAAAGCAAGCAGAGGAACAGGCATACCTTGAAGTGATGCAGGCTTTTGCCTTGATCCAAACTAACCTCGCAAGGGGGCAAGCAGAAATGAACGTAATGAGTGATTTGAAATATTTGAACACCCCCAACCAGTTATTTGGAAACCCATTAACAAAATAAGCCATGAAGAAATTTCTAATGATACCCTTTTTGCTAATTGCCCTTATCGTTCAGGCACAGGCTCAGGATGATGCTATTCAGCGTTTTTTCTCCAAATACATGGACGACGATCGTTTTTCCAGAGTCTATATCAGCCCAAAGATGATGCAGATGGCAGGAGGGTTTTTGAAAAGTAATGCCGGATCAGATCAAGACTCCGAGGATTTGGGAGCTTTAATTCAAAAGGTAAAAGGCATTCGAATTCTTTCCTCCGACGAAGTCAATGGAATGACTTTCTACAAAGAAGCCATGGGTACGCTTACCAAAAACAAGTATGAAGACCTGATGATCGTCGAAGACAAGGGAAGTAGCCTGAAGTTTATGGTGCGTGAAGAAGGGGGGTTGGTCAAAGAACTCATGATGATCTCTGGAGAAGAAGGTGATTTCACACTCCTCTCGATGCTAGGAAGCTTTACGTACGAAGATCTGAATCTCCTAGCCGAAAAGACCGACATCCCAGGAATGGACTTGTACGGTAAAGGGTCGAAAGGGCCAAAAGGACCCAAGGGGGTGAAATAAGTATCAATTTTCAATTCCCGGACGAAAGATGTTTCGCCCCTACTGAAAAATCAATTTCAATAATCTCTATATAAAACCACATTTTACAAGCACTATGAAAAAATTAATTCTAACCCTAGCATTGATCGGTTCCGTGATGGCGGCACAGGCACAGAGTAAAAGCGTCAAAGCGCTCTATGATAAATACAAGAGTGACGATGACTTCTTCCATTTAGAGCTAGGAGGAAATTTCCTAAACTTCGCAGAAGGATTCAAAATCGATATTGATGAAAACGACATGGCTACGGTAGCCAAGTCCATCGAAAAGTTGAATTTCTTTACCCTACCAGACCATGCAGATGATGCTCGCCAAGAATACAAAACCTTGCAAAAGGGCCTGGAAAAAGAACGGTATGAATTACTCATGGAAGCCTCTGAGGGCAAAGGCGGTTTGATCGTCTATTCCAAAGGAGGTAAAACTATTTCAGATGTAGTCGTATTAGTCGCAGGTGACGAAGGTGACCTAATGGTGGTAGAACTCAAAGGATCTTTTGATCAAGAACTAGTAGCAAAAGCCACCAATTATACAGGGAAAAATTAGTAATTACGGCACCTGCATTCTTAAGCGGAACTCACCCAGAGCTTCCGCTTTTCTATTTTACTTAATTCCTAATCTCCACACCTTTCCAAAATGCGACATAGCCTTTGATCTCAGCTGCCGCAGGTTTGGGGTCTGCGTAATACCACGCAGCATCTGAATTCAACTTTCCATCCACTACTACATTAAAATAGGATGCCTTTCCTTTCCATGGACAGCTAGTCTGCGTGTCAGAGGGTTTGAAAAATTCCTTATTTAAAGCCTGTGGAGGAAAATAATGATTTCCTTCTATAACCTTCGTTTCGCTACTTTCAGCTATTAGTTTATTGTTCCAAAATGCTTTCATAACCTGTGATTTTGAAGTGTAAACAAGCCAAAAGAAGAATCGTTCAAAGTTTTTTCCTAACCAAATAAACATTGGTCTTCCCTTGAAATAAGAAAATGATGTCGTGACATGATTTTGTAAAATGGAAATTATACCAATTTTATTCTCCACTAGAACAAAAAGCCCAAACATATCGAGTTTCGCGATCGATTGCGAGCAATTTTTATTCATTTATCAACGATTCATACATATTGTTACCATATCGTTAACAAATATCTTTTTATGTTGAAATATTTGCAATTAACCGATCTAGTCGTACCTTTGACGTGTAATAACAATTCAATCGGCCAACCCGATGAATGATGTAACCCAAAATACCCACCTAGAGACATACCTACTGTCTGGCGGTTACACATAAAATCAGAACCTATACAAACCAATTAGTAAAATGAAAAAACTATTCACATTGCTTTTTGTAGCGGGGATCGCTGCAGGAGCCTTTGCAAAATCTGAGGAGACAACTGTTCTCATCAGAAAAACCGAAACAACTAAAGTGGCGATATCTTTTAATGAAGCTCCACAAGGAACGGTGATCGTCAAAATCACAGATTCAGAAGATCGTTTGGTCATGAGAGATAGAATCTCAAAGGAAGAAGCTTTTGCAAAAAAATACGACCTTAAAGCTCTTCCTCAAGGAAACTATTCTGTGGAAGTTACAGACGAATCAGGTGTTTTGAGAACTGCCTCTTTCAACAACTTTGTAACTGAAACGCCTTCTGTGTTCTCTAGAGTTACAGAAATGGGAGATGATAAGTACAGATTGCTGGTGAGCAATATGCAATCTAAGGAGGTAGAAGTGTTGATCTTCGACGGTGATAAATTAATCCACACAGAGAAAATAGATAATCCACAAGGTCTTCACAAGATCTATACCTTCAATAGGGTGAGTGAAGCAGGCATCAGCTTTAAAGTGAAAACTGCTTCAGGATTTGAAGGATATGTGACAAGCCTTTAAGCTAAACCAACTTTCTATAAAAAACCCCGCTTGAGTGATCAGGTGGGGTTTTGTTTTTGAAAAGTTTTAGCTTGGTTGTTAATATTCAAAATTTGTGAAGAAATTAGTTGCATGTGAAAGTTTTTTTTTTTTGGAAAATGAAAGAAGAATTCCTCACGACTCTTATTTAGGAAATCGAAGTTGAATGGCTCAGCTTTTACATCTACACATTCCAAACTCACAATTTTATGAAAAATCCCATTGTCAAATAACTTGGAAGTTTCTTTCTATTCATCCTTTCATTTTCAGTCATTGCTTTAGAACTGGATGGTTGTAATCAAGAACAACCTTATTTAGCTGACGGAGAAGATGATGTTAATTCTATTCTTGTTGATTTTGTAAATAATTGCTGTGCAAATTCAGTAATTTCTATTTTTGATTTCAATACTATGGAACTTCAAACTTATTTCACTCCACAAGACGGACCTAATTCCAGCTGTGACCGAACCCCACAGGCAGAATAATGAATAGAGGACTTAATCATTTTTTGATTTCAATAGTAAGTATATGTGCTTTGACATCATGTTCAGAAGAAAAAACTGAGCATGATGCCTTATTTAAGGTTGAAATAAGTAAAGTAAGACAATTGGAATTAGGCTTCAAAGGCTTATCCTCAGACCCCCTATTTCCACCATATATGCTAGCAGAAGACAAAAAATCAGTTCTTCTGTTAAACTCACAAGCAAAAACGATTGATACGCTCTTTTTTAACGGTGAAGAAGCGATACTTAAAAGTGGCAATATAATGGAGACAGAAGGCCCTTTTGCTTTCCCTCGTGCGAGGTCATTTTTTCAAACAAAAAGCGGCACTCATTTTATTCAACCTCGAGGGTTAATATCGTGGTTCAGTGCAGATAGTTCCTATGAAAGAACTATAAAATTTGACAAACTTGAAGCGTTCCAACCCTATCCGTTGATTAGTTTTAGCGGTCTTTATGATGTGTACTGGGGACTTGATTTCCACGGTTACGATCCAGCCAGAGATGAAATGTACTTAATGTCCAAAGATTTACAGTCTGGGAAAATCATTTTCTTTAAATATGCCATTTTAACTCAAGAGCTGACAGAATTACCTGCAATTTATGACTCAGACTTATTAAAAAAACATCAGCTACAAGCTTCTGGAGACGGGCTGATTCTAATGAAAAACAATCTCCCTTATATTAATGTACTCGGTGATTCCATACTTATGTCTTATGTGTTCTCTAATGAAATAATTGTGTATAATACCCAGACAAAAGCTAGTTCTACTTTGGATTACACTACCTATAATTTCCCCTCAGAAAAAATAGATCATCCGGACCCAATTGGGTCAAATTCGAGAAAGGAAGCAGAAAAAACTAGTTACCTCTGGGATTACGATGTTTCGTATAGCATTATGGACACTTTACCTACTGGGGATGGTTATTTTCGGATGGTAAAGGGGCCTCAGGAAAAAGGACAGCAGCAGGGGTACGAAATGTTTATAGAAGTATTTGACATAAATCTAATCAAGCTAGGTGAAATCAACCTATCCGAAATCCAGCCTGATGTTGGAAAACTTTTCTTCCTATTTAAAGACGGTATTTTTATTAAAGGAAAATCTCAGGAAACGGAAGATGTTCTCAATTATTATGTGCTCAAAATTGAGTTATAAGAAGTAAGGTTCAAGAATACAATTCGAAGTGTAGGTTCCATTTCCAGATGCTTCAATTGAGTTCGCATCAGGCAGAAATGGTCACTAGAGATATAAATTTCTAGAGCCTGCCTTTGACATCAGGCTTTTAGGAGTTAATTGTATAGACAGAAACTTCTATGCGTTTTACATACCGATCTCTACGACTTTGCGCAAAAAACATTTGCCAAAAAAAATACGGAGCAACTCTGCTCCGCATTTTATTAAACTCCTCAATCGTAAACTCAGTGATCACTAAACACTGATCGCTACTACTCTATTTCTCTTTCTTCCAGCTTGCCTTTCCGCCTTTGGCAGAATCCACAGTAATGGAATAGTTAGATCCTGAGGATACAATCCACTTCACCTTCACTCCTGTCATTCCTGGGATATTGGCCACATGCATTTTCTCCGGGTTATTTTTCTGCTCAGTTACCTTATTGAAGTCTTCATCTTCAACGATGAAACCTGCAACTACTTTAGCTCCAGAGATAGTCACGTAGTCAGGTCTCTCGATTTTGTATTTCAAATCCTGGCTAGCGTGGGTAGGCATCAAACGCTCGTTATAGATCGTTGCTGTGATCGCTTTCAAACCTCCACCTAGGTCTTCTTCTTTCACGTCCATCACGGATAGTTTTGGTGTGTGATAAGCATGATAGATCGTGAAGGCCACATTTCTGTGTGCATCCTGCTCCAACAAGAATCCTGGATGCGCCCGTCCGAATGTTTTCTTAAATCCACCAATCTCTACAGTTCCAAACTGTGGGTGCTCAAACTCATGCCAATTCACAAAAGCATCGCCCATAATCAAGAGTTCATCAAACTCGAATTGCTCATTTTGTCCTCCGGAAGGCTTATTGAAATACAAATAAGAAGTCATCAACTCATTGGTAAATGTAAATATCCCTCTCACTCCATAAAACCAATCCAACTCTCCTCCGAACACGGAATATAAATCTTTGTAAACAGTCAGATATCTATAGCCCGGGATCATTTCTTGACCCTTTTCACCTAACGCATCATAGATTCGGATGTCATTTCTATTATAGGTGCTCAAATCTTCCTCAGCACCAGGTCCGCGAAGGATCATACCTCCAGAGTTGTGGAAACTTTGAGCTCCCGCAATATTCGGATGCTTCATCACAAACTCCATGATCGAGCGGTTCTCAGGTAGCGTAAAAGGATATTTCAAAGCGCCACGCTGTATGTAATCTGGCTGCCAGTTCCATCCCCAATCTCTATTCGGATCGTAGTAGCCTACTCCATCGTCATTCACTCGTCCATCTCCATCTCCGTCAGTACCCTCTTGCCCAAGCATTTCGTACTCGCCCATTTTGTCTGCCCCGACCATGATCAGCTTGCGAGGATCCTGAGGATCTTTGATGAAGCGACCTGTTGGGGATTTTCTGATCATCATCGTGATGTGACCATCGCCATCAAGATCATCCATTCCATCTTCACCGGCTACACCATCTCCATCGTTGTCTAGGGTCATCATTCCTGATCGTGGAGAATTGGCAGTATTTGGTTCTAGGAAAAAGTTGTTACGCGCATCGGGATTGATCGTAGGCGTGATGTAAAACACCTTATCCTTCAATAGCTGCTGAATAAACTCGTTGTCAGCAAACATCTCCGTCAGATACCAAGCGCCATACAGGGAAAACTCCCCACCTTGAATCTCATTGGAGTGTATATTTCCATCGATCCACATGCCGGGCTTGTCCGTGTCTTTTCCGGTGGAAAAGTCCGTGATCGTCATCGTCCACATATCTCTACCTTCGTAGGATTTGCCGATCGATTCAAGTTTGACTAGGTTAGGATGCGCTGCCGCAATCTTTTTCATATTATCCACCAAACCCTCGTAGGTATAATATCTGTTGAAAGCGATAGCTACTTTTGGGTTGTGTGGCGTACCGACTGCACGGAAAAATTTCTCCTGAGCGTCTGCTTTAAAACTTACCAGGCTAAGTGCGCCTACAGCCATGGCAATGATCATTTTTGTAATTTTCATCCTATTTATGGCTTAAAGTTTTACAGTTGAAGTAGTGAATCCAGCGTGAGAAGCTCCTGCTTTTACGGTCACATTGCCAGTGCCACGGATAATCCAGCTGAAGCTAGCTTTCTCATAAGCACCCAGTGAATCCATCAACTCGATCTTATTACCAGCGACGATCTTATCGGCACTCGCGTCCATGTCGATTCTAATTTTGCGAAGCCATCGGGAATTTTCGCCCATTTCAGAATGAGTAGGTAGCGGTGAATTATTGAAAAGATCTAAGGTTACTCGAGTCAGTCCATTTCCTAGAGATTCAGTTTTTACATTGTGAATCTCCAGTTTAGGCTGCATTTCAGCCAGCTTCAGGATAAAGTCTGTATGCTGATCTGCGATTTCTCCTACTTTGTCAAAAGAAGGAGTAGTCATCACAAAAGGTTTGATCCCACCCACTTCGACCTTTTTGCCTGGAAAATCCGGATGCTCAATAGCCGTCCATGGGACAAACACATCGTTCATTCCAAGTGAGTCAGCCCAAGCCAAATAATTAGCCTCAGCGTTAGACTTGCCTTTTCCAGTAGAATCCTTGTATTCAGGGGTCCAATAACCGGGCGTACCGAAGCTCAATCTACCAAAGTGGAAATACGCCCACTGAAAGAAATCGCCGTCAGTTCCTTGATTGTCCTGCTGGAATGCTTTCTGCTTAACGATCTCTTTGTATTTATCCGAAAGTAGGGAATTGATTGCTAGGTCGCCTTCCAGGATAGAAGTCACCACACGCTTTTTAGCATTTCCCGCATTGTACTTCAATGGTGAAGACAGGTTATTTGCCGGGGAAAAAGTCACGAAGGCAAAAATATTCCACTGCTCAAACAAGTAATCCAGCATCGCTCTAGCTTCTGCAGTCTGTACTGGCATATCTCCCGCGAGCGGTTCAAACACAGGGAATTTGTATGTCAATGACTTGTTGAAAGCAATACCTTCTTTCAAATCTTCAGCAAACTCACCGTCTTTGTCATCATCCTTTGATTCCTTGTAAAGTGAGTAATTACCAGATTCTCCTTTTGATTTATCAGCTTTTACGAGTACTCGATCATCTTCTTTAGAGAGCATGTATTCGCCCATTGGGTCTTCTACGCGCATCATCGTGATAACTCCATCGCCGTTCAGATCAGCGTAGCCTGATCCTCCCGGAGTGCCATCTCTATCGTGATCTACGGATAGCGCATTTCCCCTTCTCTCATATTTCAGAGAAGCGTGATACTGCTCGTAGGCATCAGGAGACATGTTTGGGAAAATGTAAAACGTGGTAGCCTCCAATGCTGAAGCATTATCGGTAACAAGCTTTTCTGCAAACTGAACCGCCAGCTCTACGCTCAACACCTCATATCCTTCCACTCCACCGACTACGGCTATGGCTGGCTTTTGATCAAGTTGCCCGGTGCCTACTTTCAGCACCCAGATATCTTTACCGCCGGCTGTTTTGGTGAGAGAGGTGAGCGTAGCGGTGGAATTAGAGGCCACGCGCTGCAAACGCTGATTGAGCTGGCTGAGAGTGGCATAATCTGACTGCGCGAAAGCAGCTCCAGAAAGTCCCATTCCTCCCATCAGCAACCAACTGAGTAGTGTTTTTTTCATATGTGTATAATTTGATCTTTAATGGCCATATAGCCTGTCCCGATTTTCATCGGGAGAATCTCGCATGATTATAAACATCCCAGTATGTGAGGTTCTTCGTCATGCTTGTCTGAGGCAGACAGGCCTGTCTGCCTCAGGCAGGCTCGATTTCAAGTGATTAGAATTTGTTTTTAATTGGGTTATCTAGTTTTTCCCATGTTTTCTTGGGTTCTAACTAGTGGGTTATATTCTTTCGATTTGGTGTTTTTGGGCACCCATCGGTTGCTGAATTTTACCAAAAATTAATGACAAAACCCGATTTCCTTTTTCTTAAAGCCAATTTACCCGGTGAATGGAAAGTCTTCGGGATAAATGGAGTTGACCTGAAGATGTTGGAGGGCTGGGGAAAATTCGCTTATTTGAAGGCTTTAGCTCCTCCAAAATGTACAAAAAAGTAGCCCTTGCCATCGCTTTTTCCCCTAGGATGGAAGCGTTGATTTCTGAAACCAAACGCCTGGTAGCCCTGTTTGGCTCGGAACTCATCTTGATTCATATTGGAAAAAGAACCGATGAACTTGAATTTTTGCTCCAAGAGATGATCCTCAAAACAGGCCTAGATCAGTCCAAAACTAAACTTATTTGGAAAGAAGGCAAGCCTGTTAAAATGATCATCGAAGCCTGCAAGGAAGAGAATGCAGATCTTCTGGTTGCGGGTGCGTTGAAGCATGAACGCTTGCTGACCTACTACATGGGATCAGTGGGGAGAAAAATCATTCGAAAAGCTCCCTGCTCGGTACTTACGCTGATTGAACCTAAGGTTGGATCTACGCTTTTTGATAAAATAGTCCTAAACGGTACAGAGTTGGAAATCACTCCTCACGTGATCGAAGTAGGAATTAATTTTTCCAAACAACTCCATGCGGAGCAGGTTCACATCCTTAACGAAATCAAAATGTATGGTCTGCAGATGGGCACTGCCAGTGAAGATTCGGAGGAAGAAGCATCTCAGACTCGCCGCCAACTTGTCCAAAATGAAATGCACTACGTGGAGGAGATTTTGAAAACTATAGATCAGGGAGATTTGAAAATAAATATAAAAGTGACCGGTGGAAGATGGGCTGTGGAGCTGGCTAGATTCTGCGAAAAAATAGAGGCCGACCTACTTGTAGTCGGAGATGAACAGAAGTTAAATTTTTTCGACAGGATATTCCCGCATGATTTGGAAGATCTTCTGAGCACCTTGCCTTGCAATCTGTTAATCGTAAAAAATTAATCCTCCATGGAAACTTTAGACCATAAGGAGGTAATCAACCTACTCCTCCAACTTGCCTCCATTCTAATTCTGGCGAGAATCTTTGCAGAAGTGGCTCGCAAATTCAAGCAACCAGCCGTGATCGGTGAGATTTTCGCTGGGATAATTTTGGGTCCTACTATTCTTGGCAATTTCTTCCCAGGAGCGCACGAGTATTTATTTGCGTCAAATGAAATGACAAATATAGCCTTCGATGGCTTCGTGCAAATCTCTGTAGTGTTGCTGCTCTTTATTGCGGGTTTGGAAGTAGAGTTGGGTATTGTGTGGAGTCAAGGTAAAAAAGCCCTATACATCGCTGTCATGTCCATGATCCTGCCGATCATTGCTGGATTCGTAGTAGCCTATGCTTTTCCAGAGTTCCTGGGAGTCAATATCAATGATAGAATTGTTGCATCTACCTTCTTCGGATTGGCTATTTCCATCACAGGATTAGCGATCGTAGCTAGGATTCTGATGGATTTGAACCTCTTCAAAACCTCCTCCGGCCTGCTGATTATCGCTGGTGCAATGATCGTAGATGTACTCGGCTGGCTGATCTTCTCGGTGATCCTATCCCTGTCCGAGTCTGGAAGCGATGGCATGGGAGTGTGGCCTACTTTAGGACTTACGCTGGTATTCACCCTAGGCATGTTGACAATTGGAAAAGGACTGATCAATAAAGTATTGCCCTGGATAAACAAAAAATTAGCTTGGCCTGGAGGTTTACTTTCCTTGTCTTTGGCACTTTGCTTTTTGGCGGCATCGTTCACAGAATTCATTGGAATACACGCGATCTATGGCGCTTTTATCATTGGCGTGGCCCTAGGCGATTCAGAGTATTTGACGGAAAAAGCCAAGGAGATTTTACACCAGTTTATCAATAATATTTTTGCCCCTATATTCTTTGTTTCTATAGGCTTGAAAGTCAACTTCATTTTGGGTTTTGATCCTGGGATAGTAGGAGTCGTGATTATTGTGGGACTTTTGACCAAATACTACGGAGCCTATTTTGGCGGGCGACTGGCAGGAGTGCCTCGCAAAGAATCCATCGTAGCCGGCATAGGCATGAGTACGCGAGGGAGTATGGATATCGTGCTGGGATTAATAGCGTTAGAGTACGGCTTGGTGTCTGAGCCACTTTTTATTGGCTTGGTGATTCTGGCGATTATTGCCAGTATGAGCGCAGGTCCATTGATAGGTTGGGCGCGAAATCTAAAGATCTAACAACCCTTCGCTATCGCTCATTTCTAGAATCAATTGGCGAAATCTAACATTAGGACGTATTTTTGGGTTTTCTACCCGAAAAATTAACTCAATAAGCACTCATGAATAAATCCGGAAAAATCGGCGTTCTGCTGGTGAACCTAGGAACTCCAGACAGTACAGCCACCGGCGATGTAAGAAAATATCTTCGCGAATTTCTAATGGACGGTCGTGTAATCGACATTCCTGTCGTATTCCGATGGATGCTGATCAACCTGATTATTGCTCCATTTCGTGCGCCAAAATCTGCCCACGAATACCGTAAACTTTGGACGGATCGTGGTTCCCCTCTACTTTTTCATACCCAAGATCTCAAAGACAAGCTGATCGAGAAGCTTGACTCCAAGCAGTACAAAGTAGCCATTGCTATGCGCTACCAAAGTCCTTCGATAGAAGCTGGATTAGAGGAATTGAGAAAAGCCTATGTGTCAAAAATCATCGTCCTTCCTCTTTTTCCTCAGTATGCTTCAGCTTCCACTGGTTCTGTTCAGGACAAAGTGATGGAGATTGTGAGAAGCTGGCAGATCATTCCGGACATTTCATTTATCAGTAACTTTATCGAGCAACCCTTATTTGTAGAAGCTTGGGCTGAGCGAGGCAGAGCCATGATGGAGGGCAAAGAATACGACAAGATCTTGTTTTCCTACCATGGACTTCCAGAGCGACATATTCGCAAAGGTTCGGTGGATGGCTACTGTCAACTGGGGGCTTGCTGTAACAAATACGGCGCAAAGAACCATTATTGCTACAGAGCGCAATGCTTCCATACAACGAGATTGATTTGCGAAAAACTAGGGATTCCAGAAGATAAGGCAGTGAATTGCTTCCAATCCAGACTTGGAAATGACCCTTGGGTGAAACCTTACACCGATGATGTCATCGATGAATTGACTAAAGATGGCGTGAAAAAAGTCTTAGCTTTTTCGCCAGCCTTCGTAGCAGACTGCCTCGAAACCACCGTGGAAGTGGCAGAGGAATACCGAGAGAAGTTCCTGGAAAAAGGTGGAGTAGAGTGGGACTTGGTACCAAGTCTAAACTCAGAGAATACTTGGGTGGAATGCGTGAAAGAAATGGTGCTGGAGCAATCGGGTGTGAGTAGCTTTTAACCCCAGAGTGCGCGGAGAATTACGCGGAGAGCACAGTTATCCTGCTTCTCCGGAAGCAGGACTTGTACGAATCATAAACTCAGGCTCGAATTTACACCAGCTGTTTGAATCTTCCCTCACTTCTGCAATAGGCTGAAAACCCAAAATACACTAACCCAGCTAGAAATGGCTGGGTTATTTTTTTGATTCTACTCAAGAGCTTTCAAACAGTGAAATATGATTTAAAGCCACTCGATTTAAATTGCGATAGGATTCTTTTAGGCCTTCGACTTCGCTCAGTCTGACAAACCACGAATAAGCCACTTACTAATAAATTGTGCACTTTGCGCCACCTTTGCGGACTTTGTGGTTATACATTTCTACCGACAACTTTACCCATTATATCTCCCCCTTTTACCTAGATCCTATTAACTTTGTCCACATACTAGGTCAACCCAAATCGACATGAACGAGCGCTACATGCAACGAGGAGTTTCGGCTTCCAAAGAAGATGTCCACAAAGCAATCTCCAACCTCGACAAAGGACTTTTTCCACAGGCTTTTTGCAAAATCGTGGAAGACACCCTCGGCAACGATCCTGACTACTGCAATATCATGCATGCGGACGGTGCCGGCACTAAATCCTCTTTGGCTTATTCCTATTGGAAAGAGACGGGCGATCTGAGCGTGTGGAAAGGCATCGCGCAGGATGCGATCATCATGAATACGGACGACCTACTTTGCGTAGGTGCGATCAATAATATCCTCGTTTCCTCTACCATCGGAAGGAATAAAAACCTGATCCCTGGCGAAGTGATCTCTGCGATCATCGAAGGCACCGAAGAAGTCCTACAGATGCTTCGAGACAATGGCGTTAATGCGGTGCTCACTGGCGGAGAAACAGCCGATGTGGGAGATTTGGTGCGCACAATTATCGTGGATAGCACGGTGACTTGCCGAATGAGACGCGACGAGGTGATCTCCAATGATCAGATTCAGGGCGGTGATGTAATCGTAGGTTTGGCTTCATTTGGTCAGGCAAAATACGAGACATTCTACAACGGCGGCATGGGAAGCAATGGGCTGACTTCTGCCCGTCATGATGTTTTCAACAAAGTACTAAAGGCAAAGTACCCTGAAAGCTTTGATCCATCTGTTCCAGAGGATCTTGTTTATTCAGGAAAATATAACCTGACCGACCCTGCGCCTGGAGCACCTGTAAACATGGGTAAGTTGGTACTCTCTCCAACACGGACCTACGCGCCTATCATGGTGGATGTGCTGAATTACATGAGACCTAGAATTCATGGATTGGTGCATTGCAGCGGTGGAGCACAGACCAAAGTGCTGCATTTTGTCAACGACGTGCATGTGATCAAAGACAACTTATTTGAGACTCCAGCTCTGTTCAAAATCATCCAAGAAGAAAGTGGAACGGATTGGAAAGAGATGTACAAGGTCTTCAACATGGGTCACCGAATGGAAGTTTACCTCGACGAACGCTATGCGGAAGAGATCATCGACATCGCTGAATCTTATGGCGTGGAAGCTCAAATCATCGGCCGAGTAGAACCACACCAAGGCAAAAAAGTCACTATTACGAGCCCTCACGGCACTTTTGAGTACTAAACTGAATGAGCGCTAAAAACATCTTAATGAAAACAACAAAAGTCCTTATCTGGACTTTTGTTGTTTTGCTGGTAATCGGGTTGTTGACCTTAACTACCGTAGATCGCTCTCCGATCGAAGATCAGGATTTTTATGAAGAAACCTTTTCACGCTTGGATGAGACTAATTTTTCAACATCACAGGGAAAAGCCTGGATCGCGGGTTGGTCAAGTGTAAATATGACTCCATCCGAACCCGCGGACCTAGTCGGCTATGCACCTAGAGGAAAATATGAATTTGTGCAAGACAGCAGCTATGTCAAAGCGCTTGCTCTTTCCAACGGACAAACCCGAGTTGCATGGCTTAATTATGAGTTGCTAATCGTACATCCAGCTTTGGCAGCTCAGGTTCAAGAAGCGATAACCGAAGCAAAACTTCCGATAGACCAGATGATCTTCACCGCTACGCACACGCACTCTGGAATGGGCGGATACATGCCGGGTCCGATGGGAGAAATCGCTTTTGGAGGATACGACCAGGAGATCGTAGCTCTGATCGTGTCACGTAGTCTTTCAGCTTTGCAAAACGCAATAGCTACGCAAGACACCGTTTCCATCAACTACCGAAAAGCTGATGCTGGAGGGTTGGTAGCCAATAGATTTGTCAAAGATGGTCCTATAGACCCATTCGTACGTCAACTCATTTTTACCAAAAACTCTGGAGAAAAAGGCACTTTCCTCACCTACTCAGCACATGCCACCACGATGACCACCAAATTCATGGGTTTGTCAGGTGACTATCCTTTTTACCTGACGAAAGAATTGGAAAATGATGGCTTTGACTTTGCCCTTTATGCCGCTGGAACCGTGGGAAGCCACAGTCCACTAAGGCCAGGAAATACTCCGGAAATGGTGAAGCACTATGCGCATCAACTGGATTCGACCTTGAATTTGCGGATGACTTATTATTCCACAATCAAAAACAAGCAGATTCGGACAGGCTATTTACCAATCTCGCTTCGCGCGCCGCACCTTCGTGTCACGGATAATTTGCGCCTACGACCTTGGCTTTTCAACTATTTACTAGGCGATACCAACGCGCATCTCGATATTACGCAGATAGGAAATACACTGATGATCGCTTCTAGCGGTGAGCTATCTGGGGTTTTTTATGAAAAATGGGAGCAGCTAGCACAAAGCAAAGGCTTAAATCTAATCGTCACTACCTTCAATGGTGGCTACATTGGATACATTACTCCCGATGAATTGTATGATGAAAACTTCCATGAAGTCCGGGAAATGAATTGGTATGGCCCAGGCAATGGAAAGTACTTCGATAACTTAATTTTGAAAATCATAGAGAAATAAAAGAGTAATTTGTCTTTTATTGCTTATTTTTGACAAAATTATCCGAATAGAAAATACCTCTTCTTCGGTAGTCCTAAATTCTCAATTCCATGAAAGTTTCCACTTTGAAAAGTATATACCAATGCAAGTGTCCACGCTGCCATGAAGGCGATTTATTTCAGCGAGGCCAACTATTCAACCCCACCAAATTCTCGGACATGAATAAGGACTGCTCGCATTGTGGGCAGTATTTTGAGCCGGAGCCAGGATTTTACCTAGGTGCGATGTTCATCAGCTATGGTTTCAACACCGCGGTTTTCATTGCCGTTTGGGTGGCGCTCTCTGTGCTGAAGCCTGATTATTCCCTTACGCTTTTACTAGTGCTGATCGGTGTGGGAATCCTAGTGTTGACGCCATTTATATACAGAATCAGCCGATCCATTTGGCTTGCGTTTTTTGTGCCTTATCGAGGCAAGGACATCCAGAGCTCCAATTAACCTCCACCAGTAATCAACCGAATTTCATCCAGCAGAAAGGCAATTCCCCATTTCCGGCATGCCCTCCTCTCGGCTTTGAAAGCTCCTAAACCCACAATTGCGCTTTGACCCATCCGTTCATAAATTCCTTTTCGCTGGTTTTCGTCCAGTTTTCGCTTCGCAAAATTTCCTCATAATCAGGAATATTAGCCCGTTTGTGCTGGGTGAGTAGTTTAAAAACAGCGATCATCCCCCAAGTCAACAACCGTTGGTACTTTTGTTTGGGCTCAAAAAAATCTGCCAAATAAATCCTGGCCTCAGGCTTTACACTTTGTCTTATTTCTCTCAAAAGGCTAATGATTTCCTCGTCGCGCATGGTATCTAGCACAAAGGGCAGCCAGACTTCATCAAATATTTCTCCTTTTTCTGCCTGAAATAAGCCCAAATGAAACGTCAGCTTACTTTCTGACAGATTCCTTTTTGCCTGACTAAGCATCGCATAGGAGATTTCCCAGTATTCTCCAGTTAGGTTTTTCTGAAAAGGCAAGTAATCCAGTCCAGCTCCTCCACCTATAATTAAGGTTTTTTTCGCACCTAGATTTTCCAGAAAACAGGTTTTCGACCACATTAACTGATCTCCAAAAGCTAGATTGGACAAGCGATTGTAATACGGAGCAAGTAAACTGTAATGATCTTTCACTAGTTTAAAGGAATGAACTAATTCCCAAAATACCTTTATATGAAAAATCTTTTTAAGAACATCACGGGATTACGCAAACTTCTGTCAAGCGTAGATCTGGATCAAATATCCAAACTTTCGCAGAAAGTAGATCTTACCAAAATGGTAGGTTTAGTGTCGCAAATGAGCGAAGAAGATCTCTCAAAGATGATGGGCATGATGAAAGGAGGCAGCCGCCCCAAAGTTATTCCTCCAGTGAATGGCGACTTTTACGACCTGGAAAGCACGCTTCCTGCTCACGAGCGCGATATCCTAGCTCGTGTCCGTGAATTTATGGAAAGAGAAATCAAACCCATCGCCAATGACTACTGGAACCGTGGGGAATTCCCCATGCAGATCATTCCTAAAATGGCTGAACTGGATATTGCAGGTCTGACCTACCAAGGGTATGGCTGTCCCGGACATTCAGCGCTTCTGGAAGGTTTTATAGCGATGGAAATGGCGAGAATCGACACTTCTATTTCCACTTTTTTCGGAGTGCAAAGTGGCCTGGCCATGGGCTCTATCTATCTATGCGGCTCTGAGGAGCAAAAACAAGAATGGCTTCCTGCCATGCAAAAGCTGGAGAAAATCGGCGCATTTGGTCTAACTGAACCCGAAGTGGGCTCTGGAGTAGCAGGCGGATTAACGACTACGTGCAAAAGAGAAGGTGACGCATGGGTTCTGAACGGCCAGAAAAAATGGATAGGCAACGCTACGTTCTCAGACATGACCGTGATCTGGGCGAGAGATCTTGACGATCAGCAGGTGAAAGGGTTTATAGTAAGAAAGGGGAACCCAGGATTTCTTGCTGAAAAACTGGAAGATAAAATGGCGCTGAGGACAGTGCAAAATGCTTTGATTACCCTGACGAATTGTGAAGTGCCTGAGTCTGATAGACTGCAAGAGGCAAATTCTTTCCGGGATACTTCCAAAGTACTTCGAATGACCAGAGCTGGCGTAGCATGGCAAGCGGTAGGTTGTGCCCGTGGAGCCTATGAATTAGCTTTGGCTTACACAAACGAGCGTAAGCAGTTTGGTCGCCCGATTGCCTCCTTTCAACTCGTGCAAGATCTTTTGGTCACCATGCTTGGTGATTTGACTGCGATGCAAACGATGGTTTTCAGACTTTCGCAAATGCAGGACGGTGACATCTTAAAAGACGAGCATGCGTCACTTGCTAAGGTTTTCTGCACACTTCGAATGCGCTCCATTGTAGATCATTCCCGAGAGCTTTTCGGAGGAAACGGCATTCTGCTTCGCCATGACATCGCGAGATTTGTGGCAGATGCGGAGGCTGTGTACAGTTATGAAGGAACGAAGGAAATCAATTCCCTAATAGTAGGGAGAGCGATAACAGGACATAGTGCTTTCGTCTAAAGAATAAGCAAAATCGCAGGAATCAGGAATGCGATCTCCATGCGCATCCTGATTTGCTCAGGTTTTAGGGAAGATTTGAAAAAGCACAGGTAATGAACCAATAGCATGACTAGTAGCAAACTGGGAAGGATTCTATAGAGAGAATTCACCACTACTAAAACCAGAAAAGTAAAGGCGATTAATGCTATTGCCAACTGATGAATTCTGGGATTGAGTTTTTCCTGAGTAAGTAATGTAGCTATGGAAGAAAATCCTGACTCCTGATCAGACTCCGTATCCAAACTGGAAAGCATAATCAAATTCAAATAGGCTAATCCCATGTATAAGATGGTCAGTACTACAGCGGTCCAGCTATATTCAATGGAAGGTGCCTCGTACCAAGGAAGCCAGGAGATGCCGATCACATAGAAAATCGCTGAACTGAGTTCCTTTAGTCGAACTTGCTTTGAGGCCCATTTTCTCACAGTAAGCATTATCCCCAAAATTAGTAGGCCGAGCCCGGCCCCGAAAAACAGTTCGTTAGAAAAACCAAAAAACAGGATTGCCCAAATCAGTCCAGTCACGCCAACTACTGCAAGTAAGATGAACAGGGGTTTCTGATAAATAAGATGGAAATGATGCCTATCCTCGGCATGTTCAACAGTAAGTTTTCGTGCATCCATCAGATGATCAGCAGTATAAATACACCACACAGCCATACCCAACAAGGCATATTCTTGCCAGGCCAATTCTACCCGTAATGCCTCAGCAAAAAAAAGCATTCCGGCCATAGCGCCAAGAACTACATCAATGGAAAGCCAGGTGATTCGCTGGTAGATTTTAAAAAGAAACTGCACAGCCTAAAGATAGGGTGAATAGGCAAAAGTCCATAGTTGGTACTCGGATGCTCGTGGATATTATTTATTTTACGAATGAATTTTCAAACCCATAAACCTAAAATGATTTATTCCCCCATGAAAAAGCTCAACCTACTTTTAATCGCCATTTTTGCCTTCGCTACGGTTTCTTTTGCGCAAGCTCCTATCAAAATCGCCTGCGTGGGCAACAGCATCACCCAAGGTCCAGGAAGAGACCATCCTGACAGCTGGCCACTACAAATGCAGGCAATACTAGGTGATGCCTATGAAGTGGGGAATTTCGGAGTAAGTGGAAGAACGCTTCTGAGAAAAGGTGATTATCCATATTGGAATGAGCCACAGTTCCAGCAAGTAAAGGACTTCGGTGCAGATATTCTGATCATCATGCTGGGCACCAATGACTCCAAGCCTCAAAACTGGCAATATGCAGCAGAGTTCAGGCAGGATTACCTGGACATGATTGCAGAGTTCAGAGCAACCATGCCGGCGGATGGAAAAGTCTATGTGGTGATGCCGGTTCCGGTGACCAAGGACAATTTTGGCATTACCGCTGAGGTGATGAACAACGAGCAGCGGATGATGCTCATTGATATTGCCTTGGACTCAGGCTCCGAGCTAATCGATCTTTATACCCCATTTATGGGCCATGAAGACTTACTTCCTGACGGTGTGCATCCGAATACCGAAGGATTGGGCATAATGGCAAGTACAGTGGCACGGGTTATACGGCTGTAGGGGGGTTGAAAGTAGGAAAGTTCAAGTAGGAAAGTTGCCTATCGCACCGCGCAATCACCGCTCTTCAAGAGTTTTGAATAGGCTATATCGGAAGAATTTCCTGCTTCCCCAGCAGCAGAATAAAAGAGTGCAAAAAGTGTATCCATGCAGCTGATTTTGGGTGTATAGATCCAAAATAGGTGTATTTATAAATAAGTTAGCGGCAGCTTAAAAGACGACATAGAAACAAAACACCTTTAAAATAAATTGATATGAGCTTTTTCAAAAAACTATTCGGGACAGGTGACAATAAAGAAAACACCTCAGAACAAACCCCAACCAATTCGAACAACCCTAAAAGGACAATTTTCGATTTTTTTCAAATTGACCTTAAAAACATTCCAGACGACAGTTTTATTGCCGGTGAAGTAGAAGAAAACACTAGTGGACAAACAGTTCAAAACTTTAGAAAATCACTCAACTATAAAGAGTGTGGACTTTTTGATACGATAGAAGTTAAAGTAATTGACGGAACGAATAAGAATGTTTTTTTCAAATCATTTAATCCCGACAGAATAAATCTTGATGCATTAAAAAAGTTAATTGATGAACTCTATCTCATTCACGGAAATGATGGAGACAACAAAGGCAAGTTCAACAGCAAAGATAAAACTGACTTTTTTGACACAGAATTTTATATGCTATTTGGTAGAAATTGGACAGACTACCCAAAATATAAATATCCTGTAAGCGTAAGTCGTGATGAAGATGAATTTTCAATTTCAATTTGGGGAATAGACAAATAAAATAATTATGGAATTTATCACAATAGACTTTGAAACTGCAACGGCACAACGTGACAGCCCCTGCGAAATTGGGTTGACATTTGTTTCAGGCGGACAAATAGTTGATACAAAATCTTGGTTAATCAAACCAATGTATGACGAGTTTGACTATTTCAATATCCTCATTCACGGAATAAGACCTGAACAAGTAGCTGATAAGCCTGAGTTTAATGAACTTTGGAAAGAAATAAAACCGCTCGTTGAGAATAAATTTCTTATTGCTCATAATGCAGGTTTTGACATCAGTGTATTACGCAGGACACTTGAAGCATACCAACTTCCTTTTCCTACTTTAAATTATTCTTGCAGTTATATATTTTCTAAAAAAGTATGGCAAGGACTTCCAGCTTATGACCTTAAGACACTTTGTAAGGTCAACAATATTGACCTTAAACATCATAGAGCGGGTGCAGACAGTAAAGCAACAGCAGAATTGACTTTGAAGGCTTTTGAAATTGCAGGTGTTTCATCACTTGACGACTTTTCAGAAAAATTAAAAACAACGGTTGGACAACTTTATGAAGGTGGATACAGACCTTCTGAAACCAAAAGAATTTACAAACCCAAAGACCTAAGCAAAATTGTTGGCGACCCAACCAAACATAATCCCGATAGTATTTTTTATGGCAGGACAGTTGTTTTTACAGGTGCATTATCATCTATGGTTAGAGCCGAAGCTCAACAAACGATTGCAGACATTGGCGGTATTATTGGAAACAGCGTAACAAAGGACACGGACTTTTTAGTAATTGGCCAACAAGACTATCGTGTAGTTGGTGATGACGGAATGAGCATTAAACAAGTGAAAGCAATAAAACTAATTGAGAAAGGTTCGACACTAGAAATTTTATCAGAAGACGACTTTTTAAAGAACTTATAGTGGCGACAACAAACATAGAAAAGAAAGCCGACCGCATAACAGCAGTTTGGCGTAATGGCGGGTGCAGTGCTTCGTATGACAGTTTTGTGGTAGGTTCAAGTGCAGTGCTTCTATTGAACTTTTGTGCTAAAAATCCGCCACTACGCCAAGCTGCAAAACGTTAGCGGCTATGTTAGGTCGACCGTTCACCATTACACACTTTGGCGGACAGACAATCTAACTTTGCTAAAAACGGGGACGCTGAAAACCGACCAGAGTAAGCACAAATTTAAAATCAAAAAACAATGGCAAATTTTTATTGCGAGTATTGCGGAACAAAGTCTTCCAGCGTATCAAGTTTAACAGGTAGTTCTTGCTCAAGACACCCAAGCGGACCGAACAAGGGAAAACACAAACTTTATGAAGGAAGTGAAAAATCACAGTATGTATGTAAATATTGTGGGACAAAATCTTCAAGCCTTTCAAGTTTGACAGGTAGTTCGTGTTCACGACATCCAGAAGGTGCAAACAAAGGAAAACACGCACCTGCATTATGAGTAACAAACCAAACATTTTTAGACTTGCCACAAAGGAGCTGTCGCAAGACGGCTTCTTTACTTGGCTTTTACAGTGGGCAGACAACGACCACAGCCAACTCGACCAACAATTAAACGAAACTGCAAAAGATTTTGTAAGGTTGTTACTTGGGCAGACACCTGACTTTCAAATCAACAAAGTTGAAGCTGGCAGACAGTGGTATGGCATTGACATTTGGGCTGAAATTAATGATGAGTATTTTATCGGCATTGAGGACAAAACAAATACTGGTGAACATTCCGAACAACTGGAACGCTACAAAGACATTCCGACCAACTATTACAAAGACAAAAATCACAAACTCGTTTTTGTTTACCTCAAAACTGGAAATGAGAGTTTATATGCACTCAAAAAAATTATAGAAAAAGGTTACTCAACAGTTGACAGAAAAACTGTTTTAAGTGTCTTAAACAAAAGACCAATAACAAACGAAATTTTTGCTGACTTCAAGGACTACTTGACCGTTATTGAAAACGCAACAAACTCTTACATGAAATTTGAAAACGTTACTTCTGAATGGAAAGCAGGAGAAGGTTTTTTTATGGCTCTGCAAGACAAGTTGCAAGACGGTGACTGGCGTTATGTTGCAAATCAAACTGGCGGTTTTTTAGGCTTTTGGTATCACTGGAAAGGGACAGACGAAATTGGAGAAATTTATATCCAAATTGAAAACGCATTTGAATATGGTATCAAACTGGTAATTAAAATTGCCGACTGGGAACCAAGCACAGAAACACTTTACGAACTGCTTAACGACATCAAACCTTTTGCAGAAAAAAATGGACTTTCAATTACAAAGCCTGACAAATATAGAGCAGGTGCGACTTCAACTTTAGCAGTTATTCAAAACGCATTTACGGTGGACAGCAACGGACATCTTGACCTTGACCAATTCGTTGCGACACTTAAAAAGTTAGAACAAACATTGGATGAATACTGCACTGACAAATAGAAACACAGCCGCTAACAAGGGGTTTGCGATAGCGGGGGTTCCGTGCTTCGCAGACACATTTGTGCAAGGTGGAAGTTCAGTTCTCCGAATAAAGTTTAGTGCTAAAACACCCCGCCATCGCAACCCCCCGGAACGTTAGGCGTTATGCAAAAAAACGATACTGGAAACCAACAGCAAATGAACTAATGAGACAATCATTACTAGACCTTATAGAGAAAACAATCGTTTACCAGTATGATTTGCCCAATCCAACTGCTGGAATCAATAAGACTATTGTTTCTGTCGAGAATGACCAATGTTTTAAATCAATAGACAAAAATGACTTTACCGAAATTATATATAATTCCGTATTAGAGTATTCATTTAACGAATTTGAAATAGCAAATAAAGACTATGACAAATTGCATTACATAGCATTACAAAATAGATTAAAATTCAACCCAGATTTAGACCTTGACCAAAAAGTGAAATATGGCTTCTTAGGAGAAGTTGTTTTGTTCAGCGTCTTATATATTTTATTCAAAGCCCAACCTTTAATTGCAAGGGGATATTTTTATAATCCATTAGAGAATTCTGAAACTAAAGGTTACGATTCGTATCATTTAATTGAAAATAATAATCAAACGGAATTGTGGTTTGGTGAAGTTAAATTCCATAAAAACTATAAAACTGGACTAAAAAGTATTTTCAAAAATATTGATAAAGCAATTTCAGACGATTATTTGAAAACAAATGTTTTTGCTATATCAAACCAAATTAACAATCTACACTATAAAGGTTCCAAAATCGAAACAGTCATAAAAGACTGGGAAGAAAACCCTTATTTATCAATCATTGATGAAATGAAACAACATAATATGAAATTGGTTTATCCAGTTATGTTGCTATATGAAGAAGATGATTTGGGTTTTGATGAGAGCATAAAAAATATACCAAAATATATCGAAGATGAATTCACAGCAAATCCTTTTGGCATTACTGTGGACTATTCCATTTTTTTTATTTTGTTACCAATAAAAGATGTTAAAACAATCAAAGAAGAAGTTATCAAATGGATAGAATTGAAGAAACCACTAATGTCCTAAGACAAATCAATAAATTCAATTCAAAAGAAATATCTGATGATATTCTTATTAAATCCGTATGTGATTATTTTAATGAAATAAAGAACGATTCTTTAAACCAATCTGATTTAAAGTTTTTAAAATACATTTCAAATATTGCTGGAATCCCACATTATTTTGACACACTTAGCACTCAGTTTAATCAAGAGACAGAAATAGTAGAATATAATTTAAATACCTTTTCCTCTCTACTTTACGAAAGCACTTTACATACTAATGAAAGTTTAAAAGTCCATAAATATCAAATGAGAATTATGGATTTGTTTGAGACTGGTAAGCTGAATAGATATTTTTTATCCGCTAGTACCTCATTTGGGAAAACACATATTGTTTTTGAAATCATAAAAAAAATGAATTACGGAAACGTGGTTTTGATTTTTCCAACAATAGCTTTACTTTCCGAAAATCTCGAAAAACTAATCTCGGATGACAATTACGAATATTTTAGAAACAAATACAAAATCCATACTTTAAGTGAAGTAACTGAATTTGAAGAAAACAACTTATTTATTTACACGCCAGAAAGATTCTTATCTTTTAAAGAAAAAAATCCAACGACTATAAACTTTGACTTCGCATTTATTGATGAAATTTATAAAATTGATAACGAGTATTTAATTGATGAAGAAGTTAAAGAAAATGAAAGAGATGTTGCATATCGTTTATCCGTCTTTTATGCATTAGAAAACAATGTTGATGTTTTATTAGCTGGCCCATATATCGATTTTTACGATTCTAAAAGGAGTGGATATAATAGTTCATTTGACAGTTTCCTTAGTCAGAACGAAATTGAATTAATAAACTACAATCAGTATGAAATTGTCAGCAAATCATATGACGATATTAAATCAAAAAAACATATTGATGTCGATAAGCATTTAGATTTCAATTTTGAGAACAATAAAAAATCTGATAGATTAATTGAAATAGTAAAAAGAATAAATGAGATTAATGAAAATACAATCGTCTATTGTTCAACAAGAAATTATACTCAGACTTACGCCACAACACTTTTAGAATCAGATGTCTTCAACTCTCATTCCGATAGCGAATATTCAGATTTCATTAACCACATTTCTAAAAATTTCAGCAGAGATTGGACTATTATCAAAGCATTAAAGAAAGGAATTGGTGTTCACCACGGATTAATACCAAAGTATATTCAAAAAGAGATTATTTCGCTATTTAATTCTGGTCAGCTAAAAGTTTTGCTATCAACTACAACTATTACAGAAGGCGTGAATACTTCTGCAAAAAATTTAATCGTTTTACATAGTAAAAAAGGAGATAAAGATTTAAAGAAATTTGACGCCAAAAATATTGCTGGGAGAGCAGGTCGATTTTTATATCATTATGCTGGGAGAGTAATAGTTCTTCAAAATGATTTTATGAAAGCGATTGACTCAGAACCAGAAGGAATTAAACACAAAAACTACGATTTAGAAGCACCAAAAGACGAAATAGATTTGTTTTATTCCAAAGACGAATTTCTTTCACAAGCCGATAAAGATAGAAAGACTAACATAAAAGCCGAGCAAGAAAAAAGGGGAATTCCTGATGAAATATTCAACTTATACAAAGTTGTAAGTAGGCTTGATAAAATTACAATCTATGATGAAATTAAAAAACTATCTGTTTCTGAGATTGAATCAATTAAAGCACTGATTAGAGTTATAAATTACAAAATGGACATTGACTATGATGGCTTTCAAATTATTTTAAAAGTGATTCGTCCAATAGTAAAAAATCAGAAACTTATATTTTTAATCGACTACAAAGGCTTAAATGGAGAATTTTCGACACTAACTCATTTATTGCATTTTTATTTGACTGGTGGTTTCATTGGTTCTATAAAGTATAAGATTTCTCAAAATGTAAAAATTGATAAAGCTATTTCAGACACAGCAGAATTTGTTTACAACACTTTAAAATACCAAGTAGTAAAATATCTTGGTGTTTTCAATATTATGTATCGCTTTATACAAGCCCAAGAAAACGACAAAAAATTTGAAGATGTTGCAGGTATAGACAGGCTGTTAGTAAAACTTGAATATAATGCCTTGACAGAAGACGGTAGAATTGCAAGTGACTATGGAGTACCTTCAAGTATTGTAGAGTATTACGAAAACTCAGATAAATCAAAAGATATTAAAGCCAATTTTGACAATTATGAAATGAAAATATTTGATAGAATAGAAACAATAATCAACGGAACAGATAAAAGCACAAACGCCTAACAATGTATATAAAAAATAGGCGAAACAGTAATAAAAACAAGGCTTATGGCTCGTTTCAAACTTTGTGCTTATACGAAAGTTTAGTGCTTCGAAATCGCCTACTTTTTATATACTAAACGTTGATCGTCAGCTTAAAAAACCGACACCGATAAAAATTATGAATAAATTAGTTTCTATTTTTGGAAACTATTATTATCGTTGAAACGTTAAACAAGACAGCATTGATTGAGGTTTTTTGAGACGAAATTTTTAGAAGAAGCTGACGAGTTTATTTCACAACTTGACTTCAAGACAATTAAGAAAATCTTTTACAATATTGACCTTGCTGAGCAAACCAATGACCCAAAGCTTTTCAAGAAACTTCAAAATGACATTTGGGAGTTTCGGACAAAGTTCGCAGGACTTCAAATCAGACTTCTTGCATTTTGGGACAAGACAGATAACAAAGAAACTTTGGTAATAGCGACCCACGGTTTCGTAAAGAAAGTTGACAAAGTTCCGGCAAATGAAATTGTCCGGGCAGTAAGATTGAGAGACAAATATTTTAATAACAAACAAAAAAAGTAATCATATGGCAACCAAAGAATTAAAGACATACTCACTTGCCGAGATGAAAGACAAGTATATAGGGAAAGTTGGAACGACTGAACGAGACGAATACGAATATGAACTTCGTATGGACGTTTTGGGCAAAATGATTAAAACTGCTAGACAAGAAAGAAACTTGACACAGGAAGAACTTGGACGACTTGTAGGTGTACAAAAAGCTCAAATTTCTAAACTTGAAAGCAGTGCGCACAGTGCGACAATTGACACTATTTTGAAAGTGTTTAAGGCGTTGAAAGCTGAAATCAATTTTAATGTGAAACTTGAAGACAACTTTGTCAAACTCACCTGACAGAAAAGAAAGCCGAACGCACAACATACGCATGTCGCAAGGAGTTGAAGTGCGAACTTGGAGCTTTGCGCTTCTATTCAAGTTTAGGGCTGGCTGACAGTTTAGTTTTTCAAAATCCCCCACCATCCCAAAGCCCCGAAACGTTGTGTGTAATGCAAAAAAAAACATTGAGAATTAATGGAACAAAAATTATTGAAAATCGGAGCTGATAGCTTAAAAAAAGCTGCTCTGAATGAAGATGCCAAAGAATTCATACTAAAAAACGATACCCTATTTAAGGTTTTAAAAAAAGCTGCCGACAGATATATTGGCGGAGAAACCATAAATGAAACTTTATTAGCAGTACGTAAATGGTATCAAAAGGGATTTGAAGTAACAACTGATTTTATGGGCGAAAGCACACGAAATGAAAAAGATGCAAATGACGCAACAACTGAATTTGTGAATTTCGCTAAAGCAATTGGAAATGAAAAACTGAATTCTTCAATATCGCTAGACTTATCCCATATCGGTCTTCTTGTCTCAAATGAATTGGCTTTGGAAAACTTAAAAACCATATGCGAACAGGCTAGTAAAATCAATCAAGAAGTTATCATAAGTATGGAGGGAACTGACCGAACGGACAATATCCTGAACATATACAAGGAAACCCTAAAAACTCATAAAAATTTAGGAATAACAATACAAGCATATTTGCACAGGACAAAAGATGATTTCGAAGAAATATCTAAATTGACAGGTAGTATTAGAATGGTAAAAGGTGCTTATGAAACACCAAATGGACTTTCTATTGAACGTGGAGATAAATTGGACGAAATTTATTTGAATTATGTAGAACGACTTTTATCCAAAAACCATAAATGCTCAATTGCATCACATCACGAAAAAATCCATCAAGAATCGATTAAACTGATTGATAAATATAAACCTTCAAACTACGTACTTGAGCGACTTTTAGGTATAAGAAATGAAGAGTTGGAGCAATACAAAAACAGAGGTTATAATTCACGTATTTATGTGGTTTATGGAAAGGAGTGGTATTTATATCTATGCAATCGCTGGGCGGAATATCCGTTAAATATATTTCAGGGAATAGCCGATATTGTGGAATAGCACTACACACAATCGAGTAGACAGCCTCGCCAGTTGTAACTGACGAGGTGCGCCTCTCACACCACCGTACGTACGGGTCTTCCCGATTCTCGGGACAGGCTGTATTCGGCGGTTCACTGGATTTTAGGTTGCGCCCGCCTGTCGGACCGGCAGGTTTTGAGGTAATAGGAGAGCATCGATTCGTAGCCTTTTGTTCTTAGGCGTGACAGAGTGATTGTAGTAATCAAAATCGGACTCTGAGCTACTGCCCGACTCAGCATGCTCGCCGTTTCAAAGCCCGAAACCGTTACCATCAATCGTAAAAGCATTTGTCCCCACTCGGCGTAAACCAGGACTTGCACTAAGTATAGACCTCGATAGCATCGTGAGAAACTACACCTTCTACTGTTTGGAAATTTGCAATCCAATATCAGGCAGGTTCAATCCACTTAGGGGTTAAAGTCCCCGCTTTTAAATTCCATTTTGCCCTAGGTTTCACCGAGGACTTCTGAAAGGTTTAACTGCTTCACTGTGCTTTTATTAATCGATTTTTACTCGCAATTTACTGATCCCAAAGGGATCAAACCTCTCAATAAGCAGGGTTGAAACCCTTGGAAAAAACACTACAACTTATCCCACTACCTCGAAGGAGGCGGAACATTTACCAAAAAATCTATCCTATTCTGGCGAATGATTATTCGCTCCTACACCTACCTAATCCACAAACCCAATTTGCTTCCACTCTCCTTCGACTTTATCATTTTGCTGCTGAGCGCCGGGGGTGCTTCTGCCCTCTTTGATATACTTGATCAACAAGGCTTTTAGCGAAGCTACCTTCTCCTCATTTTCAGCATAGACATTAGTAGTCTCTCCAGGATCAGAGGCTAGATCGTATAATTGGACCTCGGGAAGATCTGCTTCTTCTGGAGTATTTGGCTTAGGAGCACTCCATCCGCCGGAACCCTTAGCCATGATCAGTTTCCAATCGCCTTGTCGGATTGCAAAACTTCCGTTTATGGAATGGGAGACTAGAGCTTCACGGAATTGATCCACTTTGTTGTCGGCATCAAAAAGCGATACCATACTGTAGCTATCTTCGCCTTCGTCATCCTTCAGTTCATAGCCAGACAGCTCTGCTCCAGTTGCCATCAAATCAGTCAAGCAAATCGTTTCATTTCTGGAAGTTCCAGCCTTGATCATAGCTGGCCACTTTGCGATAAAAGGTACGCGATGTCCTCCTTCGAAAATATCCGCTTTGTGTCCACGGTAGATATAGCTGGAATAGTGACCTGCTGCTTGCATTACATCCAATCCTGCTGCTGGCGATCCACCATTGTCACTCGTGAAGATTATCAGTGTATTTTCTTCAATCCCAGCCTCCTTGATCGCACTATTTAGCTGACCTACGTAATCGTCAATCATCATCATAAAGTCAGCAAATGGTGCCAGTCCACTTTTCCCCTGCCATTCTGCTGGAGGCAAAATCGGAGTATGTGGTGATGGTAGTGCCAAGTAAAGGAAAAACGGTTTTTCTTCTTTTGCCTGATCTTGAATGTATGCGATAGATCGCTCAAAGAAATTCGGGGTAACTCTCTCATGGTCAAAATCCGGAGACGTTGGCCCTTCTCGCCACCAGGAATAGTGACCCTTATTGACAGTTACCGTATCTGGAATGGCAGTTACCTGACCATTTTCTACATAAACGTAAGGTGCCATATCTAATGATCCTGCATGTCCATAGGCGTAATCAAAGCCCAGGTCATTTGGAGTTTGACTAACGGGCGCAGCAAAATCGATGTTATCAAAATCCCTTGGACCCCAGCCATCTGCAGTCAGTGGCACTCCATCGACTGTTGCCCAGTTCCAACCTAAATGCCATTTGCCTATAAAAGCGGTATGATATCCTTGATCCTTCAAAATAGAGGCAATTGTACTTCTGTCCGATGGAATCAACGCGGTAGAATTCCCCGTCAATACTCCACTTTTCAAGGTACTTCGCCAGTTGTACCTGCCCGTGATTAACCCATAGCGAGTAGGAGTGCAGACCGCAGACGGTGTATGCGCATCTGTGAACATCATGCCCTCCGAAGCCAATTGATCCAAGTGTGGCGTTACTATTTTGCCATCAGGATTGAATGCTTTTATATCTCCGTAACCCAAATCATCCGCTAGGATGACAATAATGTTTGGCTGTTTTTTTTGTTGAGGTTCTTTGGGAGAGCAGGAAAATATCTGAAAGAATAGAGATAGACCAACAAGTCGAAAACAGTATTTCATAGAAAAGAGGCTAAGAGTTCGATTGGCAATTTAGGGCAAAAGAACCAAAAAAAAGATCAATTTTCAAGTCTCAAATCTCAAGATTCATGGTTCAATAAAAAATCACAGATTCTCACATAAGGCAAATTCGCGGGTAACGACGTTATCCAGTTTCTAGAGAAGCAGGATAACGGGGAATTTGCGTTCTCTGTGTGAACTCTGCGATCACCGCGGTTAAAATAGTCAAAAAAAAACCACAGCCCTCGCGAGCTGTGGTTTTGGAAATTAGGTCTATCATTTTTTAGTTCGCTTCCAATGCATTGGCACCGGAAACAATTTCTAGAATCTCATTGGTAATAGCCGCCTGACGAGTTCTGTTGTACATCAGTCGTAGCTCTTTTAGCAATTCTCCGGCATTTTCAGTTGCCTTGTCCATCGCAGTCATTCTTGCGCCATGCTCAGAAGCGTTACTTTCCAATACGGCCTTGTAAAATTGAATCTTCAATGAGGTAGGAACCAATTCTTCGATAATATATTTTCTAGATGGTTCCAAAATATAATCTACTTCAGGAGCTTTTGCTTCTTGGGCATTTTCTTCCTTAGCCATTGGCAGGAATTGTTCTACCTTAATTTCTTGAGTGGCTACGTTTTTGAATTCGTTGAATACCAACACCACTTGGTCAAACTCACCAGCGATGAATGAATTCATTGCGAATTCTGCTGCATTTCTAACATTCTCAAAATTCAGATCCTGAAATAACTGAGAATAATCAGCTATCATTTTGAAATCGCGCTTCTTGAATGCCTCAAATGCTTTTTTACCAATAGGAAGAATAGTGATATCCTTATCAGCGAAGTGTGTAGCTACTGCAATGTTTACTGCTTTGATAACATTGGAATTGAATGCTCCACAAAGTCCTTTGTCCGAAGTCACAGGTATGATCAATACCCTCTTCACTTCTCTTTTTTCAGCAAATACAATATCTGTAGCTCCGTCTGACGCAGCCGATACGTTATTCAGGATTTGGGTCAACTTCTGAGAGTAAGGACGCATCTGAATAATTTTGTCCTGTGCTCTTCTAAGCTTAGCGGCGGAAACCATTTTCATGGCCTTAGTAATCTGCTGGGTAGAGACTACTGAGGTTATCCTTTCCTTTACTTCCTTAAGATTTGCCATCTTGGTTGCTTTGTGCTTGGGTATTAATAGCCGGAAGACTGACGCCTTCCGGAATTATAATCGATTATTTTGCGAATTTAGGAGCTAATTCTGCAGCTGCCTTAGAAAGGATTTTTCCAGCTTCGTCCACATTGCCCTTTAGGATAAAGTCAAGTGCTTCAGGATAAGAAGTATCCAAAAGTGTGTAGAATTCCTTCTCAAATGCTCTAGCTTTTTCAACTGGAACTGCATCCATCAAGCCTTTGGTAGATGCATAGATAATAGCTACTTGATGCGCCACAGACACTGGAGAGTACTGTGCTTGCTTCAAGATCTCCTGGTTTCTTCTACCTCTTTCGATGGTACGCTTAGTAGTTGCATCTAGATCCGAACCAAACTTAGAGA
The DNA here is from genome assembly GCF_039969895.1 of Algoriphagus sp. GTDB lineage: Bacteria > Bacteroidota > Bacteroidia > Cytophagales > Cyclobacteriaceae > Algoriphagus. Next base: position 158,819 of record NZ_JBDVMZ010000008.1, read on the forward strand.
ATGCCTCTAGTTCACGAAAAGCTGCCTGATCCAATTTCAAGGTACCGGCAATTTTCTTCATGGATTTGATCTGTGCGTTACCCCCTACTCTAGATACAGAGATACCAACGTTAATCGCAGGACGAATACCAGAGTTGAAAAGGTTTGTTTCAAGGAAGATCTGACCGTCAGTAATCGAAATCACGTTAGTCGGGATATAGGCAGAAACGTCACCAGCTTGGGTTTCGATAATAGGAAGTGCAGTCAAAGACCCGCCACCTTTTACCAAATGTTTGATAGAATCTGGCAAGTCGTTCATCTCCTGAGCGATTTTATCAGACTGGTTGATTTTCGCAGCTCTCTCAAGCAATCTTGAGTGAAGGTAGAATACGTCACCTGGGTATGCTTCACGTCCCGGAGGTCTTCTCAACAAAAGAGAAACTTCACGATAAGCTACAGCTTGCTTAGAAAGGTCATCATAAACAACCAAAGCAGGACGACCGGTATCTCTGAAGAATTCACCGATCGATGCACCCGTAAATGGCGCAAAGAACTGCATTGGAGCTGGCTCAGATGCTGGAGCGGCTACAATTACTGTATATGGAAGTGCGCCGCCTTTCTCTAATGCTGCTACTACACCCGCAACAGTAGATGCTTTCTGACCTATTGCAACGTAAATACAGAAAACTGGCTCACCTTTGTCGTAAAATTCTTTTTGGTTCAAGATAGCATCGATAACTACAGCTGTCTTACCAGTCTGACGGTCACCAATTACTAGTTCTCTTTGTCCTCTACCGATAGGAATCATCGCATCGATAGATTTAATACCTGTCTGAAGCGGCTCAGTAACTGGCTGACGGTAGATTACACCTGGAGCTTTTCGCTCCAAAGGCATCTCGTACAATTCACCAGCGATAGTACCTTTACCGTCAATTGGGTTACCTAACGTATCCACAACTCGACCTAGCATTCCTTCACCTACTTGGATAGAAGCAATTCTTTTAGTTCTTTTTACAGTGTCACCTTCTTTTACAGATTTGGAGTCACCGAAAAGTACTGCTCCGACGTTGTCTTCTTCCAGGTTCAGTACCATTGCTTTCAGACCATTGTCAAATTCCAGCAATTCACCAGACTGAGCCTTAGAAAGTCCATAGATACGAGCGACACCGTCGCCCACTTGAAGGACTGTACCTACTTCTTCGAGTTCCGCCTCGGTTCTTACACCAGAGAGTTGTTCTCTTAAAATTGCCGAAACTTCATCAGGTCTTACTTCTGCCATGATATATAGATTAATGCGTTGTGTTAGATTTTACTTTCGTAATGATTTGTTATAAACTGAGTTTTCAATTGTCTCAGTTTGCTACTCAATGACTCGTCTATCTGTCGGTCATTTACTTTCAAAATATATCCACCGATCAGGTCTGGATTTATTTTCTCTACCAATTGTACCGTTTTCTTTCCAGAAACTTCTTTCACTACTTGTGCAAACTCCTTGCGAAGCGTATCGTCGAGAGGGAAAGTAGTAGTCACTTCAGCTACCTGAATTGACATATGAAGATTGTATTGGTTTTCAAATTCCTTTGCTACGTCAAGAAGTATTTCTTCTCTATTTTTTTGAGAAATGATCTCAAAGAAGGTCATAGTAAGGGGATCAGATCCTTTTGCGAAAAGTGCTTTAAGCACGTTCAATTTTTTGTCTGAATTGACTATAGGGTTTCTCAGCACCAATTTCAATTCATGATTACTTTCGGCTAAAGCCGTAAGTCTTAGAAAATCAGTATGCACCTCTTCTAGTCTTCCTTTTTCCAAAGAAAGTTCCATGATTGACTTGGCATAGCGGGATGCTACTCTCTGGTTTGACATGGAGGTGAATTAGTTAAGCTTAAGTTCTTTGATAAAACCATCTACCAAATCCTTTTGAGACTTGTCATCGGCTAGGTTTTTTCTCAATAATTTCTCTGTTACTTCTAAAGAAAGTGCAGCTACCTGAGTTTTCACTTCCGAAAGTGCAGCTTTTTTCTCAGTTTCAATGACAGCTTTGGCATTCTCGATCATCAAAGCTCCAGCTTTAACAGCTTCAGCTTTGGCATCATCGATCATTTTCACAGAAGCGTCCTGAGCTTTTTTCAAGATAGTATCTCTTTCCAATCTAGCATCAGCAAGAAGTTTTTCATTCTCAGCTTTCAGATTAGCCATTTCATTTCTAGCAGTTTCAGCTGCCTTCAATGCGTTATTGATGCTGCTTTCTCTCTCTTCGATAGCAGCAAGCATAGGCTTCCAAGCAAATTTGATTAAAATAAACAAAAGAGCTAAAAAGCCAAACAACTGCCAGAAGATCAGGCCGGAACTAGGTAAAATCAGATCCATTAGATATATATAATTTCGTTATTGTTCAAAAAGAGGGATTGGCCCTAACGACCAATCCCGATTCATTTGTTCTTAGAAAGCGATACCGCCTGCATTCAAAGCAATAAGTAGACAAACTACTACTGCAAACAGGGAAACCACCTCGATCAAAGCTGCAATGATCAACATAGCAGTCTGGATTTTACCAGCAGCCTCAGGCTGACGAGCAATAGATTCCATAGCTTGTCCACCAATTCTACCGATACCAAGACCTGCGCCAATCGCAACAATTCCTGCACCGATACCAGCACCCATAAGTGCCATTCCAGCTGATAATAAGATTGAAGTTAACATACGTTTTTATTTATAAAATTGAACAAAGAAATTCTTAATTAATGAGCATCGTCATGCGCATGCTCTGCTACTGCAGAACCAATATACATAGCGGTAAACAGCGTAAATACATAGGCCTGGATTGTAGCAACCAACAATTCTATCATGTTGATAAAGGTCACCATCAGCGTACTCACCACTCCTATAGTGTAAGATTGAAATATAAATACGAGTGCTATGAAAGCCAATATTACAATGTGACCTGCTGTGATCGCAACAAAGAGACGGACCATCAAGGCAAAGGGCTTAGTAAATAACCCGATAATCTCTACAGGTACTATTACCAAAAGTAGTGGAACTGGCACGCCTGGTGTCATAAAGACGTGCTTCCAGTACTCCTTATTACCGTTCACATTCACGATAATAAAAGTCAAAATTGCCAAAGTTGCTGTGACAGCAATATTGCCAGTCAAATTCGCAGCACCCGGCATCAGGCCTACTAGATTACCTATCCAGATAAAGAAGAAAAGTGTCAGCAGGTACGGCACGAACCTTTTATACTTAGGACCTATAGCAGAATGCGCGATCTCGTCTCTTACAAATATTACAATTGGCTCTACGAGTGCCGCTGCACCTTTAGGCGCTACAGCTCCGTTCTTCTTGTAATGTCCCGCAGCCGAAAGTGCCAAAATCAACACAATAGCAATTACCAGGAACATCATCGCAACGTTTTTAGTAATAGACAAATCCGTGAAGCTCGCACCATCTACTCTTCCCATGTGATCGTGAGAATCTATGAAGTATCCCTCATGAGCATATTCTTCTCCGAAGGCGTGAGTCTCGTGATTTTGAAAATCTGAAGATTTGAAAAACTCCAATCCACGATCACCAGAATACACGATCACAGGCAATGGAAGTGTCACATGCGTATGTCCTACATTGAAAAAATGCCACTCATGGGAGTCCTTGATGTGGTGCATGATGAATCCCGTAGGATCTTCTCCGCCTTCTTCAGAATCAGCTCCAGCTGCAAACGACACAGTGGAGAAACTCAGCAAAAACGCTGACAATAAAATACTTAGGGAAAGGAATTTGCGCGTCATCTACTCTTTTTTTGAGGGCTACTTCGAAATCGGGCGCAAGTTAGCCAGAAAGGTGTATATATCAAAAACCAGATAGAACAAAAAGAGAATAAAGAAATTCACGACGAACAAAAGAATATTCTCTGTTCCTAAAAATACTAGGATTCCAATGAAAGAAAGTGAGGCAATTATGCGGATCACCATGGCCAACAGTTTCACCTGAAGTAGGTTTTCAGTGGAGCCTTTAAGAAGATAAATACTCATTACGCCCACTAAATAAGAGGTCACAGAGAGGAATCCCAAAATTTTCCAAATATCCTGATGGACAATAGCAGGCATCAACCACTGAAGTAAAAGCACCAATAAACCAATTGCCACGGTCAGAAGGAAAAATTTCAGATGATAAGATAATTTCACAGTCATAGCTTTAAATTCCTGCAAATTTACCCAAATTTTCTTTTGTCAGCCTACTTGTCTGATCGAATGGAGGTCCATAATTGATAAAATGCAATTCCAATAGAGACCAAACAAAAGAGAAGTAGCCAGACAGGGAATTTCATGGTGCTTTTTTGCTGAACCCACCAGCCTAGCCAGGTACCGCCCCCTATTACGCCAAAAAGTTGAAATGAAAGGCCTATATATTTAACATATACGGGGGTGTTTTTGGAATTACTATCTTTGGAATCTTGGTCCATGGGGAAATTTTAGAAACGCTTGAATTTATAGAAAATCATCCACTATACCTTTGAGCCATGGCAGGTCCCAAATAATACACCTTCAAATTCGTTCACTAAGTAAAGCAAAAAACCTATTTTGCTAATTGAATTGGGCAAATCAACGCATGAAATCATTCTCTAGACTAGCAATAGTCCTTTTACTTTTTAGCGCAGCATGTTCTTCCGAGCGCAACACCTTTACCAACAGAACATTTCATAATGTGACTGCACATTACAATGCCTATTACCTAGCGGATGTGAAATTGCAGGAGGTAGAAACCGAAGTTTTTCAAAACTACAAAGAAGATTATACCCAAGTCCTACCCGTATTTATCCCCATGGATTCGGCTACTATTCAGGCTAACGCTGAAAAACTTCAATCTTCCCGCGAGCTAGCCTCTAAGGCGATCGAATGGCATAAAATCAGCAAATGGGTAGATGATAGCTATTACATTCTAGGCAAGCTGGATTATTACGAGTCACACTTCGATGATGCCCAGAATACGTTCAAATACATCAACGTAAACTCAAGCAGCCCCGACCTAAGACATCAGACGCTGATAACTTTGCTGAGATTATATGTAGATCAGGGGGAAGTTGAGAATGCTAATTTTACGATCGACTACTTGTCCAAGGAAAAGGAAATTTCAGAGAAAAACCGCTATGAACTTTACAGGACATTAGCCTACTACTATGAAAAAAGAGGAGACCGAAGTGGGGTTATTGGTGCTTTGGATAAGGCAATTGAATATTCACAAGACAAAAAAGAAGAATCTAGAATCAATTTTATACTAGCTCAGCGCTACCAAAGAGAAGGCTTTGATCCGCTAGCCTATGAATATTATGAGAAATCTCTCAGTGGCAACCCACCCTATGAGCGTAGTTTTTATGCCCAACTCTATGCCCAGCAAGTGGCAGAACTCAATGCATCGAAAGATCTTCGGAAAGTCCGCAAATACTATGATGATCTCTATAATGATCCAAAAAACAAAGATCTAAAAGATGTAGTCATCTATGAGCGAGCACTTTTTGAAAGGAAACAAGGCGACACAGAGCTCACGTTGGACCTTCTGCACCAAGCAGCAAAAGAACCCGGAAGTAACCCGAGGATAAAAGGCTACATCTACCAGCAACTAGCTGAGATAAACCTAGCCGAATTCAAAGATTATCGCGCCACGAAGTATTATTTAGATTCTGCACTCACCTATATAAATGAAGCTGATCCCATAGCGATAGAAATCGCTAGCCAAAAAGAGTCTTTGGACAAATACGTGTTTCACCTGGAGAGAATTCAAAGCAATGATAGCTTGTTGACCTTAGCCAAACTATCTCCCGAGGAACAGAAGCTAGTAGCGGAGCGCTTTATTCAATCAGAAGAAGAACGCCTTCTCACAGAGGCCGCAGCTCTCCAAAAACCACAAAGCACCAGTATTTTTGACAATCTTCTAGCCTTCTCTGATAGAGGCAGTGGATCTACTTTCTATTTCGACAACAGTGTAGCCATACAGCAGGGAGCTATTGACTTCAGGAGAACCTATGGCACTAGACCGTTACAGGACAATTGGCGAAGAAGTGCCGTTAGCTTTCAAAGTACGGAAGCAACAATCCCAGAACCTACAGAAAATGATTCTTCCGCGTCAGAAAGTCAAGTGAGTCAACTACCAAGCATAGAAGCCCTTCTAGCTCAGATCCCCAGTTCACCAGCAGAAATCGAAACGCTAAATCTCGAATTGGAGGAGTCTTATTTTGAACTTGGCAAACTTCTCTATTTCGAGTTGAAGGAAACGGCACAGAGTGTAGATTACCTCGAGACTTTGGTCAGAGAATATCCTAATTCATCAAGGAAGCCTGAAGGCTATTACTTATTGTTTTTAGGGCAAAAAGATTTGGGAGGAAATTCCCAGCAATATGTCAGCCGTCTCAATAGAGAATTCCCAGATTCACAATACACTTTTTCTGTCAATAACCCAGATGCTGCTTCAGGGAATTTGGCCTATGTAGAATCTTCAAAAATGTATGAACAAGCCTACAATGCGTATTACGAGGGACAATACCAACACAGTAAAACCATTATTAAATCTGCTTTAGAAGCCTATCCTCTTACCAGAAATACCGAGCGCCTGATACTATTGGATATCATGGTCACCGGCAAAACTGATACTCGGGTGAGGTATAGAGAGCGATTGGAGAATTACATCCAGAATACTCAAGACGAGAACCTCGTAGAATTGGCAAGGATTATGCTAAAACCAATGCTGTCTCAAGCTGAACTAGCAGCACTGAATCCTAAAGACATAGATGCAAGTGATTCCACCGCAGTGGAAGCAGGAGAATTGGTAGGAGAAAATGGAGAAAATGAACTCGCAGAGTCTCCCTATACCTATGCCGAAAATGCTACGCACATCTTTGTATTAGTGATGGAACCTGCAGAAGTAGAGGGAGCTAAAAATCTATTAGCTGATTTGGACAGCTTTCATTCTGCCAATTTCAGTAAGGAGAGACTGAGAACAGGCAATATGAACATGAACCGGGAGAATGCGATTTACATTATTAGTCCTTTCTCCAATGCCTCAAAAGCAAAAGAGTATTACAGTAAGTTTCAAAAAGAATTCCAATCCGAGGGACTATCTGAAGAGGTCAAGTCAGAATCTTTTGTGGTTTCTATAGAAAATTTCCAGGTATTGAATAAAAGTAAAAATTTAGAAGAATACAGGACTTTTTTCAAGTCCGCTTATAAATAAACTATGAGTAACAAAGCAAAACCCCAAACTTCCACTTGGGTAGCCAAAACCATTAAATTCCTATGGATAGCCTTTATAGCAGGTTTTTTAGGTTTCATTCTTTTTGTTTGGATGGTAAGCATCAATTTCCTGGGGCTATTTGGATCACTCCCTGATTTCAAAGCTTTGGAAAACCCGGATACCCAAATTGCATCAGAACTATATTCTACTGATGGGCTTTTGCTAGGAAGATATCAGCGAGAAAATAGAAGTCCAGTTAAGTATGAGGAGCTATCGCCAAACCTAGTGAATGCGCTTATTTCCACCGAAGATATCCGATTCCACGATCATTCAGGTATAGATATGCGTGCGATGATGCGAGTATTCGTCAAGTCCATCTTATTAGGACAGGATGCAGGAGGGGGATCTACGTTGAGTCAGCAAACTGCCAAAAATTTATTTAAAACGAGGACAGACGAAAGTACTGGCTTACTGGGCTCCATTCCAGGATTGAGAATGCTAATCGTAAAGACTAAGGAATGGATAGTGGCTACTCAATTAGAAAAAGCTTACACTAAGAATGAAATCTTAACGCTTTATCTGAACACATCTGATTATGGCTCAAATGCCTTTGGAATCAAAACTGCATCAGAAACATTTTTCAATAAGCAACCTTCAGAATTATTCACTCAAGAAGCAGCCGTATTGGTGGGCCTTTTCAAAGCCCCTACCTATTATAGTCCTGTGTATAATCCTGAGAATTCCCTTCGCAGGAGAAATACAGTATTGGCCCAAATGAGAAATAATGACATGATCTCCAACGAGGAGTTTGACTCATTGGCCAAATTACCAATCGAATTGAATTACAGTGTTGCCAACCAAAATAAAGGCTTGGCTACGTATTTCCGGGAAATTGTAAAAGCAGATCTGGTAAAATGGACTAAAGAGAATCTAAAATCTGATGGAACTGCATACGACCTTTATGGGGATGGATTGAAGATTTATGCGACTATTGATAGCCGCATGCAGCGCTATGCTGAAGAAGCAGTGGCCGACCACATGAAGAGCCTTCAGGCAAAATTCTACAAGGAAATGGGAAATCGAGATCCTTGGATAGATGAAAGTTTTAAAGTGATTCCCAATTTCATCGAAGATGCTGTGAGAAGAACGGAAGCTTATAGGCTACTGAAAATACGCTATGGTAACGATACCGACTCTATCAATCTTAAGCTAAATGAGAAGAAAAAAATGAGAGTGTTCTCATGGGAAAAGGGCGAAATAGACACCTTGATGAGTTCTATGGATTCCATGAGATATTACAAAAAATTCCTTCAGACGGGCTTTATGAGCATGGATGCGCACACTGGGGAGATTAAAGCCTGGGTGGGGGGAATAGACCACAAGTATTTTAAATACGATCACGTACTTAGAGCTAAGCGACAGCCAGGTTCTACTTTCAAACCATTTGTTTATGCAGCTGCGATTGAAAATGGATACAGTCCATGCTATAGCGTGATCGATCAGCCGGTGGAAGTGTACATCCCTGGACAGCCAGCTTGGAGTCCTTCAAATGCAGACGGAAAATTCTCCTATGAGAAGATGACTATCAGGCACGCGATGGCAGAATCCGTTAACTCCATCACGGCTTACATGATGAAAAAATTGAGTCCTAAAATAGTGGTCGAGACCGCAAGAAGATTGGGAATCACCAGCGACTTGGAGGAAGTTCCTGCATTGGCATTAGGTGTGAATGATGTCTCAATCTTCGAGATGGTAGGTGCATTTGGCACTTTTGTGAACAAAGGTGAGCATACTACACCATTCTATATCGATAGGATTGAAGACAAGAATGGAAATATTATCCAGCAGTTCACTCCAAAAAAGAGACCTGCCATGAGTGAGGAACACGCGTACTTGATGACCTACATGTTGAGAGGTGGTTTTGAAGAAAGCGGCGGAACCAGCCAGGGTGTCAACTGGGACTTAAGACAAGGCATGGAACTGGGAGGTAAAACAGGAACTACTCAGAATGCATCTGATGGATGGTACATGGGAATTAGCAAGGATTTGGTGAGTGGTGTTTGGGTAGGAGGAGATGATCGAGCGATTCACTTCAGAAGCTGGATTGATGGTCAAGGAGGTAGAACTGCCAGGCCGATTTGGCAGAATTATATGATCAAAGTATATGCAGATGAAAGCTTAGGATATACCAAAGGTCCTTTCCCTAGACCTGATCGCCCATTGAGCATAGAGATTGATTGCGATGTTTATGAAAAAGAAAGTCAGCGCTTTGCTGATTTTGATTATGACGCTAAGAAAAACGATTTCTAGAAAAAATATAAATCAACTTCTAAAACAGCCTTTATCAAAGGCTGTTTTTTAATTTAAGCCATGGAGTCATCTTCTTTTTTACCCACTGATCATCTCAGCCTTCCTGACCAGCCAGGCGTTTACAGGTATTTCAATGAGGAAAATGAATTAATCTATGTTGGCAAAGCCAAAAGCCTCAAAAAAAGGGTAGGAAGTTATTTCAACAAAAATTCTGGAGTAAATCTCAAGACCAGAAAAATGGTCAAAGAGATTCGTCGCATAGAAATCACTTTAGTAAACACTGAATTTGATGCGCTTTTGCTTGAGAATAATCTCATCAAGAAGTCCCATCCCAAATACAATATTCTACTTCGCGACGATAAGACTTATCCTTACTTACTCTTGACTAAAGAAAATTTCCCGAGGATATACCCAACCCGGAAAATGATTCCTAAGAAAGGCACCTACTTTGGCCCATTTGCAAGCGTAAGAGCAATGAACACTGTTCTTGATCTTATTCGTGAACTGTTTACCATCAGAACATGCAAACTTGATCTATCACCCTATAAAGTGGCAGAAGGTAAGTATAAAGTATGTCTAGAATATCATATTGGGAATTGTCAAGGTCCCTGTGTGGGACTACAAAAAGAAGAAGCCTATCTTAAGGACGTTGAGCAAGCGAAGCATATTCTGAAGGGAAATCTGGGGATTGCTAAATCCTATTTCAAACAAGAGATGCAGCTACATGCGGAGAACCTTGAATATGAAAAGGCGCATAAAATGAAGGAAAAGCTTGACTCACTGGAAAAGTACCAGGCAAAATCTCTAGTAGCAAGTCCTTCTATCAACAACCTGGATGTGTGTACAATTGTGTCTGACGAAAAAAATGCCTTCGTCAACTACATGCGTGTAAAGAATGGAGCTCTTATCACCTCGAAGAATGTGGAACTCAAAAAGAGACTGGATGAATCAGATGAAGAGCTACTTCTTACGGCCTTAATCCGACTTCAAGATCAATTTCAAAGTGATGCGGAAGAGGTATTGCTGAATGTAGAATTGACAGAACCTATAGAGGGCCTAAATATATTTGTACCGAAAATTGGAGATAAGAAAAAACTCATAGAGCTATCTGTTAAAAACGCCTTCTTCTACAAAAAGGAAAAAGCATTGTTATCAGGTCTGAACCAAAACAAAAAAGATAGAGTAATCAGGCAGCTTCAACAAGATCTAAGCCTTCCAGATATTCCTGATCACATCGAATGCTTTGATAATTCCAATATTCAAGGCACTAATCCCGTGGCAAGTATGGTGTGTTTTCTAAATGGAAAACCTGCAGTGAAGGAATACCGCCACTATCATATCAAAACGGTAGTAGGACCTGATGACTTTGCAAGCATGAAGGAAGTTGTAGGCAGACGATACAAGCGATTAATGGAAGAAAACAAGTCCTTACCTAAACTGATCGTGATAGACGGAGGTAAAGGGCAATTGTCATCCGCAGTAGAAGCATTAAAGGAATTGGGTGTTTATGGTCAGATGCCTATCATAGGTATCGCTAAACGATTGGAGGAAATCTATTTTCCTGGGGATTCCTACCCTATTCACATCGATAAAAAATCTGAAAGCCTTAGATTACTCCAACGTATTAGGGATGAAGCTCACCGGTTTGCGATTACGTTTCATAGAAATGTGAGAAGCAAAAATGCATTTGGAACCCAACTGACAGCTATTCCGGGCATAGGAAAAAGTACTGCCGATAATCTGTTGAGTCACTTCAGATCCGTAAAGAAAATTTATGAAGCCAGTGAAGAGGAAATTGCTGCGGTGGTTGGCACTAGCCGAGCAAGAAAACTGATGGATTGGAAGGAAAAAAATAAAGGGGCTGATTAGGCCCCTTTTTGATATTTACCACTCCCAAAGAGCGTTTTCGTATTCTAACAACTTGTATTCAAATTCAAGTGCATCTACATAAGCTTGCATTTCAGGATTAGGATGATCATAAGCTATGAGATCTGCAATCAACGCATTCTCCGAATTAGTAAACTTCCTAACTACAGATCGAAACAATCTCGTTTCAAAAGCCTCATCATAGGTCAAGCTTTTGGCAATGTTTTGAAAATTAATCCATCTTGCCTCCGGATGATCTTTAAAATGATTATAGAAATCCTTGTATCGAATAAATGCGATTGTTTTTTGACCAGCATTAGAGTTAGTCTCAGATGGCATGACCAATTCAAGATACTTAATGTCAAATACCATGTCAGAATGATGCTTGTCAAAAACGAAATCTTCCCTGAAATCAAGGTAGTACAACTGCTTAGAAAATATACTGTCGCCAGTAGCGTTCAACCAAAAATTATCCTGAAACTCAGCGATAGAAAGAGGTTGAGTGAACTCTTCATCGGCAAATACTTCTAAAGCATTCTCCTCTACGATAGCGTCATAAATTTGATTGATAATTCCGTTTGCCTTTGTATCGCCTGCCCCGTAGAGTGGTTTATTGTACTTTTCGCGAAGATCAATTCTTCTCCACACCCCAATTTGATACATTTTATCGTCCTCTCTAATTCTCTTAGCAGAATAAATGGTATCCATATCAAACTGACGATCGCCAAATCCAGATGGGTTCACGCTAGTTGCAGCAATCTGAGCTTCACTAGTAAGTGGAGCTAATCCTGCTGCTATCAGCAGGGATAAGATTAATTTTGGAAGAAACTTTTTCATAATTAGTAGTTTATCTTAATCCCCAAATCAATTTTATTTGACTCTAATAGGGACAACTTGTCTTAATTCAGTTGGAATTTTATTTCCTCTGAAGTTCGTTCTAGTTACTTGCCTTACTTCAAATACGACAACATCACCAGCTTTTGCACTTTCCAGAAGGGAACGCATCGCAAGATTATTACCACTTGAGATTTGAACTGTCTGTCTTGGAACTTCATTTCTCAATAACCTCATTTCACCACCAGTCACTTCAAAAGTAGCATCCTTAGCCATTGTCCTAGCAAATGTAGGCTCAGCTTTGGCTAGCAACTTCATACTCATAAGTGAACTGATTGCTTGGGCCTGGCTCAAGTCGAGTTCAGTGCCATTTGAGATCACAGGAACTAGAGAAGGAGCAGGAACTGGTTTGATATCATAATCTACGGTACCAATCTTATTTCCTCCACTGCTCACTCCGATATTCACCTTACCTGAAGCTCCTGGAATGACGGTTAATTGTCCTGGCTTACTTCCTTTAATGGAGTTACCATTGCTTACTGTAAATTCAGGAGAATAGGTGTTACCTAATGCCGGAACTTCAATAAGCAATTCATTTGCACAATCGGCATAAAGCTGTTGAACTACCTCAGAAGAAACTTTAATCACTGGCTGAGCGACAAAATATTCATATTCCACAGGAAGTACTTTATCTTCTCCACCCACACTTGTGATGATCTCACCTTTGATTGTTCTTTTAGCTAGCCCTCTCTCGTCATAAGATCCGGCTGGAGCTACGGTAAATTCAATTTTACCAAATCCTTTGGCATCAACTGGAACCGAACGACCATCATAAGTCATCGTAGGTGCTGCTGAAGTGGAACTAGATGCAATAAACATGTCGGCCTCGAATTTTGTACCTGCTGCTACCACATTAGATAACGCTGCAATTCTTGCCTCAGTCACATCAGCTTTGAAAAAGAAAGAACCTATTGAATTCTGAATAGCTTTCAAAGACTCACTTTCTATATTCAAAACCTCATTTTGAAACTGCGAAATAAGCGCAATAACTGCTCCTACTGGAGATTTGACAAAGGTTAGAGCGACGAAATCCTTATTCTTCACCTCGCGATCATTAGCAAAAAGCTCAATATCTTTTGCATCTTTTGCTATCGGTTGGAATTGCATGTCAGGAAACCCGATTTTTGTCAAAATTGCTGAAACCTGCTCTGGATAAGCATTCAACTTTTCCTTCATCTCTTCCCCTTTGCCATTATTAGCAAACAGGTTACCTGTGATTTCTGTATTTTTTAGGTTTGCATTGACAAAATTACCCTCATCATTCTTTGCCTTTGACTGGATAATCAAGTCTTGCTTTAAACCTTCTAAATAGTCATATATTTCTTTAGTGGCGTCTCTCACTTCCTGAGCTGCTGCCACTTTAGGAACATCAACTTCCTTATTACCCTGTTGCTCCACTGTATAGGCGATTGATTCAACCGTGGATACGTTCTTACCAATGAAGTTTTTGGAAGTTCTTTCCATCCCGTCATTGATCAATATAAATTTCTGGAGGATTTGGTTGCTTACTTGGAGGGCCAATAAGGCCGTCAATACCAAGTACATCATACCAATCATCCGCTGTCTAGGTGTCTCTTTAGCTCCTGCCATTTTTAAGTTTTAATGGAATTTTAAAATGAATTGAAGAGAAATTAACCTTTCATAGCGGATAGCATTCCACCATAGATCTTATTCAATGAACTGACGTTCTGGTTCAATTTGGACAATTCTGTTTTAAATGCTTGGGTTTCTTTACCTGCTTCAGTTAGGCCTTCCATAGCAGCAGTCATGTTTGCATAGAATTTATTCAATGTCTTCACATGACTATTTGCATCTTGTAATTCCATCTCATAGACTGAATTCAACGCTGAAAGATTCTTAGTCACTGTCACAACCTGGGTATGGTAAGCCTTAGCATCTTGAGAAGCTGAAGACATTTCTGTCAAAGCAGCTGCTGTTTTGCTGTAGGAAGCATTCATGTCCACCAAAGTCTTAGCTGCTGACTTTACATTAGTTGCATATTCATTAGTAGCTACTGCAGCATCAGATAGGTTGCCCATTTTCTGAGCAGAGGTAGCAAGATTTTGCATTCCTTTACCCAGGCTCTCTATCAATTCAGGACCTACTTTGGCGTTAGCTAGCATTTCATCAAGTTTCTGAGAAATTTGGTCACCACCAGCAGCTACTACTCTTTGTGTTCTTGGAGCAGCAGGAGCATCACCTGCAAGCTCAGGGTAAACTTTGGACCAATCAACTTCCTTATGTTGAGGCTCAAAAGCAGAAAGAAAAAATATAAATGCCTCAGTACTCAATCCTACTCCAATCATAAGATTCGCAAAAGGCAAATCCAAGATCTTGAACATTGCGCCGAGAATAACTACAGCAGCACCAATACCATAGATTTTTGGCATTATGCTGGAATAAAATTTTGCTGAGAATGAGTTGCTGTTACTAGCCATGTGAAATGATGTAATTTAGATGTTAGGTAGTTTTGATTGTTTTTTGAAATAAATTATCGTCTTCTCCTTGTTGAACTTTTGACGTCCATAGAACCTGAACGACCAATAAATGTCATTTTAGTTCTAAAGCCTATGTGAGCTTGAGCGACGTCTTCGTATTCGTAAGTTCTTGTACTAGTCTCCAAGAAATGGGCTATATCCTTCCAGCTTCCTCCTCTGACTACCTTTCTTGGTTCATTTGGATCCTCATAGACTGGATTCAAATCCCAAGTAATAGAGCTAGAAGTAGTAGCATAAGCATCTAACACCCACTCAGCGACGTTACCCGACATGTTATATAGACCATAACCATTAGGAGCAAATACATCAACTGGAGCAGTATAGGCAAAACCGTCATCGATATAGTTACCTCTTCCCGGTTTGAAGTTTGCCATCAAACAGCCTCTCTTATTTTTCAAATATGGACCACCCCATGGATACTTGGCAACTTCCTTACCTCCTTTGGCAGCATATTCCCATTCTGCTTCTGATGGAAGTTCAAAAGCCGGACCATCGAAATCACTCTCGTCATTGGCCCTCATGTGATAAGTTCTCCATTCGCCGTATTTTCTCGCTTGATCCCAGGTCACTCCGACCACTGGATAATTGTCAAACGCAGGATGGTCAAAATAGAACTCCATTAAAGGATCTCCATAGTGATATGCAAAACTTGTTGACCAAACGGTGGTGTCAGGTCTAAGCTCATCGTAATTTAATTGAGGGGGATCCTTCAAAGTAGTTGGTGTACCGGTTTCAAGTGTTCCGCTTTTTACAGATTCTAAAAATTGGCGGTATTTGTTATTGGACACTTCATATTTGTCCATGAAAAACTCAGAGATAGTAATCTGCTTGTTCAAAGCAGACTGAGTAAACGCGATATCTTCATCCGCTTGTCCCATCCAAAAAGTACCGGCTTTCACTGGAACCATGTCATAAGGAAGGTTTTGTTGCCAGCTTTCCCGTTTGGGAACACCCGTCACCTCTCCTCTTCTGTTCATCTTTTCGCTAGCTGAACCCTTCTTGCTAAAAAGACCGCAACTCGGCAAAAGTATCACTAATGCCAAACCAAGGGTTGTGGACAGTAAGCGAACATTAATTTTTCTATACATAAATGACGTTTTTTCGTGCATCAAATTTTTACGTAGTGTAAAGTATTTTCAAGATTCGAAATTTAGCTGAATTTGGCACAATAATGCAAATAACCTGCCAAAATATGGGGTATAGTTAACCGCAACATCTCAAACTAACACTACACATATTTACTCTTTTATAACTATTAAAATCTAAATCTAGGTGTTCTTTGAATTACACGCTGTACTTCTCTACTCACATCTGATAAGGTATAACGCAGCATAAGTTCGTGACTTGTAGGAGATTTAGACTCTTGACCGCTGATCACTAAATCAAAAGCATAACCCAAATTGAGAGAATTATCCTTTAACAGACTATAGCCTACTATGAAAGACATTGACTCATCCCCTCTAAATCCAATTCCTCCACTTATCTTATTCTGTAGCGTAGCCATAACGCTCACTTCATAGGAAAAATTATTGAAGGACACTGTTTTTAACAAGAGACTAGGCTCAATGGCCAATTGTCCTACTGGTCTAATTCTATATCCTAGTAATAAATAGGAGTGGTTTTTCAATTGATTTTCAAACGATCCATCTCCAAAATCAAAATTTGGCTCATTTATATGACGACTACTCAATCCTATATAGTAATTCCTGCTGTCATATAACAAACCCGCTCCTACGTTAAAGTTGAGCTGACTCTCTTTCCCTGAATTTGGCAAATTTGGCTCCGGGTTTACCACAATGAGCTCTCCATAATCTATTGAACTAGAGTACATACCCACATAAGCACCAAGACTCAAAGTAGCCCGATTCAAGGTTTTGTGATATGCCCCCTGAAGATTGATCTCCAAATTACCAGTCGCTCCAATTTGATCATTGACAAGCGTAAGACCATAACCTATATTCTTACCATTAAGACGACCCTGTGCGGTTAATAGTTGTGTGACTGGTGCACCTCCTTGACCGGAGTTGGTCGTATAATTCAACCATTGCGAACGATGCAAGGCAGAAAATCTAAACCCACCATCTTTACCAGCGAACGCTGGATTATAATACATGCCATTATACATGTATTGGGTAAATTGAGGATCCTGCTGGGCCATCAGCGAAGAAATCTCAAAAAAGAACAGTAAGAGAATCGAATATCTCAAAAAGCTTTTAGAATGGCCTTTTTGAATCATTTTATAGTGGTTTCGTCCAAAGTGATAACTATTGTAAGAATTTAAACTGAAAAACCACAGATTTTGATTCTATGTTTTACAAATTATTCGCCTTTTTAATATAAAGCTCCAATGCACCTGTCATACTTGGAGCATTTGGCATAGGTGCTTCAATATCCAAAATCAAATCTAAATCTCGTACCGCCTGCGCAGTAGTTGGTCCAAAGGCAGCAATTCTAGTATTACCTTGTTCAAAATCCGGGAAATTCGTTTTCAATGACTTGATTCCTGATGGACTGAAAAAGGCAAGAATATCATATTTCACGTCAGCTAAATCTGATAAATCTGCCTCCAAGGTATGGTAAATAATTGCCTCTGTAAAGGCGATCCCATTCTTTTCCATATACTCGGGTATATCATCCTTGCGGATGTCAGAACATGGGAATAGATATTTCTCTGATTTGTGCTTCTTGAAATAATCAAATAAATCCTGTGCTGTCTTCTGACCTACGAATAATTTTCGCTTACGGATTACTATGTATTTCTGAAGGTAATGAGCAGTCTGATCAGAAATACAGAAATACTTCATGTCAGCTGGCATTTCGATTTTGAAATCCTTACAAATAGCAAAGAAATGATCTATGGCATTCCGACTGGTGAATATCACTGCCGTATGCTTCAAAATATCAATCTTTTGCTTACGGAATTCTTTTGGCACTACTGGCTCAACCTTGATAAACTGTCTGAAATCTATCTTCAAATTATACTTCTCCGCCAACTGTACGTAGGGAGAATTTGCACCCGCAGGGGCTGGTTGAGATACTAGAATACTTTTTACTGGTCTAAACCTGTCTTTGGTAACTACGCTCATGCTTCTATTATTCCTTTTGGTGTTTATTGGAATTAATGCCCTAAATCAAGCACCAATTTGGCCAAGATTAAAAAGGGCACTAATTCTGCGATGCAAAGGTAAGTAAATAAATGATATTTCTTAAAGCCTAGTTTATTCACCATAATCAAGAACAATCCGAGAATCCCTAACACATACAACCAGAAAAAACCTGTAAATGACAGCTCCAAAGCCATTTCAATCCTTGAAAAATCATTAAGCAAAAAGAATGTACATACCAATACCAATCCTATCGTGACAATTACCACCAGCCGAAGCAAATAAAAGAAATGAGCAAACTCCAATTTTCCCAAATCAAATAAATGTGCTAAGATTTTAATCGATGTGAACTTAAAAATGGTGAGCAACAATAAAATCAACGTACCTCCACTCCACAGGAATATTAATGTAGAAAAACTCAAATTCAGCCTTGCTTCTAACCACTCCTGACGAAATACGGCTAGGCTTGTCACCATAATTAGTGACAAAAGCATATTCACTATAAACACATAAAACAGAATATCTAAAGAGAAAAACTTCTGCAAACTCCCACTTTCAGAAAAATCTTCTGCGTTCAGTAAGGACACAGGTTTGATCATCATCGCAAAAATAAATGGATAGGCAAGTTTGTACAAAGCAATCATCAAAAAAGAAGCAAGCAGTCCGATCACAAAAAAATCACGGATACTCTGCCTATCCCAGTTCCTTGTTACTGCAAGTAATCCATCCTCTACCGTAGCAGTATCAATAAATGATTCATCCTTTACCAGTTTTTTGACGCTCGCTTTATCTGAAGATATGCCATTCTTAAATACGGTAAGCTTAACCTGATTTCCCAAAAACTCTTGCTGTAGTGCCCCCACTTGAGTGGTAAATGCCGTGTCCTGTTCGGTGAAAAACCAGAGCTTTTCCCCCATAAAAACTACCGAATGATCAGGAAACTCAAAGGAAAAATACGCTAATGGAAACGCATTCAGATCCAAGTCAAGGATTAATCGATCATTTGAGCTAAACCAAGTCTCCCGCTCACCTTCTTGCCAGTTTGAGTGATAATCTTCCAATACTTGCCCAAAGACCTGATTTCCCACTGCAAAAATCAGTGAGAAGATAACTATTGACTTGAAGATCAATTTTTTCATACTCAAAATCTGGCTAAGTAGCCAAAATGTATCCTGGAATAGGAGAATTGTAAAGGTTGTAAATTAGACTTCCCGACTCCGTATATAAATTGAAATACTCCTGAGCCTGTATCTAGATTGATTCCTGAGCCAAATGAGACCGGGTGATCGATTGAAGCTGCAAGGTATGGGTTTTCCAGAATCCCTACGTCTGCAAAAACCATGAGAAAAGAATTATCTCCAAAAAAAAGACGCTGCTCCATGTTTAGGTAGCCAAATGACTTTGCATAAAAGTAATTTTCATTAAAGCCTCTGATGCTCTTCAATCCACCCAATCTGAATAAATCGTTGACCAACAAGTTTTCATTTTGAGCGAAACCCCCAGTTGCCCTGAGCCACATTCCCCAGCTAGGTTTGATGAAAATATGCTTTTCTACCTGTGCCTTTCCAAGGTATTGTGGTGTATTCAAATCTACTCCTAAATAAACCTCTGGCGGAAAGCCTGTGTTTTCAATAATCTTTTTGTTGCCGACCGCAAATTCACCTATGGCGAGAAATCCTCGCCTCGGAAAATAGGGCGAATCTAGCTTGTTCCAATTCCACCCTATCCCATATTGATTCCAGCGATAGTCGGCTACATCAGGCAGTTCAATCGCTTCTATATAGTCCTCTGTGTTTAATACATCACTAGCTTGTCTTCTGGTGAAAAAACTTAAGGCGGTATTTCTATTAATATGATACCCAAATTCCAGACTAAAAAAGCGATTTAAAAAAGTGGAATCTTGTTTATACAGATTAAAACCCACACTGACGTCCAAGGGGGAATTAAATAGAAAAGCTTCCTTTGCAGAAATTTCCAACTCCTGAGTAGCTACATTCAAACGCTGCCAATGCACTGCAACATCTCTTCCTTTTCCCCCAAGGTGATATAACTGCAGATCCAGCTGTCCCGTGATCAGCATCTTACCAGGTTCATTTGCATTGGGTAGCAAACCTATAATCCCGTCAAGCACATTCGTGTTTCTATCGCGCAGCGAAAAGTTAGGCTGTGCTTTCTTCAGTTGAAAATCAACTTGCGGTGACTGAATCTGTGTAAAATAAGGAGACCTCCTGAGGGTTTGGTTTGCTTCATCTAGTTGCTTTTGAGAAAATGGCGTGCCAGGCCGAATCCCCGTCAAGTTTTGAAGGTAACGCTCTTGAGTTTTGGTATCACCGGCTACTTTCACAGAATCCCACAAAATCAACGGCCCAGCGTCATAGTTAAAAACCGCGGATAAGGCAGTTCCATCTCGCTGCAAACTATCTAGTTTTATTTGGGCAAAAGGAAATCCATTATTTTCTGCCCCTTGGATCACTTGATCCATCCACTGGTAAGCCACGCGATATTCCTGTGAGAATGTAGGTAGGGATTTGGCTAATTCAACGGGTACGTTCCCCAATGAGATTTTTTCCCAGAAATATTTTTCTCCAAGTTCAAAATCTACTTTAAGGGAATCGCTTCCTACTTCTTCTGCATGAAATATTACGCCGAGGTATCCTTCATACTGAAAAGTGTTTTGAATGGAATCCAGAAACTGATCTCCCGCAGTTTTGGAATCAAAAGCCTGCCAATCCACTTTCGATGGCGGATCATCACTTGACCATTTGACCCAATAGCCACTTTGAGCTTGGCAAACCACTCCTCCTATAAGGAAAAAAAGGATAGAGGCCAATAAGGAGCTTTTCAATGGGCTGGCGGGGATTGATTATATTTGCAAAATAATAGAATTCATATTGGCTGGCATATACATACACATTCCTTTTTGCAGGCAAGCTTGCCATTATTGCGATTTTCACTTCAGTACCACGTTAGACAGAATGGATCAAATGGCTGACATGATCTGTAGGGAATTACTAATGCGAGCGGATTATTTGTCAAGTCAGCCCATTGAAACGATTTATTTTGGGGGCGGTACTCCTTCTCTTTTTCCCCCAAGACTCCTTGAGAAAATCCTAGATCAGATAGCCAAGTCCTACCAGTCAGACTGGACAGAAGTGACCCTAGAGGCAAATCCTGATGATCTAAGTGTGGACTATCTCAACTCATGGAAATCGCTTGGTATTGATAGGCTCAGTCTCGGGATTCAGAGTTTCGATGAGCAAGTATTGAAATTCTACAATAGAGCACATACTGCAGCGGAATCGAAATCGGCGATTGATAAAGCAAGAAAGGTTGGGTTTGAAAAATTCAGCCTGGACTTGATCTATGGCTTTCCACAGGCAGATCATGGCCTTTGGAAGAGAGATCTTACTGAAGCTATCTATCAAAACCCAGGGCATATCTCTAGCTACGCACTTACTGTTGAACCCAAAACTGCCCTTGGAAACTGGACTCGAAAAGGTCAATTCCAGCCTGCTGAGGAGGATTTTGTGGCCGAGCAATTTGAAATTCTTCAAGAGCTCACTGCTAAAGCCGGATATATCCAATACGAAGTATCCAATTTTGGCTTGCCCGATCAGTTTGCCCTACACAACACCAACTATTGGAAAGGCGTGCCTTATTTGGGAGTTGGACCGAGTGCACATTCATTTGATGGGAAAAATAGAGGCGCAAATCCCTCCAATAATTCTCTATACCTCAAGACCTTGGAGAACTCCATCATTCCGTTCGCGGTGGATAACCTCACGGAAGATGAGCGGCTCAATGAATACCTACTCACAGGATTGAGGACGCTTTGGGGGATAGATTTTGAAGTAATTCACCGAGAGTTTAATCAGGATCTTTTGACCGACAAAAAATTAATTCTAGCCCAAATGGATGCGGAAGGCTGGTTAGTATGGGAGGATAAAAACCTATCTTTGAGCAAAAGCGGAAAACTACTTGCTGACAGTATCGCAGCGGCACTTTTCGTTTGAGAAGAATGACACTATGAGCAACGACGGATATTACAGTAGAAAAAAGGAGGTAGCGCCACTGGAGTCAGCATTTAACGACCTGCTCAGAGCCTACCGGCTAGAAGGCAAATTCAAAGAGAAGTCGTTGGTTCATGATTGGCCAGGTATCGTCGGAAAAACCATCGCAGATCGGACCACTTCTGTATTTATTAGAGACAAAAAGCTGTTTGTGAAGCTTAGCTCGGGTCCGATAAAGAAGGAATTGCTGATGAATAAAAGTAAGGTATTAACGCTGATCGACGAAAAATATGGTGTTGGAGTAATCCAGGATTTGGTCTGCACCTGATCAATAGCCAGGACTTACTATTTTAGACTTTTTTAACACACAGGCCATTCACTAACTTATACTCCAGCGTTTTTTTTCAATCCGAATGAGTATTATTGTGGCTAGACATTCATGATCAAACTACCACCAATCCATATCGGAAAGCTAAGCTTACTGCTCGCCATCCTGGTTTGGCTTGCCTTGTTATTTGTCAATTTGGTGAGACTGGTCGGCCTACTCAATCAGATGGACTCAGGCTTTGCCATTGAGTTCAGTTGGATACTTCAAATTTTATTTTTTATTACCGTCTATGGCTTTTACAACTATTCCATAACCAAAAACTCGCAAGGTGACTTTCTCAACCTGATCTGGCGCGGAGCTTCTACCGGATTATTTGCTGTGGCGACATTTCTTATCATGGATTTGTTTATCAGTTCGCTTGGAGAAAGCAAACTGGCGAGAGACCCATTTCTACATGTCTTTTTCTACCATATTCGTTTTGGGCTAATCACCATTTTTCTAATATCCACATCGTTGTTGTGGCAGCACCTTATACTTTATCAAAAGACTAAGCGGGTAGTAAAACAATGGCAAGCGTTCGAAATCGCCATGTTAGTCGGCATGTTTCTAGTGTTTTTTTCAGGCAATGATTCTGAATACCCCTTCTTTTTTGGGATGGCTTTGCTTGGCATTTTGGCAGTGATTCTATCTACAAATTTGAAGTGGATTCCTTACCTTACTTTCAAAGAAAAGTGGAAATCCTTGCTCTTTCTTGCCATCATTATTTCTACTGTGAGCTTCTTGCTTTGGTACACATTTTCAATTGAAAAAGACCAAAACTACCCAGTTAACCTTACTTGGAATCTCTTCCTCATTTCTCTGTTTTGGTTTGTATTAGTGTATGCAGTTCTCAGCTTTTTGGTGACGCTATTTAACCTACCCACCTCTTCTGTATTTGAGCAAAAACTTACGGAGGCCATTAATTTTCAGAGACTTAGCCAATCTATTCAGCCTGAGGAAAATGAGGAGCAGGTCTTGGACATCTTGATGGACTCCTGCATGAGTGCCTCCTATGCTGATGCCGCTTGGTTATCTATGAAAAGTAAGGACACGCCCGAAAGGACTATAAACGAACGATTCATTGACGCTACTACCAGGGAAGAAATTAATGACCTTATCCAACAAGACAAGGCATTGCAAGGATGGGACTCCGACAAATTAACGGACAACCTCAAGCCTATTTCTATCAGAATCCATCATCCTTCATTTGAATCGGTGCTTTTTGTCCCTCTCGTAATCAACAAGTCGGTCATCGGGAAAATTGTCCTTTGTAAGGAAGTTCGTGATGGATTCAATAAAGAGATGCTAAACATCATTAGCACTTTTGGAAGGCAAGCCTGCATCGCTGTAGAAAATCACCGCTTACTAAATCAAGCTATACTGAACGAGCGCTATCAGGAGGAATTGAAAATAGCGCAGCGTGTACAGAAATCCCTACTTCCTGCCAAACTGGATCATAATCAATTTTTCGACATAAGTGCTTACTCTAATGCAGCTGATGAGGTAGGTGGAGATTATTATGATACTTACAAACTGGACGAGGATCGCTATGTCCTTATCATAGGAGATGTATCAGGAAAGGGTACGTCTGCTGCATTTCACATGTCCCAAATGAAGGGGATTTTCCATAGTCTCATTCAGCTGAACCTTAGTCCTTCGGAGTTTATGATCAAAGCAAATGCGGCTCTGAGCAAATGCCTAGAAAGAAACCACTTTATCACTGCTTCCGTTTTCATTATCGACACTTCGCAACAAACCATCTGTCATTCACGTGCAGGTCATGTCCCTACGCTCTTTCATCAAGAAGCAGAAAATAAATCAGCCTATCTGGAGATTGATGGACTAGGATTGGGGATTTTAAGAAACAAGCAGTACGAAAACCACGTTGTGGAAAAAACATTCGCTTATCAGCCAGGAGATGTGTTGGTCATGTTCACCGATGGAATCGTAGAAGCCAAAAATGATAAGTCCATCCAGTTTGGCTATGAGAGAATCCGAAGCCTATTAGAAGTAAATCAAAAGCTCAGCCCTCAAGAAATCCAGACTAAAATCATTGATTCACTTCACAGCTTTGTGGGTGGTGACAGGGTAATAGATGATGATTACTCGCTGATGGTTGTGAAATTCACCCAGTCAATTAAAGAAAGCTAGACTATGCTAACAATAGATATTAAACAAGAAAATGGACATGACATATTGCTTCTCCAAGGCGAAGTGGATGCAAGTAACTCCGTCATCTTGGATGAAGCAATCACTCGAGCAGTGGACAATGGAAGTTCATCCATATTAATAGATGGGAGAGGTCTAGAATATATTTCTTCTGCTGGATTGGGTGTGTTCATGTCATATCTGGAAGATTTTCAGGAAAAAGAAATAGAGTTGAAAATTTATGCACTCTCCGAACGCGTATATGAAGTATTCAGGATTCTTGGATTGGATCAACTGATGAAAATATATCCAGACAAAAAAACTGCTTTGAATTCTTGAAATGAAACATCAGTTGAAATTATCCTGTCAAACCGCCGCCCTAGCCGAGCTTCGCGTCTTTTTGAAAAAGACCATGGAAGAGCTACGTCTGTCTGACATCGACCAACTGCAGATCACTCTGGCGGTAGAAGAGGTATGCGCCAATCTGATTATTCACTCCCATAATTGTAATGCGCAAGATTACATCCAGTTAAAAGTTAAAAACAACCCCGGCAAAATAATTTTTGAAATCTCCGACCAAGGCAAAGCCTTTAACATGCTGGATTACGAAGTACCTGACCTTGACCAGGTAAAAGGAGAAAAGCGAAAAGGTGGATTGGGCATAATTTTGGTAAAGAAGATAATGGATGAAATCGAGTTTGAATCTAGCGGAGGTACCAACACCTGTCGCCTGATCAAATGGTTCCAGTCCTAATTCTTGTTAAATGCTTAGTATTCGGGACATTTGACTTTAAATCCTAATAAATTTGTAAAATTGCATTCCAATTCTGCCATTTCATACATGACAAACCGAACCATTTCGGCACTTCTATTAACCTTCCTCCTATTATTTGAGTTTTCCATCACCACGATGGCTTTTGTTCAAACATCAGGACAGGATGAACCTCTATTAACTTTAGGAAATAAACCTGTGGATAAGGATGAGTTAATCTATCTACTTTCTAAAGGAAATAAATCTGAGCCTGGAACTCCGGGAATGTCCAGAGAAGAATTCAATGAAAACCTCAATCTTTTCATCAATTACAAATTAAAAGTTCGAGAAGCGGAAGAGCAAGGTCTTGCTCAATCCGAGGAATTCTTGAGAGAATTTGATTCCTTCCGAGAGAACATCAAAGCTCCATTTTTGATCCGAAATTCTTTGGAAGAAGGTGAATTGAGAAAAGCTTATGCTAGAATGCAGGAGATAATACGCGCCAGCCATATACTCCTCCAATTTCCTCCCAATTCCAGTACTGAGGATAGCTTGGCAGTATTGAGAATGGCGCTGAAGATTGAAGAAGAGATCAAAGCGGGAGGCAGTATCAATGAGTTAGCAGTCACCTATTCTGATGATCCTTCAGCAAAAATCAATCAAGGTGATCTAGGTTATTTCACTGCGCTTCAAATGGTTCAGCCCTTCGAAGATGCAGCCTTTTCATTACAGCCAGGACAAGTATCTGATCCTGTACTTACCAATTTCGGCTACCATATCATCAGTGTGAAAGACCGTCAACCCAATCCGGGACAGGTGAGAGTTTCGCATATTCTAGTACGAATAGATGAGAATGCTACAGGCAGCGAGGACCTTGCCAAGCGAAAAGTCGCCGACATCTACACCGAGATACAGAAGGAAAGCACCGTGTGGGAAGATATTGTTCGGAACTATTCTGAAGACCCTGCAAGCAGTCAAAAGGGAGGAATGTTGCCTTGGTTCTCTGTAGGTTCGATGATTCCTGAGTTTGAAATGGCCGCTTTCTCGTTGACGGAGATTGGTGAAGTATCACCTCCGATCCAAACTCGCTATGGATATCACATCTTGAGACTAGAAGATAAGCGACCTATAGAATCCTTTGAATCTATGGAAGAAAGCATCCGGTCTAGTATCTTGAGAGATTCTCGCTCCGGCATGATACAGTCTCAGGTGATGGCGATCCAGAAGTCCAGGTATGGATTCAAAGAAAACGAAGCTAACCTCGCCAAATTAAGAACTGAACTAAATACCACGACTGAAGCGGGCTTTGCACAAGTGATGGCTGAGAAAGATCTGGAAAATGACCAACTCTTTACGCTACAGGGCAAAAGCCACATAGCCAAAGATTTAGCTAGTTTCATGGAAGAAGAGGAGATTTCTCTACAAAGTAACTCTGGAACTTTCGACGCCTGGTACGAACGATTCACAGCTTCAGAGCTGAACAAAGCTGAAGAAGCTGATCTTGCAGCAAATAATAAAGATTACCAAATGCTACTCAAAGAATACCGTGATGGCATTTTGCTTTTTTCATTAATGAATGAAGAAGTTTGGCAAAAAGGACTTATGGATACGGTAGCTCAAAAGGCATTCTATGAGAAAAACATTCAGAACTACCAATGGAAAGGTAGAGTGGACACGTATATCGTGAAAGTCCTTGACCTGACTCAGCTAGATGCCGCTAGAATGCTCCTGAAAGGTAAGCCCCTTTCTGACGAACTTATAGCCTCATTTGAGACGAGCTATAAAAGCAGCAATACCTTGGCTTTCCAAACTGAATCAGGCGTCCTCGAATACAGCACTCATCCGGTGTTGTCCAATGCAGATATCAACACAAACTATCAAGAAATTGAAGCTAATGGACATCTGCATATCGTACTCATTCGAGATACAATACCAGCTGGCCCGAAAAAGTTTGAAGAATCTCGTGGCTTAGTCATACGAGATTACCAAGCGTATCTTGATGAAAATCTGATAGAATCCTTACGGAAAAAATATCCCGTAAAAGTAAATCCAAAAGCTAAAGAGGAGACGTTCGTAGCGCTGAATCAATAATAATTCACATAAAACCCATCTCCAAAGTAACTAGAGAAGGAAATAATACTCATGAAATTGCTAAACCGACTTACATTTACTCTTATCCTCACCATGCTGGCTACAGCCTCATTTGCTCAGGAAGCCCCGCCTACAGGCCAAGTTCTTGATAAAATAGTGGCTAAGGTGGACAATTATATTCTATTAGAATCCGACGTCCAGAGAGCATACATGGAAGCTCTGTCTCAAAATCAACAGGGACAGGTAGCTCCTACTCGCTGCGAAGTTTTCGAATCCTTGATGATTAACAAATTGATGGTGGCGAAAGCGGAGGTTGATTCGATAATGGTCACAGATGCGGAAGTAATGCTGCAAACAGATCAGCGATTCAGTATGGTCATGCAGCAATTCGGAGGTGATGAAGCTACGCTAGTAGAAGCCTATGGTAAAACTTCCGAGCAGTTGAAAGCAGAAATTGAGGACGTGATCCGTGAGCAGCTTATTGTGACGCGTATGAGAGGCCAGATCACCGAAGGATTGACTGTTTCTCCCAATGACGTGAGACAATTTTATAATAGCATCCCAAAGGATTCTCTTCCTTTGTTTACATCAGAGGCTACTGTAGGGCAAATCGTGATAAAGCCTGAAGTGAATCCTCAAACCAAACAAGCCCTTTATGATCAACTTCTACAGTTCAAAAAAGACATTGGAGAAGGCAAAGCTGATTTTGCAGATTTGGCTAGAAAATATTCAGAAGATCCAGGATCCGCTGCTATGGGAGGTGATTTGGGTTTTGCTTCCAAAGGGCAAATGGTACCGCAATATGAAAATGCTGCTTTGGCATTAAAGCAAGGAGAAATTTCAGACCCTGTGGAAAGTGATTATGGTTTCCACATGATTCAATTACTTGAAATCAAAGGAAACACCTACAACACCCGTCATATCCTGATGGCTCCTAGAGCCACTCAAGCTGATTTGAAAAAATCTGAGCGTTTGTTGGATAGTTTAAGAACAGAGATAAAAGCCGGTAGAATGGATTTTGCCAAAGCTGCCAAAGACTTTTCAGATGATAGAAGTACCTCTGATGCAGGAGGATTTTTTACTGACCCATCTACCAATTCCAATCGTCTCTCACTCCGCACATTAGAGGATCCGCTACTGTTCTTCATGATAGATACTATGCAGGTAGGAGATATCACCATGCCTATGGAATTTGACGATCCAAGAGATGGTAAAAAAGTACGAATCCTGTATTATAAGGCAAAATACCCTGCTCACCGAGCAAATATGGAGGATGACTACGAAAAGCTAAAAGCTGCAACGCTTCGCAAAAAAGAAGAAGAAATTCTAAGCAAGTGGTTTATAACTGCCAAAGAAGACATCTACATTGACCTTGATCCTGCCTATGATCGATGTAATGCCCTCTCAGAGAAATAATAGCTAATGCGTTTAAAAGTAAAATGCCTCCAAAAAGTAAGCTACTTTTTGGAGGCATTTTTATGTTGGAAAGATTTGTGGGGTTGATTTTACTTTTTTCCAAAAAGAGCTTTGATCGCAAGTCCTATCTGCTTAAAGCCTTCTTTGAATAAGCCTTTGGACTCTTGTAAGTTTGGTTTTATCTCTTCGCTTCGCTCCTTGAATTCCCGCTCTAAAATCTCTTTACCTTTCTTAAACTCAGCCTCTAGCGTAGTTTTATTTTCTTTAAGGTCCTTGATCTTTTTTTCGATTTCATCCTTTGCATCCAATCCCGCATCAGCACCTTTTTTTACCAGCTCCTCGATTTTTTCCCCTATTTCCTTGAGTACTTTCTCGATATCCTGAGTAGTAGATTTCTTTTCTTCCATGGCTACTTCGACATTTAGATGAACTGATATGCTTCAAGGTAATTACTTTTATGATTATCCGCAATAATGCCAGTCATCTTATATTCCTTGCTTATCTGGTTGGAAGACCGATGACCGAAGCGGCCTCAATTCTTAAGTTTACCATTTGCTACATGCTTATTCCTCCATACTGGTAGAAAAGCAGATAATCATATTACTTTTTCTAGAAAGCTTCTTTTCTTAGCTCAAAATGTAAGTCAAATCAGTTAATTATCAACAGATTCCCCTGCCTGCGTTTGTTTTTCAAACAACTCCGCATACACTCCATTTTGCTTCATGAGGGATTCATGATTGCCACGTTCTATGATTTTCCCATCATCCAACACAATAATTTGATCGGCTAGCTTGGCAGAGGATACACGGTGAGAGATAATGACAGAAGTGCGGTTTTGCATGATGTTTTTCAATGCTGTCAAAATCACATTCTCTGTCTTCGTATCTACTGCCGAAAGGCAATCATCTAGAATAAGAATTTTCGGCTCCTTAGCAATAGCACGTGCGATAGAAACACGCTGTTTTTGTCCGCCAGAAAGTGTAATCCCACGCTCACCCAGCATGGTTTCGAAGCCTTTGGGGAAGTCAACAATATTTTCATACACATCTGCATCTTTTGCCGCCTGCTCTATAATCTTTGGATCTGATTCCTCTATCCCAAAGGCAATGTTGTTTCCTATGCTATCTGAAAATAAAAACACATCCTGCGGTACATAGCCTAACTGCCTGCGAAGATCAGATATAGAGAAAGTATCAATTGGCTTCCCATCTAACTTGATCACTCCGCTAGTAGGGTCATACATACGCATCAAGAGATTGGCGATAGTAGATTTGCCAGAACCTGTAGTCCCAATTATCCCAAGTGTTTGCCCCTCTTGGATCTGGAAACTGACATTTTTCAACGCATGAATACCGGAATCTGGATAAACAAAGGACACATTTTCTACTTCTATAGTCCCTTGAATTTCTGCTTTGGTTTCTTGAGTGCTCAAAATGTCATTCTTTTCATCCAGAAACTCATTGATCCTAGTCTGAGATGCTGCCGCACGCTGCACGATGCTAGTCACCCAGCCCAGAGATGTGACTGGCCAAGTGAGAATGTTCACATAAAGTATAAACTCGGCGATCACTCCGTAGCCAATCTGACCACTCATCACCTGTAAGCCACCTACATAAACAGTGATGATCGTAGATATTCCAACTACTCCCATGATAATCGGAAAAAATAAGGCATTTACTTTAGTCAATCGAATGGATTTCAGCTTGTAATCCTCACTTGCTAGGGCAAAATCATTGACACTATCACTTTCTCTGACGAATGCCTTCAGCACACGAATTCCTGAAAAAGCCTCTTGTACAAAAGTGCTCAAACCACTCAAACTCCGCTGTATCTTTTCGGAGCGCTCATTGATCATATTATTTACATAGTAGATACTCAATGAAAGCACAGGAAGTGGCAAGAGCGAATAAAGTGTCAACAGGGGATTGACAGTGATCATGTATGAAATTACCATCGGAAATAGAATCAGGAGATTCAACCCATACATAATAGCTGGGCCGAGATACATCCGTACACGGCTCACGTCTTCAGTTATTCGAGCCATCAGATCACCTGTGCTATTTTTCCTATAGAAGCTGAGAGGAAGTTTTTGGTAGTGATCATAGATCTCATTCTTCATGTCATATTCTACTTTCCTAGACATGATGATGAGTGTCTGACGAATAAAAAATAGGAAAATGCCTCTCAACAAAGCCATTACCAAAATCAACACGCCAAAAACAACAACGAATTTTAAAAAAATATCCTGCGCCTCTTCCCCCATTCCTCCTAGCTCCAAAGGCCGATAAATCGACAAACTCTCGACCACATAATCTATCGCAAGTCGCACCAGTTGCGCCGGGATAATTACGAAAATATTAGAAATCACCGTAAAAACTATTCCCAAAAGGATCAAGCCCTTGTATTTGTACAAATACTTGTTGAGTCGCCAAAGTGGTTTCACCAAATAAAAATTTTAAAATGAAGAAATTAGATAAATAAATCTGGGTAAATTAAACCTTTGAACGCCAATAAAAGTATTTAATTTTGTATTGGCTAGAAGTACCAAGGAGTACCCAAATATAACACATTCTAAAAAGCTAAGTTCACATGTTAGAGATTAAAGCAACTGAATCAGTACGTGAAGGTTCAATCTTTGGCCAGATCACTACGATGGATCACGAGCAACTCGTGATTTGCCATGATGAAGCAACCGGCCTAAAGGCATTGATTGGTATTCACAACACCACCCTGGGTCCAGCACTGGGCGGAACCCGTATGTGGCCTTATGCTTCCGAAGAAGAAGCTATCACAGATGTCCTTCGTCTGTCCAGAGGAATGACCTTCAAAAACGCCCTGGCAGGCTTGAATCTCGGTGGAGGGAAAGCGGTTATTTTAGGCGATCCAAAATTAAAAAACGAAGCATTTCTAAGACGTTTCGGGAGATTTGTTCAGAGCCTGGGCGGTAGATATGTAACTGCCGAAGATGTCAATATGAATACCTCAGACATGGAATTCATAGGGCTAGAAACTCGCCATGTCACTGGCCTTCCTGAGATTAAGGGTGGCGGCGGAGACCCTTCGCCAGTCACTGCTTATGGTGTGTACATGGGTATGAAAGCTGCTGCTAAGAAAGCATTTGGCTTGGAATCCTTAGAGGGAAAAAGAATCGGAGTTCAAGGAGTAGGACAAGTAGGCAAATATCTGATCGAGCATCTGGTAAAAGAAGGAGCGATCGTGTTGGTTACGGATATTTTTGAGGACAAACTCAAGGCTGTGGCAAAAGCTACCGGTGCTCAGGTGGTTGATCCTAATGTGATCTATGATCTAGAGATGGATATTTATTCCCCTTGTGCACTAGGAGCTACGATCAATGATCAAACCATAGATCGTCTTAAATGTGCAGTCATCGCAGGTGGTGCAAATAATCAATTGAAAGACGAAGCAAAGCATGGACAAATCCTTGTTGAAAAAGGGATCGTTTATGCTCCTGATTTCTTGATCAATGCCGGTGGTGTAATCAACGTTGGCGCTGAGTATTTTGGCGGATACAACAGAGATACGGTCTATAAGCAAACTGAAAAAATCTACGATACCTGCTTGGGTATTTTGAATAAGTCAGAAGCTGAAAATATCCCAGCTCAGCAAGCTGCTATCGAGACAGCTAAAGCTAGAATTGAAGCTATTGGAAAAGTAAAGCTTTCTTTCTAATCCACCCATAAGCTATATCAAAACCACCGGGAATGCCTTTCGGTGGTTTTTTTGTCTAAACCAACTAGGTGATAGCCACCTCAAATTGCCTATATTTGCAACTCATTTCGAAGACATGCTGAACAGAAGAATACTTAGAGTAAAGGCTTTTCAAAACCTATATGCCTATGAGCAGTGCAAGGGTTCCAATCTTACTATTTCAAAAGATTTTATCAGAACGTCTTTTGCACCTGACTTGAATAGCATGGAAGTGCAGGATAAAACCGCCCTCAACAAAGAAGCTGAAGTTGCTATCCAACTGCTGGAACAAAACCTAGTCTCACGAGATATACTCAAGACCACCGATGCCAGTCCAAAAGTAAAACAAGTAGTATTGGAAGCGCTGAAGAAATTCCATGAAGCTAATGCCAAAGACCATGAATTCCTTTTGAAAAACATGGTAGTCTCTGCCGAGCGAATCCCTCAGTTGTACCTATTGGCTATAGAGCTACTACAAGCTTTTGCAAAACATGTAGAAAAAGAAGTAGAAAAGAAAAAGAAAATGGCAGGCAATACTCCTGTTGCCTTTGGCAATGAATTGAATCTGCCAAATAACCAGGTTCTAGCTACGCTTCGTGAGTCAGACTCCTACAGAGCAGGAATCGCTAGAAACAACGTGAATCTTCATGACGTGGAGCTAGAAATCAAAGAGTGGTTTAGAGATTACATCAAGCCTTCGGAGCAATACCAAGCTTATCTTCAGATAGAAAACCCTACCATGGAGCAGGATTTAGAACTAGTGGATGATTTGCTGAAAAAAGTCATTTTCAAAAATGAAGTTCTTTTAAATTTCTTCTCGGAAAGAGACCTTAATTGGACAGAAGATAAATCAGTGGTGAGAAGCTTGGCCTCCAAAGTGTTGAAAAACGCTGCCAATCTCAATGATGAAAATGAAAGCCAAATGCCTGAAATCGCAATGAACTGGGATGAGGACAAGGAGTTCTTTCAAAATATCTTTAACTTCACGATAGAGAACGATACAGAAAGCAAGGCACTTATCGCTCAAAAAACCAAAAATTGGGATATTGACAGACTCGCTTTCACAGATAAAGTGATCATATCGATGGCAATCGCCGAAATGAAGAACTTTCCAAGTATCCCTGTCAAAGTAAGTATAAACGAGTATATAGATATCTCCAAAACCTACAGCACACCTAAAAGCAAGCAATTTGTGAACGGATTGCTTGACGTGATGGCAAAGGAGTTAACCGAAAACGGAGAAATCCGTAAGAGCGGTAGAGGACTATTGGACAATAAATAAACAAACTATGAGCAAGAGCAGTAACACACTCATCGCATTCCTAATCGGTGCAGGCGCGGGCGCGGCACTTGGGGTACTTTTTGCACCAGACACCGGCACCAATACGCGAGATCGCCTTTCTTTCAAACTTTCTAAATACAAAAAGGAACTAGAAGAATTGATTGACGACCTAGTGGACGGTAAAGAGATTCATTTGAACGAAGCGAAAACAGAAGGCAAACGCGTCATCTCCGAAGCAAAAAACAAGGCTGAGAATCTTCTCAGCGATGTAAATAAATTGATCGACCAAATCAATCAAGGAAACAATTAACTAACACGGAATCTAGCCAAGACAATCATTCCAGTAGTAATGAATAGTCTCATGAGCCAGATTCTAAGTGATCCCTTTAAAACTATAAACAAGAACAGATGAAAACTAACTTAATGAATATGGCGGTAGTTGCCGTCTTACTAGCATTGGGAACTTCATGTGACCAGAAAAGCGATCAAGATGCAAAAATTCAGGCACTTGAAGATAAAATTGCACAGTTAGAGACCAACACGGCAGTGGCTACTCCCGTGAATGTACAAGCTGCACAAGTAGCTGATCCAAGTACTTTGGGTTCTTTTCAATTCCCCGCCACAGAATTTGACTTTGGTACCATCAAAGAAGGCGAAGTTATTGAGCACCTCTTCAAATTCACAAACAATGGTCAAGCACCATTAGTAATCTCCAACATCACCGCTTCTTGTGGATGTACCAGCCCTGACTGGACTAAAACTCCTGTGAAGCCAGGTGAAGAAGGTTTTGTGAAAGTAGTATTCAACTCAGCAGCAAAATCTGGCGCTCAAGCACCAACTGTAAGTATCCAAGCTAATACAAATCCAAACGTTACTAGACTTCAAATGAAGGGTACTGTAATTGGAAAAGCTGCAGGTGCTGCGGCTCCTGTAGGCCCTGTTAAACGATAATTATGATTTCTACAGTATTAGCACAAGCTGCCGCTGGAGGTAGCGGAATATTAGGACAAGTTTTCCTTTTTGGTTCCATCATATTGATCATGTATTTCTTTATGATCAGACCACAGCAGAAAAAACAAAAGGAAAGCAAAAAATTCATTGAAGAAATAAAAAAAGGAGACGAAGTAGTAACTATCGGCGGACTTCATGGAAGAGTAAGTTCAGTAGAAGGCGATACCGTTCTATTGGAACTTGACCGAGGCCTTAAGGTAAAAGTAGAAAAATCTGCTATCTCCTTAGACTTCTCTAGAAAACCTGAAACTAAAAAATAATCTGAATTTTGCCGGAAAATAAAAAATCCCCGAAAAGGATTTCTGCCAAAAAACTCTCTAATCTAAAAGTGGTAGTTCTCTGCATAGCAGCAGCTACCACTTTTTGGATTTTAAACGCCCTAAATAAGGACGACTATACTACTGTTGTCAATTTCCCAGTTGAAATTTCATACGATCAGTCCGAGTTCGTAGCAGTGACGAGCCTTCCAAAATCTCTAGAAGTGGAGATCTCAGGCAACGGTTGGGATTTGCTACGCAAGTATTTCAATTTCAACAATACCCCATATCCCATAGAACTCAGCAATCCCGCTAGAACCAATTACATACTCACCGCTGACTTGAAGAGGTCACTCGGAGAATTTCTTTCACCGACTCAGCTCGTATCAGTACTCCGAGACACACTGAAGTTTGACATCAATAAAATCAAAACTATCAAAGTAAAGCCAACACTCGATTCTACGAGTTATTCTATGGCTAAAAACTTCCGGATTATTGATCCGATCACTTTCACCCCAAGTTCAATCACCCTGAGCGGACCAAGCTCCCTTGTCGATAGTCTTGCTGGTAGTTTTCCAATCTCTCTGGACGAAAACCGCATAAATAAATCTGTAAACAAAGAAATAACGCTAAAGAACACGAAGAACCTGAGTGACTTAGTACAGATAGAACAAGAAAACGTCAGGGTGACATTTGATGTAGTTGAATTTCTTGAAGGAAACAAGCGACTGAAAATCAAGAAAATCAATTTCCCTAATTCTGTCTCTCTAGAAAATGAAGAGGTGGTAATCATGATCTCTTACCTTGTCGATGAACGGAGATCTCCAGAATTGAAAGACATGGAGTTTGAGGCGGTCCTGGATTACTATAAAAGAAATAAAGAAGATAGCACGATAACTGTTCAGGTAAAGCCTACACCAGCTTTCCTAGAGCAAATAATGCCACAACCAGCGATTCTAAAACTTAAATATGAGTAGGCAATCTCCTATTTTGGTGGGGATCACTGGCGGGATAGGTTCAGGAAAATCCACCGTTGCTAAGATTTTTTCCTTGCTTGGCATACCTATATATTATGCGGATGATAGGGCCAAATGGCTGATGTCAAATGACAAATTACTTAAGGATCAACTCATTCAAGCTTTTGGAAATGAATCCTATGATTCAGATGGCAAGTTGGATAGAAGTTTTCTTGCAAAGACCGTTTTCTCAGATGCAGAAAAAGTCAAAACAATAAATTCACTAGTACATCCGGCAGTAGGTAGAGACTTTTCAGTTTGGGCCTCCCAGCAAAATGCTCCTTATGTCCTGAAAGAGGCAGCTTTGATCTTCGAATCCGGAAATAGTAAAGCGCTTGATTTCGTCATCAATGTCAGTTCACCATTGAAAATCCGCATTGCCAGGACCTTGATGCGAGATTCATTTCGCTCGGAAGAACAAGTGAATCAAATCATAAATCAGCAACTTCCCGATGAGCAAAAAAATGAGCTTGCAGATTTTGTGATTAAAAACTCTGATAATAAGCTCCTAATTCCACAAGTTTTAAAAATTCACGAAAAACTGATTTCGGAGATTTAAGCGTTATTGATTCAAATTAGCCACGGCATACTCTTTATTTTTCCCGTCCAATCTTGCACCTTATTTTACTAATAAATCAAAGGTTATAACCCCAAAGAATGGCTTAAAGTAGTTTTTCTGATTCAAAAATCGGAGATACTAGTTTAGCTTGGACTATTTATGCTCCTGATATTTGGATACTCTTCAGCCATCGCTTGGCTGGAAATAGACTATCTGAAAATAGGCGCAAACAGTTGGGTGCAGAATATACCCATCATGCACAGTTTACTAAGTTTTGTGATATCACTTCTACTAGTTTTCCGCACCAATAGAGCTTATGATAGATGGTGGCAAGGAAGAAAACTCTGGGGCCGGCTAGTATAACAGCAGAATTGATCTAGGCAGATTTCTTACCTTTGAAATCAGGCCTCTCCAAACTGATAACTGATACTTATGAGCGAAAAAATCCAAATGCGTACGGTCAACGTGACTCGATACATCTTACCGCTGCGCGAAGGAGGCTCCTTACCTGCACTGGCTGATGCAGATGACGGCTTCAAATATGTTTTGAAATTCCGTGGTGCGGGACAGCGTGAAAAGGCACTCATCGCAGAATTGCTCGGAGGAGAGATAGCCAGAACACTGGGTTTAAAGGTCCCAGAACTTGTTTTTGCTCAGTTAGATCCAGCTTTTGGAAGATCTGAGGGAGATGAAGAAATCCAAGATCTCCTCAAAGGAAGCCAAGGATTGAACCTAGCCCTTCATTTTCTTTCTGGAGCGATAAACTATGACCCGGTAGCCATGAGCACGGATCCTCTCCTCGCCTCCAAAATAGTCTGGCTCGACCTATACATCACCAATGTGGATCGAACATTTAGAAATACAAATATGCTCATTTGGAATCGTGAACTTTGGCTGATTGACCACGGTGCTTCCTTCCTTTTTCAGCATGCTTGGGTCAACTGGAAGAAAAATGCAGAAGGACCATTTCCCATCATCAAGAATCATGTATTGCTTCTCGAAGCTTCAGAATTAGCTGTCGTCAATGAAGAATTCAAAGCAATTTTGACCCCAGAAATAATCAAAGCAATAGTAAACACTATCCCCGAAGAGTGGCTGCTGGCCAGCGGAGACTCCGAAGACACCAATGAAATAAGACAGGTTTACAATGACTTCCTTACTTCTCGCCTCTCCTATTCAGATCAGTTCATTAAAGAAGCTAACGATGCAAGAACAGCACTTATATGAATATGCGATCATTCGCGTAGTGCCGCGAGTGGAGCGAGAGGAATTCATCAATGTTGGTGTGGTGATATGCCATTGGAAGAGAGATTTTCTAGGCTGCAAAATAAATTTAGACACCGCCAAACTCCTTGCATTAGATCCAGCAGCTGATGTAGAAATGATTCAATTGAATCTAGCTTCTTTTGAAAAAATATGTGCTGGAGCAAGCAATGGAGGCAATATCGCCACGATGGATCTGGCCTCACGATTTCGATGGCTCACCGCGGTGAGAAGTTCTATCAT
The DNA here is from genome assembly GCF_039969895.1 of Algoriphagus sp. Classification (GTDB taxonomy): domain Bacteria; phylum Bacteroidota; class Bacteroidia; order Cytophagales; family Cyclobacteriaceae; genus Algoriphagus. Next base: position 196,810 of record NZ_JBDVMZ010000008.1, read on the forward strand.
CCAAACATCTAGGCCACATGCAGGCCATGCGGATGATTTGGAACAGACACTGGAAAGGCTTTTTGATGAGAATGTAGGATAGAAAAGACGATAGTGAGTCAGGATCTTTGGTAATCAGGAAAACAAGCTTGAGTTGAGACCAAAGAATCTGGACATGACACGAAAAAAGCGTGAAGAGATTAACCTCACGCTTTTCTAGTTACAGTAGTCCAGTTCTTAAAAATCGGACAACCCATTTATTGCTTACGAGATCCTGTCAAATCCCAAGTATGGATGAAGCACTTTAGGCATCAGAATTCCCTCTGGGGATTGGTTGTTTTCCAAAATGGAAGCAACAATTCTAGGCAAAGCCAAAGCAGAGCCATTTAAAGAGTGTGCCAAATGTGTTTTTTTATCTGCTCCTTTGAAACGAAGTTTCAGACGATTGGTCTGATACGTTTCGAAGTTGGATACGGAACTTACCTCCAGCCATCTTTCCTGCGCAGCAGAAAATACCTCCATATCGTACGTCAGGGAAGAAGTGAATCCCATATCTCCTCCACATAGTCTCAAGACGCGATAAGGAAGTTCCAGCTTTTGCAGAAGTCCCTGCACATAGCTACTCATGTTTTCCAACGTCTCATAGGATTTGTCTGGATGGGTGATCTGCACGATTTCCACTTTGTCAAACTGATGAAGTCTATTCAAACCTCTCACATGGGCGCCCCAGCTTCCGGCTTCTCTACGGAAACAAGGAGAATGGCCTACATTTTTAATCGGAAGATCACTCTCTGAAAGAATCACATCACGGTAAATATTCGTAATGGGAACCTCGCCAGTAGGAATCAAATATAAATTATCAGCTTCAGCAAAATACATCTGCCCTTCCTTATCTGGAAGTTGACCTGTGCCGTAGCCTGAGTCTTCATTCACCAATATAGGCGGCTGAATCTCGTAGTAACCTTGCTCTAAAGCCTCGTCCAAGAAGAAATTAATCAACGCACGCTGTAGTCTGGCACCTTTTCCTTTATAGACAGGAAAACCTGCCCCCGTGATTTTATTACCTAGCTCAAAATCTATAATGTCATATTTCTTGATCAGCTCCCAGTGTGGAAGTTTGTCGGCATGCAGAGTAGGAATCACACCATTTTCCAGCACCACTTCGTTGTCTTCAGCTGTTTTTCCGGCAGGAACGGAAGTGTGGGGAACATTAGGAATAGAATATAGCAAGGCAATCAAATCCGCCGCAGCTTTGGAATTTTGATCTTCCAGATCCTTAATCTGAATTTTAAGTTCGGCAGTTTTTTCTTTGATTTTGACTGCTTCTTCAGCTTTTCCCTCTCGCATGAGCAATCCAATCTCTTTCGATAGTGCATTCGACTCACTTTGAATCTGATCACGCTCCGACTGGGTTGACTTTCTCAACTCGTCCAGCTCAACTGCCTGATTCAGTACAGCTTCGGCGTTTGGGAAATTTCTTTTTTGAAGTCCGGCCAATACACCGGCATAGTTTTCTCGAATTTGATTAACTAAAAGCATCTTAAAATCTTTGAAATTGAAGCCTCAAAGATAAGCATGTTAGCGAACAATGATGTCTTTACTCACGCTTGAAAATGGTCCATCCAACTCTTTCCCATCCGAGCGAAGCAATTGTACCTTCACTTGATATGCACCGACAGGAAGATTCTCTATTCGAACTGGAGCCATGTGATCTATTTCATACCGTAGGTCATTTAGCGAGATGGAAACCTTCAATCCATCCAATTTCATATCGCCCCCAACTACCAAAAAATCAACAATCACTTCGCTACCTGCCTTATATTCTTGATCAGATCGGGGAAAATTCAATGCTAAATAAGGCTCTGCTGAGTAAGGAAAAGGTCTAGACTCACCTACTTGAAAATCCCTATCGACATAATTGCCGAAATTTTTCAACGCCAATCCTTCCTCATCGACCAAATAAGCAACCACTCTATAGCTTCCCTGTGCAAGGTCTCTTTGAAAAATCGGAGAATAAAAACCTACCGGATCATCCCCGTTCAAAATATTAAATAACTTGAACTCTTTACTTTCATTCAGGTCAAATGGAAAATTCTTCACATTGAACTCAAATGGCACTTTTCCTGGCTTGAATATCTGATTTCCCAGTGGCGTATATAGCTCCAAAATGGCATCAGGGTAAGATGCCTGCTCTTCATTTTGAAAAAATTTCACCTGAGGACCCTCGGGTTCTTGCGTAGTCAGACTTGGTGGGGTCACCATTGTTTCCTCATTCACGCGTTGTTTTTCGGTAGAGCAAGCCGAGAAAAGGCAAATCAAAGAGAGTAATGTCAGTATTTTATTCATGCAGCGTGTAAATTGAGATTAAAGATATTTAATTTTAAAGATAAATTAGACCTTGAACTATAATACATCCAGATATGGAAATTCTATTTGATGAGATCCCGAGTTTAGATTTAGCCGATTTTACGGCAGGAAATCCTACTCAAAAGGCAGCGTTTGTTCAGAAGCTAGGTGAAGCCTATCAAAACATCGGCTTCGTGGCTATTAAAAACCATGGGTTGTCCCAAAACCTTCAAGATAGACTTTACGGATCTATTAAAGACTTCTTCAACCTTCCTGATGCCGTCAAAGCAAACTATGAGAAACCAGAAATAGGGTTCCAGCGAGGCTATACGGGTAAGGGAAAAGAACATGCCAAAGGCAGAAATACTGGTGATTTAAAGGAGTTTTACCATGTTGGGCAAGAGCTCAGCCGAATTCCTGATACAGATCCGATTAAGTCAGAATACCCGCCTAACATCTGGCCATCAGAGCTTCCAGAATTCCAAAATGATGCTAATGAAGCGTTTAGAACCCTAGAAAGTGCTGGAAAATCCATGCTTCGAGCCATTGCGCTTTCTTTGGATTTGGAGGAAAATTTCTTCGAAGACAAGGTCGTTCATGGTAATTCCATCCTAAGACAAATCCATTATTTCCCTATTGAAAATCCAGATGAAGTGCCTGCTGATGCAGTCAGGGCGGCTGAACATGGAGACATTAACCTCATCACACTCCTCATGGGTGCGAGTGCAGATGGCCTTCAGGTGAAGAGAAAAGATGGGAAATGGATACCTATTACGGCCCTTCCAGATCAGCTCGTAGTCAACGTGGGAGATATGCTCGAGCGATTGACCAACAAAAAATTGAAATCCACTATACATCGTGTAGTCAATCCTCCCCGGGAAAATATGAATACAAGTCGCTATTCTATCCCTTTCTTTATGCATCCTCGTTCCGAGATGGATCTTACCTGTCTTGAAAGCTGCCTGGACGCCACCCATCCCAAGCAATTCGAAGATGCTACTGCAGGAGAATTCCTAGAAGAGCGACTACGTGAACTTGGTCTGAGAAAATAGTAATGTCGGTAAAGCAAGTCCGATACTACCTATTTTTGAAAGATACCATCACCCTTTCACTCACCGCTTTCGGTGGCCCGCAGGCATTTCTTGCGATGCTACTGGAGCGAATAGTGAAAAGAAGAGCCTATATACAAGAGGATGAGCTCTGGGAACTCAATGCACTTTGCAATATGCTGCCAGGCCCATCCTCTACTCAACTGATCTGTGCAATTGCCTTCAGAGTTGGCGGGCCAAACCTGGCTTACTTAGCACTACTTGTATGGATCTTGCCTGCCACGCTTCTGATGATTTTTGCAGCGATGCTCATCTATTTTCTTCAGGAAAATACTCCTGGAGCTCTGGATTTTGCTCGTTTTATCCAACCTATGGCGATTGGCTTTATCATTTTTGCCGCGCAGAAGATCATAGGCAAAACCATCAAAACTACCGAGGCGATGGTTCTGGTATTGATTTCAGCTTTTATATCATTTTTCTATAGCTCACCATATATCTTCCCTGTTCTCTTGATTATTGGAGGACTTAGCACCTCGATCAAATACAAGCAGCAACCTAAGCTGGAGAAAGATGCTCCCTTAAAAGTCGAATGGTCAAATTTCTACCTTTGGGCTGGAGTGTTGATAGGTGCAGCCGCGCTAGGAGCTATCACCAAGTACCAACCTATTATTCTATTTGAGAACTTCTACCGAAACGGAAGTTTGATTTTTGGGGGTGGGCAAGTGCTTGTTCCTTATTTATATACTGAGTTTGTGGATTTCAAGCATTTTCTAAGTTCGGAAGAGTTTCTCACAGGATATGCTATTTCGCAGGGAATCCCCGGACCCACCTTCAGTATTTCATCCTATGTGGGAGCACTTTCCATGAGAGAATTTGGGACCGCAGGTTTTTTCATGGGTGGCTTTATCGCTGCGGCAGGAATATTCTTGCCAGGTATATTTCTAATCTTCTTTGTGATCAGATTTTGGGATCAACTTAAGAAATACCGTCCTGTCCGAGCTGCGTTAGAAGGCATTAATGCGGTTTCCTGCGGGATGCTAATCGCTGCTGCCTACTTACTCTTTGAACCGATGGAAGCAAATGGCCTGAATATCGTGTTTATTCTGGCTACCTATATTCTACTTCAATTTACTAAAATATCGTCCCCATTAATCATAGCCGGGGGCGTCATTTTAGGGATACTTTACAACAATCTACTCTTGTAAAAAGGAAGAAAAGCCGTTTAATTTCGCTCGAAAGGAACAAGAACAGACTTAGTCACGTTTTAAAATCTAAATTCATTCCCTATCTTTCTTTTATGCACGCCTACGAATACATCAACAATCTGATCCCTCCTTTAAAACTTTCTGACAAAACAGGAAAGGCACTGGCATGGATGGAAGAAATCAGAACTGACGTACTTCCTTTGATTGATAAGGGTCATTTTTTAGGTTTGATTAAAGAGGAAAACATCTTTGAAATTAACAATCCTGATACACTTATAGCCGATATTGAACCTTCCAATCCGCATTGCTGGGTATTTTCAGACAAGCATATTTACGATGTGCTACGTGTAAGTTCAGAGCAAAATTCTAACATCGTAGCTGTCTTGGATCGAGACGCAAACTACCTTGGGATAGTTACAATGGAGGATTCCATAGCGGCATTTGCAGACAGCCTTTCGATCCAGTCTCAGGGAAGTGTGGTGATTTTGTCTATGAGCATGACTGATTATAGCCTTTCTGAGATTTCTCGAATTATCGAATCAGAAAACTCCAAGATCCTGAGTTCTTTTATCACCACTGATCCACTGGATGACAGCAAGATCAAACTTACCCTGAAGCTTGATCAAACCGAGTTGCGACATATCAAAGCAACGCTTGAACGGTTTGGCTATAAAATAATCGATCACTATCAGGAAGAATCGGGAGTAAGCGGCGAGGAAGACAGAATCGGTAACTTACTTAGATTTTTAGATATTTAGGACATGAAAGTCGCCCTTCATGGCTTAGCGCTGAAAGCAGAACTGTTTTCAGACGTAAAGTCACTTTTCACTGAACTCACCAAGCATCACTTCGAACTATTTGCTACAGAGCAATTTGATCGGCAATTGCGCATGCATGGAAATAAAGGCCTGAGTTATTGGGTACTGGAAAGCAGGGAGGACATGGCGGCAATGGATTTTGTGATTTCCATAGGAGGAGACGGTACTTTGCTGGATGCAGTTTGTCAAGTGGGTGACCTTGAGATTCCAATTTTGGGGCTTAATACAGGGCGGCTTGGCTTCTTGGCTACCGTAGCAACAGAAAAAATAGCTGATGCCATCACCGACTTAGCTAATTCAAACTTCCAGATTGAGTCTAGGTCGTTGATCTCACTGCAGAGTCATCGTAAGTTATTCAATGGGCTAAACTTCGGATTGAACGAATTCACGATCCACAAGCGTGACACTTCTTCCATGATCACGGTACATACTTATATAGATGGGAAATACCTGAATAGCTACTGGGCAGATGGACTTATTGTATCTACCCCCACAGGTTCCACGGGCTATTCGCTAAGTTGTGGTGGTCCTCTCATATCTCCCGAAGCCAAGAATCTGGTAATTACGCCAGTAAGCCCGCATAATTTGAACGTGAGGCCGATCATAGTTTCGGATGAAAGTGAGATCAGTTTTGAAATAGAGGGCAGGGCAGAGAAATTCTTAATATCTTTGGATTCACGATCTACGTCAATTTCCTCGGAAGTGAAGCTCAGTGTGAAGAAGGAGAACTTTTCAGCAAAATTGGTAAAGTTGCCACATTATCATTTCTTTGATACACTAAGGCAGAAGCTGAATTGGGGATTTGATATGAGAAACTGAATCAAAGTCTATTAGACTTCGCCAATTTGAGCTTAACAATTATTAACCCGCTAAATACTGAGATGCGTTTTTTAAACGTTAGGTACTTCATATCTTGCATCGTCTTGAAAAAGGTCAATTTTCAGATTTTCAATTACTTACTTGTATTCGCGCTGCTTTTTCCTGGAATTTCCTCCGAACTGAAAGCACAAAAATACGACATAGGTGGAGGCTTAGGCGTCGCTGCCTATTCAGGTGATATCATCCGAAAAATTGATCCGGGCCAGATTGGACCCCAAGTCACGTTATTTGGCAGGAGAAATTTTGATAATGTATGGGCACTACGTGTCGGCATTTCAGGTGGTGGGCTTAGTGGTACAGACAGCATCAAGCCTATTGACCAGCTAGCTAAAGTACGCGATGCTAGGTTCAGGGCTGGAATAGTAGAAGCTTCTGCTATCATGGAGTTTAACTTCTTAGATTACCTTACTACCAATTCTGAATTCCGATTTTCCCCATATGCTTTCTTTGGGATTGGCTATACGCTCGTTTTCGCTAAGGGAAATACTTTCGCTTATAATGTGTCCTCTAGATACGATTTAAGCACGTTGGTTATTCCATTTGGCGGAGGCATCAAGTATCAGTTAGATGATCGCTGGACGTTAGCTGCAGAATTAGGTTTTAGACCTACCTTCACTGACTATTTAGACAAAATAGATAGCACAGAACCTACAATACCTAGGTTTCAGGATCCTGCTAATCCCGATCAGCCTTATGGAATTAATTTCGGCAATGCCTATGATAAGGATTGGTACTATTTCCTTGGAGTTACGATCAGCTATACCATCATGACTACCAAATGCTACGCATATTAATTAATCAAGCCCTCGGGCGAATATTTGGAAAAGAAATGGCATTTTTGTACCTCCAAAAAAGTAAGGGCCAAGAAGTGGCTGAAATGAAGGAAGCATCAGATACTAGCAACAATCCCAAGCACATCGCAATAATCATGGACGGCAATGGTCGCTGGGCTACGAAAAAAGGCGCTATGCGCATATTTGGACACAAAAATGCCACTAAGGCAGTAAGAGAAGCCATAGAAGGCGCGGATAGTCTCGGTGTCAAATACTTGACTCTGTTCTCGTTTTCAACAGAAAATTGGTCAAGACCAAAAGCAGAGGTAGATGGTTTAATGGAGCTGCTCGTGAAGACCATGTCCGACGAGGTGCCAATGCTGATGAATGGTAATTTCAAATTGGAAAGTATTGGTGATGTAGAAAGTCTTCCTCCTTCAGCTTACAAAACGCTGAATCGAGTAAAAGAAATCACCTCAAAAAATACCGGACTCAAAGTGATCCTAGCACTAAGCTATAGCGGTCATTGGGAGCTCACTCATGCCACCAAAAACATTGCTCAAAAAGTCTCCGAAGGTAAATTAAAAGTGGAGGACATTACCGAAAAAGTAATGGCTGAACATCTGGAAACTGCCAGTTATCCTGATCCGGAATTAATGATCAGGACTAGTGGTGAATACCGGATTAGCAACTTTCTCCTTTGGCAATTGGCTTATACTGAGCTGTACTTCACTCCAGTATTGTGGCCAGATTTTAGAAGAGAACACCTCTTTGCTGCAGTCTCTGACTTCCAATCACGGGAGAGGAGATTTGGTAAAACAGGTGATCAAGTTAAATCTTAAGTAATTAATGAAAAGAACTTTACTGATTCTGTTTTGTCTAGTTTGGGCAAGTTCAGCAATGGCGCAAATACGTTTGGGCCAAAGTCGCTATGCCTCAAGCAAGCCAATCGATATTTTGGAGCTGAATTACGCGAAGCCCCAATCCTATAGAATCGCTGAAATAAAAGCCGTGGGCCTCACCACCCTAGACGAAGTCGCTATTCTTTCCTTATCTGGTTTGAAAGTAGATGACACCATCGAAGTACCTGGCGACGCCATCTCCAATGCACTTAAGAAACTGTGGGGACAGGGTATCATCGGAGATGTGAAGATATTGGTTACCAAAATAGAAGGGAATGATATCTCCTTACTATTGGACCTGACGGAGAGACCTAGATTCTCTCGAGTGGAGTTTACCGGAATGAACAAAACTCAGCAAACTGAACTCAAGGATAAAGTAAATATCAGAGGCAGGGTGGTCAGAGACGACGTTCTGAATAACGCCAAAAGGACAATTGAAAAATATTACCTAGACAAAGGATTCATGCACGCTGATGTCAAAATCAAACAAGAGCGTGACACCACCCTACCTAATTCAGTTAAATTGATTTTTGATGTACAGCAAAACTCCAAAGTCAGAATCAATGCGATAGAATTCTATGGAAACGAAGAAATAGATGACTCTAAGCTTAAGAAGAAATTAAAGAAGACCAAAGAGCATGCACGAGTTAGTGTCTTCAAAGATGGCTATTCCAGATTGACAGAAGCTTCAGCCGAAGATATTAAAAATACAATTCTCTACACTGACTCTGTTTCCAATCAAGACGTCAAAGATTACATCAATAAAAACTTCAAGCTCAATTTCTTCAGTGGCTCCAAGTACATCCCTAAAGAATACAGGAACGACAAAGACAATGTGATTAACTTCTACCAAAGTAAAGGCTATCGAGACGCGAAGATTGTAGCAGATTCTATCTATAATTTTGGTGAAGATGATATCAACATTGACATAGCACTAGAGGAAGGCCAGAAGTATTACTATAGGAATATCACGTTCAACGGCAACTTCATTCACCCTGACCAAATCCTATTATCAAAACTAGGCATTCAAAAAGGTGATGTTTACGATAAGGAAAAACTCGACAAGCGACTAAATTACGACCCTGCCAAAGGAGATGATGTAAGCTCTCTCTATCAAAACGATGGCTATCTTTTCTTCTCCATTGATCCAGTAGAAGTGAATGTAGCTGGAGATTCTATTGACTTAGAAATGAGAATCTTTGAAGGCCCGCAGGTAACAGTAAATTCTGTCAACATCAGTGGAAACGAAAGAACTTCCGACCACGTCGTGATGCGCGAAATCCGTATTCTCCCTGGTCAAAAGTTCAACAGAGAGCTTCTAGTTCGTACCATTCGAGAACTCTCAACACTAGGCTATTTTGACCCAGAGAAAATAGAGCCTGATTTGAGACCGAATTTTGAAGCTGCCACTGTAGATATCACTTTCAAACTGGAAGAAAGACCAAATGACCAAATCGAGTTATCCGGTGGCTGGGGTGGATTCTACGGCTTCGTCGGCACGGTAGGATTATCATTTAACAACTTCTCTATCAAGAATATTAAAGACTTCTCGAAGTGGGATCCTCTTCCAGTAGGAGATGGACAAAAGCTTTCTTTGAGAGTACAGGCTAATGGTCGTTCCTTCCAGAATTACTCAGTGTCATTAACTGAACCTTGGTTTGGTGGCAAAAAACCAAATGCCTTAAGCTTTTCATTCAATCATTCCGTACAGCGTCAGGTAGATTTCTTCAATCAAGCTAGCTTTGGAGATGAACTAGGCTTCTTCAAGATCACAGGGGTCACAATGGGATTGGCAAAGCGTGTAACATGGCCAGATGACAACTTTAGTATTAGTAATTCCTTACAATTTCAAATCTATGAGTTTGATCAGTTCGGTACTTCATTTGGCTTAAGCTACCCTACAGGAACATCCAACAGTTTGACTTGGAACACGACGATTGCTAGGTATAACCTTGACAATCCTACCTTCCCAAGATTTGGATCAAATATTATTTTATCTGCTGCATTCACTCCTCCTTATGCTTCTTTGAATAAAAATATCAACGAGGAGTCAAATGACCAGGAAAAATACAAATGGTTAGAGTATAATAAGTGGATGTTTGACGCATCTATATACACTCCTCTTTTTGGTTCGAACAAGTTAGTAGCTAGTGCAAGAGCGCACATGGGTTTCTTGGGTGGTTATAGCGATAAGATTGGAATTATTCCGCTAGAAAGATTCGTAATGGGTGGAGATGGTATGACAATGAACAACTTTGCATTAGGTCAAGAAATCATCGGTCTGCGTGGATACGAAAACCAATCCATCACGCCAGGTAAACTGACCAGAGGTACAGCCAATCCAGAACCCTATGGTGGTGTAGTCTATAATAAATATGTGATGGAAGTCAGATATCTAATCTCACCAAATCCATCAGCCACTATCTTCGTACTTGGCTTTGCAGAGGCAGGTAACAACTGGGGCTCCTACCAAGACTTCAATCCATATGATTTGAAAAAATCAGCGGGGATGGGCGCAAGAATCTTTATGCCAGCATTTGGACTGTTAGGTATTGATTGGGGATACGGGTTCGATCGAGTTCCAGGAGAAATTCAGCGCAGTGGTTCACAGTTCCATTTTACAATTGGACAGCAGATACGCTAAGAATGGATTTGTCGGAGGATTAGTTAATTTATGCAAAAATTGACTTTCTAAGAATATTGAAAATCCTAGTCGTTGTTAACATCCCAAAATCATGAATAAATCATCTAAAATTGTACTTTTGTTGCTCCTAATGCTGCATACGCTACCTTTGGCGGCACAAAAGATTGGATATATAGATTCGGAGTACATCCTTAATAAACATCCGGACTATAAAATAATCCAACAAGAGCTGGAAAACATCAGTAGCGAATGGAAGAAAGAGGCACAAAATTTGGATAAAGAGATCAAAGAACTCTCAGTTCAGCTGAAAGCAGAGGAAGTACTCTTAACTGAAGAAATGTACCAGCAACGGCTGGAACAAATAAATTTTAAAAAAAAAGAATCTCAGGAATTCAATAGCAGGATCTTTGGAATAGACGGGCAGTATTTCCAAAAACAAGCGGAACTCATGCAGCCTCTTCAGTCCAAAATCTACGATGCTATTGAGCGAATGACCAGAAGAAACAACCTAGGGATTTTGTTTGATAAGGCAGCCGAACCCTCAGCAATAATCTATACAGATCCTAGACATGATTATTCGGAATTCGTACTGGAAGAATTAGGAATAGAAGACAAAAAATAAATAGAATACAGAATTGATGAAATCGAATAAGCATTAGAATCCAAACCCAACAATTCTAATGAATACGAGATTCCATAGGACCTTTAAAACAAAATAAATACATATGAAAGTAAAAGTTATCCTTTCCGCAGTAGCCTTGCTTTGCGTAGGATTTGTAGCACAGGCTCAAGATGTGAAGATTGGTTATACCAATGTAGAATTTATCATGGATTTGATGCCAGAGATGGAGCAAATAGCCGCTGATGTTAAAGATTATGAAACTCAGCTTCAAACTACCATGCAATTGAAAGCTGAAGATTTTCAGCGTCAAGTACAGACCTATCAACAAGCTGCTCAGACTATGACTGAAGAAGCAAGAGCTGCGAAAGAAAAAGAACTGACAGACCTTCAAGGCACTTTGCAGAAGATGGAATCTGACTCACAGATCAGCTACCAGAGAAAATTAGGTGAACTTCTTTCTCCTGTGCAGACCAAAGTGATCAATGCAATCAATGCAGTTGCGGCTGAAAATAACTACACGCATATCTTTGCTGAGTCAGCAGGACAAGCTCCAATCCTCCTTTATACTAAAGAAGAAGATAAATTCACTGAACTAGTACTAGCAAAATTGGGCCTTCAAATGCCAGCAGCTCCAGCTGCGAACTAATTAACAACTACTATTCAAGAAGCCGCTATTTCGAGATCGATTTAGCGGCTTTTTTATGAAATATCAATACCGTACCAAAGAAAATAGCGTCCACCATACCTCATCTATTGGACGCAATATATGGTCATTGCTGAGCAACTTGTCCGTACTATTACTAGTTTGGCTGAGTTCTGATCACTAAATTATACCATGCCAAAACGTAACCCCAAAGACATAATTAGTAAAAGTCAGGATGCCGTATTGGTAGATTTCTATGCAGACTGGTGTGGCCCATGTCAGACAATGAATCCCATCATTGATGAAGTACTCGCTGACTTAGATGGTAAAATCAAACTTTTGAAAATCAACATTGACAAAAGCCCACAGCTGGCACAGCAATTTGCAGTACGCTCCATACCAAACTACATTCTTTTCAAAAAAGGCAAAATCCTGTGGAGAAAAGGAGGCTTAATGACCAAGCGTGACTTACACCATGCATTGAAAGGTTTTGTCTGATAACTTCAACCGCCTAAGCACGGCAATACTTCATCTGGTAGAAATCAACAAATAACGCCTGACAAAATCTATAAATAACTACTTTTGGACATGAACAAAGTTCTGCTCACCAGCATCCTTATATTAGTTTCATTCGCTGCTTTTTCTCAGACGAGCATCGGAATCCGGGGTGGCTATTCTACTTCCTCCTATACGTACCGCCCTGATCCCAGTAGCCGAGGAATATCTGTGGATGGCATAGGCGCTCCTACTTTTGCGCTAGTCTTTGAACATTTCAATTCTAAAAATGCCGGAATAGAAGTCAATTTACAATTTCTCCAGATTGGATTTGTACAAACTGAAGAGGAATCAGACCCAGTAAACACCAACGAAACTCAATTTGATTACTTAAAAATCCCAGTACTTTCCAGCTTTTACATCGGTAGATCTGGAAGATTTCAGATCAAATTGGGGCCACATGTAGGCTACATGCTGCAAGCAAAAGTCGTAATTAGAGAATATGCAAACGCTACTCCAGCAGAAATCCCTACCTATGGAGGTGCTGAGGACAAGCCTCGAAAAATCATGTATGGTCTGACAGGCGGGGCTGGAATTTCCAAACTATTTGGAAAAAGCACATTGGCGGGTGAAGTACGATTTGCCTATGATTTCACTAATCCAGAAGGTCAGGACAGAATTTTTGACATGAATTCCACCAACTTAGAGTTCACGTTGGCATATTTGTTTAGGATTAAAGATTCGAAAAATTCGAGTGTTATGAAATAGGGAGGTTATCGACTTCACAACCTTCCCACTAGATAACTTTTTCAACTCTCTTGTCATATATTGGACGCATACCCCGACTAACGTATGTAAATGAATCACACCCAGCTTGATCATATCTTGAAAGCCCATCACAGGGATGCATACCTTTGGGCAAGGCAATGTTGCTCGTTTCAGGATGAGATGGCGAAAGATGTGCTTCAGCAGGCATATTTGAAGATTTTGGAAGGACAGGCAAAGCTAAAGGATGCATCCAAGGCCAAAACTTGGCTTTTTTCTATCATCAGATATACGGCGATTGACGAGATACGGAAGGCTGGAAAAGTCGTTTCTCTTACTGACGCTTACGACCCAATGGACGTCATAGAGGAAATTGATGCGACTGATTATGAAGGAATAATCAAGCACTTGCCAGCCATGCAGCGCGAGGTGATTTTGATGGTATTTTATCATCAAATGACCATTGCGCAAAGTGCCGAAATCCTTCAAATCCGACTAGGAACTGCGAGAACGCATTACGATCGCGGAAAAAAGAAACTCAAGGAATTAATTATGAAAGTTCAAATCCAGGAAGAATATGGAAAATAACGAACAATTAGAACGGTTTTTTTCTCAGATGAAGAAGAAAGACGAGCAGCTGAAAATCCCGGATTTTCCTGAAGTTAAAGCGCAAAAATTCGGTCTTTGGATACCGACTGGAATAGCTGCCTCTATTGGCCTTGCTTTTCTAGTCTTCCAAGACCCTACACCTATTGAAAGTACCGCGCCTGAAGTCGTGATCATTACCCTTCAGGAGGATGAAAATCAAAATCAACATTTCACTATTGAAGAAACAACATTCCTAGACACCTGGGAATCGCCCACTGCTTCCTTATTGACTGACTATTAAAAAAAATCAACATGAAAAAAATACTAATCGTATATCTTATTTTCTTGTCTGGACTGGCTTTCGGGCAAAAATCCCAAGTATATGTGCAAAATCTGAAATCTTCCGATCAGGATTTATTTCAAAGACATCTCTACTCTGCTGACAGAGTGATGGAAATGCGAAAAGAACTCAATCTAACAGAGTCTCAAGCAGCACAAATCAAAAAAATCCACAGTGAAAATGCTGGGAAATTCAGCGCAATGAAATGGGATCTAGACGATGAAACCGCTAAACTTAAAGCTCTTCTGGATGCCTCTAAAATCGATGAAGTCGCAGTTCAAAAACAAATGGACAAGGTCTTAGCGTTGGAGAACTCGCTTAAGAAGCAGCAGCTCAGCACGATGGTCTCCATCAAAAATGAGCTAAGTCCAGAGCAGCAGGGAATCTTACAGTCACCGAGAGTACACACTCTCAATGGAGTGAGTGTGACAGGATACGGAACTAGCTCATTTAGTCCTGCGAGTGACTTAGGGCCTACTCAAACTTTCAAAATTGGCAAACCGCTTTACGGTGCTACAACTTCTAGCTCCTCCTCTAGCCCAAAGGTAGCCTTGAAAGTAGCTGGAACGAGCAGCAATTCAGCTCCTCCATTATATTACATCGACACAAAAGACGGGATGAAACAGCTAAAGGAAATTTCTACTATTAATCCTGACAACATCCAAAGTATTGAGGTCCTTAAAGACAAATCTGCTATAGACCTTTTTGGTGACAAAGGAAAAAATGGAGTAATCATTATCAAGCTTAAAGAAGACCCTACGAAGTAATTGAAATGGTTTCATAGTAGAAAAAAGGAGTCCGATTCGGACTCCTTTTTTTAGGATTACTGCTGATAATACGCTGAGTAATGAACTCCCTTTAATCCAAAAACTTCCAGCTCGCTCTATGATCTTTCTTCAGAGGATTTCCAGTGACTTTTGCTCTTAAGATTTCCACTGGCATGGCGTTTTGGCTCAGGATCAAATCGTGGAATTCCTTCTCTGTCATTTTACCTGAATCGACCACTTCTCCTCGCATGGCATAAAACTCCAACGCTCCAATCATGTAGGCTATTTGGTACAGGGGCCCATAGCTCCCCTCAAAAGATCTACGAACTTCGGCTTCAGCATTAGCACGCTCATGGCCTACCTTTTCTACCAGTAGATCGATACACTCTTGAGGAGTCATATTACCCAGATGATAATTCAGGGAAAAAATAATCCGAGCACTACGATGCATCCTCCAGAATAACATTCCGACTTTGTCTTTCGCATCCCGCGGAAATCCCTTATCCCACAGAATAAACTCCCAATACAACGCCCAACCCTCTGTCCAAAATGGAGTACCGAACATTCGTCGGTGTACCATATTTCGCTGATTCATAAACTGCTGCAAATGATGCCCAGGAATCAGCTCATGATGTACTACTGCTCTGGAAAAATGTGGGTTATTTCCGCGCAAACTCATCATTTTATCCTCATGACTCATCTCCGAGGTAGGATATGCTATCTGTATAGTCTCGCCACCCAGAAAAAACGGGCTGATGCGCTGACGCTGAGCAGAGAGCATCACGGTTCTCCAAGTTTCTTTGGCCAAAGGCGGAATGGTCACCAAATCATTAGATTCCACATATTCAGTAGCTTCCTCTGCTAGTCGAATAACCTCTGCAGGCCAGTCTCCCGCCGGTAAATATTCCTCTTTCACCAGTTCCAAAGCAGCCTTCCAATCGTCACCAAACCCCAATTCGTTAGAGGCTTTCAGCATCTCTTTTTCGCTCCAGGCAAATTGCTTCTCGGCCTCAGCTATCAATTCCTCCGGACTGTAAGCGATCATCTCAAAAGCCAACTGCTTTTCCAAAGCTTCCCTTCCGATTGGTCTGCCAATAATCCCACTTCCATCGTCTTTTACAGAATTGGTATAATGCTCTCGCAATGCTTTTGCATAGGCTTTCATACTTGCATCAAGCTTCTTCCAAGGCTCAGGCATCCACCAAGTGAACATCGGATCAAAGTCGAAATAATAGGAATAGGCTTCGCCCGTTGTTCTATTCATCGCTTCTACTGCGCTCGCAGCCAAATCAGCTTTCTGCCAACTGTTGTATTTCGGAGTGCTCGCCAACTCTTTCAGTTGATTATCTACCTGTCGGGAAACTTCGTCCCACTCTGCTGCCAAGAGCTGAGAATCAGGTTTCTTTGCTCTTCTCCGTCCTTGATAGAACACCTCCAGGGGCTTTAAAAAAGTCAAAACATTCGCTATCTCAGAAAAGTAAGCTTTATCAATTGCCAACTCGGCAAGCTCTTTATCCAAATAATTTCTAAAAAGCACATAATCAATCTTATCGTCTTCGTCGAGAGAATTATAATCCATCTTACCCAATTCCCTCAAATACTCTTGATTGAAGTGTTGGATTCTGGTGAAATATTCCATCGAAAGGGAATTGGTATAAAGCCTCCGAAGCGCCGAATAATCAGCCTGGTAGGTCTGGATGGTTTTTTCAATTTCTGTAGCCTGCAAAGCCTGCGAGCCTAGAAAAACAAGAAATAGGAGTAGGATTTTCTTCATATCAATTATTAAATCAATGAAATCAAAACGATAATAAGCATTCTAATTAGAATGGCAGTACAAAAATTGATCGATGATCGAAAAGCTTACTTTTAAGGTTAAAAACGCAAAAAGGCCATTCCAAATGAAATGACCTTTTATTCTTTAACCAGAGAAAGTTCCTATTTTTTCTTTCGCACTAGTGCTACCAGAATCAGGATAAACACTGCCCCGCCTACTACCCATACCCAAGGCTGCTGGTACCATTCTTCCTTACCGATGTTTACATCAATATCTAATCCACCATCCTGGGCGAAAGCCGCGACAGAAGTGAACATAGTCATTAGGAATAAAAATAGACTCTGCCTGTACTTTTTCAATTGATTTTTCATGGTTGTGAGTTTTTATTTGAATCTAATGTTGTAAGTCGCTGCCACGCCAATCGCCTGTACATCAGCCCATGGATCAGAAGTAAATACCTGATTGTAGAAAGCGAAAATATTCCAGTCGTAATTATGATACCCTACTTGAGGTCGAATATAAAATCCTCCATCACTAGCCGTATCACCCGTCAAAAAAGTATATCCCACGTCTGTCCCTACAAAGAACCCAGACGGCTCTGGATAATATCTCAGCATCAACCCTAGCGGAATAGCTCCAAAATCTTCGGCTCCTGCTACATCCGAATCTTTGAAATAATTAGTATAACCAGTTGCCACACCCAATCCAAAGTTATCCGTTCTCATAAATTGCCCTGCTACATCTAATCCAAAAGCAAAAGATGAGTAGTCACCAATATCCCCCACAGGGATCCCCATATTAAGACCAAGCTTGAGCCAGGAATTATCTTCATTAATGTCCTCAATTTCTCGAGTAGTCTGTGCATACGTGGCTAAAGCTGCCATCATAAGGGTAAGTGATAAAAGTAATTTTTTCATAGTTGGTTTGTTTTCTTGTGAGTATCCAATAGCCAAACCCAATGCCATCTAAGCAATAAAACTTCTAACCGGATGTATATCACAGCTGAATAGGCATTTAACAGCTTTTCACATTCAATGTAGTCTGTAATGAAAGAAAACTTTCTACTGGTTGACTCGCCCTATTCTGGGAAAAAAAATTCTCAACATAAGTTAACAATCCTTCATTTCACTCCAACTTCCGCCAATCTTTGGGGGTCATAGCAGTGAAGTTCTTGAACGTTTTGTTGAAATGCGAAAGCGTTTGGAAACCTACCTGGTAGGAAACTTGGGAAATACTCGCATCTGTTTCCAAAAGCAATTTCTTCGCTTCTGTGATTCTTAATTGTTGCACATACTGTGTGAATGTTCTTCTTGTCCTTAGTTTAAAGAACCGGCAAAATGCCTCTTTACTCATATAAGCCTGCTCCGCTACTTCTTCCAAACTGATTTGGCGAGTGATATTATCTAAGATAAATCGCATCACTTGATCCATTCGTTTTCCGTCTTTCTCATTCATCCTGTGCTGCATAGGCACTTGATTCAAAGACAAAAAATCACTGGAATTGAAATCAAAAAGAGAAATAACATGAATGCACTCTTGTAGTCTGCGCAATCCCATAAGCTCTCCAAATCGCATAAGGATTTGGGTTAGTTTTCGGTTCGTCTCTCCTACTACCTTATAACTTATTTTCAGTTTTTGACTCATTTGAGCTAATTCAGAAAAATCATCTACTTCTAGAAATGCTTTATGAAGCGCTTGGAAATCAAAAAAAATCGTTTTTCCTGTGATGCTCAGGTTATTTTCCTCCAAAAAATAATCTGAATCGCTTCGAAAAACATGCGGAATGCTCTCAGGAAGCAAATACACATCTCCCGGCTCAAATCTCCCCACATAGTCTCCGACCAAAAGCTGACCCCTGCCCTCTACTACCAACGTAAGTTGAGCTTGGGGATGCTGGTGAAGGTTGTCATAAAAATACTTCCCTCGATCTTCCTGATACTTTATAAAGGTATTTTCAGACTTAGGAATCTGAAAGGAGATAACTTTATTCATAAGTTAAAATAGGCTTATATTATAATTTTAATATACCAATATCCATTATTTGATCAAAATAGAGTCATTATTTACTAAAAATATACTTTCCTCCCGCTGATTCAGCTTCTACCTTTGAAGAAAAAAACTATGAATTGGAAAGGTGTATTTCCCGCTGTGACGACGAAATTCCATGCAGACGGAAGTTTGGATATGGAGCTATTTTTCAAAAACATTGATTTCCAGCTAGCGTCTGGAGTCCATGGAATCATTCTAGGCGGTACTCTTGGCGAGAGTTCGGTACTTTCTCAGGAAGAAAAAATCACCCTGACCCGAGAAACTGTCAACTACCTGAAGGGTAAGGTCCCTGTAATCTTGAATATTGCAGAAGGAGCTACGCAAGACGCCCTTTTCTGGGCAGCCAAAGCCAAAGAACTGGGAGCATCAGGTTTGATGATTTTGCCTCCTATGCGCTATGCTGCGGATGCCAGAGAAGTGGTAACCTATTTCAAAACAATAGCAGGCAGCACTGATCTGCCCATCATGATCTATAACAATCCGGTGGATTATAAGACTTTGGTGACGATCGACATGTTCGCTGAATTAGTAGTCTGTGAAAATATACAGGCAATCAAAGAATCTACTCGAGACATTTCTAATGTTACTCGGATGAGAAATAGATTTGGCGATCGTTTCAAATTACTTTGTGGAGTGGACACGCTTGCCATGGAGGAATTAGTCATGGGAGCTGATGGATGGGTGGCCGGTCTAGTTTGCGCTTTTCCGAAGGAAACTGTGAAAATCTTCGACCTGATCAACGAAGGCAAAAGCGAAGAAGCCAGAGAAATCTACCGCTGGTTCTTGCCCCTTTTGGAATTGGACATTCATCCCAAGTTAGTTCAATACATCAAGCTTGCTGAGCAGCATTGCGGGATTGGTAGCGAATATGTGAGAGCTCCTAGGTTAACCTTGATAGGTGAAGAAAGAGAAAGAGTGGAAAAAATCATTTCGGAAGGCTTAGCTAAAAGGCCTAAATTGTAAAAAGATGGGAAACCGATATACCTCTGTGACTCGTCATCAACAATTTTCCAATCGTTAATTTTCCACTATTTCAATCGCAACCTATGAACCTAGATCAAATTTTCACCTCAGCACAAGAAGCTTTTTTAAGCTATAAAAACCTCTCAGGAACCAAAAAAGCGGATTTTCTGGAAAAAATCGCAGAAATACTCGAAGAGAATAGAAGTGCAATTGTCCTGATGGCAGTTCGAGAATCAAACCTTCCAGAGGGTAGAATAAATGGCGAATTAGGAAGAACTACTGGTCAAATCAAACTTTTTGCAAACCTTCTCCGAGAAGGGAGTTGGGTAGAAGCCACCATAGACCCGGCAGATCCAAAACGATCCCCACTTCCAAAAGCTGACATTCGCCGAATGCTCATCCCGGTGGGCCCAGTGGTTGTTTTTGGCGCGAGCAATTTCCCTCTAGCCTTTTCCACAGCAGGAGGTGATACGATTTCTGCACTGGCAGCAGGCTGTCCAGTGATTTACAAAGGACATCCTGCTCACCCTGATACGTCAAAGTTTGTAGGCTCTTGTATCTCTCAAGCACTTGAAAAGTCAGGATTGCCAGCAGGTATTTTTACCCATGTAGAAGGCGGTGTGAAAATGGGTCAGGACCTGGTGAAGCATCCTTTGGCAAAAGCAGTTGGATTCACTGGATCCTACGGCGCTGGAAAATCACTATTCAATATTGCCAGCAATCGCGATGAACCTATTCCGGTATATGCCGAAATGGGTTCGGTCAATCCGATTTTCACCTTCCCTCAGCGCTTAGGGAATGAATTAGTCCCATTAGCACAGAATTACATAAGTTCCCTCACGTTGGGAGCAGGCCAGTTCTGCACCAACCCGGGACTGATTTTCGTACCAAAGGACTTGGCAGGACAATTTGCTAACGCCGTTTCTGATGAACTGAGAGAGATCGCCACTTCACCTATGCTCCACGAAGGAATAGCAGAGTCTTATTATAAAACGATCAAAGAACTCACACTTAGGTCAGAGTTGACATGGGTAAAAGTGCCTGATGCAGCTCATTTGATCAACGTAAGTCCAGCAATGGCACAGATCAGCGCGGCAGATTGGATGGCGGATGATGTTTTTCAGCAGGAAGTTTTTGGTTCATTTGCGTTGATGGTGATTTATGAAAATGAAGCCGAACTGATAGACGTTGCCGAAAAACTTCACGGGCAATTGACCATCACGCTTTGGGCAGATAACTCCGAGCTGAAAGCCAACTCACAACTACTGAATCTTTTGGAGGAAAAATGTGGGAGGTTACTTTTCGCTGGAGTTCCTACAGGTGTTGAAGTAGGCTATGCGATGCAGCACGGAGGACCTTTCCCTTCCACTACAAATGCCAACAGCACTTCAGTAGGAGCTCATGCCATCAAGCGATTTGCCAGACCTATTGCTTTTCAAGATATGCCAGACGAATTGTTGCCTGAGGCATTGAGAGATGAAAACCCCCTTAAAATCACCAGGCAAGTGAACGGGAAGTTTACGGTTGAGAAAATTAAATAAGTTGAGATTTGAGATTTACGGAATTTTGCTGAACCCCATAATTCATTGAAAAAATGTATGTCTCAATCCACTTTCCAATCTAAACTTTCCAAAGCCTTATTTTCCAATAGTCCAATTTTCCAATCTTGAATTAGTTCATGTCAACACGACACACGTTCTCCTGCATCGATGCCCATACTTGTGGTAATCCGGTGCGGGTAGTTTCTGGGGGCGTTCCCTTTCTTAAAGGAGAAAATATGCTACAAAAACGGCAGTATTTTCTTGAAAATTACGATTGGATCAGAACGGGATTGATGTTCGAGCCGAGAGGTCATGATATGATGTCCGGTTCTATGCTTTTCCCTCCACACAATCCTGAAAATGACGTAGCAGTTCTTTTCATAGAAACCAGCGGTTGCTTAGCGATGTGTGGACATGGTACGATTGGGACGGTGACAGTTGCGCTAGAGGAAGGCTTGATCTATCCAAAAACTCCCGGAAAACTTAGGCTGGAAACTCCGGCTGGCTTAGTACTGGTCGAATACATGCAGGAAGGGCGAAAGGTCAAATCGGTCAAACTAACCAATGTGAAAAGCTTTCTGGCTGCTGAGAACTTAGAAATTGAATCTGATGATCTTGGAAAACTAACGGTGGATGTTTCCTATGGAGGCAATTTCTATTGCATCGTGGATCCTCAGGAAAATTTCCCAGGATTGGAGCATTTCAAAGCAGAGCAACTCATCTCTATGGCTCGTTCGCTTCGCAAAAAGATGAATGAAAAATACGAGTTTGTCCATCCGGAACACCCAGAGATTAAAGGCCTGTCTCACGTACTTTGGACAGGAAAAACCATCAATCCAACGAGTACTGCTCGCAACGCCGTTTTCTACGGGGTTAAAGCGATAGACCGTTCACCTTGTGGCACTGGAACTTCAGCAAGATTAGCCCAATGGCATGCAAAAGGCCTTTTGAAACGAGGAGAAGATTTCATCCATGAGAGTTTCATCGGCTCAAAATTCATCGGGAGAATCGAAGAAGAAACCGAAATAGCAGGCAAACCTGCCATCATACCAAGCATAGAAGGCTGGGCAAAAGTGTACGGATATAATACCATCCTACTGGACGACGACGACCCGTATGTGCATGGATTCCAAGTCATTTAGTCCTTTGAGGTGTCATTAGGAGCGACAAAGAAGCGCATAATCTCCTCGAAGGTCTTTTCTGAAAAGTACTTATTAACTAAACCTTTGAGGTTTTACAAACCTCAAGGTTGTGCTATAAAAAATGAAACCAACCATCATCATCGGCGGCGGAATAATCGGCCTGTTCACCGCATATTTTCTTCAGAAAGAAGGAGTAGAAGTTCAGGTAATCGATCAGAGCGATATGAATGTCAATTGCTCCACAGGCAATGCCGGCATGATCGTACCCAGCCACATCATTCCTCTAGCAGCTCCGGGCATGATCAGTAAAGGCATTTCTTGGATGTTTTCTTCCAAAAGCCCTTTCTACATTCATCCACGTCTGGATGCCAAACTGCTTCGATGGTGTTATCAATTCTATAGAGCTTCCAGTCCTGCGCATGTGGAGCGGAGCGTACCTATTTTGAAAAACCTGAGTTTACTTAGTAAAGTCCTATATCAGGAGTTCAGAGACGAGCATCCAGAATCTCATATTGCTTTGCAGGAAAAGGGTTTGATGATGATTTATCAAACTGAAGCCGTAGAAAAAGAAGAAATCGAATTCGCTCATCTCGCCAATGCAAACGGTTTACAAGCAGATATTCTGACACCTGAAGACATCAGAACCATCGAGCCAAACCTGGAAGTAAAAGCTCGCGGTGCGGTAAGATTCCCAGGGGATGCACACTTAGATCCAGGCAAATTATATGGATTTATGAAAAGCTATTTGCAAGAAAAAGGTGTGAAATTCCTTCCAAATACTACCATTACTGATTTCGAAAAAAATGGCACTACTGTCAAAGCCGTAATCACCGACAAAGCAAAAATCGAAGTAGAAAAAGTGATTATTGCTGGAGGGTCATGGTCTGGAGAATTGGCAGGCAAGCTAGGTTTCAGCCTTCCTATGATGGGTGGAAAAGGCTATTCTTTTCTACAGGAAAACAAGCCTGAGATCATGCAAGCTTCCATTTTGACAGAAATGAAAGTGGCTGTGAGCCCTTACGGAGATCAAATTCGATTTGGCGGCACGATGGAAATCGCCGGTGTCAATCAAAAGGTTAATATGAACCGCGTGAAAGGAATCTTCGAATCCATCAATCGATTTTATCCAGCATTTGAAGCAAAATTTCCCGAGGAGAACAAAATCTGGAAAGGCCTAAGACCATGTTCCCCAGATGGACTTCCGTACATAGGATTTGCTCCCGGCTATACTAACGTCATGGTAAACTCAGGGCACTCGATGATGGGAATCAGCCTGGCACCAGCTTCCGGCAAAATCATCAGTGAACTGCACCAGCAAAAAGACACCACTTTGGAATTGAAAGGGTTTGAAGTGGGGAGGTACATGTGAGCCCTTTGAGTTTTAAGAATCTCGATGGACTTTTATAGTTACTGTTTTTTTCAAGCCATTTCATTAAATTGCTCCTATGGAATCTGAGGAAAAAGATCTTGTAAAAGAGCCGTTTACAGAATACGGCGTATATTCCTATGCAGACTACCTGACTTGGGAAATTGATGAAATGGTCGAACTCATCAAGGGTAAAGTGTTTCGTTCTGCTGCAGCTTCGCCAAGAATGAAGCATCAGAAAATTGTGCTTCGATTAGGCTCAGAGCTTTTAAACTTCCTGGAGAAGAAATCATGCGAAGTATTTATCGCTCCTTTTGATGTGCGCCTACCCGTTAAGTCCAGAAAGAATGAAGAAATATTCACAGTAGTCCAGCCAGATGTCTGTGTGGTTTGTGACCGTTCCAAATTGGATGAAGCAGGATGTGTCGGGGCGCCGGATCTGATAGTAGAAGTGCTTTCCCCAGGAAATAATAAGAAGGAGTTAAGAAACAAATATGAAGTGTATGAAGAGTCCGGTGTCAAGGAATACTGGATTATTCATCCATCTGAAGAGACCATGATAATTTATAGTTTAATAAATGGAAAATATCAGCCTTCGCGACTCTTTTCTCATGGTGATATAATAAGCTCAGCCTGTATCCCCGGTTTTGAGCTAGACCTAGAAGCGTTTTTCGAAAAAATTGATTAGAAGCACATAAAAAATCCTGCTTCTGGTGAAGCAGGATAACTTTTAACCCGGAGGAAAAATACTTATCACGTAGTATAAACCGAGTTGAACATCACATAGTCGGTTGTCAGATCCGATCCCCAGCCTATCCCCTCTTCCTCTCCAGTGTTGAGTTCCATATGTACTCTCACGTGAGATTCTCTCAATAGCTTTTTCATATAGGATTTCTCAAATTCCACCGGGTTACCCTTGTCCAGCACCTGCACCAGATGGTTTTGATCGCCAATGAAAAGATTCACCTTTTTGTAATTAAAAGCAACGCCAGCATTCCCTGCAGCCGCAACGATTCTTCCCCAATTAGGATCTCGACCGAACATGGCTGTTTTCACCAAAGTAGAATCCGATATCGCCCGAACCAAAGTCCTGGCAATAGCTTCTGTTCTGGCTTTGCTCACTCTGTACTCGATAAATTTAGATGCGCCTTCACCATCTGACACGATCAGTTTGGACAAGTGAGTTAAAAGCTCCAATAACTTTTCCAGAAAAATAGCATAGCCTGGATCCTCTTCAGAAGTCACCTTCCTATTTCCAGCTAAGCCATTAGCCATCACAGCGACCATGTCATTCGTAGAAGTGTCGCCATCTACTGTGATCATATTGAAGGAACGATCCACACAGTAAGAAACAGCTTCCTGAAGTAATTTCTCATCAATGTGAAAATCAGTCACCACAAAAGCTAGCATAGTTGCCATATTCGGGTGAATCATGCCAGAGCCTTTGGCTACACCGCCCATATTGATCCTTACTCCATCGTACTCAAAATCAATAAAGCCTTCTTTGGCAAAAGTATCCGTAGTCAAAATAGCATTCGCCACAAATGACCCGGCTCGTAGCTCTCCGCTAAGTTTTGGGATGTTTACCTTCAGTCCTTCCACTACATCCTCGGTGGGAAACTCCACCCCAATAATACCTGTGGAAGCTACGATCACATCCTCTTCCGAAATCCCTAAAGTCTCCGCCGCAGCTTTTACCATTGCCTCAGCTCCTTCTCGTCCCTGGTCTCCGGTACAGGCGTTGGCATTTCCTGCATTGCAAATAATCACTTGTGCCTTGTTATTAGCCAGATTCTTCTCAGTAATCTTGATAGGCTCAGCACGAACTTTATTTTGTGTCAGCGTCCCAGCCGCTGCGGCAGGAACTTCGGAGTAAATAATCGCCAAATCCCGCTTCATTGACTTCACTCCTGTATGTGCACCCCAGCATTTGATGCCGCGTACGTTTGTTATATTTTTAATCATCTTTTTCTTATTAAGATTTTAATTATCCTGAATTTTCCCCAAAAACTAACTAATGATTGAATCAGCTTAACTAAATCACTTAGGGCTTCAATGGCACCTGGTTCAATCCTTCAGACTCCGTCAATCCAAACATCAAATTCATATTGTGAACCGCCTGACTAGCTGCGCCTTTTAGCAAGTTATCAATTACCGAGATCACAATCACACGCTCAGTCCTTGCATCCCAAACTGGAAATACATCGCAAAAATGACTTCCGCGCACATCTTTGATCCCTGGAGCTTGATTCCTCAATCTTACAAATGGCTTGTCTTGGTAAAAATCCCGATAGATCTCAGTCAATTTTGCCTGATTCATTTCGCCTTTGATTTTGGCATAAGCTGTCACCAAAATACCTCTATCCACAGGTAATAAATGCGGAGTAAACTGAACCGCAGTTTGGCTACCTGCCAATCCACCCAATTGCTCTTCAATCTCTATTGTATGCCTGTGACCAGCGATGCCGTAAGCCTTGAAATTCTCATTGACATTAGAAAAATGTGTCGTAGCACTCGCCTTAATCCCGGCTCCCGTTAGACCCGACTTTGCATCGAGGATCAGAGATTTTTCTTCGACCAGCTGCTTCGCAAAAAGCGGAGCCATGCTTAAAATAGATGCTGTTG
Organism: Algoriphagus sp.; assembly: GCF_039969895.1. Taxonomy (GTDB): domain Bacteria; phylum Bacteroidota; class Bacteroidia; order Cytophagales; family Cyclobacteriaceae; genus Algoriphagus. The sequence continues at coordinate 223,085 of NZ_JBDVMZ010000008.1, forward strand.
GATAGCAACCTGGGTTAGCAACGAGATTTGCAGACTTGATTTTATCAGCAAAAAGCTCTGGCAAACCATATACTGCTGTTGCAAATCCTTCCGGGTAGCTATGCTTTTTGTTATACCATTCTTCGTAAACTTCCTTGTTAGAAAGTCTAAAATCACCCGAAAGGTCAATAATCTTCGCTCCTGAATCCTTCCATTTTGCCACAAAATCCATGGAAACCCCGTGCGGCAAGGCCAAGAAAATCACATCAAGCTTTTGCTTGCTCACTTCCTCAGCACTGACTAAAGGAATAGCTAACCTATCCACAAACTGCGGGTGCAAATCAGAAAATGGCTTGCCAATATGTGACTCCGAAGTGATCATTTCTATAGAAACTCCTTCATGATTGAGGAGTAACCTCGCCAACTCAGAACCCGTGAATCCAGATGCTCCGACTATGGCTACTTTTAATTTTTGCGTGCTCATATTAGGCGGATACGGTGGTTTCAGATAGGGTTTTGTCTAGTTTTTCCAAGAAAATATTCAGATCATCTCTGCTGATATTCAATGCAGGAACTAGTCTCAGAATATTTCCAGCCGTGGCATTGGTCACAATTCCCTCTTCAAGTAATCGCAGGACATAGGGTTTGGCTTCCGATTTCATTTTCACCCCTAGCATCAACCCTAATCCTCTGACGGACTCAAGCTCCTCATGCTTTTCGATCAGAACAGCTAATTTTCCTCTCAGCCATTCGCTGGTTTCAGTTGCTCTTTTGCAAAGCTGCTCCTCATTGATCACTTCTATCGTAGCTATTGCCGAAGCTGATACCAGAGGATTTCCCCCGAAGGTTGTTCCATGATCCCCAAACTCAATGGCGCTCGCAACTTTTTCGTTACACAGCAAAGCACCAATCGGCACACCTCCACCTAGGCCTTTAGCCAAAGTCATGATATCCGGCTGCACTCCAAAATGATCCTTCGCAAACCATTTTCCTGTTCTACCGATTCCACATTGGATTTCATCAAAAATCAGCAAAATGCCCTTTTCATCACACACCTTTCGCAGTCCTTCCAAATAGGCTTTTTCCGCAGGAACAACACCGCCCTCACCTTGTATCGGCTCAACTATCACTGCCGCAGTTTCACCATCGATAGCTGCTTCTACAGCGGCAAGATCATTAAAAGGAACCTGGGTAAAACCGGCTGGGATAGGCCCAAAACCTTGTTGATACTTCTTCTGACCAGTTGCTATGGTCGCTAAAGTTCTACCGTGAAATGAATTTTGCATGGAAATCACTTTTCCGCCTTTACCCTGCTTATGCGCATATCTCCGGGCAATTTTAATAGCTCCCTCAACTGATTCTGCGCCACTGTTTGTAAGAAAGACCCGATCCAAACCTGACATTTTCACCAGCAATTCACTCAGCGCAACTTGCTGTGGACTCACGAAAAAATTGGAAATATGAATTAACTGAGCCGCTTGTTCCTGAATTGCTTTCACCACGTGCGGATGGCAATGGCCTACATTATTCACAGCTATTCCAGCCAATAAATCTATGTATTCCTTTCCATTTGCATCCCAGAGCCGGCTGCCCTTGCCTTTGATGAATGCCAGTGGCATGCGGTTGAATGTTGGAAGATAATTTTCCTTGTCTTTAGAATATAAATCTTGATTAGTCATAGTTCATTTGAGAGTAATAGTGGTTCCGATTTTCTGATTATCAATCACATAATCAGATAGTTGCTGAGGCTTAGTTCCATTCAGAATGATTGCTTTCTTCACTCCTTCATTCAATGCCAATAAACAAGATTGAATTTTTGGAATCATACCTCCTTGAATTACTGAGCCCATATGTGATCGGACCTCATCTTCATTGAGGGTTTTGATTATTGATTCAGGATCTGGATAGTTGAGAAAAAGTCCATCCACGTCAGTCAATACAATCAGCTGCTCTGCATGAACCGCAGCAGCGAGCTTTCCGGCAAAAGTATCGCCGTTAATATTATAAGAATGTCCATCTGCTCCGTCAGCGATACAAGCCACCACCGGTACACATCCGGCCTCGCAAAGTAAGTTGACCAAGAAATTGTCAATTCTTGTAATCTCGCCCACCAAACCAAAATCAACCTCTTGTCCATCGGAAGATTGGTGTTGGTACTTTTTTGCCTGAACCATCCCGGCATCTTTGCCGGAAAGACCAACAGCCTTTAATTTTTGTTGATTAAGCGTGGAGATCAGATTTGCATTCACCTCTCCGATCAGAGCTTTTTGGATTTCTGCGAAAGCAATTGCTTCCGTCACTCTGAGGCCATCCACAAACTGCGATTTGATGGCTGCTTTTTCTAATGCTTTATTGATAAATGGTCCACCTCCGTGAACTAGGATGACTTCAAATCCCGCTTTATGAAGTTTAAAAATCTGTGCTGCAATTTCCTGCTGCAACTGGGGATTGACCATCGCATTCCCACCATATTTGATGAGAATTCTTTGCTTAGACATTTTGCTTTTCTTTATATAAAATTGATTTTTCCCAAAACTGGCTCTCCCGTGTGGAGGGACTGAAGTGGAAACAAATCAGAATTGAATTACAGCTTTTAAATGTTGATAATTTGATAAATAAAGGTTTAACTTATTTAACCTGACAGGTTAAAAACAACCTTCGTACCGAAAGAGGATATTTCGCAGATTGGCGGAATGTTGTTAGAATAATGAAACTTAAAAGTCTTAAAAGTCAAATGACAAATAATTCTTTGGTATGAAAGGGTGACAAGCTGGCAGGTTGAATAAAAAAACGCGTTTGTGTACTGAAATCGTAAATCCCTTTTTATACCATTTTTGTGATTCAAATCACAAAAATCACGGATAATATTTAGTTTGAAATAATGTAAAATGAGTAAAAACTGCTCTTAATTTGACTCCAACACTTTCACCATCTTATCAAATCCCTTCTTGATCTCAGTGAATTGCCGATCTCTGGATGCTTCCAGCTCTTCCTTAGTGGCATTTGTCGCAACTTTGAATTGCTCATAGATTTCCGAGAATTCGATGGAGCGCTGATTGCCTTTCAACCCCCAAGTTGCTAAATAAGCACCGAGTTTCTCCACTTTCAGACCCACATGTGGCACAGCGAAACTCATAGCCGTAATCGCCCCGTGTAAACTCGTCCCCACGTAGCATTTTGCGTTCGCGATCAAATACATAATGTCCCAGATATTATCAGCATCGAAGTAGGTGTAAGGACTGTGCATTAGCGATCCTAGCTCCTGCAAGGCTTCGTGGTCATCATGATCCAGCGCTTTCCCAATTGGACAAAGGCAAATTTCCGTTTGGCCATTTTGGTAAATTTCGTCCAATCCACTTGCAATCGTCTGCTCGTGACCACGCGTTGTTTTCTTATTAATTTGTGCAAAAACATACGTTCCAGAGTGCTCAGCGACATATCCAGCTACCTCCTGAGTCACATTTTTGTGTAGGAAATTCAATGGATAAAACTCCGACATCAGGATGGCAGAATCTGGAAAAAGATCAGCCTTTAGGCCATTTTTAAATAAATTATCCACGGTCAGCTGATCTCTTACAGCGAAATAATCAGCATTCTGAAGCTTCTCTTTCAGGAAATCGTATTTCTCAAAAAGTGCTTTCCCAAGCCCTGAACCACCGAGGGAATTCAAAGTCACAGATTGGACGCCAGCGAAGTCAGATTTATCAAAAACGAAAGGAAGTGTGGTCTTCCCTTTTAAGATTTTCTTAGTCCAGGCATTCAGATCCAACACTTTATTGACTCGCACATGCCTCTTATTGATTCGCTGGAAAAGTGGATTCAGAGCCGCATACAATGAATTCCAAGTCACTCCAAGAGCTTCACCACCCGCGATAATCACGTGCACAGGATCATTTGGATCACTACAGGCTTTATAAAACTTCTGTAACCCCTTCGTCGGCAAGCCACCAACCCTGGAAAGATCACTCTCCACCAGACCGAAATATTCAAACTGAAAATCCTCTCCATAGGTACTGAGCTGTCTTTCTATCACCAATGGAAAAAGTAGATCGCCGTAATTGTATCGATCGAACGCTCCTATAATTAAGACTTTTGTCATGTGTACATTTTTAGTCAATAGTCCATAGATGTTAGTCCATGGCCCTTTATTCTGAACCTCAAGCCTCTTGGAATTAGCAATAAACCGTTTCTTAGAGGTTGAGTTTGTCTTTGTCTTTGCAATCTTTACAAAAAAGGTACTCGATTTTAAATCTGCATAAATTAACCTCAGGAACTATTTTTGGTAAGTAGGTTGTAAATTCAGCATAATATCATCCAAAGACTATTTTGAGTACAAAACCAGTTGCCGTTCATCGTATTTTTTCAGGTTCAGTCTGGGGGATTTTAGCAAAAATTCTGGATGCCGCCGCCAAGTTCGTAACCATACCGCTTTTGGTTGGCTACTATGGCAAAGCTGACTACGGATTGATCGCGTTGGCTTTTTCGCTCAACGCTTATTTGAGGCTGATGGATCTCGGCATGAACGTCGGATCTGTACGCTTTTTCTCCATGTGGGAAGCTAAAGCTGACTGGCAAAATATCGGAAAAGCTTCAAGATCCAGCATCATTTTCTACGGGACGATTGGCCTGGTCAACGCGCTGATTTTCATATTCATGGCCAACTATGGCCAGTTTTTCTTCAACCTGAATTCTGATCAAATTCCTACTTACAGGATCATGATGTACATTCTATCGGCAAGTACAGTTTTGAACTGGCTGTCGAATGTCATCATCCAACTGCTCAGCGCCAAAGATGAACTGGGCTACGTCAATCGCGTGACGGTGGTCAGCAGTGTATTGAATTTTGTAGTAGCTATTACCGCAATTCACTTCAAGTGGTCGCTGCCACTATACTTTCTTTTCTACACGATCTCCACGCTCGTCCCGATACCACTGAATATTCTAAAACTCCGAGTCTTCCCTATCCCCCTAGGCCAACTCATTAAACCACAATGGGATGGGAAAATATTCAGAGAGATCATCGGCTATAGTTCTGCAATCTTCCTGATGGGGCTTTTCCAGCTTACGGCCAATGAATTACGTCCAATTCTACTGGCTAAATACGCTTCCGGCATCGATGTATTGACGGATTATCGGGTGATACAGACGATAGCGATGCTGATTATTTCCTTCGGAACGATATTCCTTCAGGTGCTTTTGCCCTCAGCTTCCAAAGTATATCAGGAAGGAAATCAAACCAAAATGGAGAAGCTGGTTTTCACAGCCACCCGCTATATTTCAATTTTTTTAAGTTTCATCGTTTTTCTACTTGTGCTTAATTCTGAATCGATCCTACTCCTCTACATGGGGAAAGATTACCTCCATTTGTCGGTATGGCTGAACATTTGGTTGCTCACTGTATTGCTGAATATGCACAATACTCCGGTGGCTAGTTTGGTGCTTTCCTCAGGCAAAACCCGCTTCTTGATCTATTCTTCTGCGATGGCCTGTATTCTATCGCTTCCGATTACAATCATTCTTGCTCCCACCCTGAATGTAGGTGCGGCAGTATTAGGCTATCTGGCTTATATGCTGATTCAGATCGGTTTTTTCTATATTTATTACATCCCAAAAGTATTGAACCTCGATAGTCTGAAGATATTTTTTGGAGCTTTCACACCATCGGTCATAGCTTCTGTTTTTGCTTTTGCTCTGGCTTTTGGGGTGAAAAAATGGTTTGAATTCCCTTTAGGCTGGTGGTCAATGCTTATCTCCTCAGTGATTTTCACTACGGTTTTTGCCGCGCTACACGTTATGTTTATCATCAAATCGGAAGACATTGAGTTTCTCCGATTGAAAATTTTGAAACGAAAAACACCCAATGAGTAAGCATAAATTCTCGATTTGTATTCCTGCCTACAAGAGCAAATACCTGCAAGAATGCATTGATAGTATTTTGGCGCAGACTATTGAGGACTTTGAACTGATCATTCTGAATGACTTCTCTCCCGAGCCAATTGAGGAAATTGTAGAGAGAAACCAAGATCCTAGAATTAGGTATTTTAAGAACGAAAAAAATGTCGGCGCATACCATCTGGTGGACAATTGGAATAAATGCCTGGAACTCTCCACTGGGGAATACCTCGTCATAATGGGTGATGATGACCGGTTGGCTCCAGACTATCTGGAAGAATTTTCCCGTTTGATTGATAGTCACCCTACACTTCATGTCTATCATTGCCGCAGCAAAATCATCGATGATTATGGCAACGATGTCGTGCTGACTCCAGCGCTTCCTGCTTTTGAATACGTTTACGATTCCATTTGGCACCGCTTACGTCAGCTTCGCTCAAATTACATTTCAGATTATTTATATAACATTTCCGCGCTCAGATCTCAGGGTGGATTCTACAAACTGCCGCTGGCTTGGGGTTCCGATGACATCACGGCTTTTATCGCTTCAGCTGAGAAAGGAATTGCGCATACCAACAAACCTGTTTTTGAGTATCGCAGCAACCGTCTTTCGATCACCTCCACAGGAAATGATCTTCACAAAATGATGGCAGATTTGAGTTACTCAGATTGGCTTGAAGAATTCATGCGAATTCATCCTCCGCATCCTTCAGAAAAAGTGATTTATCAGCATTTGTTGAAGGAAAAAGACAGGTATATGCATGATAAGAAATTGTACACCATGATGCTTTCTATGCGAAGTAATCCTATGCAGAAAGCCAAAAATTGGATGAAAACGCTGGGTAAATTTGGTTTATCGATCAAAGACATCGGAGTCGCGTTGGCCAAAAGCATGAATTCAAAAACCACTTAACCACAATGGATTCACGCACCAAAATCATCTTCAATCCCTGCGAAAACAAGGAAAACAAATACATAGCTATTCTAATCAATGGATTGGAAAAGCATGGGTATGACGTGAACCCATTGGATGATTTTCTTTCGTCAAGCAAACATTATCAGTCCATCAAATTACTTCATTTGAATTGGTTTGAAAATCTGGACGACAGCAGTGCGAAACGTATGTGGACGAGCTACTTTCGAAAGCTTGTAGTTCTTGCCGCGATTCGATTTGGGAAAAAGAAACTCGTCTGGACGATGCACAATAGACTTTCCCACGAAAAAAAATCAGGGAAATTAAGCCGTACACTTACAAAAAAAATTGTTGCTCAAGCCGATGCGGTAGTGATTCACTCCAAAGTTTCTGAGGAGATTTTGCGTAGTCAATATCCGCATCTCAAAGCCAAGATTGTCCATATTCCGCATCCGGATTTTATTGAGGTGTATGGGCCGCTGATTCCAGAAAGCAAGGAGAGAAAAAAACCACGACTGCAACTTTTGTTCATCGGTGCGATCAAACCTTATAAAAACATCGAACTTCTCCTTCAAATGGCGAAAAGGTTTGAAAGTGAAACACACATAACAATCGCAGGAAACCCGAATTCTGACTCATACAAAGGTGAATTGGAAGAATTGGCAAAAGGAATAAGTAACCTCACTTTGGAGCTGAAATTTATTCCTGACACCGAACTACCTAGCTTAATTCATCAATCTGACCTTCTCATTCTGCCATATTCCCTGGAAAGCAGCTTAAATTCAGGAACTGTAGTTCTGGGATTTTCCTACGGGAGGACCGTTATCTGCCCGAGAATTGGCACTATTGATGACTTGGATGGAGGTGAAAATGTCTTTGACTACTCTTATAGCGATGAAGTGGATCATATGGAAGCATTAGAAACACAGATTCAAAAGGCCATTCAGATTCATCAGACAAATCCAGATGCTCTGATAGAAAAAGGCCATAGAATGAGGGATTTGGTACAAGAGAGAAACAACAAACAGAAAGTAACCGATTGCTTACTCACGCTTTACGAAAGCGTATTGAATTGATGTCCTTTTTCAGCTAAATCCAACAATGAAAATATTATACATCAACACTCTTTATAGTCCATTGATCGAAGGTGGTGCAGAGATTTCCTTGAAACTAATCGTGGAAGGCTTGCAATCTCTCGGACACGAAGTCGTAGTCTTGAGTTTGATGCCCGAAAAAGGCCTACATCAACATAACGTAGATGGGATAAAAGTATATAGAGCTGGATTAGAAAATTCTTATTGGCCTTATTCAAATGTCAAGAGAAATAAACTAGCGGGGCTTAATTGGCACTATCAGGACCAGTCCAACGAAAAAATGTCACGTGTAGTAGAAGAAGTGTTGAAGATAGAGAATCCCGACATCGTTTCCTGTCACAATCTTGCTGGATGGTCTGCCGAAGTATGGAAACCAATTTATCAAGCTGAAATTCCCATCGTTCAGGTGTTGCATGATTTGTATTTGCTTTGCCCAAACAGTAACATGTTCAAAAATGAGCAAACCTGCGAAAATCAATGTTTCAGCTGTAAGCTTTTGCGAAGCAAGCATGCCGCAAAGTCCAAACAAGTCAGCGCTGTAGTAGGAATCAGCTCTAGTATTTTGGAGCGATTTATTTCTTTCGGATACTTCGAAAATGCTTCCAAACACATCATTTACAATACCCGCACTATTTCAAATCCACCTCCTAAATCAGCTAGGCTGGGAAACCAACCCATCCGATTTGGATACCTAGGAACGCTCTCGCGAGTAAAAGGACTTAATTGGCTAATCGAGCAATTCAAAAAATTAAATTTCGATGCGAGCTTAAGTATCGCCGGAAAAGGAGAGAGAGCCTATGAAGATGAGCTGAAGAAATTGGCGCAAGACTCCAAAATCGAATTTCTAGGCTACGTAAATTCTACAGAATTCCTCTCAGAAATCGACGTGCTTATCGTGCCCTCGCTTTGGGAAGAGCCGCTAGGGATGGTGGCAATCGAGGCATTGGCTAATCACGTGCCCGTAATCGCAAACAAAAGAGGTGGGCTAAAGGAAACTGTCAAAGATAAAATCAATGGGTTGTACTGCTACGATGAGGATCCAGATTCTCTGAGTTCTGCCATGAGTTTTCTGTACGAGAACCCGGAGCAATACAATCTATTCAGCCAGGCATCTAGGGAATCGGTAGCGTCGATATTGGATGCAAATCGGCTGATAGGAGAATATGAATCGGTTTTAGAACAGGCATTAAAAGGTCAAAAACGGTAATTTCGAAATGAGCACTCCTGAAATCACTCTTTCAAATCCAATTTCCGAACTTCAAGGAAATGATTGGAAAGCTATTTCCATAGCGGAATACCTGTTCCTACTTTCTCTGATTTCCATGTTCCTACCGGTCAAAATCTATCCGGCACTTTTCTTACTCAATTCCTTCTTTTTTTACAGAGAAACTCCCCAACTCACATTTCCAAAATGGTCCGTAGCCCTTGCATTTTTTAGCTTATACGCCGTCCTGAGCTTTCTTTTTCACTATCCAGGAGAGGCGCTAGCCCTGACAAATATCATCAAACTCGTCATCAATTTCCTCTTTCTTTTTTTCGCTGTGAATTGGCTAGGCTCGCGCGATAATGAGTCTCTGATTGCCAAGCTGGATATGGTTCTCCTTGCGGTTTTGGCACTTTCTCTCGTTCAGCTGTTGGGCTATCATCAAGCGTACGATTTCAGACTGATCACTGGTAGCGACTCCTCCGGTGAGGCTAGCACACTTTACAATCCATCCCTATTTTATTGGGGTCTAGAGGACAAAAACATGTTTGGCGGCAGGATCGCTTTGATGGCATTTTCATTCATTTGCATCCCTGTGGTTTTGAAAAGCAAGCTCTCAAGCTGGAGAATTCTCTTTGCTTTTTTGATTGCATTTCTGAGTCTGTCGCGCACGCCTATCGTCGCATTGCTGATCGGAGTATTCCTGCTTTTGTGGTTTTCTTTAGGGAAAAAATGGAAGATCGCACTGCTCATTTTACTTGCTGTGACTATTCCTTTTGTCCTTCAGAAAATAATCCGGGTGGACTCTTTGACTTCTTCCAATGATGGAATGGGAATTCGATTAGTCTATTGGACGGCTTTCTTCGAGCATTTTGGCAAGATATCGCCTTTGGGAAATGGCTTTATGAGTGCTCCTGAATTCTTGAAGCAAAACGCTGAATTCTACCGAGGTGAACCCCATATTCACAATACATTTCTTTCCACCTATCTACAGATGGGGATTATAGGGTTCTTTTCCTATCTGGCTTTTTTCGTGTGGTTTATCAAGGATTGCTGGCAAAGGACATCAAATAATAAGCTCTGGTCAGCACTTTTCCTCCCAATCATCGCCATCATGATGATTCTATACTCCGGCTATGACAATGATATAATCATGTATCTGTGCTTAAGCTACCTCATCGGAAGCCTGCTCGAAATCGACTTCAAAAACATAAAACTCAGCCTATGAATCGCCGGAAAAAGATATTAGTCGATAGTCGCTGGGCGGGAAATACCGGGATTGGCAGATTGTATCAGGAGGTCATGAACTATCCACCCGCTGAGGTCTCTTGTGAATATGTGAAAAGCAAAATGGGTCTCGGCAGCTTGCTTTCCCCGCTCATGCTGGGTGAGGAAATAAAGAAATCAAACGCTGAGGTATTCTACAGTCCATCTTTTATGCCACCAGCTTTTTCTAAGGTGCCTTTCATCTTTACTGTTCATGATTTGATGCATTTGTTTTACTACTCAAAACTGCATAAGATTTACTATGAGCAGGTGATTGCCAGGCTGGCGCAAAAAGCTAAGAAGATCATCACAGTGTCCCATTTTTCCAAGAGTCAGCTGGTAGAAATCCTCGGAATTCCTGATGAGCTTATCCGAGTGATTTACAACGGAGTGGATGATCATTTTCTGAAGAATGAGGAGGAATTCGTGAGCATTCGTCCCTATTTTCTATATGTGGGCAATCGTCGGACAAACAAGAATGTACCGGCGATGCTAACTGCTTTTGCGAAAGCAAGAATTCCAAATGACTTCATGTTTTACCTTTCTGGAAACGAAGATCCAGAATTGGCGATATTGATAGGCAGCTTGGGAATTCAGAAAAGGGTTCGGTTTTTGGGTTTTATCGAGGAAGTAGATTTGCCTAAGTTGTACAAAGGTGCTCATGCCACCCTTTTTACCTCGCTGATGGAAGGATTTGGCTTACCAATTATAGAATCCATGGCTTCCGGCACTCCGGTTTTGACTTCCAATACCAGTTCGCTCCCAGAGATCGCAGGTGGAGCTGCGCTTTGCGTGAATCCTCACGAAGTAGGCGCCATACAATCCGGTATAGAAAAACTCGTGGATGATGAGGATTTCTATGTGGAATGCATCGTCAAAGGACTGGCAAGAGCAAGGGAATTTAGCTGGGAGAAAACAGCTGCTGAAACCTGGGAGACCATTCTCTCTTAAACCAACTCATGAAAATGCGTATTCAGTTCCTCCTACTATTTCTTGTTTCCTTCCCATTCACGGCCATCTGCCAGACAGATTCAGCTAGCGATAATAAGCAGTTAAACATCTTGGATTTTGGAGTTTCGGCTGATTCCCAAAATGACCAGACTGAGGCCATTCAGCAAGTGATCGACCAAGCATCAGAAGGAGACACAGTTTTTTTCCCCGAGGGTGAATATCTGATTCGCACTCTCCTACTTAGATCTGGAGTGAATATTCTTTCCGAAGGGCTGATCAAGCATCATTCAGCTGCTATAGATGGAGCCTATTCCATGGAAAAACAGAATTCCCCAAACCCACTAATTTTGGGTCAAGAAGTGAAAAATGTAACTATTTCTCTGCGTGGGGAATCCAAAAATGAGGGAATTTACCTTCTCAAGTGTCATCAAATCAGTGTTTACAATACGAACCTTACGGGTGACTCTACCAAGTTACGGGCATATCCTGGTATTCTGACTTTCGAATCAAGCGGGATTGAAATCGTGAATTCAAAAATCCATCATTTTGGGAAGCCACGGTCCGAAACTCACAGTTATCAGCCTGGCACTGGAATAAGAATTCTTTCCAGCAACACCATTTCCATTCGGAACTCAGAGATTTATCAAAATGGAGAAAATGGTATTTTCATCTATGGAAGCCGGAATATAGAAGTCCTAGACAATGTCATTCATCACAATGGGATGTCGGCGATTCAGGTAGCTTTTGGCGACAAAGGCAAAGAAAAAGACTATAATTTCACTAACAACATCTTCGACTCCAACGCTGCTGATGCGGTGGATATAAATAATCGCTCACCTGAAAAAGCGATGGACATAGCCTGTGTGATTGCCTATAATATCTCTTGCGACAATGGTTTTGTCAAGGGAGAATCAACTCCTGATGGATCCGGTATCGGGACGCTGATTAATATATCCAATGTGCTATTATATAAAAATCAAGCCTATCGAAACAACCGCCCGGCGATCTATGTGGAAAGTTGTGGCGTGATCCTGGCAAAAGATAACTGGGCAGACAATCAAGTAGAAGTCACGCTCGATCTGGAGGAATTGGTTCTGGAAAAAAACAGGTTCAGTAGTATCAATTTGATCGCAAATACCAAGGCTGAGAAAATCCAAATCAAAAATAATGAGCTGGGTTCACTCTCATTCCCTGACGGAATTCATGTCAAAGAAATGGACATTGAAAACAACAGAATTTCGAATGCCTCGATCAACTTAAACATGAAAGGTAAGCTGCATCTGACAGAAAATAAGATAGAGAATAAATCCAAAAAACCCACTCTCCTGATTATAAAGGCCGATGACGCGTTGATTGAGAATAACGAGATTCTGAGCGAAAATTCTTCTGCCATTGTTTTACGAAAAACAGCCAGGAATATTCAGATCGTAGGAAATCACATCAAATCCTTTAACACAGCCATCTTTGATGAAAATTCCACAGCCCTGACCGTAAAAGATAATATCATTACTTCAATCAAAGGAGGAAAAGAAAACCAAGCTTTTCGAAGTCATCATCCTAATCAGCTGACTCTGAAAGGAAATGAATATAGGGGCATAGAAAACACCGAAACTGTGCTTCTGATAGGAAAAGGCAAGGCTTCGATTGGAAAGGAGAAACTCGTATCGGGCACTGCCAATTATGGAGAAGTGGAAGTCTCAGAAATTTATTTTTAACCTATGAAAGTTAATCTTTTTATACCCACACTGAATGCCGGCAATAGCTGGAAAGAAGTACTCGCTGGAGTGGCTAAGCAGAACTATGCTATTTCGAGATTGGTGATTATCGATTCGGGTTCGACAGATGGAACTTTGGATCTGATCGATAAAAGCACCTGCGACCTAATCCAGATCGATAAAAAGGATTTTGATCATGGCGGGACACGTCAGAAGGCTGCTGAAATGTTTCCGGATGCTGATGTTTTTGTATTCCTTACACAGGATGCGATTCTCGCCGAACCAGATGCACTAGCAATAATGGTAAGCGCTTTGGAAAAAAATCCCGAACTGGGAATGGTCTATGGACGCCAACTTCCACACAAAAATGCAAAGGTTCTGGAGACTCACGCCCGACTTTTTAATTACCCTGCTGAGTCCAAAATAAAGAGTCTGGAAGATGCTGACCGCTACGGGATTCGTACGATCTCCTGCTCCAATTCTTTTGCTGCCTATAGAAAAACTGCCTTTTTTCAAGTAAATGGCTTTCCCAGTGGCTCTATTTTAGGTGAAGACGTTTTAATTGCCGGAAAAATGTTGTTGGATGGATGGAAAATGGCGTACCTTTCGGACTCCAAAATACACCACTCACATAACTATTCAGCCATTGAAGAATTCAAACGGTATTTTGACATCGGAGTATTTCATGTCAATAACGAATGGATTTTCGAAAAATTTGGCCGGGCAGAAAGTGAAGGATTCAAGTATCTCAAATCAGAACTCAACTACACTTTTAAACACAACCCACTTTTGATTCCAAAATGCTTAATAGCAACCGGAGCAAAGTTCGTTGGCTATAAACTAGGACTTAATTACCAATCACTCCCAGTACAGTTTCGCAAATCCTTTTCAATGACAAAGGCTTATTGGAACCGCTCCTGAAATTAGCTCAGGGAATATCTCTCTCACAGTGTGGACTGCCTCCACATAATTAATGTTAAAATCATCTTAGAAAGCTCCCTATTGGCGTAGATAGGGCTGTTTACGCTTGGCATCCCAATTGGATATTACCTAGCACCACAGTATTTGACTTAAAAGACTAAACCAATGATACGTAATCAATCACACCAACAAGAAATTGTTTTCAAAGGCTACCAGGCGGGGCGAATAATCCCTGACCTTTTCACGCTAGATAACATTTCAAGAAGCTCTGTTTCACAAAGAGTGAATGAAGGGATAGAATTAACCACAAGATTTGTAAAAAGAACATTCGATATTCTTTTTTCTTCTCTTGCTATTGTTACAGGTTTGCCTGTATTTCTCACTTTGATGGCTATCACCAAGCTTACATCCAAAGGTCCCGTATTTTACAAACAGGAAAGAATTGGTAGAAATGGACAGCCCTTTTTCATTCTTAAATTCAGAAGTATGATCGTGGATTCTGAGGTTAACGGTCCACAGTTGACTTCTGACAATGATCCAAGAATTACCAAATGGGGTAATTTTATGAGAAAAACTCACTTAGATGAGATTCCTCAGTTCTTCAATGTATTGATGGGAGATATGTCCGTAGTAGGCCCTAGACCTGAGCGTGCACATTTCATTCAGCAGATTGTAGCAAGACAGCCAATTTATACTCGGTTACTCACCATTAGACCGGGTATTACTTCCATTGGTCAGGTGGACTACGGATATGCTGAAACAGTAGAAGAAATGTGTCAGCGAATGATGTTGGATTTGAAATACCTCAGTCAAGTGAATCTGATTACTGACTTGAAAGTAATCGGTCAAACTGTAATGACCATGATTAACAAAAAAGGTAAATAAACATACTTAACCCCAATCTCAATTAATCAAACGGCTACCTGGTAGGTTGCCGTTTTTTCTTGCGATTAAATCAGCATGAGACTGATCATGGATATTTCTTTTGAATTTTCAATTCAAACCCTTAATTATACTCATCCTATCAAAATTCACCCCTAATAATGAAGAAACCAGTTTTAGAGGATATTGGACTACTAGTACTGAGATTAGGTGCTGGAGGTATGATGTTAACTCATGGGTATCCAAAATTGCTACGATTGTTTGGGGATGAGCCCATCAAATTCATGGACTTTCTTGGAGTTGGGCCTGTGGTTTCTTTATCCCTGGCAGTTTTCGCTGAATTCATCTGTGCCATACTCATTATCTTAGGATTTAAAACCCGTTTGGCCACAATCCCACTCATGGTCACTATGCTCACAGCAGCTTTTGTAGCGCATGCATCTGATCCTTTTGGGAAAAAAGAATTACCTCTTTTATACTTCACTGTATTCTTTTGCATCTTCATTTTCGGCGCGGGGAAATTTGCGATAGATGAATTAAGTGGCCGAAAATCCGCCTATTATGGCGGTTAGATAGTTGAATCAATCGGGTAATGCAAAAGCTACATAGGCGTCACCGCTTCTTGTGCCTTTTCCCCCTCCACAAGCAATGACCAGAAATTGCTTTCCATTCATTTCATAGACCGCGGGAGTTGCATGCCCTGAAGCTGGAAGTTTAGCTTCCCAGAGAATTTCACCGGTTTCCTTATCAAATGCTCTGATCTTTTCGTCCTTGGTAGCTGCTATAAATAGCACTCCACCCGCTGTCACCACCGGCCCGCCATAATTTTCAGTTCCAGTAGGAGCAAAACCCTCAGCACTTAATGAGTCAATTTCTCCTAAAGGAACTTGCCATTTCTTTTTCCCTGTTTTCATATCTAGGGCAGTCAAAAGACCCCAAGGAGGATTCGATCCATAAAGCCCATCTTTAGTCACCAACTTCTTATACCCATCCATGTAATAGCGAGGATAAAGCTGGGAGGAAACTCCAGCCATTTCTTGTTTGTCTCCTTCAGCAGGTGCCTTATCCAGCAAGTATTCTAATAAAATCCTTCGGTTTTTATCAGTAATGTGAGCGAATGAAGGCATGGCACCCCGCCCATTCTGCAGCAAAAGAGCCAGGGAATCGTAGGAATATTTTTCTTTAACAGTTAGCAAAGATGGAATTGTAGGAGGATTTCCCTTCCGATCTAACCCATGACAATTACCACAGTAGTTTGTATATACGGACTTCCCGATATTTTCAAAATCAGCATTTGGCGTCATCCCAATTAGCCAGGGTATCTGATTGGCATTTACATATAAAGTCTGAGTTTCAGGATCAAAGGAAGCTCCGCCCCATTCTCCACCACCATCCATTCCCGGGAAAAGTACAATCGGCTTGTCAGGATGAGGCGGCGCCCAAGTGTCCCCATAACTTGCACCTTCAAGTTGACTTCTGATATCAGCTTCCCATTCAGGCTTTAGATTGAGTATGTCTTTTTCTCCGAAGGTCATATTCATAAAGGGTTCGGGAAACGTTGGAATTGGCTGAGTAGCTGAGCTAAATTCACCAGGCATAACAGATTGGGAAATTGGAGTTTCTACAATTGGCCAAACAGGTTCACCTGTCTCACGGTCGAAGACATAAGTCAGCCCTTGCTTGGAAATCTGAGCCACTGCATCGATCCATTTTCCATCTTTTTGGATCCGTATCAAATTTGGATTTGCGGGAAAATCCCGATCCCATACGTCATGATGCACTGCCTGAAAATGCCAGATTCGTTTGCCAGTAGATGCATTGAGCGCAAGGAGAGAATTGGCAAATAAATTATCTCCTTTGCGATAGCCTCCCCAAAAATCATACGTAGCCGAGCCCGTGGGTACAAACACAATTCCTCGCTCCTGATCCACCGTCATTCCAGCCCAATTATTGGCACCTCCGATCTGCTTTATGTTTTTTGCATCCCAAGTATCATATCCAAATTCTCCTTCTTGAGGAATAGTATGAAAAATCCACTCCCGCTTGCCGGTTCGGATATTGTAGGCACGAATATGCCCAGGCGCAGCATCCAAGCCTTCGGAAAGCCGCATTCCGATAATTAGCAAATCCCCATAAACCACCCCCGGTGCATTGGCAACAATAAGGAAATCTTCACGATCCGTATCCAATCCCTTTCGCAAATCCACTTTTCCGCCGTCTCCGAAGGTAAGGATAGGTTCTCCTGTCAGTGCATTCACAGCCATCAGCCAATTTCCCGCACCAAAGAGTATCCTCTTGTCTTCTCCATCTTCCCAATAACTCACGCCGCGATTTGTCCCTGCCCAAGAATTTTCCCCTCCTAACACTTCAAATGGATCAAATCGCCAAACTTCCTCTCCGGTGGCTGCATTCAGTGCAAAAACATTCAGTGCGGGGGTGGACCCAAATAGCAATCCATTGACCACAATAGGCTGACATTGAATCTGCGAGCGCTCGGTGGCATCACCGGTGTGATAAATCCAAGCTACTTCGAGTTGGGCTACATTTTCTTTGGTGATCTGTGCCAAAGAAGAATAACGTGAGCCATCGACTGGACCTCCGTAGTGTGACCAATCGGTGTAATCATGTTCAACTGATTTTTCATGGCAACTAGCCAATACTAAAGTAATCCCGAGGGTAAGCAGTAGGAAATTTTTCATGGACTTGAGTGCAGCTTTCAACTAATGGTCAATAAATTATTAGCGATTCAAAATCAACCTGTGAATGGAATCTACTAAAAAATAAACTACTAAACTTTCACCTTATGAGAACTTTGCACGGGTTTCCCGGCAGTCACCTGCTCATATTTTTGATCATAATCTTTGCGAAGCGTATGAAAGAGTCGATCCCAAATTAAAGTGTAAAGTCCATAGTTACCATGAAAATGCTGATGATGTTGATTATGCGCAGTGCCGGTACTTACCCACCTACCGATCCATGTTTTATGAAATTTGGCGGGGAAAAGCTCAAAACCTAGGTGCCCATACACATTGAAGAAAAATTGGAAAAGCAAGAATAATCCCAAAGCAGAAGGATTTACCGGTAAGGTAAATGCAATGACGGGGATGATTCCAGCCTCGATTATAGCTTCCAAGGGATGAAATGCATAAGCAGTCCATGGGGAAGGATTGGTGGACAAATGATGGATTCGATGGACCAATCTAAAAAGTTTAGGATGATGCATCAATCGGTGAGTCGCATAGAAATACGCGTCATGGATCAATAACATTGCAGGAAAAGTGAGGTAATAATAAATAACCCCATACTTATCCCAAGGCCAATAAAAATTAGAATAGTCACTGAAGACAATGAAAACCAATGTTGCCATGGTAGAGAAAATCAAAATCGTGATTAGAGAAAAGCCAATATCCCTTCGATAATGCTTCCAGCCAGGAAGGGTGGTTTGATTTCTTCGAGCAGCCATGGCCCTTTGGAGCAAGACATAAAAAATAAAAAACACCACTCCTGCTATCACAAAATAACGGGTAGTCGTTTGTGTGGCAATGAATATCCAGCTGTCGCCAATATCTTTCCAATTCATATACTAAGGATCTTATTCCTTAAAATTACAATCGAATCAACAGATTCTAGGTAGGTATTTCTCATAAATTTTCCTTAGAAGGCAGTGCTATTTTCAATCCTTCCCTCGCTAATTCTGTGGGATAAACCACTAATCTGCCACAGGACTCCACTTTTACCTCTCCAGTCAAGAGATCAAATCTATACTGGTGCAAGTGACAAATCCCATCCTGCGCACTTGATAAAGAATCCTACACTAATGGTGCTCTTCTATGGGGATAATAGCCTGAAATGGGTAGATTTTTTTTTGGGATCGCCCCATTGCTATGAGCTGATTATCCATGTTAATTTTATGAATTCGCCTCGGTGGAAGCATTGCCAAAACTTGATTTTTGGAACTTCCTCCTGTGAATGAATTCATGATGCATCCTTATGCTTCTCGTCAACTATGCCTAAGACCTTATAAATAAGGCGTTGGTTTTCTCCTAATTCTTGTGGAAATTAAAGGATAAATAAAATCCTGATAAATCATGAAAGCAACTCTCCTCTTATTTGCAGCGCTATTTTTCTTCGGTTGGACAGAAGCCCAGTCCCTCGAAGGGTCTTGGAAACTAACCCATCAGGACGGTAATGAAGTGAAAGACATAGAGTACATCAAAATTTATCAAGATGACTATTTCGCTTTTGGGGCCAAAAGAATCTCTGATAATCATTTTGTCAGTGCAGGCGGTGGACCTTTTTCTTACAACGAAGGAAAATATACCGAAACACTTGATTTCTTCACACTGGATCCATTTCAGGTAGGTACTACGAATAAATATACCTTAGACTGGGTAAATGAAAAGATGGTCATCTCTTCAGAAATCAATGGAAAAATGCTGGTAGAAATCTGGGAAAAAGTCTCTGATTCGAAAGATGACTTGACTAGAAACTGGGTAATTACAGGTAGAAAACGTGGTGAGGAGATCTCCCGATCAACACCAGGTGCCAGGAGAACGGTAAAAATCCTGAGTGGCGGTCGTTTTCAATGGATTGCTTTCAACTCAGAGACAAAAGAATTTTCAGGAACTGGCGGAGGCACCTATACAGCCAAAGATGGGAAGTATATAGAAAACATCACTTTCTTTTCTCGTGATGATAGCCGTGTAGGCGCGAATCTGGATTTCAACTATGAAGTGAAAGATGGAGAATGGCATCACAGTGGGCTGAGTTCCAAAGGCGATCCTATCTATGAGATCTGGACACCGTATGCGATTGGATATAAGGGGAAGTGAGAATTATGGAAGTGAAAAATGAAAAAACTAAGAAATAAAAAAGGAGCCCTTAGAGCTCCTTTTTTATTTCTTAAGCTTCGACAGCGTAAAGTTCTTTTAACTTACCAACTGTATAATCCACTTCTTCTAGGGTGTTGAATCGGCTGAATGAGAATCGTACTGCGTCTCTGCTTGGAGTATGATTGATCGCTCGCAACACATGGGACCCTACAGTGGCTCCAGAACTGCAAGCTGATCCACCTGATGCAGAAATTCCCTCCAAATCAAGATTGAATAACAACATGCCGCTATTTGCTTCGGATGGTGGCAGGCTCACACTGAGCACCGTATAAAGGCTTTTGTCCATAGCTGCAGAAAGCCCGTTGAACTCTACTCCCGGAATCTCCTGAGTCAAACTTTGGATGAAATGTTTTTTGATAGCTTCAACGTGAACTTGATGCTCAGCCATGTCTTCATAGGCGATCTCCAGGGCTTTTGCAATGCCGATAATACCGATTACATTTTCAGTTCCGCCACGCATATTCCGCTCTTGAGCACCACCGTGAATCAGGGGATGGATTTTCTTATCTTTTCTTACGTAAAGAAATCCAGACCCTTTTGGCCCGTGAAATTTATGTCCACCTGCTACAATAGAATCTACAGGAAGAGTTTTCATGTCATGGACATAATGCCCCATGGTCTGCACAGTATCAGAATGGAAAAACGCCCCATACTCCGTTACAAGAGTTCCGATCCTATTGAGATCATTCAGGTTTCCGATCTCATTGTTTGCATGCATCAGTGACACGAGGCTCTTAGAATTAGCCTTCAGCAACTCTTCCAGTTGATTCAGATCTAGCTCGCCTTTCTCGTTCACATCGAGCACACTTAGCTTAATATGGCCTTTTTTCTCGCACATTTCCAACGTATGCAAGACCGCATGATGCTCCAGCGGAGAGGTGATCGCATGAGTAATTCCGTGACTTTCTATTCCGCATACGATCGCCGTATTGTCTGCCTCTGTTCCTCCAGAGGTGAAAAAAATCTCTGCTGGTGATGCGTTTAGCAGCTCTGCTACTTTCTTTCGAGATCTCTCAATCGCAGTTCTCACTTCCCGACCAAAACTGTGGACAGAAGATGGGTTGCCGTAATGATCTCTCATGAACGGAATCATGGCGTCGATCACTCGATCATCCATTGCCGTAGTGGCTGCGTTGTCGAAATAGATTTTCATTGCACTCTTTTTGGGTTGTATATTCTTTATCATTATTACCCGCACAGATACCAATAATCTTCTTTTCACTTTTGGTCGGCTGGACTAAAGAACGAAGACCGGAGTAGCCTCAATGCTGGTCTAATACTTCGCTAAGCGTGCGATCAGCTTCGCTCAGACGAAAAAGCTGAAACACACAGTCTTATTATGGCTTTTAGATCATGGAGGCACTTACCACTTCCTTGATGTCTGCAATTAACTTTTTGGCAAGATGCTCAGCCGTTGCTTCAGATTCAGATTCGGAGTAAATCCGGATAATCGGTTCTGTGTTTGACTTCCGCAAATGTACCCATTCCTTTTCAAATTCGATTTTGACTCCGTCTATATCGTTGATTGGATGGCTTTTATACTTCTTTTTGATCTCCAGCAAAATATTATCGACGTCTATCTCAGGGGTGAGTTCGATTTTATTTTTTGAAATATGATAGCTTGGATAAGTGGCTCGAAGTCTAGAAATAGACTTTCCAAAATTCGCTAAATGAGTCAAAAACAAACCGATTCCTACCAAAGCATCTCGTCCATAGTGAGATGCTGGATAGATAATTCCACCATTTCCTTCACCGCCTATAACAGCATTCACTGCTTTCATTTGGTTGACTACGTTTACTTCTCCTACCGCAGATGCAGTATAAACTCCTCCTCTTTTCTCCGTCACATCACGTAGTGCTCGGGTAGAACTGAGGTTTGACACGGTATTGCCAGGGGTCTTGGAAAGCACATAATCCGCTACTGCGACTAAAGTATATTCTTCACCAAAGGTAGAACCGTCTTCATTGATAAATGCCAATCTATCTACATCTGGATCTACTACAATACCCAGATCATAGCTTCCACGCTCTAGTTTTTGGCAAATATCTCTTAAATTCTCAGGTAGTGGCTCTGGATTATGGGGAAAGTTGCCATCAGGTGTACAGAACATTTCTTCGATCTCTGTCACTCCCAAAGCCTTTAAAAGCATGGGAACAGCAATCCCGCCGGTGGAATTTACCGCATCCACTACTATTTTAAAGTTTCTGGCTTTGATGGCATCCACATCTACTAATTCCAAGTCCAGCACATGCTGAATATGGCGCTCGATGTAATCGTTGATTTGGGAATAGCTCCCCAGTTTTTTCACTTCAGCGAAAGTAAAGTCTTCTTTTTCAGCCTTTTCTAAAATCGCCTTGCCTTCAGCATCGGAGATGAATTCACCTCTGTCATTCAACAGCTTCAATGCGTTCCACTGCACTGGATTGTGACTGGCGGTAAGAATGATTCCGCCGCCTGCTTTCTCCAGAGGAACAGCAAACTCAACGGTCGGTGTAGTACTCAAGCCCAAGTCAATCACATGAATTCCTAGACCTTGAAGTGTGGCAGAAACTAACCCGGACACCATTTCGCCCGAGAGACGAGCATCTCTACCTATGATTACTTTGGGGTTGTTTGTTTTCTCCAAAACCCACGCTCCGTAAGCAGCGGTGAATTTGACAATATCAATAGGAGTTAGGCCATCACCGGCTTTTCCTCCAATAGTTCCTCTGATGCCAGAGATTGATTTAATTAGTGACACGGATGATAAGATAATTAGGTTAAAAACTGAAAAATCCTCCAGGAGGACCGAGATTTATTACTTAAATTTGGCCAGAACCTTATCGACTTCATTGTCAGGATTACCACAGCTGCTGTCTGCATCTACTGTTTTCCCGCAAAACCCACAAGTAGCCCCGTCTTTGTTCAAGTAGGGATTTTGGGAAGCACAGGTCCCCTTGAATTCTCCATTTTTAAGAAATAAAAGTCGTACAGACATCAAAATGAAGAATAAGGCAACGAAACCAAGTGTTAGAAATACGGTTGTCATAACGGATAAATTTGCGCAAATTTAAAGCTTTGTTTCGAAAACGTTCCTAAGTCTAGCATAGTTTCCTACCCCATGACATATTTGAGTACCCGAGCCGAGCAATTGTCTGCTTTTGATAGATTACTTACGATCATGGATGAACTCAGGGAGCAATGCCCTTGGGATAAAAAGCAAACGACAGAAAGCCTCAGACATTTGACCATTGAGGAAACTTTTGAGCTTTCGGATGCAATCTTGGAAGGAAATCCAGACGAAATCAAAAAGGAACTCGGTGACATCTTGCTTCACATTGTGTTTTATGCAAAAATCGGTTCAGAGGAAGGCAATTTCGACATGAAAACGATAATTGACACGCTTTGTGACAAACTAATTCGGCGTCATCCACATATCTATGGCGACGTCACTGCGGATGACGAAGAAGCTGTGAAGCAAAACTGGGAAAAAATAAAACTGACCGAAAAAGGCAATACATCTGTCCTAGGTGGCGTGCCTAAATCCCTGCCTGCACTGATCAAAGCCATGCGGATACAGGAGAAAGCTCGGGGAGTTGGGTTTGATTGGGAAGAGAAAAGTCAGGTTTGGGAGAAAGTGGAAGAAGAAATGCAGGAATTCAAGGATGAATTCAATGCAGCTGAGAAAAAAGAAATCGACCTGGAGAAAGTAAGCGGGGAGTTCGGTGATTTACTCTTTTCACTGATTAATTACGCCCGTTTTATAAACATCAATCCAGAGGAAGCTTTGGAACGAACCAACAAAAAATTCATCAAACGATTTCAGTATTTGGAAGAAGCTGCAAAAGAGTCTGGAAAAACCTTGAGTGAAATGACCTTAGCTGAGATGGATGTGTATTGGAATGAAGCGAAGAAAAAGTAAACCGTCGCAGTTAAAAGTAAGTAGAGTTTAAAAATTAAAGTTCCTAAAAAAGTAATTCAAATGTCAAACAAAATCATATTTACAAAAGAGGCTCCAGCGCCTATTGGGCCCTATTCTCAGGCAGTGCTTGCAGGAAACACACTTTATGTTTCAGGCAATATAGCCCTTGATCCCGAAACAGGGGAATTGATCAATGAGAACATTACCGAAGAAACGCATGCAGTCATGAAAAATATGGAAGCGATCTTGAGAGCTGCGGAATTCTCCTTTTCAGATGTAGTGAAATGCAGCATTTTCATTAAAAATATGGATGAATTTGGCACAATCAATGAGGCCTATGGTCAATACTTCAAATCAAACCCTCCAGCTAGAGAAACAGTAGAAGTAAGCAAACTTCCCAAAAATGTAAATGTAGAGATCTCCTGCATTGCCGTTAAATAATATGTTTTGAATCTTTTGCCCTACGATAGTGAAACCTTAGTAAGTGCTCTTTCCAAAGAAGAAGTATTAGGGCACTTGAATCGAGTGACGAAAGAGGTCAATTTTCTAGACCAAAGAACACAAGCGAACGGAAACATCATTTTCAATGGGCTAATCGGCCGAAGAGGATTTAGAATATCCAAAGTGGTGAATAGAGCAGACACATTTCTGCCCTTGGTTTTAGGGAAAATCGAAGGCACCCCGCGCGGCTGCATTATCTTCCTCAGCTACAGGCTTTTCCCCGGAGCTATGTTTTTTTTGGCGTTTTGGTCTATCGTACTAGTAGCTTTTACGGCTATGTATGCGCTCGTGATTCCCAACTATTCATACGCCACCATTTGCTTTTCCTTGGCCTTGGCGAATTACCTCACTGCGATGTATTTCTTCAATCGACAGGTCAAAACTTCCCGCCAAATATTCCACAAGCTGATCAATTTTCAGATGAAGGATTGAGCATTACATTTTGACGAGTTAGGGAAAAATAGCATTAGAGCTTAATTTAGCCCGCAAATTAAAAATCAATAAATCTAACCTATATGAGTATCCGCATAGAAAAAGACACGATGGGGCCTGTAGAGGTACCCGCTGACAAATACTGGGGCGCACAAACCCAACGTTCCATCAATAACTTCAAAATTGGTGGAGAGAAAAACCGCATGCCAGTTGAAATCACTCATGCATTTGCGATTCTGAAAAAAGCTGCAGCTCAAACTAATGCAGAACTAGGCGTCTTGGAACAGGAGAAAGCTGACATCATCAGCAAGGTCTGCGATGAGATTTTGGAAGGAAAGCATGACGATCAATTTCCACTTGTCGTATGGCAAACAGGTTCGGGTACGCAGTCCAATATGAATTCTAATGAGGTCATCGCTTACCGAGCTCATGTACTTTTAGGAGGCTCTCTGGAAGATGCTAAAAAGAAAATTCACCCAAATGACGATGTAAATAAGTCCCAGTCTTCCAACGACACCTACCCAACTGCTATGCACATCGCTGCATATAAAATGGTGATGGAAACGACGATTCCTGGGGTAGAGAAACTTAGAGATACACTTGCAGCAAAAGCTGAGGCATTTAAAGATGTGGTGAAAATAGGCCGTACGCACTTCATGGATGCAACTCCCCTCACGCTTGGTCAGGAGTTCAGTGGCTATGTGGCACAACTTAATCATGGCCTAAAAGCGTTGAGAAATACCTTATCCCACCTGTCAGAATTAGCACTTGGGGGAACGGCCGTAGGAACAGGCCTCAATACACCTCAAGGATATTCTGAGCTCGTGGCAAAGAAAATTGCTGAGTTTGCTGGGCAACCTTTTATAACTGCTGAGAATAAATTCGAAGCACTCGCAGCACATGATGCAATGGTTGAAACACACGGCGCACTGAAGCAATTGGCAGTTTCTCTGATGAAAATAGCCAATGACGTAAGAATGCTTTCTTCAGGACCTAGGTCTGGAATTGGGGAAATTTTGATTCCTGAGAATGAGCCTGGATCTTCTATCATGCCAGGCAAAGTAAATCCTACTCAAGTAGAAGCCATCACTATGGTCGCCGCTCAGGTAATGGGCAACGATGTAGCGATCACTATCGGAGGATCAAACGGGCATTTTGAATTGAATGTGTTCAAGCCAATGATCGCAACTAACTTCCTGCAGTCGGCACGTTTGATCGGAGATGCTTGCATATCATTCAATGACAATTGTGCTATTGGAATAGAGCCTAATACACCTATGATCCAAAGACATTTAGAGAATTCCTTGATGCTAGTGACCGCTTTGAATCCGCATATAGGCTATGAAAATGCAGCAGCTATCGCCAAAAAAGCGCATAAAGAAGGCACAAGCCTACGAGAAGCGGCCATCGCATTGGAGCTATTGACTTCTGAGCAATTCACTGAATGGGTAAAACCTGAGGAAATGACGGGAAGTTTGAAGTAATTCAACTAGGCACCGAGACCTCTCTGAGTCCCTACTTGAATCTTAAAAATCACAAAGATGAGTTCAAATTCCTTTATTTGAACTCATCTTTATTTAGCCTCAAATCATCCCCTCTAAAGGCTCATAGGTATATCTGTTTTATTAGCATGAAGAGATTTCGATAAGGGCGCCTCTATGGAAAAACCTATAGTTTGCGCTCTACTTTATCGGCCTGCGCACTGAATTTATTTTTATATCCATAAGGTAAATAGAGAATAGATAAAGTGAAATATACCTCCAAAAGGGGTGGTAGTGATATACCAAATACGAAGACTTGATATGTTTAAATACTCAGCCTTAAGTTGGTTTGAGTAACTTACATTCTTAACTCATTTGCAACGCTAGTGGAAGAAGATCAACACATACGAATCAATAAATACCTCAGTGAGGTAGGCTTTTGCTCACGTCGTGCGGCGGACAAGCTTCTAGAGGAAGGCAGGATCACCATCAACGGCAAAGTTCCAGAACTAGGCACCAAAGTCGGCCCAATCGATGTAGTTGCAGTCGATGGAGAATCGGTGGGAAAACCAAAACAAGTTCATACCTACATTGCTTTTAACAAGCCCGTGGGAATAGTAAGCACCACAGATACGAAGGGAGAAAAAGATAATATCATCGACTACATCGGCCATCCACAGCGTATTTTCCCGATAGGAAGACTGGACAAAGACAGTGAAGGCTTAATATTCTTGACCAGCGAAGGAGATATTGTCAACAAGATTCTTCGCTCAAAAAATAATCACGAAAAGGAATATATCGTGACGGTAGATCGTCCGGTCAATGATGAATTTATCAGGTTGATGGGTGCTGGAGTTCCAATTTTGGACACGGTGACTGATGCCTGTAGAGTAGAGCGAATCAGCAAATTCAAATTTCGTATCATTCTAAAGCAAGGCCTAAATCGGCAGATACGGAGAATGTGTGAGCATTTTGGATTTAAAGTAACCCAACTTAAGCGTATCCGAATTATGAACGTGCATCTGGATATCCCTGTAGGCAAATGGCGTGATCTGACTGAAAATGAGATGGCTGAGATCAACGAGATGATCGCTGATAGCTCGAAGACTTTTGATTAATGGGATTTATAGCGGCGAGCAAGCCGGATGACACAGATACTATAACTTTTTTCTCTGAGCAAGTCTGAGCTCAGTCGAGGCCAATTGAAGATATAGGCTTTTATTTCATACAGACAGCGACGTGATGGATTGTTTTTAAAAAAATAGGTAATGGTATATGATTATCCGCAATAATGCCAGTCACCTTATATTCCTTGCTTAGCTGGTTGGAAGACCGATGACCGAAGCGGCCTCAATGCTTAAGTTTAACATTTGCTACATTGCTTATTCCACCTTACTGGTAGAAATGCGGACAATCATTTTAAAAAAATAGGTAATGGAATTTTTACAATAAAAAAACATCAATGAGCGCACAAAATAAAATTCTGCTATACATTTGTGGCAAATGCTCAAAAGCACGCTATACATATGGCTTTGTGCTATTCTGATAATGAATAGTATGGTGTACTCGGTGATCAAAGTGAGCTTCACTATGAATCAACAATACATCATAGACAACTTCTGTATCAACACAGACAAACCTACGATGAACTGTGATGGTAAGTGCTACTTGGCGACAAAACTGAAGGAAGAACAGGAAAGGCAAGAAAATAAAACCGCACTTACCTTTAGTCAGGATTTTGGAGTTTATATCTCAAACGCCACCCTCTACTATCAGCATCCTTTCTTTTCTGTTGAGCCTTTTGCTCATCAATCTTTTTACCTAAGCTGGTTTGGTCAAACCGCATCCAAAGAAATCGACCATCCGCCACAAGCGTGATTTTTTGACTGGCTAACCGATTTCTTATTTCAAATTAACATTACATGCGATTTCAATTCCCTACTTGGCTAGGGTTGATCTGCGTGTGTGGACTATTTGCCTGCCAAAACACCGAAGTTGATCTTATCAATGGACCTCAACAGATGATGTTGGATGCACCGGATTATTTTCCGGCGAATATTCCCATGCCAGCAGATAATCCTTTGACTGAGGAAGGCGTGCAATTAGGCAGAATGCTTTTCTATGAGAAAAAGCTATCTGCTGACGGCAGTATTTCCTGTGGGTCATGCCATCAACAACAAAATGCTTTTTCTGACGGCAATCAGTTCAGTTTCGGAGTAAACAACACTCAAGGTGACATGAACTCCATGGCACTTTCTAATCTCCACTGGCAAACCAAATTCTTCTGGAATGGTCGAGCTTCTACACTAGAAGCCCAGGCCATTGTGCCGATAGAAGATGTGCGAGAGATGAATCTTCCAATCGCCGAAGCCGTCAACAGGTTACAAGCTGACGCACGGTATCCGAGTCTATTCGAAAGTGCTTTTGGCACTGATGCTATCACGCCTGGGTTAATCGGAAAGGCCCTGGCTCAGTTTGAGCGAACACTGATTTCTGCTAATTCAAAGTTCGATGCCTGGATCAGAAATGAAGTTGAGCTGACTCCCGAGGAAAAATTGGGGCTTGAGCTTTTCTTCACACATCCTGATCCCAAGCTTCAACTGCGAGGTGGGAACTGCAGTGATTGTCATATTGGCTTTCTTATCGCTGGTGACCCTAATGGATTTTCCGGATTTCACAACAATGGATTGGATGCAGAGGAAAAGCTATCCTCCGGCTTGATGAACGTCACTGCTAATCCATTTGATCAAGGGAAATTCAAAGCTCCGAGTCTAAGAAATATTGCCTTGACCGGTCCGTACATGCATGACGGTAGGTTTCAATCGTTGGAAGAGGTTCTCGATCATTACAATGATCATATTCAAAATAGCACTACGCTGGATGTATTGATTCTAGAAGCCAGCAATGAGGTTCCCGATGGCAGTGATGCGGTCAAATTGCATCTAAGTGATGAGGAAAAAAAGGCCATTGTAGCCTTTCTCCACACGCTAACAGATCAGGATTTTATTACCAATTCAAAATTCTCTAACCCTTTTAATTAAAAAAATAATAAGATGAAAAATCTAATCTATACAGCCCTATTCGCCACGATCTTCAGTGTCTTCTCATGTAAGGATGTAGAAGTGCCGGCCACGATGGCAATGGAGATAACTATGGAGCATGTGCTTGATGGTCAAACGTTGGAGCTCAACGGAAAGTCGTTCACACTTCCGTCAGGTGAAGATTTCACTCCCAAAAAATTTAAATACTATCTATCAAACATCGTGTTGACTAATTCTAAAACATCTGCTAGTTATATAGTGCCGGACAGTTATCATCTAATCAGTGATGACGGAAACAAAAATATAGATCTTGGAATGATTCCTTCTTCAAGCTATGATCAGCTGACTTTCTCTATCGGTGTGGATGAATTAGCAAACAGTAAAATAGATCAAACGGGAGATTTGGATCCAAACTCTGATATGGCATGGAGCTGGAAAACTGGGTACAAATTCGTCGTATTTGAAGGGGAATTCACTAACTCAATTACTGGCGAAAGACAGGGGCTGATTATGCACATCGGCACCAATCCAAATTACAGGACAGTCACGCTACCACTAACAGGAGTCAGAGCGGGAATCCCATCCACAGTGACGCTTACTTCTAATTTAGATGAGTTGTTCCTAGATCCATATCCACTTCAACTGAGTGAGTTGGAAAGCACCACAATTATGTTTGGCGAGAATGCTGGAAAAGTAGCTGAGAATTATTCTGACGGCTTTATTACTGTGAAGTAGTCAAAACTCCCGAGAGATAACTCCCTCGGGTTTTCTCATGAAAACACTACCCAACTTCCTTCTTTTGATTGGACTAGCACTGACGACTGCCTGCTCACAGGATATAGATCCTTTCGAGCAAGTGCAGCAAGTCCATTATTTCATTCCTGAAGTATCTTCCACACTTCAGGTTAGTGGATTTCCACAGCCAGAGCGCAATGTTCTCTCAGAGGAAGGAGTTCTTTTGGGCAAAAAACTATTTTTTGACCCAAAACTTTCTAGTAACGGAAAGGTCTCATGTGCTACCTGTCATATGCCTCAATTGGCATTTACAGATGGGGAAAGTCTAGGCAAGCTTGGCGTATCTGGTCAAGCTTTACTTCGCACATCTCCAACACTAGTTAATTTAGCCTGGCAGCTAGATGGTTTGTTCTGGGATGGAGGGGCAAACGATCTGGAATCTTTAAATTTTGCACCGCTCACTCACCCAGATGAGATGGGAGCTAATCTGGAAGAATTAGTTCAATACCTGTTGTCCTCTGTGGAATACCGGCAGCATTTTGAATTGGTCTTTGAATCAGAATTAATCCAAAGTGCTCATATCTCAAGAGCAATCAGTCAATACGTGAGAACTCTAATCTCCCAAGATTCAAAGTATGATCAGTGGCAAATGGGAAAAGCCTCTCTCAGTGATTTAGAGCTCAAAGGCTACCAAGTTTATAAAAATAATTGCTCTAGCTGTCACCGAGAGGGTCTATTTACAGATCGCTATTTCCACAATAATGGACTGGATAAAGAGTATCCTAATCCACCAGAATTGGAGGGATTGTACCAAGGAAGGTTTAGAATTACTTCCAATCCAAAGGACATGGGGGCCTATAAAACCCCAACGCTTAGAAACATAGAACTAACTGCACCCTATATGCATGACGGGAGATTTAAGACATTGGAGGAAGTTCTAGATCATTACCAAAACGGAATTCAGATCAATGAGTCGCTAGCACCTCAGCTCATCAGAGGGATTGTGCTATCTCCTGAAGAGAAAAGCTCGTTGCTGGCATTTCTCAGCTCACTGACAGATTCAGTTTTTATTCAAAAACACTTACAACTATCTAATTGATGCTATCTACTTACGAAAAAATATTCTTACTCAGTTTAGTCTGTTTTTGGTTTCTCGGAACACAAAAAAGTTTTGCCTGTGACAGTTGTAACTTCTTCGAATACAGTCTTCTTGAGAACAGGAGCTATGTAGGCATATTCTACAGGTATCGTGGATTCGATGACTATAAAAGTTACACTTCTATTTCACCCGCTTCTCAGTCAGTTTTGACTTATCCACAGCAGCTTTCAAAGCAGGTTTTATGGGGTAACTATCCTGTTATCATGCATGAACCTGAAGGGAATAATCTTTATGTAAAAAAATCAAAGCAGGATTTTGAAACCTATCAAACCTTAGAAGTTAGAGGGAATTTCACGATAAAAAATAAATGGAACTTGACCGCTGTACTTCCTTATGAGTTCAATAAGGTTTACTATGAAGAGTTTCTTGATCTTCCTAACCCAAGTCGGGACACGACGCTATTTGTTCAAGGGTGGGGAGATTTAACTTTGGCAGGAGATTACATTTGGCTGATTTATAATCAAAAATCAAGACATACGATCCGCCCGGGGTTTGCTGTAAACCTGCCAACGGGACAGGCTTTGATCCAATCAGACAACGAAAATCTCGATTATTATGATCCGATCATTCAGCCAGGAAAAAATGCCTTTGCCTTTATCCCCAGATTGAATTACCAGTGGTTTTTAAACAACCACGGAGTAAATGCTGGCGGAAGTTATCAGTGGAGTACAATAGGAGCACAGGATTACCAAACTGGAAATAGTTTTAATGCTTATGCCATATATTTTCATCAGTTTCAGGTGACTGAAAAAATTCTTTTAGCGCCTAATGTGGGTTTATATTTTGAATCTTCTCAAAAAGATATCTGGGAAAGCTTAGAGCAGAATTTAACTGGTGGAGATGTGACATTTGCGCAGTTAGGAATGGATCTTAACATCACCAAGACCACGGTATCCATGAGTTATCAATATCCTATCTCGCAAAATCTACATGGAAACCAAATTCTAAACAGTAGCAGACTTAGTGTGGGAATTACCCGGAATTTCAAACTTTAGGATAAACTATTCAAAAAAAAGAGGCTACCAATTGGCAGCCTCTTTTTGCATTCTACTATTCACATCAAGTGGGTATTAGAGGGTATCTACTTTCTTTTTTCTGCCTGAGTAGGTGTAGGAGGATTTGCCTACTCTGAGTTCGGTACGTCTGTTGAGCTGATGCATGGCCTCGGTGCAGGATACTACGTTGCAGTCGTTGATCGGCTTGGTCTCCCCAAACCAGGTCTCTTCCATTCTGCTGTCTTCGATACCTCTTGCATTCAAGTAT